>JBNDKG010000001.1:0-428749 GCA_050435405.1 Clostridiales Family XIII bacterium PM5-7
GCTCCTGTCAACACTTTTTCTTAACTTTATTTCGTTATTTTTTCGTGCTCACTTTCGCTTTTCCGCTTTCCTAGATAGCTTGACTATATTATCATTTGTATCTCTCTTTGTCAATACTTCCATTGTATTATTTTTGTTTTCTGTCTGTCTTTTGTAATCCAAAGAAAAGATACAAGGTGATACCAATTAAATTGAGTCCTGCAAATAGTGCGTATACGCCTGTGCTGCCGTAGTAATCCATCGCTACTCCGCCTAAAAAGTTGCAGAGAATGGTTCCCCCACTGGAGCTGATTGCATAAAATGCCGACACCGCGATTCCGATTAATCGGCCTTCAACACTACGCGAAATGTATTTCATGTATTCTACAAGTAAAACGCCATTAACCATCCCTTGTAAAAAGAAGAATACCATTAACATAGTCGAAGATGGCCCCGATGCATACCACCCAAAGCGCAATACAGAAATCATCATTGCACCAGCGATGAGTTTTTCCTGTGTAAACTTTGATGCTAGCTTGGGCGCAATCGCCATAAACGGTGCTTCACTTCCAACCATTAATAAAAAAATGGTGCCCACACCAGCTACTGTTCCGCCTCCGTCGCGATATAGAAATCCGAAATAAGTATTATTCGCCACGTTGGATCCGAAGATGAAAATTCCGCACAAAATCAGTTGCATGGTTTTCTTATCCTTAAGTAGTTCAAGAAATCCGACGTTTTCATGGTCATCATGAACAGCTTCGGCAGTCTTCGCTGGGCGAACTTTGACCGGGTTCACGGTCATGACCAGAAAGCCACCAATGAGAAACGCTCCGGCATAAATGACGAAGATATTATCTAGACCAAATGCTTCACCAATTTTCCCACCGATGAATACAGATGCAGCGTAGCCAATTGCACCACACAATCTGATCTTCGCAAAGTTTTCTCCGGTTTCAAGAACCATCGCATCTGTCAAACCCATAATAGGACCTTGAAAGAAATATAATATCCCATAGGTGATGGTAAATAAAATAAATGTAGTAACATATAAATTGACCACTGCCATGCACGCTGCAGCCACACATAAAAGGAAGACAATTTTTCTTCCATCTAAAGCATTGGTGTATTTCTTACCCCAAAACGTAGACGCAAAGATTGAAATTGCCGTACTCACTGCTGTAACTGTTCCGATTTGTGTGCCACTGAAACCAATACTGCTTAGGTACTGCCCAATCAAAGGACACAATACGCCAATAGATGCGTAAGTGAACAGATACATGGTCATATATTTTTTTTCGTTCATTATCTTTTGCATAGATATTAGTATATCAAAGCCAATGACTGTACACAATAGAAATATTGTGATATGATGGTTACTGGTAGAGTAAATATTGTGCGTCAAGTGTCATAAGATGGGATGTTGCTTATGAACGAAGGCAAATGTCGCGGTGCAATATTGCGTCCACTACTACACCTTTGAAAAGCGTACAAGTTAAACTTCTGTATTCTTTGGTGTAGTTACACTAAAGAAGAAAGGAGTTTTTTTAATGGAAAGAAGTTCTAACACGACCAAGCTGATCACTGTTGCCTTTTTTATCGCAGCAGAAGTGATATTGACGCGGTACTTATCCATCAATACAGGTATACTTCGTATCGGCTTTGGCTTTCTCCCCGTCGCTATGCTGGGAATCCTCTATGGACCATTTTGGTCAGCAGCGGCTTATGTTATTGGCGATGTACTCGGTATGCTGATTTTCCCTAGCGGTCCATACTTCCCAGGGTTCACCTTGACGGCTGCGTTAACCGGTTTGGTTTTCGGACTGGTGCTGTACAAGAAAAACATTACATGGAAGAGAAGCTTAGTGGCCAGTGCCATTGTCGTACTTGGGTTGAATTTATGCTTAGACACCTATTGGCTACATATATTAATGGGCCAAGGATATCTAGCATTGCTCCCAGCAAGACTCATTAAATGTGCTTTTTCTATTCCTGTGCAAACGATATTAATCCCACTGGTTTGGAATAAGGTCATGAAAAGAATACCAACAATAAAAAACGCCTCTGTTTAAAGAGGCGTTTTTTTATTGGTTAATGATTTCATACATATCTACAGCATCTTCTTTTCTCGGAGATTCTGTAAGTTTTAGGACCTTTGCTGTAATTGAACTGTTTCCAAATTCAATGTGTAGCTCGTCGCCTTCTTTTAATTCCGTTCCGGCCTTCGCTACTTTCCCATTAACGGATACGCGTCCTTGGTCGCAAGCATCCTTTGCCACTGTCCTTCTTTTAATCAATCTGGAATTTTTCAAATATTTATCGATTCTCATTTCGTCTCTTTCCTTCTCTTATTAAAAAAAGGGCAACGACGTTACCCTTTAATTAATCTTATTTATTTACTGCGTCTTTCAATGCTTTTCCTGCTTTGAATACAGGCGCTTTAGAAGCAGCGATTTTGATGATTTCATCAGGTTTTCTAGGGTTTCTTCCCTGTCTAGCTTTTCTTTCTCTTGTTTCGAAAGTACCAAATCCGATTAACTGTACTTTTTCACCCTTCACTAGAGCACCTTCAACACTTGCAAGGAATGCATTGATTGCAACTTCTGCATCTTTCTTGGTAAAGTTGGTTTTTTCTGCTACTGCAGCAACTAGTTCAGCTTTGTTCATTATAAATCCTCCTTAAATCATATATAAGTAATAATACCTACATTTTCTTAGCTTCTACCCAAAGGTTGTCTAACGCTTCTAGGTCCAAGTGTTTCAGATCCACGCCTCTCTCGATAGTCGCTTTTTCGATAAGTGCAAACCGCTTGATGAATTTTCTCGTAGATTCATTTAACGATTCTTCTGGGTTTACCTCCAGAAATCTGGAAAGGTTAACCACTGAGAAAAGCAGGTCGCCAAGTTCTTCTGACATTCCACAAACATCACCTTCTGCGTAAGCTTGTCGTAATTCGGCAAGTTCTTCCTCAATTTTATCAAAAGGACCACTTGCATCCTCCCAATCAAAACCTGCCTTAGAAGCTTTACTCTGTACCTTAGTACTTCTGATTAAAGCTGGCAGAGCATTAGGCACTCGCTTTAGGCTATCAGTATAAGTTGACTCTCCGTGCTCTTCACTCTTCATATTCTCCCATTTTTCAAGGGCTTTGTCAATAGTTTTTACCTTTTCCTGCAAAAAAATATGTGGGTGCCTACGAATCATTTTATCGCATTCTTCATTTATAACATCTATAAGGGTAAATTCACCTTCGTTTTCCGAAAGGCTGCTATGGAAAACCACTTGCAATAATACATCGCCAAGCTCTTCTCGCAGATTTGCCACATCCTGTTCAATGATGGCGTCTACAGCTTCATAGGCTTCTTCTAGCATGCAGCTGGTCAAGGATTCGTGGGTTTGTTCTTTATCCCAGGGGCACTCCTTTCGCAAAATGCTCACTATAGCAGTCAGTCGTTCTAGTGCTTCCCCTTCCGTAGTTTTCACTTCGTATAGTTGTTCATATTCTTTGAGCATGTCCTCACCTTACAAACTTTCCAATGATTTTCACCAGCTTCGTTCCGCCTGGCATCGTAGCGACTTCATCTAAAGTAATGGCCTTCATGGCGAAAATTAGCACTACATAGATAATGCCTCCAACTCCGATTGAGATTAACGTTGCAAGACTATTTCCAAGGGCTCCTGAAATCAGTTTATAAGAAGCAAACGCACATATACCCATAATGACTGATGCCATACCTGGTCTAATATAAGTCAAACCATAATCGAAGGTTGTTCCTGTCAATTTCTTTACCGTTCTATTATTTAATACAAGGGCAACAAAGTAGGCAACCATGGTTCCAATGGCAGCACCCATAATATTCAATTCCGGTATGCCAACTAAGATATACGTTACAATGACTTTCCCCACACAACCAATGGCAAGATGCTTTACTGGAACCATTTGTTTGCCAATGGATTGAAGTACACCAACCGATGTCTGTGTTACGGCCAAGAAAATTACGCTAACCGCCATGATCATCAACGTCGGCACTGCATCACTTGCACTAGCCTTTTGACTGCTATATAGCAACCACAAAATCGGCTCCGCCAAAGCGAATATGCCTAGTGCACAAGGAAATGCCATAATCATCGTTGTTCGATATCCCAGTTTTATATTATCTTGTACTCCTTGCTTGTCATTCACCTTAAATTTTGCTGCAATGGCTGGAACAAGACTTACTGCTACTGCCTGAGTGAAAATTTGAGGGAAGGCAATCAACGGGCTACAGAATCCGCTAAGTAATCCGTACTGGCTCTTCGCTTCAGCAAATGTCCACCCTGTGGCTTGTAATCGGTTCATAATGATGCTGGTGTCGATTAAGGTCATCATCGGCATGATTTCACATCCAATGATGATCGGCACTGCAATATAAACAATTTGCTTCACCAATGAACTGGTTTCTTCGACACGCTGAATGTTGGTGTCAATTTTTCTATGGATCACGCGTCTATTGAGCAAATATATGATGACGATGATGCCTAATCCTGCTATGGCTCCAGCTGATGCACCGAAGGTAGCGCCAGCTGCAGATTCAATATTTCCAGCACTCTTCCAAAAGGTATATGCTAGATATAATCCCACGGCAACTCTAACCACCTGTTCAGTAATCTCCGAAACCGCTGTAGGATTCATGTTTTGTCTTCCCTGAAAATAACCTCTGAAGGAAGAGAACAATGGAACAAATAACAGTGCTGGTGAAATGGCTTTGACTGCCAGCGCAGCATCTTTGTTGCCAAACATTTCCGCAATGAATTCACCGCCAAAGTAGCAAACACCAAAAGAGACAATTCCAATGACAAATAGCATTGCAGTAGCTACCTTAAACACTTTGTGTGCATTTTTGTATTCTCCAACGGCAATACGCTCCGACACCATTTTAGAAATGGCTACAGGAATTCCTGCGGTGGATAATACCAGCAATGCACTATAAATGGTGTAGGCTACACCATAATATGACATTCCGTCGCTACCAATCCAGTTGGTTAGCGGAATTCTGAATATAGCGCCTAAAAACTTGATGACGATTCCAGCCATACCTAAAATCGCGGCGCCCTTAATGAATTTATTTCCCTTTTCTGACATAGTTTCCCCTTTTGTTTTTATAGTTGTTTTAAAATGTGATCAGTTGCTTTTTCTGCTTCGAATATGGTTTTTTCCATGTCGATGGTCAAGTATTCTCCATCTTTGTACAACACTTTTCCGTCAACCATAGTCAATACGATGTCGCTTCCTGCTGCTGAATAAACAATATTGTTCACCATATTGTGAACCGGATGCATATTCGGAACGTCAGTACGCATAACAATAAGATCGGCTTTGTTCCCTTGCTTCAATACGCCAGAGTCCGTTCTTCCTTGGCCTATGGCGCCACTTTTGGTTGCAGCCATAAGGGCATCTGTAGGTGTTACCACTGTAGGATCTTCTGCCTTTACCTTTGCGATGGTGGTAAACGCCTTCATTTCTTCCAAGAAATTTAAGCTGTTGTTGCTAGACACGCTATCCGTTCCAATCGCTACATTAATTCCTTTAGAAAGCATCTTAGGAACATCACAGATTCCACTGGCCAGCTTTAGATTACTAATTGGATTTGATGCAACAGTTACACCCTTTTCTTTTAGTAGATCAAAATCTTCGCCTTCGCAGTGAACACAATGAGCTGCCACAGCAGGCGTCTCAAACAATCCGCATTGATGATAATATTGAATTGGTGTAAGTCCACCATGTCGCAGCTTACATTCCTCATGTTCTAATTTCGTTTCAGAAGCATGTAGATGCATAATCAAATTTTCCTCTTGGGTCAATTCTGCTAAAGCTCTCGCTGTTTTTTCATCAGAAGTGTACTCCGCATGAAGGCTGGCGTCAATTTTGATTCGTCCGTTACCTATGCCGTGGAACTGCGCAATGGCATCTCTCGTTTCTTCTACCGATTTCAATTCCGCAAACGCTTCCCCAGTAAAATTGACAATGGATCTAGAAATATTTCCTTTGGCCCCACTGTCCAAAACCGCCTGTACCATGTTAGGAATGAAGTAATACATGTCTGAAGAAGACACAATTCCAAACCGAATAGATTCTGCCATGCAAAGCATAGTTCCCCAATACACTGCATTGCCATCTAGCTTGTCTTCAAAGGGGAAAATCCTTTTGGTCAGCCAATCTTGAAGAACCAAATTTTCTCCATAGCCTCGCATCAATGCCATTGGTGAATGTGCATGAGCATTAAAAAAACCAGGCATAAGCAATCGATTTTTTCCTAGATATACTTCGCCATAGTTTTTTTCTGGCATTTTATCTCCGATATAATCTATTTTGTCATCGGTAATACCGACATACATTCCTTCTTTAATCTTAAAGGCTTCATCTACAATTGTAATTTCCTTAAATAACATCGTTAACCCTCCAAATCGGTGTTCATCTTGCGCCGATAGCGTAAGATATAACACACATTATACCACGAACAGTCTATGATTCCAACATGTTTAAGAAGAATAACCCCTTGACTTTTTCCTCACAAATGATTTATAATCCTATTAGTCCGAGTTCGGACTAATAGCCTAGGAGGAATGAAATGGATAAACAAATTGCTAACCAAAAGATGTCACAATTCTACAGTGTTTGGCGTGACATGAATATCGTTTATGAGGAATGGGCTAAGAAATACAACCTTTCCTATAACAGCCTTTTGGTGCTGCTTTCCCTTTGGAATAATGACGCAGGCTGCACACAAACAGCCATATGCGAAGAATGGATTTTGCCAAAACAAACCGTGAATTCGATTTTAAAAGGATTTCAAGGAAAAGGATATGTAGTATTTACTTCGTCAAAGACAGATAAACGTAGTAAAGGCATTAGATTAACTACAGCTGGTAGAAGCTTCGCCAAAAAACCAATCGCTGACCTTGTTCAATTGGAAGCCTCCACAATCAGCGCTATGGGCAATGAAGCTGCGGATGCTTTGATTGACAACATGGCTCTCTTTGTTGCGCTGTTCAAAGAAAAAGAGGAGGCGCGAAATGCATAGCCATAAAGATTTTTTCGCTTTCGTCATCCCTTCCATCTTAGCATTTGCACTGTCAGGAGTGTATGCCATCGTCGATGGCTTTTTTATTGGTAACAGCATTGGTGATGACGGGTTAGCAGCCATTAATGTGGCTTATCCCATAACGGCTTTTATCTTCTCCATTGGCACCGGTATCGGTATGGGTGGCGCTGTACAGTATTCGATTCACAGCATGAATCAAAAAAAACAAGGGAAATACTTTGCCATGACCATTTTGCTCTTGTCTATGGCGAGTATTGGTTGCACTTTGGTCTTCTATTTCCTAAATCACCCCTTGCTTGTTGCCTTTGGTGCAGATGATGCCCTGCTCACTTACGGCATGGATTACTTACACATTATTGTCCTTGGATCGATTTTCCAAATTTTCGCTTCAGGGCTTATCCCCTTATTAAGAAATATGGGTGGAGCGATGCATGCAATGATTGCCATGGTGTGCGGCTGTGCCATAAATATTGTGCTGGATTATCTTTTGATTTGGGTATTTGATTTCGGCTTAATCGGTGCTGCACTTGCAACAGTTGCCGGCGAAGGCTTCTCCCTGCTTTTTTGTGTCATCTTCATGATCAAAAAACACGTTAAGCTTTCCATTCCACCAAAAACAAAGTGGGCATCGCTAACCGTAACCATCCTAAAAAGTGGATTGTCCCCTTTTGGATTGACGTTTTCTCCCAACATCATTTTGATTCTGATGAATAAATTTGCCATGATTTATGGCGGTGCCAATGCAGTTGCCTGCTATGCCGTCGTTGCCTACATCAATTCAATCATTTTGCTGCTGCTCCAAGGCGTTGGCGATGGTAGCCAACCTCTGCTCAGTCAGCATCACGGCCAAAAGGCACATGAACATGTGCGCTTCACCGGAATTCTTGCATATAAAACGGCTGTAGCTATTGCCATCGTTTGTATGGTGGTACTGTATTTGATGCGTAGCTTAATCGGGCCTTTGTTCGGTGCTTCTCCAATGGTTAGCACCCAGGTTGTCGAGGCCTTGCCATATTTCCTTGTAGGATTTATCTTCATGGCTTACTTGCGCATTACCACATCTTGGTTTTATGCTACAGAACAAAATGCTTTCGCATACTTGCTCGTTTACGGCGAACCCGTTCTGCTACTGATTTCTCTGTTGATCATTCCACAATTAACAGGGCGGCTGGGC
Organism: Clostridiales Family XIII bacterium PM5-7; assembly: GCA_050435405.1. GTDB lineage: Bacteria > Bacillota > Clostridia > Peptostreptococcales > Anaerovoracaceae > Senimuribacter. The sequence goes on from JBNDKG010000001.1 coordinate 8,237, forward strand.
ATTTGGATTGCCGTTCCCGTCTCGCAAATATTGACCTGCTTTATGGCAAGGCTAGCACAAAAGCAAACAGCACAAAAACAGCAAAAAGCCTGATTTCATCAGGCTTTTTTATTGTCAGCAATAATCTGCAAGAGTTTGACGGTATCGTTTAGCTTTGCCACCTGCTTGGTGGTTAATTTGATATATGGTTCTACTCCCCCATGGACAAAGGCGTTTACGCCAAAGGCTTCGTTGACATTCATCAATGCATAACCGCTCAGTGGGTTTTTCTCCGCAAAAGCAATCATCACCTTTCCTTGCTGTTCATGAATCCTAACGATAGATAATTCTTCCGCTAAACTGCGAATTCTGGAAATTCTCACCAAGTTTAAGGTTTCTCTCGGTACATCTCCGAATCTATCCATTAACTCATCAATCAGCTCATCTTCGTCTTCTTCATTTCTTACGCCGGCAATCTTTTTATACATTTGTAGCTTCAGCATTTCATTTTCGATATACCAGTTTGGAATATTGGCTGTGACCATCAGCTCCACTGTGATTTCTTCTCTCTTCTCATTTACAATCTCACCGCGAAGTGCACGTATTGCGTCATCAACCAACTTGCAATAAAGCTCGTAGCCGATATTCATCATATGGCCGCTTTGTTCACTACCTAGTAAATTCCCTGCCCCTCTGATTTCCAGGTCGCGCATGGCCACCTTGAATCCCGAGCCGAATTCGGTAAACTCTTTGATGGCTTTCAACCGCTTCTCTGCAACTTCTGTTAGGACCTTATCTTTTTGGTACATGAGGTATGCATAAGCCATTCGATTAGAACGTCCAACTCTACCCCTCAGTTGATATAGCTGAGAGAGCCCATACTTGTCTGCATCGATGATGATCATGGTGTTTGCATTGGAAATATCAATGCCTGATTCAATGATGGTGGTTGCAACCAATACATTGTTTTCCCCATTGATGAAGCTGAGCATCACATCCTCCAAATGGTGTTCATTCATTTGTCCATGCCCTACTACAACTCTGGATTCTGGAACCAATTCGCGAATATGATCCGCAATTTTATTGATGCCCCTTACTCGATTGTGCACCACGAAGACTTGTCCTCCGCGGTCGATTTCTCTCGTGATGATTTCTTTCATCATAGCATCATCTTGTTCCATAACATAGGTTTGCACAGGATATCGTTCTTCAGGAGGTTCTTCAATAAGGCTCATGTCCTTGATGCCTGTAAGAGACATGTTTAAGGTTCTCGGTATTGGCGTTGCAGACAATGCCAGCACATCAACGTTCTTTTTTAGCTGTTTCATTTTTTCTTTATGGGCAACACCAAATCGCTGCTCTTCATCGATAACCAAAAGACCCAAATCCTGAAATTCCACATCATTTGACAGCAATCTATGGGTTCCAATGATCAAATCCACTTGGCCCTTTCGCACATCAGAAATGATTTGGTCCTGCTGCTTATCTGTACGAAATCTAGACAGCATTTCCACTTTTAGCGGGAATTGCTCGAACCGTTCTTTTAAGGTGTAATAATGCTGGTTGGCTAAGATGGTAGTCGGCACCAATACTGCAGCTTGCTTGCCATCGGCAATACACTTAAACACTGCTCTAGCTGCAACTTCTGTTTTCCCAAAACCAACATCACCGCAGAGAAGACGATCCATAGCCACCGGCCGTTCCATATCCTCTTTGATTTCTTCGATGCTGCGTAACTGATCCTCGGTTTCCGTAAACGGGAACCCATCTTCAAACTCTTTCTGCCAAACGGTATCCTCACTAAAGGCAAACCCTTTTTCCATCTTTCGTTGAGCATAAAGGTCAAGAAGCTCCTTGGCCATTTCTGCAATGGCAGCTTTGGCCTTGGCCTTTGTTGCTTTCCATTCTCCACCTGAAAGCTTATTGACTCTAGGGCTTGCACCATCTGATCCGATATATTTTTGAATGATGTCCATTTGCTCCACTGGAACGTAAAGCATATCATTTCCGGCATATTTGATCTTAAGATAATCTTTTTTATCTCCTTGGACTGTCAGTTGTTCAATGCCTAAAAATTTACCAATTCCGTGATGTTCATGTACCACAAAATCGCCGTTCTTCATGTCGGCAAAGGATTGTATCTGCTGACTCTTTGTCTTTTTACTTTTTTTCTTCTTGCTGGTTTTTTGTCCTGAAAAAATATCATTTTCACTGATGTAGCAAACCTTCTCATCAGGGAAATCCATTCCGGCAGAAAGCGTCCCTTCTGCAAAGATAACCTTTTCACCTACACCAATTCGTTCAGTAAATTCTTGTAAATTGTCCCTACGCTCTTTGGTGCTAACCACGATGATGATCTTGTAGTTTCGATTTACATAATCCTTTAGTTCACTTTCAAGCAATTCCATTCTGCCGTTAAATGTAAGCATTTGACGGCTGTGAACATTGTGAACCTCAGATAAGGATTCTATTCCCTTAATGGTCTTAGGAAAAGGTGTCAGAACATACACCAATTCCTTTCTGTAAACGTGGTAGAAATCCTCTCGTCCCGAAATTAATTCAGCATCCTTCGGAATGACCTGACCTCTTTCTAAAAAGACCTGGAAGTCATCAGTAGATTCTGCTGTCCTCGCATCTAAAAACTCTCCGATTCTGTCTGGATCGTCAATGAATACAATCCCTTCATCCATGTAATCCCAAAGATATTCAGGTTCATCATAAAAGTAATGCAGATAGTTTTCCAGCATTTGCAGGTTGGAAACGTTCTTGATGTATTCGCAAAGCTCATCTCTTCGTTTTTCCAAGTTCTGTGCAGTCTCTTCAGCGGTCTCATCCTTTTTTCTCAGGCGTTTGGCTTGAGCCGTATATTCCTTATATAGATTTGCAGCAGCATCCTGAAAAATACTTTGATCCGCCAGCATTTGCTCTGCCGGATATATTTCTACGTATTTCAAATTTTCAATAGAACGCTGCGAATCAATATCAAAGGTTCGGATAGAATCGACTTCTGTATCAAAAAGTTCAATTCGGTATGGATGGTCGCTATCTGGTGTAAAGATGTCGATGATTCCTCCTCGAGAGCTGAATTCGCCGCGCATATCTACTAGCTCCATACGTTCGTATCCCAGCTTCACCAACGTTTCCCGAATAAACTCGGGCTGCAAGTCGTCTCCAAGGTTGATGCGAATAGAGGAAGCCTCGAAATTTTTGTGGGGTGTAATTTTTTTCACGGCAGCCGAAACAGGCGCGACTACCACAACATCTTCCTTGGTTCTCAGCGCCTTTAATATTTTCAATCGTTCAATTAGTTGATCGTGGTTCTTCGCATCATATCGCAGAAACACTTGATCTTCTCCTGGCAACACCAGTATTTCCTTGTCGGTAAAAAAAGAAAGATCAGAGGCTAATTTCTTCGCTCTTGCAACAGTAGCGGTGATCACTAGACTTTGTCCTTCTCCATTAATCGTATCGGAAATAATCGGTGCGCATCGGCTTTCGGAGATGCCCGAAATATTAATTACTCCCTTTTTCTTCATCTTCGTCCTTCTTTGGTTTTTTCTTTATATTATATTGATTCATGGCTATGTCTATGCCAGACTCAATAATGCATTCGACAGCATTGACACTACGAGATACTGCTTCTTCTAGTATCGAAACTTCTTCCTTAGAAAAGCCCCCCGTAACGAAATTGGCTAAGTCGCCTTTTTTTTCACTACCCATTCCAATTCTAATTCTCGGAAAGCGATCAGATTGTAATTGATATACTACTGACTTCATTCCGTTATGGGTTCCTGCACTACCAAATTTTCTAATTCTGACCGATCCCGTTTCGATATCAATATCGTCATAAATCACAATCAGTTGCTCTGGTTCCAGCTTATAAAAATGAATAATCTCTCGAATTGACTCACCGCTAAGATTCATATACGTCTGCGGTTTGACCAAAACGACCTTCTGGCCGGCGATTCTTCCCTCGCCGACCAGAGCCTTAAACTTTAGTTTATCCACTTTTATGTCATGTTTGGAAGCCAGCTGGTCAATGGTGATGAATCCTATATTATGTCTAGTATTCTCATATTTTTTTCCGGGATTGCCCAGTCCTGCTATTACAAACATAAAATTTCCTTTTATTAATCAAACAATTTGCTGATAGAGCCATTGGTAAAGACTCTTGTCATAGCTTCTGCAAAGAGAGGTGCCACAGATAAAAATCTCATTTTTTCGATTTTCTTGTCTTCCGGCATTGGAATGGTATTCAGCAATACCAATTCTTCAATTGCAGATTTTTCAATCCGTTCCACCGCTGGTCCTGAAAGCACCGGATGGGTAGCACACGCATATACCGCATTAGCACCTAAATCCTTAATGGCATTGGCGGCATTAGAAATCGTTCCTGCAGTGTCGATCATGTCGTCGATGATGATGCAGTTCTTGCCTTCAATGTTACCGATGATGTTCATGATTTCGCTTTTGTTCGGTTCTGGTCTTCTCTTGTCAACAATGGCAATTGGACAATCCAGATACTCTGCCATATTTCTCGCTCTCGTTACACTTCCGTGGTCAGGCGAAACGATGACAACATCTTCTAGAGCCTTTTTCTTGAAGTATTTAGCAAGAATCGGCATTCCCACCAAATGATCTACTGGAATATCAAAATATCCTTGGATTTGGCTTGCATGTAAATCCATCGTTACGACTCTGTCCGCTCCTGCGGCCACAATAAGGTTTGCAACTAGCTTAGCGGTAATTGGATCTCTCGCTTTTGCTTTTCTGTCTTGTCTTGCGTATCCGTAGTAAGGGATAACTGCATTGATTCTTCCTGCTGATGCTCTCTTCATGGCATCAATCATGATTAACAGTTCCATCAGATTAGAATTCACTGGATTGCAGGTCGGTTGAACAATATAGACATCTATACCTCTTACCGATTCCCATAGGTTGACTGAAATTTCTCCATCACTGAACTTAGTTACTGTCGCTTTGCCCAGGGGTTTACCCATTATGGATGCAATTTCCTCTGCAAGTTCAGTGTGGGTACTTCCTGTGAATACCTTGTAATCTGAATATGCGCCGTTTTTCATCTTTAATGTACCTCTTCTTTCATCAATTGTTTGTATTATTTTTTGCGATATAAACCTTTTCTCTCTGCCCAACCCTCAATGTTTCTCTGTCTTGCTCGTCCAACACATAATGCATCCTTCGGTACAGTAGTCGTTACCGTGGTCCCTGCAGCAATATATGCGCCTTCTTCCACTGTTACCGGTGACACCAAATTGGTATTACAACCAATAAATGCGTTATCCTCAACAGTAGAGCGATGCTTGGAGGATCCGTCATAATTGACAAATACTACGCCACATCCTATATTAACATTACGTCCTACGTCTGCGTCCCCTATATACGTAAGATGTGATGCTTTCGACCCGTTACCCATGGTGGCATTTTTCACTTCCACGAAGTCTCCTACTTTGCATTCTTTACCGATATTGCTTCCCGGTCTTAGATATGCAAATGGCCCCACCTTGGTCTTTTCGCCGACTTTGCTTTCGGTAATCACCGAAGATTGAATTTCCACACCATCCTCGATGATTGAATCCTTGATTCTTGTGTTCTGCATAATCACACAGTTTTCACCGATTTTGCTGTTTCCACTAATGGTTACGCAAGGACCGATTTCAGTGCCTTTACCGATTTCCACCGTTTCGTCGATATATGCAGTGTGAATGTCAACAAAATTCACGCCTTGTTCCAAGAGCTTAATGGCAATCGCCAATCTTTTTTCTTCTTTTTCTTTATATTCACTATAGTTCATTAATCATCTCACCTACCTTGTAAATATCTCCAGCACCCATGGTGATCACCAAGTCACCCTCCTTGCCATTGGTTTTTACGTAGCTTGCAATTTCGTCAAAGCTGTCCATATAATAAACCGTTTTTTCAGGATGGGTCTGTTTGATTTTCTCGGCTAATTCTCGTGAAGAAATCTTATAGATGTTCTTTTCTCTCGCCGCATATATTTCCGCAAGAATCAAAATATCCGCTTCTTCAAAGGCTTCAGTAAAATCATCAAATAGTGCTAACGTTCTCGTATATGTATGGGGTTGGAATAAACACCATAACCGTTCATGGGGAATATTAGATGCCGCAGATAAGGTGGCTTTAATTTCAGTTGGATGATGTGCATAGTCATCTACCAGCTTGATGCCGTTTTCTGTCGTACCAATAATATCGAATCTTCTCTGGGTTCCTTTAAACTTACTTAACGTATCGATAATGCTTTCTACTGGAACTCCTAATTGGTGACAACACGCAAAAGCTCCTACCGCATTAAGAATATTGTGTTCTCCTGGGACAGACAACTTGATTTCACCTAAGCTCTGTTCCTCATAATACACTTCAAAGGATGGCATACCCTCTGCATCGAATTCCACTCCAGAAATATAATACGTACACGTTTCATTGTATCCGTAGGTAATGGCTCCTGGAATGTGTTCAATCACTCGACGAACAAAAGGATTCGCATCATATGCAATCAGTTTTCCACCTTCTGGAATCAGCTTCGCAAATCGGTCGAAGGAGCTAACAATATGGTCAATATCCTTGAAATAATCCAAATGATCCGAGTCAATGTTGAGAATGACCTCAACCTTTGGTCTTAGCTCTAGAAAGCTGTCTCTGTACTCACATGCCTCCGTAACGAAAAATTCACTGCGGCCAACCTTAACGTTGCCCCCAATTTCTTCTAAATTCCCTCCGACTAGAATTGTCGGTTCTAGCTTCGCATGCTCTAAAATTAAAGAAACCATAGAAGTGGTCGTAGTCTTTCCGTGGGTTCCACTGATTGCAATGCTGTTTTCGTATTCATCCATTAGCACGCCTAAAACCTCTGCTCTTCCTGCAAGAGGAATATTCTTTTCCCTTGCACGAATGATTTCCGGGTTTTCTTCTGCGATTGCTGCTGAATATACAATCAAATCCGCTTGTTCTACGTTTTCCGCCCTATGGCCTATATATATCGTTGCGCCTTTGCGCTGTAGGTTATCTGTAATTTCCGACGCCTTCATGTCAGAGCCTGAAATTTTATAGCCTCTGGAAAGCAATATTTCTGCAATTGCCGAAAGCCCTACGCCTCCAATTCCAATGCAGTGAATATTCTTATACCCAGACAAATTAATCATCGTCTATCCTCCAAAATCAAACTTTCTTATTGTGCGGGTTGCACACAAAATAATTATAACACAAACAGAGCAAAAAATGCTTACCATTTGACAAAAAAATAAAAAAGAAATAATATGTACCTATATAAAGGAGGTATGCCATAAATGAAACGAACTGAACGTGTCGGTGTAATCATCAGAATTCTAACCGATAAACCAAACACCCTATATCCCCTTCAATACTTTTGCGACCTCTTTAACGCTGCAAAATCAAGTATTAGCGAAGACATCCATATGGCTGACTCCGCAGTACGTTTTACTGAAACTGGATATATTGAGACCATTTCTGGCGCCAAAGGTGGCGTCATGTTTATCCCTGACATTTCCGAGGAACAGCTTAAACAGCTGCAAGAGGAGCTTTGTCACAGAATAAAAGATAGCAGCCGAATTCTAGGCGGTGGATTTTTATATACGTCAGACATTATGTTTGACACCCATTTAGTTAGCCGATTGGCTACAATTTTCGTCAAAAAATTCAAAGACAGAAATGCTGATTACGTGGCAACAGTAGAAACCAAGGGTATTACCTTAGCTGCAATGGTGGCCAATCAGCTGAACCTACCACTGGTGATTATCCGAAGAGAAGCCAAAGTTTCAGAGGGTTCGACGGTGAGCATCAACTATTTTTCTGGCTCGTACGACCGAGTACAAAAAATGTCCATCTCCAAGCGATCCGTTTTACCCAATTCTAAAGCCATCATCATTGACGATTTCATGCGTGGCGGAGGCAGTACCAAGGGTATTGCCGACATTTTAGCCGAGTTTGAAGTAGATGTTGTTGGGGTCGGTATTGCCATCTCCAGTCTGTACCCAGAAAAGAAAAAAATCGAAAATTATACGTCTATTGTTTTCCTTGGTGAAGTAGATGAAGAAGCACGAACCATTGAGGTCACTCCTAATTTTCAGATTTTTTAGAATTTCTCTTGATTACTGTTTCTAAATCATGTACAATAATAGTGCTATTGGAAATAGGACGAGAAAGGTGGTCAAGTATGAATATTACAGATGTTAGAATTCGAAAAGTAAGCGACGAAGGAAAAATGAAAGCAGTAGTTTCAATAACTTTTGATGATGAATTCGTGGTACACGACATCAAGATTATTGAGGGCCAAAACGGCCTCTTCATTGCTATGCCTAGTAGAAAAATGGGAGAAGGCGACTTCAGAGATATTGCACATCCGTTAGTTTCAGAAACCAGAAACAAAATTAAAGATGCTATTTTCGCAGAATACGAAAAGGTTCTGGCCGAAAAAGAAGTAGAACCTGAAGTTGAATCTTCACCTGATGAAGAGTAGAAACATTAAAGGAGAGTCACTCGACTCTCCTTTTTTTTATCTCTTACGTTTACTCTACTTCTATGATTCTAATCATATTGGTATTGCCTGAAACATATACGGGTAGCCCTGCACTGGTCACTAAACGGTCCCCTTTGTGAATGAGTTTTCTAGCGACAGCTTCACTGGCGCAATGGGCCAACAAATCTTCAATTTCATCTCGGTAGTTAGACATTATCGGGTATACGCCCCAATCCAGAGACATTTGATGATATGTCTTTTCATAAGGCGTCGCCCCAATGATTAATGTTGATGGTCTAAACTTCGACATTTTTCGTGCAGTATAGCCAGTTTTAGTAATTGCCATAATTGCACCCGCTTTTATGTCCTTTGCAAGGGTGCACGCTGCGTGACCAACGGCATTGGTTACATCGGTAAAGTCCATCTCATGCCAAATGGTATCCTTTCCTGATATGGTCGGTTGATCCTCCTCTGCTTGCCTTGCGATTTTCGCCATAATTTCTACTGACTCCAGTGGATATTTCCCTGCAGCAGTTTCTCCAGATAGCATCACCGCACTGGTTCCATCAAAGACGGCATTGGCTACGTCTGTTATTTCTGCTCTCGTAGGAAGTGGGCTGGTAATCATTGATTCTAGCATTTGTGTTGCGGTAATGACAATCTTTCCAGACTGTACACATCGACGAATGAATCGTTTCTGAATGCCGGGAAGCATTTCATAGGCAACTTCTACACCCATGTCTCCTCTTGCCACCATAATGCCATCTGCTTCTTGGAGAATTTCTTCAAAATTTTCAATTCCTTGGGTACTTTCGATTTTAGCAATCACCTTGATTTCCGTTCCGCCGTTTTGATCCAGCAAGGTTCTCACCTGTCTGACATCGTCAACCGTTCGCACGAACGATGCTGCGATATAATCCACATTTTGTTCAATGCCAAACAAAATATCCGCTTTATCTTCAGCGCTCATATATCCCATAGCTAAATTCACATTAGGCAAATTGATCCCTTTGTGATTGCTGATTTTTCCTCCATGAATTACAATGCCCTTTACCCTTTGGTGGTCAGTCTCTGTTACTTTGATGACAATTTTCCCATCGTTGATCAAAATCAAATTCCCAGGGTTCACTTCTTTCGGAAAGTTGGGATATGTAACCGAAACGATTTCCTTAGTGCCTAAACATTCTTCTGTGGTGATGGTAAACTCCTGTCCATCGTCAAGGATTTCTTCTCCGCGGACAAAATTTTTGATTCTGATTTCCGGCCCTTTCGTGTCAAGCAAAACTGCCGCCGGCAGTCCAAGTTCATCTCTTGCCTCACGAAAATTGTTTATGGTCTCCAAATGTTCTTCATGGGTTCCATGAGAGAAATTGATTCTAGCAACGTTCATTCCGGCTAGTAACATCTTTCGCAACATTTCTTTGTCCTTTGATGCTGGACCTATGGTACATACAATCTTTGTTTTTCTCATATTATCCCCCTTATATTATACTCACATTATAGCTTGGATGATTTCATTATACAATACATAAAAAATACAACATTCTCATTGCGAGCCATTGGTCACAGTGTTATCATGATGTTATAAGGAGAATTTACTGATGAAGATAGATGATAAAATCAAAGAAAGAATTCGGCATAAGGACGGTTGGGCTTTGATTACCACTGCCGACGAGGCTGCAAAAATAATTGAAGATGGTATGGTAGTTGGGGTCAGTGGATTCACCCCCTCTGGATATCCTAAAGCGGTTCCCCCTGCCATTGCAGCACGAGTAGAACATGGTGATTCGCTGAAAATCGACCTTTACTCTGGTGCCTCTGTTGGTCCAGAAATTGACACATTGCTCACTGAAGCTGGCGCCATCGGGAAACGCCTCCCTTATTTGACCAATTCTACCATCCGAAAGGCAATCAACACTGGAGAAATAGAATATTTAGATATGCACCTATCCCATTTAGCGCAGTCGTTAAATTTTGGTGCTATTCCTAAAGTGGATGTGGCCATAATTGAGGCTTTAGCCATCACGGAAAACGGAGACATCATTCCCACGACCTCAGTAGGCAATTCTCCCACCTTTATTCAACAAGCTGATCAGGTGATTGTTGAATTGAATCTTCGTCAACCTCTTGCATTAGAAGGAATGCACGATATTTTCATGTTAGAAAATCCACCAAACAGAAAGCCAATTCCCCTATGTCACGTTGACGATCGCATTGGTAATCCATACATGCAATGCGGTTTTGATAAAATCGCTGCAATTGTCGTTACGGATCTACAAGATCAAACTAGACCGCTGACGCCTTTAACTGACAACGCAAAAAAAATTGCAGAACACATTATTGAGTTTCTACAAGGTGAAGTGGATGCAGGTCGCTTGACCTCTTCCTTGCTCCCCATTCAATCTGGCGTCGGAAGCGTGGCCAATGCTGTGCTTTATGGACTTTTAGATTCAGATTTTCACGATTTGACTTGTTACACAGAGGTGGTACAGGATTCCATGTTGACGTTGCTTAAGAAAGGAAAGGCGAAATTTGCGTCTACTACCGCCATCTCTCCTTCTCCAGAGGCAAAAGAACAATTTGATCAAGAAGTGGAATTGTACAAGGATAAATTGATTTTCCGTCCGCAAGAGATCAGCAATAATCCTGAGGTGGCAAGGCGGCTCGGCATTATTGCCATGAATACGGCCCTAGAAGTAGATATTTATGGAAACGTTAATTCCACTCATGTCATGGGGTCTCAAATGATGAATGGCATAGGCGGTTCTGGAGATTTTTCCAGAAATGGTTCTATCACCATGTTTACCACAGAGTCCTTAGCCAAAGATGGTGATATTTCCTCTATTGTGCCTATGGTCTCCCATGTAGACCATACTGAACATGACGTGATGGTTATCGTCACCGAACAAGGATATGCAGATTTACGCGGCCTCAGCCCGAAGGAACGCGCCATGAGCATCATCAACAATTGTGCTCATCCTGATTACCGACCAAAATTAATGGACTATTTTCAAAGAGCCTGCGAGGTTAGTCCTTTGCACACGCCTCATCTGTTAGACGAAGCACTATCGTGGCACATAAACTACCAAAAAACCGGCTCGATGAAATAGGGCTATTCTTCGAATATTACTGGGTTTCCTAAGTGGGTCAAGAATCTTAGGAAATCCTTTTTTTTCATGGACAAGGTCGCCGTGTTTCTATACGGATGAAAATTTACCAACTCGTCTTCTCCCGCATGGGTAATCATCTTTTCCAATACCACCGTAATCCTTTTTTCTTCATCCTCCATTAATCCAAAAGGCGATACCTCTCCCGGTTTTAATTTCAGCAGCTCCCACATTTCTTCAGCGTTGGCAAATCTGATTTTCCCCCAGCCTGTAACTGCTTTAAACTCTTTCTGTTCCATGTGTCTATGATCATCTAAAATCACGAGAAAAAATCGTCCTGCTTTCTTATCTTTGATGAGTAAATTTTTCAGGTTCATCCCTTCCATTTTTATGCCTAGTTCATCAGCTTCCTGAGTTGACGCGATGGCTGCATGTTCATGAACTTCGTAATCCCTTATTTCCAATGTTTCTAATAGCTCATATAGCCTTTGTTCTCTCATATTTTTGTTTACCTTCTTTCGAAATCTTGCTCAATATTGTATCACTCTTTAAGATGTTTCTCAAGAATATCCAATAGATATTGATTTCTTTCTTTTTCCCCAATATAATGTAGTTAGGGGATATAAAAGGGGAAATAAGATGAATCATTTAAGACGGAAAAACAAGGTGGCGATATTCGTCGCTGCCATTCTCTTATGGTCACTGGCATCAAGTCACTTTACGGTTTTTGCGTACACCAAAGCCCTACCGGGTGATTCGATTCCAGAATTCACTAGCCTTGATGCTGCTAGTGATTATGTTTACCAACAATTATTGCATCAAGAGGAAACCATTAAGCTAACCGTAATTACACCTCATCCAAACGGGAAAACTGTATGGCAAAAAATAAAGAAAGGCGCTTTTGCTGACGATGCCGATGCGACCGCTTTGTTCGGTGACTATGTCCGTTACAATTTATATCATCATGGAAAAATGTCTTATGCCTATTATTTCAGTAACGGGAACTATCACTACACCTTTCACCTTGGCATGGTGTATAGAACTACCCTTCGCCAAGAACGTCAATTTTCGTCTAAGCTATCTAATGTTGTCGATGGCTTAAACTTAGCCAACAAATCGGATTATCGAAAGGTGAAGGCCATTTACGATTATATCTGTCAAACGGTTGCCTATGATGATGTGCACAGCTCTGCTTATAAACGAAAGTATACGGCTTATGCGGCCTTAATCAACAAGCGCGCTGTATGTCAAGGTTATGCCAACTTATTCTATCGAATGTGCAAAGCGGCCAATGTCCCTGTACGCATTGTATCTGGAACGAGCCAAAAGCAAAAGCACTCATGGAATATCGTTGCAATCGATGGAAAGTACTACAACGTTGATGCCACGTGGGATGCAGGGAAACGCAAATATGCCTATTTTTTAAAATCAAATCGAAGCTTTAAGGATCATAAACGGAATGCCGAATACCTAACCCCTTCGTTTCAACGAAACCATTTGATGAGTAAAAAGAATCATTAAGGAGGAATTTATGGATAAGCATGCAAAAGAATATGAAGTATGTCTCTGTTACCATATCACTCGTGGAGAGATTGAAGACATCATTAGAAAAACTGGAGTGGATAATCTAAAGGATCTTTGCCAAGTCGCAAAGGTTGGAGATAAGTGTGGCGGATGCCGTGAGGATTTAGACATGATTCTTTCGGAAGTCCTCGCCGAAAAAGCCAAATAAATTAGGCGACTGGAGTATGAATTCCAGTCGCCTTTTCTATTGTGGTTTAGAATGGATTGATTTTCCCTGTTGCAGTCATAAAAATGGCTACAACCATCAATACCATGATTCCAATACAAATGATGAAATCTAAAGTACTGTCGAAAAATTTCTTTCCAATTTTCTTTCTATGGTACAGATACATAATTGTACCTGGCGCATAGAGAATTGTTGCAATAAGAATGTATTCCAGTCCACTGGCATACAGCAACCATATGCCGTAAATCGACCCTACAATACCTGTGACCCATGCACCAATTTTGTTTTTGTTCCCTGGCTCTAACCCTTGCTTATTGATGACAAGCTTCAGATAGTAAAATGCCGAGAATACATATGGCACCATAATGGCACTTGTAGACATGGCGTACACCGCCTGATACGTTGCTTCGTTAAAATAAATGATGACAATAAATACCTGAATAAATATTGCAGATGAGAGCACTGCCCAAGTTGGCGCTTTGAACTTATTCAATTTTGCTAGCACTTGTGGAAATGCACCTTTTTCAGCTGGCCCAAAAGCACTATCTACGCACAAAATGGTGTAAGTAAACATTGCTCCACCTAAGGAAAGGATGACCGCAATATTAACCAACGTAGCACCCCATGGACCTACTACTGCTTCTAGAATACCTGCCATTGGAGGGTTACCCAGCTCAGCAAGCTCTTCCGTTGTCATTACGCCCATGCTAAGTATTGAAATCAATAGATATAGCACAAATAAGGTGACAAACGAAATAATCGTCGCTTTACCAGCAACCTTAGTGTTTTTCCCTCTTCCTGAAAGTACAACGGCACCTTCAATACCGATGAAAATCCAAACCGTTGTATAAACTGTCGAAGTCAACTGTTCCATCAATGGCATGCCTGAACCTTCTCCAGTGAAATTGTCCATAAAAATTTCCCATTCGAATGCACCTGCAAATATAATGGCAACCACCATTACGACAATCGGAACAATTTTTGCTACTACAACCACTGCATTGATTGCTACAGCTTCGTTAACACCTCTCAATACCAGTAGCGATAGCCCCCATACAATGATGGATGCGGCAACCATGGACGCAATATTACTTCCATTGCCAAAGATATCAAAAAAGTTTCCGAGTGCTGCAAACAATAGCGTAATAAATGAAAGCTGCGCTAATAACGCACTCATCCAATATCCCCACGCAGAGTTGAATCCAACATATTCTCCAAAGCCTTCTCTTGCATAGGTGTAAATTCCACTAGTCAGGTCAGTTTTTACTACGCTTAATTTAAAGAAACACATGGTTAATCCAAGCATTCCTATACCGCAGATTACCCAGCCAATTAATACGGCAAGAGGATACGCACCTCCTGCAGCGAAGTCTCCAGATAAACTGAAGACGCCGCTTGCTAAGGTACAACCTACGGAAATCATTGCCAGCTTAAATACGCCAGCACCTTGTTCTTTACTATTCCCCATATTAAGTCCCTCCTTAAGTAAAGGATTGTTAGAATCTTAATGATAGACAGCTAAGACCACCATCAAGCTTTCTGTATTCCGAAGTGTCAACTAGTAATGTCTTGTACCCAAGATCCTGTACTGCTTTTAATACTGCTGGATATCCTTCTGGAACGATAACTGTATCGTTAACCCAAATGCAGTTTGCAGCATATGCTTCTTCTTCTGGAATCTGCACACAGTTGTATTTCTGGAATTCTGCTTTCGTTACAAATTCTCCTGAAACCAACATGTTGTTGTCTTCTAGATAGTTTACACCTGTCTTTAAGTGTAGTACTTCTTCTAGAGTTACTTCTGAACAAGTCATTCCATACTTTTCTAGAATTTCAGTTAACTGCCTAATTCCTTCTTCGTTGGTTCTCGCACTTCTACCTACATAGAAATGGTCACCTACCATCATCACATCTCCACCTTCTAGTGTTCCTGGGGACTTGATGTACTCAATCTGATCATCAGAGAAGAATTTCTTCACTGCACCGATGATTTCATCTTTTTCACCATTTCTGGATTCAGCTCCAGGATTAGTGATGATCGCACATTTGCTGGTGATTAGGGCTGGATCTTCCACAAAGCATGAGTCAGGGTAACGTTCATCTGCTTCTAATACAGTCACTTCTACATCACACTGCTTTAGCGCTTCGATATAGCTATCATGCTGTTTCTGTGCTAGTGCGAAATCAGGCTTTCCTGGATATAATCCGCTTGTGATACCTTCTACCATTGCTTTGCATGGTCTTCTAACAATAACATTATTGAATTTCTTCATGTTTTGTCTCCTCTCAACATAAATATAACTAACTCTATTATTTGTATATTATATATTATATATAAATTTAGTCAATAGATTTCCAATACAAAATATAAAATATTTTACATTTTTCAAAAATATGATATATTTATATTATCTGTACGAACTATTATGGAAAGTGATGTGATGAGGATGAATAAATTTAAAACATTAAAAGACCATGTGTATGATTACATTGCCAGTCAAATTGCCATTGGCAATCTTAGGCCTAACGAAAGAATTAACGAAAACACCATTTGTCAAGAACTAGATATCAGTCGCACCCCTGTTCGCGAAGCTTTGATTCAGCTAGCTTCTGAGGGGATTTTAGAAACCCAGCCTCGCAAAGGGTTTGTGTTAAAAAGTCTTTCTGAAAAAGATGCTGCAGAGCTTTACACCATCATCGGTACCCTTGATGGCCTTTGCGTGCAGCTGGCAGCGCCAAATTTAGGAGACAAAGACATTAAAGAAATGCAGTTCTATGTTGATAGCATGTATCTAGCGATTGAGTCTAGAAACTACGAAATCTACATGAAGCAACAAAAGCTGTTCCATCAAATTTATATTGATCAATGTGGAAACGATATGTTAATCCATTATTTGGATAACCTAAAAAACAAATTCATCAAGCAAGGCTATACTGATGAAGAGGCAGAAGGCGAAATTTACACCGTGCTGAAAAATACCAACGATGAGCACGCTGTGATTTGTCAGTTACTTATCGATCATAAGATTGCCGAGGTGGCTGAATATATTGCAAAGGTGCACTGGGCACCTGAGAAGGCTCAATTCGACTTATTGAGCGCTCCAGAAAAAAATTGATGCCATGAAATTCGAATATCAAATAAACCAAGATGGCTCTGCCACATTAACTAGAATCCTTGATCCAGAGCCTTTCATCGAGTTGCCTGCTGCTATAGATGGTCATGCCCTTCGTTGTTTAGGCGATAATATCGTCAAGCTTGGGGAAAAATCCATTCCTCGTGAAATCATTCTCCCCTCAACGGTTGAAGTAATTATGCCTTACTGCTTTAACGATATGCGATACCTGAAGAAGTTGGTTCTCCCCGACAGCCTTCAAGAAATTGGTAATTTCGGAATCTTTACTTGTCCTGATTTGACGGTATTGTCTATCCCCTCTTCCGTCTGCACTTTTGGGACTTGTGCTTTCGGTTATATGTACGAACACGCTAGAGCTTATCGATTAAATTACTTCACCTTGCTCTGCGAGGAGCATTCTGCCGCAGAAGCTTATGCGATTAAGCACAGGATTCAATATCAAAACAAATAAAACGCATAAAAAAAACAGAGTACGAATCGTACTCTGTTTTTAATGGAGGCGACACCCAGATTTGAACTGGGGAATAAAGGTTTTGCAGACCTCTTATAATTCACCTCAAAGTATTGAAAATACTTAATTCTATTTCAAGAATTCCTTTTAGAACTCCTTTGTTTTTTAAGTAAGTGCACATAAGGGCAGTAGTATTATTACTTATATTACGGGGTGCTACCCATATGTGCTCATTTTATATTACCATCTGATTATAACAGAAAATGTCCTTTTATTCAAGTGCCATTGCTTAAGAAAGATCGACCGTGCCCTTACTATTATCCGAGATGAATTTTATCAAATTCTTCTTAGTCACATACATCTTCTTTCCAATTCTCATTAAAGGAAAGGCTGGGTGCTTCATTAATCTATACGCACTATCATTTGAAGCAAAGGAAAAAATACGGCGAATATCGCTCGCCGTATAAATTGTTAAAGCATCATGATCGGTAATCATATTGATAAGTTCTTTCACCTCTTCAACTGAATATAATTTTTGTTTACTTGCATCATTCTTAGACATATCATCACCTACTTCTTCTTTGTCTTTTTCGCCACTGGTTTTTCATCTTCAGTAGTTCTCTGGCTTAATGCTCTCTTAAGCATATTATCCCCGCCCACCGCTAAAGAAACGCTCTCCAGTGTCTTATTTAATTTATCTTCAATTTTTTCAAGATGCTTTATATACCCCTCAAGAGTACCGCACCTATTCTTCCTGCCCTCAAGTTCGACTAGCTTGATTAAGCACCGAGATACCGTGTCGCAATTCGCTACAGTAACCTCATATGTGCCGTCATCATTAACATCGACTTCTGACACTGTGCCACCGTCATCATCCTTTGGCTGTTTGGTTTTAATCTCCCGTAAAAAGTAATTGTATGCATCGCTCTTAATAACATATTTATCGTCCCAAATTTTAATATTCATTACTCACTATCACCTGCCCATTTTTTCAATACTTCGTTGAAGTTTCCTTTGTTACCTAGTATTTTCTTCATAAAGCAAAGTGCGAGCCCTTTTTCTTTATCAAATATCTCATCGCCTTGACACTTAACAGTTGTTTTCGTGCCATCTTCCCAGAGTACAATTGTGGCAGGATTATTGAAGACGACCTTTTTTATGACAGGAGTTCTTCCCTCCAAATATCTTCCCATATTCGCCTCGTCTATCAATAACCAACGAGGTTCGGTTGCTAATGTAGGAAGCAATTGAATCATCTCGTCCATTGCGCCGTAAGACCTATATTTTCCATATTCTTTCCCACCGTCTGAATTTGACCATTTCATTTTACACATTTATTTTTCCCTTTCTTATTTCCCAGAGCTGCCAAGTTTCCCGTCTCCACGTTCACTTGCCTCTGACTGTATTTCCTCTTTACTTACTTCCATAATATCTACTTTTGGCACTGGCACTAGAATTGCCTGAGCTATGGCCTTATGATATGGGTGCACGATGCACTGCTTACCGCAGATTGCTGCTTCTGTCAAAACATCGCCCTCTAATTTTCCGATTAGCAAATATCCATCACTGTGGTTTGTAATCGGCACAAGCCATTCGCCACGATACCCGCTATCAATAACGCCCGACCTTTGCCCAATACCTTTTGTTCCTGTACTACCCCTCTCTTTTAAGATAAATACATAATCACTGTCAAAAGAACTGCATATCCCAGTTGGAATCATTGCCGTCTCTCCTGGCTTTAGTAATATATGTAATTTGTCAAATGCAGGGTAAATGTCATACCCGCCGTCTTCATCCCTCTTACTCGGAATGACCGCATCTTTGTGTAGTTTTGCAAACTTTACTATCTTTTTTTCTTCTTTCAATATATCTCCCCCTTAGTAATAAGCTATTAATTTATCTATTAAAATCCCTATAATTGCAAATATGTTGTAACAACTTACTCCAATGAATGCTCCCACAAGCGCCCCATAGGAGAAAGGTACTTCTGTATCTTTATACTCTTTGAAGATCTTAATCCACAAATAAGCTGTATGGCATGATAATAGAATCGCTAAAATTGGTATCAATATAACTATGCTCATTTATTCTTCTCTCCTTTTTACTATTTTTTCATAGAAATTATAAATATAGGAATTGCTATTACTAGAACTGCCAACACTGAAATCCATATAGGTGAAAGCACCCAAAACCAGCTCCAGTCAATTTTTCCTAAAAGTTTTAAGACAATGAATACTATGCTCAACACTCCCATGTAGCTTATTCTACCGTTGTTGCTATTGTTGTTTTTATCCATTCTTTTAATCTCCCTTCTTAAGTAGCCATTAGGGCTCGTGAGAGCCCTTTCTGGCGATTTCAATCCAACATCGGAATAACTACTTGTCTTCACCTTCCACTTTCGCAAAGTGAATACCAAACCCGAATCCAAGCCATTGAAATGAGATAAGTAAATTATCATCATCTGCCTCAATCACAATCGTAGGTATCACTACATATCTTACGCTGTCATCTTGCAGTGTAACGAACTGCAAGGAATCGTCTCTTCTCATATTTGTCCCCTCTCTAGTCGCATTTTGACCAACCACAGTATTTGCAAACGACACAACCACCTTCGTAGCTGATATCCTCATGACACTCTGGACACTCACCTGACGATGCTTCCTCCGACACTTTTATTTCATCTTCAAATTCTTCGTATAGCTCAGAGTGGCTACAAGAGTCGCATGTTTCAATGTTGTCATAGGTTTCGGCGACACCCTCTTCAAAATACTGTTCGATTTCTGAGTCATCAGTGAATACCATGTCTTGTGCCTTTTCATATAGGTCTTTCAGTGCCCAACCAATTGCCGACGGACATGAAGTTCCTTTTGATGTATCACCGACAGTTTTCGCTCTAAGCATATATGTACTGCACGGTCTGATAGATTGTGCTTGATCGAAAATGAATTCCACAGGCACACCCGCTCTTAAACACCCAGACATAAGTCTTGAAATAAACTGGCAGTTTCTTTCACAACCTCCGCTGCTTCCAATATTGATAAATGTCTCAAGTGGCTGACCGTTTGACTCGTCGCAGTATGCTTCAAGATGTAGTGTTCCACATCCAGTGGTCAATTTGCGTTTATATCCAACTAAGTCTTCCATCACATCTAAGATGTCCCCACGTTGTAGTTTTGCAGGAGAGTTAATCATGTCAGTGCTCTTGTTCTCTTCTTCCGTGTCGCAAGTAGTTAAAATGCCCTCTCTTTTGCAACCAGCTCTGTAGATGGTGAGTCCTTTAAGTCCTTTTAACCAAGCACTCATATATAAATCTTCAATTTGTTCTACTGTCGTTTCTTTTGGCAGATTGATTGTGGAGCTAATGCTTGCGTCTATATGTTCCTGCCATGTAGCCTGCATTCCAGTTCTGCCCTCTAAATTAATTTGAGAAGATGTAACAAAATACTCTGGAAGTTGAGGATTTTCTCTGTCTAAGTTATTTGCAGTAATATATTCTTCTACTATTGGAGTGAAGATTTTATAATGCACGTCCTCTCCATGTAGTGACTCTGTTTTTCTTGTGTAGTAGTTTTCAAATATAGGCTCGATACCACCACTCACGCCAAGCATTGTTGAGATAGTGCCAGTTGGTGCAATTGTTAACAACTGTGAATTCCTAAGTCCATATTTTTCAATTTCGTCTAAAACATGCTGTTCTATATAAGGAGCAAGGAATAGATTTTTCGCAAGAAGTTCATTATCACATTTTGGAAAAGCCCCATCTCTCTTTGCTAATACTAAAGATTGTTGCACTGCACTTCGCTGCATTTCCATCGCAATGTCAAAACACATATTGATTGACTCATTTGACCCATAAGTGACACCGAGTTTAATCAACATGTCAGCCAGTCCAAATATCCCAAGTCCAATTTGTCTCCAATCATGTGCACTCTGCCCCTGAGCTTCTAACGGGTGGCGTGCTATACCCTCATCAAGCACTTCGTTTAATGCATTAACCCCTACGGAAACCGCATATCTAAAACCATCAAAGTCAAACTCTGCTTGCTCAGTAAACGGATTTTCCACGAATTCTGAAAGGTTGATACTACCAAGCAGGCAAGCACCATTCGCAATCAATGGCTCTTCAGCACAATTATGAACCACCATGCCCTCAACAATTCCCCAGTGTCTTTCTGGTTCAGTGAAATCATACACTTTCGTTTTTCCCTTTTGAGTAATATTGGTCACCAAAGGTGCCTTTCTTAAAAGCAACTGAGAAAGTTGTTCTCTTTTGTATTGCTGATAAAATCCAATCTGAGATAAAAATTTAGTTAGATTCTTAACAGTCCCAATGTTGATATCATAACTCTCTTTACATTGATATTTCCCATTATCAAATTCTACTTGTTTGGATTTATTTGTTGTTATGTAGCTGTCTATACGGAAATCATTTAATAGCGTGGATTTAAGCTCTTCTGCGAACTGTCTACATGTCGTCTTATATGAAACTCTTCCTTTTTTTATTACGCATCCATTTGCTGAGTAACATCCCTGTAAAAAAGACGCTTTTTCTTTGATGTTCCATTGTGAATATGTCGATGGAAAACATCTTTCTGGTAGAGTGTTTTCTGAAAATCCCAAAGCTTTCATTTTTTCAAAATATCCATGAACATTAATAACCCTATCAGATTGAACAGTAAAATCATTATCTGCGAAAAGTGATCTTATGTCGTTATCTTTATTGCCAACATTTACTTCAATTCTTTTGTGTGTAGTGCTACGCAGTCTAGATAAATTCCCATCTCCTTGCATAAACCCAAGCTTAACAAATTCTTTATCAATATCCTCATTGATAATATGACATGGCATAATTCTCTTGCCTTTTAAATCCTTTGCAGCACACTCATTTCCATCTACAGTCATAAAAATATGGTCAGGCGTACATATGATACTATTGTTGCTTAATTTCACTTCTATAACTTCTTTTTCTCCACTGCACCATACCTTGCTCTTTACTTTATTTCCATTGACATTATAGATGTATGGATCAGTATCGCACAACGATTCAAATGTCTTATATCCATCTACTGTCAGTAACTCCATATCTCCGCTAAAACACGGATTCACCCCTGCATATGAAAAATCTTCTCTATTGCTCATCATGTGTGCATCTTCAATTCGATCCCAGAATAAAACTCCTGGCTCTGCGTAATCATAATTCGCTTCGCAAATTTTTCTAAATATATCTTTTGCTCTTACTTCTTTTTCAATTTTTTCACCAGTAGATTCAACTTTGAATTCCAGTTTATACATAAGATCATTATTAACAGCTGCCATAAATTCATCTGTTATTCTAATTGATATATTTGCCTTAGTGACTTTATCTAAGTCGGATTTAACACTAATGAACTCCTCAATGTCTGGGTGATTGCATGGAATTGAAATCATTAAGGCCCCACGTCTTCCGTTTTGACTTATCGTATCTGTTACGTTTGAGTACATGTCCATAAAAGATACTGCTCCCGTGGATTTCTCGGCAGCATTATGCACTTCTGAACTCCTCGGTCTTAGTTTTCCAATATCTACACCACATCCACCACCGTAACTAAATGTCCGTGCAAGCTGTTTAGCACATTCAAATATTGATTCTATATTATCTTCTGGTGGCTCCATTACATAGCAATTAGATAGCGAAACTTTTCTATTGTGGTCATACAATCCCCTGTTTGATAATATTCTTCCACCAAATAAGAATTTCTTATCTACAATCAATTGCTTGACTAAATCATTTCCACCAGAAATTCTGTCAAGCCACTGCTCAAAGTTCTCTCCGTTTTGTCGGTATTTTTTATTCCAAATATCAATACCAATTTTATTGTTTTCCCCTAGCCAATCTCTTTCTGTTATTCCCATTCTTTCTCCCTTCTCATTCTTAAGAATTAACTTCCTCTTTGAAATGCTTTTTCATAATTTCCACAATCACTTGGTTGAATATTTCATCAAGCTCATGGTCTACACGCAATTCATTCTCTTTCATATATTTTGTTTTTGTCGCATAAATTCTGTCGGATAATTCCTGACTCTTCTGCACTGCCTCTTCAAGTGTTAATTCTTGATTGCGCTTCACCTTTTTAATAAAATTCCCAATATCCGACTTGAGACATTCTTCATACGAAACTTCTGCGATCCACTTGTTCATAAATTCTTCTAGTCTGTAGATATGACTAATTTGTTTGCCATCATATCCGTATTTTTCAATTTTATCTGCAATAGATGGATATGGGTGACACAGTGCTTTGTTCTTTTCCATTGCCATTCCAGCGATACAATTTAGTGTTGCGTAATTGTTATAATGCCCAATCCTCTCCCTGTTTTCTAATAACTTATTGAACGCACTTGCGTATTTTGGATTTATCACGAAATACTCAGTGAACAATATTTCCACAAAATTCACGTTTTGTTTTTTGAAACACTCGACATATAGACGTAAATCTTTTATATCAATGTGTTCATCATTGTCGGTAATATGCGTATACGACACTGGCTTTTTATTTAGGCAAAAGTCGTTAAACGACGGAATTACCAAGCATTTAGTATCTACATCTGATTCTTCATCACTAACTCCATCACCATAATTCCAACTTCCTTGAAGAAAAGTCCCAACTACTTCGTGCCCAAGCTCTTGAGCGATTAGATGATGATCCATGACTCTATCCATGACTCCTTCTTTTGTTTTGTATCCCATATCTCCCCCTTATACTATTAGTTTTTCTATTTTATCTACAGCAGAACTTAGCGAGTCACATCTCTCAATTCCGTACTGACTGTTATTAAAATCTCTATTGTATAGATGATCAATCAATATGCCTTTGCACGTCTTTTTGTTTTCCAAGTGCACTAAGTTTTTGTGATAGTCATCAATAATAAAATCAACATCTAACATATCTTTTCTATGTATCAATACAATCTGCCTACTATCTAAATTCGGAAGTAGTTCCAGTAAGCGATTAATCTTATGAAGTGCGTTTTCCGTAGCTGTAGCGGTTGCGATTACCAAATCTACTTTAGGATTGTCTAGCAGTCTATTTACAGCCTCTTCAGAGTCCTCATATAAATCGACACACTCCCAGAAAGACGGCATCTCTAATATGTAATACAACAGTTCTTCGTGCCTTCCCTCAATATAGTCGGCAATATTATATGTTTTAATATCTTCTTCTTTTAGACTGTCTCCAGAAACCTTGTTGTAATGCTCAATCCATGGGGTTGTCAGATTCCATATCGTATTGTCTAAATCAATTGCCACTTTATACATCATTGCATCACCTCTCTTTGTTTTTTATCTTCTAAGATTTTTAACGCAACATACTCCAGAGTCACAGACTCATCAATATCAATACATAGTGCGTCTAAATCTATTTTTCTTAATCTCTTTCTCATATTTCTAAATGCCTTTTGGTCGTGCTTAAACCGTCTCCATGTGCTTTCTGGATTGTCACCTCTCTTGGTCATGTTAATAATTGAATCTCTGTCTGATATGTCTAGCATCACAATGACTGGTTCTCTTTCTCCCTTATAGTGTTTTAGAAAATAATCAACTCCTGCGGGATCGATAATGTAGATATCAGATTCATCTACTTGTTTAGTTGAGGCACAATACTCGTGGCCATCAAACATTGTATATGCACATTTATCTTCAATCTTGTCAAATTCCTCTTTAGTGCAGAATACATGACCTGTTTCTCCCTTATATCTTGGCAATCTTGTTGTGTAGGAATCTAAAGCTTTCCATCCATATGTATTAACCAGAATATCTGTTACTGTGGTTTTTCCAGAGCCAGACACCCCTACTATTAAATAAATAAATTTCTTTTCTCCCATTTAATCCCCTTTCTTTCTATATGTTAATTTTCGTATCTTGGTTTACACAGATTACTCTGCTTGCCCTATTTGCTTTAGATAGTGCCGTTTTTAATTCTTCGGCAAATTGTATTTTCGACTTTGCCTCTGAATGTACTAGTGCGATTTTGTTATATTTCACTTCTGTGTAATAATCCAGTAGCTCATCATGGTCTGCATGAGACGAGAACGAGTTTAATATAGATACTTGTGCATTATTTTTAGTTGGCTTCCCATCTATTTTTACTTGTTTATTATCTTTCTGGTTTTTAATCTGAGAGGCTAAACTTCTCTCGCTTGTGAAACCGCAAAAGACAATATGATTTTTATGATGTGGCAATAATGCATGTGCCCATCCTACTGCCCTGCCTGCCGTCAACATTCCACCAGAGCTTAGTACTATCATTGCCCCGTCAATTTGTTGCCATGCGACAGACTCTTTATATGTGTCTGGCTTTTGAATGTTTTTCCAGTTCCAAACTTTGTGCCAATATTCCACATCTTTTTCTATGGTCGTTTCCCATGCGTCAGCTATGCTCGTGCCCAGTGGTGTGTCTACAATGATTGGGATTTTTAAATCAGAATCATGATAGGTGTCATACAACACGCTCAACACTTCCTCTAGCCTATTAAGGCTGAACACTGGAATAAGTATCTTGCTCTTATCATGTAAACATCTGGTTACTATGGCTTGAATCTTATCTATGTCTTTATTTCTATCTTTTTTCTTATGTGTCCGTAGGTTTGTGGCATATGTGCACTCACCTATCAGTAGGTCAACTTGGTCGATTGGTTCAAATTGCTCAATAAATGGTTTTTCAAACCTTGGCGAACCAATGTCTCCTGTATAGCCAACTTTTTTAATCGCAGTGCCATCATTAATCTCCAACATTATTTGTGTGGCATTAATAATATGATTTGCTGAAATCAACTTAAATTTAATGTCCTCATTGACCTTGTGCTTGGAATTGACGGTTACTTCTTTTACATATTTCATCATAGTGTCCACATCATGTTTGCTGTAGATCGGGTGCATAGATACGTTATTTCGTTTGTTATATCGTTCGCAATCTCGTTCCATAATATTTACACTGTCCATTAACATAATTCTCAAAAGCCTCTTGCTCTTTTTTGAAATGAAAATTGGTGCGGTGCAGCCGTCTCTATATAGAGATGGCAACAATCCAATATGATCAGCATGAATGTGGCTGACAAATATGTAGTCAATATCCTTCGGTTTTATATCCTTGTGCCTTGCCTTGTTTATCTTGTAGTCTTCTATGGGGTCATTAGTTTGATACATTCCATAGTCTAATAAAATCGTATAATCTTTGAAGCGAATCAAATGGCAGCTCCCCGTCACATCATGTGAAGAGTGCCCAATCGCTTTGTAATATGCGTGTTTTAATTCTCTAGCCATTTATTGTTCTTCCTCTCTGTCGTACAGGAATAATTCTTTGAAGTGTGGAAGATTTTCTGCCCACCTGCAAAAGAACTCCCATTCAGACAATTTGTGGTTTTTTCTTTGGTTATACATATTCCATACATTCTCATAGTTCATTGTTATGGTTCTAGTTTGAAGCCAAGATTCTGGCAATAACCTGATCAACTCCTTCCAATATCTCTTGTCTTTAGTCTCTATGTAACTTTTTCTCAAAGATTCTAAAACCTCAATCAGTGTTGTCATAAAAGATTGTATCTCGACTTTGCAATAAGTTTCGCCCGCATAAACGAGATAGTCTACCAGAATATCTCCTGAAAAATCCTCAGTTTCAAAACAATCAATCGTAATTGGTTTGCTTGTGATTTTATGCATGGTGCTTGTGCTATTTGCAGTTGTCCCGACTTTATAGGTGTCAAACTCTTTCCACCAGTAGAGTGGTGCCTCGATGTCTACACTAATCATTATTTGTCTGAGGAATTTTCTATGCTCACTCCCCGCTCTTATCAGTCGCCTACAGAGGCTCAAATCATTCTCACCCAAACAATCTGTCGTGTCGCTCCTATCCCAGCTCTCCATAGGGTTTCTCATGCCTCTGACGGCACCTGTAAGGTTAAACACCTCTGTTTTGTCAATTCTCATTCGCTCTCCTTATTTGTCTTTATTCTTTTCTAGTTCTAACTCCAATTCATCAATAGCTTCTTTTAGTGTTTTTATTTTTATCTCTATCTCTCCTTTGTCGCCAACTAACTCCACTTTTCCATGCGGCCAGATTGGCAAGACTGCCACATTAAGCCCCAAGAGTTGTTGTATTGTTCTACAATAATCCGTAAGAACTTCAAACCCCACTTCTTGCTCTGGGTCACTAATAACTAATAGTTGTTTTAACATTATTCAATCTCCTCTATTCTTATAATATTTCCTTTGAAGATATCGCCAGGGGTGTAGTTTACGTCGCCCATAGTTTTTACTATGCTGGGCAACATATCATCCTGAACGATAAACTCAACAATATTCAACCTACTACCTACATCTATAAATCTATTTGAGGAATCGGTATGTATGTTTGCTTTTTGGTCTGCTAAAATTCCAAGAAACTCAACTCCTGTGTCGAGTGTAATTTTAAACTTACTGCCCAAAGCTGAGCTGAAGCCAGAGCCAAGTGCAATGCAGTAATAATCACCGATTTTTCTCATTCCATTTTCGTCTGTATATGCCCCTAGTTGCATGGCCCATTGCTTGCTGCTAGTGTCTGTTATGCACCTGTAATCCATATAGGCTTTGAAATAATTATCCTTATGAAACGGAACAGAATGTTGTATATATTTTGTAATAACTGCATCGCCTTTATCTATAACTAATTTTTCTCTCACATAATCTCTATCTTCTTCATTGTTCCCGCCTAATAATATAGGCAGGACACTATCTTCATCACTATTCACCACTAAAAAAGGCATCAACGAAGATGCCAAAATTAGTAGTAAGATTATAATTATTGCTCTTAATCTAATATCATTGTCCCCCTTTATAAATCCAATTTCATATGTAGAATTTTTCTAATTCTATATCTATATTTTTGATAAGTGGCGTGTTCGTCGTAATACACCTGTGGCATAAATTTCATGAATAAATCAAATAATTGTTTCTCATATCTAAATGTTTCCATTGTCATTTCTGAGCCTCTATAATATTCACGAATAATGTCACATCTCCAAAAGTCCTCTAGTTTCACTTGAGGCATTTTCTTCTTCACCCACTTATTTACCTTCCGCATACAGTCATCACAAAGATTGAACTTTATAACCTCATCCTCATAAAGTGTCATAAATAGACTTCCATATCCGATGACTGGTAATTTGAATTTTTTAACATTGTCTTTTTCTCTCTTGCAACAACTGCATTTCTCCATATTATTTCTCCTATCTAATTAAATTTCTTAAGTAATAAAAAAATGTTCCATATAGCCACATACCTGAATATGTATCATCTTTCATAAAAGTAACTTCCCAATTATATCTGTGGTTAAAAGTATGAAGTGTACTGAGATATGATTTAACCGCAAGTTTGCTGCGATAATTATTTTCAGCTATATCGTTATAGTTTGTGTTTTCTAATAGCAGGTATTTCTTGCCACCAAAAGTAGCAAGCTCCTCTTCTAATCTTGTTCTATGTGCAGTGAAATTCGTGGCGAGTTCATCTAAGTTTCTTTTTCGCTCAACCATAATTTCCCTGTCGAAGTACAAGTCTCTAGGTATATTTAATTCTTCGTTTTTAGGAATGTAGAAGCTATAATCTCCATTTGACATGGCTTTCTTTTTCCATTTGATCTTTTTCTTGTCAAACCAATCTGTAATATGATCATTCTTCTGCTCTCTGGTATCAACCAGAACCACAATGGATTTACATATTGCTTCTACTTCCTTATCTGTGTAGTGAAATTTTTCTAACATTCAACATTACTCCATTTGTATAATATTGTCTCCAGTTCATCAATTCTATAAAAACCACCTTCTCCGTCTGGTTTCCACTTCCTTTCCTTTTTTGCATCTGTTGTTTTAATTACAGTACGCTCTTTTACGGGATTTTTTTCAAACATATTTCCCTTGATTTTTACAAATTCATTCTCACCAGTATCTAACCGATGAAGCTTCACCACTCTGTTTTTGTATTTGTCATTAACATTGAGCACATATGCAAATTCTGGTCTGGTGTTAATTCTTGTTTTGATGAATCCGAAGATTTCCATTTCATAGTTTAATTTTTCCAAAGCGGTAAAATCGCTGTCATCTTCCGAGATTTCATTCCATAGTGTTTTTAATGCAGACTCACTATCGAAGTTCTTGTAAAGACCTTCTGTTTCAGTCGTGTATGGCGGAATAACCAGTTCTTTATATTGGTTGATTAATTCAATGTCTGTGTTTTTATTAAACTGACTTCTTCCATATAAAGTGTTTGCGTGATCGATAAAAGTTAATATTTGCTTAATATTTCCAAACTCTTGAAAATAATTTATCTTGGCGAGTTTTTCAATATGCGATTTATTTATCCCGCTAGTTTTTGTAAGTGCAATCCATAAGTCTGGAAAATTATCAATCTTTTCTTTTTCATAAATACTGTAGATTTTATCTGCACACTTTTGACTTACACCTTTTAGACTCAACAAAGATGGAATTATTTGATGGTTTTCTTTATCTGCCCTAAATCTTCTGTTATCTACTCCCCATCTATAATCTCCTTCTTTAATGCCAAATCCTTTTTCCATTTCGTATTTCAGTTCAGACACTTTATCTTTTTCGCCTTGCTCTGAATAGAACTGCAAATACACTTCGTAGAACTCATATGGATGATGGGACTTTTGCCATGCTCCATACAGGCTGTCCAGAGCCATAGCGTAAGCATGTGCCGAGTTAAATCCATAACTGGTGCTGTCGTATATAATTTGCCAAACTCTCTCAGCCATGTCCTCTGCCTCTTCATCTGTTTCACAGTCTGGTCGTATTTTGCTTGCAAAACCAGATAGGAAATCGTTCTTCAATGGCAGAACTTTTTCAGGGTGCTTTTTGGCAATATCTTTAATAATCTGATAACATTGCCCCATTGGAAATCCTGCATAATTCAAAGCAGTCATTAGCTGTTCTTGATAAAGAATAAAAGAATATGGAAATTCTTCAGTCTGAATTAAATCATCAAATGGTTTAATATCATATGAAAAAGGTGCTCTGGACTCAAATGTCTCATACATAGATTTAAATCCTGGCCGTATAGCTGCAATAAATGCTGCCAACTCTGAAACATTTTTAGGTTTGTACCTTACAATCTTATTCTTTGTAGACTGTCTTTCGCATTGGTTGATGCCAACTGTTAATGCGTTTGCATATATATCCCAGACTTTTTCATTTCCTGACACTTCTTGAGATAGTTGCGTAACATCATGAGGTGCAATTCCTATTCTTTTATATACGAGATCTGTTAGCAAAACTGTGTTTACTTTAAGCAGGTCGTTTTTAAGGAATTTATAATTTTCAGCGATAGCTCCATCTATGACCGCAGTGATATATTCTTTCTTTGTGGTCTCACTTTTACATTTAAGTAAGCCAATCTCGCTTTTAATATCTCCGTCATATAACAGAAACGCACATGGTGCTCGCTTTTTATTATCAATAATCCCCCAATATGACTTACTCTGTTTGATGTAGTCGTGATATTTTTCATCAACATATTCAAATATATCTATCAAATGCTTGTCATCATCATCTGCATATTTCAGGGCAGTTTCATAATCCTCAATTTGCTTCGATATATTGTTTGCTAAATCAAAGTCGAGATTTTTAGCACGAGCGTACATCTTAAACGCTGCTTTTTTACGAAGAGTTCCAAAAGCTATCATTGGATAAGAATGACCCTCTCCCATAATTTCAGCCTGTGCTTCTTCAAATATCTCTGGCGTGCCCAAATTCATATCAATATCTGGCAAGGACTGAGTTTCTAAAATTCTCGTTTCACTCATGAACCTCTCTGGATATAGTTTTATGGGCGAAGCAAGTCTGTCGATTTTACTAAACCCACATAATGTATTTGTAAGGAATCCTGGAGCAGAGCCTCTTCCAGTGGAAGTTACAACTCCGCCTTTTTCAATTCCTCTTTTAATGATTTCATAGTCAATCAGTGGATAGTCACACATACCTGTATTTTTATATGTGAATACTTCTTCTCTCACTGCATTTACATATGCATCAAACATTTCTTTTGGTTTGTCGGCTAAAAACTCTTTCAGTTTCGCAGTAATCAGTCTGCTATAGATATCCGCCCTTTCTTCTTTTGTCTTGTCTTTATAAGATGGAGGAACTGGCATTTTAATATCTTTAGTGAAAGTGATGTCATCGAATTTAAGAAGAATGTCTGTATTCTTCATTGCTTTGTCAATTTGCTCTTCTGTAAAACAACCTTGTTGCAAAAATCTCCTTTTAGTTTCTTCATCATCAGGATAATCCATATACCATCCATCCTCTTCTGGATATTTAATCCCTTTTCCTTCTAGCAAATAGTCTCTATCCTCTTTCTGATCTGGGGTGATATAATGACTGTCCATCCCTACAATGAGCCGAATCTTGTGTTGTTCGTGTAGTTTCTGAATGTAATAGTTGATTAGTTTTTGCTTATCTGTATTGTGGTATTGGATTTCCAACATAAAACTATTGCCAAAATGCCTATGTATGGTTTTTACTATTTGATCCATGTCTTCGTATGCCCAAAACCCAACGCAAGCACTTGTAACTAGCACATTATCTGGATTGAGTTGCAACAGTAGTTCTAAATCAATTCTCGGCTTGTAGTAATAGCCTGTTATATTTCCCTCGGAAAGAATTGTATTGATTTCTCTCCTTCCTGCCTCATTTCTGGCGAGAAGAATTATATGGGCATTTGTTCTGTCCTTTTCAAATCTGTCTTTCACCCAATATGCTTCTGCACCAAAGATGAATTTCAATCCATATTTTTGAGCTAGCTCAAATGTCTCGTAGTAGTAGCCCTGCCATCCATGTTCTACGCTACTCAGTACTTTATGTCCTAATTCAACCGCTCTTTTTGCATAGTCCTCATTTGATACGGCTGAATCTGGTGTCATAATATTTGAGTAAGATGTGTGTCTATGGTAATTTTGCATATCATTCCCCCTTTTCTTAAAATAAATCGTCTAATTCGTCGTCTCCAAGTGACAGAGAAAGATTGTATTCTTTGACTGCCTCACATTCATATCTATGGGAGCATAAATTGTTGCAGTAGAAAGATTGTCCTTTGTCAATCTTAACTGGCTTCCATTTTTCTTTTCCCTCATCCCATAATTCTTCAAATTTATCAATTTGTTTGTTTACATACTGCATAGCCTCTTCTTTAGTTGCTTCGCTGTATTCATAGTCTCTAATATACTGCTCAATCGTAAACTGCTTTTGCACTTCTTCTGGCAGCACTTCTATTGAATTAGTTTCTTTGAATTTTGAAAGAAAAATATCAATGTCTATTTCTCCATATCCAAGTTTCTCCATTTTGTTTTCAACGGCGAAAGATAGCTCTTTGGCAATTTTATTTCTTTGCACTATTTTAGTTATTTCTTTCTCCGTTTTAGACCCAACTCTTGCATAGCCCGTATATGAAACTTTGACATATTTCAGCATAATCCATGCTATTTTATTTACTGTATATCCTTCCTGCTCTTTTGCCATTCCATATACAACTAGCTGCCTGCCGTGATGTTTCAAGTCATCTTTTTTGAAATCACTACTTGTCTTAAAGTCATATATTTCAATAATTTTATTTTTATTGTCAATAAACTGTATCAAGTCAATGTAGCCAATTAAATATCTGTCGTTTGGCATTTCAAACACAAATAGTTCTTCAGTAGCAAATTCTCCTTCCATTTTTTCAAATGTGTTGCAAAAGTTTTCAATGTCCGCAACCCAATTTTCCTTTATTTTGTCACTACCATCGAAACTCTTAGGGAACGAAATTCCCATCATATCTGCCTCTGACAGCGATTTCTTTACAGCAGGGAAAAGGTCTTGCTGTCCTAGTTCTTCGTTATATATACCTTCAAGAACATCATGTACAGCGCCACCTAATATTCCATAGATATTGTTTGTCCCCCTGAATTCTT
Organism: Clostridiales Family XIII bacterium PM5-7; assembly: GCA_050435405.1. Lineage (GTDB taxonomy): Bacteria > Bacillota > Clostridia > Peptostreptococcales > Anaerovoracaceae > Senimuribacter. The sequence continues at coordinate 41,138 of JBNDKG010000001.1, forward strand.
TTTTATATGTGTAATACGCCTCCCTTAAGCATCCGTCTATTGTATTCAATCTACTGATACTGTATGGTCGTATTCCTTGTGCTTTTAATTCTTCTATTCTGTTATCTTTTTGTCTTTTCCCCAATCGCTATCTCCCTTCTTGTAATCTAACTAATTTTTCTATAGCCATTTAATATAGTTCCGCATCAGCTCTTGGAAGCATTGCTTACCTAAGTCTGTTGGAGAGTCTTTTTTATTTTTATTCAAAATCTCACCATCTTTATCATAGATATATCCAACTTTATTTTTGTAGATTGCATTATCAACAATTAACTTTGATGCTTCATATCTAATTAAATCCTCACTCATTCCCTGATCATATGCCACAACGATTTTGTCAACCATCAAGGCTTTGATGTATTTTTCCTGCGTTGTTGATATATGGTTTGTGCATGTTGCAAGTCCATAGTTATATCCCATGGAAGACATCTGCATTACCCCTTTTTCACTTTCTGATATAATACATAACTGTTGCTGTTGGATTTTTGAATAATTCTGGTGATAGCCAAATATTGTGTATCCTCTACTACATGGTATTATTGGCAGCCAGCGATATTCATCTGGAACATCATTAATATTTGACCGTCCCATTATGCCGACCAGCTCGCCAGAAAAGCTCCACTGTGGGACTGTTATTCTGTCCGTTATTACGTCGTATCCCAAGTGGAATTTTTCCTGCGTAGTAAAGTCGATTCCATCTTTTGCGAATCGCATATTTCCTACAGAACCGTACTGCTTTAGAATTTCTATATCGTATGTTTCCATATTCAACTCTGGCTCTTTAGAAGAACGGATTAGGTCTTTGTAGAAACCACCAAACGGTAGTTCAATTTTTCTTGACAATTGTTGTTTATCTATTCCTAGAACATCTGCAACATAATGCAATGCCTGTGGGAACGATATCCCCATTTTATACATCACCAAGTTATATATTGTTCCGCCCTCATTGGTGGAAAAACATTTGAATTTTAAATTTTCTACATCGACCAGAACTCCCGTAGGGTTCTTTCCTTCTTCCCTACTGCATCTAATCTCATTTCTTTGTGAATTGTAGGATATGTTCGCACATCCTACACTTTCTAATATTTGTTCGATGGCGTTTTTATTGCCAAATAAGTGTTCGTTTAGTTGGATTACATTCACGCCATCTCCCCTTTCTATTATCTTCTTGCTCCAAAACCATCATAATTAATGAATGTTTGTCCAATCTCGTTTAGAGTATTCCATGCCATATTTCTCTCGTAGACGATTTGTGGCTGAGTATCTCCAAATCTGTTTTTTGGTGTAAACAGAATGATGTAGTCTTTGTCTGGATCGATTTTTACATTATCACGAACATTTGTGAACTTCCCAGTCTTCTCATCTTTATGTAGTCTGAATACCTTAAGTGATTCTTTTTCTTCACTTGACACTCTCCTAAACATGACAACTTGAGTCGCTGTTTCTGCAATGGCCCTAGATTTTCCCACGCACGACAAGTCTAAGTATCTCCTAGACATTGACTCTGCCGATAATTGAGCCGTAGCAATAATTGCAACATCTTCTTTTTTTGCTATCATAAACAACTCTTTTGCCGTCTCAGAAAAGTCTGCCCAAGCATTCATTGAGTTTTCCAACTCTGGTTTAAGCGTGTCAAATATGAATAGTCCATAGCCCACCTTACTGTATTTTCTTACTATCTTTTTAACATTGCCTACGGAGTAATCTCTTGTTTCAATAAATATAATTTTCCCCTCTTGATTTTTTAACCACTCCTGTGCCATCTTAATATGCTCTCTGGCTTCTTCTGTGAAGCCACCTTGAATAAATCTTTGTCGATTTATTTTTGTATATTTGATTTTGTTAAAAAGTACTGTTGATAAAATCATTTGTCTGAATTCCTCAACTCCCTGCTCGTTTGCAATGATGCAAACATTTTCCCCTTTTTCAATAGCAGGAAGGATGTAGAATAATATAGAAGATGTTGTTTTGCCTTCTCCTATATGAGCTAGGTGCAATAGTAGGTTTTTCCGATGCACACCAGCCAATCTATAATTAAGAATGGGATATCCAATGTTAAATCCTTTCATTGCTCCCTTATCCCACTCGTCAATATAGTCATCATATCCGTCAGATAAGTCGTCCACTTTCAACTTATCAATTTTATCAACGAATATATTATTGATTTTATAATCTATGTAATCATACACTTCGTCAGATCTCATGGTGTTGAACTTATCAATATTGTCATCAGACAGCATTCCCTCATCACATAGTGCTAAGAGGGAGTTATTTTTTATTAAATCGTCATAGTAAGACTCGATATTATCCTTGTTGATCAAGGACAGAATTTCATCTACTGTTTGATATCCACCTCTTTTTTGAAAACCATCTTCGAGCGTTTTTTTGTCTGATAAAAATGTATGCACCGTTATGTTGTCAAAATCTCTGTAGCCAAGTTTATACATTTGCTGTGCTATCCCAAAGTAGAACATGCCGTCTTCCGTTATGATATCCTGCCCGTTAACCACATTTGTATAAGTCCCAAAACTTTCTGGGTCTTTCCACATTGAAAGCACAAAATTACATTCGATTTCTTTTCTGTTTTTTATTAATTTCTCTGGATATTTTTTTAATTCTCTTATTGCTTAATCTCCCCCTTATAATAGTCTAGTAATGTCCACATTATATTTAGAAGGGGGCGAATCTTCATTTTGTTCATTGAATACTTCTGCCATGTCGTCAAAGCTAGGTGATGCAACTATTTTGTCGCTCAGCTCTTTCTGCTGTTGGACTTTTTTATTTACTTCATTTGCATTGTTTACTATTGCTGAAAACACATATGAGATTTTTCCGTATTCAGTGTCAAAATTTTTATTCTTCAAGAATTGCAATAAAGAATCTCTAACTTTCTTCACAGTGCATAGGATTACATAGTTTGAGTAATATGACAGTTCACTATATTTTTTCTGAACCGATGTAGGAAACGGCTGCCCTTTTTTGTAATCTAGGAAGTCATACAATATTATTTCTATCGCCTGTTTCTTATATTCTTTTTCTTTCATATATTCTTCATAATGTTTTTGCGACTTATAATACGAGCTTCCTATTTTTACAAATACGTCAGACCCACCATACTCTCCAGTGGCCTTGCACTTAACTCTTCTTGCCAATATTTTTCACCCCCTTACTTGTTATTGTGTTAAAATGCCTACAATTTTTTCCAATCCTTCAGTTGAAATCTCTAGCGATTTGAAATTTTTGATTCCGTATTTTTCCATCTCCTGCTTTACTTTATCTTTAACTTCACCTTCGGCATCAGCAAACGTGTCTTTAATAACCTCAATCAAATCTTCGTTCTTCTCAATGTCAAACTTGTTTTGTTTTTTTGTCTCACTGTATTCCTTAGCAGCCTTATCTGCCTCTTTGTTGATCTTCTTTTCATTTTTCTCAAACTCAGAAATATCTTTACCGCTCTTCTTCTGTTCTGCTAGGATTGCATCTTGCATAGCTTCAATGAATTCATCAGCACCAAACGGAATTTTGTCGATGATATCTGCGAATCTCGATTTTCCATCTACGCTGTATGTATCGTCTCTGAAATTAATCACTCTGCTCTCAGTTGCAACTTTTCCTTTGTAGATAAAGTTTCCATCTTTGTCCTTTTTCTTGGTTTTCTCTTTGACAATTTCTCTATCAATATAAGCAAGACCTAAGAAATGAAGTTTGGTTTTGATTGCATTAAAGTATTTTTGCGTCACATTACTGGTTAAAACAGAATACTGCTCTTCAGTAGTTACATCATCTAAGTCTTTTTTCTTAGTGTGGGCAACAAGAATAAATCCTACATTAACTCTTTTTAATTCCCATAACTTATCTAACATCAACTCAATAGCTTTATCTAAACCTTTTCCATAGCCACCCCATGCTGCATTAATCGTATCAACTTTCTTATCTGACTTTCTATTGTGTTGTCTAATCGCCTCTTTTTCTGCGAGAATACAAAGTTCATCATAAGTATCGATAACTACTGTTTTTAATTTTGGATAATCACTGTCCTTGTTTTCAATAATGTCGTCTATTACCTCAGCGAATTTTGCCCAGTCTGGAATTGACTCAGATACAATCCCCTGAATTGCTCCATGGCCGTCTTCCCTACCAATGTCTAATGCTATGTAGCCATCCTTTCCTACTAGTTTCTCACACACCTCTTTGGCGAGTGTACTTTTTCCGATACCACTTTCGCCTAAAATTCCAATGTTATACGCAAGCGGATCTAATCGAACATCATTAACTTTTCCAAATTTCCCCATATATTTAATCTCTCTCTTTCTCTGAATTATTGATTAAACCAATCAAGTTCTTCATCTTCAACTACAACATTTTCCTTCAGAATGTCTTTTACATCATCGTCGTCTGCTTTCTTCTTTTTATCTTTGTACTCTAATTTTTCAGGCTGTGCGAAAGTATATATTTTTTCTTCAAACTCAGACATAGTATCATCTAATTCAACAATTCCATCTACGAACTCTCCCTTCAGCACTGGGTCAAACAAGCGAATCTCATACACTCTTTCTCCGTATACTCCACCTGCTGGTGCAAAATCAGACGCTTTTCTAATCCCCAAAGAGATTTGTTCTTTCTGAGAATCCGTCAAAACTGACTCGTCAAACTCAACTTCTTGGGCACCATTGATTAGGCGACTTTCCCATTGAATGTGATGATATTTTTTCTTAGGCAATCCAGTTAAATACTTTTTCTTGTAATCCCAGATTTTTTTATGGTCTTCATTTTTCATGTCGTACTGCTCGCAGCTTAAGATGGCTGTTTGCGGAATATATCTACTGCCCGTATCTTTGTCTATATACTGCTCGACATATCCATTTACATAGATTTTTGATTGAGACTTAAAGTCTGTAGCGTCGATAGAGTCGGCGTTGTAAATGAAGTCCATTGTTAGTTGAAGCTTAGACTTTCTATCGTCTTCAACCGCATACACGCTTCCGATTTCAAATCTATCCGCAAATCTTTCTTTATATGGGTTCTTTTTCCACTCCCCATTCACCATTACTTTTCCGTTGTAATTTGGCAGATTTTCTTCAAGATACTCAATCATGTCATATGTTGAAATAAACTCCTGTCTGCCACCAAAATCTTCTCCGAGATTCACAAAGTGCTTTCTGCTGCCTGAGACGTTTGCTAGAACATCTTCATCGAACCTCTCTTCATATGGCACTTCAAGTTTTTTGAAGTTTTTGTCCATAGTGAAAATAGTGTCCATTTTCGTTCCCATGGCTCGAACAAATCCCTTGTTTGTCTTTCCATCTCTCACTGCAAAATCAATGGAGATAAGTGGCAATTTTCCTGATTTCCCCCCTTTCCATTTCTTAACGAATTTTTCTTTGTCGTTGGAAATATGTAAATCTCCAACAAAACTAAATCTTGATCTGATAGCCAATATTTTTCTCCTTTCTATTTTTTTCTTTACATTAGCTTTTTAATTTATATATATGCATTTGCAATATATTCTACGTTTATTTTTATTACTTATTTTTGAATTGTTTTCTATTATTTTAGATAAAAACAATGGTAATCGATGACGAATACCTAATTTTCCTATCTTTCTTCTTTGTTTTATAACTTATTTTTGAATTGTAATCTATGTACATGACTGCATATAGCAGCCATGATTTCTACTCTTTATGATCGCCGAGTAATATTTTTTCAAACTCATCTAGATCGACGTTGATATGAAAATCTTCTTCCTTTTCTGGAGTTTCCACAGGTTCTTCATTTGATGGATATTTCGGCTCTTCCTTATCATTCATAGCTTTCATGTGTCTTTCATATTGCCTGTACACTTCCAAGGACTTGTAGACGCTCTTAATCTCAGACCCTGTAATTGTTTGATATAATTTGGCAGTATCGTTCTTGTTTTCACATATTATGTCATGCTTTTTTGAAATTTTACACATTCTATGAATTGTTCCATGAAACTCGATCAAAGAAAGTGTCATTGCATCTCCATATCCTGAGTCTATTTTATCTCTAGCGAATTTATTATAAAATTTTCTTGATCTTCTCTTAACTTGTGCCTCTGTCTCATCCTCATCAAAAGCCAACATATAATCTATATTTGCCCACTTTTCAGACACTGCGTTATTAGTGCCTTTCTCAATTATACGAGCGCCAATTACTTTTTTTATCAAGTAAAAAGTGTCTCCTTCGATTTCATATTTCTTGTCTTCCAAGTAAATAGTTACCATGAGTGATTCTGGCTCATTAAAATGGACATTTTTTCTTAGTATCATAGAGCATTTATTCTTATCTACGCCAAAGTAAATTAACATAATATAAAGCAGAACCATCTCATCAAGGGTAATCACTTGATAATCTCTCATTTTTCCGTCATCGTCTTCCATTGCTTTTCTATATGGCACACTATCAAATGCATACAGGTTCTTTGTTAAGAAACTAAACAACTCATCAGGTGATAATAAAATATCTCCATTGTTTTTCTTTTTTTGATACTTAGCGAATTTGTCAAAAATATCATCCATTGTGATAGTATCAGAAAACACATCGACACTTCCAAAGAATATAATAGGGTCTATTTGGTGTTCCCTGTAACAATAGTCCCTATAATGCAAAAGCTTTTTATACAATATACGTGCATATGTTAATTTTTTCGGATTGACTGCTTCAAAAATAATATCCAAATACTCATGTGGATTTATATTACATATATCAGTTTTTGCTTCTTCTTCATATGGCTCTATTTTTTCAAATACAACAGTCATATCATGAACAAGTTCATCCGACATATAACTAATATGTTCCAAGTATTTTCTTTTCAATTTCTCATTGTACATCTCATTTTCCCTCCTTGCATATTATGTATGACAAAGGTATATAAATAAGTCTACAACATTTTTTTGAAACGGTCAAGAAAAAATAGCTTTAGCAGGCGATTTTAGAACACATCATGTCAATTTCTGAGTAGGTCAAATATGCTAGATAGGGGGTGTTTATTAAACAACACCTCGCAATCTTACCCATAGTTTTATCGTCTACAGTCCCAATATAGTCTCCTATATCTGTTTTATTCACTGGTCTCTGACCTTCGCATTGAACGATACTATCTTTCGCAAGTCCAAACGCTCCAGCTCTGATATTTACATGTGTTGGCAGTTTAGACTTTTTTCTTGATGTGAGTGGCACAATAACTACAGTGTCGCTATATTTGTTTCCTATGTTATTCTGCACTACAACTCCAGGGTGCCAACCGTTTTGTAAGCTACCACTTCCCTCTAGTTTGATCCAATAAATTTCCCCAGTATGAATTCTTCCTTTCATTTTTAATTTCCCCCTTACAAATCATTAATTAAATAAGATACTTTTTTTTGATTTGCCTCATTATAGCATACCTTATTGTATTTGTAAAGGGGTTTTTGAAAAAAAGTAGACCGACTTTGAAATCGGTCTACTTATGAGCATATACTATATACTCTCTTTCGTCCTCTAACGTAAAATACAGGACATCGATTGATTCACTTCCGTACCCAATTCTCAACGATGAAGTGGAAATATTAAACACTAGCATACACACTGGCATCATCATTTCACCAGTATAAAAGCGTATAATATCATCGTGAGATGACGCTGCACATTTTTGAAATCTGCACAGAATACTTGGGGACGGCAACTGAAAATCGAAAAAACGATAACTACATAACTTGCTAAAATCCATTTTTATTTTTTCTCCTTTGTATGCTAGAAAGGTGAGCTAATATTATAATAGTACGAACATCTGTTCGTGTCAATAGTTATGTTTACATTTCTGATATTTCATCTATGATGTCATTTATTTCTTCCACAATGTCTTCCAATCTGTCTGCATTATTTTCCATCGCAATGCTTCTGTCGGAGTTCTGCAATGACTCTGGTGTAAGGTCAAACGCCATTCTCTCTGCCTCTGCTACGTTTTCTAGAGACCCACCAATATCCTTCAGTCGTTCCGCACATTGCTTTATTTTTCTTCTTCTAGATTCGTTCATTTTGTATTACCTCCTTGAGTTTTTCATCAGATAATCTGAACTCTCTTTGAAATGCTCGATATGGATTCAAAGTATAATCAAAGCCCCAAAATCCTGGTGGTTTATACTCTGCCTGTTCCTTTGGTGGCTCTAATTTTTTTAAGGCCCTTTCTTTGAAATTTTCCACTCTGCATTCAGTAGTGATAAAGAAATCTAAATCATATCCATCTGTATTAAACGGACTCGATCTGTCGTAATCAAATCCAAAGAGCTCAGTAAAATATTTTGTGACTCCCATTGACATAATTGTTTCTCTCATTGCCGTAGACGCATATGGATATCTCTCTTCTATGACTTTATCCATTTTAAATTTATCAAACCCTCCAAAACCATTGCAAGTTCTCGCTGCACTCTCCATGTTTGATTTCAGTAAATACGGCGGATAATTCTTACTTCTGTACTCTGCATTGATTGCATCAATTTTCGCAGTTTCTGACAAATGCATTCCCCCTGCAACTGTCAGTGCTGCTAAGCCAAATAGAAAACTTATTGGGCCTGCCATAACATCACTTCCTTTCTCACATTATTGGGTTTAAATTTGTTCTTTGAGCATTTTTTCTTGTCTTTCGTAGTCATCGCTTGCCTCCCTTTCCATATTATCAGTGATTTCTTGTGTGGTCGAATCTGTAATCTCCTCAAAAGAATATGTTTTAAGCATTCGACATGGATAATAGTTGGTCATCACTCCCTGTCCATAGCGATTTTCCTCTTGTGGAGACCGTTGGAATCCAATCCAAAATTCAAGACACTTTTTATCTATGTTTATAACATAGGCATATTCGCAAAACAAGCTATCTTTAATGAATTCAGCAGAATCAACCATATATGGTAGTCCCTGCTTATACACTTCTGGCTCTCCTTGTGTTTTTCTCAACAATACATACCAGTTGTCTAATCGTCCATCGTCTACAGATTGGTCGGCCCATTTTTTCAATTGTGCAATATTTTCCTCTGTAGGCGTTGACTCCTCATCAACAAGTTGAATGTTATTGAAAATCTCAGTCATTTCATCTACATCTGTAGATTTAATAAAACTTAAAACTCTCTCCCCTAATGCATCTGGATTGCTGTCAAAATGATTATACGCTAGTTTGTCAACATCATCTTTCCTAAATCCCCAAAGTCCTCGTGTTCCCATTATCTTTTCCTCCTAATTTTATCTTTCATTAATGTAATTATCTTGTTTTAACCTCAAATGGAATTATCATATCTGGATTGAAAATCAGTGTGAATTTTGTTGTGCTCACATCTGTTCCAGTGATATCCACAAGAGTGTACGATGTGAATTGTGATCTTCCCGCAAAGTGCTTCTTATACACCACTTTTCCGTTCTTATCGACATCTTTAGATGTGATTTCTAGTTGAGTTCCATCTTCTTCTATGCTCATATATCCAGTTGCACTGAACATAATCTCTCCAGTAAAGTCGTCCATAACAGTCAGTTCTCTCAAAACCTCGAAATTGTCTGCCTCTTTACTGATATTATAAGATACTCTAGCTGCTTCTCTACATCCTGCCATAGCCATTGCGAAGACAAGCAGTGTCATCATTAAAACAATTTTCTTTTTCATTTTATTCTCCTTTACTCATCCTTTGCCTCTCTAAGAAGTTTATCAATATTTTTCTGCATATATTCAGACACTTTGATATATCCTTCTGTATTATTTTCTTCACTAAATCCTCTAAATTTACATCTACACGGGAAAACGTCTATGATCGCATCATCGCTAACAGTATAAGCAATCACCCATCCAAATATATGCAAGATGGTATTAATAAACCATAGCAATCCAGTTTCTTGAAATTCCCTCCATTCTTTTTGATCAAGCATGTCATTCATTACTTCTCACCTTTCTCATATCTTTATCTAACTTTCGTTTCTTTTGCCATAAAGTCTGCGTACATGTCTATAAGTTCATCCCAAGAAATTTCTTCGCTACAATAAACCATTTGCAATGCACCCCATATTAGTGCAGATTTTATTTCTATTGGTTTGTTTGATTCTCTTATAACTTTCTCAAAGCCATAAAATGACTCCGTTATTTTCTGATTAACTTTTTGTCTTTCTAATTCTGTTGACACCATTATTCTACCTCCAATCTCTGCCCACAAGCATGACAATAACAGTCTTCAACACGTCCTTCATCTGCGCCATTTTCTGAGTAGCAACTTGGGCAAAAGTATTCGTGCAAATAAATTTCTTCAACCTCTAATGGTATTTGTTTTTCTAACGCATCTATTGCCACATCTATTGCTCGATTTTCTTCTTCGCTCCATTCATATGTTTCTTTTAATGATTCAAGCAAGTCTATTGCCATTTGTTCTATGAAATTTTCCATCACTCTATCTCCAACTTTAACAGCTCTTCCACGCTCCAAGGTTCTTCGTCTTTCCAAATGATAAATGGGAACAACTTGTCAGTCGTATCGATGATGTCATTAAGACATGAAGCCCCATTAAGTGAATAACGCCAATTATTATATTCATCTCTATGTGGTTTGTGTTTTGGAAAAAACCAGGGATGGTCTAACGAGTCACGTCTCATAATCCACCCTGTTTCTGCAAACTCGCAAAACGCTCTTTCTCGTTTGGTTAGTTTTGGTTTTTCGACGTATTCGGATGTTAGCCAGTCAAGAGTATCTTCGTTACACATGTCTATATCAATTTCATCTAAACCAAATGCACATTCACAACAATCAATCGTTCCACATCCTACCACTGCTCCTGTTTTTTCGTCTACAGCAATATCATCTATTCCTATTTCTCTAATTTCTTCTTTGTATTTTTCTATGTTCAACATCTATCCACCTCTAATATTCCATTTCTTTATATGTCGGGATTTTTTCATACCCGTCAAATTCATAGAGCACGATATCATCCTCATCAGCACCAAGATACATAGCTATGTCTTCTCTAATCTTGCTCGGTAACACTTCTACGCTATATACACTATGGCCCCATATATCATTAGGGCAATCTTCGTCTGGGTCATAGTCTTCCTCTGCTACAATCCACTCTGTCCCAGTGTTAAAATACATTGCACTGATATCTAAAATGTCTTTTTGAGAGTATTTACCAACAGGGTAATATATATAATTCCAATCTGACTGGCAACTCCCACAAATCCCTTGGCACATCCAGTGCTCTCCTGTTTTAATATATAGTGCTGTGCAGTTTTTTTGCTGCTCTGAATACTGTTCATACTCTTCTCCAAGCTCTTCTGCAATTTCTAAGGCCTCAGTAAAATCTTCATTTACATGTCCGTAGAATCTGTCATTTCCGTGTATGACTACATCATCATACAATTCTTCAAAATCTTCTCTACTTAATGGAGATTCTTGTTTTTCTGGGTCAACCTGTGCTAAGTAATATTTCATTTTAATACCTCCCTTGAATAATCCATTTTAATTTTTTATTTACATTTTCTAAATCTGCTGCTATTGATTTCAAGTATCGTCTATCTGCCATTTCTAATTTTTTCTCATCGGACTTTATAAGGTCTATATTTTCCTCTATATAGTCCAATATGTATCGCCGTAAGTTTTCATTGTCAACCAAGTCATAATTGCTCGTCTTCGCCTTATGGATTTTCATTCTTATTTCCTCCAATTCTTATATAAATAAACTCCAGTTTTCATCTCGCACCTGAAATGCGTCTCCTAGCTGAATAATGTCTGGATAGTTCGATTTTGAAATCTCAACCGCATATTTGTCGATTTCGTAAGCGTAGTATTCCACGTTTTCAAACCCCATTTTATCCAAGCAATATCGTCCTGTCCCAATTCCATCATACATTGATAGTACGATTATTCTCTCATCTCTTGGAACGCCACCAAGAGCGTGTGTGAGCAGGTGTATAATCACCTCAGCCGTCCAACCATTTCCTAGCCCTTGATAGCCACGTGTGGCTGCTACAGCCCTACAATAGTCGTCTGGCAAAGTCTGTAGCCTACAGCACTCCTTCACTGTCAGTTTTCTAATTATGTAATACCCATCTTCAAGTTTAATCGGATAACTAGCTCCACGGATTCCTATTCGCCCATCTTTTACTTTGTAGACTCTATATTGCTTCCCATCCACTGAGCTGATGATATGAGTCGGCATTTCTCCGTCTGAACAAATAGGAATCGTATATAACCCCGTTTTAGCACCGAGACCACCGCCATTTGCTGTGAGGTTTACTGATTTTGCATTTATATCATATAGCCTCATTCCTTGACTGTTTTTTAATGTCCCGTCTGGACTGGGAAAGCAGCCAACCTTACTTGACCTCAACTTTTGTGCAATCATATTATCCTTCTGTACTGTGGTGAGAACATTAGTCTTGCCATCTAACCTAGGTTCGTAATGTTGTATAATTTCACTTCCGTGGTAGCGACCTCTTTGTGCGACGCAGATTCCGTCATTGCCCCAAAGGTCATCCTCTAAAACGTCTCTTAATAATATGCCTCTATCTTTTGGTTGCTCAATGTCTTCAAAGTTAGTGATATAGAATCTTTCCCTGTTTTGTGCAGAGACCAACGAAGAATTAATATATGTAAATCTGACATTTGGATCTAAACCCACTCCTAATTCTTGAGACACCTGCTCTTTAATAGAAGGAGCTGCTGACTTGTTGTTTTCATATAGAAAAAGGTCTGGTTGGAATTTTTCTTTAGCTATCAGATAATTTTCAAATAGCTCCCAACCTAGACCTTCTGCTTTAGTCTCTCTATTTTTCTTCTGTGCCACGCTCCAGTGGGTGCATGGCGACCCACCTATAAGTAATTTTATCGTCATTGATCTCCTTTCTTGCAAACAAAAAAACACCAGATATACTGGTGCTTCATTTTTAATTCTTATTCTTTTTTCTTTGGGATAAACACAACCCCTCTTACTTTTCTAGCAGAAACAGCCCTTTCTTTCCAGTCATCTAACCATTCATACTGACTCCACTGTTCTACACTCTTTAACTCCATTTTTTCATATCCGTCTATCTCATATTCATTCAGTAAATATTCTCTTGCTTTCACATAATTAGCTGTTAAATAGCGAGATTTCCTATCATATTTCCTTCCAAAATAATAACCTCTAAGGTGAAAAAGGTTGCTTATGCTCAGCGTTATTCCTCCTACATCGCTAATTACAAACGGCTCGTCTGGTGAACATAAAACAGGAATGAACTTGATTAATAAACAATCAATACATTTCTTCGCTCTCTTTTCATTCCACCTTCTAATTATCTGTTTTTCAACTAAATATGGAATGAATTTTTCTTTAACTTTCATATATATTACCAGTGGAAAAAGAATTATCATCCATAAAGAGCTTGGTTTTTTATTACGCTTTTTCTCAAGCTTTTCGTGTTTTTTCTGTCTCTTGTCAAACGCTTTTTCTAAATTCATTTTTCACTCCTTAGTCCCAAAGATTCCAAAACCACTTCCCCAAAAGTTCAAGCCCTCTTTCAATATCCCCTCCTCTAACTTTGTCTAAGTGCATTTCTTCCTCAAACCATTTCTCATTCTCATCACTTCCAAATGGGGCAAAAAGCTCATTTTCATTCTTATAGAACCCATTCTCTTCTATACCCCTATAAAAGCAATCCGAAATTTCCTCTAAAATCTCACTCCATTCCTCGTCTGTTATACTACAAGGATACCCAGCGCGGCCTTCATTAAATTCTTTTACTCCATTAGAGATAATTTTCGCAAGATAACTATCAAAATTATATAAATCCCCATACGAATATCCATAAAGTCCTCTTTCAAAGAATTTCCGAACCTTTCTCCACTCATATCCCAAGTAACGAAGTGGCGCTCTCCAAAAACAGTAGATATTACCTTTGTCAATTCTTTCTTTCTTTCTCTCTTTCATTGAACTCCACCTTTCTTCTCTCCCTTAGCTCTATTCGCTTTCTTTAATAATTCCAATATTTCCATTTCCCCTTTCCACCATTAACTGATTCGCAATCTGCACAACCTCTGTCATACTCATGTAAGACACACAGGTCTCTTGAGCAGTAAATTGTCTCTTCCTCTTTTATTTTTTCTTTCTCTTTTTTAGCTCTTTCTAGCATTTTTATCCTATAGTCTAATGATTTCACTCCTAGTTCCTCTAAGGCTTTTTCATTTCTAGGAAACCTATCCAATTCTTCTACTTTTACTGTTTTGCTATTATCATAATAGTTCTCACCACAAACAGGACAGTAGTTATAAACTTTAGTTATTTCTACACTAAACTTTCCGTTTGACGTATCCACAGAACTACAGCCATACTCAAATCCACATTCAGGACATATTGCATAGTAACCCATATTTCCCTCTACTTTATAAAAAATCCAAGTCATTTTATCTTCCATTTTTTCCTCCTTTAGTGCGTGTAACGAAACTAATCATATATCCATCATTCAAATATTCACAATGTTCGCAGCCCTTACAGTTTCTACAATTAGAACAATGTTTACAACTAACACATTCAAAACAATTTGTACAGTGTAGACAGTTTGTACAATTCTCACAATTAATCAATGATGAACTAAAGAGGAATGCTTTATTTTCAGAAAAATATATACTATCCCATTTATTTCCTCTACTATCAGTCCAGTATCCATTTATTAATTCCATCATCTTCCTCTTATTCCTCTTGCTCTCCCTCTTCTCTCATATATAGTGGAACTAACTTATATTTATAGGTTTGATGTTCACAGTCCTCATTGTCTATACATTCCTTAGAGTTGCAACAATTCGTACAACCATTACACCCAAAACAATTTATGCAGTTGAGGCAGTTCGTACAATTCTCGCAATTGATTAATGTTGAGCTAAAGAAAAGTGCTTCACTTTCAGAATAGTATTCACTATCCCATTTATTTCCTCTATCATCTACCCAGTATCCGTTTACTAATTCTATCTTCTCCTCTTCTCCTTCTTCCTCTTCCATCTTTATCTACCTTTAGTATTTATACTAAAACGAAGCATATATTTATTTTTATGGTATTCACAATACTCACAAGCTTCGCACCCTCTACAATTAGAACAATTTTTACAGTCTACACAGTCAAAACAATTTGTACAGTTGAAACAGTCGATACAATTTTCGCAATTAACCAATGACGAGCTAAAAAGAAATGCTTTACTTTCAGAAAAATATATGCTGTCCCATCTATTATTATTTCCATCTACCCAGTATCCGTTTATTAACTCCATTTTTCTTCTCCTATATTCCACTCCTCCATTGCTTTATCTTCCTTTCTCCTGCTTCTTGTTCTATGCCCACAATTTTGGCAACAAACAATGTAGTTTAATTGATTTGCAACTCCCTTGATATAGTAACTGTATAATGTTGCATCTCCACCACAGATGCACTTTTTCAGCTCTGTTGTCTGTATCTCTTGCCACTTTCCCATTTTATAACCTCTGCTATGTGTATTTTCATCTCTGTTCACCCTCCTCTATGATTTCCTCAAACTTAACATGTTTATTTGTTTCGACCTGACCACAGTTATAAGCCTCTTCCGCTTCTTCTAGGCTTCGACACCATATTGTTACTTCTCCATAGTCTGTTATTCTAACTTTCATTCCTCTCACGCTCCTTTATACCGTTCTGGATATGGCATCCATGCTTTGGCTTTATCAATATTCCCACTCTCTAACCATACTCCTAAACAACAATGCTTCCAAATGTCAGTCCATACATTGTAACCATCAGTAACTAAAATTTTTTGGTTCTTTTCTGGTAATACCCACATAGAACATTCTTCGTCATTCCATTTAAACGGTATCCATCCTCCTACTTTTGGTTGTTTTTTAACAACTTCTATTGCTTGTTTTAGCACATCTGCTGTAACAATATTTTCTAGTGGTATACTATTAAGCTCTTCAATTAGTTTCTTTTCGTCTATCATCATTTCACCTCCTCGTTCCAATACTCTACTTTACAATTAAAACAACTGCCATACTTTTTAACTCTATCACAAAAACTATTGCAATCTAAACCAAGCAGCGTATCATCTAAGTAGCATGGTGCTAAAAAGAGTGTCCCATTGTCAAGTTTAGAATTCGGAAACTGCTCCAAAAACACATCTTGTCTTGTTTTTGAGGGGTGGTCTTTTAGCCAGTTTTCTACTGCGGTTGAAAGGGCAATATCATTTCTTTTTTGTGGGTTTACTATACAATAACCTTCTGCAAGACATTCCTCACAATTGTGTTCGTTGTAAATGCACATTCTTTTCCACGTTTTCAAAAATTTCTCTACATCCATTACTCTACCTCCTCGTTCCAATATACTACCGTGCAGTCCCTACAACTACCATACTTCTTATTTCTAATGCAAACCAGGTCGCAATCCATAACCCGTAATGTAGTATCTAAATCGCACGGCTCTAAAAGGATTATCCCATTGTCAAGTTCTACATTGGGAAACTGTTCCAAAAACACATCTTGTCTTGTTTTTGGTGGGTGGTCTTTGAGCCAGCTTTCTACTGCCTCTAAATAATAGGTATCGTCTCTATCTTGTGGATTTTTTAGACAATAGTCTATCATATAGCATCTCTCACAATCGTGGTCTGCAGCAATACACATTCTTTCACACGTCTCTAAAAATTTCTTCGCATCCATCATTCCGCCTCTACCTCCAACTTTAACAGCTCTTCCACGCTCCATGGTTCATCTTCCCATTTAATAAATTGGAATACATTTCGATTTCTTGTGTTTCGAGGATTCACCAACTGAAGCGAGTTATCGGAATTTATCCAAATCTTGTCATGTTTTTCTGGCTTTGTATAGCCATATAAAACATTTCCATCTTTTTCTCTAACAAGCCACCCAGTTTCCATGAATACACAAAATGCCCACTCTTTCATTGTAAGAACAACCTCATCACGTACTACCATAGACTGAAACATGGGTTCTCCATCGTAGTACACTTTTTCTATATCTTGAACTATAAAACTTTTTTCTTTTACACCCACTGCCTTTAAAAGATCTTCTTTCTCTTTTCTAGTCCATATACACCATTCTCTCATTTATTGCCTCTCCGTTCTTTCTTAAATGCAACCAAAACCCACTCCTTCTAAACTATTTGACTCCTAACATCGAATACAATCAAAAGTAGGAACAATTTCTCCATCTACTAATCGATAAAAAGTATTTTCCTTATAAATCTCTCCATCTATATAAACTACTTTCACATCTTTAATCAGACGATAAAAATTTTTACCATCTTTACTAATACGTTCTCCTCGCTCTACCAAAACCAAATAACTTCCAATGCTCCCTTTCGCAAGACTGTTATATCCAAGAGCGCAAGCTATTGAGTGTTCTCCTTCTACAGAAGCACTGCTAAAATCGCCATGAGAAGCAGCCGCTACTGCTTCCCCTACTGCTTGCGCTGAGGATTCAATACCCATTACTTGCGCGGCCGATGACATACCTTGTACATATGCGGCTGAATAATTTCCAGTAGACTGAGCTAGACAGTTCATGCCTTCCACATACACACCTGAAAAAATTCCACTCGTTTGTCCTGCTGACGAGTTCCCAACTACTTCTGCCGCAGAAAATTCCCCACTTATCTGACCAGCAGATTTATCGCCTATTACTTGAATACCTTTGCAGTTAAATATAGATTGCCCTGCCGAGCCACGCCCTTGCACTCTTACACTACGTCGACCTAGTGTACCTTGACCACTATCACTGCGCTGATCTGAGTCAACTCCATAACTAGTTTGATATTTAATTCTAGCTCTATCAAAATGACGCATTATTGTTTGCTTTATAATTCCTTTCACACCAATTTCTTCAAGCAATTTAATCTTCTTCGATACTTTCTTAGTATCTCCTTTAGTTTCATCAGATACCTCATCTATTTTTGTCAAAAAATAACGACTGAACGAAGGACTATAATAAATAAAAGTATTAATAGGGTCTTCACAACTGTGGAAACCTCTATTACAAAGTTCGGTATCCCCTTGCATTTCTTCTTGTTTTCCCAACTTGAATTGATAACCTCGACATCTCATATTTATATCTGTTCCTTTATATGTATACATTTTATTTCTTCCTCTCTTTCTTAAATGCAACCACCACAAGAGCCGCTCCTCCAGTCCTCTTCTTGAAAAGCTAGAAATATATCTTCCATTTCGCTCTTGTGTGTAGTTATTTTAGACAACCACTCAAAATTCTCCTCTACCCACTCCTGACAATTTAATCCATCTACATAATCAGAAAACTGTTCTTGCCAATCAATGAATTCCCATTGAGAATATTCCCCAAATGTATACATTGGACTATTTCTCAAATCCTCTGGAATCATTTTTGAAATATCTATTCCATCTTCCTCTAGTGTCCATTCTCCAGCACATAAAGCAGGATAGCACCCAGTCCACTCAGCCACATATTTTTTCTTCATCTTTCAATTTCCTTTCTGTGTTTTCAACATTTTCCAACATTTTTAAGAAAGTGCTTTCATCTTTTTCCACTAAAATAGGTCTTCTACCAGTCAACATAGCAGCTATTCCTGTACTACCACTCCCCGCAAACTGGTCTAAGACCACTTCTCCCTCTAATGTTAATGCTTCAATAACCTCAATTAAAAGCCCAACTGGTTTTTCTGCCTGATGAATTCTCTCCGCCCTCGATGGAGGCTGATGATCAAACGCCGTGGGCAGCATCTTTCTACTCCCTGACATAAAATGTGCCTCATTTGGATTTGCTTTGTTCTTTTTCACATCTGGCTTCAGACATCTAGCCTTTCCTTTAGTGAAAATAATAATATCCTCGCTGTTTTTTGCCTTTCTTCCAGTGTTCGCCACGAAATTCCCTTTCTTCCAAGGAACTTTTGTGTAATACTCAAAACCTGCACTTTGGGCCATTTTTTTGATTTCATACAAATAGTCAAAATTTGTCGAACTTTCCTCTGGCAGGAATTCTACTAAAAAACATCCGTCTTTCAGCACTCTCGCCTTTTCTTTGAAGTCGTTCTCTTCATACCGAAAGCAGTCATAGTCGGCAAATGAACGATTTCCGCCCTTATGTGCTGCGCTATCTTGATACGGATGGTCAGTTAGAATTAAATCTACAGTGCCGTCTTCTATCATTGTTAACTTGCGACCATCTGTATTTAGAGTATCGCAATATTTATTTGTTTCTGTGTTTTCCATCATTTTTTCTCCTATGTATTTTGTTTCTCTCTACTAACCTAAAATTTGTGAGTGTTACATTGAAATTTTATTCTGTGCTGGCGCATGAATAAAATTTTCCATGTAACACTTGAAAAATTCCTCCAGGTCTTCAACTTCGTGAAAATACAGGTTACACCTATACCGCACTTTATGTATTGTAGTGCTATTCGTTAGTAGGTTATTTCCCCGTGTTCTTTAATCCGACCCTAAAAGCCAGTCAATGAACACATCATTATCTTTACAAAAATATTCTGCTCCGTCTAGTAAACAGTCCTCGCAGTCTAATTTTACACATACTTCTGGCTCTAGTGTGTGTTTATTTATTGCCAAAGAACTAATACCTATGTCATTTATTTCGTTTCTAAATTTTTCAAGATTTGTCATTATTCCTCTCCTTTTTTTTATTTTATTTGATAGCGGGAACTACTTCTCCGTCTACTAGTTGATAGAGAGTGTTTTCTTTGTACTTCTCACCATCAATTTGTATTACTTTCACAGTTTTAATTGGGCGGCACTCACCGTCATATTCTCCACGTTCTGTTAAGACTAAATAATTTCCCAAAGTCCCCTGTGCTGTGCAGTTATATCCAAAAGCACAAGCTATTGAATGCTCTCCCTTTACCGATGCACTACTAAAATTTCCACAGGATATGGCTACCACTCTTTTTCCAATCGCCTGTGCTAAAGATTGTTGACCTATTGTTTGTGCTGTGCTACAGTCACCTGTTACCTGTGCTACCGATTGTTGACTTATTGTTTGTGACGCCGTGTAATTCCCTATCGCCTGTGCCACCGAAGAGATGCCCACTGATTGAGCCCCTGAACATAAACCTATTGCTTTTGCTATTGAAAAAGGAGCCGTTGTCTGTGCAGACGAGAAGGTGCCTGTTGTATGTGCCAGTGAATAGTTTCCAATTTCCTGCGCCGATGAATAATTGCCTGTGGCATATGCCACTGACGCACTATCGTTCTCCTGTGCCATAAAGCATCGCTCATTAGTATTATTTTTTTCATTAAAATCTGTTTGTTTGAGACGTAATGATAGTCCAGCCTCTATAATTCCATTTATTCCAATCTCCTTAAGAAATTTTATTTTTTTTGACACTCGTTTTGCCATACGTGTTTCATCAGAGATATCGTCTGTTTTCGTTTCAAAATATCGACTGTCTGATGGTGGATAATAAAAGAAAACTTCAATGGGGTCTTCGCAACTATGAAAACCTCGGCCACAAAGCTTAACATCTCCTTCTATTTCTTCTTGCTTACCTAGCTCGTATTGATAGCCACGACATCTCATATTCATATCTGTCCCTTTATATGTAATCATTATTCTTCTCCTTCTCTCATTTCTTCGTATTCGTTTTTCATCCATTCATCAAAGCACACATAGCACTCTCCACCATTAATACCAATCTCTTCGTCTACATCTTCTGGTTTAACACCTCTCTGCTCGCACCACTCTTTAACATATTGATTGTATAGTTCACGGCACGCTTTTTTCTTTGCTGCTTCCATCGCTTGTTCCATCACACTCCAGTAAGCTTCAAAATATGAGTCGCTGGTCATGAGCATTGCGACAAATATATTTGCGATTGCTTCCACATCTTTTTCGATGATTTCTACTTCTTGATCTATATAATCATCGCTATTTTCTAAATAGATACACATGTCATCTACTATATTAGCACGCTCAACTTTTTCATAAATATATCTTCTCTCCTCTGCTGTTAGCTGCTCATATAGAGCCTCTTTTGATAATTCTTTCATCAAATCATTAGGCTACGGAAACCCCCTGCTTTAGCTGTGGGGAGGAAGTAGCCATTCTCCTTTCTGTTAATATGGTTTTTCTCTTTTGTAACTGCTTCAGTTTTTTGTAACTGACGCCCTTTGATATGCTTGTACCATCTAATTGTCTAATGTCAAAACTGCCAGAAGAACGTCTGCCAAAGACAAAGCCCTCTTGCTTGCCGCATTTTACTTGATCAAACAACTGATAGCCAAATACATATTTCGGTGCTTGGTTTCGCTTTCTGATGCCACCTTTATTTATGGTTGCTTTATGCAGCTGCCGATTATGACGGCGTACACACTTTTGATGAAAGTAATAACCTAGCGGAACGGCCTTTGGATTGCCACTGATACACCTTGCGTCCACTGCATGGGTTTTTTCAAGCCCT
Source organism: Clostridiales Family XIII bacterium PM5-7 (assembly GCA_050435405.1). Lineage (GTDB taxonomy): Bacteria > Bacillota > Clostridia > Peptostreptococcales > Anaerovoracaceae > Senimuribacter. Next base: position 62,587 of record JBNDKG010000001.1, read on the forward strand.
GCACCAATACGCACATGCTTTGTGATATACCCGAAAGTCATTTCTACGTTTTGATACATTTCTTTAAGGTGTTCGTAAAGCGCCCAACGCATAATACCCATGAAGGCTGCATCTTTGTAGGATGCGCCTCTCTTTACTTTTAAGTCTATTTTTCCTCTGTGATAAGCATTATGACAGGTTTCGCATAAGGTAATGAGGTTTGTTGGCGCATCACCACCAGTCTTACGACTTTCTATGTGATGCACATTCAATACAGCATCCTTAGACTTATCCTTACAATGTTGACATACATGATTGTCTCGGAACAGCACGTACTCACGCACATTCCAAAACCCTAGTTGCTCACCTTGTTGATATGCTTCTCCTGCGATTAGACTATCTTTTAATTTCTGTGTATCAAAGGATGCCGTTTCTACGATCACCTTTGCTACTGGAAGCAGTTTATGTAGTTCCTTTATTAGTTTTTCGTGGGATGCAATCTTTTGCTTTATACTTGGCGCTAACCAACCCTTATCTCTTTTTCGATTAGAAAACCTTGCGGCTCTATATCTGGTCTTTCGATGCCTCCTACCTCTTCGTTGTTCTCTACGGCTTGCAAGCAATCCTACAATATCTGTTCTTAACTGTGTTTCTGATGCATAGAGTTCTTCTTTTTCAGTGGTTGCTGAAAGTCCAACGACTTTGCTACCAGCATCTACACCTAAGATGACTTCTTGTACGATTGTTGTTGTTTCATAGAGCAACTGGATGGTAAATGGGCATCGGCTTATTACTTTTGCCTTTTTGTTTTTTAACAGCCTTCTTACCTTGCCTTGCCGTTTGGTTGGCATAAGCGGTTCTCCGTCTTTACTTATGATATATACCATTTCTGCTCCTTTTTGCTTGCATACTTCTTTGCTGTAAGCCTCTTGTATGCTAGAGTTTGTTACCCATCGCCAATGTTATGGAAAGGTTTTCACAAGCAGCACTATCTTTTCCCCATAAAGATTGTTTAACCACTTGCCGCAGAGTCTGAGGCTTGGATTGACACCTCAGAGTGCCTATATATTCTTTCCTAACGTAGTTTTCACTTTGGCTAGTCAGTAAGGGGACTTTTTCAAGCCCCCTGCTTTAGCTGTGGGGTTACTGACACGTGTTCTCCTTTCAATTTTTGTTTTTTGCAATCTATATGATGTTATTAGCTCGATCGGAAGATGGGTGATGGATTTGGTTTTCCCGAAATTTAGGTGGGTTTTTGTATTTGTTTTAATTTCCGACTTGGGTTTAGCTAAAGTTTTTGATTCGTCAGAGGATATTTATTTTATTTATTTAATTTTCTTAGGTCAGCACCATTCAACTGCATACTCGAGATGATTTCTTGATGCCATTTTTCCAGAGGTGTTGATGCGGATTTTAACGGCGTTTTTAGCTCGGGTAGCCTCATCTGTTTCTTCCCCCACGATGTGGTCGTGTTGAGAACCTCAACACGTTATTCTTTTAGAATAAAATGCATTGCAAAAAAAATACGCACTCTTAAAATGCGTCTACTTCAAAATATTAATTTATGTTTACATTCAAACACTCCTTCATGGTGTCTAATACATTAGCGTTAAACTTCTTGTTGTATTTTTCTATGATTTGCTCACAGCTCTTAGGCTCAACTGATTTAAGATATGAGATATTTCCCATCATAACCTGAATATCTTTCACGTCCCAAAAGTTTCCATTTTGTACATCCATCATGAAATTCGTAATCATTGCTTGAATTCTCTTCTTCTCTTTGTGCCCAATAGTAATGCCATAGTCTTGGTTGTACATAAGGCCCAAAATCCAGTTACTTCCCGCAATAGAGCCATATCTGGTTTTCTTGGTATTCAATTTAAACGGTGCCTGCTCCTCTTCTAGCACTGAGTTGATGTACTCAATCACTGAAGAATACTTGAAGCCACGGTGCCCGCCGATGAACAAATCATCTGCATATCTTGTATAGAGCAGTTTGAAGTTCTGCTCTCCATCATCTTTATCAAATTCCGTCACAGATTTCGCATCAGTCAGTAATTTATTATAGATTTTGAAGTCTATTGGAATCATCAATATATTAGTCAGAAGCGGTGAGATTGGCGTACCTTGTGGCAATCTCCCATCCAAGAAACACAATCTAAGGCAATTATATAAAGCCCTCTCGCCTCCGTACATTGAGCAAATTTCACTAAACGGAAATATTTGCTTCATTTGTCTCATTGTGAAATCAATATCTATGCTACCAAAGAAATTGCTAAAGTCTAATTTCAAAATCCATCTACTTTTATTCTTTTGTAGTTTTCGCACAAGGTCTTGTGTGCATCTGCCAGGAATGTAAGCATATGCTGCTGTATGATATGTATTTCCTTTCATAAATTCTTCAAGCATCAGCTTCAATTCAGTCAGTGCTGCTTTTAGTTCTGGATGAGGAGCGTCAATTTGACGCAGTCCACTTCCAGACCTCTTAGGTAGGAAAAACGTATAGTAGTTTGGATTATATTTCTTGCCAGTCGATTCTAATATTTCCTTAGTTTTTTCGTTGACTTCTTCTTCATCTGATAATCCACAACTAAATTTCGCATCTCGTTGTGCTTTTACTTGATCAGCATAACAGTAGTCATCATCAAATGAAATATCTAGGTTTTTATGCATATCATAAAATTTTTCTAGTTGTCTAACCATATCGCTAACCACGTACTCTTTTTTCATTCCAGTCAGCACTTTGCTTGTGTCTTTAGCCACTATTGTTTTGGTTGAATTAATTTTTACGTTTGTTTTTCTATATTTTCCGATTGAATCCTCATCAATCAATCCGAATAGCACGTCTTCAAAAGACATTGTTTCGGTTCTTTTTGTTTGTTTTGTAATAATATAAGTCATTTCTTTTCTCCTTTCAATTTTTGTTTTTTGCAATCTATATGATGTTATTAGCTCGATCGGAAGATGGGTGATGGATTTGGTTTTCCCGAAATTTAGGTGGGTTTTTGTATTTGTTTTAATTTCCGACTTGGGTTTAGCTAAAGTTTTTGATTCGTCAGAGGATATTTATTTTATTTATTTAATTTTCTTAGGTCAGCACCATTCAACTGCATACTCGAGATGATTTCTTGATGCCATTTTTCCAGAGGTGTTGATGCGGATTTTAACGGCGTTTTTAGCTCGGGTAGCCTCATCTGTTTCTTCCCCCACGATGTGGTCGTGTTGAGAACCTCAACACGTTATTCTTTTAGAATAAAATGCATTGCAAAAAAAATACGCACTCTTAAAATGCGTCTACTTCAAAATTTCTTGTGTTTACTAAAATCATTTTCTTGAATTCATCGTTTCTGCCTAACACTACATTGATGAAATTATCAATTGTGAAATTGCATACTGCCCTCACTGTAGATACAAGTGATAGTGTCGTATTGCATGCTGAAACTGGTGTGTCGGCATCTGCTTCCTCGTCTGTAAAATTCATAGATTTAAGCAGATTATCTTTTTCTTTATAATCATGCCATCTTGCACCATATGCCTGAGCATCTGTCAATCGAATTCTGTTGTCAAATACAGCCTTTATATTGACATTGTTAAAATTCGTCTGGCATATTGTTTTTCTGACTGAGATTTTATCTACGGCCATGAAGACATATCCATTGAGCATTTGATTTTCATATCGTTCAACGAACTGAATGTCAACATCTGGGTTTATCTCTCGCATAATACCTGCCAGTGCCTCTGTTTTCTTTCGCCCAATATCTTTTTGTCTAAACATCTGATTTGAGATATTGTGTGGCTCTACAGTATCAAAGTCATACAGTGTGAACTTCGTCAGTCCAATTCTCACTAAGAGCTCAGCAGTCGAAGACCCGACTGCACCACAGCCTATAATATGTATCCTATCCCTGCATTTTTCTGGCTGAAAATATTCGTAAAATTTACTTGTGTCCATTTTTTCCTCCTTCATTTTTTACTTTTGGGTCTACCATTTCCAGATATTCTTCATAAATATCACGTAGCCCACCATCTGATGTGCCAATGTAGATATTTTCACTGTTATATAGTAGCCCGTCTTCTCTGTCTGCAATCCTAAAAAAGAAATCGAACCTCTTATTTAGAATTATAAAGATGTAGAAACTATCCTCTTGTAGCATTTCTATAGTGTCGTATTGATAATCCAAATCAACTCCAGACGGTGATGTTTGCATGTTAACATGGGAATGTCCATATAAACATAGGTTATCAAGCCTCTCATCTTCTTCGAGCGCCATTTTTTCCAACCACTGCCCATATAGGTTATCAATACATTGCACGGTTACTGGAGACGTTTTGTGCGGATAGAGGAACACATCATCAATCTGATATTCACCCTTCCCGATCTTTCGCCCACTTCCGTGCCATGCAATTTCGTTTTGATGGAACATTGTCAGGAAAAGCATTTTCGACATTGCTTTTGGGTCAAACAGCACTTTCGCCTTATCATCTGTTTTTTCAAGCGACGCCACAACAATGCTTTTATCTTTCACATCGTTCTTATTCATTGCTCTCCTCCTTATAGAAATTCTCGATAATATAGCGGCCACTGTGCAGCTCACCCGACTCATCCATTATGCATTCACAAGCCATAATTTCATCGAGGAAACGCATGGCAACTGTGGGGTCGAGCCAATTGATATTCTGCGTTAGCGATATTGTCGCCTGTATTGCACTAATTAAATCGCCGTTTTCCATAGCTTGATTCCAAAGCATTTCAAATCCTCCATTGCATTTATACATAGCTGCATGTGGAGCTGGCAAGCCTTCGTAATCCTCTCTCAACCTATGTTCATCTGATACATTTCTCATATAGCTTTGGACATCAAAAGTGATTGCAAATGTAGCACTTCCCATAATTTTATACTTGTAATTAACAAAGATTTCATCTAATAGCCATTTCGCCGCTTTTTTCTTATCATTATGCATACCGCCATATATACATACCCTGTCCAAGTCCTCAGTTGCCTTTTGGAATCCATCTTGGTCAAAATAAACTATAGGAGCGACAACATCATAAAACACCTCTGTTCCCCGTGTTTGTATGTTTTTTATTAGCTGATTTCCGACAAGAAAATCAATGAGCTCTTTATCTCTTTCATTAGTTCCTGCCTCGTTTTCAATTCCAGATAGTATTAACATATCGTAATTATTCGCTTCTATGTTCCTTCTATACTCTTGCATAAATGACTCATTCTCTCTATTGCGCTCGTCTATTCTATTTGCAGCAGTTTTCCTTCTCTGTTTATTCATAATCTGAAGACCATGTATAATAGCATCTTTTTGAATTTGCACCTCAAGTTTTTCGACATCGAATGTAGAGGCAGCCAAGGCCATCTCGAATGCCTTAGTGCTATCTGACTTTGCAACTTCTTTTAACCAATTAACTTTTTTCCCAATGGTTTTAACATCAATAAGCCCATTTGCAAGTCTTGGCAATAATCCCGCTATTACGTGCACAGTTTTTTTGATTACAAAATCTCCCATAGCTCTATTTTTGCCTTTAATAAGGATAATCTTTGTATTGTCTACTTCGTATATATTCACAACCATTGGAAAACCGCAAGACTTAGTAAGATATTCAGATGTGATTACGTCCTCTTTTCCCATGAGTTCATCTAAACTATCGTTGATAAATGAAAATATATAATCGTATTTAGTTTCTTGTTCAGGATTTAAAGGATTATAATCTCTACGCATGCACACTGACTTTTCAAGCTTTTCTCCACTGGATAAAACATTAAGAACAAGCCCCATAGTGAGCAGATCGTCGCTTTTCACATGTATGTTTTGCATTTCTAATTCTTCTATGATTTTCCTTTTTACCGATCCATTCATTGTTTTTCTCCTTTCTATGTTTTTTATTATCTACTAACCTAAAATTTGTTTTCCGTGACTGAAGCAGACTGGCGCTATGGGCAAGGAAGGCTTCAGGGATTGAAAAGCGAATTATCACTGCTGCTCGTTATTGCAGCAGTAATCCGACTCGATGTGATAACACAAGTAACACTTGTACTGCATTTAATTACTTTAATGCCATTCGTTAGTAGACTCTATGTATTATTTACATAGCACCATTTGCGTTTTTGATCGCAGACAGGATATTGGTTTCTTCTTTATATCCTTCTAATTGATTTAGCGGAGTCGTCATTTCTGCCTCAGTCAAATATCCACCATTTAAGGTGAACTGATTTCCTACTAAGATTCCACAAAATTCTTCCATTTCTGTTACATCTACGAATGTGCTATTCTCATCAATAATTGCTGATTTTCTTGCTCCTGTTGAGTTCATTACGATTAATTTAGTCATTTTTATTCTCCTTTTCTCTTCAATAAAATAAGGCAGCGACTTTTATCACTGCCATCCAATTTTCACTATATCTTTTTACAACAAAACACTAACTGATTGCTCAACACTGTCAATTTCTTCTTTGATAACTGACAATGCCTGCTCGATGCCCTCTTCAACTGCATTTGCGTTGATCATGACATAAGTGTAGCGTTCTGCAAAATATCGTTTCTTTTCAGCCTCTGTTTCGCCACACACTACAACCTTAGTGGCCGCCTTACCATCGCTGGTTGTTTTGCCAAATGCAATTCCATGGCTAAACACACCATTTTCTCCATCACATTTGTACACAAAATCAACATCGCCGTTTTCGTCATACAATTTTAACACTTCTGGCTTGTACTTTTGAACAGTCTTCAAATCTTCCGTTGTGTAGTCACTTACAATAATTGCCTCGTTCATCATAATTTTTACTTCTAACATTTTTCTTCTCCTTTTAATCTAAATATTTAACTTTAATTGTTCTCCAATAAATGGACAGAACGCCACATTTTCAAACTCCACCATACTAACCTTTGTCGGTTCGGGCTTAATTTCTGTGCCACTAAATATGTATGCTAGTTGCCTGTGGTGTCCTTGCTCTACTACGCAGAAACCAGTGGGGTCTCTCGCACATTTTGCTTTACTCTTTTTCATTTTTTCCTCCTTTAATAATTGCTTAGTAATATTTTTTCAAACTCATCTCCATCTGGATCGAATTCAGGTTTTAAGTGAGTCAAGTCCATAAATTCCTGAAATGATATCTCATACGGAAGACTTATAAAACGATCCGCACGATTCCCATATATCATTCCCCCATCTACACACAAGCGGTAAAATGTATTTTCTCGATAATAATTCCAATATGTTTCTTTATCATCATCATCGCACCAATGAAAACCAATCGAGTAGACATACTCTATGAATTCTTTAGCTTCATTTTCCGTTAGACATTCTATCATTGGTCTTCCATCAAAAATATCAAATATGTCATCAACTGTTAGGTTCATATAACTCCTCCTCTTCATAATTTCCCAGTAATATTTTTTCAAATTCATCAGGGTCTACTTCAATTTTGAAGTAAAGAGCAAAATTGATCAAATCCATGAATTCCTGAAATGACATTCGTTTCTGTAAATATTGTGCATTTGCTTTTAGATAATCAACGCCTGCATATTGTATCTTTCCATTGCCTCGCAATGAATAGTGAGTATTTTCCTTCTGATAAATCCACAGTCGTATTTCACCTGCAATATCACTTTCCACTCCAAACCCAATAGAATGAATAAATTTTATAAACGCTCTTGCTTCATCTCTAGTTTTACAATTAATCCACGTATTTTCACCTATAATGTCTATTACGTCTGTAATTGTTGGCTTCATATTTTCTCCTTTCAGTGTGCTTTACTATCTACTCAGACTTTATAATCTACCATGAAAAAGAATAAGCAATTAACGTCTGCATATCTGAGTAGATAACAAAACACACCTGTTGTTATTTAGTGCGTTTCATATTTTTTCTTCCAGTGGCCATGTAAACTCGTCCAATTTTCCATAATCTCCAAACCACCAAAAATCCTCTTCTTCGTCATCTTGGTTAATCCAGATTTTCCCGTTGTTCTCTTCTTTAGCAAGTGACATCACGTCAAAATCTGCAATGATTGAGCCGAAGAAATTAACAAGCACATCTCTTGCGATTTGGTATGGCGTTCCGTCACAGCCACCGTCTCTGAGTTCAAATAGGTGCAGCCCATCTGGTATGGTGTTTCTGTTAATTCTCATATCTGAGAAAAGAAACAAGTGGTCTTTGCCGTCAATTGTGCAGCCTACTAGGTCGAAACTCTCTTTTGTTGCATTTATTTGATTATTGCAATATTTACTATCCATGCAATTCGTGCAGTTATTGCAATCGATACAATCACTACAATCCACGCAGTATGAGCAGTTTATGCAATTTCTACAATCAATACACTCTGTACAATTCTCACAGTCTATACAGTTTTCACAGTCAGTCAATGAATTGCTATTCGTTTCGGCATCTATCTCACTGTAATATCTTGAATTCCACTTGTTATTGTTCTCATCTACCCAAAATCCATTTATTAGTTTCATTTTTATTCTCCTTTTTCACCGATTTCAAATAATGCTTTTACTTTCTCAATTTCTGCTTTATATTGTTTGCCGTACTCATTATCTCCGTGTGTTTTTTCAACTGCCTCTTCAAATTCTTTCAGGTTTCCATAAAAACAACCACATATCACTTGCAATGATTTTCCGTTTTTTATTTTTCCATTATAGAAATATGTTATCTCATTACGACTACCAATATGTTTAGTAGAATATAATTGTGGCTGTTCTGTATAATTCTCGCAACATCTGCAATGTAAACACTTTGAACAACCATCACAGCAACTGCAACTCCTACAATTTTTACACTTTCGACAACCTGTACAATTTGCGCAGCTTATACAATCTCTACAGCCTCTGCAATGTAAGCATTTTGTGCAATTTTTACAATCAAAACAATTTTTACAATCAAAACAATTTTCACAGTTTGTGCAATCTCTACAATCAACTAGTGTTTTGCTACAAGCCTCAGCTTCATCTTCACTGCAAAGCCCATCACCCCATCTGTTATTTCTATCATCTACCCAAAATCCATTCACATGTTTCATAATTTTCTCCTACATTCTAAAAAAGACAGCCGTTCTATAGTCTGTCATTTTTCCCGTTCTAATATAGCTTTCAATTTGGCTCTCATAGTCTCTCACATCTTCTTCTGCCTCGTGATAATTGTCGGCAGTGGAGATAAGCCGTTTTCCGTGATATACTTCGTAGTACCCACGGTTTTGCTTAATTTCAAATTCGTAATTTTGCGCCCACATCATAATATCCCCCTCCAAATCTTGCACCAAAAAACCAGTAGGTATCTTCTTCAGGTATCTCTACTGGTTCCATGTATTCTTTGTTTAGGTTGCTTTTCTGAACTTCTTCCTCAGTGTATAATTCGTTTGCTATGTATATCCATATATCTTCAACATCTTCTCCGTAGAAAACCTGCTTATTATCATACTCTGGTTTTACCTTATAGTATTTCATTTTCCTCACTCCATTTCTAAATTTAGAAACTCTCCTTTGTTCAGTCCACAGAACGCCTTAATGTGACTCCCTGTGGTTGCACTCCAACCATCCCACAATCTGATCAGATCACCATTGGTTTTCCGCTTCACTATCGGCGTGAGATAGCTATAAAGTGTTTTATTTCCGTCGCTATCAATTTCTACAACAGCCTTGTGATTAAAGCTCTTTCGCCCATTGTTGGGTATTAATTCGTACCTTTCCATTCTTTCACCTGATTAATAAACCTTTCAATTAAAATATCAATCCTTCTGTTCTGCTCCTCTGTGGAGATGTCATAATTATGTACAATTTTTTCTGCCATCTGATCATACTCTCTGCACAATTCATACGGTGCTTTTAAGTTGCCAAATGGTGCATATCCTGTGGCAATTGCTGTGCCCTCAAAAGGATAAATATCGGCTCCCCACCCTTCAATTCTTGTGGTGTATGCTACTGGAGTTTTTCTGTTGAGCAGATATTGAATATTGCAATATCCCACTGCAATTACATCAGCATAATTTTCCTTTACTGCCACTTTTGTTGTATGAAATTTCATCTTTTACCTACCTTTCTGCTCTCGCAACTGGCTTTGCCAACGCACTCGCTGGCCACACAAATTTGCCCTCATCAATATTAATCTTATAGCCGTCCTCAACTGCCTCTACAATTTCCGCAGCCTTGTAGTTATATTTTCTACGCTCCGCAGATTTTGTTAGATAACTTGCCTGAAGAGGCATATTTACTATTACTTTTTGTCCAATTTCTACATTATGCATATTCATCCTCCACATATTCTTCCCATCCGTAATTTATAGCACCCATTTTTCACACTCCAATCCTAATGCACTCATCAAGTGGCACTTTATATCCATGCAGCATCACATACGGTCTATCTCCATAGTGAATTTTTAATCTATGTGTTTTTTGCTTTGATGGTGAAGTCCACGCACCAGAAACGCAAATCAAATAGTCTTCAATTCCGTATTCAATACTTTTAATTTCCAGACCACTGAATCCGCTGTAATATGCAACGCTATCCATTGCTAAAACTTCTGCTTTTTTCATTTTAATACCTCCTTATTATCCTCATAGAAAATTCTCCTATCCTTTCAACTCAAATTTGCACACCATTTCTAAGTCGGTCAATTTTCCACTCATGCCATCTTTCATCTCTTCAGCTGATGCCCAATTTTCAAACAAGACTCTGAGCACAGCATTTTGCTCCTCTTGTTCTAATTGGCAAACGTATTCTTCCATTTTCACCACATAGATAATGGGCAATTCTGGTTCTTCAGATAGTTCAAACAATACTTTGACTTTTTCAATTTCCGCTTTGTATTGTTGAGCGTAGTGATTATCTCCATGCGTTTCTTGGATTGTATCTTCAAATTCTGCAAGACTTCCTCGGAAATCTCCGCAGATAATTTGCAATGATTGTCCATTTTTTATTTGACCATAATAGAATTTCGCTATATCATCATAAATACCAATTTTTCCTGTTATGTATAATCTAGGTTGTTTTACATAACACTCACAATCCTGACAACTTATACAATCTAAGCATTCCTCACAGTTTATACAGCGTTCGCAATTTTCGCAGTCCGAACAGTCTACACAAACATGGCAATGGCTACAGTATTCACAAGCATCGCAGCTATGACAACGAACGCACCCTATACAGTTTTTGCAATGCATACACCTCTCACAATCACTACAACGATTGCAAAATCCACAACCCGTACAGTTTTTACAATCTATGCATCCATCACAATCAACTAAGCTTAGACTCCATTTTTCTGCTTCTTCCTTAGAATATAGACTCTGACTCCACTGATTTCCTCTACTATCCGTCCAATATTTATCTATTAATTCCATAATTTCCTCCTTACATAATTTGTGCAGTCACCAGAAATTGCTAATTCCGCCCTTTGCGTGTTTCTGTAAGCCGACTTTTCGGCTCATGTATCACAATTTCCGCTACACTATTTTACTTATTTTTGATTTGCAAACCATATTTCAGAGCAAACTATTGCAATTCACACGTTTCTCCGTGGCTTATACATTTTTGCCCTTTGTTTTGTTTTACTTATTTTTGATTTGCTACTATATTTATAGCACAGAATTTTTGCCCTGTCAACACTCATTTTTCACTTCTACAATTTACTCACTTTGTTTTAGGGCATAAAAATAGGGCACGATTTGTGCCCACTGCTTGTATTTTTCACGTTATAATTTTTCACTATTAAAGTAATCATCGTCCCAGTCAAGACTGCTGGCTGATGCCCACTCAATATTTCCCTCTTCATCTTTTTCACAATCTGCCTCATCTACTATTGCGACAAAGACAGTTCGCTCTTTCTGTTCTCTAACCACAAGATGCTCCCACTGATTTTCTGCCTCAGCGTTCGCCTCTTCAAGCGTATCAAAGAACTGTTGGAACACGTCGCCGTTCCCATCTTTTCTGCCATCAATTACTGTGTATTTTTTCATTTCACTTACCTCACTATTTCCTTTGAGTTCTATTTTTTGCGACTTCCACAGTCATCGCCCATTTGGCGTATATTCATTGTATTTTCTACTCTTTATTTTTTTGCCTCTCCTATAATATAGCAGTAAACTGCCTATTATTCAATAGTTTATATTTTCTCCCACTACTAATCCTCCCAAAATACACCAATACTATGCGTATTAAAGCCGTCCAATTCTGGTCTGATCAAACGTGCAGTTTCCCAGTCGATATTCTGATCCTCATCTAATAGGCAATCATTTGAGTCGGCGGAAAATACTTGAATATTTAAGTCCCTGCCAAATTCTGTGCCATGCATTGTCCACACATGTGTTGCCACACTATTCGCCTCATCGAGCGTATCATATACACCATGGAAATTCTTCTTCGTCTTAAACCATGTTTCGTCCATTTCCCACACGACATATTTTCTCATATTTTTCACCTCATTTAATACTTCCTATATTGTGTACATCTCATATGTTTCTTTATCCATGTACAAATCTCGCCCATTAAAATCATAATCTGTGCCAATATATATAGTGTTCAATTTTTGCAGCTCTGCTTGGGTTATCTGTGTAGCACATTCAGTAATTCCACAAACTTCTTCTGGTAAGCTTTTCCTTTCCATCTTAAACCTCCTTTTTGGCACTAAAAGAGGGCACGGCAATTTTCGCATCATGCCCCCTTCTACTTCGTGCCTCTATTAGCGTGCTATCCTTACAATTTCCGCCTCACTTACTTCAATGTTTAACTCTTCTGCCTCTTCCAACATATCCGCAATTTCTGGGTACTCATCTAAATGATCAATCACTTCTTGATATTCTTCCCAGTATAGAGCGTCGCCTATTTCCATTACGAGTCCGTCAAGGATGCCCTCGTGCTGCAATGCCCTCACGACAAACTCTTTTTGCACGCCATCAAACTGCTCGCAATTTTCGGCACATTCTTCAATCAATTCTTGCCTCAGATATGGGTCATATAATATTTCCAGTATATCTTCCGCATCTTCCACCAATGTTTCCACTGCAAGCGACAGATTATCGAGCATTTCCGTGCTCCCCAAATATTCCTTCATATTCATTTTTTGCCTTTCCTTTCAATCAAAAAAGTGGGCACATTTTTCGCCCACCTTTTACGCAGCATTTCGCCATTTTCAATTTTTGCGTTATATTTTACACCTTTTGATTTTCCATTTTTTCGGTATTATTCATATGTATATATAGTGTTCTATTTTTCGGTCTTATGCTTAATCACGTCGATAATCTCATCATCGTATATATCGGCAGTTCCCATGTTGTTATACACAAGCGTATATTTCGCCCCTACTTCAAATTCCCCATATACGCCCCACCATCCACCTTCTTCATTGTCAAAGGTAAATTCCGTGGTAATTTTGCCACCTTCCACGTGGTTGCCCACTGCCGTTGCCCCTGCAAAACGGATATTCTGCAATGGAATAATGGCACTACTGCCAATAAAAATGCTCATAGTTATTGCGATTAATTTAATCTTCATGGTGCTCACTCTCCTAATATATATACTTGCCACGTTGTTCGTCGGCAATCTGCTCTAATGTTCTGTGCCCCACTACAATTTCAATTGTGGATTTTGGGTAATGGTTCGCCTGATACTTGCGTGCCTCATATTTCACTTCGCCAAACGCAGGACGCAAATCGCCCTTCTTAGCTATCTTGTGGGCTAAATCGCCCCATGATACTTGGCACTCCTCTTCATGCTCATAATACATATTGAGTATGCAGTCACTCGTCTTTGATGCCTCTATGCACTTCTGCCACGGTGTCCAATTTGCGTGCCCACCACTCTTTGTTGGGTCAGATACTACTGGTCGGTAAATTGCCAGTCGTGGTCTGCCCTTGTAGTAGCCATTTTTGCCCTTAACTTTATAGTCCATGCAATAAAATACGCCCTTCTCGTCTTGCCCATAGATCGCCCCTTTGGGTAGTTCTCGCTCATGATATTTGAAGCCATGTGCCTTGACTATTTTTAGTCGCACTGGGTATTTGCGTGTGTTCATTTTCTCACACCTCCTGCTGTTGGACTCTTGATTGGTACAGCAATAAGCTTGCCAGTTCTTTCATCTCGCACTGCCCTAACAAATGCACACTGCATCTGGGCAGACTGATTGCGTTTCTGTTCGTCATTCTTCATTTTCGCCACCTCCTACATTGGTGCAATGCCGTATTCGTGCAGTTTGCCACTAAGCCATACTAAAACTAGTGCCGTGCCTAGTACGCACTTCACAGAAAAAACGATTATTTGTTTCGTGGTGAGTTCTTCACTAGACCACTTGGCGTACGCCTCTTCAAAGTTATATTTCATGATTGGTTCTTCCCTTCTTTGCCACTTAAAAATGGGCAGACTGATTGCGTCACTGCCCACTTATTTTTTCGCCCACGTATGACGCTTGCCACGGTGTATCGGCTGATTGCCAATTATTGCACACGCAAGGCATAAATATTGCGTTACGGCACACTTATTGCGTATATTTTGCGTGCTGTTTGCCGTTTATAAACCTACTTATGATAAATTCGCTTATTATAAGCCTACAATATAAGGTTTGTTTGTACACTAAAAAAGCAAGGCAAGTGCCTTGCTTTCCGTTCCCATATTAAAAAGGCAAGGGAAATACTCCCTTGCCTATATGATGCCTATGCAGTCTTAACCTGTGCTTTGGCTTTCGCTTCTACGGTTGAAACCTTGCTCTTCTCATGCTCTTCAATCGCTGACTTCAAACCGTCCTTGTCTGCCTTTGCTACGTATGATTGTATGATACTCTTCTTAAGTCCAGACTTGCTAGCTCTACGTTGTAGCCGTTGCCATGACTTCGTTGCAGTCTGTTCGGCTGAAGTAACAAAGTCCTTGTGGGTCTTCAAGCCAATCAATTGATAAGCTATATACTGCTCTACTTGTTTACGGAATGCATTGGCATTCACTTGACTATACATTGTGGTGGTGTATATCGGCTCTTCCCTTCTCACTCTTGCACGCTCTACCTGTATCTCTTCAATCTTGCTTGCCTTGACTGTATCGGATAAACGCTTGTTCTGTTCGATTTTTTCTACTTCATCGGCAAACTTCTTCATAATTGCCTTGCCCTCTTCGGTCAATTCTCTTCTATGAGCCTTCGGTAACAAGGCTTTGTGATTGCCCAAAGTCTTGACGATTGCTTGTTGTTCGGCTGTCGGAATGCCCAACATTGATAGAATCGCCTTGAATGAGATGTCTAAACCTGTGCCAGTGCCACCATTAAAAGCCTTGAAAAGTGCTTTTTGATAGTCTTCAACCTTTAGCTTGTAATCAACAAATGCAATGGCTGAGCCTGTAGCATCCCACTGTTTTTTGTCAAACGGTAGATAAGCCTTGCCGTCTGCACAAGCTGTTGCCTTTGCTTTTAGCTGTTCGGTTAGGTTATTGGCTGTTGCCAATGGTGTTGCCTTTGGTTCTGCCTTTGCTGTAGCGTTCGTTTTTAGATTGTTCTTTTTCATGGTTTCCTTCTCCTTCTCCGTCTACTGACGGTTAACAAATGTATTCAAGTGGGATTGTCCCACTTGCTCAAAACAACCAGTAGTAGATTGGCTTAAGCAAGTGCCTAACCTGTAGGCACTTGAATATAAAAACGTACGTTGTACGGTCAAAGTCATGTTGTGATATATATGGGATTGCTCCCTTGTCCATAACCGTCACATTCCTGTGCTGACTATCTCTAGCCGTCACGGTTAGTTGCCCTTGTGGGTAAGACTCTATATATATTTGTTAAGGTTCAATCTAGTTATGCCATTTCCGTCGCTGTCGATATGTCAACTAAAGCATTAATTCAAAAATAAAGCAAGCGAAAAAATGAAAAAAGGCTAAAAAAGATATACGGAAACCTTATAACCGTTGGAATACCAACATTTATAAAGAGTTTTAACTAATGTTAAAAGTTAAAACTGGGGGGTAGGTTTTTCCCAAAGCCTTGCAATCACTGGATTAGATCCGGTTAGGGGGTATCAAAAGCACGTAATTTAACCCCCGAAACCACCGATTCTGACCCTTTTTTCTATCGAACGTAACTTCGGTAAAACCCCCTAAACTAGCATTATCAACGCTCCTACGCCCCCTGTATAATTCCGTTGCAAATGCAACGAAACTACAAATAGAGGTGCAAATCCCCCAAGGAAAGCCACTTTATAGCCGAATGTGTATATATCGCACTGCGATACATGTGCAGCAGAAGCCCCCGTTTGCAGTCCCCCGCCCAAAAACTTTTCAAATAAATGTAACAAAAAGCTTGCATTTCCCCCTCAAATGTGCTATAATGTAGAAAATGGATAAGAAGCCTGCTGCGGGAAACCGAAGAATGCGCCAGTTGTTGCAAATTGGGCATTTATAAGCAACAAGCGAGTGAGACATGTGCTGCATGCCGTGTCTTAAGTTATCGGGCTGCTTTTCAAAAATAAGTAATAAAAGGGATATAAGGGGCACACATTCGCCCCGAGGAGAGCTAATAAAGGGGGAGATAAAATGTTAGCAAATAAATACAATTATGAGGACTATTACAAGGCGAATAAGACGCACACAGAGGAAGGGGCAACTTACGAGGATACACAGATACTGCCCTTCCCCACTATGAGGGAGCAGGAAGAGGAGCAGGGGCAAGAAGTAGCCACCCCCCTCCCACTACAAAAAGGAGCAGAGGGAGAACACAACCCCTCCCCTTCACGTAGTGACATATATAGAAAGCCTACCACCACCCAGTACAAGTCAGACGGCATATTAAAGCCAACCGCTGCCGATCCCATCAGGGATGCCAGTGACGTGCAAAAGATGTTAACATACTTTCTTGACAAAGGTAAGGTACGGGACTATACATTTTTGACGCTTGGTATATCGTTTGCCCTAAGAGCGGGCGATCTACTGTCGCTTAAGATAGAGGACGTATTTAACTTAGATGGCACAGTGAAGAGCCACTTTGTCATTTACGAGGATAAGACAAACAAGAGGCAGAAGGTGCACATCAATGAGAAGTGCAAGGAAGCCCTGTCCCTTTATCTAGACTCACTGGATGACGTATACAGCACTGACCCACTGTTTATGAGTAGGCAGCGCGATCAGTGGGGCAACAAAAAGGCGATTACCATTCAGCAGGCAATCACGGTGCTAAAGAAGGCGGCCAAGGAGTGTGGCGTTAAGGGGCACATTAGCAGTCATAGTATGAGGAAGACATTCGCCTACCACACGATAAAGAACAATGAGGGCAATCAAGAGGTGTTACTGATGTTACAGCACATGTACAAGCACACGGACATAAAGACCACATTCAGGTACTGCGGGATTGAAGAGGAGCAGATTGACGCACTGAGAGAAGATATAGGCGGGATTTTACTATGAGGCGGCGAGTAAGGAGCGAAGTACAGTGTCCCTATAGAGCGAGGAAAGGATTTAGGCAAGCAACTTATCAAGTGGCGAGTAAAAGTAGCCACATACGTCGCTCAAGAGTCTGTACGGTGTCATATGGGGCAAGGGTCGGTATGCAGATAGGCATAGAAGCAGTGGCCCACATTACAGGGCAAGAGAAGAGAGAGCCACCATGAGGCTGGAACAGTAAGGGGCGGGATAAGACACAGAAGTCCACATCCCCCTTCCCCACCACAGGGGCAAGTAAGTAGTAGTGATAGTAAGCAGTGAGGGGCGTGACTTGCAAGTAGCGATGGAGACACACAGTAGGAGGCAAAGAGGAGTAGCGAGGGAGAGAGGGAGGCAGGGGTATGGCGCAAGCCACACGAGCGTAAGCGAAGCATAAGCGATTGCTGAAAAGCAAGAGCGCCCTAAAATCTACTTATTGTATTAAAATACAATATTAATTTAAGGATTCAGAAAATACATATTTTGGGTGACGGTAAACTATATGTGTATCCCATAGTGTTACCACCAAACGGTGATTTTCTGATAGTCATGCTAAAATTGAAAAACTACAAAAAAACACGAAAAATTAGAGGAGAAAAAATGATAGAAAAAGATAAAAAAAAGATCAGAAAAGATGATCAGCGAAGATATATAATTGTGCCTTCAGAAATTTGGGAGAAGAGAAATGAATATAGACTTCTTCTGCCGATATTTGTTTTCTTACAAACTCACAGGAGATTTGATGAAAAAGTAACGGCAAATATGCAAATGTTAATGGGAGCATGTGGGTTCTCATACGAAAATAAGCATAATAGAAAGAAAAATATTGAGGAAATTTGCACCACATTAGACTATTTGAAAGAGACCTATCACATTGAAAAGTTCACAGCTATTGATAATACGACAGAGGTAGATATTAGATGTATTATGCCGTCGGCAGTGTTTATCATAGAGATGAATATTTTAATTACAAACTTCAGACAAGATGACAAGTTGTTTATCAAAATATGGGTGGAAGACTATGTTGCCATCTGCAATCATTTTTCAAAAAACAATAGGACGCAACTTAGAGGTGCATTAATGTTATATGCTTATGTTGTTCGTAGCATGTTTTGGAAGAGCTCTAGGAGTTTTGATACAGAGGAAGAACTTTGTATGTATATAGATGAAAACCCTGAGTACTTTAGAAAAGATATACAGTCCATCGCAGATGATCTCAACATGAGTGGAATGTCTAAATCAACCATAGGACGTCTGCTTAAGCTCTTAGAAAGTGCAGGAGCCCTACACCACAGGACTGGATATGTGATAACTAAAAAAGGTACGGTGTCTAATGTAGGAACAGTTATGGTGCGCCACACGCCCTATTGGGAAAGAGAATTAGATTCTGCACTGCATAAGGAATTAAATAAGAGAAGGAGATATAAAAATGCGGAAAATTGAAGACAAACTCTTTATTCAGATTCCAAAAGACATTTTTGTTGTCGCACGAAGAAATAAGCTAATATTGCCTCTGTTTATAGAGATAAAATCATCTCCAAACAATTATGAAACTCAGAAATTAGACTTAAATAAAGTGGTTGAAAAAATTGGCACTCCTGAATCACATTTGTTAGATGAGTTGAAATATATAGAACTTGTCAACAGTGCGATTGATAAGATGAGATGTTATGGAGATATTAAATATGCGAAATTTAAGAAGAGCGGAGAATTTTCCGTAAATAGCTCCGTATCATTTGTCCCACAAACATCTTATTTGAAATATAAAGAACGCCCTTATGTTGTTGGATATTATGAGGATTTTAGGGCGATTATTAACTACTGTGAGGCAAATGAAGTGCCTATAATTGGTGAAATGTGCGTGATGTACACTTATATTAAGAAAGCAATTTTTAATGCATCATATAGCTTAGACTTTGCAGACCCCAGCGATTGGTCTGCATATGTTGTGGAGAATCCTGAATATCGGGTGTTGAGCATTAATACGATTTATAACGGAATAAAGCCTGCAATGGACAAGGAGCAGATAGATACAGTAATAAAAGCCCTTGATGATTGCGAAGCCCTCCACTATCGAAAGCTAGAGGACGGGAGATACTTATTTGTAAATGACTCAGTTTACTGGGAATTAGAAATGGATAGTGCTATTAAGAAAGAGCGAGAATTAGAGGACTCTCGCGCGAAAGAAGAAGAAAGGAGTTCTAGTTAAATTGACGGCTAGTAAAAGTGAATGACAGAAAGGATTAGAGATTTATTCACCTGTAAGAACTGCCAATGGAGTACGCAGTGTGGTGATAGCAACGGGGAAATTTGTGAGTGGTACGACTCACTATGCGAGTTAGAGGGCGAAGTTGAAGAGCGCCTAATAGTTGAAGCCAATCGCCTAAAATATGGGCACGATTGGGAGATTTATATAAAAGAAGACAATTAGAGATTAAATTAAGGGGGAAATATGAAAAATATTGTAAAAGCGTTCAAAAATGAACAATTTGGAGAAGTTAGAACTATAAATGATAATGATGACTTGGGCGTAGAAAGTGAGGTTCGTATTGTTTGATACACAGCAGAAAATGACTAGAGATTGCGGGGTGGTTTAATGTTTGCACCTAAACTATACTCTGTTTACAAAATATCTTTGCGGGATATTGTGGCGGCTGACTATAGGCTGAGTGGTACTAACGACGAGCTGAGAAAATATCGAGTGCGTCAGCAAGATGGTGGCATATTACGGCAAATACGCCTCATCACTGGAGACGACGGAAAGTTCAATCCATATATTGTGTTCGTCATGTTAGATAAAAAAGACAAAGAGATTATTGCCCAAATAATCAGGAACGGCTTTTATATCAACGAGACCCACTTCACATTTAGTGAGAGGTCGGCATCTATGACAAGGAGCGGAATGTTAAGTTTTGTAGATACGACAATTATTGACGAACTTAATGAGCGTGTGAATATGGACATTGCAGATACTAAAACGGTACTCAGCAAGAAATATGCATACCGAGGATTGTTCCTAAGCTCCAGTCATATGCTTGAGGGATTCTTCCCCAAGATGATTGTAGTGCCAGACTACTTCCCCACTATAAAAGACCAGCACATCAAATATGCTTATGATGATACGCTGCACTTTGTAGATAAAGAAGGTCGGGAACGCACGTGGACACAAAAGAATATCGCCGAGGGAATTAGGGATATTGAAATAAATGCTTTTGACGGGAGCGGGATTTGTCACCCTGCTATCTCAAGACAGATAGAGCAATTATTGGGAAGCCCTACCCCTGTCAGCAGTTATATTATCCGCGCACCTTACATTAAGGGCCTTGTACATGAAATTGATTATGAGTCGTTTTTCTTAGAGCGAGGCATCACACAAATCAAAGATATATGGGGCATATATCACGATTTCTCGGAGCCAATGATTATTATGACTGAGGGCATGTATAAGGGGCTTGGATATTTCAAGACCTACGGCGATGAGCGAGATTGGGAGCTTTATTGGGAGAAATTTCATAAGTATGAGCATTGCATAGGCATTACAAAGTGGAACTTCACCGCCGATGAAGAGCCTGTGTATACCAGAGCAAATTATCAGATACTGCAAGATTTGAAATTGTCTTATGAGGACTTTAGGAGCTTGTCGGACTACAGTATTGAATGGGCGGATAAAATTATCCACGGAGATCCATTTTATACATACTCCTTCCTCGGAATGTACGCCGATAGTCATAAGGCAAAGAATGACTACATCGCTGCTATTCTTAAAGACCCAGAGATGTTAAAGGAGCAGAGCGTGAAAAAATACTTGCTGAACTCACTGACAAAATATCGCAATGATATGAAGTGTGGCAAGTTATGGCTTAAGTCAACATTTAAGTTCTTGGCTCCAGATTTAATTATGCTTATGGAATGGATTGGCGGGCTTGACCCTGTAGGCTCTTTGGAGAGTGACGAATTTTATTCTCATAGTAAAGACGGGGCTTATGAGGGAGAGTTCTTAATTGAACGGAACCCGCACATCTGCCATAGTGAACATACTATATTGACTGGTGTTCAAAATGAAGTAATCAACACATATTGTTCTCATCTTGATAACGTGTGTATGATCAACTGTAAAAGTATTGTTCCTCAAAAAATAAACGGGGCCGATTACCCCTTAAAAAGTCCACCCTTGCAGGAATGCAAGGTGTGCAACGGTGTGAACTGCTTATCGGCAGGTGTGGTGGAAGCACATTGTATTGAGCAGGAAATGGCTCATTAATTCCGCTGCTAACTGGGGAGGTATGAATGTCGTGTTCATAATAATCCAGTGCTACACTTTAAGCAAATAAGCTTAAAGAAAGTCTAGAGACTATGGGTGATGAGTGTAGCCCAGTACCTGCCCTATTGATACGGGTTTGGGAAGCGTACCGCCACCAGAACGGTGGAAGATATAGTCCCTATATATCAATATAGGTTTGATGGAGACCTGATTCTCCTGATTGATAATGAAATGATGATGCGAGGTGTTGACAGAGATGCTCCAGTGGTTATGGACATCGAAGACAAAATTACAGCCCTCGCTGAAGAGGATACAATAGATAACCGAGTTAACCTAGTGTTACGCACAATAAACTCCTTAATTGGAGAAACGAGTAAATATTTGCTCCTTTGTATGGCGACATATAATAGCAAACCTCTTTAATTGCTGGAAACCCCTTAGAGCGTTTCTAACTACAACATAATCAGAAATGATAAGTGTGAATGTGTAAAAATAGAAACGATTGGGCAATCAGCAGCCAAGCTCCTTAAACGGAAAAGGTTCAACGACTATCGCATGTGCGAGTACATTCAAGCGAATGGAAACGGGAGGCATCTCCATGAGATGAAGATATAGTCTGTACATCTACGGAAACGTAGAGAGATGATATTAGCGACATCATCGTAACAAAGTAGAATTGTGCAACAGGTTATCACAATAAGCAACCACGAGACGAGGAAACAAGAAAGAAATACGAGTCTTATGTGGATTTATTAAGCATAATTAACGGAAAGGTGATAAATGCGTAGGCTGTCACCCTATGTGGCGACACATAGAAAACAAGTTGGTGAACTCGTAAATGCGAGGTGTGCATCTTACAGTTGGAATCGCAGGAAATGGCGATTTGAAGATGTGCTAACAGGGAAAAAGATTATCTCAATCCTGTGCCAAGCCTGAGCAGAGATGCTCTTGAAGGTCAAGAGACTAAGATACACGGGCTTTTTAAGTCTATGAAATCTGTACATGGTGAGTGAAATTCTCTCCGTGGAAGCGCCAACCTCTCACACTTGTGAGATGAAGATATAGTCCAAATGAGACTACGCCAAAACTGGAGTGTTGTACAACATTCCAAAACACATTGCAAAATATAGTAAGCCCCTGCCCTACTTCATGAAATATGCGTCTGAGTATTATAAGGGATTGAATACTTTTTCAAACGCAAACAGCAACATGAATAGACTTTGTAAAGATATTGAGAAATGGAGCAAGAAACAGAGATACACTGGGCTAGATAGAAACTTCGACTACAAAATAATGATAGACGATTCTATTGATATAGAGCCAGAGCTCCAAGAAGAAATAAATAAATTGTATTTAGAATTCTGTAAAGAAATGGCGGACTTGCACCATGACCAGACAAGCGTCAGAAAACGTGGAGACGAGTCCTTGTCTAAGTATAATGCTATGAACTTTACAATTAACTGGGGATATTACTATGACACATATCGTGAAAGAAGCGAGAAAATTTGTGGGGATAAGAAAAAATTAGCAAACATGGCTGTTCGTGCCTGCTATGAATTTCACCCGCAAAAGAAGAACTCAAAATTTGCTTGGTGCGTCGCTGGAGATGGTATTGTTGAGAACTTAAAACAACGGTCTCACCCACTCCCGCTTAGAGACGATGACGGCGAATATGAGTATCTTGGGAAAAGATATACAATGAAACAAATAGAGGGGGTTGATGAAGAATAATCAATGAAAGGGTTGAAGTATTAGGATATTTAAGAGGAGAAAATCTACATAGGGATATCGAGTATCGGATTTGCTTATTGCTCGCAAAGTGGTTTTACGAGAATGGGGCGAAAACGGTATTAGATATAAGAAACAAGCTCAAGGAATGGGCGACAGAAAATGATTTCTATTTAACGGTGGCTATGAATCCAGTAGCCACCAGAGTAATAACTGGGGACATGAAATTGCTTGGCACCTCCCCCATCTACATAAACGATGAGGATGTCAAGCTTATTAAAAACAGATTCGACACTGAAAAAGAAAGGCTTGTGGCATTGTCCATCCTGTGCTATGCGAAGGCATACGCAGACAAGAAGAAAGAATTCAGATTGTCGAAGAACGCATTCTCATTATGGGTTGGCATTGATAAGAAAACGACGAGAAAGTATATCAATGAAGCTATAGATGTGGAGTATATTACTCTTTGCGATAAGGGTTCAATTAACTCATGGTATCAAACTACTGTAGTGAGTCAGCTTGGCACATATAAGATTGAGGCCCCGCTAGAAAATAGTGGGCAGTATGAACTTGTGGATAATAATATCTATGAATTGTACGATTTAATATTTGAGGGCATTGATCAGACGCAAGAAGTTTGGTATGGCATACCAGAATATAATGACTGGTATCAGATTAGTAATATGGGGAGAGTAAAAGTTTGCGAGCGAATAGTTGGCGATAGAGTTTTTAAGTCGAAAATTCTTAAGCCATATAAAAGTAGCAGCGGAAAAGAATATATTTATATGTATTCTGATCAAAAAAAGCAAGAAAGGGTCTGCCTCGAAAAACTAAAGCGAGTAATTGCAACGGATTAAAGGGTATATGTGAAATCTAAGTATGAAAGTAAAAATAAAAGGGGAAAAAAGCAAGAAAGGATTTCAATACGATACAAGGAGAATGGGATTAATATGATACTAATTACAAAAGACGAAGCGGAATTTATTAGAAAAAACTCTAAGAATTGTCGCATCGTCACAACTGGGAAATCAAAAAACAAACGTCAAAAGAAACGGTACGTTGATGAGATTTCCGAAACATATAAGTTACTTCGCAAGTTTCACAAGAAGAAGAAAGTGAGGTAATATATATGGAAAACTTTAAACGCAAAGTTGGAGAGCCAGAAGATGCTTACATCTATAGAATCTGCTCAGACAAGAGTTCCATTGGTACATGGGAAGATGTTGCTTCCTTATTAAATGCGGAATTGGAACACAACTGGACTGAGTCAGCATATAGGAAGAAATATCAAGCTGGCATAAATTACATAATCACCAACCAAGATGAGTTGTTTAACAGTGAAGGATATCTACAAAAGATCAAAGATGAGCGAGACGCTCTAGAGAAAGAGAGATATAAACTTGCCACTGAAAAATTGGAAAGAAATCGTTGGTTGCGCGAAGAAGCTCGTGATGAATTGTTTCAGGAAAAAGTTCTTGAGGCGATTGATAGAAATGTTGGGAACTCTAAACCGCCTTGCAGATTGCAGCTCAAGAGAGATGAAAGATGTGGAATTCTTGCTCTTGCAGATATGCACTTTGGGGCAGACTTTAAGATTTACGGCATTAATGAAGAAACGCTGAATGAATATAGTCCAGAGATATTCTTTTTCACAATGGAGAAGTTATTTACTGAACTTTTGGATTACATCGCACTTCAAAGGCTAGATTATTTGAAGATATTCAATCTAGGAGATAGTTTAGATGGATTCTTAAGACATTCTCAAATATGGACACTGAGATACGGTGTCGTGGACTCTGCTATTATTCTCGGAGACTATTTAGCCAACTGGCTAAGGGAGTTATCAAGACATGTGGGCATTGAATACTACCAAACCAACGGAAACCACGGTGAGCTAAGATTGTTGGATGGCCGTAAAGGTGCACATACGCATGAAAACATTGAAAAAATAGTTGAAGACATAATTGAGAGAGAAAACAAAGACAATTGTAATCTTGAGATTGTCAGAAACAAGTCTGGATTTATATTTACAGAAGCAGTGGGCTTCAACATACTCGGTATTCATGGCGAGGTCAAAAAGTTGACAGATGCCATTAAAGATTATACCGATATATATGATACTAGAATTGACTATCTTATCGCAGGACACAAGCACCACACAGAATTTACTAACTGTGGTACTCGTAAAGGCTGTATAGGAGTTGGGTCTATTATCGGCAGTGATGATTATTCGCTGTCATTGAGAAAGACGGCTGATGCAACAGCATCTCTCGTCATATTTGAAAAAAACAAAGGAAAAACGGATGAGCACACATTTGTGCTTAATTAGAAATGAAAAGAGGATGAGAAAATGAAAGAATTGATTAACAAAGTCGCTGAGGCTAATGGAATCAGTAAACAGCTATCAAAGGAAGTATGCAAGTCTGTATTTGAAATTCTTGCTGAGGAGCTTGCTGTTGGAAATACAGTCAAGATTAATAAGTTTGGAATCTTTGAAGTTCGTGTCAGAGAAGCAAGACAGGGATTCAATCCAAATACAAGAGAAAAATTAGAGCTTCCAGAGAAAAAGTATCCATGGTTTAAGTCAGCAAAAGCACTTAAAGATATTGTCAGCGATTAATTTCGCTACATATACAATGATGTCACTTCGTTGCGCCTACCCCCTTGTGCGATAGTGCGGAGTGGCATCAAATTCATAGCGGTGTTGAGAAGTGGTATCTCATGGGACTCATTATCCCAAATCGGGTGTTCGACTCACCCCACCGCAACCATTACTCGTCTACCATGTTGTAGAATGAGAAATCGGGCTTCGTAATGCGATTTCCGAATTTTGTAAAGTCAACATTAAATAAGGCATTAAAAGATAATATCTTTATTATAGAGAGCACCTGTGCTGTCCGTATTTATAGGCTGTTGAGAGTTCAGCTTGCTTTAGCCTAGAAGTTTAATACGCTGGTATAGTTCAGTTAGGTAGAATACTTGTTTTGTACTCAAGATGTCTGAGGTTCAAATCCTCATGCCAGCTCCAAAATAAAACGATGATGGAGGCAGAGCCTTCTACCCTTTCCCCATTTGTTGAAGTAGCTCAATGGTGGAGCAACTGACAAACTGGCAGAAGAACAGTCGGCAGGATTTCTCCTAAGCCTGTATCCAAAACGGAGATATAAGTACCTATAAAAATATATACTAAAGTAACTCAGTGCAAACATCACTAGTTAGGTGGTGCTGAGGCATACTGGTTGAGTCAGTTATGTAAAAGACGGATACGTCTTTTCTGTAGCTGCGCGTCTTTAAGCGATTTCTGACGTGTAGGCAAAACCGAAACTCAAGGTATGGCACTGCGTTTACTGCAATCAAACGCACGAGATGAATGGGCAACGCAATAGAAAGAGTGGTTAAAAGCCACTCCGAATCCAAGTTAGGTTTTAGTTGGTGACTGTAGCAAACCTTGGAAATACCAACAAGTTGTTTCCCAGTGAAAGAGAGAAATCTCTGTATAACATTCGTCGAAGTACGAGTAGGGTGGGGATTTTATAATATTGCTTTATCAAACGAATATAAGCACAAAATAAAATTTTCTGAATTAATCCTGAAAGTTGAGGGTAAGCAACCCCTCCAAAGTTTAGCTCTTTGATGGGCGTGGTAAAGAAGTCACTAGGGTAGCTCCCTTAGGCTCAGACTTTATCTCCTTTGTGGCAGAATATGGTTGAAAGTAAGCAACAGCAGGCTGAAAAGACACTTTCTGTATATATTTTTATAGGTACTTTTGAAGCAGGGTGGAGCAGTGGTAGCTAGTCAGGTTCATACCCTGAAAGTCGCAGGTTCGAGTCCTGCCCCTGCAACCAACACCTTTCTACCAAGTGTAGAGAGGGTCTGTCGAAGAACTTCTAGTCCTTCGACCTTTATGGGAGAGGTAGCTCAGATGGAAGAGAAAAACTAGTATCACTAGGTGTGTCGTAGGTTCGAATCCCACCCTCTCCGCCAGAAGATATATTGTGATTTCATTTAGCCTGGAGAAGTACTCAAGAGGCTGAAGAGGACGGTTTGCTAAGCCGTTAGGGTTCGATAAGGGCCGCATGGGTTCGAATCCCATCTTCTCCGCCATTATCATGTAGGGGTATAGCTCAGTTGGTAGAGCTGTGGTCTCCAAAACCACGTGCCGTGGGTTCAAGTCCTACTGCCCTTGCCACTTAGTAATATATTTGGAATAAAATCCACAATGGCTCCAGCTCAGACTAACGCCAAATAAGGAGTTCCTTGTAGGTGGTGCATGGACAACAACCACTCACGCATATGGGAGTATAACCCTTTTAGTCGGGGGAAAAGACCGTAAGCCCATAATTTTGCCAGACATCTGTCTGGCTTTTTTTGGTTCTGTAGTGTAAATGGTTAACACATCAGGGTTCATCCTGAAAAGTCCGAGTTCGATCCTCGGCGGAATCACCAAAAAAGATAAAAGGAGAAAAGGAAAAATATGATTAACTATTATTGCCCTGATTTTTTCATGGGAATAAAAACATATTTACATCTTTGCGAAATGAAGCAAGTAGTCCCTACTGTGTTTTATGATGACGTTAATATTAAAGCCGTGTTTGGTAGTTTTCCAAACATGACTTGGAATGGTGGCGGGACTTTCTTTGGCCCGATGCTCGCAGATGTAAATGAGATTCGTAATGTATTTTCCGTCTATAAAAAATTGAATATCAAACTTCAATTAACAATGACCAATGCACTCTTGGAAAAAGAAGATTGCTATGATAGATATGGAAATACCGTACTGCGAATTATAAGTGAAGAATATAGTGATGATTTTGAGATACTAGTCTCTTCCCCTATTTTAGAGGAATACATAAGGGAGAAATACCCGTCACTAAAAATTAGCAGAAGTATTATTGCAGCAAAAGATGATTGCGACTATAGTGAGGCGTTGAAGAAATACGAAAATGTGGTTATGCCAATTCGTCATTTGGAGAATTTTGAGCTATTGAATTCTTTTTCGCCAGAAGAAAAACGACACATAGAGCTATTATGCAATGACCCCTGCCCTCGTGATTGTCCTAGACTATATACTCACTATCCAGAGTATGCGAAAGCTACACTGTTAATGGAGACACTGAACCCAAGTTTAAACCCAGCGTTGAATTGCAATAATCATGTGCCACTATCTGAGAAGTCGCTGAGTGCGAACTCAAGAGTGACGTATGATGAAATCAAAGAAGTTTATGTCCCTATGGGATTTAGTGAATTCAAACTATCTGGCCGTGGAAATGTGGTCAATATAATTACTAGTATAGTGCCATACTTTATTAAACCTGAATATCAAGTCGGGGCTATCAAGCACCTGCTGATGAATAATCAGTAAAGGTTGGTGCACGATGAATAAATTATTTGAAAGCCCGCCTAATGTCAGAGAGGGAAAAACTAAAGAAGAGCTACTTGAAATGTTAGAAGGAGAATTCTGGAGAAATAAATATGGAGATATTCATAACGGATTTGATCTGGAGATTATTGTATCTAGTGGCTGTAATTTAGGATGTCGTGGTTGTGACCACTTCTCCCCCATTGCTAATGAATGGTTTGTTGACGTTGGCACTCTTAAAGAAGAACTTTTAATGCTAAAAGAAAGACTTCCTATGATTAAGAATGTTTTTCTAATTGGAGGAGAGCCACTGTTACACCCAAATTTTGTAGACGTGGCATGTTTAACACGTGACATTTTTCCAAATAGTGATGTAATTACATATACTAATGGACTGCTCATGAATAGTTTCAGTGAAGAGGATTATATTACTTTTTCAGAAAAACGCATCAGCTTCATCATGACAAGATATCAAGTTGGATTTGATTATGAAAAAGCCAGTGCAAATCTGGATAAATATAAGATTAACAACAACTACACACACACTAAGCTGATATTTGGTGGTTATACAGTAAATCCTGAAGGCACCGAAGATCAAACTCAGTTTTATACGTGTACAAAAACACAGACACCAGTGCTATCGCTAAAAGAAGGAAAGATATATAAATGCCCTTTTAGTTGTTGCTCTGGGAATATTACAAACATACATGAAAAGATAGTTATTCCTGAAACAGAAAATGATTATTTGGATATTAGAGAAATAACTATAGAAAGATTAGACGCATTCTGTCACACTCCAAACGATAGATGCAAATATTGTGTCGAGTCAGGAAGTGGGTCTTGGCTGTGGCGACCTTATGATGGAGATGAGAATTCTTACTTGTATAGTTTGAAAGATTATTATCTTTATGATTATGATCAATACAATCTCTTGATCAATAACAAAGACTACGCAGATACTATTTTAGACAATGAAGAATTGTCTGCAAAGCTAGATTATAAATTTCATGAAAATGTTAGTAGTAAAATAATCAAAAGATATAAGTCAAGTAAGATTGACATTATTGTCCCCTTCTATAATTTGACGAATGAGATTATCTTACAGTTAATGGATACGCTGGCAAGTCAAACAATTATAGATGATTGTGTTGTCTACATGATTAGTGACGGAGATCCACGAGAAGCTGATATTTATTCTGCTTTCGACAGGGAATTCATAAACTGTGTAATGCTAAAAAATGAGGTTCGTGGTGGCCCAGGTGTTGCCCGTAATAAAGCCTTGGAATGCTGTTACGGAGAGTATATTTACTTTCTCGATGCAGACGATAGGTTTGCAGATAGCGACTCTTTAGAGCGACTATATGAGTTTGCCAAAGATGGTCAATATGAAATTGTAACACATGAGGTTATTGTTGAAGATAAGCATCATGAGTCAAATTTAAGCGACGACAGAAATATAACAAGGAATTTCTATTTAGGAGATTTTATCAGAGAAAATAAAATTCTGTTTCCCCCACTGCATTTTGGAGAAGATGGTTATCTTGCTAACTTGGCTCAACATCATAAAGCAAGAGAGGGATTTATTCCTTATAAGGCATATGTCTATAATAAAAACATCAACAGCGAGAAAGCATGTCGTAATGACTACTCTGACTCGGATGTAATGATTTGTACAATGATAAATAATTATTGTTGGGCAATGGACATTCATAGTCGAGGACTTGCTCAGAGTGTTGAGGATTTTTATATTCCATTTCTTAGACAGCTTGGAGATGAGTCATTTATTCAGAGCGACTCAAAAGAGAAAACAACTCTTAATTTAGCAGTTGCTTTGTGGCTTGGCGGAAGACTATACAATGATGTTTTGGTGAAGCTACCAAGTGGCTTCAAATTAAATGAAAGCGATATCAATATAGTTAATGTTGTCGTTCTCAAGCAAATCGAAGACAATGATTACGTGTTTGAGTTGGATGGGCGCACATCACACACCTTATCTTCACTTGAAAAGAAAATAATGTCTATTCTAATGAAAAAAGATAGTCTAATAGTAAAATCAGCAGTGGATTATTTGAAGGGGTGGTTGTAATTGGTAATTATATTAAAATCTAATCAAATGACATTGGCTGAAATTCCGTTGTATCACAATAGTTTTGATCAAATCACTTTTGGCGATGATAAGGTTAAGGAAATTAGCATAGTTCATGAGATTAAGAATTCTGACGAGAAGGCTTTGGAAGAGTTATATAAAAAAATATCTGCTGTAGATTATCATTCAGTAAACGAAGTCATTGTTTACTATGACAAAGATACTTATTTTTCGTTCAACGCACAAGTTAAGGGAGTATATTATCGTGTGCTCAGCTACCTGCGGGCAAGAAATATGGAACTCAATGAGTATTTGACCATTAGATTCGCAGAGGATAATAAAGTCTGTATAGGCAGAGATGAGGATTTTGTGTTTTGCGATCAAGCAAAATGCAACTATTATAAAAACAACTATTGTAAAAAATATAATGCCGAGCTAGATACGGCAAATACATATAACAAACCAATGATATGCGAAAGCTGTTATTTGGAAATGTGGCCAGAGATTGGTCGCACTTTTCTTGGTAATATGGAAGCAAAGTACAAGAAGTAAAATGAAAGGAAGTGGCGATATGGCGCAATACATATTTAGATTTAAATCAGGCGAAGAAACACTAGAAAGCGTTCTAGAGGGAGAATATTCTTTTTCCATTAGACAGCAAGGGAAGGGTTCTGAGAGTTTTGTAATCATGGGTTATTATAAAGACTATGACGCAGTTGAATCTGGCGGTTTAAAAGTTTTATATAATGATTTTGAAGAAGATATGACAGATTTAGAAATCTCTCTAGTTGAAGCGGCTAAGGAAGTTGTTGTCTTTAGGAGACCTATTGTTGGCGTAACTTATTTTGAAACTGAAAACCTAGAGAATAATGAAAAAGGATTTGGAATGACTGAAGGAGACTCTCTCAAAGCATCAATAAGGATAGAATAAAATGGGATTAATTAAAGACAATAATACGTCATGGAGTGACATAAAAACACTGTACACAAATCTTAACACTGCTAGAACTAAGTTTGGATTTGAGACAGCTACAGTTCCAGAAAAAGAAGCGGAAATTACGACTCCAACGGATATAACAGATATTAAGTCTTTAATTGAAGCAATGACTACTAATTCGTATGTTGGCAGTACAGCATCGACTGAAAGTGTTATAGTTCCAGCAAGTGGTGATATTATGCAACCAACTCCGTTTACGGAAATGGAAACGATTATTCAAAATGTAAATGATACTTGTGCACATAATGCGTCGTATTTTGCGGGGAACTATGCATACAATTCATCTTTCAACTCTAGCAACTATGGATATAACTCGACTTTCAATTCAAGTAATTATGGCTTCAATTCGTCTTTTAATTCTAATTGGAATTCAGGCAATTATAGTTTTAATTCGTCTTTTAATTCAAACTGGAACTCTGGCAACTATAGCTTCAGAAGATAGAAAAATTGAAAAAAGGAGTATATAAAAATTGAATAATGAACACACAGATATTAGAAGGCTAACATTGTTAGCGGCCACTGGATGTAATTTGCAGTGCAAATACTGTGCGATAGCAAAAACAACTAATGAACACTCTAAAACC
Organism: Clostridiales Family XIII bacterium PM5-7; assembly: GCA_050435405.1. Taxonomy (GTDB): domain Bacteria; phylum Bacillota; class Clostridia; order Peptostreptococcales; family Anaerovoracaceae; genus Senimuribacter. The sequence continues at coordinate 94,977 of JBNDKG010000001.1, forward strand.
CTATTTAGTGAAACAATCAAAGCACTAGATGATGGGACTTATTTAGAGAACACATTAAAATGTTTAGAGCGGCTTGGTGAGTCCCCATATAAAATCGAAGGATTCGACATATGGGGGCAAGAACCTACCATGATTATTTCTCATGTTTCAAAGAACTGGGGAGATTGGTATGCTGCCTATCCAAATATCAAGTCAACATTCTTTTCTACAAACGGAATAGATATGGTTGACCAGATTTATGATTTTGTTGTTGCAGTAAATGAAGTGGCCACAAAAGAAATACAAATGGACTTTCAGGTTTCTTACGACGGAGCTTATGGCACCGAAAATGTTAGAGGCGGAGAAGGTTCCTCAATACTCAACAACTGTATTGAGTTGAATAAAAAGTTCAATCAGACTCACCTTCCAAATGTGAACGTGAGTTTTAATTTCCACGGAGTTGTGTCAAATGACCTAATTGAGTACTTAGATAACTTTGAAAAAATAGATGCCTACTTAAAAGAAATCGAAAGTTTTTTAAAGCAAGTTAGAGATACTAATATTAGTAAACATATCCGATGGAATGGAATCACATTACAGTACGAGAACGGAACAGATGTACATGCTGAACAGGGAATCAGATTGGCTGACTTTGTGAGAAAGATAGAACATCTGAGACATGAAAACACTTATACGTTTTTCAATGATGGCGAGAGCTTTATCATGGAGCTGTTAGGTGGGAGCATCTACATGCTTGAAGAGAAAATGAAGGAATATAACTCCCCTACTTTAGATGCTTATGTAAATGATGTACTTAACCGTAGTGATGTGGATTTGAACAGGAAGTACAAACAGGCGCCCTATTGTGGCCCCGCTAGATCTGAATTAAAAGTCATATATGATGGGACATTGGTTACTTGCCAGAACTCTATATATGACATTCAAATAGATAAGAGCACTTTAGAGAACACGGTGCGAGATGAAGCTCGCTGGGGTCAAATGACTCACGGGCACAGGATTAATTTCATTAATGATAGCGATGAAGATATTGAGAAGTATCTAAGTTTCATTGACAATACATTTAATGGCAGCGTGCAATATTTTATGATTGGCAATATTGCAAATCTTATGTATTGCTTAGCTAAAATTGGTCAGATCTCCCCTTCCTATTTAACAGATATGGAAAAGCTCAAAAGACATGCTTTTATACTGTCAAATGTAAACTGCTGCTACTACAACCTAGTGGTTAACTCAGGGTCGAATGTTATCCGTAATGCGAGCGAGATCAGATTGCTATGCAACGGAGTCTTAGACCTATATGAAGAGGCAGTGAATTTGAGACTTTTTAGAAACAAGGAGTAATGATTTATGACAAAAGGAAAATTCATCAATGATGAAAAGAAATTGATGGAATCGTATATAGATAGTGAACTACTACCGTTGCCTATAGACAAGAACTCAATGCATATTAGCAAAAATATGTTAGAGTTGATTGTTAGACCAGAGTGCAACCAGAAGTGTGAATACTGTTATATATATAAATATGGAACAGAGCTGTACCCTACTCGCTCTAATAAAGAAGAAACTTTGAAGAATATAGATATGATTTTAGACTATGTTTATATGACAAGAAAAAATTTCTTCTATCAAATAGAAATCTTTGCTGGGGATCTATTTTATGACGACATTTACTTCGATATGCTAGACATATTTGAGAAATACTTTGGAGTGTTAAAGAAAAGATATGGATATCTATTTAGTCGCAGAGTTGCAATGGTAACACCATGCAATATGTCTTTCGTAGTAGAAAGTCCAGAAAAGGCTGATAGATTTATTGAATACCATAATAGATTCTTGAAGGATTATAATGTTAAATTGGCATTCTCTTGGTCTACAGACGGAATTTATTCCACAGATATTAGAGAAAAGGCAGAATTAAACGAAGAGTATTTTGATACTATATTTGAGTTCTGTAAAAGCATCGAGTCTGGATACCATCCAATGATCAGTGCGTATGGAATCGACAACTTGAAAGATAACTACGATTGGTGGTTGTCTAAGCTCGAGCAGTTTGATTTGAGCAAGGGGCATGATTTCCAACCACCTATGTTGGAAGTTCGCAATGGCGATGAATGGACTGATGAGGCGATTGACAAGTATTTAGATTTCTTGTCTTATGCTATGGAAAAAAGATTTGAACTATGTAATTATTCTGTTGATGCACTTGCACAACACTTCTTTGATTACGATTCAGACGCCGAGTTAAAGAGAATGAATAACTACGATTTCTTAATTGTAGATGTGAAAAACCCAGATAGCCAAAGAACTGAGGCGATATCTTGCAGTATGCAACATACGATTCATTTTAATTGCACAAATTTATCTTTGTCTGTTTGCCATAGGACTACCTACCCAGAATTCACTGGGGCGTATTTTAAAACTGACGAGACAAATAGTCGCATTGTAGATATTGAACCTCATAATGTAAGTGGATATATCACACTTAGATGCATGGATATTTCCAAAGGCCCTATGTGCGTAGATTGTGAGATTCAAAATAATTGCTTGCACGGGTGCATTGGTGCTCAATATGAATACTCTGGGGAGATTATGCTACCTATCCCATCTGTTTGTAATCTGTTTAAGAAGAAAGTTAAACATTTGGTTAAGCTATACAACGAATACGGATTAATTGATAGTGCAATAAAAAACAATTATCTACAGGGATATGGCAAAGAATTTTGGCTTGAAAAATCTAAAGAATTGGGGTACGAATATGCGTGAAAAAGATGATTTTATTAGTATCCTAAGAGAGATGGAAAACTCTTTCGATGCTAGTAATATTGAAGACTATTACAATATAATTGGAACTATTGGAATGCTTATGGCAAACAAAGAAGAAGATTCAGAGATTTGGGAACATATTCTCTCTATCGTTGGAAAAGTTATGTCTACGAGTCATGTCGATAGTCCTAAAAAGAATAATGATATGGGGTTTACTCCAAGCACTAATGATGTGTTGTATTATAGGCTCAACAACTTTAGTGATGAAAAAATGAAACAACAGGTGCAAAAATATGACGAACTATCGGACTCGCTAAAAAAGGTGATATCCTTTAGAATAGTTTGCCCTGACATATGCGAACCTAACTATGGAGTATTTTTAGATTAAGATGATCTATTTCACACTTCCAAGCCTATACAATAACTTTGAGATAAATGACTTCTTTGTTAATTTATCAAATTATTATAGTCATTTCTTTAAGTATAAAGTCGTGTTCTCTAGTGTGACTGGGAACTTCCCTTTCTGCTATTGGAACGGCGGGTATAACAACAATATCGACGGGCATAATATTGCAACATATGAGGACTTTGTTTCCTGTGCGGAAGAATACAGTGCCCCTATCAGATTTAATTGTGCAAATGTTTGCTTGCAAGAAAATGACGTTAATGATACGATGGCTAACTTAATACTGTCGGTAAACCAAACTGGTTCAAATAGTATTGAGTTATCTAATTTGGAAATATATGAAACACTCAAAAAGAAATATCCTGAGTATACCTATGTCTTCTCAAAAGAAGCGGACTTAGTATTTCCAATGACACCAGAGATTATAAATATAATCGACAAAGAGTGCGATTTCAAGTTAATCTCTTTGCCAGAAGATAAAACAACTGATATGAGTTTTTTAGAAGCGATAAGCAATCCATCTAAAATAGAACTGTCAGTCAACACAGTATGCAACAAGAGTTGCGTAAAATATAAGCAGTGCAAAATGCACGAACACCAATCTCAGTATGACTTTTCAGAAGTTAACAACTACAAACGATGTCAAGAGCACAGCTCTTATGCAGAACGTGCTCCTATGATCACAATGGATGATATCGTCGCTAAGTATTTACCAAAAGGTTTTAATCACTTTACATTGGCTGAGGTCATCTCAGACAGCCGTGATAATCTAATAAACTTCTTGGTGAATTATTTTATTAAGGATGAAAACAAAGCTGAGGTCTATGAGATGATTATGAAAAAAGGAAAAATTTAATATGATTAAATACGCCATTCCTGGCATGTGGGAATTGAGAGATTTGAATTTCAAATATTTGAATCTTATGAGAACACATCCAGAGTTCTTCTATGAAGATATAGAAGTTGAGGTGGTATATGGGAATCCCCAATTCTGTATTTGGGACGGTGGCAGAATTTTTCAGAAGTATGAATTCGCTACATTAGAAAAAATCAATCACACAGTTGGAGTTTACAATGAAGCATTTAATCTACCAGTGAGATACATATTCACGAACTGCAAGTTAGAGCCTGTTCATTATCAGGATAGGTTTGGTAATTTGCTCATGGAGGTTGCCCACAGCGGAAAGAATGATGTAGTTGTTGCTGATGACGATTTTTGTGATTTTCTAAGTTCAAAATATCCTAACTACAGATATATATCCTCAACTACTAAATGTATTGAAGATGAAGAATTAGCAAAAAAAGAATTAAATAAAGATAGATATGGTCTTGTGTGTCTTGACTATAATCTAAATAGAAAAATGGACTTTCTAAAGTCACTAAATGACAAGGAGAAAGCAAAGACAGAACTTTTAATAAACGCAATCTGCCCCCCAGGGTGTCAGCATAGAAAAGAGCACTACTACCTAAATAGTATGTGTTCTTTGTCTTATGGGAAGAAATACACTATGGAGCACTGCTCTATCAAGACTAATATAACAGACCCACAAGCGAGAAAGCACTACATGTCTTACGAGACAATTAAAAATGTTTATGCTCCAATGGGGTTTGAGCATTTTAAGATTGAGGGGCGTACCTTGAGTTTATTAGAGACTATACTGAGCTATTGCTACTTTATGGTAAAGCCAGAGTATCATGACCAAGTTGTCATCCTGTCTTTATTGGAATGAGATATGCAAAAAATACTTACGATTGACTTTGATGTGGTTATGGCACCGAGTATAGACACCTATAATAATCTAATTCCTGGAGCCAAATGGGAAGAATTAAACAAGATGCCAATGATGAAAAATCTACAGGCTGACTATATTCATTACCAAAGACTAACAAAGTTGGTGCTATCCTTATCAAAGCAGATGCCTCGTGAAGATATATTCTTCATAGAAAATCATGGAAAGATAGTTGACTTAGTAGAGCACGGTGACGACATAGGTTTAATCAACATCGATCATCACCACGATATTAAATATCCGAAAAACAAAGTGCCTGAAGGTATATGCACTTGTGGTAATTGGGTGTCAGAATTGCTGACCAATAGTCGTAGTGTTGGACATCTTTGGATTAACAACCCCACATCTAAAATGCCAGATGAAGATGTTTCAGGAAACTATATTTTTGAACATGCTCTGCTTGAAGATTACGACCTACAGAAGATTGGAGTTCCAGACAAAATGTTTCTCTGTCTATCAGAGCCTTGGATTCCACCACAATATAGACCACTGTTCTTTTTGTGGGTTGATATGCTGAGCGTAGAGTTTGACCATGAATATTTAGTGGACTTCTCTATGCCAAGAAATGAAGGTGTTGTATATGAAAAATAAAACACTTCTAGTATCAAGAGAACATCGGTCTGAGAATACCATTGTCAGATGTGGGAAGAATAATCAAGTTGAGTTTGGAGGAAACACTCCTCAGATAATTGCAGGGCCTTGTGCTGTTGAGTCTAGAGAACAAATACTGCGAATAGCAAGGAATGTGCAAAAGTGCGGAGCCACACTATTAAGAGGTGGAGCTTTTAAGCCAAGAACCTCTCCCTACTCTTTTCAAGGACTAGGAGAATTAGGTCTGCAATATTTACTAGAAGCAAAAGAACAAACTGGACTACCTGTAGTTTCTGAAATAATGGATGTATCACAAATAGATCTATTTGAAAATGTAGACATATTACAAGTTGGTGCACGGAGTATGCAAAACTTCCAATTATTAAAATCACTTGGACAGTTGAATAAGCCAATTCTACTCAAGCGAGGGTTTCAAAATACAGTAGACGAGTTTTTGCTATGTGCTGAATATTTAATGTCTCACGGAAATAGAAAGATAATTTTATGCGAAAGAGGAATCAGGAGCTTTGACCCGCTGATGCCTTTCTCCTTAGATATTAGTGTTGTTCCATTGCTAAAAGAAAAGACGCACTTACCAATAATTGTAGACCCAAGCCACGCAACTGCAAATAGTAAATTAGTTGTGCCAATGGCTAGGGCTGCTCTGCTCGTTGGAGCTGATGGTGTTATGGTAGAAACACATGATAAACCAGAAGATGCTCTATGTGACGGAGACAATGCTATTGGATATGAAGAATTGAAATCAATAACTATGAATAAACGGGAGACGTAACACTCCCGTTTTTCAATTGGATAAAAAGAGAAAAGGAGTGATTCTACAGCTATGAAACCAAAGGTTGCCACCAGGAACACACCTGAAGATAAAATGTTTACTTGCACAATGTGTGGCAAATCATATGAAAACCCAGAGCGTAGATTTTTTAAGACTAAAAGCAAATTATATGAAAAAAACGACATGTATTATTGTGTATGTAGATCATGTTTAGAGGAGAAGTTTGAGGAGTTTAAAAAAAGATATGACGAACGTACAGCAATGCTTGTTATGTGTCATTATCTAGATGTTCCCTTCTACTATTCTCTATACGACAGTGTAATTAAAAACAACGACAAGTTTACAATTGGATTGTATTTCCGTCAAATGAATACCAAGCAATTTTATTCTAAGACGTTTGTAAACACTTTAGTCGATAAGAAAGAGCTTGGTATCGATACTGAAAAATATGAAGTTATCAAAGAAGAGAAATGGTCTGTGAGTGATACCAAGACTAAAAATAATGTAATTGAAACCATAGGCTACGACCCATTTGAAGGATATGACGAAAACCAAAGGAAGTTCTTGTTTACCAACATCGCTGGATACTTAGGTGATGATGGAATTGATGAGGATAACTATAAGATTTCTCAAATCATTCAATTGGTAAATAACAACTATCAGATATCACAAATAGACATGATGATTCCTAGATTGAATACATCAACTCACTTAGATGATATCAAGTCATTAAATAAACTAAAAAAAGACCTTGTTGATAGTAACGATAAGATTGCAAAACAAAATGGAATCTCTGTTAATAACAGAAAAGACCAAGAAGTCGGCAAGTCTACCCTCACACACCTAATGAAGAAACTGAGAGAATTAGACTTTGATGATGCCGAGGAGAATTATTATAATCAACTACAAAGTGCTGGCAGTCAATGGGCAGCAAATATGTCTTTTAAGTCAATCATGGAACATGGATTCTTTGATGAAAACGACCGTGAAGAAGTGTTTGAAACGCAACGTAATCTAATAGAAAAATTACAAAAGCAAGTTGATGACACAAGTGAAGAAAATCGTCTATTAAAACTTGAAAATATTGAACTTAAAGAGGCGGTGAAATCATGATTTCAAACCCCTCTGCGAAATTTAAGCAACTAAAGCAAAAGCATAAAGTTTTAAGCGAAGTCAAGAGAAAAGTGTATGAGCTAGATGCTAAGACCATTGCATTCTATAGGAGAAATCCTTGTATCGCAGCAGAAGATTTGCTTGGAGTGAGGCTTATTGACTCGCAGAAGTATATATTGCAGTCAACATGGAACGCCCAGCACTCAGCTTGGTGCTGTAGTCGAAATTTTGGTAAGTCTCTAATTGGTGCTGTGTTTATTATCTTAAAAGCAATCCTTTATGAGAACCAAGCTATATATATAGTATCTAGCGTTGGTGATCAGGCTAAGGAGACATTTGAGAAGATAGAACAAATTGTTACCAGAATTGGCAAGACCGCAGCTTCATTTAGAAATTTAAAAGACATTGTGGAAAAAGAAACTACAAAGTCTGGAAGTAACAAAACTGGATTCAGTCATAACCCTGCGGGATATGAAGTGTCTTTCTTTAACGGTAGTGCAATCTACACACTTAACAGTAATCCAGATAGTGCACGTTCACGAAGAGCTACACTGGTATTCTTTGATGAGGCAGCGTTCTGTTCTGATGAATTAATAGCAGTCTGCGAAGCTTTTGCAACACAGAGCACTGACTTCGTTACTTCTACAGATAGAGACTTTAGGGCTGACTTAGTTCCGCTTAAAGTTCCTACTCAGCTTGTATATGCATCATCTCAAGATGATATGGACACAATGTTCTATAAACATTATAAGGAATTTTCAAAGAAGATGATTGCGGGAGATAGAAATTATTTTGCCTGTGACATGATTTGCGATACAGCAATAAATATCTTCATTGACGGAGAGAAATCTCCCCCGCTACTTACTCAAGAAAAAGTAGATACTGCAATGAAACTAGACCCAGACAAAGCAAGGCGAGAATATTATAACGAACCAACACGGGACGGTGGTAGTTCTCAAATAGTGAAATGGCGTACTGTGCGTAAAAACGAGAAATTAATAATTCCATACGCAGAATGGCGACCAGAAAACAGAATTGTTTTAGCATTTGACCCTGCCAGAACTGGAGACAACTCAATACTGAGTGTAATGAATTTATATGAAGATTCGGAGCTTGGACTCTGTGGAGATGTCATTAACTGCGTAAACTTTATAGATATTGCAACAAAGCATAAATATATGTTGGATTCTGCAAAACAATTGCAGATGATTAGAAACTATCTGCTGCTATATAACGGCGACAATCCTGATTATGAATATATAGACAGATTATTGATTGACGCTGGAGCTGGTGGAGGTGGGCTTGCATATACAGACCACTTATTGAGTGATTGGACAGATGCTAGCGGAAAAGTGCATAAAGGATTAATTGACAAAGAAAATCCTATTTATAGTGAAAATGCAAAACATCATAGAGACGCAATTGACAAACTCAGGGCAATCTCACCAAAGAAATATAGAACACAAATGGTTGAAGAATTTATTGAGCTCTTCGAGCTTGGGGTAATTAAACTTCCATTTGGAAATACTGGGCAAGACTTTATTAGAATTGCGAAAACAGTCGAAGCTAAAAAAGGTGCTAAGAAAAAAGACATAGAAGAAGAATTTGATCTGTATTACCTAAGTGATGAAGAAAAGATTGCTCTTGCTCAAATAGACTTAATGAAAAATGAAATAACATCAATACATAAAAGTTCCAATGCAGAGAAAACCTCAGTTGTTTATGCTCTGGCCAATGAAAAGCGGAACAAGATGCATGATGATAGATTCTATACCATATTAATGTTAGCACATAGATTATACGAATTAAGGCGCTCGTCTTCAATGAGGGTTGATAGAAACAAAAAAGATACATCAACCCTATTTCAAGTGCGTAAGCCTGTATTTAAGTAGAAAGGAGGAAAGATTTGTCAAAGAAGAAAAAAAGCGGTAATAAGCAAAAACAGAAAAACCAAAAGCAATCGCAGTCCAAAAACAAGGAAATGACAAAAGAGGAATTCCTAAAATATAAAGCGATGTTATCTAAACTTATGCTAAGCGACCTCAACAAGAAGCCAAGCAATGTCTATACTCAATACACCAAAGACTTATATAGAAGATATATACAAAACCCGACTTCTAATGAGGCGAATATTAGAGAGATGTCAAACTTCTTATATAGAGTGTCAATGCCATATCGTAGGTTCATCAATTATATTAGTGACATTCCCCTCTTCTTATGGAACTTGACTCCTATCACAGATCTGACTGGAAAAATAGACAATGAAAAGATTTTAAAGGACTATACAAAGGCAGTTAATATGATTGAGAATATGTCATTGCCATTTGAATTCCGTAATGTTGTAAGCACGACAATACGAGAAGGTGTATTCTATGGTTTTATTTATAGTGATAAGAATTCGTTCTTTATCCATAAACTAGACCCTGATTATTGTGCAATAAAAGAAATTGAAGGTGGGTGCTTTAATTTTGCGTTTGACTTCTCATATTTTGATAAGAACAAAACGCAGTTAGATTATATGGATCCATATTTCACTACATTGTATAGAACATATGAAAAAGATAAGAAGAATTTCCAATGGCAGATTTTAGACCCTGCAAGAACTATATGTGTAAAAATAGATTCTGATATTTATGATGAAATCCTACCACAGTTTATAGGGGTGTTTGAAGCATTGCTAGACTTGATAGATGCACGCTCTTTACAGAGAAATAAAGAAGAAATCCAAAACTACAAACTAATTGTGCAAAAGATACCAACATTTAATTCGTCTACAACTATAGACGATTTTAGTATCGACCCAGACACTGCAATGGGATTTTATAGACAGTTAAGCGATGTAGTCCCAGATCAAGTTGGCGTTGCCCTGTCTCCTATGGAGATAGACACTGTCACATTCCAAACTGACGATAATAGTAATGATTTAATATCTTCATCTATGAAGGCAGTGTTTAGTGATAGTGGTATTGCTCAACTATTATTCAACACTGAGACATCTGGTGCTGAAGGACTAGATGCGTCTATAAGAGTCGATGCTGGAATGGTATGGAAATTAGTTGAAAGTATTGAAAGATGGGTTAGCAGATATCTCCAATATAATTTAAGTGGAAGATCTAAGTATGCATTTGAAATTCTTAGAGTTGATATTTTTAATCAAGATGAAGTATGTGCTAGAGAATTAGCTTTAGCAAATAGTGGCGTGCCAAATAAATTAAAATTGGCGGCCAGTAGCGGTATACCCCCTTCCCGTGTAATGTCTGCGGAGTATTTTGAAAACTCTATTCTCAAGATACACGAGAAATGGATGCCACTACAGACTTCTTATACTTTATCAGGAAAAGATGGTGCTATAGTGTCCACAGGGGCTCCAGAGAGCTCTGGTGGGGATGGCTCTGGTACCGAAAAGGAAGTGATTGAATGATGCCAAAGGGAAGTAGATTTATTTACACCAACAGCGAGACAATCAAAGAGACTTTAGAAAAATCTAAATACCCCCTAATAAAACAAACAAGTGGCGGGTATTGGGTGTTTTTAAATAAAAATGAAATTAATTTTTCAAAAAAAGATGATGTAATTCTAACTGATAGGATTACGTTCTGATGACTGGCTTTCCAGTCTTTTTTTATGAGGCGAGTTTTTCAAAAACCCCTCGTGATTCTACAAGAAAGGAGGAGAAGCTAAAAATTGGAAGGTAAAAAAATGAGTTTAGAATATTCATCTACTCTCGTTAGTATTGCAGACGCCAACCCATCTTTTGATTTAGGTGTGTTGCGTGTTGCTTACACTGGAAAAAATAGAAATGGTTCCTTTATTAGTAAAGAATCTTTTGAGCGAGCAATTCCTTCTATGTTCGGATGTCCTGTGGTTGCAAACTATATTCGTGAAGAAGACACAATCGGAAGTCACGATGGTGAGATTGTCGTTAAAGAAAATGGCAACATTGACTATGTAAACATCACAGAGCCAGTAGGATTTGTGCCCCCTGGAGCTCAATGGAAGTGGGAAATTGTGCAAGATGAAGAAATACATCAGTATTTGACCACTGAAGTAGTTTTATGGAAGAGGCAGGAAGCCTATGCAAATATCAAAGAAAATGGAATTGTAAAACAATCAATGGAAATCACAGTAACGGATAGTGTAATGCTTGATGATTATTTTCAAATTGATGATTTCTATTTCACTGCCTTTTGTTTGCTTGGGACAGCAGAGCCATGCTTTGAGTCTGCATCCCTAGAAGTGTTTGAACAAAAGAAAGATATGCAATCACAGTTGAATGAAATGTTTGAGGAATTCAAATTGGCATTCGCTACTGATGATAGATTTAATAATGAAGGAGGAGGAGAAGACAAGATGGATAAAAAAGTACAAGAATTGTTGGAAAAGTATTCAATCACAGAAGAAGAAATTTCTTTTGAAATTGAAGGACTTACCGACGAAGAGCTTGAGAGTAAGTTTGAAGAAGTGTTTGGCGAAACTGAACCCGAAGATGAACCAGAAGATGAGTTAGAAATGGAAGTTGAAGACGAACCAGAATCAGATCCAGAAGAAGATAATTTTGCTCTATCGTCCGATATCGGAAGACAATTATATAAAGTAATCAGCTCAATTGAAAGAATTGAGTGTGACTGGGGGTCATATCCTAGATTTTATATGATGGATTTTGATGAATCGGCATCTGAGGTTTATTTTGAAGATGGAGAAGATGAAGTAATCTATGGTGCCCCATACACTTTAGACGGAGACGATGTTGTAATCGACTTTGAAAACAAAAAAAGAAAGAAATTTGCTTTTGTTGACTATGTTGAAGGAAATCAGAATTTCTCAATTTGTAGTTATGTTTGTGAAATCGGTCAGAAAACGTCTGAAGAATTTACAACTAAATATGAGCAATTGAATGAAAAATATCAACAGCTATTAGACTCTCAAAAGCAGGAAAAAGCTAATGATTTATTTGCAAAGTTTGAAGCTAAACTATCTGGCGATCAAGATTATAGTGTACTCAAATCAGAATACGAGAAATATTCTCTTGAGGAAATTGAGACAAAATTATTCGCAATGATTGGTAAGAAAAACTTTGAATTAAATAACACAACCGTTAAAAAAGATAAATCATCGAAGGTGACATTGGACTTCAAGAAAGATGAAGAAAAAATCAATAATCCATACGATGGTTGTTTTAATTCTAAATAATTAAAGGAGGAATATCCACTATGAAACAAAAATACGGATACGTTGAGACAAGTGCTCTTGCTGCAACATATGGCGGCGGACACATTTACTCAGTAGTCGCAGACGAAGTCTTAGAAAACGGCATGCTAGTTACTTTAGGTGCTGTAATCGACGCAGAAAACTATAAAGTTGAAACACCAGATGCAGATAGCAAAGTGGTTCTAGTTGCGAACCCTGCTCTTATCTACGACCAGAGCACAAAGGCAGCACAGGAAGAAATCTACTACTTCATCGAAGGCGGAACCCCTGCTAGAGCTTACGACTTAATGGAAAATGATAGATTTGCTATCGTTGACTACTTAGTAACAGAGCCACTAGCTGGAGCTGACCAGCCAGTTGAAAAAGGCAATTTCTTAGTATGTGGAACAGACAGAAAATACAAAGAAGTAGCTGCTGCTGGATTTGACAAGACTGCTGTTGGATTTGCAGCAGAAATTGTTGAAATCGTTTATAAGTCTAACATGACAATCTACAGACTTAGAGTTGTTAAGAACGCATAATAGAAAGGAGGCTATACAACATGAACGGAATTACTAAATTAATGATCGATACTGCTAAAGGCCAGGTAGTGAATTTCTCCAAAGGCGATGCAGAATTAGAAATCAGAAAACAATTTAATACCCTATTGGGTCTTTCTGAGAATGCTTCTATGAAAGAAATCAGAAGAGCTATTAGAAAAAATAAAACTGCAATCTTTGAAATTATCGAAGATACCATTGACGAGCTGTTAATTAGCGGTTGGGGCGAAAATCCTTTCTTCCTTCAGTTTGTTGAAACTATCAACCTGAATGATGGAGATAAAAATGAATTCTATGTCCCTGATGATTCTATCTTGACTATGTCTAAATTCTCTGGTAATCATCATGATTTGATCAGACAGAAATTAGGTATTGGAAAGTCCTTCTCTGTAACCACTAGCTGGTATGGAATCAAGGTATATGAAGAATTTGAAAGATACGTTGCTGGCAGAGTTGACTGGGGCAAATATGTGACAAAATTATACGAAGGCGTTGACAAAGCTGTTAATGACATGCTATACGGTGCTTTCTTAGGTCTAAAAGACTTTATGCCACCAGCATATGCTTTCAGTGGAGATCCAACAGAAGAAGCTATCTTGCAGAGAGTTGAGATGGTTCAGACTGCTACTGGCAAAGAGGTAGTTATCGCTGGCCCTAGAACTGCTATTGCAAGAATCACTAACTTAAATAACGAAAAGTGGTCTGATGAAATGATCAACGAAAGAAATACTCTAGGTGGACTAGGAAGATGGAATGGAATTCAAATGATGAGAATCCCACAGGTGTTCGAGCAAGGCACTAGAAATTTCAAATATGACGAAAAGACATTCTACATTCTACCTCTTACTGACGAAAAACCAATTAAGTTTGTCTATGAAGGAGACCCTAGATATGTAGAAACCACTGACTACGAAACTAACAGAGATATGACTATCGAAGCAATGTACCAGACAAAAATGGGATTTGCTACAATCGTTGGCTCTGACTACGCTGTTGGTACATTCGCATAATCTAAAGACGATTTTTATAGTGGGGGGGTAACTCCCCCACTGTTTTTTTGAGAAAAGGAGATAAATATGGGAAAGAACATGAAAGTTGGCACTACTCCAACGCAGAATAAAATAAAAAGAAATCATGATGAATTGATTGAATGTAAGAGTGTAAGGTTTGGGCACTTGAGATACGAGTCTAAGAAAACAGGGAATATTTATGAATGGTCGAACTTTGGAGATTTGGTTATGGTTGAGTATGGAGATTTACTTCCATTAAAAGCATCTAAATCAAAGTTTCTACTAGAGCCTTGGTTTTTGATTGAGGATGATGAATTGATTGAAGAATGGGGACTTGGCGAAATTTACTCTTACTACAATGAATTTGATGACGTTGAGGATTTCTTAAGACAAGATGCTAAAACAATCAGAAAGAAACTTCCTCGTGCGCCAAAAGGATATAAAGATTTAATCGCTCAGACAGCAGGAAGAATGCTGCGTGACGGGGGGTTAGACAGTTTAGCCTCAGTGAAAGTTATCGACGATGTGTTGAACACATCTCTAAAGGAACTTATTGGGGGAGAATAATGGGAACATCTTATATGGTTGTATACAACCGTTTCTTGAGTAAAGTCACAGACTATTTTATCTATGAGCTTACAGACGAGGACACTGTTGAATATTGCCACAATTTAATGATTTCAGCTATTGCGAATTTAAAAAAAATAGAGAATGATTTAACTGATGTTGATGAAGAGTTGCAGGCATTTAATGCAGAATTAAACAATAAAGAGATAGAATACATTGCCTGTAGGATGGTGTGTGAGTGGCTAGACCCTCAAATCAATAACACTACCCTAACCAAGCAATACATAGGCACAAAAGACGAAAAGTTTTATGCCCCTGCAAATCAACTCAGTGAACTAAGAAAACTACGGGATGAAGGAATGGCTCGCGCCCAAAAAATTCGTAGGGATTATCTTTACTCTACTATGGTCGCCACAACTTGATCTACACAAAATACGGCAACATAACAGACGAACAATTTAAAAAATACAAAGATTCTATAGTGAGTAGAATATACGCCATATTGCCCATGAAGGAAACCGCTGTTGAAACTATTGACGAATATGTCAGTAGCCTCAATAGAGAACTGATTAGGAATATAGATGTCTTTGGTAACTGCGAGCATATATTGTCTGTCGTGTGTCTACTTGAACATGTGGTGTCAGAAGACAATCATGATATATATCGAAAAGAAGTGTTGAATTGCTGTAATATCGTATCGAGGGCAGGTGTTGTAAATGTTTGAAGCATATAGAAATAGGCTCGGACAGTATGGCAAGACCGACAAGGAAGCGTCTCAAGCACACAGAATCATGGTAAAGGAAGTGAGTTTTAAGAACTCACAATCTTATAAGAGCGTCGTCATTGACGGCAAAAACTATGATGCTAGAATCACGAAAGATGTGAACGACACATTTAAAACAGGTAGCGGAAGTTACAGAATAGAGTTTAGAGACGGCGTATACTTCCCTCCTGGCACTTATATTAATGTCTATAATGAAACGTCGAAAAAAGATGACGTATGGATGTTAATCAACATTTCTGATAACCCTATTTTCCCTTTGCATATAATCAAAAAATGTGCATATAACTTAAAATGGAAAAACGAAAATGGAGAAATTATCGAAAGAATGATTGCATTTGACGATAGTTACAAAATTTACGACGGCATTAGAAACTATGGATATAGAACAAATCTACCAGAGGCTTCTCTTGTCGTGACAATTCCATATGACAATGAAACAACAAACATCAGATATGATAAGCGATTCTTAATCGACTATGTCGGCACAATAGGAACTCCAGAAGCATATTCTGTTACAAACAGAAATGCCATCTCAAGAGTAAGTGACGGACATGGTGTGATTACCCTATCTTTAACAAGAGACCAGTTTAACTATACAAAAGATAACGCAGAGCTTATGATTGCCGACTATTATACAGTTGACATTCCAGAGCCACAACCAGATCCACCGTCAGAAATGGCACGGGCTGAAATAACAAACAAGGGCTCAAGTAAGATTACTATGGGCACTCCATATAAAGAATTTGTGGTTAATTTCTATGATTCAAATGGAAATATTGTTGAAGATGTTTTATGCAATTGGGAACTAAAAATACTTCCAGAGTTGATGCAGTTCTTTACAGTTGTGGTTGAGGGTCAAAAAATCCAAATCAAAACTGTCTACAATGAGAATCTAATCAACTATTCATTTAAGCTATATTGCGAAAACGCCGATGGAAGCGTTTCCACAGAAAAAGCTATAAAGGTGGTGAGCGGTATATGAGTACTGATAAAGCCTATGACATTATCCAGTACAAACGCTCTGTCATGAATAGCATTATCAATGAGGATATTATTGTTAAAGCGATAAATGGCAAAGATAGTAACGGCGTACCATACGAGCCAGGAGATTTGTATTATACACATATATTCCCCTATGCATATATCCCTGGCACAATAGACGTTGCTGGATGTTACATAACACTTGAAATGAACATACCGCAGGTATCTACCGCAAATCATTTCTTCAAAGACTTGTTGATTAGTGTCACGGTGATTTGTCACCAAGACATAATGCAAATGTGTGAAGGAGAACCATTGGGGGCCACTGGAGCCACGAGAGCCGATTTTGTTGCGGCGGAGGTAGACAAGCTTCTAAACAACTCAGTTGGTATCGTGGGGACAAAGGAACTAGAAAGAGTTTCTAATATTGAAGGAGCGATTGACCCAGCACATCGCTGCCGTATTATCAGATACAGGACTAGCGTTCCTGCTAAGAGTTTGTGTGACTGATATGGATGAATTAAATCTACTACGTGGAGGTAAACACGAGATCAATGATAAAATCTCTATCAACTCCCCTACCCTTGGCGAAATATTAGAATATGGAGAGGATAGATACTGGGCACTTGTAAGTTCACTAACAGCGACAAGCTACGATTTCAGATTTGCTCTGGACGACGCTGGCATCGACTATGAAGATGTTGATGATTTCACTGTGTTTGGACTTGCGATAAGTGGGCTCTCTATAGAAGATAGTCGTATTTTATTTGGCGACTTGCATCTTGACAATTTCACCCCGATAGATGAAGAGGAAGATGAGGGAATAATCTACAAAAACTTTGAAGACAGAGTGAATATAGATATTGTGATATATGAGCTTATCGTATCGTATTTACGAAAGCTACATGGATTTAAGCGCAACTATAAAGTTGCTGGAAATAAAGCGGCTCGGAAATTCTACATGGAAGAAGAGCGCAGAATATTAGAAGAAAAAGCAAAAAAGGGCGAAAAAATGGATTCATTGCTCGCACCGTTAGTATCTTCTATGGTTAATTGTAACGATTTCAAATATAACTATGAAACCGTTTGGCAATTACCTTTATATACATTTATGGATTCTGTTAAAAGGATTCAAAAAATAAGTGATTACCGTAATTTAATGGTAGGCGTTAACACTGGAAACATAGATGTTAGCAAAATACCATCAGAACGGTTTAATTGGCTAGGAGGGTTATAACACTCTTCTTTTTTTAATTTAAGGAGGAAAATCTACAATGCTAAATATTGAAAACTTAGTCATTAATAGAGTTCTTAGAGGTACTCTCGTTGACAAAGCAACAGGCGAAATTATCGTTAGTGTTGATCAGATTTCTGATGCTTCTTTGGAATGTTCAGGAGAACAGGTATTTACCAATGACGCATTAGGACAGAAAATTGCCGCATTTGACAGAAGTAAAGATGCTAAGTTCACTGCATCTAACGCTCTAATCAACTTTGGACTTATGGCTGCACAGCTTGGTTCAGAGAAAGAAATCGCAGACGCAACTAACAAAATTGTTGTTCCTGCATTTGAATTGATTGACGTTGAAGACCCAAATACTGTTGAATTGCTTGCTGAACCTTATGGTGAATTGAAATATATCTACTCTACTCATGCAGACAAGAGCAAGAATATGAAATACACAGTAGGTGTAGCTGCAACTGATACTGAATTTGCTATCTCTGGAAAGACTATCACTCTTCCAACTGGTGCGTTTGCAAAAGGCGACAGAGTGGCTGTATGGTACGAAAGAGAAACTGAAAATGCAGTTAAGATCAGAAACACTACAACTGACTTCTCTAAGGGTGGTAAGTTTATCCTAGAAGTATTAGCTTGCGACGTATGTGACGTTAACACTGAATACTACACTTATGTTATCTTTGGTAACGGTAAGATGGACAACAACATCACTATCGACTTCTCTAATGAGGCAAAACAACAGTTCGTTGTAAATGCACTTCAGGATTACTGTTCTGCTGAAAACGAATTATTCTCTATTGTCGTTGCTGACTAATTCGGCGGTGATGATATGAAAAAGGAAAAACTAGATCATAAATGCGTAATATGTGGCACTATGTATCATTCTTGCGACAACTGTCAGCAGATTAAAACATACACTCCTTGGAGAAGTTTGTGTGATACTTTTGACCACTATCAAGTTTGGCTATCTATTCGTTCTTATCAGGACGGACTGGACTCTCTTGAGGAGACAATCGCCAATCTCGAAAGAGCTGGCGTTAATAAAAAGTCTTATGCTGATTGGCCACAAGGTGTGAAAGACATTCTTGACGGCATTTTTGCACAGGCGACACAAAAGAAACCTGCCCGTAAAACCGAAAAGACTGAATTAGAAACCCCAAAAACTGACGTGATGAAAAACGCAGAATCTGAAGAATAAGGATGAGAGGGACAAAATGGGATTGACCAGTCTTATTTTGCCCTCTTTTTTCACTACTATGGAAATAAAATTAACAATTGACCAAAATTGCGTTGACAACTATAACGCAGAGTATTTTAAAGCACATCCACGTGCAAAGAAACCGCCGATAAAGGCACCGCAGCACCCTACCCTCAATTGGTATATGACAGCCAACAATATGTCGGCAAATAATGTAAAGCAACATTGGAAGAATTTAATCTTTAATATTGCCAATGAAATGTCATTTGCAGATATGGGGATAGAAAAGTGCGAGATACAATACAAGACATATTTCAAAACAAACAGGCTAATGGACTTGGACAATATAACTCCTAAGTTCATATTAGACGGTCTAGTTCATGCCAATGTATTGGTTGCCGACGATTACAAGCATATCACGAAGCTAACTACAGAGGCAGACGTTGACAAGTCGAACCCCAGAATTGAAATGGTTATTGTATTTTAAGAAAAAAGGAGAAAAACAAAATGGAAAAAATGGATAAAAATATTGCTGAAAAACTATATAAAGCGACAAAAGATAAGTGGGAAGAAACCACAACACACACTTTTAAAATTGGAGAAGAAGATGAAGTAACCACTACGGTGATGACATGCATTCCAGCGGGAGATATTCAAAACATTGTTGACTTAGTAACAATTGCCTCATTTATGAGAGGCGAAAGAGATCTCGTTGCAGAAAAGACATATTTAGCTAGATGCATCATTGAATATTTGACTGATATTCCAACCCCGCAAATTGAAAGCGAAAACGAAGATGGTGAGGTTGAGCTTATTGACGATTTGAATGTTTGCTTTGAATTAGTGTTTGGTGCAGGTGGTCTTTGGCGCAATCAAGGGTTTGCTCAACTATATAATGATTTAGCAGGAATCATCAGTAGTCAGTGTGCTCAGATAAGCGATACAAAAACACCAGTTAATTTTTTAGCAGAGAAGATATTAGATTTGTATCAAATCAGTAAACATGAAATTTCAAAAATCTTAGATGACCCAGATACATTTATTAACAATGTTCTAAATGTCGTTGAGAACAAGTAAATGAAAGATTGGAGTGATGACTATGGGCTACTCTAGTCCTAGTGAACTGATTGCGGCCTTAGAGAAAGATAAGAAGTTGAATAAGCAAATTCAAAGTCAAGTCGCATCAGATGGTGGCACTACTTATGACGCAAAGAGTCTGAATAAATGTGCTGCTGAACTCATGTCCTTAATTATAACAAATCTAGAAAAATACTATAGTAGTTATAACCCTATTGAATACCCAAGAACATACAATCTAAGAGGGATGTTTAGCGCGCCTATAATAGATGCCAACAATGGCACAATACAAATACCGTTTTCAGGCAACGCTTTTCACCCCAGCGCATTGGAAAATGATGTTCATTATAGTTTCGTACCGATACTGCTGAACTATGGGTGGTCAGTCAAAGGGTCAACCAAGAGGAATAGCCGCTTTGAACATTTTGAAGGAAGTATGTTTATTACAAACGCCATCAATTCGTTCAACAGAAAATATGCAAAAGACGGAATCACCGCAAAGTTTATAGTTGCTGGCGAAGATGCCGAAATGTCTAGCTATTCCCCTTACTTATAAGAAAAACGGAGGAAAAAACGTATGAAAGATATATTATTAGAAGTCTTTGTTGTGCACTTTGCAGATGTGATTGCCCTATTCTTAGTGACAGTTGTTGTCGCATTGATTGGGAAGTTAATGGGAGTGTTAAAAACAAAGCTAACATCAGAACAGTTGGAGCACATTAAGAAATGGGCAAAAATCCTAGTTGAATCAGCACAAAGATTGGAAGAGTCTGGTGGATTGAATAATACCACCAAAAAAGAGTTGGTTATGAATCAACTAATGGAGCTCGTAGAATCTTCAAAGTTTAAGTTCACTGAAGCCCAAATAGATGCAATTAGAAGAGCCGCCGTAGTATCTATGGAGAATCTTTCAATGCAGATGGATGTAATTTTGGACGACTTTTTATCAGACGTGCAAGAAGAAGCAGACATCAATTAACTCCAACAATTGTCGTTCTAGATGCAAGAAATTATTAAGGAGTATTAATGATCACATTAGAATTTTTAGCAAGAAACTCTGGTTATATAATAACGATGATTACTTTGCTCACGCTTTTAATCAGACCCATTAGGCAGGCTTTGTTTGCCCTATTGGAGAAAATGAAAAAGAATGAAGCAGACGACAAACAACTTGAAGCACTGGTGCTTGCCGTGGGTGAAATGAAATGTCAACTGACAGAGCAGTATGACATTATCCAAAAGGAGCTCACAGCACAGCACATTGAAGACGATAGACAGAAAGACGCACTCAGGTGTATGCTGAGGAACACAATCACACATATTTACTATAAATATGAAGAATTGAAAGTGATACCGAAGCTAGAAAAAGAAAACTTTGCAAAACTTTGTGAAGTGTATTTCAGCGTACTAGACGGAAATAGTTATGTAAATGAAATATATGAAATCGTGATGCACATGCCAGTTATCTAAAGACAGGTTTAATCCTGTCTTTTGCGTTTTTCAAAGAAAGTGAAAGATAGGGTTAAATCTAAAAGTTTGAAAAGGAGTTGACTGCATGGGAAATGCAATAAAAAGTGGCTATCAAGTCACAGTCGGGTTAGATACCACGGAAATCCCGAATTATAAAGATGAAATAAATACACAGTTGAAGAATATGTCAAAAGACATCAAACTCACTGTAAAGCCCGATCTTGCGGGTATTGACACTCTTAAAGCTGCTATTGAGCAGTTAAAAAAAGAGCAGATTGTCAAACTCACACTAGACGAATCCGAGGCAATAGCCTCAGTTAATAAAATCTCAGATACCTTTACAAAGGCATTCACCAGTAATTTTAGTGCAAAGGCGTTTGATGGTTTTGCAGGTGCAATGAAAAATGTCAGCACTGCGTCACAAACAGTTGCAACCGCTGCTGAAAAAGCCAAGACTGCGGTTCAACAGATTGGCAGCGTTTCAGGAGAGCAGGTTACTGATACAAATAGGTTAACTAGTAGTTTGAAAAAGTTCGCCACTGCACTTAGCGATATGGGTGGGGCTGAAGGTGGATTTGAGGCGCTTAAAACAAACGCTGCTAATATAAGTAGCATAATACAGTCTCTTACAACTAATGAAAAAAAGATTGATATTGGTTCGGGTGCAGTTGTTAAAGACTTAGATAAAATAAGAAACAATCTTGATGGTATTAGTAGAAAAATCAAAGACTTATCAAAAATGGATATTGATACTGATTCTATAGAAAAAGTAGCAACTGTTAAAAAATCGAAAACCACTAAAAAGGAAGAGGCAAAACCACTTGGCGAGAACATCAATACTGGTGCAGATGAAGCCAGCAAAAAGCTAGTGAGTGTGCATGATACTTTAATTGATATTAGCAAAGCAATTGAAGCAATGCCAACGCTTGGAATTACAAAAAGTGCTGTCGATGCAAACAAAGAACTAGGAAATGTACACAACTCTTTAATTGGTCTTGGTAAAACAATTGAAGGTATGCCAAAGGTACAAGTTGTTAAAGCTTCGACCGAGAAGCAGGCAACAGGTGGTGGCCCTAAGAAGTCTGAAGAAGAGGCGGTTCTTTCTGTTAAAAAGAAGCAGAACGATGCAGACGCTGAAAACTTAAGAATACAGGCAGAAGCTAAGGCACAGGCTAACGAAGAAGCTAGAATTTATACAGAAAAACTAACAATAGCAAAAGAACTAAATGCAGAATATACCAAATCAATTAAGGCTGAAATTGGAAAGAGTGAAATTAACAACGTAGAAGAGCTGAAAGCCATCCGAGAAATCACCGAGGCTAATAAGAAGAAATACAACGATTATTTAAACATAACACAATTAAATAAAGAAGATTTAGATGTTTTGCAGAAAAAGGTGTCTACCGCTGAAGAAGAGGTTAGAACCGCTCAACAACTGGCAGAAGCTAAGCGAAAGGATAGCTTAAACAAGGACTATAGCAATGCGAATAAAACTCTACTCGGATTGGAAGACTCGCTTGTTAGAAAACGTAAGACTCTAGAGGGTACCGATAAGTTTGACAGCGATGAATATGCTAAGCAGATTGTGGAATTAAATGAAATTGTTGATTTACGCAATAGAATCAAAGAACTTCAAGATACTGGAGGCGAGCCAAGCGTTTCAGAAGTTGAAGAGCTAAAGAAGAGAACCGAGGCTTTAAAGCGGTATGAAGAAGGGCTTACAAAGGTCACAAATGTTCGTAATATAGATGCAAAAGAACAAAGTAAATTAACATCAATCAGCCAAGCAATTACCAAAGACTTAAATGAAAATGGAAAAGCTATTAAGAAGATAGAACCGTTATATCAGAGATATATAACGCTTCAAAACCAAATTTTTAATCAGACTATAAGTGGAGACGCAGCAAGAGAAGAACTCGCCAAGATTAGAATGGAAGCAGAAAAAGCTGGCATAACAACCAATACCCTTTTGGGACGGTTAAAGCAACTGTATAACAATAGAGGAGCTTCTATCATTGCATCTAAAGCAGTCCTTTTACTAGGTAGAGCTTTTCGTGATGTTTATCGAAATGTTGTAGATGTTGATACTGCAATGACTGAGTTGCGAAAAGTAACAAACGCAACTAGCCAAGAGTATAATGCCTTCTTAGATGGTGCTGGCGACAGAGCTCAGAAACTCGGTGCCACGCTGAAAGACGTTGTTTCGTCAAGCGCAGACTTCGCTAGATTAGGATATAATATTCCACAAGCATCTGCACTGTCTGATACTGCACTCGTCTACTTAAATGTAGGTGACGAAGTTGAGAGCATAGATGATGCAACGAAGTCTATTATAAGTACAATGCAGGGTTTTGGCATAGAAGCTGAAAACTCGATGAGCATTGTTGATAAATTCAACCAAGTTGGTAACGAATTTGCAACCACATCAGGTGGCATAGGTGAAGGTATGTTGCGTTCAGCAGCAGCACTACACGCCGCTAACAACTCACTAGATGAGTCAATCGCACTGTTCACAGCGGGACAGGAAGTTGTACAAAACGCTGAAAGTATGGGGACGGTACTTAAAACCACTTCCATGCGCATCAGAGGGGCCAAGACCGACCTAGAAGAGGCTGGTGAAGACACTGATGGTATGGCTACATCTGTCTCTAAATTAAGAGACGAACTGGTCGCCCTCACAGGTGGCTTCGATATAATGAAGAACGGTGGACAGGAATTCAAGTCCACGTATGAAATATTAAAGGGAATTTCTGATAGTTGGGAAAAGATGACAGACGTATCTCAAGCCAACGTATTAGAACTTCTAGCAGGAAAACGAAACGCTAACGCCCTTGCTGCGATTATCAAGAACTTCGATCAAGCAGAAAAGGTGCTAGCAACCTCTCAGAATAGTGCAGGCAAACAAAACTGCCTGAATGTACAGAAATGTGCATAAAGAACAGATCTAAAACCAGTAAATCCTAAAGCTCAACTACTACAGTAGGGATGAAATATGCTGCTACGAATGTAACGAAAGTAAAACAACAGTTGAGATGATATATGGACAAAATCCTAAGTATCGCTACAATGGAAGCTTGGTCGCAAAATCTCGAATAGAGACGAGTCAAACGACTATCCCATAGGACTTCGGTCAATAGGAGTACGACGCAAATTTATGGCGTGGGTGAGAATCCCTTAAATGGAAAAGGTCTGCCCTTAACACGTTATGGTGAAGGTGAAGAAATAGTCTTAACGTCATACGAAAGTATGAGTTTATTATCAAATATAATAAATGCAAGAGTTATGACCTTGCAAAAAATAATGAGTGCTCTGAGAGAAAACGAGATTTATCTCGATTCTATCCAAGGTAAGACAGATAAACTAACAGCCACATGGCAAGTATTATCAAACAATTTATTGTCTTCAGATGCTGTAAAAGTTGTTATCGACGGCTTTAATCTAGCACTGACGACTGTAAATGCCCTCGTCGATGCCCTCGGACTATTGCCAGGATTGATTGCCGCTATCGGCACTTCATGGGCGAAAGCTAATAAAGTAGGTGAAGAATGTGCCCTCTTACCACAAGCCGTATAGGCAAGTGTTAGGAAGTTGATGACCGTCAATCATCAATACTTAATTTCCAAATTGCTGGGACTAGCTAAAGTTCGCAGACTAAAGCGGAACTGGAAACGGTAAACGTAAATGTGGGGAAACCCAGAAAAAACATGCGAAATGGTGTAAGCTGAGATAAAAGCCCTCACGGGTGCTAACCACCACAACAATGCTAAATCAGCAGCCAACTCCCTGCCCTACTATTTGTAGAATGGGAAAGTGCCCAACGACTGTAAGGAAATTGGAGCCCGTAAAGGACTTCTAAGAGACAGTCTGAACATGTGCAGAAATTGCACAGAGTAGAGTTGAAGTACTCTACCGCCGTAATTACAATAAAACACAATAAGATATGATTAAACACAAATAAATATGAAGAAATAGAAAAAATGGTTGAAAATTAAACTAAGTGGTGTATAATATAAATACAAAGAAAGAGTCATAAACGACTGGCTCAATTTGAATAGTTAAAGAAAAAACCACTCACACTGCCAAGTCGAGAGTGGTTTTTCTTTACTTCGAGCGCTTTGAAAAGACTTGACTCTGTTGAATATTGGTGTATAATATAAATACAAAGAGCTACCGATAGACGGTTAGCCAAAATGTTTAGTTGAAAAATAACCGAACCTTTGGACTTGGGCGGTTATTTTTTATTGCTCGTATATGTCAATATCAGTACAATTAACGTAGATACGCCAATCACTACTGACAGAGTTTCATAACTCGTCAACTTATCACCTCCCTCCGTTTATGCGATTAGGACTTGCCAAAAGGCGTACCTTACTGCAATGATAACGTGGAGGCTAACCGCCTACCGCTTTGGTAGCTCAGGTATATTATAGCGCAACATTCAAGTCTTGAAAAGGAAAAAAGTTTCACAAAATATGAGCGAGTTTTAGGAAAGATTTCACAAAATATGAATGAGTTTTAGATAAGAAAAAAGAGAGATGAAGGTCTCTCTTTTCATATGCAAAACGTACAACATTGGAGAGTGTGCGCGTTTGCCAATATTATTTACTGCTCAGCTCCCATGAGTGGCCGCAGTTGTTGCAGACTTTGATCATTTTGTTGGCGCCAATCACACCAGCAACCGCACCAACGTCGAGGAATCCCGTGATCGCAGTGGTCGCTATCGCCCTGCCCCACTTCATGCCCCGCTTCTGTACGAACAGGTCTTGGGAATTGCATTTTGGACAGTATGGCTTACTAGGGTCGTTTCCAGCAGCGATTTCAGAAGCACGCCACTCTTCGTATTCTTTTTTATTTTGTTCATCTTTAAAGGCAATCATAGCGTCATACGCTTCTTCACTATATGAATCGCCGAGAACTTTAGATGCAATAAATTTAAATTGACCATTTATATCGTGATCAAATAGGTGCTTTTCTGTAGAAGAGTTGTATATCTTAGACCACTGATTTGAGGTATGTCCAGAATCTACAAAATCACTACCACAAAATATACATTTACCATCTATTGCACTATACTTCTCAAAATCAGGACTCATAATACCCTTGCCACATCCTTTGCAGACAGCAAGATGTTTTTTATCAATCTTATCATATACACTAACCATATAGACCTCCATAGTTTATCAGTGTTATTATATTGATTATATCATATCTAAAAATAAAATCAAGGATCGTAATTACGGTCAGTAGCAGATTGACAATCTGTGAAAGTAACAGTTTGACATTCAGAGACAAAACAAATGACATAAGTGGAAAAGGCATTAAAGGAAAATTTGAAGCTTTATCACACAATTGGGGCGGAAGCATAACTGGATATTTCAGCGGAAAAAACGGAAGTGCTGGGGTTGATGCGAGTTTAGCTGAAGTTGAGGTAATAAAGAAAATCAATGAGGAGTTTTCAAAAGGCGTTAAACCAGTAGATGCACTAGCGAATGCTGGTGGAAAACTCAAAGACA
This sequence comes from Clostridiales Family XIII bacterium PM5-7, assembly GCA_050435405.1. Lineage (GTDB taxonomy): Bacteria > Bacillota > Clostridia > Peptostreptococcales > Anaerovoracaceae > Senimuribacter. Next base: position 122,020 of record JBNDKG010000001.1, read on the forward strand.
GACTAGAAGAACTTGTTAAAAATTCAGATGGAGTCCAGATGTCCATTGTGGAAGCTGGAAAAGGAGCTAAAGTAGGTGCAACAGGATTCCAACTACTAAAACTTCAAGTTGCTTCTACAATGACTGCGATGAAAGCTATGGCAAAGAGCTTCCTTATTTGGTTCGCTGTCATGGAAATCATCAACCTAGTCATAAAAGGCATCAAGTGGATGTTCGATACTGCACCGACCAAGAATCATATCCGTGAATGGGCAGAAGAAGCCCGTACTGCACTTGAAGACACTCGTAAGGAAGTAGATTCTGTAACATCAGAGCTTGAGACTATGAGGGACAGGATTGCAGAACTTGAGGGAATGGGAAATCTTACTCTGACGGAACAAAGTGAGCTTGACCAACTAAAACAGCAAAATGCTGAACTATCAAAGAAATTGGCAATCCTTAAAGCCATTGAAGCTGAACAAAGCAGAGAGGCTTCTAGGAAGAGCTTTGCGGCTGCCGAGTCTTATGGTAAAAGTGAAGTCAAATACTCTGCTGCTACAGGTAGAGGTGGAGAGGTCGTTGCCCCTAATGTAGAATCAGACGCCATGTATAAAGACCTTGAACGCTATGTTGAACTATATAAAGAAGCTCAAGAAGAAATCGACAAGCTCAGTCCTTCCAGTGAAAAAGATAGAAAGAAATTTGAAGAACTGACCAAAGAAGCTGAAGGATATAAATCTTTCATTGTAGAGCTCTCTCAAGGCGTTTCAAAAGAGCTTGAAGGCGTCAACCGAGATAATCTATCAGCAGACCAATTACAAAAATATGATCAAATGATCAACGAGATTCAAAGTAGTTTGATAAATGTTGGCGTTTTAAATATGGGAGACATATTATCATCTGCTTTAAGTTCGAAAGAACTACAAGCACTTTCTGCCAACATGCAAGACCTTGCAGACTCTCAAAAAGAGATAAATGAAAACTCAATTACAGAAGCAATTGGGCAAGATGCAGTTAATCTTCTAAATCAATACGGAATATCTATTGAGCAGTTGGTTGAAAATGTCGAAGCCCTTAGAGGGATTAGTGGTACTGTTGATAATGTATCGAAAAGTGATAAATTTAAAGACCAAGATATTAATGGGAAAATAAGTGCTATTACATCCGACAAAGACTTCAATATAGACATCACTTCTGCGACAAGTGCGCTTGGCAAAGACTTTGTTAAAGCGTGTGAAGAAGCGGGAGTTTCAGCAGAAGAATTGGTTGAGTGGTTAAAATCAGTTCAGAAACAATCCGAAAAAACATCTCTTAGCGGGATGGTTGAAGAGTTTGCAGACTTTGAAGAAAAGATACAAACAGTTGTTGGTGCTATAGACGAATTCAAAGAAAATAGCGGAAATGTGTCAGCCTCCTCTATTAAGGATGTTGCCGATGCATTCGAGTCTATGTCTGGCACTAAAGAATTTGAGAACATGATCAAGGTACTCTCTAATTCAGCATCTTCTATTGAAGAAGTTGAAAGTTCGATGAGTAATTTGGTCAATGCGTACTTACAGTCTAGCAATGTAATGGCAGACTTGAATGAAGGGACAAAAGAGTTATATATTAACAGACTCAAAGCCCAAGGTATAGCGAATGCAGAGGTTGTTGTAGAATATCAGTTGGCTAAAGCCAAATATATGTCAGCAGACGCTAGTGATGCTCAACGTGCTGCCGCATTAGAAGAAATGCAGGCTATTATTTTAAACACAGGAGCGTTAGACAGGAATGCGGCGGCGGCATTAAGTGCTGCTGAGATGACGAGTCTGTTCGCAGGATATCAACAATTGGCGGCTGGAAATAACTTTGCATCTGTAGTTTCAAACCATGCAGTTGCACTTGGAAAAGTAGCATCTGCTGCTGGCCCTGCTGCTGCTAATTTAAAAAAATATGTTGATATTGTTAGTGAAATCGCATCAATCAAAGGAATGCTTTCTGGTAAAAAACTAGACAACAGAGTAAAAACACGCCTAAATAGCCGACTTAAAGGACTTAGTAAAACATTAGATCGATATGCAGAAGAGGCAGAAAAAGAGTTTAACAACTTATTTGTTGCTGATATAAGCTTCAGTAGCGGTGGTGTTGCTGGTTCTGGAGGTTCTGGTGGTTCTGGCGGTAGTAAAGGCACATCAGCCTCAGACAAGCGTAAAAATAAATATGACTCGGCGAAAGAGAAGCTAGACCATAAGCTGAATATGAACTACATTTCATATGCGACCTACTACAAACGCCTAGAAAAACTCGGCAAGAAATACCTAAAAGGGCAGAAAGGTAATGCGGCTGATTACCGCAAACACCTCGAAGAGCTCGCAGATGTTAGAAAAGCGGCGTTCGACAAGGAAGAAGCTCAGAACGATAAGAAATACGCCAAAGGGCAAATCAGCCTGCGTACTTATCATAAGAGAACGCTCGCCTCAATTAAAAAGTGGCTCAAAACCAGCAAGGCAAATCAGGAAGATTATGCCGAAGCAATGGATGCACTTCAGAAGAAGATAAGCGACGCATGGGGCGACAGAATAAACAAACAGCAACAGCAGATTGACCGCTTTGGCATCACTGGTTGGATTACCCCTGGCAAGAGTGAGGCAGACTATTGGCGTGACCAATTAGCCCTCTTAATCGAAGACCAAGGTAAAGGCTTGTTTACAGACACTGACGCTTTCCTAGACCTCTACTATGAAATACTAGAAAAGATTAAAAACGCCGAGGCAGAGTTGGCAGACAATGAGCTAGATAAGATTGAGAAGAAAATCGGCAATGTTGACGACCTAGTAGATATGGTCTCCAATATGCTCAAGCAAAGACTAGAAGACCAGATTGACGCCCTTGAAGAGCAGATAGATAAGTACAACGAAATCGTTGACCTTAAGAAGAAATCTCTCGACATAACAAGAGACGAGCTTGACTATCAGCGCGAACTTAAGGAGCAGAACGAGGAACTGACCAAACTGCAAGCTAAGGCGGCGGTGCTAGCTCTTGACACCTCTCGTGAAGGTAAGGCGAAATACGCAGCCCTCATGGAAGAAATCAGGGCTAAACAGCAGGATATTTCTGACAAGCAGTCTGACCACGCTTATGACGGCACTGTAGACGCACTCGACGAAGCTACTGAAAAGTACGAAAAAGAGATGCAGAAGCAGATTGATGACCTCAATGCGAAGATGGAGAATAATGGTGAGTGGCTACAGGGTGTTTATGACTACATCCAATACACAGACCCTTCTGCCCTGCTGGATGAGTTATTGGCGTATAACTATAAATACGGCGACGGACTCAACAGTACAGTGGAAGACATGTGGGAAAGAACTGAGCCCCTACTCCAATCTTATCAGTATGACATTCGTACCATTATTGACGAACTACGCAGACTTAAGTTAGAGCAAGAGAAGCAAATCGAAGAAGCTAAATCCAATAAGAATGATAAATTCGCTGACTTGACTCTTGAGCAAACCAAAGAAGCAGTCTCTGCCAGAAATACTAGAACAAACAGCGACGCTGACAACCTTGCCCTTCTTGCGAGAATCAAGCAAGGTAAATGGAACGGCGGAAAAGCTTGGTATGACTCAGAGACTAATCTAATCTGGATGGGTGATCATGGAGAGAAGAAAATGACTGCCAGTGCCTACTGGCTCATTAAAGACATGAAAGCCATAAACAATGATACTAGCAAAACCAAAGCCCAGAAGCAAAAAGAGCTCGACCCACTACTGGAAGAGTTGCACGGGTACTATGGTTATCCAAACGCTCACTTAGATTGGAACAAGACAACTAAGAAGTTTGAACTGCACCGTAAGAAAGGAACTGCGGCCGCATATAAAGTATTCCACAGTGGACTTGGTGGCGGTTTCGTTGGCGATACATATATGCCAACAAAGAAGCAGAGCGAGACCTATGCCCTACTCAAGAATGACGAACTTGTGCTAAACAAGAACGATCAAGACAGAATTGGGCTACAGCTTCAAACACTTAGCATGTTGACTGAATCTATCAAGGGCATCTTGCCTACAAACAGCGTTTCAAACAACAATCAATCAACTGGTATTGAGATTAATATACCAATAAACATCGATGGCAATGCCACGGGCGATACTGTGAGAGCCTTGAGGAGTGCCAGCAATCAAATCGCAAACGAGACACTCAGCAAAGTTACTGAGGCTATGAATCAGCGTGGATATAATTCGCGCGTTGGCTCAAATGCGATGAGAAGATAAAACAATACACGGGAGGGTTAACGCCCTCCCCTTTTTAATGTGAAAAGGAGGGAACTATATGATATCAGCGACATCATTTGTGTTCGATGGAATATCAAGTGAAGATTACGACATAATGATTTATTACATAGGAGACCCTGGAGTTGTGGAAGACCACCTATGGGAGACTTCTATAGACGAAACTAGAATCAATAGCAGATATGACCCTCATCATTTTGGAATGAACATCAACAGGGCTGTCACTAGACAGGTGACTTTTGGTTCAAAGAACTATATAGAGCGAGAAGATGTGGAGAGGATTGCCGACTGGCTCACTTCCCACAATACATATAAATGGCTTGAAATTGATCAAGATGATATGACCGAGTGGCGATATAAGGCAATCATTTCTAATTTGCAGTTGGTGAATGTTAATGGCTTGCCGTTTGCATTTATATGCGACGTGACATTAGACAGCCAGTTTGCCTATGAACGCCCCTCTACTTCATCTTTTGAGATAGTTGGGGGCAAAGTAAAATCGCCCACTGGAATAATTTCTGACTACGCCACTATAACAAATTCAAGTGCGTATGATGGCTATATCTACCCAAAGATGACGATTAGGCTCGCACCTGGCACCACGCACTTCTCAATGGAGAACGAGAGCGATATTAGTAGACCGTTTGTGATTAATGTACCAGACGACTATGTTATCAATGACGGTGGCGACCAGATTATCTTTCAGGTGGATAATAAAAATCAAATTATCACGACAAATTGCGACAATATAAATATCTTTGACTGTTTCAAAGACGAGGCTGGCAACCACTATTTCTTCCGCCTAGCCAAAGGAGACAACAAGATTGTCTTTACGGGCGATGGAATGGTTGTAATAGAATGTGAGTTTTTAAGAAAGGTGGGAATGTAAATGATCGTAAATTTTAGCGACATTAGATTTGATAACTTTGGCAGAGTCGAACAGCCCACCTTACTTATCACAACTATGACGGGCGATCCAATTTGCACTGCATCTAACTATTATGGATTGCAGGCAAGTTTCAAGTTCAATGATGTGTCGGAAATCTCTTTTGAGATACCAGATAGGATATTAATTGGTGACGAACTGGTGCACAATCCATCGTATGATGAAATCAAGGGAATGAGAGTTATTAGAATGGAACCTTACGGGGACTTCATCTTAGTAAATCCGTCCGTGAATGATGATGGTGTTAAGAGCATTAAGTCGTGCAAGGCGTATTCTTTAGAATATGAACTCAACTATAAAATCATGCCAGTGTTAGAGGGCACATACATGCTGTACGACCCTACTGGCGAATCTGACAGTACAATACTAGGCATTATACTAGAACATATCCCTAACTGGAAAGTGGGACATGTAGACGCCAACGTGTCAACGCGCTACAGAACTTTTGACGACTCTAGTGAGTCGGTTTATTCTTTTATGATGAACTCCATACAGGAGTCCTACTCTTGTGTGTTTATGTTTGATACGAAGACAAGGACAATTAATGTTTATGACCGTGATGTTGCGGTGGAAAATGTGCCAATGTTCCTGTCTATAGAAAACTTAATTCAATCGCAGACGGTTGAGGAGTTGAGCGACGAAATCGTAACTTGCCTCAGTGTATACGGGGCAGATGATACGAGCATTATGAGTGTCAACCCCCTCGCCTCTGATAAGATATATAACTTAGACTACTTCATTGAGATTGGCGACATACCAAAGGAGCTTGGCGAAAAGTGGGCGAAGTGGAAAGAAAACTATGCCACCTATCAAAAACTCTTTAGTGACTTATTTTCTCAGTACTATACTGACCAAATGATATATAACACGCAGTACAGCCGATACACTGACCTTAGAGGCGAATTAGATGCCCTAAATCATGTCATGGACACATATAAAACCGATATATACGGCGACCACACGCAAGAAATTGCAGAGTGTCAGGCGAAAATTGATGCCAAGAAGGAAGAAGTGGCTGACCAATTAGAGGTGCTCGATAGTGCTGAGGATAAGCTAGATTCCGATATGGCGATGATGAGTGAGATTACTGTCCTTTGCTCTTTTGATAACTTCTTTACGGCAGAGGAAATGCTTATACTGAACGCATATCTTAAAGAGGACTCAATTCAGGACGGCACTTATGTAGTGTCCTATGCTTCAAACGAGACAAATGCGTGCAACCAAATAGACCCTACAAGCCCTTACACAGTTACAATTACTGAGGGCGACTTATATAGGTCTGACGAATATAAAGTGCTGACAGATGAAGAAATTGAGAGCTTAGGGCTCTCCCCTTCTGAAGTGGAGAAAATTAACGAGATCAATAATACACTGGAAACCACATACTTGGGGCAGAACTTTTTCACCATCAATTCAGGAAAGCTTATTGTGGACAATGCCGACGGGCTATTTAATCTCAAGGGAACTGTAGTAAATTCTACACTGTCATATACAGAGGAATTGAACGCAAATGGAAATCACGACTGCGTTGTGACATTCAGTGTGGACTCTCCCCTATTTACCGTCGCAGAGGACGATACACCCTATGAGAACGCTTTATTTGTAGTTTGCGGCGAATTGTCCGACTTCACACATAATCGCTCCACAGAGGGGCAAAATGACGGTGACATGAGTTTCACATTGGTGGGTGGGATTGCCACACTAACCTGCGACTCTTCTATTTACCAAAGACAGAACACAATACAGGATTTATATGACTACGGAACTTCCTGCCTATATAAACTGGCATATCCATCATATGAGTTTTCTGTGGATAGTGCGAACTTTATGGCACTACCAGAGTTCGCCATGTTCTACAAAGACATTAGACTTGGTCGAAGCTTGAATGTGGCACTGGAAGACGGCGTATATTTACAGCCAATACTTATTGAGATGGGCGTTGACTTTGACGACATGACTAAGCTTGATTTGAAATTTAGTAGCAAGTTCAGGGCGAATAACCCAGAGTTCTTGCTTGCTGACACAATCGGAAAATCGGCTCACTCTTCTGCTAGTTTGGATGCTAACAAATTTAGCTACTCGGCTTTTGTCAATTCAAATATTGAAAACGATGTGGAGAAGATAATTAACTCTGCACTCGATGTTAGTAAGCGGGCAATTATCAATTCTAAAAATCAGGACGTTACTATTGATGCGGGCGGAATACACCTGCGAAAATTGGTTGACAAGGCGACGGGAACTTTTGACCCTTGCGAAGTGCGAATGATTAACAACGAAATTGTTTTCACTGACGATGCTTGGGATACTGCGGGGCTGGCCATTGGTAAGCTCAGCGTGGATATAGATGGCTCACAGCAGTCTGTTATGGGTGTTGTGGCGAATAGCTTGATTGGTAATGTGATTATCGGTAATAAGTTGACTATTGAGGCGACGGGAATCGACCCTATTACACAGCAGCCAAACATTACTCACTTTAGAGTCGATGGCAGTGGCGCTTATTTGGGCAATGCGTCCTTCTCTTTGCAAGGCGCACCTAAAGACGGGCTTGAGGGCAATAAGATGATGTTTGACCCTCGCTTTGGACTCGTTGCTGGAGATAGCACACTGTTTACAATTAGCAGTGATGGTGTACAGCCAAATTTCTTAGATGAGAACGGCAATGTTGTTTACGACGGCACTGGCGTTATGCCTGCGGGCTCTTCCTTGTTTTTTGATATAGAGACGGGAAATGCGAGCTTCAGGGGTGATGTTTATGCTGAGAATGGAAAGTTTAGTGGGTCTATAGATATTGGAAATGGAGTTTTTAGTGTAGATGAAAGTGGAAATATGACTTCTACTAGCTCTGTTATTGATGGCGAAATTACAACAAGCAAGTTGATTGTTAAAGACGGTGCTGAGGTATCTGGTCTTGTCGTTGGCGACAATGTCACTATGGGGCCAAATGCAGTAATTACTTGGGATCAACTTCCTTCGAATGTTGTTTCTACTTCTGAAATCGGAGATTTCGTTGACTACAGTACAGCCACTAGCATTTCTAGATATGAAATCTCTACAGCGGTCATAAACTGCGAACAGCTTTCTGCTGGGAAGTGGGGCAACGACGGTCTTGGTACTTATCTTGAAGTCGGAAGCAATTATATTAACATAAGAGGAGGAAGAGGAGCTATCTCGCTTGAGAATGGGGTTATAGACATTATTGCTGGATCTGTCAACATAGATTCTACTATTGGGTCTATGCACCTAGGTGGTTCTGAATCAATTCATTTGGACTCTAGAGTTTACTGTCACTATGCAATTACTCCAAACAGAGATGGAGTATATGGGTGTGGTTTAGATGGGCAAAGATGGTCGTCTGTATATACCGTTAATGTAAATGCAAGCGGAACTATATTCAACACTGGAATGCCTAGTTATACTGCAAGTGCCAACGTCTACTGGGGTTCCTCATCTGGCAGGCTTTATTTAGCAACCTCTGGTTCTACTAGAGCTATCAAAGACGACATACTGCCTCTCACGGCACCTGACATATCCGCCGACAACCTGTATGATGTAGAAGTCGTACAATTTAAATATAAGGAAGATATAATAGATAGCGAAGATCGACGCTATAGAAAAGACCTGCCTGGATTTATCGTAGACGACTTAGCAAACGCATATCCAGTTGCGGTAGACTATGGTGAAGATGGCAAAATGGAAACTTGGAATCCGCGCTATATGATTCCACCAATGCTAAAACTAATACAAGAGCACAAAGTGGAAATTGACAAACTGCGTGCCGAAATAGATGAATTAAAAGGAGTAAAATAAAATGAACGATTTTGAAAAACTAAGAAGTATTTATAATACACTACTGCTAATTGAGACCAAGGGGCAAAACACGATACTAATGTCCGCCTGCCTCTCCTCTCTTAAGGAAGTGCTCGACGGCATTGTTGAGCAGGCACAAGAGGCTCAGGCAACTGAATAAACAACACGAGATAATGGCTGAGGAAACTCAGCCGTTTTTTATACTAAAGGAGGGATTAAAATGCGTAGAGGAACGACCCCCACTTTGAAACTGATTACGGAACAAGACTGGACTGGATATGACTTACGCCTAACCTTAGAAGAAGGCAGCAATGAAATGACTTTTGAGAATGACAGGCTGACTGTAGAAGCATCCGTAGTATATGTGGCGCTCTCTCAAGAAGAAACGCTCTCTTTTAATAAGTCGGTGCAAGTGCAAATTAAAGGCGAAAAAGACGGCATAGTAGTTGCTACCGATATTGTAAAGATTAAAGTATTGCCAATACTAAATGAGGAGGCTATGTAATATGGAAGAAATTATAAAACTATCCATAACGGAAGAACCCACCATAGCCATGTCTCAAGAACTTGCAATTAAAGGAGATAAGGGCGATAAAGGTGATAAAGGAGACAAGGGCGACAAGGGAGATAAAGGCGACCGTGGAGAAGCCTTTGTCTACGAAGACTTTACCCCAGAACAACTTGTCGGACTCACTGGCCCTCAAGGTGATAAGGGCGACCCTTTCGTCTATGAAGATTTTACCGCCGACCAGTTAGCCGCCCTAAAAGGGGACAAAGGTGATACTGGAGATAAGGGTGAAAAAGGCGACATTGGAGATGCCTTTACTTATGAAGACTTCACTGCTGAACAACTAGAGGGATTAATTGGCCCTCAAGGTATTCAGGGAGAGCAAGGAGATGCTTTTACCTATGATGACTTTACTCCAGAACAACTTGTCCTATTACAAGGCGAAAAGGGTGAAAAGGGAGATACTGGTGCTCAAGGAGAAAAAGGCGACCCCTTTGTTTATGAGGATTTTACTGATGCTCAACTTCTCGCCCTTAAAGGTGAGAAAGGCGACCAAGGCGACCCATTAACTTATGAGGACTTAACTCAGGAGCAAATTGAAGAACTAGCCCAAAAGGTTCTCGACTCTGAGCTTGACCTTAGCGAATATGCTAAGACTACAGAGGTGGCGGCATCTTACTACAACAAGACACAAGTTGATGAGATGGTAGACATGATACCTAAATTTGCAATTGAAGTTGTAGATGCACTGCCAACTGAGAACATTTCAGAGACAACTATTTATATCCTGTCAGATGAAAGCGACGAGTTTGCAGAGTATATCTATGTGAATGGCACGTGGGAAGTTATCGGTTCAACTGCCGTAGACCACTCTGTATTCGCACTCAAGACAGACCTGCCTACCCTTGTTAGCCAACTGACAAATGATGCAGGCTACTTAACTGCCCATCAGGATATTAGTGCTCTAACAAATCACGTTGCAAATGCAACAATTCATGTGACGGAACTTGACAAGATTAACTGGACTGCGAAAGCTGACTCCTCCACTACTCTTTTAGGATATGGGATTTTAGACGCATACACTAAAACAGAGGTAGATGGACTGCTCGAAAATATCACTATAGATACAAGTTCTCTTGTAAATGTAGCTGATGAGCAGACGATTACTGGAGCGAAGACCTTCTCTGCTGACATAACTGCCGAGGCGAATATAATCGCCACTGGCACGATAACTGGCTCAAAGGTCTATAACGCCGTTTGGAATGACTATGCTGAATGGTTTGAGAAAGAAAATATTGAAGATGAGTTTGAAGCTGGCGAGATAGTTGTGTGGGCGAACAATGGTGTTGAGAAATCAACTAAAGAATATGACAAAATGGTTGTTGGAGTTGTGTCTGATTCCTACGGTCATATTGTAGGTGGAGAGAATCTCCCCAACATGGAAGATAACCATAAAAAGTTTGTCCCTGTCGGACTCAAGGGCAGGCTTCACGTCCTCGTGACAGGCTCTGTAGATGTCGGCGATGTAATTGTCACTTCCGATATAAAAGGTGTCGGAATGGCTTCTCACGAGCCCCTATGTGGTCTCTTTACGGTCGGCAAAGCTCTGGAGTCTAGTGAGGACGATGGAATTAAAAAGATTAAAATACTGATTACTTAATAGGAGGGAAAACAATGATTGTAAGAGGAACAACGCCAACACATAACTTTGCTATGCCCTTCTCTATAGAGGATATATCAGAGGTGATTATTGCCTATGTGCAGGATGATGAAATCGTCATAGAAAAAGAAAAAGGCGACATCGAATTAGATCTTGAGAACAATATAATGTCTGTTCAACTATCCCAAGAGGAAACTTTGCGGTTTGCCGTAAAAGATAAATACATAGACAATATCGTGCTCATTCAGGTGCGTGTCATACTAATTGACAACTATGCTTATGCCAGCGACATTATCAGAGAAAAAGTTGCTGACGTACTTGTAGACAGAGAAATAACGATTGGCGGCGATGCAGATGTCTAAAAAGATAACAAATATGAATGGGTTGAATGCTATGACTTTCAGCCCACAATTTAATTCTGCCCCGTCAAAAAGCGTTGGCTATGATAGTGGCGACACAACTTTTAATCCTAAGTTCCAGACAATGCCAGGTAATGGGGGCAAGGTAATCGACAGCTACGAAGAGCTCAAGAATCTGCCCCAAATCAATGGCGTGGAAATTATCGGAAATAAGAGTTTTTCCGACTATGGATTAGAGGCGTTAACAAATATGGAAATAGAGGCACTGTTGAATGGTGCTGACCTATAAAGCGAAAGGAAGATAAGCATATGAAAGTAATAGACCAAAATGGCTTACTGTACTTTTATGGAAAAATAAAAGAATATGTTGGTGCGAAGATTGGCGCGCTCCATGCAGTTGCTAAGTCTGGTAGTTATGCCGACCTTATCAACAAGCCAACCATACCAACAAAGACCACTGACTTGATTAATGATGCACAGTATATGACTCCCAGTCAGGTGGAAACACAGATAGTTGGCAAAGGATATCAGACGGAGCCACAAGTTCAGGGCTTAATAGACGACAGACTGGAGGATTTTTCTGGCATTAGCTATGAAAAAGTTGACAGTGTTGCCGATTTACCTGAGACAGGCGTTACTGGGGTCTTCTATCTAGTGCCAAATAGTGGCGACACCCCAAACAGTTATGACGAATATATCTGGGTGGGCAAATCAGAGACGAACACTCTGGGCTATGAAAACATTGGCCCTCGTGAAGTTGACCTATCTGGGTATTTGAAAACAACCGATATCGTACCAATAACTAACCAAGAAATAGATGAAATAGTGAAATAGAAATGAGGTGGCTAAATGGAAATTAAATGGCTGAGCCTTGAGGGGCTTGAATACTTTTTCAACTCAGTTAAGCGGCTCATTCCGACCAAAAACAGCCAACTTGAGAACGATAGTGATTTTATTACAGTAGAAGAAATTGGCGACATGACTACTTCTGCGGAAATAATTACATGGGATGAGGGGGATGAGTAATGGCAGTATATTTTGGCAATCAAAGAGTGTCATTGTTTGGTGGCACTGCCCCCGTCTCCTATTTGGGCACAATTACAAGTGCTGTTGAAATAGAGCACCTGCCCTACACAGACCAAGTGTTTGTAGAGCCCGTAGGTGTGGACGACATCCCTATTAACGAGCAACTTGCCTTGAGCGTCTATTCTACTGGTGACGTAAATAAATTTACATCATTAGATGGGTCTGCCACGGGCAATATTTTATGCTCCTATCCAGAACTGCTACATTCCACATATGCAGGGCTGACTCAATCAGCAGAAATTACGACTAGTAATACGACAAAAGAAATATTAGTAGACGGTGTAATCAGTAGTATTGAAGTAGATGCAAGAGTCTTTTATACAGTTGATGATATTGAAATTATAGAAACGGAGGTGTGAGAATGGGTGCGACTTATACAAACTTGAACGAACTAACTATCACCTTTGAAGATGATAATTGGAAAAATGATTTTACTGATATCTACGTAGTTGACGATTCTCAATTTCCATGGGCTTCTACTTCTGCCACTAAATATAACGGAAATAACACTCTTAGAAGTGGCGTAATAGGCAATAGTGGATTTAGTGAGATAATGATCACTTTTGAATTAAAGGAAAGTGGCTCAATAGAGTTTAACTATATGGTATCAAGCGAGTCTAGATATGACCTAATGTATGTATATCTTGACGGCGTGTCTATATTCTCCGACTCTGGAGAGAGGGCTTGGACTGTGAAAACTGCCGACCTTGTTGCTGGCGGTCATATGATCAAAATAAGATATCAAAAAGACGGCTCTGGTAGTAGCGGAAGCGATATGGCCGCAATTGGATATATCAAGCTTACTGGTGTTGAACCATGTGGAGAAAAGTACCATATGTTATATGACATTGAGACAGAAAAATACTTGACTGTACAGAACGGCGAATTGCAAGAACTGTCCATAACATCTCCTACTATTTCCGACTTTGCCACATACGGCACAGGTGAAATACCATCTGATGAGCTTCTCTCAACATTGAGGTACTATAAAGTTCTATCGGCTGTTAACAACCCCGCATGTGGAAATTTAGTTGGATTTGAGAGTGCGACAGTTAAAGGCAGAGTGAAAGACGTTTTCGTAATGAGAAACCCTTTTGTTTTAGACTCGTCATATCAGACTGGCTTTAAGTCTTTGGCATTCAATATGACAAAGGCAACATCTACAGTGGCAAAAGCCGTCATCAGTACAGATGGCGAAACTTGGTACACACGAAGCGGCTCTTCTTGGGTTACAATAGATAATTTATATGACAACATTCTAAGCAATGGAATCGAAATATCTCAAGTTGCGTCAATAACATCTGCCCAATTCGACGACCTATACTCTGGAATTGAAGAAAAGAAAATGCACATTGCATTTGTCGTAGAAACCACCACTGGAGACAGTTGGGCATTGAAATCAATTAAGGCAACTTATAATACAGGAGGTGTCTCGTAATGGAAGAAAGAATTACAAACAACAAAAACAATCTTTTCACTGGGGTGACAACTATTGAGTTATTTGATAGTGAAACTGGCGATAAAGTTTACGAATATAAAAAAGAAAATACTTACAATGAAAGAATTCCGTGGATAAACTATCTTTCCACAATGATGAAAAGTGGTAGTGATAAATTCCCCACTGCGAATACAGATGATACTAAATGTTTTCAAGCACATGAGGGCAATTACCAATATAGTGTTTATGATCATTTAAAGTATAACAAAACAGAGGATTTATTTTACAGGTACCAAAATATACAGTGGCCAAAGAAAGCTACTGGTGGATCAACTTCAAACTACTACATTCCTTTCTGTGACTTGGTGTTGACAAATAACACACTGCCTTCTAGTTCAACTGGGGAGTTTAACGGTTCTCAAATAGGCATCGCTAACTTTCTTATGGACTATTCAGACGATAGAGCCTGTACTGGAATGATCAATAATCTAGAGAGCAGATTTGACAACGACAAACTGCGTCTTGTGTTTGACTTTGATACGGCAAAGTGCCACGGAACATTTGACTCAGTATGGCTTCTTCCTGCTTTTATATATAGTAGCAGTTCTATAACTACAGCCAGTATTAAACCGTTTACCTCGTTTAGTTTTTTAACAGAAACAAAATCTACAGTTGCATATAACTACAAAAGATTTGCGACCAATACAAACTATTTAACAGTTAATAGGCTGAATCAGAGATATCATACGCTGATGGATATATATAATGGCAGTGCCACTACCTCAACAATTAACGGCATCTCTCTACACAATCAGGATGGAGATGAGATTAGCTCTATGGCAATTACTGGCTCTGTCAAGTCAAGTGCATATTTCTTTAATATTTATTTTGACGAAGAAAGAAACAGGGTTTATGGAATTTCACCTACTTCTTCACATGCAGTTTCTACAACATATCCAACAGATGTGGCAGCTATTAATGCAACTATAAAGGAGTTATACTATTTAGATCTCACTACTGGGCAGTATGTATCATGCGGGACAATGTCCGATTTAATTGGCGCAACGGCAAACCCTACGCAATTTGACCCTGCAATCAATATGGCCTTTGACGTTTGTTATGTGAACAACGAGGTCTATTTAGTGTTTAACTATGGGGTAACCGCAGAGCGTTCAAGAGTTTATGATATTAAGAAATTGTCCTTTACAGATAATGGAATCTCCTCTGAGGATATTTTGAAAGTGAAGCTTTATCATGGTGTGTTCAATACTGGTTTATCGCAATACAGACAAATAACTATTGGACATGATGGTGATATTTATCTTCTTGGCTCTCCAGATGAGACGCAAAAAACGGCACTGGATAAAATGATCAGAGTAAATCTAAATAATAAAGAAATTGTAAACGATGTGATTTCTGTTCCTAATTATGGCTCATCGTTTTATTATGGTTTTAACTCTGACACTATAAAATCATATTCAACTGCATATGTGCATTATGACGATAACGTATCTAAGGACGCAAATTGTTTTGGCTATAACAACATCTCTACGGCGTTGAGCAATATAAATGTGTCAGCCAGTTCTGTTAAGACCGTGGAGTTTTTCGATACTTTTAGTATCACTACTCCTTGGACAACGCATAATAAACTGACCGAGCCAGTTATTAAAGACGAGACTAAGACCATGAAAATTACATATGATATTATCTGGGACAGACCATTAGATGACGTATTGAAGAAACTGAAATAAGGAGGTGCATTAAATGAAGACAACTGAAAAAGTAAGTGTCCTAAAAATTAATCGCCTCTCTGAAGAACAATATAATAAAGCATATGAAGACGGCACGCTCGACCCCACCGCTTTCTACTTGACGCCAGATAATACCGAGGCACTACTTGAGGCGAAGGTCGATAAGGTGACTGGCAAGGGATTGTCGAGCAATGACTTTACCGATGAACACAAGGCACGTTTAGAGAGACAGCCCTACTACACAGAAGATATCCTAGTTTCTTCCAATTGGGATTCTTCAGATCAAACATATAATTTTGAACTAACATATCCAAACGCCAGATTTGAGATAGAAATACAACCGAGACATATTTGCACCAAAGCTCAAATCGATGCTTGGATGTTGGCAATGATTTTTTGCTCGTATGAGTCTAATGTCATTAAGGCATTTGGAACTATTCCATCTGTTGACATACCTATAGTCATAAGAGTGATGGAAAAATGAGAACACTGACTTGATAAAGAAATTATTGAAGATATGAAAAGTAAAAGACGTTTAGGCGTCTTTTTTTATTTGTGAAAAGGAGAATTATAATGGCTAGTAAAAAGAAATATAAAGTTGGTATTTTCTGCGGCCACGGAAAGAGCTTAGATGGCTCTTGGGACCCAGGAACTACATACAATAAAGAAAGTGAAGCAGCACTTATGTTGCCAATTACAAAGGCAGCGGTTAAGTACTTAAAGGCAAGTGGAATTACAGTGGTAACAGATGCTACTAGTGGCAATGATATCAATATGGTAAAACAGGTAGAAAAGGCAAATAAGGAAAAGGTGGATATTTTTGTGAGTATTCACTGTGACTGGTATATCGCCCCTACTGGCACTATGCCTCTATATCTGACCACTAAGGGCAAAGCAATCGCTAAAGCAATTGACAAGCGTGTTAAGGCAGATATGAAAATGACTACTAGAGGATTGACCAAAAGAAAAGATTTGTATGAGCTTACGGCGACTAATATGCCTGCCTGCATCTATGAGACTGGTAGCATTAAGGCAGATTTGACTAAATTGAAAAAGTCCGATGCTTATGGCAAGGCGATTGCTAAGGGAATTTGCGACTACTTAAAAGTTACTTTTGTAGATAATAGCACCCCTACAACTCCTGCTAAGCCAAACAATCCGCCTAAGACACCATTTAAGATTAAGGCAAAGGGCAATCTGATCGTCAGAAAAGAGCCGTCCTTAAAATCCGACAAAGTGAGTGCTACTTGCGCTAAGGGTGGCGTTTATACCATTGTCGAAGTCAACAAAGACGGTACTAGAGGTAAATTAAAATCTGGTGCTGGCTGGATTACGATTACGGATAAGTATGTAGAAGTGGTGAAATAATGTTCAAGAATATAAAAAAGATTTTCAACGACAAACCTTGGCGTGAAGTTAAGACTAGAAAAATCGTGCTATTCATTTGTATGCTGTCTGTATTTATATATACGGTGCTTGCAATGATTTTTCAATGCACTGGAGTTGGTGTGGATAGTACGCTTACTGACAATGTATTCGATTTCTGCAAGTGGCTCGTGGTGACTGGATGTGCAATTACTATTGCGAAAGTTGCTAAGGGAGATACGAATTCAGATTCTGAAGAAGATGTTGACTGCACAGAAGACGGCGAATAGCCAGATGAGACGAGTGACTGTAAAGACTCGTCGGTAAAATAAAAACTGACAGGGCGATGAGATGAGTGACGGTTCTGACTCATCGGTAAAATAAAAATTGACCGAGTGAAGATTGACGGGTAGTAATTAAACTACCCGTTTTTTCGCACCTATTCAGAGACATCAACCTGTTTATTCACTTCTGCAAACAACATTTCTTTTAACGCTTCCACTTCTTCTGCCATCTTATATGTAAGCTCTCCGAAATTGGAAAAAGCCATTTTATACACATCTACATCCATACCACCGTTAAAGATTGCCTGAAACAAAGCCTCTTGCATGCTATGTATGGTCTGGGCACTGATGCTCAGTTCCTCAGTCTTAAATGCGGTATTAACTAATTTCTCATCTTGTAACATTTGTGTTATTTTTTCCATTTTTCTTTTCTCCTTTTATTTGTTGTTTTGCTTTAAAAAAAGGAAGACCATTAGAGGTCTTCCATCTTTTCTATTAGTGATTAACGATATTAATTCCCGTAATTGCCTTTATCTTCGTTGCTTTTGATAAGTGCAAATACGTTTTCTTCACAGTTTCTTCTGTATCTCCTATAATCGCTGCTATAGTGTTTATCTCTACGCCGTTTTCAAATAGTGCTGTAACATATGTGTGTCTGAGCGTGTGCATACCTCTTTTATCAAGACCTGCACTATCAAGTATCTTATTAAACTGCTTGTATAGGGTGTCAGGACGCACTATATTCCCGTCTTTTGTGTGAATGAATAGATCTGAGTCAGGAAAGTCCTTCATGATGCTCTTTGCGTATTTCTCGGACTCTTCCATCAGTGGTACTACCCTTATGCTATTTCTAGTCTTTGGTGTGGTCACTTCAATGGTGTATTTATTTGTTCCGTCTGGCATTTTACTCACTATGGTGTTAATACCCTTATCGACGGTCAACATTTTTTCTTTGAGATTGACATCCGATTTCTTTAAGGCACATACCTCGCCCTCTCTCAATCCAGTGGTCATCAGAAATAGGAAGACTTCACCATATTTGTGTATGAGCTCCCCCGCAGCATTTCTTCTGCTGGCTTCTTCTGCGAACCTCTTGATGTCGTCTGGCTCAAACCACTTCACTTCTTTTTTCTGAAAAGACCGCTCTGGTATCATTGATGCTCCAATTGTCGGGTCTTCATAAATTTCAATATCTCTTCTAATCCTAGTCGCAAACTTGAAGAGGTTTTTATATCCATCAAAGATTTTCTTAATCGTTGAATGGCTCTTTCCCTGTTCGTATGCATACTGCAAGTTTCTATTAATATCTTCTGCTGTAAGCTGTGATATTATTTTGCTCCCATACATAGGAATGATGTGAGTCTCCATTGTTGACTCTATCCTTCTATATGCTTGGGGCTTAAGATTTTCTTCTTTCCACGGCAGGTAAAAATCTTTCACGTACCGTTCTATACTATAATTTGACATATTACCACTCTTTAAGTTCCTCTCTCGTTCTTTGCCCTTTTTGAGTGATGCAAGTAATTTTTCTGCTTCTGTTTTAGATGATGCTTTTCTCTTAATATCTTGAAGTTCTCCATAGGTGTTTTGGTATTGCAATCTAACTTGGTATTTTCCATCTTGTAATTTTCTAATACTTCCCTCGCCTTTATTCCTTTTTATTGCCATGATATACCTCCTATAATTCATATTATAACATTATTTTTTTATGTAATCAATTGGCTTTCAAGTGTTGGAAATAAAAGTGTTTTTTAGATTGAAAAAATTCCTTTGAGCGTTCCTTTAATAGTTCCTTTATTTTTGCAACTAAGTATCTTTTCCTGCAATTAAACAGGGCAATTGAAAATATGTGGGAGGCTTTTTCCTTCTCGAATAAAACAAAAGAAGTGTTGAAAATTCAACACTTCTCAGACTTGCGTCTTGGAGGCGACACCCAGATTTGAACTGGGGAATAAAGGTTTTGCAGACCTCTGCCTTACCACTTGGCTATGTCGCCATATATATATGATGCCGAAAATCAGCATCATATGTTGTTGGCTAGGGTAGCAGGATTCGAACCTGCGCATGATGGAATCAGAATCCATTGCCTTACCGCTTGGCGATACCCCAACGTGTAAAGTAAAAAATGGGGTGGATAGTGGGATTCGAACCCACGTATACAGGAGCCACAACCCTGTGTCTTAACCACTTGACGATACCCACCATGATGACTAAAATCATGCAATCCGCCGTCATCCTTAACTTGCATGCTCGGCATTTGCACTTATTATTTTAGCACATTCTATTGTAGAATGCAAAACATTGCTACATTGATGTTGAAAAATTGGCGACCTGGAACGGGCTCGAACCGTCGACCTCCAGCGTGACAGGCTGGCATTCTAACCAACTGAACTACCAGGCCGCGTAAAATGCAGTAATTTGAAAAAATATGGTGGGCGTTATAGGGCTCGAACCTATGACCCTCTGCTTGTAAGGCAGATGCTCTCCCAGCTGAGCTAAACGCCCATAATGTGGTAGCGGCGAGTGGATTCGAACCACCGACCTTCCGGGTATGAACCGGACGCTCTAGCCAACTAAGCTACACCGCCACATGACTTTTTTCAAATCACTGCAAGAAATATAGTATCAAAGTATAGGTCAGATGTCAACAAGTTTTTCGCATTTTCCCTTAGATTTTATATAGCTCCCATCTATACTCACCGATGATGTATTTTAGCTGATAAATTCGTTTTCGTCCATTTTCTTCAGACTGGCAAGTGTAGATAATCGTATCGATTCCTGCAATGTGGCGTTCTACCGTTTCTAGTATCTGTTCAATTTTAATTTCTAGCTTTTCCCCATTATTTTGTTGATACTTGAACTTATATGGAGTAGGCCATTTTTCTCCAATAAATGTAGCCACCACATCTATGGGTTTTGCCACAATTTTCATTGCTTATACCCTCCCATCATCATATAATTCCCATCATTGCCTCATCCTTTTCTATTCCTGCAAGTTCAAATACCGAAAGCTGGTATTCATCCTTTCTCACAAATTCACTGACGCCTACACCTAGCTGTCGGATAGGTTCTCCTTTCCAGCATTCATCAAAAAGGCGACACGCATAACGATAAATTTTCGTCGTATCATCCATAAAAAATGGCAACTTTAACTGATGGGTATAGTACACGAAGCTTCCTGTCTTCACGCTGATTCTAACCAGCGACGCTTTACATCCGTGCCGGCGAAGTCTACCTGCCACTCTTTCCGTTAATGATAACAAATAGCGCTGTGCCTCTCCTTGATTGGTCACATCATGATCTATGGTTAAACCGTTGCTGAGGCCCTTTTGCAGGATTTCTTCATTGGGAATCACTCTATTAAAGTCTATCCCATTGGCATATTCCCAAATCAACTGCCCGTGACTTTTCAATAAAGTTCTGAGCAGCGTTACCTCGCTACCTGCTAAATCACCTATGGTATTGATGTTCATGCGTTTCAGTTTCTTCACTGATGCTCTTCCTACCATGAACAGTTCTCCTACAGGTAACGGCCATAATTTTTCTTCGATTTCTTTCTGGGTAAGCAAGCTATGCACCTGGTCAGGCTTCTTCAATTCCCCTGCCATTTTCGCCATGACCTTCGACTTGGCGACACCAATATTCACGGTAAACCCTAACTCCTCCTTGATTCGCTCCTTTAGGCTATGTGCCACATGAACTGGATCTCCCTGTACATGCTCACAGCGGCTAAAATCCATAAAGCACTCATCTACGCTATATCGTTGAATCACCGGCGAATATTCCAGCAACAGCTCATACATTGCCTGGCTGCAGGATAAATACAGGTCATAATTAGGTGGAAACACCAACAGCTCTGGACACCGTTGCATGGATTCAAACAAGCTTTCTCCTGTTCCAACCTTATATTTCTTGGCAGGAATAGACTTGGCCAGAATGATTCCATGTCTATCCTTCGGGTCTCCAGCAATGGCTGCAGGTACAGTGCGTAAATCAATAGGATATCCTTTTTCCAATAAGTCTATCGCCGTCCAGCTAAGATACGCCGAATTCGCATCTACATGCATGATGGTCACTGACGTTCACCTCTCCTTGTTTGCGAACATATGTTCTTTTTCATGTTATCAGTATACCATCATTCATTTCTCTTTTCAACTACTTTGTTTTTTTCGTCGGATATAAATTCACAGGAATTTCCTGATCTAGTTCAAGGGTGTTCATGGTCACCTTGCAATCATAGGCCAGAATCGTTACGCCCTGTTTTTCTGCTCGCTGTAAGGCTTCCCCAAACGCCTGATGGGTGCTCATGTTCGGCTCGAACACGTTGACGCCTTTCATCTGAATGACAAAGAGCAAATACCCTTTATATCCTTCCTCTACTGCCTTAATTAATTCTTCGATGTGTTTGATGCCTCGCTCTGTAGGTGCATCCGGAAACCTGGCAACTCCACTGTCTTCAAGGGTCACACCTTTAACTTCTAACCAGCCTTTCTGTCCATTCTCGTCTTCCACATAGAAATCAAATCGGGACTTCCCATAAGTTTTTTCTCGTTTGACGAGCACCAACTTTCCCATGCCTGGAAGGGTTAATTCCCCGGAAAGAAGTGCCTCTTCGCAAACTTTATTCGGCGCCTGAGCATCCATATTGATGAGCAGTTCCCCTTTTCTTACATTAATTAAAGAGTATCTCAATTTTCGATTTCCCATTCGGCCATCAAAATCTTCCAGATAGAGTTCTGCGCCATCGGTCAACAGTTCCTTACACCTTCCCGTGTTTTTCACATGCGCTTGTTCTCTTTTGCCATCAATGTCCACTTGGGCGATAAATCGATTGGGTCTGGCAATAAATTTTCCTTTAATGATGTTTTCATATTTCATACATTGAATTTTAGCAGAGATTTAGGTATAATGAAAGGCGAAGTTAAAAAGAAAGAGGAAATTTTATGACTGCACCAAATCCGGTTGCTTTTACGTTATTTGGAATAGATGTCATGTGGTATGGCGTACTCATTGGACTAGGGTTTGCCCTTGCCATCATCATTTCTTATCTCCGTGCACCAAAGCATGGTATCGAGAGCGAACACATTTTAGATTTTGCCATTTGGTTGGTTCCCGCCTCCATTATCGGCGCAAGAGCCTATTTCGTCATATTCAGTTGGGAAAGCTATGCTGGGGACTGGACAAAAATATTCAATATTCGCTTAGGCGGTTTGGCTATCCATGGCGGAATTATTGCAGGGATTATTGTAGCTTACTTTGTTTGTAAACACTACAAGATAAACTTTTTAACCTTGGCAGATGTGGTTTTCCCTACTGTTGCGCTGGCACAAGCCATCGGAAGATGGGGAAATTTCTTTAATGGAGAAGCCCACGGTGGACCAACAGATTTGCCTTGGGCCATTTTGGTCGACGGTGAATACGTTCACCCTACCTTCCTGTACGAATCTCTTTGGTGTTTTGCTTTGTTCCTATTCCTCACTTGGTTAGACAAGCGAAGCACATTTCACGGACAAATCGCTTGCCTGTACGGCATGCTGTATTCTCTGGAAAGAGGACTTGTAGAGCAATTACGTACAGATAGCTTGATGATTGGTCCATTCAAGCAAGCACAAGTACTCAGTCTATGTGTCTTTGTATTTTGTCTTGCTGCATACGTTATGTTAAATAAAAGAACGAAAAAAGGAGTTAAATAATATATGAAATTAGGTATCGTAGGCCTTCCCAACGTAGGGAAGAGCACGTTGTTCAACGCAATCACCAAAGCTGGCGCAGAAGCAGCTAACTACCCTTTCTGTACCATCGAACCCAATATCGGCGTGGTGACTGTTCCTGACGAAAGAATTAAAACCCTACACGAAATATACAATTCAAAGAAAACCATTTACACCACCATTGAATTTTGTGATATTGCTGGTTTGGTGAAAGGCGCATCCAAGGGCGAAGGTCTAGGCAATAAATTTCTGGGACATATCCGAGAAGTCGCGGCCATTGTCCATGTAGTCAGATGCTTCGAAAACGACAACATCGTCCACGTCGATGGCAAAATCAATCCAATCTCAGACATCGAAACCATTAACACCGAGTTGATTTTGTCCGATATGGAAGTTTTAGATAGAAGAATCACTAAAACCACGAAGAACCTAAAGGGCGACAAATCCCTACAGAAAGAACTGGATATGTTGACCAAGGTCAATGACTTTTTAGCAGAAGGTAAATCTGCAAGAGCTATGGATTTAACTGATGAGGAAGCGGACTTCGTCAAATCATTAGACTTGCTGTCCTATAAGCCAATCATCTATGTAGCGAACGTGTCTGAAAGCGATGCTGCTGATGGAACTGATAATCAAATGGTAAAGGCAGTTACAGAATTTGCTGCTACAGAAGATGCTGAAGTGGTAGTCATCTGTGCGGAAATCGAGCAAGAAATTTCCGAGCTAGACGAAGAAGAGAAAGCGATGTTCCTTGAAGAGTTAGGAATTTCAGAATCTGGACTGGACAAACTGATCAAAGCATCTTACCAGCTTCTCCATCTCATCTCTTTCCTCACTGCTGGAGAAGACGAATGTCGTGCATGGACCATCAAAGTGGGAACAAAAGCTCCGCAAGCTGCTGGAACTATCCATACAGACTTCGAAAGAGGCTTTATCCGGGCCGAAACCATCACTTATGACAAATTGGTCGAGTGCAACGGAAATCTCGCCACAGCCAAAGAAAAAGGCTGGATTCGGTCAGAAGGAAAAGAGTATATCGTCAAAGACGGCGATGTGATGAACTTTTTATTTAACGTGTAAGAAAATGAAGAACCCAATAATTGCAATGTATATGTTGCGATTACTGGGTTCTATCGTTTAAAAGACATGTTGTCAAGTTTATCACTGATGATTTTTACAGTAGAATTTTACCACAAACCATCCGATAATTCCCCCCAGCGTGTTCGTAATGAGGTCATTAATATCAACTACTACCATTCCGGGTAAGTCAATAAACCCGTACTTGGATTCTAAGTATTGCACGGTTTCAATCAACACAGAAAATGTGCCAACAAAAATAGTTGAATTTATTAATGAATCAAACACCTTAAACTTATTAAGCTTTCCTAAAATAGGAATAGGCATAAATAGCATAATGTTACCCGCTATGTTAATCAATCCCGCTCTGCTTGAAAAAACTTCAAGCAGAGGCCACATATTAAAATTCCATATAACGTCCTTTATACCTATTGGTGGGATTAGAATTGGCAAAATCGTAAAGGATAGAATAACGATTATATACATAACGAAAATAAGTTTTTTCAGCTCGCCCTTTATGTTAAACTTCTTCCTTTTCATAACTATTTTGATTGTAATATATATAATTATTAATATGATTACATATACCATAACAAAATTTGCAGTAATACTGTATGCCATTGGTTCCTCCTATCAGGTTATCTGTTTTGTATATACCCCTTAGCTGACACATACTTTGATGAATTGCCAGCACCGCCTGAAGCTTTTATATAATAACCAGTTTTTGATTTTGGACATGTTTGATAATTATATGTACCGGTCTTATAAATCTTATTGTAACCCAGGTAAACGCTTGGATTATAAACGTTGTCAAAATAGTATACACCCATACTAATTGGTTTACTAGATGTTGCACCAGATATATCAGTAACCTTAAGTTGTGCATCTTTCCCTCCGGTTAAATAGTGGGATACTCCATTATCTAGTCCATTCACCGATTTGGTATAGTAATAAGAAAAAGCAAAAGAACTTGCATTCGTAGCAGCGTATACAGGTTCTATAATGCTGCAAAACCGCGACGTACAGGCTAATCCTGAAATTAGTAAACATATTATCAATACGCCTGTGCTGGCCTTCTTTTTCATTGTCATCATCTTTTTTCCTCCTAAAATTCTAAATTCAATACCTTCAAAACACACGCAAACGTTAATTGTTTGGCTTTGAATTCTTTGTAGATATAGCATTATTACTTCATATCAAACATTTTTAATATCCCACTTTTCTTTTCTCTCTATTTTATTACTGATGTTTAAACTTACAATTCAAATCGTCTGTAACCGCCATAAAATAGTCAAATGTCCAGCACCCAATGAATGCACCGGTGGTATTTAATATTACATCCACACCATCTGCCAATCTACCACTACACAATTGAGTAGTCTCTATTGCCATGGAAAATAGCATACATAAAAGAACGATACGGGTTTTTCTTAGGTTTGCATTTCTGCTGAGCCACATTGCGAAAAAACCAATTGGGATAAAGAGTCCTATATTTCCAGCCCAATTCACTAGTGCGTGAAAACTCCCCGCAAAACTATCCAGCAAAATATTATTTAAAAAACCAGCTGGATCAAAATGCACTTGTCCCGATTTGGTCAAATTTGTTATATTAAAAGTGGATAAGAATTCACTAGAGTAACAAGTCGCAGCAAGTGTTAGTAAAATGGAAGCGCTAAGCAGCATAAATGCTAAGTTTCCCAAATATATTGCACCTTTTTGTTTCGATATCACTGTCCGGACAAGTATTCCGATTACGATAATAGGAAGCGCCGCAAGATACATTGGAGTGGCCTGAACAATTGTAGCAATTATTAAATCAATCATTTTCACCTTCCCCTTTTTTATCTTTCTTGTCAATCATTTTGCAAAGAATTATACTACCAACAATAATTGCTATAACAAGCCCTAATCGAATCCAGCTTTGTGGGTATGCAATAAATTCATATGTGAAATTCTCGTATGCTTTTTTTAATACCAATATGCAGATGACATAGGAAATGATATACGCACCAATGACATTGCCACCAAGGTTAATAACTGCTTTAGTCTTAAAGACTACACTTCGCACGTCATGTGCTCGATTTGCCAATACTTTTGGCCATATGCAAATCGCTACGCCTGTGCATGCAACGCCAAGGAATATCAGCAAGTTAAGTATGGTGTTCATTGCTTTTGACATGGAATGATTAATGTCATCTTTTGATTGCTCTGTATTTTTAGTTACACGTTCATCTTCTGCTTCTACATTTTGCCCTTTTAGGTACTCATATGTCTTTTTAATAGTTTCGGTGTTTAACGCAAAATTATATTTTTCCTTTATTTCATTTATCTCTGCAATAACTTTATCGAAATCACTTAGCTGATATATTCCTAGGTACCCTTCATTCTTTTCCAACATCATAATGACGTTATGCGTTTTATCTGCCATAGCATTTCTAGCAATTTTGATATCGGGAAGTACCACATATCCGTCCAAATCCATTGTAATGCTTGGAAGAACCATGCTTGCACCTTCTTCCAATACTCCTATAACTTTTACTTTAATCTGGCTCAAATAGTAACGCATGTTAAAAGTATCGCCCACAGTTATATCTTTTCCATACGCACTACCGAGAACAATTGGTATTTCATCAGTGCATGTTAGTGAAAAGTCGTCTTTCAAAAATGCTTGTCCTTTTTCGATTTGTGAGTCAATTTGCTTCATAATGTTTTCTGATACTTCAAAAGAGTTTAATGAAGTCAGGGATTCCCCGGTGTCAATGTCTTTTTGGTTTCTACATTCCTCACCGCCAACAATGGTTTGAGATTGTCCATGGTAACTTCCTATATAATAGATTGAAGGTTCCGTTATCTGATAATATTCAAATGTTTGACTTTTCGCCAGTCTATCATTAATCTCAAGCAAATCATCTAGAACGCCCTCACGCTCCATAAATTCAGACAAATCATATGCCGCTTTGCTTCCATATAAATCGGATAGTGGAACACTATATAACGGAGTTGTACTGTCTTCAACGATTTCCGTTTCATTTGGTAAACCGATAATTCTCAGATTACCATAAAAAAGCAATGATGAGCTTATCGTAGTTATCAATATGCCAACTAGCAGTAGGAGTCTTATTAACATCTTCTCATGACGACTTTTCATTTTTCACCTCTTTAGAACTCGTAATATAATGCTGATTTAAAAGCATTCCTTAAGTTAGAATACGGAGGTCTCACATATCCAGTACTTGCTTGCACTTTACCAGTACCCCATTTCCTTACAACTTTTGCACTTTGCCAACAAACGAGGTACTCTATGGATGTCCTGTGATATGTACTGCTTATGGTATAGCCCTCGGCCCCAGAGTATAAATCAGCATTTAACCCTGTATTAAGTCTTAGTATCGGTAACACCCAGTGATCCGAACCAGTAATTGTTCCCGCCCTTGTTGTTGCGGTCACATTCTCTTTATCAACCTCAGTGACTTGGCCAGTGTTATCGCCTTCTGTATCAGCATATGCCATAATACATCCAGAAAATGCAAACACCAGGCACATAATTAAAATCATTACTTTATGCTTTAAAGTGTTCATAGTTAATCTCCTTTCAACTCATGAAATAAGCTATTTGTTATTTCATACTTATTATCAGATAGCTATCTTGTATATTCAAAATACTATACCCCATTACATTTGTCAACAACTGTTTTATTTACTTATGTATTGTAAGTTTTATTTATTTGTGTTACTATAATGATAACATATGAGAGGATTTATATTATGAAACAAAACAACAAAAACGTAAGTAATTTTAAAAAAGGCTCTGTAGAAATGCTTTTGCTTCATCTGCTTGATACCGAAGGGGATTGTTACGGTTATCAGATGACCCAGTTAATCAGCGAAAAATCAAAAGGGGTTTTGATCATACCAGAGGGGTCTATGTACCCTACTCTATACAAGCTGATTGACAACAACTATATTTCTGATTACAAGAAGTTGGTTGGCAAGAGAATGACAAGAGTGTATTATCATCTGGAAGATGTCGGCAGAGAGCGCCTTAAGGAACTAGTTGAAGATTATGCAGAGGTCACCCAGGCAATACAGGACATCCTTGGAGTCTCCACCGTCGAAAATGAGTTGAGAGAAAATGCAAACTAATCACGAAAAACTGTTAAAAGATTACTATCGGCAAATAAAGATGATGTTGCCGGTAAAGACAGCCTATGAGCGAAGATTTCTTCGTCATTTAAAAAGTCAAATTCAGGAGTTGATTCACGCAACACCAAATTGGGAGTATTACGATGTAGTGCGCCAATTTGGTATGCCTAAAGATGTTGTGGCTGGTTATTATGCATCTATTCCCACCAAACAGTTAGATAAAGAATTACGCGGCTCCAGAATAATCAAAGTTGCTCTCATTACCTGTCTGCTGATTGTCTTAGGCGTCTTTCTATTCAAATTCTACCTGTTGGAAAAAGGTAGCATGGAATCCAATGAAAAATATGAAAACAGAAAAATCATAGAATATGGAATCAGCAGTGAGGAAACGCCCTAATGAATAATATCGTCACCAAAGAAGTCAAACACTACATAAAAGATATACGAGGATTGATGCCCGTTTATTCAAAAGTAGAAAAGCAGTATTTATCCTTCTTGCAGGAGCGAATTTTCGATTATATTAACGAGAACCCATTCTGTACCATGGAGAATATCTATAAACAGTTTGGCGACCCAAAGGATATAATGGAGCAATATTTGTTCTCTCTAGAACATGAGTATATTCAAGACAAGCTTCGTGTTAAACGTAAAGTGGCAATTGTTTCAACGGCTTGTATTGTTGTTATTTTGATTATCGGCATTGTATTTTCCGTTAAATATTATCAAGACCATCTGCTTGCAAGGGAAGCAGATATTGGTCAAGAAGAAATTATTATTGAAGAGTTTTAGTCAGTTAAGAAAGGAGTCTGTGATCTTTGCAGATCGCAACAAGTGTAACATGAAAAAAATAATCACATTAATCCTATCCTTAGTCTTAGTCTTATCATTTACTACAATGGCTTGTTTTGCTAATACAACTACCGATGTGTGCATTGAAGAATTGCCCGATGGAAGCTATTACGAAATTGTTATCACCGAGTTTGAAAATCCGCTTTCCTTTTTTGCTACTAGCCAAACAAAATCAGGTGTCAAGACTGTCAAATATAATACTCCTGGTGGCACTGCTTTGTGGTCTGTAAAAGTAACAGGCAGGTTTACCTATACTGGAACATCCTCAAAATGCACCAGTTCTGAAGTATCTGCAACATCCTACAATGCTAATTGGAAAATATCCAATAAATCTGCTTCCAAAAGTGGCAACACTGCCTCTGCAACAGCAACTGCTAAGCAGTATCAAGGTAGTTCTGCGATAAATACTATCACAAGAACAGTCACCCTTACCTGCAGTGCAAAGGGTGCGCTTTCATAAAAACCATTCAACGTGTAAGAAATTGAAGAACCCAGTAATTGCAATGTATGTGTTGCGATTACTGGGTTCTATTTTTTCCATCTAATTGTTGCCACCTGAGTTGGCTGCGGCAGCAGCTGCTGCACGGACGCAATCAATAGCAAGGACAACGGCAAGTGCCATAACCTCCTTATCGGGATTATTAATATCTATTGTATATGTATCTGCCCAGGTCAACCATTCTTTTCGTATAGTTACAATAGGATTACCTTTTTCTAGTATCTCATAATCATGTTCCATAAAATTCCCTTGAATGATCCAATCTAACCCCTCTATAGTATATTTCGGTTTAAAAAAAGTAAATTCTTTCACGATTTCTGCTACCTCTTCACCATTAACATACACAAAAAATCTTGGTAGGAAGCTAAACACTTTTTGAGAAATAAAAGCTACCTCGCGTTGATTCATATCATAAAGATGGAGCTTTTTTCCCCATGAAAAAAACTCACCCTCTACATAATATTTGTCCTCTTCCTGATCATTTTTGATGAAAAATTTATCTTTCCAAGAAAAGACCTTTTGTTGCATATACAATTTCATATACCGTTACTCCTTTTACTTTTTATTTAACGTGTAAGAAAATGAAGAACCCAGTAATTGCAACTACGGGGTTTTAGCTTTTTATCCATTCCGTTCCATTACGGGTTATTTCGGTTAATTTTGGGGTTTTACGTATATTACTGCACACAAATTGCACACATCAAGCATTTATAATATGCTTTTTGAAAAATATTATAATAAAAGCCATTGTAATGAATACTCCACTACAATGGCTTTTAGACTTTTAATTATTTTATAATTCTAAAGCTTCTAGTTCTTCCAAATCATGGCAATACATCATTGAAATAAGATTTAAAAGTTGAGTAGAATTATTGTCGTACTCTTTCTGGTTCACTCCCCGAATCAAGCAGAAATCATAAGCCAAAAAATTACTGTTCGTTTCAAAATAGCCGGAATTCTTTTCGATATAGACATAAACTATTTTCGAAAAAGGTTCAACATCAATATATAAATGATTACTTTTTTCGTTTTTTTCTATTTCATATAAAACAGGTTGAATTTCACCAAATTTATCGATGTCAATTGTTTCCATGTTGTTTTCAAAAATTTCAAGACGCTTTTTATTTTGGGAGTAGCGATGTCCGTTGCAACCCTATAATTATAGTTTTTGCATAGATAGTCTTCATATAATTTAAAATCATATATATGTGGTGTTATTTTTTTTTTGTATTTTTCTATAAGTTTTAGTGTGTGATATTCATCATCCCGACTAGGGATATGGAGAATTTTTCCACTGATTGAATGGTTATTATTCATATCTACCTTACTCTCCACCAACCTCCGATTTGATATTGGGCACCTATCTCCTACAACAAATCTTTTTCCTGTAACCACATTCGTTTTAATGCGTTTTTTAACAGCATAATATGAGTAAATAGTACCATCTTGATTAAGAGCATGTATGTCCGATGCTAAATTAATTGCAAGCGCAGTTCCTGTGCCTAAAAAAGTCATTCCACCCAATATTGTTGTTGCAATGGTTTTGCAAATATTAGTGTTCTTGACTTGTGCCGCAGTTACTTCAACTCTACTGAGTAGTTTTTTCGCTGAAGTCTCATAAGAATACCTAAAACGATCACTTGTGCTAGCACGATTAATATCTGAAAGCTCAGGCATTACGGAAACAATCTCTGAAATAACATTTGGATTTTCTTCAACTACATCGTTAACATTTTTTGACACTGCATATCCAGAAGTAGTGGCAGTTAAGATAAGTGTGAGTGCAATAATACTTGTTACAATTTTTTCATAATTTCTTGCCTTTCATAAATTTAGTTACCAAAACAGTATTATTATAGTATAATAGGATAATAACAAATTCACACTATTTCGTCAATTATAAAGAAAAGAGGTAATGAATTTGAAAACTGAAATGATAAAAAAAACAGAAAAAATTTTTTTTAGAACTGCAATGACTTTTTTATTTCTTAGCATATTATGCCCATTAATAGTATTTGTTGGCACGAAAATTTTCAATAGTGAATTAGAATTCACTTCCCTTAAAATGTTTACAATATCTTCTGTTATTGTCTGTTTGTTTTCCACAATAGTGTGGCTGTTTTGTAAATCACATTTAAATAGAAAATCATCAATCAAGCAATAAACTGTCAATATTCTTTAAATAAAAAAGAGGAAGCTACTAGCGCCGCTTAAATAACACAACACCTGCTCAAGTTTAGCAGGTAATGAATATTTACCAGGATGTTTTCGAGGAAACGAAAGAGATAGCAACAAGTAAGATGGATAAATTTCTTTAAATCTTTTAAAAACAGTTGCATTTTTTAGAAATAGAAATAGAATATAGAATTTAACTGCACACAAATTGCACATAAGTGTTGTATTTATGCGTAAATTCAACGATTATATTATGAACTTTTTGTTCAATGTGTGATAAATCAAGGAACCCAGTAATTGCAACGTATATATTGCAATTACTGGGTTCTAGCATTTTAGTGGTAAAGTCCCGTTTCATACCACATATGGCACAAAGTGAACAAGAAACATACACAACGCCGATAACGTGAACAAGTTGCAACTTACCTTATTGGCGTTGTGATGTTCAGTCTTATGATTGTAAATCTGCATCCCTATTGCGCATAACACGAAGACCACAAATAATGGGACAAGAATTTTATTACTTACAACAAAACTCCATTGGCGAAGCGAAAGCCCTGCGAGAATCGCACACACCCAACAAAAAACAAGATAGGATTTCTGAAGCAAATTTGTCGTTACACGATTTTCTCTTGCTTCCATATCTTCTACATGCGAATTTTTCATCTTTTTTCCCCCTTTTTCTTGAAAAATCCATAACACAATATGACTACCATGTTCACGGTTAAAACGATTAGAGTTGACCATAATGGGTAAAAAATGTCACCAATGGCATCTGGGTTAATCATCGAAAAAACGCCTGCAATTGCAAGAAGAATAACTACCATTCTTCCAAAGATATTGAGAACTTCTCTTGATGATATTATGTCCTTAGATTTTACGAGCCTATATGTGATCATTATCGTTCCAAAGCAAAAGATAGTTGCGCATGTATCCTCTATGACGCTGGCTATTTGACTCATGTTCATCATCTTTTCTGTGATTTCCCCTTGCTCAGCATGGCTAATGAAGCCATTCAAGTTCATGTAGTGATAAGACACCAACGTACTCATTAAGTAAAGAAAAAAGCCACTGATAAATATTACAAGAAGGATAGTACTCCATTTACGAATATTGTTCAAGCTTACAGAATCGTTCATATCAAATATCTCCCTTAAGTCAAATTTCATCTTGATTCTCTACCATATTGCAAAATTTCCAAATCATCTAAGTTTGAATGTTTCATCTAATCTCCCCTCTCTTCCAAATCTATAAAAAGAGTGTGGGGAATCCTTCCCACACTCAAAAAAGATTCAGGTTACACATTTCTTATTTTATTTATGGTCTTGCGATATTATCACACCCACTAAACAATATGATGATGTTCATATAAATATATGCTCACTTGTCGATATGTACATATTTCTTTGATGACAATTCTTTTGTCAGCAGTTCCATCTGTAATTAGTAGTTGTACTACATTTCCTACAGTTAATAATTTATTCCTCCAAAATGCATTTATGGTTTTCAAGAATCATTTTTTAAATTTTGTTATTAGAGCAAAAATATCAGCTTTTGTCTCTGACCTAACTACGATTTCGCCTATCCCAATTGGAACTTTTAATTTTTTAGTAATCTCAAAATTCGATGTTACCCCCACGCTATTATCATCTATATAACCAGGCAAGCTTACTTTCCCCCATGTTCCACCCGTGGATATATATGGAATATCAAATGAAACATTTTTTTTGCTTACAAATTTTCCGCCTGAAACTACAGCCTTATAGCTTAATTCCACGAGATATTCCACGGCTCCAACTTTATTAAATTTTATCAATCCACTTGCTGATGACCTTACACTATGTGTTCCATTTCCTTTAACATAAGCATATTTAGTTGTTGGAGTAGTCCTCATAACCTGCTTCTGTGTTCGATTAAGTTCTTCTGTACTAATCGCTCTTTTAAGTGCTGCGTCTAAATCGCGTTGAAACTTTTCCAAACCATGCTCCGATATATACTGTGCAATTATATTCAAGTTCTCTTCATCAGCGAAACTATAATATGTGATAACCTTTCCACCATCCTCGTTTATTGAAATATCGGAAAATGACACCAAATATTCTTTTGCTTGAGCAAATGAATATTTATTTTTTACTCCTAAGTTCTCATTCACTGTGGAAGCAGATGCTGTTATACTAAACGCAAAAATCACAGCGACTATCAACGCTAAAATTCTGTAAACACTCATATTTTTATACATAATATTCCTCCTTCTTAATTCCAATTTTAATTCTATTTTATCTACACTCGTCTATCTTTCATAAAGGTTACAACGCATGCGATAGTAAAAACAAGTAAGATATTGCCCAAGACCTCAAAGACAGGGATAAAATAATCCACCGCAAAATATTCATCCATCAAGGCAAAAGGTATGTTGCATAAAAATAACGCAATAATTGTGCCCGCTGGAAAGATGAGCAATTCCTTGATTTTGAGAGTAGTCTTAACGGTAACGGATTTCCACAACACTATAATGGTGCCAACAAAATATACTATCTCACAAACACTGTAAAAGATTTCTATTCCTCTGCGAATGATTATTCTGTTTTCTAATGCTAAGATTTCTCTATTTGTCAGCGACGTCATTTTCTCCACTGGAATTGATAAATTCAATATAAAAAGCGTTCCTGAATAAATCAACGATCCTACCACTAAAATAATTGTAAAAGTCAAGAGTTTCTTATTTGCATGCTTTAACGCTTCAATCAATGTATGCAACAAAATATTCCTCCTTCCAAATTTTCACCCTTTGTAACCTTTGAATTCATTATTTTCAAGTTTGAATTGCTTGCTTCATATCACATATGGCACAAAGTGAACGAGAAACATACACAACGCCCATAACGTGAACAGATTGCAAATCGTCTTATTGGCGTTGTGATGTTCAGTCTTATGATTGTAAATCTGTATCCCTATTGGGTATAACACGAATATTGTTCATTTCAAATCTCCTTTCAAAATACGTTTTCTTTGAAAAAAGGTTATCGAATTGATTTTAGTGTCACCTCCATTTTCATTAGTTTAACAACCCTTTATAAACTAATACGAGAGAATGGCGGTTACGTTACACATTTTTTAATTTAAATTTTATCAAATAGCAAAAATTAAATTCTAGATATTCCTATCATATAATCTAGTATGATGCAATTCGTGTTGTTCCATAAACAGTTTCTATCAATTTACTGTTCTTATAGCATTTATATACAACATTTAAAAGATACCTCCCTTTGACTGTTGTATCAAAGCTACCCGATGCGTTAAAGCGCATAGTCATAGAATTTAGTATTGTTGTAAAATTTTTACTCAATACAACCTCTCCTGTAGTTGCTCTTTTAATTTTCGCAGTAATGATCACCTTATCGATTGCATTGGTTTCTTTAGGAACTAAATAAGCTTTGTACGAAAAATTTCCTTTTGATGAATGGGAAAATGTTTCCGCATTAAGTTTTGTTGCTATATACCTAAACTCCGTTTGACTTTCTTTTTGTGTCTGCCCATAACATATAGAAATAGACATCATCATTACCGTTAACAGAATAACTGTACATATAATCTTTTTCATAAAGACCTCCTTTTCTTTATAAACTAATACGAAAAAAAGAAGAAATCGTTACAAAAAAATCGAAACAATTTGGTTTTATTTAGTACCAATGTATTCCATGTTATCAATTATTTTCATTGCTAGTGCTTTATCTTTTGAACCATCAATATTTATCACAATTAATTTCTTTTCAGTTATCCACATAGCTGAAATCGATTTAATATTTTCATCAATGAACAAATAGCCTTCATATATTCCTACTTGTATTGTTTCTCGTTTAAACGTATCTGTATCAAACGAAATGGCAGTGGAGCTGTCTTCTTCGAAAATTCTTAATTCAATGTTACTAGAGCTATGAGTGTACAGCAGAAAATGGCTTTCTTCTTCTGCTCCAATTAATGTGAAACCTTCTGGTAAATAGGTTGGATACCAATAGTCTTCCCATTGACTAATCAAGGCAGTCTCATCTTCATTACGCAAGGTAATTGATCCAGCTTTTTCATTAGAAAAAATGCCAAACACTTTTTTTCGAAAAGCTTCTGAGGAGCTTAGCGTCACCGCACTGACAGAAACAATGCAGATTAAAAATATTGCAGCAATTCGTCCCAAAGACTTTCGACTCTGTTTCTTTTTTTCCATTTTTCGGTCAGCATCTAAACATTTCGCCATATTCAAAAATTTCTCTTGAATTTCTTCTGGAACATCTATCATTCTGTTCTCATGCTCTTGAATTTCCATCTCAATTTCTTTATTGATAATATCAGCCGATATTTCAAGTATTTTTTCATCCAAAATAGATTCAATTTTGTTGCAATTCATACTGCTTTTCATCTACTCTTTCTCCTTCATCAGTTTGTTGAGTTCTTTTCGTAACTTAGTGATTATTCTCAATTGCCTAACTCTAACATTTCCTTCAGAAATAAACAGGTGCTCTCCAGTTTCTTTTGCCGAAAATTCAAGATAAAACCGTAGAGTAATTAGCATTTTTTCTTCATCCGACAGCATATTCAAACATTGATAAAGGTACTGCCTCATTTCTTGATCAGTAACCTCTTTTTCGACCGAAGACCATGGATTAAGCGGCTCAATAAGTTCTCCCATTTTTTTGATTTCAATGCTTTCTTTCTTGACTTTCCTTAAATGATCAATTACTGTGGTTTTTGCTACTATTCTTAAATAGTTTTTCACCCATTTTTTCTCTTTTTCCAAAATAGAATCATGACGTTCCCATATTTTAAACCAAATTATTGATGCCAATTCTTCTTGCAAATAAGTATCTTTTAAATCATAATCCAATAAGTAGGAAAATACCAATTTATAATTGTCTAAGTATAATTCCTCTAGTGTCGTATATTTCTTTAATCGTTCTTTCATATTCACTCCCAATATTACTGTGCTTTCGATGCCTCTAATTGTTGTTCCACTTCCGGACTAACAGCATCAGACGCGCCCATATCGTCAGTGCAAGCAATACAGTTTTTACAGTGTGTGCAATTTTTACAGCCTACGCAATGATTACAATCGATACAATCGTTGCACCCTATGCAGTCTATACAATTCGCGCAATTCCTACAGCCGTGACAATTGTTACATCCTGTACAGTTGGTGCAATGGGTGCAATCGACACAGTTAGTACAGTTTACGCAATTAATCAATGATTTGCTGTGCCGTTCAACCTCTTCTTCTGTATGAAATAATACGTTCCAACGATTTCCGTTATGATCGATATAATAACTTCCAACCCTTTTCATTCCCTTTGTCTCCTTTTTCTATGATAAATGTATATTGCTGCTACCCTTAGGATGTATGGAATGTATCATTCCCCCAAGTGAAGCGGAATTTATGATCCACTTTAATGACATCCTCTTTAGTCAAATACTGGTTTAAATACATACACAATAATTCAATATTTTTGAATTCCAACTGTGGATTCCCTGTCGTCATTTTCAGGATCTCCGTCGCAAAGCTAAGGCAAGTTTTATTGTTATCTTGTTGATGTTTTTTAAATAGTAGTCCAGAAAAATCATACCTATAGTCTTTCGCGTTTTCCATCATGTTCACGATTTCATTTTTAATTTTTTCGTAGTTCTCTGTTTCTGTTTCCAATTCAAAAACTTTAATACTGACATCTTTGCCCTGATATAAATATCTTAACCAAGATTCCTCAACAAATCCGCCACGCCAAAAACTTCTGCCCCGATACCTCGCAAAGGAAAACATCGGTTGTATGTCCTCGCATAATGAAACAGAAACATGATTGTATTCAAATTTAGTCATAATACGGATTACTTTTCCGACTAATGTATTGGTCCTACTGACCACAACATAAACCTTCTTTTTCAAAATGATGCAATGCCTCCCATCATCATTGTTGTGAGATAATTACCCCACACTAATATTATATAGGATAAACCAAAAAAGAGGAAGTAAAGATTTTCAAACATACAATAAGAGCGATTGAATCCTCAATCGCTCTTATTGATTAGATATTATAGAAAGTAGGTTTATGTTGACGGAACACTGCGTAATGGTTTATTCCACAGTCTTTGACGATTTGGCCAACTTCATGAAAGCCCTCGCCTAAGCGAGAAGATACATGAGCATCAGAGCCAAAGGTAATGATTTCTCCACCTAGTTCAGCATATCGTTTGATGATTGCTTTGTTAGGGTTAATCATATTCTTCGCTTTAAACTTGGATGTATTACATTCGATTCCACGACCTGATTCAATTAAGGTCTTTAGAATCTCATCAAGGATGTCTCCATACTTAGCATAGGTAAACGTCTCTGCTGCACCTGGTCCGTACCGAAGTACGAAATCCATGTGTCCAGCCACATCGAATTTGTCAAACCCTCTCACATTGGCCAGTTCATCTTCAAAATACTGACGCACTGCCGTTTCAATGTCTACGCCTTCGTAATGGCGCGCATCTTCAGCATCCATCTTTTGAAACGTATGAGTTGATCCGATGATAAAGTCAAAGGGAAATTTTGTTGCATACTGGTTAAGCTGCTCCGTAATGTGAGGCTGTATACCTAACTCAATGCCAACAAGCAATTCGATTTGCTCTGCATATTTCGCCTTTAGCTCTAGTAAATCCTGCACATACGCTCTACTGGTTTTCTCGTCACCAATATCGTTAAGCAAGAAGGTGAAATAGTCTGGCGGAAATGCAGGTGCATCAAAATCTTGATGATCTGTAATGCAAAGCTGCTTCATTCCCAAGCTGATGGCCGTATTGATTTGCTCTTCCACTGGAGTTTCAGAGTCACTAGACCATCTCGTATGTACGTGCATATCTGCAATCATTATGCTTCACTCTCCATAACCTGTTCTTCTTTTTCTAATGGTTTAATGCATAAACCAGTAGCTGCATAAACAAATGCCAATACCCAAATTGCATAGCTCATAAAGCAGTATGGCAAGTAAGCCGAAATAGGCACACCGAGAACGGATGGATAATAAACGCCAGAACCTGACCACGGAATAAATCCTGCTAGGCCGGTACCAAAGTCTTCCATTGTTCTAGATAAATTCAAGGTGGATAGTCCTAATTCCTTATACTTTTCAGTATACATTTCGCCTGTTAGAATTAGGGCCAAGGATGAGCTTCCACCGATGGCAACCAATATAATTACAGAAACTGCAGTAGCAAGAATGAGTGTGAACCTTGTCTTTACAGACTGAAGTAGTTTTCCAAGAAGCACTTCGATTGCGCCAATCTGCTCCATAATTCCAGCAAAGTAGAAACAAATATAAATTAAGATAAAGGATTTTAACATGGAAGCAAGTCCACCACGGTTAAGAAGCTTCATTGCATCATCTCCTGCATCTGCAGCGACGAATCCTTCTCTTGCACCTTCTACCATTTCTAGATTAAATCCGTTGTAAAGTGCTGTTACGCCATCTCCAAGATCAAATCCTTGATAGAATACACCGATAAGAATGGCAACCAATGCAGAAATCATCATCACTACGGTAGATGGTTTCTTGGTAATCGCACCGAAAACCACAATCAATAGCGGAATCAATACGATAATGTTCCAGTTAAATGATGCATCTAAAGATTCTAATAGCTTTAGCGTGTTTTCAGGTAATCCAGTATCCGCACCTGTAGGCTTGGAGGAAATTCCCATAATAATATACACGATGACACCAATTAATGCGCCTGGAACTACTGTTTTAGACATATGCTTAATGTGATCAAAGATGTCGTTCTTTGTAGACAATGCTGCCAAAATTGTAGTATCAGATAGAGGAGATAATTTATCTCCAAAGATAGCACCAGTATAGCATGCCCCTGCTACTGCCGCAACGTTAACGTTAGGCATAGCTGTTGCAATACCCATCATGGCAATTCCTGCAGTTGCTGCTGACCCCCATGATGTTCCTGTACAAGTAGAGAAAATTGCACACAATGCAAATGCAGATACTAGAATCCATTTTTCGCTTACTAGCTGTACACCATAGTAGATGAACATAGGAATCGTACCGGAATACATCCATGCACCAAGTAAAAATCCTACTGCAATCAATACTGACATTGCAGGGGCTGCAGATTTGATTTTCTCAGCAGTGTATGTTTCCATTTCACTCCAAGAGTAACCACAACGCCAGCCAATAAATACGATACCGCCTAGTGCGATACCCATCAGAGCTGGTGCAGATAAATCTGCCAAAGACCCAAAGAAAAATATAACTAATAGAATAAGTACGGCCAAGAGCGATTCAAACAGGCTCGGCTTTCTTTTTGCCCGAGGGAGTTTCGTTTTTTCTTTCATTTCGTCATCTCCTTATAAATAAATTGGTTTTAAGTTAAGGAAATTATAACAATATTCAATCGATTAAAGTTTTGATATATTTCAAAGGATTTTGCTCTTTTTTTGTATAAATTATAAAATTGGATATTTTACAAAAAAAGCAGATGGAAATCTATTACGCTACAAATACTTCTGCCTAAAACGGGGTATATAATAGTAGTAATGATAATTTAAAGGTTAGGAGTATATTATGTTTTACTTTATGATTGGCATCGGCCTAATCTTCGCCTATATTAATGGAATGCATGACGGCGGGACAGTAGTCGCTACGACTATCTCCTCTCGATTGATTTCCGCTAGAAAAGCAGTATCTATCGCTGGGATTGCCAATTTTCTCGGCGCTATCGCTTTAGGCACAGCCGTAGCCTATACAATTTCAGAGAACATCATCGACGTTTCGCCCATACTTGCTGGCAGCAAAGACCTTTGCTACACCTTCGTAGCAGCTTCCTTTGTTGGCAGTTTAGTTTGGAATGTATTTACTTGGATTGTCAAATTACCGTCTAGTGCCTCCCATTCCATGATTGGATCTATGATTGGATGCGGTATTGCAGCCTATGGACTCCCGTATATTCAATGGGACTCCATTATGATCAAAGTCATACTGGCGATGTTGATTTCCCCTGTCATCGGGTTTCTCATGGGATTTCTATTTTTAAAATTACAAAATCGATTGTTGAAAAACGCGACCATTCGCTGGAGCAAAAGAATTATGATTTTGCATAAGCTGAGCAGTTTTTTCTTGGCGTTTAGTTATGGAAGCAACGATTCTCAGAAAGTCATGGGGCTCATTGCCATAGGTCTTGCTGGTCATTATGGTACCTCCATTGAAATTCCGTTGTGGTTGATTTTTGCCGCAGCTGCTGCACTATCAATTGGCACCATGACCGGTGGTTACAATATGATTAAAACCGTCGGTATGGATATATGCAAAATCGATATTCAAAATTCCTTTTCCTCGCAAATGGCGACCATTTCGGTCATCACTGTTGCCAATTTAACAGGGCTCCCCATTAGTGCGACGCAAGTGATTACTTCGTCAGTAATGGGTGTAGGAACAGGAAATACACCAAAATCCGTAAACTGGAACGTAACCAAGAAAATCATTCTCGCATGGCTTATCACCATACCCGCATCGGCAGCCATCGGAGCCTTGGTTTTCTATGGGATGCAATTCATATAGAAAGGAGTAATGCATCATGAACAATAAAGAAACGAAAAAGAAGAAGAAAAGAAGTTTTTTCAAAAAGAAGGAACGTCCAAATTTCTATTCGATGTTAAGGAAACAATGCGAAATCACTTCCAAAAGTGTATCTCTATTGCAAAAATATATTGGGAGCAAGGACGCCAATGTCGCAGAGGAAATCGAGCAGTGTGAAAAAAAAGCAGACAAGGTTCGCCGCAATCTCATCGATTATGTAGAGACTTCATTTATCACCCCGCTCGATCGTCACGATATTTTCGCCATGTCTAGGCGCATTGATGATATGACCGACAAAATCAAAGACCTAAAGGACTTCTTGGTTCTTTTCGCCTATGAGCCTACAGAAAAAAACGTAGAAATGATTCGGTTGATTGGAGAATCCATCCACGCCATAACCGATGCCGTCAGTGAGTGGGAGGATGGTAGCTTAGAAAACTTTTGGGAGCATCTGGTTCGCGCCAAGAAATGTGATGACCAAGTTAAACGATTGTATTGGGAAGACATCGATGATTTGGACAAGGAAGTACGTACACTAAAGGAAATCATCATTCTTAGAGAGTTTTCCAAGGATCTGAACACTTTAGCCAACAAGGTTGGCCGAGCAGCAGATATCATTGGAGACACGAAAATCAAATCAATTAAATAAGAAAAAGCAAGTCACCTATAGGTCGACTTGCTTTTTTAATAAATGAATGCGAATGGCTGTTGCCAACTCGCTATAAAATTCGAATTCCGTCTGTTCGCTTGCGCCGATTAACTCCTTAATTTTCGTCAATCGATAGCGAATGGTATTTTGATGGCAATTGCAATCTGACGCCGTCATAACAATATCTCCATGATTCATCACCAATTGCGTTAAGGTATTGAAAAACTCCTCTTTATCGAGAATCGGTTTCAATAAGTTTTCAGTGTATTCTCCGACGGAAAAATCATCTTTCAATGGGATCAAGTACTTCAGTGATCCAATTTCATCATAACGGTGGTATTGTTTGTTTTCTACGGTACTGGCAATATGCGTATAATAGCTTTCTCGAAAGCATCGATCCAACTCCTCATGGGGATGATGAATATTGCTTCTGGATAAGCAAACGTCTTCGTTTCTAATGGACAGGTTGTCTAAAACCTCTTGCAAAATCACTTCAAACTTAGCTTCTTCTGTAAATGCTCCCGTAATGACAATGAACATGCCCTTATGGTATCTCGCTAAGATACTTTTGTGCTTTAGATTTTTGTTCAAGTAGAAGCTTCGATACAATCGACTGCTATCCAGCGCTGGCTTTTCTTTTTCAGGGCTAATGTACACTGCCATGGCATATTGTTTAAACATCAACGATACGCCCTTGCTGATGAGGGAAATTTCTTCTCTACGCAGCTGATGCTCAATCATCTTCTTGATGTTTTCTTCGGTCAAAATTTCCGTATCTTCTCGCTGTACTGC
Source organism: Clostridiales Family XIII bacterium PM5-7 (assembly GCA_050435405.1). Classification (GTDB taxonomy): domain Bacteria; phylum Bacillota; class Clostridia; order Peptostreptococcales; family Anaerovoracaceae; genus Senimuribacter. Next base: position 164,971 of record JBNDKG010000001.1, read on the forward strand.
TTCCATAATCTCGTAGATAATGTTTTCGAAATACAGTTCCGGTCCAAAGGTGAATATCGGAAACCCCTTTTCATTGGAAAACTCAATTACTTCCGCTGGCAATTCATTGAAAATAATTGTTTTAAAGGCAAAGGCCGAAGCACCAAAATCATGTAGTGCTTTAATTGCATCGATGATTTGTTCCGGTTCGTTTTTCGCAAACAGTAAACTGGAAATCACAAAGCTTTCTTTTTCAAAGGCGGTGTCGTTATGGTACTCAACTTCAGGTACAAATTCGTAATCCATGATACCGGCCGAACAAACGATTCGGTCTAAGCCCTTCGCCCCAGAAATCAGTTTGAAATTCTGTAAGGATTGTAGTTGTAATAATTCTTCAACTTTTACTGCCATAACATAACCTCCTTGTCCATGTATTTGAGGTGAAAAGAAGAGCCGCCAGTGCGACTCCTCTCATTATACCAAAGATTTAAAGTTCTCTCAAGAATTCTGTGAATTTGTCTAAACCAACTCTTAGGGTTTTAGAATCATATGCGTATCCAATTCTAACTGCCCCTTCCATTTCAAAGCACTCCCCTGGCGTAAATAGTACACCCTTTTCTGCAAGCAGCTTCTTGCATAGCTCTTGTGACGGGATATCTTTATCATAATAAACCAGAGCCGTAGTTCCTGCTACCGGTCTAAGGTATCTTACTTCTGGTGTTTCAGAAACCCACTGGTCTAGAATTGCTCGATTCTTATTCAATATTTCTCTGTTTCTTGCGAAGATTTTTTCCTTATTGGCAAGGGTAAGCGCTGCCAATTTGTCATCAATGACGCCACAGCTAATGGTATCATAATCTCTACGCTCATGGCACTGATGAATAAGCGATTCATCCTTAGATACAATCCAGCCAATGCGGACACCAGCCATGGAAAATATCTTGGACATACTGCCAACAGAAATACCTTTGTCGTACAGATCAACAATAGACTGCATATAGCTTCCGTCTTCAGAAATCCCTCGATAAACCTCATCACAAAGCACGTAAGCATCCACGCTTTTTGCGATTTCTATAATTTCCTTCATGATATCGATAGGAATCCATGAGCCCGTTGGGTTATTCGGATTGTTAATGGTAATCATCTTCGTATTCTCGTCTACTAAGCTACGAAGTACATCTAAATTTGGCAAGTAATCATCTTCCAAACGAAGCTGTAAAATTCTCACTTCTGCACCAATAGATTCAGGAATAGAGTAATGCTGTTGATAGGTTGGCATTACCGATACCATGTTATCTGTAGATTCAATCAACGTCGTAATCACCTGATTGTTTGCACCAATCGCTCCATGGGTTGGAATGATATGCTGATCACTAACGTTTTCATACAAGCTAGCGATTCCCTTTAGCAGCTCTGGTGAACCAAAGATATGTCCATATGCCAATCTGATATTGGCTAAATCAGCCAAATATGTTTCCGGAGTTTCTCCCACTAAGGTCAAAAGGTCTCCAACAGTAATGGAATCAATACAGGTTTCTGCCAAGTTATATACTGCATCTTCCTCATATTCATTCATCCAACGTTCTACTTTAAATGTCTTGATGTTCATGCTTTTTCTCCCTATTCTTTACAGATTTACTGTTTCTCCAAGATTTGCTTCTTCGGCTTTTGCAAGCGCCAATTTTGCAGTCAATAAGTCTAGTAGTGCCGTTCCTGTAGCATCAAAAATGGTTGTCTGCTCGTCATTTTGGCGACCGTCAATTTTCCCAATGAGCACCTCGCCAATTTCGCCAGCAATATCTGATGCCTTTAATATTCCTTTCGCAACAGGAATTTCAATTTCTCCTACGTTCAAGCATTGCGGTGTATCATCAGTGAACACTCTTGCGCCTCTGAAAATTTCAGGGTCTATCTCTTCTTTTCCTGACATATCTGCTCCGATACAGCTAAAATGCGTACCTGGCTTCACCCATTCTTTTTTGATAATTGGTTCATGAGATGGCGTAACCGTAATGATAATGTCACTATCTGCTGTGGATTTTGGTAAGTCTGTAACTGCTGCAAACGTAACGCCGCTCACATCAAAGTCAAACTCGTTTTTCATTACCTCTGGCATTGATGCTGCAAATCGTTCTGCATTTTCCTGGCTTAAGCCGTCATACACCATCACCCTTTCAATTCCCGGTAGTAGCATTAGTGTTGCTGCAATTTGGAATGTGGCTACATGGCCGGCACCAACAACCATCAAAGTTTTCGAATCCGGTCTAGCTAGTGCTTTAGCGCCAATGGCTCCAGCTGCTCCAGTTCTAATTCCTGTAATGTGGCTGCCATCTAAAATACCAATTGGTGCACCAGTAGTAGCGTCCATAACCATAATTGTTCCAATTAACGGTTGTATTCCCTTGCTTGCATTATCGCCAAACCAAGAAACTACCTTCAGTCCGAAAATGTCACTTCCTTTTAACCATCCAGACTTAATATCCATATCTGCATGTCCTGGATCAAATTCGTGAAACACCAGTGGGAAAACCACCGTTTCATCTTGCGCTTTCAGTTTATATACGTCCTTGACCGTTTCTATGACTTCTGGCATCTTCAGAACGGTTTCTGTTACTTCTTTGCTTAATACTTTTAACTTAAACATATTCACGTGCCCTTTCTTTTCTATTTTCTTATCTTCATTATAGCAAGAAAATTCATCATCGTTTTTGTTTATATTCATAAAATTCACATTGAATTTATAAGAATTTACAAAAAGTAAAAGGCGAAGCCCATTTACCTCGCCCCTACAATTGCTTTATCCAAAAGTCTTTTCGTAATCCTTTTCGTATATAATCCAGCTCTGTTTTCTGCATTTCGAGCATTTCCTTTGCTCTCGGTGCTAGGATCACTTTCTCTCCATCCACTTCCATAAGGCTATCTTCCTTCTTGCCTAAGCTTTCGTAAAACTGATACCCATATCCGCAACACCCAGCTCGCTCTATGGAAATTTTGAGATAGTGTCCACGTTCATTGAACTTTTTCATCTGCGCTCTAGCTGCATCTGTAATCTTCATGTTCATTTGATCGCTCTCCTTTCCCTCTTTCATCATCCATACCCATTTCTGTGGTTAAGCAAACAAAGAGATCTGTTCGATTCGATCAAAAGCTTCTTTCAGTGTGTCAATGTTTACCGTACATGCAATTCTAACGTAACCTTCTCCACAGGAACCGAATGCATCACCAGGAAGCACAAGCACGTGGGCTTTCTGCAAAATCAACGCAGCAGCTTCAGCCGATGTTAGTCCCGTTTCTTTGATGTTCACAAACAAGTAAAAACTACCTTTTGGTGGGTTGATTACGCTGAGCTTCGGAATCTCATTGATCCGCTTTGCTGCATATACCATCCGTTGTCTATACTCTTCCACCATCGATGGCTGAATTTCATTTCGGTAACGCAACGCATATATTGCTGCTCTTTGGGAAACAGATGGCGCAGTAAATACAACGTTCTCATTGATTTGTTGAATGACCTTGATGATGAATTCTGGCGCGATGATGTTTCCCACTCTCCATCCGGTCATGGTAAAATTCTTAGAAAACGAGTTCAGAATGACGGTTCTTTCTCTCATTCCTGGTAATGATGCAAATGGAACAAAAGGTGTTTGGTAACTAAACGAAGTGTAAATGTCGTCTGAAATCACGACCAAATCATGCTTTACCGCAACCGCTGCTATTTTTTTCATGGTTTCCACGGTAAGACAATTCCCAGTAGGATTACTCGGTGAGTTGATGACCAAGGCTTTGGTTCTTTCCGTAATCAATCCTTCTAACCTGTCCACGTTTATCTGAAAGTCTTCTTCCTCTAGTGTTGGTAGCTCTACTGGGATACCTCGGGCTAGTCTAACCTGCTGCGGATAAGGAGTGAAGTATGGGGCCTGAAGAATCACTTCATCTCCATCATCAATTATGGCTTCAAGGGTTAAATACATACCTAAGCAAGCTGATGCACAGACAAATACCTCTTCATCTTTTACCTGCATACCATATTCATCCTCATAATATTTGGAGATTTCCTCACGAAGTTCTGGATCTCCACGAAAGTCAGTATACTTGGTATGCCCTTTTTTCGCATCAGCAAAAGCATGATCAATGATGATATCGTTTGTAATCAAATCCGGATCTCCAAGGCTTAAATTGATGACGTCATCAAAAGACTTGGCCATCACGTCGGATTGTCCCATCGCTGTGCTTTGATCCTTCCAATATCTCTTAGCTATGAATTGATGTTTCATGATGTTCTCCTTCGTTGTACAAGATTCATGTAAATTGGGAATCATTATAGCACGGATTGTTTCAAATATCAATTTTACTTTTCCTATGCTTTGGTGTATAATATGAAAATTGTTCTAAATTGGACTTGGAGGTATATATGGATTTTATAAACACTAAAGGTAAAGGGATTTTGCTCTGCATGGTCATTGCTGTTCCTGCTTGGTTTCTGGGAAAAGCCTTCCCCTTAATCGGCGGTGCTGTCATTGCCATTGTTTCCGGCATGATCATTACCTTACTTTTGAAAGACAAAACCAATGTTGAAGCTGGCATTAAATTCACGTCAAAAAAGATTTTGCAGTGGGCTGTTATTTTGCTAGGCTTCGGCTTAAATCTAAATGTCATTGTAGAAACTGGCAAGCAATCTTTACCGATCATTGTTTGCACCATCGGAGTATCCCTACTTATTGCGTTTGTTTTGCAAAAGGTGATGAAGATACCCGCAAACATTTCCACATTGGTCGGTGTAGGTTCATCGATATGCGGTGGTTCTGCCATTGCAGCTACTGCACCTGTAATTGGTGCTGATGACGAAGAAGTTGCCCAAGCAATTTCCATTATCTTTTTCTTTAACGTATTGGCGGCTATCGTGTTTCCACCCTTTGGTAACGCCATTGGTTTTGATGCCACTTCAGGTGAAGCCTTCGGTATATTCGCTGGAACTGCCGTTAACGATACTTCCTCGGTCACGGCCTGTGCCGCAACTTGGGACAGTATGCACCAATTAGGTTCGTCCACGTTGGATAAAGCGGTAACGGTGAAGCTGACAAGAACCTTAGGCATTATTCCGATTACCTTAGCATTGGCTTTCTGGAGAACGAGAAAAGAAGAAAAATCTAGCGACGGTAAGAAAATCAGCATGAAGGATGTCTTCCCTTTCTTTATCTTATTCTTCATTACTGCCTCAGTTATTACAACCATTGCTACATCCATGGGTGTTTCCGCAGAGTTCTTTGCACCAATCAAAGAACTTTCTAAGTTTTTCATTGTTTTAGCTATGGCGGCCATTGGCCTCAATACCAATATCGTAAAGCTGGTGAAAACTGGCGGTAAGCCACTAATCATGGGGCTTTGCTGCTGGGTTGGCATTACCGGAGTCAGCTTACTTCTCCAGCATACGTTAGGGCTTTGGTAACTCACAAGCTTTCATTTTCCATTTTGGTACAAAAAGCGCTTTTTCGAAATAAAAGTACTAATTTCTCTTTGATACAAAATGGAAGAAAAATCGTTATTCAGTCATTATGCACCAATCGGCTGTTTTATGCATAAACATTCACGTTGCAACGCCATCAATTTCAAGTGAGCCTATGTAACGTGACGAATCTTCATGACAGCCCTTGAATTTCTCTGTTGGCAACTGAGCTTACTGCATGTTTTTACCCCTAAATTTTAAAAAAGCCTCGATTTGTACCAAAAGTCATCTAAGTCGATAGGTTCGTCGAGTAAAAACAAAGGGGGACTTAAGAATAAATATTCATTCCCGAATTCCCCTTTCTGTAAATAAAAAACAGGGGCATTTTTTGCCCCTGCAAAACAGTCACTTGTTTTCTAAATCAATTCTGCTTCTCTATTATGCTGATCTAAAATCTTTATTTCACACTGCCCACCTAATTTTTCTGTAATGAGCTGCTTGAGTGTTTCCAGCGCCTCCATAAACTCTTCCTCTCGGTCTGGGTCAATGAGCTCGCAGCACAGCATAGCGTTCTTGGTCTTTTCTGTCAACATGGTGCGTTCTGCTTCTTTCCATGTCCAGCAGCGACAAAGAACTCCAGCATCGTCCTTATACACCAGCTCTTCTGGGTATGGAGGCTCATTTACATCGCTACCAATGGTTCGAAACAGTTCATTCCCATCAGCTTTAGTCAGCAAAATATTCCCCTCAACACAATCCAAATCCTCTCCGCCTAACGGCATCGCATAGCTAAGCGATACTGCATTATAAAGGTCTACTAATGGATTGATTGTGCCTACTGGGTTATCTTTCGTAATTCGCTTCAAGAGATTTTCAATGGAGCATCTTACTCCTTTTTTGGTCTTAAATTTAGTAAATGCTTCTCTCCATACTTTGATTACTTTATTTTCAGCGATAGGTTCGGCTTGAACAAAGGTTAAACCTTTTTGTTCTCCGTTTCGCAGCAATTCTTCGTATTCCGATTCATTTTGGTGATAGTGATTATCCATTTCTTTGCAAACCACTAATCCTAATTTACATTGGGGGAATAGTTCCCAAAAGTCATCTTTTGCGATAATTTTTTTCATAAAACCCTCCTTTTTCGCTTTTGTTAGTTCTGTAACGTGGAGAAAATGTATTCACCTTTCGTGGTTAAATAGCGATATAGCGCTAGGGCCGCTAGGATGAAGATACCGCAAACTATCGCCATATAATTGTCTGGTTCAATCATACCTTGCAGCTTCCATACATACAGGATTGAAGGTATGGCGATGGTCGCCATTGCAATAAGCATGGAGAGCATTGGTGCCGCACCTTGCTTCACCGCTGTGATCTCGTTAATCCAGTCAAACTTAGGATATTTCAATCCTAGGAATACACCGGTAAACGCATTAAAGACCGTCACAGCAATTGGGAAAATCACAATCAATACACGGCTGATCAAAGAGATATCCGTTAATGACAGCTCGATGAGTACAGCTGATACAATGATGAATGGCAAGCTACAAATGGTATGTATGTGTGCCTTCGCCATAATGGCATCCCTCGGTCTAATCGGCATAGATTGGGAAATCCACAAGGTCTTTGCCTCTATGGAAATGGTTGGTGCAGAAATAATGGTTAGTGATGCCATTGTACCAAATCCAATACATACAGCGGCACCAAGAAAGCTGCTATCCAGCCCTAACATAGACAAATTCTCCATCAGTGCATCCTTCTTGATGAACAAATACCCTGCAGCAATAGGCATGAAGACTAACCCAATTCCAGCATTAAACATATACATCGGGCTGCCGATAAAATGGCTGAGTTCTTTACCGATCAATGTCTGCAATATGCCACTTGTCTTAAGGCCTTTTTCTTTATACGCAATTCTGCGATGTCCTTTGTTGGATGTGGCGATTTTAATAAAGCTTCTGGATAAGATGTAATATACTATGCCAAATGGAATCAAGCAAAAGAGTACATAAATCCCTAACGAAATGAAATTACTATCAAAGATTGCTTCACCTAAGTAATAGAACGGCGGCATCGCTTTGCGCACGGCGTTTCCAATGGCTTCACCATTCTCAATCAACATTTTTAGGTAATTGTTTGCTTGCATACAAACATACATGTAGAACAAGAATAGTCCTAGGGTAAATATCATGGTGATGACATTTTTGTTCCGCATTTTCGAATTTGCAAGTGCAATCACCCACCCGAAAAGGGCTGATGCTGCCAGCACCAAAAGCGGTAATAGCGCAAATGCGATAACGAAAATGATGACCTGCATCGGCGTGAACCCAATTACCATTCCATAGGCTACAGCTCCTGGCCCTACGATTAACAATTCGTACACGTAGTTTAATGCAGCTAGTGCTACCATCCTCGATGCCAAAATGTATTTAACTGGAACAGGCATAGAAAGCAAAAGATTATTATCCTTAGCTTCATATAATTGATTTTGGGTCATAAATACACTTCCAATGAAGCATAGAAGGAACACCATCAATCCCATGATTCCGAAGACCAACCATCCCATTCCCATGGAAACAAATGGATCGCAAATGGTCGCAAATATTCCAAAAAACATTATCCCGAAAACACCAACGATGTAAATCGCAAGAAGTCCCATAAGGACAATCTTCCCTTTTCCTGACTTTTTCTTATTTCTAGAAATCATCCCAGAAAAAATGGATTTCAGCATAATTTTCACTAATTCGATAAACATACTATTCCTCCAATTCTAGGAATACGCTTTCGAGAGAGGTTTCTCCCTTAACAGCTTCCATTGTACCAGAGGTAATTAATTTACCGCTTTTGATGATGGCTACTTTGTCACAAAGTTTCTCTGCCACTTCTAACACGTGAGTGGAAAAGAAAATTGCACTGCCACGATCACATAGTGCTCTCATTTCGTCCTTGATGATATGGGATGCTTTTGGGTCTAAACCGACAAAAGGTTCATCCATAATCAACAATTTTGGTTCGTGAATTAATGCGCTAATAATCGCAATCTTTTGCTTCATTCCGTGGGAATACGCACTGATTGGTTGCGCTAAATCACCAGTGATTTCAAACAAATCAGCATATTTCTTTATTTTACTTTCTCTTTCTTCCTTTGGCACTTTATAAATGTTTGCCACAAAATTTAAATATTTAATTCCAGAAAGGAATTCATACAAATCCGGATTATCTGGAAGGTACGCGATTTCTTGTTTGCAGTTTAGCGGATCATTTTTAATTGACTTTCCATCAATATAAATTTCGCCTTCATCAAAGCGCAAAATCCCGCAACAGGATTTAATGGTTGTCGTCTTCCCTGCACCGTTATGTCCAATAAATCCATAAATTTCCCCTTTTTGGATATGCAATGACAAATCGTCAACAGCTTTTTTCTCTCCATACGTTTTTGTTAGATGTTCAATTCTTAACATATATACCTCTTTTCTACTGTTTCACAGTCATTTTTTATTGTACCATTGATTAGATATAATTCCAATACATTTTATTATTGACATATGTCAGTAATTGAGGTATCATGTTATTAACATATGTTAATTATATTAAGGAGGTTACTATGGCTAGACCTAGAAAAAGCCGAATGGTACATGGAATGCCAAGCTCTGAAGGATTTGCACCACTAGGTGCTTCTCGTGCTGATTGTCTAAAGCAGGTAATCATGACTGTTGACGAATATGAAACCATTCGCTTGATTGACTACATGGGATTGACCCATGAAGAATGTGCAATCAACATGAACATTTCTCGTCCAACGGTAACCAACATCTATGACACCGCGCGCAAAAAAATGTCTGATGCCTTAATCAATGAAAAAATGCTTTTAATTGGTGGCGGTGACTATGATGTTTCCCATCAAAACAAAAAAATCGGTAGAATAGAAAAGGAGAACAACTCGATGAAAATTGCTGTTACATACGAAAATGGTCAAATCTTTCAACACTTTGGCCACTGTGAGAATTTTAAAATATATGATGTAGAGGACGGAAAAATTCTTTCTGCTAAAGTAGAAAATGCCGCTGGCAGTGGACATGGTGCTCTTGCTGGCTTTCTGAAAAACCTGGATGTAGATATGCTCATTTGCGGTGGTATCGGCGGTGGTGCGCAAACAGCACTAGCCGAAGTCGGCATCAAGCTTTTTGGTGGTGTTTCTGGCGATGCAGATGCAGCCGCTGAAGCTTTAGTCACAGGTACACTTGAATACAACGAGCATGTGCAATGCAGCCATCACGGTGAAGGTCACGGTCACGGCCATACCTGTGGTAATCACGGTCATTCTTGCAGCCATTAATCCATGCCATATACTAGACTCGGTAAGCTACCGAGTCTTTTGTTTTTTGATCGCTATGCAGCATCCTCTGCCTTGAAGCTGTTGACCGATCAGGTTTACGTTAACCAGAGTTTCTGATTTGCTTTTTTGGTGAAACGTCACCTCTACGCTCACCCTTCTCTCTGGCAAATTTAAGGCAACTGCCTTCTTAGCAGCTTCCGTAGCATCTTTCTGCACTGAATGCTCTAATTGATTGGCCGCAACAATGGCTGCTTCTTCTGCAACAAAAGTTAGCATTTCTTTTTCTCGCAGCAGCTGATTCAATTCCATTTGGTAACCAATCATGATGGTCATAAATAGCATAGCCCCTATGGTGATGATTGCATTTTTCATGACGCTTCCTCTTCTAGATACATGCTACTGATATATCGTTCAAGCTTATAGTCCATGCGTGTATCCTGTTCCTCCATCCCCCAAAAATCCGTCTCTATCACTAAGCTGTTTATCGGTATACTGACCATAAGATGAATCCAATTGCCACGTGCTTTCGGCTTCCTATCTCCCGAAATCCTAATTTCATCTTCAGAGCAATGGACAATTTTGCTCAGACGACGTCTTAATTCTTGTTCAGTTCGAGGAGTCAAGCACCCCTCTTCTTTGATGACGTCTCTAAAATCGTTGACCGTCTTGTCCGCCGCAATAAGCTGATGATGCACAATTTGGTTTTGGCTGAATTGCATGGTAAGCACCAGCAAAATCATCATACATGGGATGAGCGTAATTAAGTGCTTCATTTCTACTGCTCCTTATACAGTTCTACGGTTTTTTCCATCACATTTTTCCCTGCTGCTTTCAAGCTATTCTCATCCCCTGCAATCATATCGAAAATCAAGCAGCCTAATACAATCGCTCCCACAATCACAATGAGTTCCTTCATGATTTATTCTCCTATTTGCATCGTATTGATGCTATCTATACCTTGTTCTACTACGCTTTGTGCTGCGCCCTGTAGCGAAGTTTCACTATCCCCTAAAACCATCGTATTTACGATGATAACGCCCAACAAAATCGTGCCGATAATAATAATCAAGTTTTTCATTTTTTCCTCCTCATACAATTTCTCTCAACATGCTTAACGTATCTAAAAACACAAAGACAATGACGAAATTGAGCAAAATCGCAAAAATACTTGCTGTTGCCACCATTGTGGTGATCAAGCTTTTTCGTTCTGCTCTTTTCATCCCTTTTGTCATTCTTTCTCCAGCAAAAGCCTCCTCAAAGGAGGTCATATAAGATATGAGCTCCGATGGATTGATTTGGTCAATTTTCAATAAAATCATCGTAAACCGTTTTGCTGATTTAATGGGAATTTTCTTTTGTAGGCTGGAAATGGCCTCCTCTCCCTTTCCATTTCGGTAAGCCGATAGAATGTCTGCATAAACATTACGCAAGTGCTTACTATTGCTCATCAATTCTTCCAAGATAAAATCTCCTGACATTGGCCGATCCTGATAAACGATTGCCAGATTTTTCAAGAAAATACAGCTGTTGAATATTTCTCGTTCCATTTGTTCCATATTCCACTTTATCCAATGCTTTTCGATTTTCTTTTTCGCTTCCTCCGTGTACCATTTCATGTTTCTTTTATTCATTGTCACCTCTCAAATATCCATCTTTTCACTAGCCAAAAACCCATTGACCAGTACCCCACCAATATAAATCATCACCATAATGAGAAACCAGCTTAATCCTGTTGGCGTTGAAAATTGATAGACAAAAAACTTTTGCAGGGTAAATCCAAAATACTTACACGCACCCACTATTGACAGCAAGTAGCTAACTGGAGCAAGATAGGTAAGCATGAGCCTGGCCTCATTGTTTTCTCTTTTCCCATGCTCTAGTACTTTTCGACTTTTGGTCATGGTTTCTGCTAAGTCCTCTAGCGCACAATCCACGCGCACTCCATTGATGTGCGCAAAGGAAATACTTGATGCCAATATGTTCCCCCATGTGGTATCTAGCGCATATCGAAAATCATCTAACACGATTTCCACCTCCGGTTTAGTCATTGCACTATGCAATCCACGTGACAAGTTCATCAACACCTGCCTCCCATGTGGGGCCTCTTCTATGGTTGCAATGGTCATATCAATTGCTTCTCCAATGTTATAATCGTAGATTTTGTAATTATTTAGCAGCTCATGAACGAGAATGTCTCCTTCCCTAGATCGTGCTATACGCTGTCTATTTAAACGGGTAATGGTATAGAAGTAAGGTAAGCTTCCCACAAACAATCCAAAAACAATTGACGTAGTTAAGGGTTCTATAATAGATAACATCCAGGTGATGCCAATAAATATCATGATCGTAACAATAAAAAAGATCTCCGCACTCGGTATGAATTGATTCATTCCTGAAGCATCTAAGACCTTTTGAATATGCTTTCCCATTATCCCGTAGGGCTGTTTCCGTTCCATTCTGGTTACCGCATTTAAATCCCGTGTGATGATGATGCGATTTTTAATGGTCATCAACACATAATCAATAGATGGGTATTGCCAAAGCACTAACCCTAAAACGAAACACCCATAAATCAAATCATTTACGTTCATCTCATTTCCTTCTTTCATCATATCCAGGAAGTATCGTCGTCGGTTCCGTTATCTCCCCGCCAGCTTTCAATTCCGATAATCGTCTTTTCATTTCATGAATTTCTGTAGCCATTTCCGGAATTTTTTCTGCCTTCGCCAAGGAGGACATATCGTCACTCCAAAGCCATTTTTTCCCTACGAAATCGTATTGACAGATTCTCTTTGCCATGACCGCATCTTGTCTTACATCATAGGTGTATTCAATGATTCCCTTCATCACCTTCTTCCCTCGATTTTCTGGAAGCTGGGTAAATTCTATGGCGTAATCAAAATTCCGATACACCTGTGCAATGAGCTCCTTCAATTCTCCCCCAAACCGCTCTCTGATTTTGGATGCCATCTTATAGGGAATATTGACCCCATCATGATCATGGATGGTTGCCTTGCTTCGCATCGTTCCCGTCGAAGTAATATCCAACATAAAATTAAAGGCAACTGCATCTCGCATTTCCTCCAGCAAAACATAGTCATTGTCTCCTCTTAGCAAAGACTTCGTCATATCAGAAAGCTGACTTCCATCAGCAATCAATTGCATAATTGGCGCTTCTGGCATGATCACATGCCAAGGAGTCTCTGGGTCGGTAGCAATAGCAAGTCCCTCCAAGCTTTGGTCTTCATAACGTTGCCAAATCTGTAAAAATGTTGTTTTTCCTGATCGCACCTGTCCAGCAAAAATCATGTTGAACCCAATTTTGATCATCAGCTTAAACACGGGAATCACCTCAACAGGAATTGTACCTAAACGGGCAAGGTGTTCAAAGGTGTACTCTTTCAAGATGTACTTTCTAAAGACCATCACGTCTTGATCATCCTTGGTTCTTTCTCCAGAATAGATGGTGATTCGGATTCCATTATGCAAATACACCTCATGAAATCCGTATTCAAGTCGTTCTCTCGGTGTGGCGAGCAACAAAGTCCTTTTTAGCTGCTGTCTCCTGCGATTCGAAATGCGCTGTGGCTGTAGGCATGATTTCCCATCTATCAGACAATATAATCGATCTCCAATTAATTTGGCCGAGGGCGAATGTTTATACGCTTCAGTCATATCATATGCCCAAGGGGCAAGCCCGGATAAGCCATATAATTCAGCAAAGATGCCTTCAACTAAATCCGAATACCACGGTGGATACCATCTATCCAATAGCTGTTTAGCCGTTAAGATTTCTCTGATTCTCTCTTTATAAAATTTCGTTGCCGCTGGATTGCCCATAATGGCTTGTTTTTCTCTTTCTAATTTTTCGTTTTTCGCGAAATCATCAGTTTCTTGCCATTCTCGATCAAAGGTGTTTTCTACACTTTTGCAGATTGCCATAAACTCCTTTAAGTTTTCTTCCATCTACTTGTACTCCTTTCTATTTCGTAACATTGCGCTCATCCTAATGATAGGTGACAAGAAATTTATCTCCCCGTTCAATGGCTTTTCCCACAGTCTCCACTTGCTTCTTGGTCAACAGTATTTCCACTTGATTTTCCATCTCATCAACATGAGAAACCATCGCAGAAAGAATTGATTTTCCGTTGACATATAACCATATCTCATTCCCCTGACTTAACGTGCGTGGCATGGAAATGAGCAGCTGACTAGGAAGTGCAAACACCTGATGATCTCCACGGTTTTCCCCCGCTACCTCCTGTTGCACAAAATAAGGTTGATATAATGGTGCTCCCTCTTGAATATATTGTTTAGCCTCTCTTCCTATCACGTTGTTTATATCCTTCATCGTCAAAGTGTTTTTATCTCCCTTTTCTACATTCTTCACCTCTATCATGCTCTCGCTAATTTGTTCACCTTTTTCGACGCTGGTATTCAGCACCAAAATTTCGTGATACAAGAATTTATTTTTCCCCCATTTCTCCCATGTAAATAGTGCGGTGACACTTAAGATGATCAACACCACACCAATGATTTTCTTACCCTTTTCCAATGCTTCTCCTTTCCTGTTCCACCAACAAAAAAGAGACTGGTATTCCAGTCTCTTTCTATTGGTGGGTTTCCCCTCCTTTTTATTCATTTACATTTACTTCCATTTATGGACAATGTCATAATATCACATTATCCTTCACCTTACAATACCTTTTTCACATAATTGCTAAATTAATTGCCACGTGATAGAGAAACCTCTGTTTCCAAATTCTCCAGATTTTGTCAGCGCATCCCTCAGGATTAGCCTTAGAAACGATGTTGTTCATCACCAAGGATCGATAATTTTCTGGAACCAAAGCCAATGCATTTTCAATTCCACGAATGCGTTCCTCTAACACCAACCGTTCTAATGCCGTTTTCTCTGTAGGCTTTACACGATCGTAGTCAGTGCCTCTGTCGTTAACCACACTGTGGCTTCCTACATTGACCTCCGCTAACTCCTTTACTCTACTTTCCATACGCGTCAAATCCCTCACTGCCCAAATGCTCTGGTAATAGACAGCGTTTGGCATAGTATAGCCAATCATTTTCGTTTGTTGCCATTCTCTTGCCATAATATTCTCTTTCCGAAACCTCTAGTTAATTTTTACCATAGTTTCCATATTATGTCAATTACTTTTTATCTGGCAAAGAGGAAATCCAAATTCCTGTGATGGTCATAATGAGTCCAAGAACGGTATACCAACCGAAATCATCCCCTGCAAAGGCACATCCTGTAAGGACGCCAATGGCAGTCGTGGAGTTGGTTACCAGGTTTGTTCCAATCTCTGTAGGCAGTTTTCCTAAAACAAAATTAAAGATAAGATAACAGATACAAGAACAGCAGGTTCCCAAAAATAGAACCCCTGCTAATAGCTTCCAATCAGAAAAGCAAAGAATATATCCCGATACACCATAGCCCATTCCGAAGCTTAAGGCGTTAAAAAATACCCCTGCCATAATTGCCATGCCAAAGGTTATCTCTATGGTGGAGAACTCCTTTGATGCTCTACTGCTGGTAAAGGAGTAGCATGCCGCCGCAATTACCGCTCCAATCAGTGCCAAGTAGCCTGTTCCTTTTCCGGCGATGGAAAATCCCGGTGCAAAACCAATACAAATCATTACCCCTGCAACAGCTAGAATAATGGAAAATATTGTTTTCTTGCTATTTTTTCTATGCAATACGACTGTTCCAATCAACAACACCGCTAAAGGAATGGTCGCAATAAAAATTGACGATTCCGACGTGGTCGTCAATCCGATTCCTAAGGTTTCAAAAATCGCATAGATACAAGGCTGGAAAATACCAACCATCAACAAGAGCTTAATATTTTTACCCTTAAAGTTTACCTTTACGATTTTCAGTGCGCCCAATACAATGAATATTACTGCTGCAATGGTCCATCTTATCGCAAGAAGCTGCATGACCGCCAATTTTTCTAGCGCCACTGTGATGCCCAAGAATGAGAATCCCCAAAAAAGTGAGCACAAGAGGACAAGTAAGTAGATGACTACTTTTTTGTCCGTAATTTTTTCTTTCATTCGCTAGTTATCTCCTATTTTAATCCGTCTAACACTCTAAGTAAGTCACCAAAAATTCCATAGGCTGTTTGCTCAATTTCAGGTGCATGTTCGATAATGGATAGCTTACCCATTAAATCTGTCGTAATGGATACAACCGACGTGGTGCTATCGATAGATGCTAGCATGTGATTTTGCTCTACTTCTACAGGCTTCACCTGCGCCACAACTTTTCCGTCATGAAGGCTTCCGCTGCACAGCAGCTTAATCACTTTCCCTCTCGATTTAGCATCTTCTATATCCTGAACCGTGATGTTCTCAATTCCTGTTCTGTCTACATCATTGGGCGTAATTCCTGCATGCATCAAAACGTTCAGCAGCGCAGTGACTTTTGCTGCCGCATCATAACCCTCAATATCCATAGCAGGATCTGCTTCAATAAACCCAATTTCCTTGCCAGCCGCAATGACTTCATCATATGCTTTTCCAGCGGCAAGTTCCTCAAGAATGTAGTTGGTTGTACTATTGAGAATCCCCGATACCTCCGTGACCTTACACATATTCAATGTATGTTCAACTAAGTTGAATACTGGCGTACCATCCATTACTGTTGTTTCATAAAAAAACATAACGCCTTTTTCTTTTGCCATGGCTGATAATTCATCAAAAGCCCATGCAATCGGCCCTTTATTGGCACTAATGACGTGCTTTCCTCTGCCGAAGGCTTTCTTGATATGATCAATGGCTGGCTGTCCAGTAAAAATGTTTAGCGGCGTAAGCTCGCAGATGACATCGTAATCCGCCTGTTCAATGACCTCAAAGGTCGTCGCATCACATAACCCTTCTGTATCTGGAGCAAATTTCCCTATCGTTTCTGCATCAGTATATGCTTTTTTCAAATCAATTCCACGGGCATTGATGATTGTCCCTTTAGAATGGGTTGCAATGGCCGTAACCTTTATTTTTTTCCCATAGGCTTGCTCAATTTCTTTTTCCTTATCACAAACCATTTTGCCAAACGCTTGTCCAGCGTTACCAAAGCCTAAAATGGCCACTTTTAATTCATTCATTCTCTCTTTACTCCTCTTCGTGAAGAAGGGCGTGGATGCGTTGATTTAACATATCCAAAGCAACCACATTAAAGCCGCCCTCTGGTATAATAATATCTGCTTTTTTCTTACTCGGCTCGACAAACTGCTCATGCATTAGTTTTACCGTTGTCAAATACTGACTGACGATAGAATCTAAGGTTCTTTCACGTTCTTTTACGTCTCTTAGAATTCTTCTGATGATTCTCACGTCTGCATCAGTATCTACGAACACTTTAATGTCACAAAGGTCTAATAAGCCTTGATGTTCAAAGATTAAAATTCCTTCCACAACAATAACCTTAGCAGGCTTCACCGTTATGGTTTCGTCTGCTCTATCATGAATGGTGAAATCATACACTGGCCGTTCAATGGACTTCCATTGTTTTAATTGTTTGATATGCTCAATCATCAACGACGTATCAAACGCATCGGGATGATCGTAATTTAACTGCGCTCGTTCATCATAGGTCATATGATGATGGGCTTTATAATAAAAATCATGGCTAAGTATGGTAATTTCATCATCAAACTGGCTTTTGATTTTATTGATCAGTGTGCTTTTTCCAGACCCTGTACCACCAGCAATTCCAATTATCATCACATTTTTCATTTTGTTCTATCTTCTTCCGTTACGATTGACCCCAGATTAATTGTGGCCTTCTGCAGCTCCTGAACAATATTGTTGATTTTCACCAATTTTGCTTCTGACATTTCTTCGCCTATGGCCAAGTTTGCATTATACAAGATGTTTTCAATATCGTTATGGATTGTTGAAATTTGATTTCTTACTGCCTGAATTTCTTCGTCGTTATGCTCCGCAGCTTCTGCTTCGACTCTATTGACAATCTGGGCTGTATTCATGTCCAGTTCAAATTCAGATGTTCCTACGACTACAACAGGCTCATAGTTTAGCTTCTCATGAATGAGTTTCCCGAAATCCTTCTTGGATTCTTCTTCTCCATGAACCAAGAAAACTTGCTTTGGTTTCTGGTCCCTGAATCCTGCTAACCAAGAAAATAGCCCATTTTGGTCTGCATGGCCAGAAAAACCTTCTAAATTATGAATTTCCGCATTCACATGAACCGCTTCGCCAAAGAGGGTCACATCCTTTGTTCCTTCTACAAGCATTCTACCCAATGTGCCTTCTGCTTGATATCCAACGAAGACAATGCTGGCTTTCGGATCCCAAAGATTGTGCTTCAAGTGGTGGCGAATTCTTCCTGCTTCACACATACCGCTGGCAGAAATAATCACCTTAGGGCTGCGATCAAAGTTGAGCGCTTGGGAGTCTGCTGTGGTTCTCGTAAACTTAAGATTTTTGAAATCCAGTGGATTGTTTCCACGCAAGATGTAATCCTTGGTTTCTTCATCGAAGACCTGGGCATTTTTGCGAAATACCTCCGTAGCGGTAGTCGCCATTGGACTGTCCACGTAAACCGTTAATTTATCTAACTCTGATTTATAATCGCCGTGCTCTTCATAAAATCGATTGAATTCATAAATCAGCTCTTGCGTTCTTCCTACTGCAAAAGATGGAATAACCACTGATCCGCCTCGTTTGGCCGTCTTTAATACAATGTCCAGTAGTTCATTGATGCTTGTCGCATTTTCCGGATGAAGTCGATTACCGTAGGTTGTTTCCATAATTACATAATCCGCTTTTTTGATGATGGTTGGATCTCTCAAAATCGGTCTATGCATGACGCCTAGGTCACCGGAAAATACAATCTTTGATTCTTTTTCTCCTTCTGTAACCCATAGCTCCGTAATTGCCGATCCTAAAATATGGCCTGCATCATTAAAGACGATTTTCATATCATCGTTTAATTGAATCTGCTGATCATATAAAATCGGTTCAATGTACTTGAGAGATTCTACTGCATCATTATAGGTATATAACGGTTCAACCGGTGGTTTTCCAGCTCTAGCCGCTCTTTTGCTCTTCCATTCTGCATCCTTTTCATGGATGTAACCGCTATCTTTTAGCATTACATCTAGAAGGTCTGCCGTTGCGTCTGTGCAGTAAATCTTCCCCGTAAACCCTCGCTTTACGAGTAACGGAATTCTTCCGCAATGGTCGATATGGGCGTGGCTCAGCACCACGCATTCTATTTCAGTCGGATCAAATGGGAAAGGCTCTTCGTTAAGCTTTTCTTGAGACTTTCCACCCTGAAATTGTCCACAATCCAGTAGTATCTTATGTTCTCCAGTTGTTAATAGATGACACGAACCTGTGACACCTGATGCCGCTCCACAAAATTTAATCTTCATGATTACCTCCACTTAAACGCTAATGTTCCAAAGGTTAGCCTCGCCTGTGGAAACCACTGTGGCTCCCGCTGCAAGTGCTGCTCTAACTTCTTCTTCTGTTTCAATAATTCCACCAGCTATAATCGGCACTTCGATTTTCTCCGAAAACTCTTTGATCTTTTTCAAAATGATTCCAGGCATAATCTCAATGATATCTGGCTTTGCAATCCGAATGGATTCAAGCGATGTGCCCACTGAATGGGAATCTACCATAAAAAATCGCTGTACCGTTAATAGATTAAACTCTTTTGCCATTTTTACCACGTTGGTTCTAGTGGTCAATACCCCATCTACACCTTGCTTTGCTAAGAATTCTAAACCGAATCTGTCTTTTCCTAGCCCCTCAGCAAAGTCAACATGGATAAACGCCTTTTTACCAGCACTATGTATTTCCTTGATACACTGATTTACATTCATAATATTCGAATGAAGTAAAAACACCATATCTACGTCTGACCTAAGGGCTGTGCTAAAATCTTTTTCTGTCCTAACTGCTGCTGCAATAGGTTTTTTAATGAAATCTACCGACATTTTTTCTCCTCTTCTCTCCATAGGTATATTCAATTCATATTATAATACGTTCTCACATGATTTACAAACTGATCTCTTCTCCGTGGAAGTCCGATCCCTCTGTAATATGCAAATGTAGGTTTCCTGCAATCGTAACCAGCTGAAAGCTTTGATGTTCATCTGCTGATGGGTGATAGCATTCAACGCCTTTTAATCCTTCTTTTTTCAACTGTGTTAACATAGTCTTCAAGTGATCAAAGAAGGCTTCCGTTCCTGGTTCTCCAATACCCTTAGTTTTCATTGGGTGGGCAAGGACAGCCATTCCGCCTGCTTCCTTAATTAATGTAATGGCATCTTTCGTAGAAAGCTTCTTTCGTTCTACCTGCTCCATCAGTGCCCAAGGGTTGTCGATTGCATAACCCTTTTTTGCTAAGGCTCTAGCAAAGTTTGGTTTACCTACATAGGTTTTTCCTGGTCGATCAAGAAGATCATCTTCCGTCAATTGATAACCCAATTCATTAAGGTGAATCAATAGCTTCTCATTTCTTGCTTGTCTTTCCTGACGAAGCTTAAGAAGGGCTTCATTCAACTGTGGATGCTCTATATCGATGTAATATCCTAATAGATGGAGTTCGATGTCTTTCTCTTCCAGGGTATAGGAGGTCGCAAGCTCAATTCCAGGAACAACCTGAATTTGGAGCGCTTCTCCAGCGATAGTCGCTTCCTTGACGCCATCAATTCCATCATGATCTGTTAATGCAATAATATCATATTCTTCTTCCTTATACTTTCTCACAATATCTATTGGGTTCATTGTCCCATCAGAATAGGAAGAATGTATATGAAAGTCCACTTTATAACTCATAATACCTCATCTAAATTTCTCAATAAAATATTCTTTCTGGTTTCGTTAACTTATAGTTGATATAGGTCAACACCGCCAACACAGCAACCCCTAAAATGGTTGCAAACAAAACATAGGTTTGGAAAAAAGATCCGCTTAAAATTGTTTGTAACGTCATAGACGCTTCTGTCAATTTAATTCCAATTAGCGAATCATATAACCACGCTCTAAATGGCTTCATATACCAACATACGCCTTGAATAATCAGCAAAGCCACCGTTACGCCTGCACTCACATAAAATCGATTACGCAGGGCTTTTTTGAATCCTTTTCTCCAAAGGTAAATGTAAATCAATGCGCTAATGATCAGCGCAGCTACACCAATGGCCAATTCAATATTCAAGAAGACCTTGGCCTTAGCCATGATCTCCTGTTCTTCTTCAACAAAAATCGGTTCTTTATAGGCTCCGTTGGTTTCATACACTTGAAAGTCTTTATCCTCAAACGGGGACCAATAGTCAGCAATGGAGCTGGCGATTTCTGCCCCTGTTACATTGAACGGGATTTCATTCACCACCTGACTATCATTAAAATGGTATACATATGGCTCCGACATTCTGACGATTAAGTTGGAGGATAATACCACAATCATAATGGGCAAAAGAACCACCAATACGATTGAGCAAAAATAATTAAACTTACGCATATTCACTCCTATTTATATAGCAAGGAAGGGATAGACAAAAGCCTATCCCTGAATTAACCTTATTTACTATTTTAGAATTTCACATACTGTGTCAGGTCCACAGCCAGCTGCGTTTCCTTCGTCAGTATCCAAGTGAACTTCCTTTTCATACTTATCACTCGCTCTTACTAGAACGTTGTTAAAGACTAATCCTCTATCGCCTTCAATTTTAATGCTGACCCAATCGCCATCCTTTACGCCTGCTTCTTTTGCCTGCTCAGCGCTTAGATGTGCGTGTCTTAGTGCAACAATTACACCATGATCTAGTTCAACTTCTCCGCAAGGTCCAACTAACTTACAACCTGGAGTTCCATCTAATTTACCAGATTCTCTAATCGGTGCTTTGATGCCCATGGTTCTAGCGTCAGTCATGGATACTTCAACCTGTGTTTCTGGACGGACTGGTCCTAACACTCTAATTCCTTTTAGGGTGCTTTTTGGTCCAACCAAATCAACCTTTTCTTCTGCCGCAAACTGGCCTGGCTGTACTAATGGTTTAGTCATGGTTAGTTCATGACCTGCGCCAAATAACGTTTCCAAGTCTTTCTGGCTTAAATGTACGTGCTTGTTTGATAATCCAACGTTTACTTTGTATCCCATAGTGATAAATCTCCTTTTCTGTTTGTAATTAATCTTCTAAATAGCTAATATATGGTAGATTTCTATACTTTTGGTCGAAATCTAAGCCGTAACCGACAATAAACAAATCTTCCACTTCATATCCAATATATTCTGCGGCGACATCTGTAGTTCTTCTAGACGGTTTGTCCAGCAATGTACAGATTTTAACGCTTTTGGCACCTCGATCGCTTATGTAAGCTTTCAAATGCTTTAGGGTATTTCCTGTATCGATAATATCCTCTATGATGAGCACGTGTTTCCCATTAAGGTCAAGTTCAATATCATGCTTGATGTTGACTACCCCTGAGCTGGTTTTCCCTGCTCCGTAGCTACTAGCTGAAACAAAATCAATCTGTGTGCCTAGGGTGATGTTCTTCATCATGTCCGCCATCCACATCACTGCGCCCTTTAAGGTTCCAATGAGAATCAATTCCTCTCCAGCATAATCTTGGGATATTTCTGCTCCGAGAATTTTTGCTCGCTCCCAAATTTCATCTTGGGTAAATAGGATTTTACCAATTATCTCTTTGTCTGCCATCAATTACTACTCCTTATCATCTTCTACATTAAATTCTACACCTTCAACAATGTTCTTGTCACGGAATTTTTTTGATAAATCTTCACTTTTTTCTCCTTGCCAATAGGTATCCAGTTGGCCTTTTAAATGAATGAGGATGAAAATCCATACAATCAAATCATCAAAAATGGCAAACGGGAACAATATCGGTGGGATAAGGTCAAGTGGATTGATTAAATAGAGCAATCCTAAAACAACCAGCACCTTCTTTCTGAGCGGAACTGTTTTATCCTTCATCAGATAAGGAATTGCCTTTATTCTTTTCAATAACACTCTAAGCGCGATGAATTGCATTTATTCCTCCAGAAGCTTTTCGATCTCTTCCAACAAGTCTTCATATCCCGTTCTTTTCAGCGACGAAATAGGAATAATGATATCTTCTTTCGACAAATCTAGGGTTTTTCGAATGACGGAAATGCATTTCTGTAATTCATTTCTCGAGATTTTGTCTGCTTTGGTCGCTACAACTATGCCATCTAATCCGTAATGCTTTAAATAATTATACATTTGGACATCCTGTGCAGATGGTGCATGTCTAATGTCAACCAATTGAATCACTTTTTTTAAATTTTGGCGATGCTGGAAATAGGTTTCCATCATATCGCCCCAATTTTCTGTAACCGATTTGGATACTTTAGCATAGCCATATCCAGGTAAATCCACAATTCTGAAACTATCGTTAATGAGATAGAAATTAATGGTTCTGGTTTTCCCTGGAGCTCCGCTGACTCTCGCCAGCTTCTTTCGGCCAGTGAGTAGATTCAATAGCGAGGATTTTCCTACATTTGATCTTCCCGCAAAAGCCACCTCCGCCATGGTGTCTGGCGGATATTGACTTGGCTTTACACCAATTGTATCCAATTGGGATTTTGTAATTTTCATTTATTTACCTACTTTACTAACGCTTCATTTAGCGCTTCGTTCACATCATCAATCAAGACAAATTCCAATTGTTTCTTTACAGTCAATGGGATTTCATCGATATCCGGTTCGTTTTCTTTTGGAAGTAGTATCTTCTTGATACCCGCACGATGGGCAGCTAAAACTTTTTCTCTAATTCCGCCAACCGGTAGCACTTTTCCTCTTAAGGTGATTTCCCCCGTCATGGCTAAATCTCTTCTCACTGGTGTGTTGGTCAAGGTGGAAATTACCGCCGTACACATGGTCACACCTGCGGAAGGGCCATCTTTAGGAACTGCGCCTTCAGGAATATGCACATGAAGATCGTATTTCTTATAGAAATCTTCTTCTATGTTCAATTTGGCTGCGGCTGATCTGATGTAGCTGATTCCTGCCTTAGCAGATTCCTGCATCACATCGCCAAGTTGCCCTGTAAGCACCAATTTCCCTGTTCCTGGAACCGCTGCCGTTTCTATTGATAAGGTGTCACCACCAACGACTGTCCACGCCAATCCAGTTGTTACACCAACTTGGTTTTCTCCCTCAACAATATCGTAGTGGAATCGTTTCTTTCCTAAGTACTTTTCCAGATTTCCTGGCGTGACATGATAGGTTTTCCCTTTGTTGGTCACAATTTTTCTAACGATTTTTCTACAAAGGTTAGCGATTTCTCGTTCGAGATTTCGCACACCAGACTCTCTCGTGTAGTAGTTGATCAAATCGCGAATGGCTTTTTCGGAAAGCTTGAAGTTTTCCTTTTTCAATCCATGCTCTTTGACTTTTTTCGGAATCAAATACTGCTGAGCGATTTTCACTTTCTCTTCTTCTGTATATCCAGATACTTCAATGACTTCCATTCTGTCCAGTAATGGTCTTGGAATGGTGTCTGTTGAGTTAGCTGTAGTCACAAACATTACCTTAGATAAGTCAAACGGTACTTCCAAGAAATGGTCCGTAAAGGTCTTGTTTTGCTCTGGGTCAAGAACTTCTAATAATGCAGAAGCCGGATCGCCTTTAAAGTCCGCGCCGATTTTATCAATTTCATCGAAAAGAAATACAGGGTTATTGGTTCCCACATCCTTAATTGAGGAAATCACTCGGCCAGGTATTGCGCCAATATATGTACGTCTATGGCCTCTTATTTCGGCTTCATCACGAACACCACCTAAGGACATGCGGATGAATTCTCTTCCAGATGCCCTAGCAATGGATCTGGCAATAGAAGTTTTCCCCACTCCTGGAGGGCCAACGAGACAAAGAATAGGTCCTTTGATTCCTTTAGATAAATGAATCACCGCAAGGTATTCTAGCACCCTTTCTTTTACTTTCTCTAATCCGTAATGATCTTCATTTAAGATTTTTTCTGCCTTTTTCAAGTTTACATTTACCTTGGACGCTTTTTTCCACGGCAAAGCCAGAAGGGTCTCAACGTAATTTCGAATGACGGAGCCTTCTGCTGATGATGGCATCATCTTAGAGAACTTATCGATTTCTTTTTTGATTTTCTCTTTAATATTCTCTTCCAATTCAAGCTCATCTAGTTGTTTAAGCCATTCTGCTGCTTCTACACCTGAGTCCTCGTTGACACCAAGCTCTTCTTGAATTGCTTTCATTTTTTCTCTAAGGAAATATTCTTTCTGATTGTTGTCGATATTTTCCTTAACTTTTTTTGCAAGTTCTTTTTCAATCGTTGCGATTTCATTTTCTTCTACCACGATTTCTGTGGCAACTCGAATTCTTTCTGAGAAATACAGCTCCTCTAGTACCTTTTGCTTTCTTGGATGAGGAATCGCCAGCTCATTGGCAATCTTATCCACAACTGCCACTGGGTTTTCTCCTGAAATGGCCTTGTCTACTACCTCATCTGTGATTTGTCCAGTAAGGGCTGCATATTGAATGAATTCATCCGTCAATATACGCATAGCCGCCTTATCCTCTAAGGTTAGGCTTTCTAAATCAATGTCCTCGTAAATTTCCATTACAGTGCAGGACATAAAGTTTTCTTCCGTAATTCTTTCTTCAAGCTTGGCTCTACAAATGCCTTCAACGAGAACTCTCACTGCATCTCCTTGAATTTTTAGCATTTGCTTTATTTTCACCACCGTACCGATTTCATAAAGGTCATCAAAAGTAGGAATCAATACACCATCATCTCTTTGCGTTGACACAAAAAGGATTTTGTCTGACGCCATAGCCTTCTCTAGGGCACGTATAGATTTTTCTCTTCCAATATCAAAGTGAATTACCGTATTGGGAAAGATCGACACGCCTCTAAGCGGTATACATGGTAATATTTCTTTGGTTAGCTCTTCGTTGTTCAGTTCTTCCTTGATTATTTCTTCGTTCATCATATCGCCAACCTCCTCTCTTTATATAACAAGGCGACCGAAGTCGCCTTTATTAAGAGGCATCAGCCTCATCGTTCTTTGGTTTCTTTTCTCCAAGAACCAGGGTAGGGCTTCCCCCCTCCTCAATGGCATCTTTCGTCATGATGCATTTTTCCACATCATCTCGTGAAGGAATTTCAAACATCACTTCCATCATCGATTTCTCAAAGATACTTCTAAGGCCTCTGGCACCTGTTTTTCTTGCAATGGCCTTTTTCGCTATGCTTTCTACAGCTTCATCCTCTATTTCCAATTCTACATTGTCAATGGCAAATAGCTTCTTATACTGCTTTACAATGGCATTCTTAGGCTCTTTCATGATTCTAACTAGAATTTCTTCTGTCAATTCCTCTAAAGCCACAATGACCGGAAGTCTACCGATAAACTCTGGAATTAACCCAAACTTTAATAGATCTTCTGGTTCAATATGCTTCAAGAGTGTTTTCTCATCCACCTTGTTTAGGGATACATCAGAATTGAATCCGATGACTTTCTCACCCATTCTGCGTTGAATGATGGTATCCAGCCCATCGAAAGCTCCTCCACAGATAAACAGTATATTGCTGGTATCAATCTGGATAAACTCTTGGTGTGGGTGCTTTCTGCCTCCCTGCGGCGGTACGTTAGCAACTGTACCTTCAAGGATTTTTAGCAATGCCTGCTGCACACCTTCTCCACTGACGTCTCTAGTAATTGACGGATTATCCGATTTCCTAGAAATCTTATCAATTTCGTCTACATAGATGATTCCCTTCTGGGCTTTCTCTACATCAAAATCTGCTGCTTGCAGTAGTCTAAGCAGGATGTTTTCCACATCCTCTCCCACATAACCAGCTTCTGTCAACGCAGTAGCATCTGCAATGGCAAAAGGTACATTGAGTATCTTGGCCAAGGTCTGTGCAAGAAGTGTTTTTCCTGAACCTGTCGGTCCAATCATCACAATGTTACTCTTCTGTAAATCTACGTCTCCGTCTTTTTCTTCAGCTCCATTAATTCGCTTATAGTGATTATAGACCGCTACAGCAAGTGCCTTTTTGGCATCCTCCTGCCCAATGACATAATCAGAAAGGGTTTCATGGATTTCTTTCGGTTTTGGCAATTCATATTTAGTGCTCTCTGTTGACGTCTCTGCTTCACGAGCCGCATCCTCTACAATGTCCATGCACATTTCAACACATTCATCACAGATATATACGCCCGGCCCTGCAACAAGTCGTTTCACTTGGTTCTGTGGTTTTCCACAGAAGGAGCACCTTAATTGTTTGTTTTCATCATATTTGTCTGACATAATTTCCCCCTTATTGTCTAGATATTACTTTATCTGCCAGACCATAGCTTACTGCTTCCTCAGCACTCATAAAGTTATCTCTATCCGTATCTTTTTCAATAGTTTCAAGAGTTTGACCTGTATTTTCGCTAAGGATTTTGTTCAGCTTGTCTTTGGTTTTGAGCAGCCAATCAGTATGTATTTTCATATCTGATGCCTGACCTCTCGATCCGCCAAGTGGCTGATGAATCATAATCTCAGCATTTGGCAAAACGAATCTCTTCCCTTTTGTTCCTGCGGAAAACAAGAACGCCCCCATGCTTGCTGCAAGACCAACACAAATGGTTGAAACCTCGCATTTGATGTATTGCATTGTATCATAAATTGCCATGCCAGCAGTTACTGAACCGCCAGGGCTATTGATATAGATGCAAATGTCTTTGTCTGGGTCTTCCGCTTCTAAGAACAGCAATTGTGCTACCACAGCACTGGCAAGGTGATCATCAATCTCCTCACCTAAAAAGATGATTCTATCCTTTAACAGTCTAGAATAGATGTCATAGGATCGCTCTCCTCTATTGGTCTGTTCAACTACGTATGGTATTAAAGCCATTCTTTATTCCCCCTCTTTTAGTTCTGCTTATTTTTTCTTTGCTTTCTTTACTTCTGCTTTATCAAATAGTAAGTCAATTACCTTTTTCAGCTGAATGTCTTTCTGGAAGAAGGTTAGATTTTCCACGCCAATCATTTCTCTTACTTTTTCAACATCCATCTGGTACTGCTCAGCCATTGCTTTTAGTTCTTCTTCTAGCTCTTCCGCAGTAACCTCGATTTTTTCCTGTTCCACGATGGACATCAAAATCAATCTAGTGGTGACTTTCTTCGTTGCTTCTTCTCTAAGCTCTTCTCTGAACTCTTTTGCATCCTTCTGCATGTACTGTAGGTACTGCTCCAAGGATAGTCCTTGATATTTTAACTGATGGTCAAGGTCTTGAGCCATTCTGTCAATTTCATCTTCTACCATTACTTTAGGAACTTCTACTGTATTTGCTTCGTATACTTTTTCAATTACTGCATCTTTTGCTGCATTAAGTGATTGAGCGTCTAAATTCTTCTGAAGTCTTTCTTCTGTTGCTTTCTTTAGCTCATCTAAAGTATCATATTCGCTTACGTCCTTTGCAAACTCATCATCAAGCTCTGGAAGCTGTTCTTCTTTCACTTCGTGAATCAAGCAATGGAATACGGCTTCTTTTCCAGCTAGGTTGTCTGCATGGTAATCTGCAGGGAATGTAACGATAACATCCTTCTTTTCTCCAGGTGTTGCGCCAACCAACTGTTCTTCAAATCCTGGAATAAACATTCCGGATCCAATTTTCAGTTCCTGTCTTTCAGCTGTTCCGCCTTCAAACTGTTCTTCACCAACAAAACCGGAATAATCGAATAATACAGTGTCTCCGTCTTCGATGGCTCTATCAGCAAGAATCATTCTAGCGTTTCTCTTCTGCAATGCTTCGATTTCTTTATCTACATCTTCTGCCTTCACCTTTTCTTCTGTCTGCTCAACCTTTACTCCGAAGTAATCCTTTACTTCAACAGTTGGATAAACAGGAACGGTAATGGTGATGGTCATTGGTTTTCCTTTTCCAATTTCACTAAATTCAGCAGCTGGGCTATCGATAACTTCTAGTCCCAATTCACTTATTGCCACAGAATAGTTGTTTCTAAACATATTATTGATTGCATCTTCAAAAAACACGCCTTCTCCATAATGGGTTTCGATGATGCTTCTAGGTGCCTTACCTTTTCTAAAACCGTCTATTGTAAACTGGTCCTTTGTTTCCTTGTAGGCTTCAACTACTGCTGCGTCAAATTCCTCAGCGGTAAAGTCCATAGTGAATTTTACATCATTATTTTCTTTTGAAATAAATGTTGTTTTCATTGATATATATCCTCCTAAAAATCTATCTTTATTGAACATAGAATGCATATAATTATACACTTTTTATCGTGCAAAGTAAAGGAATTCTAAGAAAAAATGACCGTTTGATACAGTCATTTTTGAAAAATAAGGTCTAAACCTCTCTTAAATTTACTTTTGTTCTCTGGAATTAGACCAAATCGGGTCGAAATCGCGTCTCCCAGCTCTCTCATATCCTCTTCATCACCAGAATATAGCTCGATTTCCAACTCTGCAATAGGTTCATTTCCCTTTTCGGTAATCACCGATCCAACATCCACAGATAGCTCGCAAATCGATTTCCCTGTATCGAGCCTCATCTGTTTTCGCAGAAAATTAATTTCCATTAATGGAATCAATTTTCTTGTTCCCACAATTTTCTTCAGCTGATCGCACATTTCGCTTAAGGCGAAAATTTCGATATCCGGGTCTTGAAGTTTGGATTCATCATCAACAGGTACGTTGATTTCCTCTCGCTTATGCATTCCATCTTCGCTAGAACCGTTCCACTTAAGGGTGCCCATGATTTTCGCACCTTCTTTTCTCACTCTAAATGCGATGCCTTCACGGTGCAGGCGTCTATCTTCTGTGTCGAAATAAACCGCGTCCATTTGGGTTTCTTCGTCAGAGTCCTTGTCTTTTATCTTCAATAGCTCTTCATCATTGAAAATCCGATGAATCTTCGATTGATCATCGACTAAATATTTTAATTCTATTTCCATTTCTTATTTACTCCATTCTATCTCACCAAACTGACCATCAACGCATTGATTATTTGTCTCCCTTGCGTTTTCTCATCAATTCATCAAGTAGTTGATCGTTGAGTAATTTCTGCGTTTCTTTCAGTGCGCCTCTTTCTGGCATATCCGTTAGCTGCATGACCCAAAGGTACTTCTTATACGCATTCCCATCGATTTTTCTCGTAATCGCCTTATGGATTACCGCAGCTCTTTGCTTAGCATTAATCAAATATACTCTTGCAACAATTCCATTTTTTAGCCTTTTTATCTCCACAAAATTGTCTACATTCCCCGTCTCAGAGATCGCTTCCTTGATGTCCCTCACAATGGTTTCGCCAATCATCGTCGTTTCTTGATTGCGCACAAGCATCCAAAAGGAAATCATTGCTGCAACCGATAAAAGTCCTGCGGTGATATCCCCAAAGCTATCAACCGTAAAGAGATACATCACATAACCTAATGGAAGGCTTAACCATTTAAGTGCCCCTATTAATCTAACTCCTCTTTCCATTTTTCCCCACTTTCTTATCTTCGTTTTCCACACTATTATATGCGTAACCCATCGCAATGTCAAAACAAATATGCTATACTAATACAAAGATAACGGTATAGAGAATGAGGAGGAATCATGAAACCCTTAAATCAATATTTTGATCACACCCTGCTAAAACCCCAGGCTACTGAAACAGAAATCATGCGGCTATGCGATGAAGCGCGAGAATATCAATTTTGCGCAGTCTGTGTCAATTCTTGCTACGTTCCCTTGGCCATCAAAGCCCTTTCAGGAGCTGAGGTCAAGGTTGCTGCTGTAGTTGGGTTCCCTTTAGGGGCTTGTACCACCCCATCTAAGGCCTTCGAAACTGAATCTGCTTGTCAATGTGGAGCCAGTGAAATAGACATGGTATTAAATGTTGGGATGTTAAAATCAGGCAACTTAGACTATGTCGCTAAAGATATTGCCGCAGTGGTCAACACCGCATCAAGCTTTGATGCAAAGGTAAAGGTAATTCTAGAAACCTGCCTGCTCTCTGACGAAGAAATCATTCTCGCATGCCAGCTAGCCCACGACGCAGGCGCCCATTTTGTCAAAACGTCAACGGGATTCAATTCTGGCGGCGCAACCACCCATCATGTCCACTTGATGAAAAAATGTGTCGGCGACACCATGGAAGTCAAAGCTTCTGGTGGAATCCGAGATTACGCCACCGCCATGGCCATGATTGAAGCAGGAGCTGACCGACTTGGCGCTAGCGCATCGGTCGATATCATGAAATCCAAAAAGGAGCACTAGGCTCCTTTTTTATTTTCACGCAATTCGTAATAATAGTATTGATTTAAATACCGAAGGTATTCTACAGTATTGGTAATGGTCTCCCCATTATATTCATTAATATAGCCTTCAACAACTGCAAGGTCAGGGAATCCATAAAAAGACAGGATTTCTGTTACCGTACTAAATAAATCCCCTCCTCCATCGTGAGGAAACTCCATATAGTCGTAATACAACTGATTTGCTTTCTCAGCTACAGAATCCGCCCCTAAATATCTCTTCGCAAATTTGGTTGAAACGTTGACCAAGTCCTCGTCTGTATAACTAGAAACATAATAAGAGGATTCAAAATCTAAATCAAAAATCTTATCTGTAGCCGTCAACGCCAATTGATGAATCTGTTCATCCTCTCCCAAGGAATACTCATAGGTATAAGTATATGGTTCTTCATATTCATCTTCCCAATCAGACGAGTCATCCTGATCCGTAAAAAAGCCAAATAGTCCGAATAGAATAACGGCAATACTAATTACCAAAGAAATTTTACTTTCTGCACCTTTAGATGACTTTGTCTTGTCTTTCTTAGACAAATTGATTTGTTCTACAAACTCAGTTTTCCACTCTTTGGTTTTCTCTTTCGCCTTGCCTTGCAGCTTTTGTAAATCAAAATCCACTTTAGGGCGTTCTGACTCATCGATAGGTTTTTTCCTTCTCAAAGGCTTCGTCCTGCGCTCATCGCTTCGTCTAGCTTCCCTGCGTTCGTCTCGTCGACTGGTTTCTTTACGCTCCGAGCTTCTCGGTGCTTCTCTGTATTGTGGAATACTGCTTTCACTTGCCGCTGATGTACCTGCTACAGCATATGCTCTTCGGTAAGCGCTCGCAAGCTCCGCACTCTTTTTTCTAACATATTCAGGGTCATCAGCAAAATCTGCAGAGCTGTACTTTGCCAATCGTTTTTCATACGCGGCCTTTACTTGTGCCTTTGTTGCATCTTCCCTTAATCCTAATATCGCAAAATCTCTATTCATCTTAGCCCTTTCGTTCTAATGAGGTGAATCGTCTCATTGAATTATACAATTATTTCGTCAATCGGTCAATGGCGTTTGGGACCCCAAAAGAGTATGTGACGCCCTCCGAGCGCGTTTGGGTTTTTGTTCACACTTTTTGTTCTTTTTTGATCAAAATCGTCAAAAAAACCTAACGGAAACCAACATATAAAAAAATGGCTAATGTATAGCCATTTTTTCTACTTTACTTCATACAATCCATGCTGGTTGCAGCCGAAGAAGAGTTTCCCTCGACTCATTTTAGGAATTCTGACCTCTAGGTTTTGTTCGGGATATAACCTTACCAGCGTGATTCGATCAATGCCAACTTGTGCGACAAAATTAAAGTAATGTGCTTTGGTCATCGGGTGGGATGAAGTAATGTAATATTCATCTTCAACGGGTTCCACCTTTAGACTATGCTCTTCATCGCAGGGTTTTGCTACCAAGGGCGATAGCTTTCGTCCGCAACAAGAAATGTCCGCTACGCCTGTAGCCGTCATGATATTTCCGCAGTTCGGACATACATAAAATTGAATTCTTTTCATATTTCCTCCGTCTGTATCATTGGGCTTTAAATCGCCCTCCAATATTTTTTCTATGTTTATCTCTAAAATATTGGATAATTCTCCAAGCAAAGAAACGTCTGGACATCCTTGCCCACGTTCCCATTTGGAAATGGTTCTGTCACTGAGATGCATCAAATCAGCCAGCTCTTTCTGGGTCATTCCTTTTTCTTTTCTCATTGATAGAATTAAGCTACCTACTTTGCTACAATCCATGTCTTCACCTCCAACATGCTTCAGTATAACGATTTTGTTTTCAGAAATCAACAAACGGTCCGTAGAGTTTACGTTTTCTTCTGTGTTTCTTTGATGAACTTTCGAAATCCTTTTTTTCCGCCAACGTCTTTAAACATTCGCTCAAGCTTCTTGTTTTCGATCTCTTTGCTGCTCAGTCCATCATAACCAGCTTCATGCTTCAACTTATTGTAATTGTCCAATCTTCGTTGGTCAATGACCCCTGCTTCTAGGGCCTTTCGTACTTGACAACCCGGTTCAGTCGTATGACTGCAATCACTGAATTTACAGCCTTGCGCTAATTCTTCTATCTCTGCGAAGGACATATCCACGTCAGCACTCTCTATACCCAGCTCTCTCATTCCCGGCGTGTCAATCAATACCCCGCCATGATGACAAAGAAACATTTCTCTTCCCGTGGTGGTGTGCTTTCCTTTATCGCCAATTCCAATTTCCTTTGTTGCAATAATCTCCTGTTCAAGCAATCCATTAATCAAAGTGGATTTTCCGACGCCCGATGAGCCGACAAAGGCTAAAGTGTTGCCGACCTTAAGATATGGTTTCAATTTGTCGACCACATCATCTTCATAGGTTGACAGGGCGATGACGTCGCTGAACGAAGCAATACGCTCAACTTCAGCAATAGCCGATGGGATGTCCTCACATAAATCTGCTTTGGTCAATATAACCACTGGTGTAGCACCGCTATCCCAGGCGACAGAAAGATAACGTTCCAAACGACTTAAGTTAAAATTTTGATTCAAAGACATGCAAATCATCACAATATCGATATTGGCCGCAACTGCCTGTGCTTGTCCGTTGGTCCCTACTGCTTTACGGAAAAACGCACTCTTTCTCGTGAGTATCCGATGGATAATTCTATGGCTTTCATCATCTTCGCCTGAAAACATGACAAAATCTCCCACAGTAGGAAACTGTGCGATCTCTTCTGTTTCATATCTTAGTTTCCCCGATATTTCTGCAAGGTGTTCCCCTGTATCGGTCATCACTTTATATATTCCCTTGTGTTGTGCAGTTACACGGCCGAGGGATAATTCTGGATAGAGAGACGCTTCATTGGTGTAGCGCTCCGTTAGTCCATACTGAATTAATTGATTCAATTTTCTTCTCCTATTCATTCATCATTGCTTCGTGTTCCAACGCAATTAAACTTAGCTGAGTGCGATTTTTAACCTGGAGCTTTTCCATGATTACAGACAGTATATTACGCACAGTTCCCTCACTGAGAAACAGCTGATTGGCAATCTCTTTGTTGGTCATCCCCTGTGCGACTTGGCGAATCACAGATAATTCTCTTTTCGTTAGCGATTCCAAGGCTTTGTTCTCTGACATGGTCAATTTTCTGAGTACGTCTTCTCCTAAAACAGAAACGCCCTCCATCATGACCCTAAGCTTGCTTGCGATGTCTGAAACTTTGTCAGTTTTGAGCAGATATCCGTCGGCTCCAGCAGATAACGCTTGCTTAATGCTTGGCTTGTCATCAAAGGTGGTTAGCATCATCACCCTCGTACGCGGATTGCGTTGTTTGATTAAACGTGTTGCTTCAATTCCATCAAGACCAGGCATGCGAATATCCATCAAAACCATATCCGGTATTTCCTCATCAAAAAAATGTATCGCTTCTAATCCGTTAGAGGCACATCCAACGACGTTAATATCCTTTTCTCTAGAGAGACTGAGCGATAAGCTCTTTTGGATCAGTTTATCATCATCAACAATTAATAAGTTCATCTTAATCTCCTATCGGAATAACACAAATCACGGTAAATACTTCACCCATATCTATGGATAAATTCCCACCTACAGCTGCAGCTCTATACCGAAGGTTTCGCAAGCCGATGCCCTCAGATTTCATGTTAGACCTAACGCCATCGTTTTCGATACATAATCGAATTAGCTTCGGTGTCACATCTAAATCAATATTCACTCGCTTCGCATCAGCATGACGAACAATATTGGTCAACGATTCGTTGAGGCAAGCATCCAGCAAATTCCAACAGTAAATTGGCACTTCTGCCATGTTGCCATATGAGTGGAATTGTATCTCATCCATCGGAAATCTATCGCAGGTTTCACGGAGAGTTTCTATCCCGAGAGCCGTTACTGGTGACAAGTTATGAACAGCCTCGCGGATTTTTTGTATGCCGCCATCTAATCGTACTAGACCTTCATCATATAGATCTAACGCTTCATTAGAAGGATCCTCACCTTCGTTAAGAAGTGCTCTGGCTGTCTGTAAAGACATATACGCACCGATAATCTCGTGCCCCGCGTTGTCGTGAATTTCAGCGGCAATTCTTGATCTTTCAGATACTGCCGTCATTCTCTCTATTTGCGCACCTGCCGCAAGCAAATCACTTTGTAGCTGCTCTAATTCATAATATCGATTCGCCTCATTGTCACGCAAAACCCGACCGCGTTTGTATTCTTTCTCCCAAATGCGATAAAACAGCTCAGATATTACGAAAAAGCTAAATGCTAAGTATTCTTGTAAAATCAAGAGCAGAATACCGTCAATGATGATTGACGGCCAAATTCTTGGTATTCTGTATCTCAACATAGACATCATGGCGATGCCGATTATCGGGAAAAATCCTGCTGCGTCTTTGGTCATTGTCCAAGAAATAAACAGCAGGATAAATCCTACAATTTTACAAAGTATAAACAATAGCTTTGGTGTTTGCACTAAATCATTCTCCTCTTACTACCATAAACCATAAACAGTATGGCAAACAATATGATGATTCCTGCCGAAGTCCAGTATCCACCCATTATGCCTTCTCCCTGCAAAGCGAGAATTCCATTCGATGCCCAGAACGCTGGAAAAAACGCTCCTATATAATGCAGAACATTCGGCAATACCTGTAACGGAATGAATAGCCCACCTATCATAGATACGATACTCATAGAAATCGAA
This sequence comes from Clostridiales Family XIII bacterium PM5-7, assembly GCA_050435405.1. Lineage (GTDB taxonomy): Bacteria > Bacillota > Clostridia > Peptostreptococcales > Anaerovoracaceae > Senimuribacter. Next base: position 200,783 of record JBNDKG010000001.1, read on the forward strand.
AATATCGCAAAGCTGGTTTCCTTTTCTTTGAACAAACAGCTCCAAGCAAAGGACAGAGCTACCGATGCAACTGCAAATAAAAAGTAAATGAGCATAAGCATCATGGTGAATTTCATCTCCCATTGATTTAAGATGCTTCCAATTATCCCAACAGCCAACACTTGAATCACCAACGGGGTCATCGTTGCCATCAGGTTTTGCGCAAGATATTGTAGCATGGTTACTGGTGCAGTAAAAATTCGCACGATGGTTCCATCTAGCTTATCGTTGAGAATCCCTCTAGCTGCTAAAAACGCCCCATACATAATGGCCGCTCCAACAAAGGAGAATCCCATAGGCATTTCTCCCCTCCAAAGTCCTGGGATGAACAATAAGATTAATGGCAAGACCCCATTAAGCAGAAGGGTAAATGGGTTTCGGCATGCACGCAATAGTCCAAACCGATAAATGGTCAATTGACCTCGGTGAACTCTTGTCGGTGTGCGCAAAGTCAGCCCTTTCTCCGGCAACGATTTTTCAGGTAAATCTGTGACTACCTTAGCTTTCTTTGATGCGCTGACAGAAAGTGCTTTATCTACAGATAAAAACCCCTTTCTTTTTCCGCAAACGGCAACAGCAATAATGAATATGACTAGAACTCCATAGAGTAACCCTAAGGAAAGCAGCGCATTATCCATGTTTCCCCCAATAAAACCCGAGTCTAAAATGGCATTTCGTGCAAGGGATATTGGTGTGCCATACTGCTCAAAGGCGGTTTCCTTCACCACTGTATTTCCCTGCTCCAAGTCAACCTCGAAGGTTGATATTAACCCGCTAGAAAAAATCATGACTTGAATGACTACCTGCGTAATGATTTCAATGGTTCCCTTTTTAGGGATAAGTAAAAACAACAACATATATAACAGCTGTGCCAAGGCTGAACAAGCAAACAACGTTCCAACAAGAATGAACGGATTGCCCCAATACACGTCCAATACCATTGCCGATACGCCAATGATGAGGCCGCCTTGAATCATGCCAAAGAAGCAGGACGCCATTAATATTCCAATAACATAATCCATTGTTTTGACTGGCATAGATAGCATTCTCCAACGTCTATCCCCTCTAAAATCCTCATAGATATAGTCCAGCAAAACGTTTCCACCAAAGAACTGGAATCCGGTCATGAACAGCACTGCAATAGGCGTTGCGATTACATTATATCCATTCCACATATACATGTCTTCATCTGGGACCTGTTTCATCATCACAAAGCTAATGATCAAAATGAGTACGGTCGGTAAACCTGTTCCTACGGCAAAGCCAATAGGCTCCTTTAAGGCGCGGCGAAGGTAATGCTTGAAAATCAACAATTTCATCACAGCACCCCACTTTCTCCACCATCACGAAGACTTTTCCCCGTCAAGGTGAGAAATACATCCTCTAATGTAGGCTTTGCCACTGAAACATCCGTCACGCCTTGATGCCGCTGCGCAATTTCAATAATGCGATTCAAGTTACTGCTTCCCGCTGTGGATACGATTTCGTATGCATTTCCATTTACAGTGACGCTCTTTACTCCAGAAACAGCGTTTAGCTCTTGGGTTAATGATTCAGATGCCGAAACAGCCGTAAACAAAATTCTATCCTCGTGTTGTATACGACCAACAAGCTCATCAATCGTTCCCTCTGCAATGACTCTTCCTGCATCCATTATAGAAACGCGATCACAAATTGCTTGAACCTCTTCCATATAGTGAGAGGTATATAGTACCGTTGTACCTTGTTTTGCAATTTTTTTCACCGCCTCCAAAATGTGATTTCTCGATTGTGGGTCAATACCCACAGTCGGTTCGTCCATAATGAGAAACTGCGGATGATGCACTAGTGCACAGGCGATGTTCAATCGTCTTTGCATGCCACCGGAAAACTTCTTGGGGTATTTTTTGGCATGCTCCGATAAGCCAACAAATTCAAGCACTGCATTAACATTGTTTTCTAATTCTTCCCCGTTCATGCCATGAAGTCCACCAAAATAACGCAAATTCTCTATGGCCGTCAAATCAGAAAACACGGTAATTTCTTGCGTGACCAATCCCATTTTTCGTCTAGTGTTCATATTGGTAATGGTTTGGTGCTCACCAAACATGGTCACCACTCCACTATCAGCAGCAATGAGTCCTGCCAGAATTCGGATTGCCGTAGTCTTGCCCGCACCGTTAGGCCCAAGAAGCCCGAAAATCTCACCTTCTGAAATATTTAAATTTAGATGGTCAAGGGCAGTTAACTCTCCGTACCGCTTAACCACGTTTTCCATTGTAGCTATTATCATCTCCATACCTCCATTGATGTTCATTAAGTATTCTACAAGTTTAGTATAGCGAATCCGCTTTCATGATAATAGTGACAAATGTCATGACTTATTTTTTCTTTACGCGCAAATCAATAAGCTTCTTCATATCCCGCAAAATCTCTTCGTCTGTCACTTCAAGGCCGATCATTTTCCCGTAGTTTTTTCCTACTTCCGTAGCAATATATCGTTCTTTTACATAGTCACAGAAAAGGGGCACAAGCAATTCCGCTTCTTCAATTTCACTTGCCCCTACTGTAATCAGCGAAAGAAAATATCCTTCTTTTGGATATAGAGTACATAGAGATTTTCCGCTCTTTTTATACTTCACATTCCAGCCTTTCCATGCACCACCATCCATCGAACAACCACTGTAATCAACCTTTGGCTTCACGCTATAAGTTCCTTCCAAATAGTCCCGTAGTTCTCCCCATAGTGGCGTTCCAACAAAATCAGCAATTTCCTGTTCAGTTGGCTGGAATTCTTTCGTAAAAAGTTCATTCCACGTTGTCATACTTGACACCCCTCTTTCTGAGATTAATGTTTAGCGTTGTAATTACATTATTTTACCATGATACTTATTCGAATGCAATTTTAACATAATGACTAATCCAACACGCAAAAACAGATACCTTTCGGTATCTGTTTTTTCTGAAAAGAGTGACCGATTGTGATGCAAAAAGGACACGGCACTGACCTTTCGTTAAATTGTGTAGGAATAATTAAAAGGTGCACATAGTATTATCCTGAGCTAATTGTCTCCTTTCGGACTTGACTTCCTTTGCATTCAGAGGTTATATCAAAGCAAAATGCAAGGAGGTTATTTCGTGGAAAAGGACGACGCTGTACGAGAAACAAAATACACAATCGGAAAATATATTATTGGCTTGCTTGAAAAGGACGGCAAATTGAGCCATGCGCAATATCTTTCTCTGCGCGATGCATTAGTGGATGAATATCAGCCTGTTATAGGAGAGTTGGAAAAAGGTGCTGATTATGAAAATCAGTAGAGTACAATTTATTCCCAAGCTCCTGCCACTTGTGGGCAAAGAGCACTTCTCTCGAAAGGTTGCAGCCTATGCCAGGGTATCTACAGACTCCACCGAACAGGGAGCAAGCCTGGGTGCACAGCGGGAATACTTCGAGGAATACATCAAAGCACATGCAAACTGGATTTTTGTTGACATCTATTACGACAGCGGGATTTCTGGATTATCTCATCGCAATCGTGATGGCTTCAATAAAATGATCGAAGATGCACTTGAGGGGAAGATTGATTTGATCATCACCAAATCCTTGTCTCGCTTTGCTCGAAATACCGTTGACACGCTCACGACAATTCGAAAGCTAAAGACTGCTGGCATTGAGGTGTTTTTCCAAAAGGAAAATGTGTACACACTGGATTCGAAGGGAGAGTTTTTATTAACCCTGATGAGCAGTATGACACAGGAAGAGAGCCGCAGTATATCCGAGAACGTCAAATGGGGCCACCGAAAGCGATTCGCCGACGGAAGGTACCATGTGGCGTACAAGCGTTTTCTGGGCTATGACCAAGGCGGCACAAATTGCTTGGTCGTGAATGCTGAGGAAGCAAAAATCGTAAAGCTTATCTATCTGCTCTATCTTAGGGGGCTAACAGAAAGAGCCATCTGTGACCATTTGATATCACGGGCAATCCCATCACCTTCTGGTCTAGATGCATGGCATAAAAATGTGATTTTCAGCATTCTCGCCAATGAAAAATACAAGGGTGATGCTCTGCTCCAGAAAAAATTCACCGTGGATTTCCTATCTAAGACCTTAAAAAAGAACGAAGGGGAAATTCCTCAATTTTATGTTGAAAACAGCCACCCAGCCATCATAGAACCAGACGAATGGGATTATGTGCAGGTGGAGTTTGCACATCATAGGGCTATGGGAAATACATATAGCGGCAAAAGCAGCTTGTCTGCCAAGCTGGTCTGCGAGGATTGCGGTAGCTTCTTCGGCTCGAAGGTATGGCACTCTACCGATAAATACCGCAAGACCATATGGCGTTGCAACAGCAAGTTTTCTAACGAGAAACGGTGCAGTACTCCCTCCATTGATACCGATGCCATCAAACAATTATTTCTCACGGCCTACAACCAGCTGATGCAAAATCGGAATCAGGTTGTAGCAGACTGTGAGCTGATGCGTCGAAGCCTGACCGACACCACATCATTGGATGTCGATATCGAGAGTAAAATCGAAGAAACACAGATTGTCGCTGAACTCGTTAAGACGCTGGTAAATGAGAATGCATCTACAGCATGGTCCCAAGATGAATATCATCGCAAATATGATAGCCTGACCCAGCGGTATGAGACTGCGTCAAAAGAGCTAGAGCAGCTTGAAGCGAAGCGTACCCTCCTCCAGCAGCGGGATAAGGCAATGGCGCTGTTTATCCGCACACTCAAAAAACAACCGCTTGTTCTTGAGGAATGGAACGACACCATCTGGATGTTCATGGTGGAAAAAGCCGTTGTGCATCATGATGGTGCCATTACATTTATTTTTTATAACGGGACAGAGATTACAGTTTAAGATTGCCAAATCAAGGTTGCCAAGCCAGTAAGGGTTTTGGCAACCTTAAATCATATACAAACCCTGTAACCATGCGCCTTTTTCGACCAAGGTTGCAAGGTTGCCAAGGGAAGTGGTACGGCTCGCCGGGTGGCGGGCTGTTTTTTCGTGTTATGACGAATGCTGGTACCACCACTACATTACACAGAAAAAAATCCGTGGACATATTGACAAATTTCAATCTGACGCATATACTATTAATAGATTAAAGTTTATCAATATGAGGTGAAACCATGGAAAACAATCATGCAGCAAACGCAAAGGTGTTCAAAGCCTTTTGTGATGAAAATCGGCTACAAATATTAGAGCTATTGCAAACCGGAGAAAAATGCGCTTGTGTACTGTTGGAGGACTTGAATATCAGCCAACCTACATTGTCACACCACATGAAAATCCTCTGTGATAGCGGCATTGTTATTGGACGTAAAGAGGGCAAATGGACACATTACTCTATTTCTGCCGAAGGAGCGGAGGCCGCGCAAGCTCTTTTGAAAAGCCTAACAACCGTTACCGTTCTTGAAAGTGTAGGTGAAGCTGTATGCGGGTAGTATGGGATTTCTTTCAAAATCAAATCCTCGGCATGAAGTGGCTTAATGAGTTAATTGGTTCAATGCTGTCAGTCTTTGGACTGGACATTACAACACGCATTGGCGGCAGCGTTCAGTTTTTCATCTATGATGTTATCAAAATCGTAGTGCTGCTGTGCGTCTTGATTTACAGCATTTCCTACATTCAAAGCTACTTTCCACCAGAGCGCAGCAAGAAGATTTTGGGTCGGTTTCGCGGCATTGGCGCAAACTGCGTCGCAGCTTTGCTTGGAACGGTAACGCCGTTCTGCTCCTGTTCATCTATCCCGCTGTTCATCGGTTTTACAAGCGCGGGCTTGCCGCTTGGTGTTACGTTCTCGTTCCTGATTTCTTCCCCGATGGTAGATCTTGGCTCGCTGGTGTTACTTATGAGCATATTCGGGTGGAAAATCGCAATCATCTATGTGCTATTTGGCCTTGTGATTGCAGTTGCCGGTGGAACTATCATAGAAAAGCTGCACATGGAAAAGTATGTGGAGGAATATATCACGTCGGCCAGTTCGATTGACATTGAAGCAACTGACTTAACGAAGCGTGACCGGCTGCAATTTGCATGGGAGCAAATGCGGGATACGTTCAAAAAAGTGTTTCCGTATATTCTCATTGGCGTTGGTATCGGTGCGCTTATTCATAACTGGATACCCGAAAGCTGGATTGAAACAGTGCTCGGTAGCAATAATCCATTCTCGGTTATCTTAGCAACACTTGTTGGTATCCCCATGTATGCAGATATTTTCGGGACTATTCCCGTAGCCGAAGCGTTATACGCAAAAGGGGCGCAGCTTGGGGCAATACTCGCCTTTATGATGGGCGTTACTACCTTGTCGCTGCCGTCTATGATTATGCTACGCAAGGCAGTAAAGCCGAAGCTGCTGGCACTGTTCATCGGCATTTGCATGGCAGGAATTATTCTTGTGGGCTACCTGTTCAACGCACTACAATTTCTATTTTAATGGGAGGTTTTCATAATGGCATTGTTTGGAAAGAAGAAAGAGACAGAAAAAAGCTGCTGCGGTGATGTGAGCGCAGAAAGTGTTAAACAAGCGCAAGCAGCACAAAACGAGGGTGCAACCGTAAAAATACTCGGTTCAGGTTGTAAGAAATGTAATGAGCTTGAAACCAATACAAAGGCGGCGCTCACGCAGCTTGGCATGGATACTACTGTTGACCATGTTACGGATTTTGCGGCAATTGCGGCCTATGGCGTAATGACTACTCCGGCGCTGGTGTTGGGTAAAAAAGTAGTATCTGCCGGTAAGGTTTTGAAAAAAGACGATGTTATTGCACTGATAGAAAAGCATGGAGGGCAATAAGTATGAGGATGTTAGCGGAATTTTTCCCCGAGTTTGCGAATAAGCTGGACGAAATCGATGCACTGTACGAGCAGAAGCGCAGTATAGACGAGAAGACATATCAATTCATTTGCTTTGCGCTGTCCATCAAAGGGCGATCAAAGCCTTGTGTCCTCAAGCATTTTAAGGGTGCGCTGGAAGCTGGCGCTACCGTCGAGGAGCTTACCTACATCTTGGCGCTTACCATGCGTGAAGCTGCCGGTGCTGACGATTGTTGGACGCATGATGTGATTGGTGACTGGAAAGAGATTATCGCCGGAAACATCAAATGTGATTGTGAAAAGTAGGTATCTTTCACATTATTGATAAGCCCAGCACCCCAACAGAGGAATAATTAAATTGTGGACATACCTATCCAAAAAAGAGACATAGTAGCTACCTTTCGTTAAAAGGTATAGGTGAAAAATATGCAAAGGCTCCGTGCCGAGTAAATTCTACCCGTCCCGGAGCCTGCTTTCGTTAAATGGTATACGCAAACTCCCAGTAAACAAGGGCTTTTGCGTAAAAAACTGCACACCCACTCAGATACGCTTGGTATCAAAATGGATGTGCAGTTATGGTGCGGTCAAAGGGAGTTTCGCAGGGTACACCCTGCCGTTCTACGCAACCTCTTTCAGGTTGCTTGAACCAGAGCCTACTCCTTGTTCCTCTGGAACAACTCCTTCACGGCTCTGCCCTTTCGGGTTCGACTCCCTCTCATTTTATGCACCACGCAAAAAGCAGATACCTTTCGGTATCTGCTTTTTTTGGTGCGGTCAAAGGGAGTCGAACCCCCACGAGTTGCCTCACACGGACCTGAACCGTGCGCGTCTGCCAATTCCGCCATGACCGCATATTTAATTGTATTATTTGATTATCGACACCTTCTTGCGACTCTTATATTATACACATTTTCTCGAACTTTTCAATAAGTATACGAAACTTTTTTGGGCTGATGATTATTCATCAATATGCATTGCGATCTTTGTGACTTTGATGGAGGGATTATTCCTCTTTTATCACAAAATCGGACTTTTTCTGAAATCAGTGATAATCGTTCAGCAAATTTTTGTGTTGATGGTGGGTAAACATATGATGAAGGAGAGCTTTTTCTCTCCAGATCGCCTCAATCATTATAGAACCGTCAACTTAAGAATTTTGTGACTGTATAATTATACGAGTATGACACCGAATATGTATAAATCATGCATATTCCTTCTTGCCGCGATGATTCTCTTTGGGAGTTTATCACTTTTTTTCGGGAAAAAGCGAATTTGTGATAAAATCGTTTTTTCAAGGATGAACACCACTCCTGTCGCAGGATGGACGGATTGATTCCCTGGGTGATTTGGCATTAGAAGGGGTTTGGCGTTTTGCCTACAGAAAACCCCAAAAGGACTGGATCCTTTCGGGGTTGATTCATTTCAGTATAACTGGGATTATTGATATTTTGCTGCTAAGATTCTTCCCACGTGCACGCCACTGGCTGAGGCCTGTGATAATGAATGGGTTGCTCCTGATCCATCGCCTAAGGCGTATAGATTTGGTATCTTAGTTTCTAAGTTTTGGTCAACGCTTACTTTGGAATTGTAGAATTTCACTTCCACACCGTACAGCAACGTATCCTCATTGGCTGTACCTGGGGCGATTTTGTCTAGGGCATAAATCATTTCGATGATGCTATCTAGTTGACGCTTAGGAATGACCAAGCTAAGGTCTCCTGCTGTTGCGTTTAGGGTTGGACGTGTAAAGCATTTTTCCATTCTTCGCTCACTGCTTCGTCTTCCTTTGACCAGATCACCAAAGCGTTGTAATAGTACGCCGCCGCCTAGCATATTCGATAGACGCGCAATTGACTCTCCGTATTCGTTGCTGTCTTCAAATGGCTGGGTAAATTTATTGGATACCAGCAATGCGAAGTTGGTGTTTTCTGTTAGTAACGACGGGTCAGCGTAGCTGTGTCCATTGACGGTAACAATTCCATTAGTGTTTTCAGAAACTACCTCTCCATATGGGTTCATGCAGAAGGTTCTCACCATATCGTTGTAGCGATCCGTTTTGTAGACGATTTTGCTCTCGTATACGTCGTCGGTGATGTGCTTAAATACCTCTGCTGGCAATTCTACACGTACGCCAATATCCACTCGATCCTTTTTCTGCTCGATGCCAAATTTATCACAAACCTGACCAATCCACTTGGAGCCTGAACGTCCTGTTGCTAACACTAAATTGTCACACTGATACTGTTCATTTCCACAGATGACAGAAAAAGTGCCATCCTCTTGCTGGGCTACATCATCCACGGTAGTGTAGAATTTGGTATCGATTCTCTCTTTGATATAATCAAAAATTTTGCCAAGAATTCTCACATTTCTATCTGTTCCTAAATGTCGAACCTTAGCCTCAAGAAGATGCAAATCATGTTGTAAACACTTGGTTTTTAGATCTGAATTCGCTGTAGAGTACAGCTTCGCATCGGATCCACCCATAGAACATAGTACACTATCTACATACTCCATGAGTTCCATTGCTTCTTCTTCGCCTACATATCGATGAAGGTCTCCACCAAACTGAGTCGTAATATTATATTTACCATCTGACAATGTTCCCGCTCCACCGTATCCATTCATAATATGGCACGGGGAACACTTGATGCAGTTTTTGGTTTTTCCCGCACTAATTGGACAGACCCTTTTTTCCAATGGGGCTCCCTTGTCAATCATAAGCACCGATGCGTTGTTGTTTATTTTCGTTAGCTCATAAGCCATAAATACGCCGCTAGCTCCAGCTCCGGCAATGATGATGTCATACTTTTTCATAACCATTCTCCATTCTTTTGGATGTATTCCACTCATATACTTTACCTTGATTTCAGCAAAAAGACAACTACTTTTTCCGTAGAAAAGACACACCACAGGTGATGTGTCTTTTGCATGTATGATTTATTTTGCTACGACGCTAGTTTTGGTCCACTGGCCATAAGTTGTTTTTCCATTAACTACACTGTAAGGTCGTACGCGGTAATAGTATTTTACACCTTTTTTCAGGTTCTTTGCATTGGTGTAACTTAAATTTTTGGTTTTTGCCACTTTGACAAATCCTTTGGTTGCAGACTTGGATTTTTGAATCTGATAGCCAGTGATTTGTCCTGTTGGTTTTTTCCAGGAAATTTTCACTTTTCCTTTAGTTGCGGTTGCTTTAGGGCTAACTTTGATGGTGTTCACTGCTTTTTCGTTTTTGAACATCTTCAATAGGCCTTGCATTACGCCTTCGACCATAACATCCTGACCTTCAGGTGCTTTGTTCACCATTTGTGCAGTGGATGATGTCTTAAATAGTAATCCTTCTGTTGCTCCCCAAGGGCGATATTCTTTTGTTGTCGCATCTTTTACCTGTAGTTTGTCTGGATCGACTCCAGCTTCCTTTAAGAGCGCAACTGCTTCGTCGTGGGTGTAGTACACTTCTTTTACTGCTGGTAGCGTGTTATTCCAGCTACATCCTTGGTCTGACGTCAAATCGCGATTTGGATCATATGCAGAGTTGTTACTTCCACCTCTATATACCTCGATGGTGTAGGAGTGGATTCCGAATTTCCCGTATGCGTAATCGATTAACTCTGAATAGGTCTGGTAATCCGTATAGGACTGCTTATAATAGAAGTTTCTCTGTGTTGCTTTAGACATGACTTCTGTCATTTCTTTTGCTGTCTTGCCCATGTATTCAATGTCTTTTAGGTCATCTAAATCTTTATATGCCTTACGATATCCCCAAGGATATAATACGCACTGAATTCCAGTGTGCAAGGTGGCAAGGCAAGTCATTTTCGGGTGTTTCTTGATAAAGTTTTGTACGGCTTGCACTTCTGGTTCCGTTGCAGCGGCTTCGCCTTCTGTATCCATAACCCCATCTTCGCCCCACATATAATCAAATGTTCTGTTCATATCGATTTTGCTTGCTTTTGGATCGTTCGCCAAAATACCATCTTTGTTGGCGTCGTCGCTTTCGTATCCTGCAGAACCTGTCACTTTATTTGCCGCATCAACTGCTGACAATGTTGCAATAAATCCATCGCCATCGATGTCTTTATAGGTATCACTAAACGGTACGCCGTCACCATCTCTATCAGTAGGCTTCATGTTTTGACGGGTATTCCAAGTAAATGACTGTTCATATCCATCTGGGTTGATAACTGGAATCACATATACGATGTATTCCTTCAACATTTTTTTCACCGCTGGTGTCTGTGAGTTTTCCAACAGATACCATGCAGAGTACATGGCACTAGATGCACTTTCTCTTTCGCCACCGTGAATATTACCAAATACGGTAACTTCCGTTTTCTTGGATTTCGCTACAGAGTAATCACTGATTGCCATGCAATACAGCTTTCTTCCTTCATGAGAGGTTCCTATGCTGGTCAATTTGCTTAACTTGCTATAGTTCTTTTTCATGTCCTTTAGCTGTTTTTCCAATTGCGCATAGGTATATCGTTCATTCCAATCTACCTGGACTTTTGCTTTCGCTCCGTTGGTAGATGTAATTGTTCCAACGCTAGCAGCACTACTAATGGTTGTGCCCAATGCCATGATGGCTGCCAGACAAATCACTGTGATTCGTTTCATTCGTGTTTTCATTTCTTCCTCGCTTTCATTCTTTACTTCGCTATAGTGATAAATCACTAAAGCTAATAATAGCACTCAGGCATCTATTCGTCAAGTATATTTTTCTTATTTATCAAAAATGAATTAAAAAAGCATGGATTCATACTTTTAAATCCATGCCCTTTTCTTTCAAGCTATTCAATATTAAACGATTCTTTTCTCATATAAATTATGGAAGTCTTCTAATGTTTTCAATACTCTATACCCTACCAGCTCGTATTGCTCATCCTTCAAGTTTGCTTGAGACACTCTTAATGTGCCTGGCAACGCCTTAAATCCCTTCCCCATCATTAGGACAACACCTTCCTCTTGTGCTAGTTTTAACATGAACTCATCACTGTTAAACTCTTTTTTAAAGTATCCTGCAAAATCTTCTCCGTACTTTGATTCCGCCAGTTGATATATATTAATCAGTGCATAGTACTTAGAGTTGGTCACACCATTGTCTTCGGCCAATCCCAAAGCATGATACAGCTTACTATATCTTCTTCCAATAATCCTATTGGTCACCGCAAAATAAGGATCTTCCTCATTGGTTACCAAATGTGTCAAAGAAAGTAATGCCATAAAGGCTTGCTGCGGTGTGCTTAATCCACTCGTATGATACAGACCAATCGAACGACTATCTGCACAGATTCTATCAATAAATGGCATTTTCTCTGGATTGGTTGTTACAATAGAGTAATCAAAATCCAAAATCGCCTTTTTCTCATCTGGCAACTTTTTAATCAAATCATCAAATATATTTTTCTTATTTATTGCAATTAAGCCTGTTCGCCAACCCGTAACCCCATATAGTTTAGAATACGAATATACTAGCAATGTGTTATATGGTGCAATCTCATATACAGAGCGAAATCCATTAACGAAGGTACCATATACATCATCGGTAATAATCATTAAATCTTTTCTTTCCTTTACTAGCTCACCAATATGTTCTAAAGTTTGATGATCCAACGCATGTGACCCAGGGTTAGACGGATTAACTAGAAATAATGCTTTAATCTGTGGGTCTCTTAATTGGTCTAGCTGCTCTTTGGTGATTTGCCAACCATTTTCTTCTGAAGATGTTAAATTGATTGGGACAAAGTCGAAATTCGTCAGCCTAGGTATTTGCAAATACGGCGTAAAGATTGGAATATTAATCGCAATTTTATCCCCTTCATTTATCAGCCCATTATGCTTCAGGGAATCGAAAGCATAGACGATGGCTGCGGTTCCCCCTTCTGTTGGAAAAATATCTGTTTCCTCGGAAAGATCGCTTCCCTTATAAAGAATATCTTCCAAATACTTTCCAATAATCTTCTCGATTAGCTGCAAGCATCTGCTTGGAACAGGGTAATTATTACCGATAACCGCGTCCACCAATTCTTTTACCAACTGGTCTCCATTCATTTTCAATTGGTTTGTGCAATAATCAATTGCTTCTTTAAGAAACACTGCGGTTTCATCACCAAATGCTAAGAATTCACATAACCTTCCATGAATGCCTTTTTCCGTGATATCTCCTGCAAGATTCGCATAATCCAAATTTAGTTTTGACTCTTTTATTCCAAACTCCATCAAACGACAAAACGCTAGGCGCCCCTGCGTATTTATCCAATTTGGATTTCCTCTCCCTGCATTTAGGAATGTATTCTCATTGTCGTTTTTTTGCGCTAATTTTATCATGTCAGCACTTATTTCAAATGCTCCAAGTGAATCTAATTCTCTTTCATATACCTTTGAAAGCATGATGTTACCTCTATTTTACTTCCTTTATTGTTGAAAAAACTACTTGTGTTTCTGTTTTTCCGAAATCCTGTAACTTCCCTAAAAATAAATCAAGCGATTCCATGCTTTCAAATCTTACCATTAACAACATAGAATATGTACCCGTAATATGGTCGCACTCAAATACATTTTCTTCTGCATTGATGAACTCATAAAAGTTGGAATTGTCTTCCGGTTTTACAGACACCATGATATATGCTTTGATCAAGTACCCCATTTTTTTGTAATCTAGGTTTGCGTAGTACCCTCTGATAAATCCTTCTTTTTCCAATTTATCAATTCTTGCAGAAACCGCAGGGGTAGTCAAGTAAGCCTTTGCCGATAAATCCTTTAATGGTATTCTTGCATTCGAATTAAGCTCCTCAACTATTTTCTTGTCAATTTCATCTAATATTTTCATTCACTTGATACTTCCTTTCCCGTTTTTTCAATTCTAATCCCAAACCATATTTTTTTCAATGATTTTACAGAATTCTTAATAATCATATATTCTTCATCAGGGTTTCTTTCAAAAATAAAGAAAAAAGGAACTACACTTTCGAGTAGCTCCTACATTTTCTATCTTCTTTATTTAAATAGATCTACCAGCTTGGTCCAATCTTCATCAGCGTATCCCTTGGCTGCTTCTATGCCTTTTTCAACGTCGGCTTTTACAACAGAGTAATCTGCTTCTGCTTCACCATATAAGTGTTTCACATAGGCTTTGGCATCTTTACCAAGCTTCACCATTTCATGATCCGCCGCATCTGCATACTTTTCACCTAAGGCTTCTAGCTTGTGTGCTGCCTCATACATTTCCTTTGCATACTTCTGGGTTTCTTCTGTTACGCCGTCCTTAACTTTTTCATAGTTGGTTTCAATGACACCAGCTAACTTTTTCACTTCAGCAGCTTCTATCTTTTCAGCTGCATCCAAATCAGCAGCCGCTGTCTCTTCTAGTGCTGTGAATTCGTCTTTTACATCAGTCCAAACCGTAGTGATTTCTCCTCCGAACTTCTCAAATTCCGCTTCCACTTCCTTTTCTGCATCCTTTGAGGAACAGCCTGCGAACGCCATGCAAATCATAACGATTGCTAAGCTTAATGCTAACATTTTCTTCATCTTCGTTTCTCCTTTTTCTAAAAATAGTATACATCTTCTTTAATTATAGAAAAAAGACTTTCACAAGTAAAGTCTTTTGTTTCTACCAATATAAAATTAGTTGTCGTCTCCAGCTTCTGCCATAATTGCATCAAACTCTTTTACCACATTCTGGAATAGTTCATCATCGTCAATATCAACCAATTCGAACTCATCCTCACCCACTTCTTTGTATCCATATAGGTATACATCGTCGCTGTCATCATGTGGAATCAAGGCAATATAGTCTTTTCCGTTATAATCAAAAACGCCCATGATTTCGCATTCTAACTCTACACCATCATCAAATTCTAATGTGATGATATCCGCTTCGTCCTGCACGTTATTCACATTCTCTGCCATGTTTTGTCCTCCAAATATTTTTTAAATATAACTATTTTAATAATATATCATTTTTAGCTAGAATTATCAACTAAAATATTCTTTAATTTGCTTTGCAACGGTCTCTGTAATCCCAGGAGCTTCAATTAATTCTTCCACTGTTGCATTTTTAATCTGTTCAATGGATTGAAAATGGTTAAGCAGTGCATTTCGTCTAGCTGGTCCGATGCCATCAATATTGTCCAGTACTGAGCGAATCGCATTTTTGTTTCGTAGACTTCGATGATAGTCAATCGCAAATCGATGGACCTCCTCTTGTATTGTTCCACAGTACTTAAATAGCATTGGTTTCTCGCGAAGATTAAGTTCCCGCCCGTTATCAAAGACAATGGCTCTTGTTCTGTGATGGTCATCTTTGGCCATCCCTACAACGGGAATATCAATGTTCATGGCAATCAGCACTTTTCTAGCAGCGGTTACCTGCCCCTGTCCGCCGTCCATGAAGATCGCATCGGGAATTTTGATGAACCCAGCGTCACCAGCTTTTGCTCTCTTAAATCTTCGGTAAAGCATCTCCTGCAAGCTGCCATAATCATCCGGCCCTTCAATGGTTTTAATTTTAAATCTTCGATAGTCTTTTCTGATTTTTCGTAGTCCTTCGAAAACAACCATAGCGCCAACAGAATCAACACCGTTGGTATTGGAAATGTCGTAAGACTCTATTCGATAATCTTTTCTACCAGCTAAATCGCTGCTATAGCCTGCTTCCTTGATGACCTCCGCCACTTGCTCTCTAATTGCTTCTTGCTTTTCTTTAGAGGATTTTGCTTTTTCAGTCAAGGTTTTTACTAGCTCAATGGTGTCACTTTTTGCTAAGTCTAACAGGGCACGTTTGTCTCCTTTTTTCGGAACAAGGATATGAACTTTTCGTCCATCTCTGCTCAAAAAATCCTCTAGAAGTTCTCGGTCTCTTGGCGCTTCATCGACCAAAATCTCCGGCGGTACAGTTGCCCATTGGCTGTAGTACTGCTTGATGAATTCCGCAACCATTTCTTTACGGTCATCATATTCATCTGTTTGAATTTGGAAGGTTTCTCTGCCACTTAGCTTTCCATCACGAACGGTAAATAGCGCAATAAACGAATGCTGCTCGTCTTTAATCGGAAGAACCATGTCAATGTCTTTATCATTGGTCAAGGTCACCCGTTGCACTTCTGAAATAGATTGAATTGAATTGATGTAATCTCTATATTTCGCGGCTTTTTCGAACTCTAAAGCCTCAGACGCTGCTTGCATCTGCTCCTTTAGACTCTTAATCAACGGTTTTTCTTTCCCGTTTAAAAAGGTCAAAACGTTACGAATCGATTCATCATAAACCGCTTTAGGGAAACCGCTGATACATACGCCCTTACATTGTCCGATGTGATAGTTCAAGCATGGCCTGTGATTGGCCGGAAATTCTTTGGAAGAACAGCGCTTCAAGGAATAGATGTTATTCAATAGTTCTACAATTTGATTGACTGCGCCTGCATCGCTGTATGGGCCAAAGTATTTGTTGCCATCCTTGGAAATAATTCTGGTTTTTAACACCCGAGGATACGGCTCAGTTGTCGTCACCTTGATATATGGGTACGTCTTGTCGTCACGAAGAAGCACATTGTATTTAGGCATGTATTTTTTGATCAAATTGCATTCTAAAATCAGCGCTTCCATTTCCGTGCTGCACGTAATGTATTCGAACTCTGCGATATGAGATACCATCGCTCTAACCTTGGGATTAGACTTGGCGGCACTTTGGAAATATTGCCGTACACGATTTTTAAGGGAAATGGCTTTCCCTACATAAATCACTTGCCCGAGTTTATCCTTATGCATATAAACTCCCGGACAGTCCGGGAGTTTTTTTAAATTTTCCTGAATATCAAACATACTAAAAATGCCAATCTCTTTCTTTATGTTCGCGTTCTCTTTTCATTTGCTCCATTGCAATTTCCATTGCTTTCTGTTTTCGCAAAAGTCTTTTTTTCCTTCGGTTAGCCGCCCTTGCAGCAGAAATCCAAATGAACAAGACAAGTAGGACCAATATAACGCCACAGATAATCATTGTGTTTAGATTGGATATACCCAAATAGGACGGGAACCAACCCTCATCAACATCTTCTTTGATGATTAAATCTATTTCGTTGACCAACTCATCGGAAGCATAAATTTGGTAAGTGCCCACTACTGTTCCTGCCTTCACTGGTGCAGTAATATCACTTTCGTAAACCGTCTTTGTTGCAATAAGGTTCTTGGATGCCTCTTTCGGCAAATAAGCATACCCAGCTTCAGCAACATAAGTCTGTAGTCTTGTTTTGGCTCCATGCTTTATTCTGATTTTCCCTACCTTTGCATCTTTTTTGATGACGGGAATCCCTTCAATTTTGTCTTTAGCATACTGAATTACAGCATCAACATCCTTGGATCGTTCCTTTGCGACTGCACCGATAATCACTACGTATAAGCTCAGCCCGTCCTTTTCATAGCCTAAAGCAATGCTACTGTCAGACGCATCCCAATAGCCAGTTTTCCCTGCATAAATTCCAGAGTTCTCATCGCTAAGTGATGGCAAATGGCTCTTAAGCACCCGTCGCTTACTCTTATTGGTTTCTTCTACTACGTACTTTTTGGTTCCAGAAATTTTGCGAATCGTTTCGTTGGATAATGCCACCTTGGTGATTTGCATCATATCGTAGGCAGTGGTATAGTGCTTCTTCGCCTTCATCCCATTGGCATTAACAAAATTGGTGTTCTTACACCCAATATTTGAAGCGGTTTTGTTCATCAGTTTGATGAACTTTGACATCGAACCGGATACTGCTTCTCCTAACGCATATGCTGCATCGTTGCCCGATGGAAGCATTGCACCATAAAGAAGGTCCTTGACGGTAACTACCTCGCCAGCTTTTAAATTCATGGATGCTTCCTTTTGGCTTGCAGCTTCTTCGGATATGGTGATTTCTTTATCCATAGGCAAATTCTGCACAGCAAGAAGCACAGTCATTAATTTGGTAATGCTGTACGGTGATAATTTCTGATTCATATTTTTAGAATAAACAATTTCCCCTGTGTTTTCACAATACACAATGGCACCTGCTGCGGTGATGGTCGGTTTCTTTACTTCTGCTGCAAAAATTGATAGAGAAGTCGTTAAAAAGATTAAACCTACCAGCACCATGCAAATTGCTTTTCTTGCCCATGCATTCATATTCTGTCCTCGATTATTCTAGTATTGGATCTGGCTCTACCACTGGCTCTTCAGTTAGCTTTAGTTTTTTATAGCTATAGTTTAGGATGGTATTGGTGGTTTGATAACGCTTACTCATTTTGTCCCTAAGCACTACACAATAAATCACCTTTCCGTTTCGCTGGCAAGCAGAAGCCAAGGCTGCATTATTGACATCCCACGTTCCAGTTTTTCCTGCAAACACGCCGGAATTGACATACACCGTCTTCTTCACAAAGCTGTTAGTGGAGTGAATCAGTCTGGATTTTTGTTTATTGGTTTTCGGCACTCTATACCTTTCGGTACTGCATACCAGTCGAATGAATTCGTTTTCCATCGCTGCCTTCGTAATTCTAGCCATATCTCTAGCCGTAGAATAATGGTTGCTTGCTTTCCAGCCATGGGGATTGGAAAACTTGCTGTTGGTACATCCCAATTCCTTGGCCTTTTCGTTCATCAAAACGGCAAACTTCTTGGTTGTTCCCGACACCGCTCGTGCCAAAGCTACAGCAGCATCATTGCCTGAAGGCAGTAATGCGCCATACACCAAATCTCTAACCGTGAGTTTTTCTCCAATTTTCAGCCCCATTCGAGAGCCATCCTTTTTCGTCACATTGGCAGAATACTTGCTGATGGTCACTACTCTATCTAAATCCAGTCGTTCCACCGCGATTAATACTGTGAGTAGCTTGGTCGTGCTCACTGGGTCTCTGCGCGTATTGGAATTTTTCGTATAAAGGAATTTTCCTGTATCTCCATCCATAACGGCGGCACTTTTGGCAGTAATCGTCGGAACCTTTAAGGCCGTCTCAGCAAAAGCAACTGTCGTTGACATGGCCATGACCACAATTAACGTCAGTGCCGTAATTTTCGTGATAAATTTCGTCTTTCTCAATTGGTCTCTCCTTGTGTTCTTATTTCCCAGTAAAGAAATAGTCTGCTAGGCTATCCCCGCTATCAAAATACGTTCCAGATGCGCCTGACGCTTCATTAAAGCGTTTGGTCTTATCCTCTGGCTTTTCTGCGCGGCTATCGTAAATAACGAACGGCACTGGGGTGCTTGAATGGGTTCTAATGGCTAGCGGTGTCTTATGGTCAGGAACTTCTAGTAATCTGAAGTCCTCTCCATCTTCGCGTAACGCTTCGACAATTGGTTTTAATACCTTTTGGTCGATATCGTGGAGGCATTGGATTTTTCCATCCATATCTCCCTGATGAGAGCATTCGTCTGGCCCTTCTACATGTACATAAACAAAATCTTTGCCGTTTCTTAATTCCCTAATTGCTGCGTCAGCTTTTCCCTTAAAGTTAGTATGCAGCGTTCCTGTAGCGCCTTCAACGTCAACGGAAGAAAGCCCTGCGCAGATGGCAATGCCTTTGATTAAGTCTACTGCACTAATTGCAGTTCCTGTAATATTATATTTGTCATAGAACGAGGATAGCTGTGGTTTCTTTCCAAGCCCCCAAATCCAAAGAGAGTTGGCCGGGTTTAATCCTTTCTCTATTCTTGCTTTGTTCACTGGATGATCTTTTAGGATTTCGTAACTTTTCTTCATCATTTCTGTGATAAACTCCGTGCCCTGTCCTTTCGGTAGATAATCCCCTGTCTTTTTTCCTAGCTGATCATGGGGCGGAGTTAAATCATATCCAGTTTCTCCATCATGAACAATCAAGCAATGGCGATAGCTCGTTCCCGTATGGAAATGAATCTGGTCATTTCCGAAAGCCTGATTCATTGCCTGAATCAACTCATCTGCTTCTTCAGTAGAAATATCCCCTGCACTATGATCTTTGATCAATAAGTCTTCATAATCGCCATCACCTTCTAGGGTAATGATGTTGGTTCTAAATGCCACGTCTGTATCAGACATGTCGATGCCAATGCTGGCAGCCTCCAACGGTGAACGTCCCGTCAAGTACACAGCTGGATCGTATCCCATAACAGATAAATTGGCCGCATCGCTTCCTGGGGGAATTCCTGGCGGAACAGTTCTCACTGTACCGACTTCTCCTCTAGATGCTAGTTCGTTAATAAACGGCATATCTGCCACTTCTAAAGGCGTCTTACCGCCTAATGCTTCTATGTTTTCGTCTCCGGCTCCATCAGGAACCAATATTAAATATTTCATAAATATAACCTCCACTATCTATTATACAAAAAAAGCTCTCCCGATGAAAGCAGGAAAGCTTCATTTTTTGTATTTATTTATTTTCTTTAGCAAATTTCTTCATGAACTCGATTAATTTGTCAACACCTTCCATTGGCATCGCATTATAAGTGCTGGCTCTCATTCCACCAATTGAACGGTGACCATTAAGATTTACCATGCCTTCAGCCTTAGCTTCAGCCACGAATTTCTTGTCTAGGTCTGCGTCTCCAGTGACAAATACAATGTTCATCAGAGATCTGTCTTTTTCTCTAATTGGACAACGATAGAAGTCACTCGCTTCAATATACTGATACAGCTTCTCCGCTTTTTCTACGTTCACCTGATGAAGCGCACCTACTCCGCCCATGGCTTTGATGTTCTTAAACACCTCTCCCGCAATATAAATTGGGAAGCATGGTGGTGTGTTATACATGGAATCATTGTCTGCGTGAATTTTATAATCCAAATATGTCGGTGTTTTCTCATCAACAAAACCGATCAGATCTTCTCTCATGATGACAATGGTCATGCCTGAAGGTCCAACGTTCTTCTGTGCTCCAGCAAAAATCAATCCGAATTTAGTGACATCAATTTCCTCACTGAGAATGCAGCTAGACATGTCCGCAACGAGAGGAATGTCTCCTGTTTCTGGAATGTAAGGGAAATGGGTTCCATAAATCGTATTGTTGTAGCAAACATAGACATAATCTGCATCTGGTCTAATGTCATCCTTAGTGATCTCTGGGATATAAGAAAAAGTATCTTCTTCAGAGCTAGCAATGACCTTGATGTCACCAAATTTAGTCGCTTCTTTATATGCTTTCTTCGCCCATGAGCCTGTTACGATATAATCCGCTTTCTTGGAGTTTCTTAATAGATTTAGCGGTACCATTGCAAACTGCAGTGTTCCACCACCCTGTAAAAACATCACTTTATAATTATCCGGAATATTCATCAAATCTCTAAGATTGCGTTCAGCATCTTCGATGATTTCCCCAAACTCTTTAGAACGATGACTCATTTCCATTACAGACTGTCCGCACCCGTTATAGTCAGCCAAATTTGCTGCTGCGTCTTCAATTACATTCAGTGGTAGCATTGACGGTCCTGCAGAAAAATTAAAAACTCGATTTTCTTTCGTCATGTGTCGTCCTCCATTGTTTCTTTCAAAATTTAATATGTGAAATATTATAGCACTTTACTTCTTGAAAGTAAAGCGGAGAAGTGTTATAATTTTGGATAAATTACTTTTAAATTTGGAGGTACAACATGTACAAAATATCTACTCTTAACAAAATTTCCCCAGTAGGCCTGGGGGCACTTTCTGACAAATATACGATAACCGACTCCGTTTCTGATGCCTCCGGCATTTTAGTACGAAGTCAGGATATGCACGATATGGAATTCAGCAAAGAGCTGTTATCCATTGCAAGAGCTGGAGCTGGGGTCAACAATATCCCATTAGATCGTTGTGCAGATGAAGGCATCGTCGTATTTAACACCCCTGGTGCCAATGCCAATGCCGTAAAAGAACTGGTTCTTGCAGGCATGCTCCTCTCAGCAAGAAACATTCCTGCTGGTATTTCTTGGGCTAGTGGCCTTACTGAAGACGTAGGCAAAGCCGTTGAAAAAGGCAAGAGTCAATTTGCCGGAACAGAAATCAAAGGAAAAACCCTAGGGGTTGTTGGTCTAGGTGCAATCGGTGTTATGGTTGCCAACGCAGCGTGTGACCTTGGGATGAACATTGTGGGATATGACCCATACTTTTCAACAAAATCCGCATTGAACCTATGCCCTTGCGTTACCGTTTGCGACATTTTAGAGGATCTTCTTCCAAATTGTGATTACATCACCATTCACATTCCTGCAATGGCTTCAACCAACGGAATGTTCAACAAATCTCTATTTGACCAAATGAAAAAAGGCACTGTACTGCTAAACTTCTCCAGAGATAAACTGGTTAACGAAGCAGACTTACTTTCTGCATTAGAAAGTGGTCAGATTGGTCAGTATGTAGTAGACTTCCCTACTGATGGTACTTTAGGTAAGGCTGGTGTAATTGCCCTACCACACTTAGGTGCTTCCACAGAAGAAGCAGAAGACAATTGTGCTACCATGGCAGTATTACAAACCATGGATTATATTGAGCATGGTAACATCGTCAACTCTGTAAACTTCCCTGCAGTTTCCCTTGGACCGATTAAGGGCGATGCGGACAATCGAGTTGCCATCATGACCAAAGGTGAACCAAACCCAGTAAAGCTAGCATCAGCAATGTTCGCCGATCTGCCACTCAATGGTGTGGTTGGAGGAACGAGAGGAGACTACGGTTATGCGCTTGTTTCTACTAGTGCAATGGTCACTTCCGTACCTGAAGTCGATGGCGTCATTAAGGTTAGAGTCATTCAAGATTTATAAACATAGTTTTTAGACAAAAAAAAGAGACAGCAATGTCTCTTTTTTTATCGTCTTTTATTCGATTATTCTTCTTACTGCTACTACAGGACCAACATATCCTACTGCTGTTGTGGCAATTCCCATTCGTTCATTTACGGCATGGACTTCACGTCCACCGCCTAAGTAAATGGAAACATGCCATCCGTAGCAAATCAAATCGCCTGGTTGCGCCTGTGCCAAGGATACTGATCTGCCATAACTCGCCATTGTCCCTGCGTTATGCGGTAAAGAAATTCCAAATTTCTGGTATACTGCCATAACGAACCCTGAGCAATCCGCTCCGCCCGTTAGACTGGAACCACCATACACGTATGGGTTTCCAACAAAGTTTAACGCGTAATTGGCAACTGCTTGCCCACTTCCACTATACGTACCACCTTCAGTTAAATTAGGTGCGCCTGTGCCTTTCAGCACCACTCTAGTAACGGCCTTTCTCAGCACCTTAGAGCTTTTCACTACCCGATTAACTACTTTACCATTCTCCATAACCAAATATTCCGTTACAGATTTTTTTCCGTTTTTTCCTTTTTGGGAAACCTTGGTGGTATTCATCGCTAGCTTTGATGATTCTTTATAAATTGTCTTGTACTTGATTTTTTTCTCCGAAGTCACCGTTTGCTTAGTGGTTACTGTCACAAATGGTTTCAGCTTTTCCACCTTGACTTCATCCCCTGGGAATATTTCAGAAAGATCCACATCTTCATTGATGTCTTTTAACTCATCAACCGTTAATCCGAATTTCTCGGAAATGCTCCAAAGGCTATCACCCTTTTTAATGGTATAAGGGACAGAAACCTTGGTGCCAGTAAGAAGATAGTTGACGGTTTCATTTACTGAAGAAATTTCCGGTTTATCATCTACATGGTAAGCTTCTTTTTCTACAGTCATTTCTGGGTCAACAGATACTGACTCTACTTCTGCGCCTTCTTTAATATATTGGGCTTTGATTTTTTCAATTACTTTATTTGCTTGGCTTTCTGTACTAAGTACAGAAACCGTTTTGGTTCCAACCTTAAGCTTCCAGAATTCTTCTACAGCATATGCTTTAGAAGAAGTAAAGAGGATTACGGCTAAAACAGCGATTGCAAGGACGCCAGCCCCTGCAATCAAGTATTTTTTCGATTTAAAATTTTCTAATAGGTTCATGTTTTTTCCTTACTAGTCTACGATACGTCTAACGGCAATAACACTGCCAGTGTAACCAACACTTGTTACTCTAATGCCTAAACGTTCATTAACTGCATGTACGGCTTTTCCATTTCCAGCATAGATGGCAACGTGTCCAGAATAAACTAAGATGTCTCCCTTTTTCACGTTCTTATAAGAAACTGCCTTCCCCATGCTAGATTGACCAACACGAGGTAAATTAATGCCAAAATGCTTATAGACGGAGTACACAAATCCAGAGCAATCTGCTCCATTGGTTAAGCTGGTTCCACCATATCGATATGGGTTTCCAACGAATTTTTTTGCGTATTCCACGATTTCAGATCCTTCGACAAAGTCATAAGTTACGCCTGCCTTTGCAGTAACTGAAGTTGTTCCCTTAAGAACCACCTTATTCTTTGCCTTTTTGATTACTTCTGAGGAAATCAATTTGCTTTCTGTGGCTTCACCATTAACTTTGGTCACCATCTCAACAACCTCTTTAGAACCCTTGACTCCCTTAGTTTGAACCTTCATCGTTCCTTTTTTCAGACTCTTGGTGCTCTTATAGATTGTCTTATATGCAATCGATTCTTCTGAAGTTACACGTTCTACGGTTGTTACTTTAACATAATCAGCTTCTCTGTAAAGTACAAGGTAACTACCCTCTTTAATGGTTTCGTCACGCTCGTAGTCTTCGAAATTAAGAGTAACTAATCTCTTAGCAGAAATGCCTTTTGCCTTAGCAATTGAATTCAGCGTATCGCCTTCTTCTGTTTCGTAAACGTAATATTCAGTTTTCCCTTCTCTAAGGATTTCAATTGCAGCTTCCACATCTGTAGCTCTTGAGCTATATGAAGAAACGCGGTCGCTTAGATTAGGATACACTCTATTCACTTGTATTTCAGGATCAAAGTTAACATCGATGACATCGGATCCTTCGGTTAGGTAGGATTCCTTTAGGCCTTCAATAACTTGATTCCCTGCTTCTTGAGAATTAACATACAAAATCACTTCATCTCTAATGGTAATTGCCCACAACTCGTCGTTCTGCCCTTCGGTCCCTGCGAAAGCTTTAGCACTTCCACCGAAGACGAATACGAAAGTCATGATAGCAATTAATAAAACTGAGGCAGTTGTTTTAAACACCCTTTTGATTTTAGTACTGATCAGTGTCATAAAGTTTTCTGTCATAATACTATCTTCCTTTTCATGTTTTTCAATTGTCTCACAGGTAGTATAATACGTCATATCCCCCCTAAAGTCAATATTTCTCATGATTCTTCACACAATTTTCACAAAAGAAAATCGGTATAAACGTTGATATTTCAACGGTTATACCGATTTAATATTTCTTAAGATTTCTTAAGAAATCATATTCACTTGGTCATCAATTGTATGGCATTATGCACATTTTTGATGACAATATTTTCGCTGCCTTCTTGATATTCTCCATCTAAAGTCCATGGCATTTCTTGGTCTGCCGTTACTTCAACCTCTTCACTGCTGAATAAGGATATCATAGGAGATTGATAGTTTTGCGTCGTAAGATGGAATAGAATCTGATTCAACTCAATGATGTTAGATGGTGTTTTAATCAGTAACACCTCAAACTTTCCGTCATTCATGTCCACCAAATCATCAGATAAGGTTAAAATCCCTCCGACTGAAGTGGAATTGCTCACAGCGCCAAAAAGGTAACTTCCTCCATACACCCCTTGAGCAGTTTTAATTCGTAGCTGATACGATTTGATTGACGGAATATCTTTTATCCCTTCTAATACATACGCAAGATGCCCTAAAGCATGCTTGACGGTTTGTGGTGCAGTATATGATGCACTGGTAAACGCACCAAAGGATGCCACATAGGAGAAATATCTTCCGTTAAAGCTCCCCACGTCTAATGACCTTGGCTTTCCAGCAACAATGTTTTCTGCACTTTCTAGGATGTTTTTCGGCAATCGCAAGCTACTTGCAAAGTCGTTGGTGCTACCAGCCGGAATATATCCAACAGGAATATCTACTCCAGAGTTAATCAGTCCTTCGATGGTTTCATTGAAGGTTCCGTCTCCACCAATGCAGACCACCAAATCAAAGTCTTTTGCTTTCTCTTCTGTGATGGTTGTCGCATATCCTCGCCCTGCTGTAGTCAACACAACAGGTTCATAGTCTGCCTTGCAGAAAATATCAATGATATCTGCAAAGTGCTTATTGGCTTGTCTCGTCCCAGCCTGAGGATTTAAAATAATTAAAACTTTTTTCATTGCTCTCCCCTTTTAATTTACTACTGGCCATCTAAAGTGACCAGAAATCTCCATTCCGTCTGATGCAAAAATACGGTCCTCTTCTGCCGCTGGATCCTTACCATGTTGAATGATATATGGCATCCCCCAAATATTACGAAGTCCGATACAATAGCCACATGACTAGATTCAAAGGTAACAATATCTCCTGGTTGCCACGCAAGAATATTGTTCACATCTGTAGTTAAAACTTCAGCTTTTCGTTCAAAAAACCGCTCTAAAGTAGGTACATATCGAAAATCGATATTTGGGTCAGGAACTGATAATACATTTGCGTACGCTTTCTGGTTTCGTTCAATGTCTTCGTCTACCAGATCTTTCAGCGAAACATCAATTCCCAAAAATCCTTTCCAGACTACATCAGTACAGACACCTAGTTCATCTGGAGGATATCCGCCAGAAAAATAAGCCGGGTCGTATCTTAATTTTGGGTTTAAAATATACTTGCGTGCAGCAAACATGATTTGATATCCCTGTTCACGCTGTGCACTATGATTCGTCTCTTGATGATCTTCTTTTCCCAATAGTACAAATAGAGATCCGCAGATGATTACGGCAATCACGCCTAAAATGAGGAAAAATCGCGGTCTAATTTTGGTGATTTTCTTTTTTCGTTTGTTCCCCATAAGAATTCCAATCCCCCTCGTCTCCTGTGTCTTTCCAAACTTTGTTGAACAAAATCCCAAGACATAATGCCCATGCTAAAAAGTAAAACCAAAACATCAACGCCACAATGCTCGCTAGAGATCCATAGATGATGTCATAGCTGACCGCTTGGCTTGCATACGCTGAGTACACAATGGTTACCAGCAGCATACCTACAGAACCAAAAAGACTGCCAGGCATAATTTCCTTGAATTTCAGCTTTTCGTTAGGCAAAGTGTAATAGATGTAGGTTACCATCAAAAAGTACAATAATCCTGCGACTGGCCACCTTAGATAGGTCCAGAGCGGATCCATCATTGACCCTTCAATGATTTTCCCAAAGATGATCTGTAACACGAACTTCCCGTGAACCAGGATAATGGCAACAAAGGCCACCGTAAACAAGGTGATTGCCATTGTTTTCATCGCACGTAGCCGTTCACGCCACCAGCTTCCAGTAGTTCTTCCTTCTGTATAGGTGTAATTGGCAATTCTCATCAGGGAGAACTGCGCGCGAGAAGCTGCCCACAAGGCCATAATAATCATGATGACGTTAGATGTGGTCGCTGGCCGATAATCTAACATTTGCCCAATCATCTCTGCCATTTCTGGCGTAACATATTCCACAACCCATTGATCAATGGTAGATAAGGAAATGTTCATGACGCCCAAAAGTTGAGATAAAACAACCAATGTTGGCACTAAAGATAGCATGATAAAAAAAGACAATTGCGCTGCAAATCCTTGGTAATATGGATCACTAAATTGTTTGATGCCTAAGAGCACCATTTTCGTCAATCGCTTTTTCGCCAAGACTTCTATTTCCTTTCTTTCAGTAAGCGCTCTAGCTCTACCAAAGCCCTTGCTCTATGACTAATCAGATTTTTTTCTTCCGCTTCTAATTGTGCAAAGGTTCTCTGAAACCCCTCTGGAACGAAAAGCGGATCATAGCCAAAGCCATTTTCTCCAGTGGGCATATCGATCACATGCCCCTCGCATTCGCCTCTGGCTATTATGGTTTCTCCATCTGGGAATACCATGGTAATCACTGAAACAAACCGAGCTCTTCGCTCTTTATATGGTACATTCTCTAGTAGTGAAAGTAGCTTGTCATTGTTCTTTCCATCATTACCTTCTTCTCCAGCAAATCTGGCAGAATACACTCCCGGTGCACCTCCCAGATAATCTACAACCAATCCAGAATCATCTGCTATGGTTGTTTTCCCACACATCTTCATGATTTCGTAGGCTTTCTTGTAGGAGTTTTCTTCAAAGGTTTCTCCATCTTCTTCAATTTCAATTTTAGGGATACCCGCTTCATCACGAGAAATGATTTTCATCCCAAACTTTTCCGTGATTTCTGTGATTTCCTTAATTTTATGCTCATTGCGTGAAGCCGCAATAATGGTTTCCATAACGCACCAACCTTTTCTTAATTCTGTTCTAATATTGCTTTTTGGATTTGGTGAAGGTGTTTACACCCTTTGGTCCCTAAATCCAATAATGTTAATAATTCTGTTCTAGAAAACGGCGATTCTTCGCCAGTTCCCTGTAGTTCAATATATTCTTCCTGATCAGTCATAATGATATTCATATCTACCTTAGCATGCGAATCCTCCGCATAACAAAGGTCTAATAGTGTTTCGCCATCTACGATTCCTACACTGATTGCAGAAACATAACCGATTACGGGAATCTCTTCAATCATTCCCTCTTGTTTCATCCACTGCATCGCCTGTACCATGGCTACATACGCTCCCGTAATGGATGCGGTTCTTGTTCCCCCATCGGCTTGAATAACGTCGCAGTCAATCCAAATGGTTCTTTCCCCCAGCTTTTTCATGTCTACCACTGAGCGAAGCGATCTTCCAATTAAGCGCTGTATTTCTACTGACCGGCCATCAGGTTTCCCCTTCTCTCTCTTTTTTCTCGTTCCAGTTGAACCTGGTAGCATCGCATACTCTGCAGTAATCCAGCCTTGGCCTGTTCCAGTCAAATGTCTAGCAGTAGAGTTTTCTACGGTAGCCGTACAAATCACCTTGGTATTACCCATTTCAATTAGCACTGAACCCTGTGGGCTCAACAAATAGTTGTCGGTTATCTTGACTGTT
Source organism: Clostridiales Family XIII bacterium PM5-7 (assembly GCA_050435405.1). Classification (GTDB taxonomy): domain Bacteria; phylum Bacillota; class Clostridia; order Peptostreptococcales; family Anaerovoracaceae; genus Senimuribacter. The sequence goes on from JBNDKG010000001.1 coordinate 229,606, forward strand.
CTCGTTTCATCAAATTTTCTATCCTGTCTCATTTTCCTATTTCCGTCTCCTGTTTCAAAAGCACAAATTTCTCATTATAGTATACCATATATACGCAGATTTGTGCTATAATACTTTAAAAATTACTATATGTTATAAGGAGCATTAACGATATGAAAACAGTCATTCTCGATGGATATTCCATCAACCCTGGTGATTTAACATGGTCACCTATCGAAGCCCTTTGCGACTTTTACGCCTTTGATCGAACTGAGCATCAAGATGTCGTTTCGACCATTGGTGATGCCGAGGGCGTCTTTGTAAGCAAGTGCCTTATCACAAAATCGGTATTAGAAAGCTGCCCCAACTTAAAGTTCATCGGTGTTACCGCTACTGGTTATGATAACGTAGATGTGGCCGCCGCAAAGGAACTAGGTATCGCAGTTTGCCATGTCCCATCATATTCTACTGAGGCTGTTGCACAACACGTTTTTGCACTCATCTTAGAACTAACCAATTTGGTCGGTCACTATAATCAAAAGATTCAATCTGGCAGCTGGTACGAAAGTAAGGATTTCACCTTTATTTCTGGTGCCTTAACCTTGCTATCCGGAAAAAGCCTCGGCATTATTGGCTATGGGAATATCGGGAAAAAGGTGGCCGCCATCGGAAAGGCGTTTGGCATGGACATTCACATTTATAGCCAAAATCCAGAGGCAACAATAACATCTGATTATGTTACCCTTCATTGCCCTGCAACTGCAGAAAACACTGGTTTCATTAACCGTGATTTTATTGCGAAAATGAAGGATGGTGCCGTGCTCATCAATACGGCAAGAGGTGCTTTGATTAACGAAGCAGATTTAGCTGATGCGCTTAAATCCGGGAAGCTGTCTGCTGCTGCCTTAGATGTGCTCTGTACTGAGCCACCGAAAAGTCCTCACCCTTTGATTAACTTACCCAACTGTATTTTGACTCCACATATTGCATGGATGCCTAAAGAAACCAGACAAAAGGTCATTGATATCTGCGCCGATAACCTGAAGAGCTTCCTGACTGGTGGGGACTTGAATCGTCTCGTCTAATCACTTGCATCATCCACGTCGAATGGTATAAGATGAGTTCAAATTGATGGCATTTCCGATGCACCAGCATCATCCCCCCCAAATCGCTTTGTAATAAATGTTGGGGTGTCTAGCTCCTTGCCGCTTTTTTTGAGTGACCGCAGTATTTCGAAAATAAAAGATCTGATAAGGCGATTTTCGAAGAAATCCGTAAAAAAATCGCAGTATTCTTTCATATATATTGGCCATAAGGCGATTTGTTAGCGGAAACCCACTAACCACTTGCTCAGCCGTGACCTGACCTGAAATATTCCTAGTGGGCAGCAGGTAAAATTGCCATATCTTACCAAAAATCAAGTCTGATATTGGGTTTATCGGCTCTGAAAGAAGCTTGAAAGACAGGGAGCTTTGCAAAACCGCAGTACGACCCTTTTTATTTGGAAAATACTGCGATTTTCCAGGGCAGTTTGACCAAAAACCGCCGTATGCCCTCAAAAAAACGCCAAATACTGCGGTCGAGGGAATCCGTACGTTTCTATAGGAAACCTTAGCGTTTTTCAAAAGCGCATGTGCCCTCAAGCAAAACAAAACCAGAGGCAAATTGCCTCTGGAAAAATGTTCAATGGTTTATGAAAATTTATACTGCCAGGAATACGATATAGCTACAAATAATGGTGCCACAGCATACTATCTGGGTTGTCATATTTTTATACTTCAGCATAATCCAAAACATTATGGTCGAAATCGTTCCACATATTAATAGAGCCAAGGCGCTAACATCTGGAAGAATATATACGCCGTAGCTAATGGCCGCAAAGTCGGCAATGGCTAAAATAATAAAGTTAAATAAATTGCTTCCGATAATGTTACCTACTGCAATATTGTAATTTTTCATTCTAAACAAGGTAATTGTCGATGTCACTTCTGGTAACGATGTGGCAATTCCGAGCAGTATTGCTCCAGCCCATCCTTGGTTAAGTTTAAGCGTATCAGCAATTTGATCTGTTAAGTAGGTGAGCAAAATGCTGAACACAACAATGCCCAAGCTAACGATACTGAATCGAATACCGATTTGCTTTACCATCAATTTGCTGGTTACCTTCGCATGATAATTCAACACATCCTCATCAGTTTCCACATCTTCTACAATGGCAAGATATTTCGCACCGACGCAATATAAAATGACGATGATGATTGAGGTGATTTTTATATGAAATATTTCGGCCTGTAGAATGCCAAAAACGCTAAGGGCAATAATCCCATAAATGGATAACACCATTAGGGTAACTGTTCTATAGCTCTTGGATACTCTTCCTTTGGAGAATTGTTTGAAGTAAAATAAAATGGCAACTGAAATGGCCATTAAATTGAACAAATCACTGCCTAAAATGTTGCCGATACATAATCCTGGTTCACGGAGTAATACCGTAGCAGATATACTCGTAAATAGTTCTGGCAAGGATGTCACAGCAGATAGCATGATTCCACCTAGAAACGCCCCAGAAAGTTTGGTGTTTTTATCCAATAAGTCAATATAATTAGCAGCCTTTATCGAAAAGATAATCACCAATGCTGCGACCACAAAATATGCAATATAGATCAATTTATTTCTCCTTGCTATCCTTGAATTTTCAATTAATAATCTATCATAAATACATGGAAATGTCAAACCTGTGGCGAGGGTAATCATCAATCAATCTACAAAAAATGGTTGGGTAGAATCCCATACCTTAACCAGTCGATTATACTTGAATTGTTCATAGGAAACGCAGCAACTTGGACAGCCACAAATACAAAGTAGTAATTCATATGGCTCGTCTTCCTTAGCGAATTGAAATTCGTGTCCAGGATTCCCATTAATTATTTCTTCCAAATATTGCTTACGGTCATATCTGACATTGCATCCCCCACAAAATCTTATCCCCACTAGCATTTTTATTTCTCCTTAGACAGAATTTGTTTTGCAAAATCGATTAAATCATCACTTACCGAGTTATCCAAATAAACCTCTTTGATTTCAGGAACTTCCTGAAAGATAACATCTTTCACCACATTTTCTAGTGTTTCTTCAGCTGCATAGCAAGTTCTACAGCTTCCAGTAAATCTTACGGTTGCCGAATCATCCTCGCAGCTAATTAACATAAGACCACCTAAGTGTTCACCTAAGATTGGATTGATTTTTTCTTCGATCACCTTATTCAATTTTTCTTTTAATACTTTATTATTCATCATGATAATGATTATACCTTATCTACCTGCGTGTTCACAAGATTTTTCGGTTTTCCTCCTTGTAACACACGTACAACATCCTCTGCCACAGTAGATTGTAGCACATTTTGTGATTCTATTGAATACCATGCCGTATGCGGTGTAATGATTACATTATCCATGTAAAGCAAAGGATTTTCTTTTGCAGGCGGTTCATTTTCTAAAACATCTAATGCTGCGAAAGCAATTTCGTTATTCTCTAACGCCCAAATCAAGTTTTCTTCATTAATAATAGCCCCACGAGCAACATTGATGATCGCCGCTGTTGGTTTCATTATCAACATAAGCTTATGCAATTCTACCAAATCTGATAACCTCAATGACGCTTTTGTTCAAAATGGAAAGTGTGATTCCTGAATGATGCCATTGTCCTTTTTCGAATATCTTGAAGAAAGCTTCTAGATTTCGTTGAAATTTCAACGCTTTTTTGCATAAAAAAGGAACGGATGACTTATCCGTTCTTCATTTTTTTGTTTTTTTTGATGCGTTTTTGTATCTTTCGTCAAGTGATGCATTGGTGCATAGCTTTATTCTAAATTATACTTTTGCATTTTGCGCACAATGGTCATTCAGTTTACATTGAACTTCTGTGCCATTTCTCTCGTAGAATGATATTTTTTTCTTGCCTGAAGCAGCATTTGCTTTTCTAATTCTTCCGTTGCTTCTGCTGTTGAAAGAAATGCATGATTGGCATTTCTAATGATACCGTGCTCATCAATCTCTATAAATGCGCTAAATTCCGCATTAATCTCTTCAATAAAATTCATACCATCAATTTTATTCATTGTTCAGTTCCATCCTATTCTCATTTCCGAGTTGGAATACTTACGTATTCTTCTCCATTTGGATAGCCAAGAAGAAGTGCACATTCTACTGAAGCATCCTCCGGCAATCCAAAAATGCGTTTCATTTCAGGATTTCCATCTACGAATCTCTTCAAATATCCACCCCAGCAAGTTCCTATCCCTTGGCTTTGGAATAGCAATTCCGCTGTAGTCATGGCAATGGTTGCGTCAATGGTCGGGCTAATACACGGTTCGTCTACATAAGCAAGCAGCACCGTTTTAGCTTGACAAAAGACCACATTATTTCCATGTTTATACTCGTATAAAATCTCTTTTGATTTTTTCGTATCTTGCACTAATTGTAATATCATGTTCATGACAATGTCAATGGATTTTTCATCATCGATGACCTTCCATTTCACCAAATGCTGGTTCTTCGCACTAGGTGCCCATTTGGTCAACTGCAGAATCTCATCGATTTTTTCTCGGTCTACTGGCTTAGGCAGAAAATGTCTGTATGATCTTCTCGTTTTTACCAACTCAGCTAAGTTTACGTTATATTGCTCATCAAATTTGCTTGGTTTTTCTTCGCATGCTATGTTACCATCAGCGTCACTAATGGCATTTACGGGGCAAGTCGCTGCGCAGTGGTAGCAATCGATGCAAAATTTTCTTTCTTGTACTTTAGGTTTTCCCTCTGAAGCAACCACGACAGTAAAGGGACAGACTTCTGTACACTTTAAGCAATTGATGCATTTCTCTAGATTAATCTTAATCATCTAATTCACCTCATTTTCTATTGACTCCCATTATACATACAATGTACTCCAGTGTAAAATGCTTTTATTTGAAAAATATGGTATAATCTTTTCTATGCTGCCTTTATGGCACAGAAAGATTCACAAGGAGGAAACAATGTTATCCGTATTTATCAGCATTCTCACCATCTTTTTCATGGTGCTCATTGGCTTTGTTGCCTGTAAGAAAAATATTTTGCCTTTTGCGGCAAATGAATATTTCGTAAAGCTTCTACTTTCTATTTGTATCCCTTGCATGATTATCTCTTCCATGGCGACTAAGGTATTGCAAGAAGACACCTTGACACAGGTTTTCGAAATGCTCATCGGCTCAGCTGCATATTTTATCATTGGCGCATTAGTTTCCTATGGTATCGTTAAATTGATTCGCTACAATCCTGCAGAGGATCAAGGCGTTCTCATGGTTATCCTCACCAGCATCAATTCTGGATTTATGGGATTTCCCATTACCAAATCTATCTTTGGTGATGATGCCCTATTTCTTATGGTCATCAACCATAGCGTTTTGACCTTCTATTTTTATTCCATCCTGAAAATCCAACTGAAGGTCGGAGAAAAAAAATCAAGGCTCTCCTTAATAGAAATGATCAAACCATTTATCAATACTTGCATGGGTGCGACAGTCATCGGTTTTATCATTCTTTTTGCCAGAATTCAAGTTCCTGATTTCATCGTTGAATTGACTGCTACCATTGGGAATGCTACTACACCAATTTCCATGTTTGTTGTCGGGTTACAGCTATCGCAAAGTGATTTTCGCAAAATGCTACGCAATAAGAAGCTGATTTTCGTCTGCCTTTGTAATGTACTACTCATGCCAGCCCTCATGCTATTGGCTGTACACTGGGCTCCAATTTCTTCATTGACCAAATTGTCCCTAGTGTTTAGCGTCTCCTTTCCAACTGCAGTCATTTCCGTAGCCCTTGCTTCTAAAGAAGAAAAGAATGCAGCACTCCTCGCGGAAGGGGTGGCACTGACCACATTATTTTCCATGGTCACACTGCCAATCTCTGCTATGGTGTTAATGAACCTTTATGGTTAACGTTTACCCTTTAGCATTATCCATCGAGCAAAAAAACCACGCTTGATGCGTGGTTTTATTTTGGCTCTATCATAAATGTTGGGTGTGTAGCGCCTTTCTGTTTTTTGTTTTTTGAGCGACCGCAGTATTTTGAAAATAAAAGGCCTCATAAGGCGATTTTTGAATAAATCCGTGAAAAAATCGCAGTATTCCTTTATATATATTGACCATAAGGCGCTTTGTTAGCGGAAACCCACTAACCACTTGCTCAGCTGTGTCTTGACCAGAAATATTCCTTGCTGACAGCATGTGAATTTTCCATATCTTACCAAAAATCAAGTCTGATTTTTGGCTTATCGGCTCTTTAAGACGCTTGATCGACGGGGAGCTTTGCAAAACCGCCGTACGACCCTTTTTATTTGGAAAATACTGCGATTTTCTAGAGCAGTTTGACCAAAAACCGCCATATGCCCTCAAAAAATCGCCAAATACTGCGGTTTTGGAAATCTGCACTTTCTCTACATGACCCTACGAGGCTTTTAAAGGAGCCTGCCCCCCTCGCCGCAAAAACAAAACCAGAGGCAAAATTACCTCTGGAAAACGTTCAATATTTTATTATAGTTTGCGCTGCCCCAACATTTAACATAGAGCCTTAATTCTTGATTATAACGGTAACCAGCTTCCGCTTCCAGTCGCCGTTAGCTTTCCTGATTCCACACAGAATAATTCTGCACGTAAGCGAATCAATCTAGCGCCTGCCTTGACCACATACACGGTTAATCGGCAGTGTTCGCCTAGCTCGATGGGACGCATAAATCCAATGTTCATGTCCACTGTCGTGGCTTCGTCTTTTCCAGCGATAAAGTTAGCAACAATGCCAAATCCAGTGTCAAACATTCCAGCGATTGCGCCTCCATGGATGCCGCCACGTTCATTGATTTGCCAGTGCTGTGTTTCAAATTCCATCGTAATGCTTTTCTCAGCTTCATCACAAGCAACAAAGTGCGCTTTCATGTTCTCATCAAAGCCTCCATCATCCAAACTAAGGTAATGATTTACTGCTTGTTCAGCTCTTTCGCACCAATCCGACCTTTTCTCCATTGCAAATACTCCTCAACTTTCTTTATGATAAATACGGTCATTATACAATGATTACTATATTTTGGCAACCACTATTCATGGCATTTCCCCGCCGATGGGCATCCGCTACAGCTACATCCACAGCTACAGCGATTTTTCTTTTTGTCTTTGATCACTTTACGTAATGCCAATGCAAGCAATCCGATAACAACGAGAACTACTACAATATTGGCTAAATTATTCATGATGAGTTCCATAAGCTGTACCTCCAATTTTATTTGCTTGATGCCCTTTTCTAACGAGAAGATAGAACATCAATCCTAAAACAATTAATGCTGTTACGGTGCCTGCACCAAACGCTTCAGCCCCTGTAAACAGTGCCCCAAACTGATATACCATCAACGTCACAGCGTAAGCGAAGACATTTTGATAAACTAGCGCAAAGGTTGTCCACTTTTTGCTGCCCATTTCTTTTCCTAAGGTAGTAATCGCTGCCAAACACGGCGAATCAAGTAAGTTGAATACTAAGAATGCCATTGCTGCTGCAGAGCTTGCAAACATGGTCATGACTCCACCTGAACCAACAAGTACACCCATAGTGGTTACAATCCCCTCTTTCGCAACGAAACCCGACAGTGTTGCTGCAACTGATTGCCAAGTCCCGAATCCTAGTGGCGCAAATATTGGCGCAATCACATTTCCGATAACTGCAACCAAGCTATGCTCTGCATCTACCAATCCAAAGGATCCTTGTTCAAATCCAAAGGAAGATAAGAACCACATTACTGCACAGCATAGGAACAATATGGTTCCTGCTTTTTTCAGAAAGCTCCACACTCTATCCCAAACGTGAATGGCAATGCTTTTTGCTGATGGCATGTGATAAGCTGGAAGCTCCATGACGAATGGAGTATCCTCTCCAGCAAACATCTTGAATTTTTTTAAGATCAAGCAGGAAATAATGGTAGCCCCAATGCCCATAAAGTACATTGCTGGTGCCATCCACCATGCACCACCCATAATTGCTCCTGCAATTAATGCGATTACTGGTAGCTTAGCTCCACATGGGATCATGGTTGTGGTGATCATGGTCATTCTTCTATTTTTTTCACTTTCAATGGTTCTTGCTGCCATAATTCCCGGCACACCACATCCAGACGAAATGAGTAAAGGAATAAAGCTCTTTCCAGATAATCCGAACCGTCTAAATGCTCTGTCCATAATAAACGCTACTCTGGACATGTATCCGCAATCCTCTAGGAAGGATAAGAACAAGAACAAAATCGCCATTTGCGGTGCAAATCCAATCGGCGCAGAAATGCCACCGATGATGCCGTCAACCACCAAGGAGATAACCCAGTCTGACGCCCCAAAGCGTTCAAGTCCACTGGCCACAGTCGGCATAATCCATTCCCCAAACAAGGTTTCGTTGGTAAAGTCAGTAACGATGCTGCCAACGGTTGTTACCGAAACAAAATATACGAGAAACATCACCACTGCGAAAATAGGCAATGCTAAGTATTTGTTCGTTACAATGCTGTCGATTTTCCCTGATATGGTCAAACCATTTTTCAACGGTTTCTTGATGACCGCCGCCGCTGTAGCCTCCGTAATATATCGATATCTTTGGTCAGTGATAATGCTTTCAGCTTCGTCTTCCATTTCCACTTCGCAATCAACAATATGCTCTTCTAGATGATCAATTAGAGAGTCTTCCAGTTTCAATTCTTTGATGATTTCTTGATCGCGCTCAAAAACTTTAATGGCATACCAACGAACAAGGCGTTCATCTACTCTGTCCATCAATGACTCTTCTATATGGGCCAATGCATGCTCCACACTACCGTTATAAACGTGAGGCAGTACCCTGATTTTCTGCTCCTTGGCTGTATCAATAGCAAGCTGTGCCGCCTCTATGCAGCCTTCGCCTCTCAACGCACTAATTTCAATGACTTTGCAGCCGAGCTTTTTGCCTAGAAGATCAATATCGATTTGGTCTTCGTTTTTTCTGACGATATCAATCATATTTAAGGCAATGACAACAGGAATACCCAGCTCTATTAACTGGGTAGTCAAATACAAATTTCGTTCAATGTTGGTTGCATCTACAATATTGAGCACAACGTCAGGCCGCTGATTGACCAAATACTTTCTGGTTACAACCTCTTCTTGGGTATATGGAGATAGAGAATAAATCCCAGGTAAGTCCTGTACGATAACATCCGTACTGCCTTTCAGCTTACCGTCCTTTTTCTCTACCGTTACCCCTGGCCAGTTTCCCACATACTGCGTGCTCCCAGTCAGATTGTTAAATAAAGTTGTTTTTCCACTATTGGGATTGCCCGCAAGGGCAATTTTAAATTCCATCTATGTTTTCTCCTCTTTTATGGGTTTATCTCATATCACTTCGATAATTGACGCATCACTTTTTCGCAGGCTTAATTCGTATCCTCTCAGGTGCAATTCCATCGGATCGCCCATTGGTGCAAATTTTCTCACCAAAATTTCGGTTCCTTTCGTGATGCCCATATCCATAATTCTTCTCTTTACAGGCCCTTTTCCATTAATTTTGCTTACCTTCACCGTTTCGCCTATTTTTACGTCATTTAATGTTCGCATAATTGCTCTCCTATTTTTTCTCTATCAGAAAAAGTTAGTCCATGCTAACTTTTCCTATATATAAGTTAGCACAGGCTAACCTACTTGTCAATACCCTTTTTCTATGTTAATATAGATTTATTAAGGAAAGGACTGAAACAATGAAAATACAGCAATCAGCAGAAGATTATTTCGAAACAATATATATCTTGAAAAAGGAAAAAGGTTCAGTTAGATCCATTGATGTGGTTAACGAAATGGGATTTTCCAAACCTACGGTTAGCGTTGCCATGAAAAAATTCAGAGAGAATGGCTTCATCACCATGGATGAAGATGGACAGATTGAATTAACTGAAGCTGGCCTATCTATCGCTAAGAAAACCTATGAAAAACACAATATCTTCGCAGAGATGCTCATGTCCTTCGGCGTAGATCGGGAAACCGCTTACGAAGACTCTTGTAGAATTGAACACTACCTCAGTGACGTAAGTCTTGACGCCATTAAAAAATACTTAGCAATAAAGTAAACTTTATCTATAGATATAGCAAAACCGGACGTTTCGCAACGCCCGGTTTTTTTGTTCCTTCTTACAGGTTTATGATATAAATACTAATGATAACCATGGAATATAAGTGATGATTGCCAGTGCAACCAACCCTACTAGGAAAAATGGTAAAATGTATTTAAACATGGATTCCATTTTGATTTTTGCAACTGCTGCTCCAACGAAAAGATTACACCCGTATGGTGGTGAGCAAAGGCCTAAGGCCAGATTCACCGCCATCACCACGCCAAAGTGAAGCGGATCTATTCCTAACGCATGAACCGTTGGCATCAACATTGGCGCCATAACAATAATCGCTGGTACTGTATCTAGGAAACATCCTACAATGAGCAGAATGATATTAACAACCATCAGTACGATATATGGATTGTCTGATACACTAGTTAAAAATTCTGTGATCATTTGTGGAACTTTTTCAAATGTCATGTACGTCGAGAATACTGTTGAATACCCCAGTAAGAACGAAGTGATTCCGTTCAATACTGATGTATCTAGAAAGACATTATATAAGTCTTTCAAATTCATATCCTTATAGACAAACAAGCTGATGACAATGGAGTACACTACAGAAATGCACGCCGCTTCTGTTGGTGTAAACACGCCAGAATAAATTCCTCCTAAAATAATTACTGGAGATAGCAACGCCCAAAATCCATCCTTTGTTGCTACGAGTATTTCCTTTGCTCTATTCTTCATTGATTCTAGTGCAGGAACTTTTACTTTCTCTGTCGAAATACGTTTTTTCACCAAGTCGGTGCCACTCATGGTACACATCACAATATTCGCAATAACAAAGATAATGCCGATTAAAACTCCAGGTAGTATTCCAGCCAAAAACAATTCTGAAATAGAAACACCTGTAGATGCGCCATATAGCACAAACGATAAGCTCGGTGGGATGATTGGTCCAACTATTCCACCAAAACATACAATCGTTGCCGCATATGCCGGATCGTACCCTTTGTCTTTCATTTCAGGAATCATCATTCCGCCAATTGCTGACGTAGTTGCCATACCTGATCCAGACAACGCACCGAAAAACATGCACGCGATAACGGTTACACAACCAATCGCTCCGTTTACAAAGTTAATCAATGCTGAAGCAAAATTTACGATTCTCTTTGCAATTCCTCCTGTAGACATAATTAACCCTGCCAACATGAAAAACGGAATTGCCATTACCGTAAAGGAAAATATTCCACTGTAACAATACTGCGCATTGATGACCATATTCAAATCTGAAGAGGTAAGCATAGAAATAATCGTTGCTCCACCAATGGCAAATCCAACCGGTACGCCAATGACCAGTAAAATCAGAAGTGCAACAAATAAAATGAGTACTGCCATTAATTTGCACCTCCTTCAATCTGAAGACTGTCTCCCTTGATTAGGGTTTTTACGTCCATTACGATATTTCCGATCAGCCTTAATCCCATAAACAAGCAACCAAGCACAAGAGATAAATATCCCCATGAAGTACTAATTTTGATTCCCGCATAAGGAACGTGTTGTTGCGCTTGAACTAAGATTACTGCATAGTACAGTGTCACACCTAAAATTCCAATTAAGATCAAATTGGAAATAATTCCAAAAATCAGTTTTAGTTTAGGGGAAAGTCTGTCCACCACCATCGTAATGGCAATATGTTCTTTTCTTCGTGCACCAATACTAATGCCCAGCCATGATATCCATACAAAGATAAACTTGCCTAACTCCTCAGACCAGGTCAAAGAATTGTTGAACACAAATCTCATGATAATCTGGAGAAAAATGGAGGCCACCATAGCTGCAAATAGCGTCACTAGGCAAATATCTTCAATTTTGTCAATGATTCTGAAAAATTTCTTTTTTTCGCCGTTCATTGTTTGCCCTCCTTAAAAAATGTGGGGGTAACTAGTACTACCCCCACAACACTAAGCCTTTATTTAGGAACTGTAGCCAACCATTTATCTACGATTTCATCGCCGACTTTTTTACGCATTTTTTCGTAAACTGGCTTAACTGCTTCTTTGAATGCTTCAACTTCAGCAGCGGTCAATTCTTGAACTGTAGCACCTTCTTTTTCAAATCTTTCTAGATACTCAGCTTCTTTACCTCTTTCTTCATCTCTCTGCTGTTCACACATTTTGTGTACGCCTTCTTCGAAGATAGCTCTATCTGCTTCTGGTAAAGCTTCGATCCATTTCAGTGAGCAAACAACTGGGAATGGAGAGGATGCATGATTGGTCAATGTTACATATGGAGCGATTTCATGTAAATTGTAATCGTTAAATACGCCCAATGAATGGTCAAGAGCGTTAATCTGTCCCTGTGATAATGAAGTAACTACTTCGCCCCAAGCCATTGGTGTAGGATTTGCTCCCATTGCTTTCCAAATTTCAATGTTCAAATCGTTCTGTGCAATTCTTACCTTCTGTCCTTTGAAATCTGCTGCAGTATGATAGTTTTTATCTCTACTGATGATCTGTCTCATTCCATTGTAGTACATATCTACGCAATAGAAATCAGAATCCTTAATGGTCTCGTTGAATAATTCCAATCCGCCATTTTCAAAGGTTCCCGCAATCCATTCTTCATAAGTTGAATATAGATACGGTAAGTCAATACAGCTAGACGCATCGCCTGCTACTGTAGTGAATACTGAGGATAAGTCAAACACCATATTTACAGTGCCAAGTCCAAGGCCTGCAACTAAGTCTGGTGAATCTCCTAGCTGTCCATCAGAATAAACTTCAATCTTAAATTTTCCAGGAGCTTTTTCTTCAAGATATTCACCAAGCCATTCAGCCCAAGTATGGGTTGATCTCTGTGAAGAGTCTGTATGTCCTACTTTTACTACGATAGGATATTCTTGTCCTTCTGCTCCGCCATCGTCGCTGTTTCCGCAACCAACAAAAGCAGTAAGGCAAAGAACAAGAGTTAAAATAATTGCTAAAATCTTTTTCATTTCTGTTCTTCCTTTCTCTATTCAGTAAATATAAAATTTCGCTGAGGCTTATCTCATCCCCACGTTATATATTATAGCAAAGTCTATGCCAATAAACTCTCACAAAATTCAAGAAAAAAACCGTTGAAATACCAACAAAAAAAGAGAGCCATTCTTTGACGACTCTCCATCGGTTAATAATCTGTGAAATAAATATCACAATCGTATGAAATTAATTTCACACCTTCCGTTCGATTTTGATATGGTATTGATTGATTTTGTTCCATAATTGTCTAGTGGTAATGTCTAATTTCTCGGCACACTTTGACACATTCCATCCTGCATTTTCTAGCACCCTCGTAATAAATACCTGTTCAAACTGTCCTCGCGCTTCCCTCAAGGTCAAGTCAGTATCGCCAAAAGGTGGCAATAAACAAAACTCGTTGGGCATCAAAACTTCAGCCATTGTGATTTCTCCGTCCTTGCTTAGGGCAACCATTCGTTCGATTAGGTTTTTTAATTCGCGAATATTTCCAGGATAATTGTAATTCAGCAAATGCTCCATTACGTCATCATCAATTTTGGTGATTTTCTTTTTCTGATCTATCTCGATTTTTCGAATAAAAAAGTCAATTAAGCTAGGCAAATCCTCTCTTCGCTCTCGTAGCGGAGGAATCGTCAAGGTTAACGTATTGATTCTAAACAATAAGTCATCTCTAAACTGACCATTGCTAATTTCCTGCTCTATCGATTTATTCGTTGCCGAAATAAACCGCACATCCAAATCAATGAGCTTGTTGCTTCCAATTCGTTCAATGCATTTACTCTCTAACACGCGAAGTAGTTTCCCTTGGGTAGTAATAGGCAAATCTCCTACTTCATCTAAAAACAACGTCCCATAATTTGCTTCCTCGAATTTCCCAATTCTTGCTTGCATGGCTCCAGTAAATGCACCCTTTTCGTGTCCAAATAGTTCTGATTCAATCACGCCTTCAGGGAACACTTGGCAATTAACTGGGACAAAAGGCTCATTGGCACGGTTACTGATTCTGTGAATGTAGTTTGCGATGACTTCTTTCCCTACTCCAGACTCACCTAGCAGCAAAATATTGATATTGGTATCAGCCGTCCGATTACACATGTCAATAAGCTGTAAATATTGCTTGCTTTTTGAATCCAAAAACACGTCCTCAATATTTTGGTTTTTAATCAAAATATTGCTCTTCTGCTCAAGTCTCTTGATTTTTGCCATTCGCCCAACCTTAATGAGAAGCTCATCTAAATTGGTGCTTTTAACAAAGTAATCCGTTGCGCCTAGTTTGATTGCTTCAACGGCTCCTTCTATACTGCCGAAAGCCGTAATCACTAAAATTTCCAAATCATACTCGGCTTCGATTACGTTTTTAATCAAGTCTAACCCTGACATCACAGGCATACGTAAATCGGTAATCAATAAATCTACCGCATTCTTTTCCAAAAACGCTAAGGCTTCTTCTCCATTGGAGCAAGCCTCTGTTTGGTATCCTGCATCCTCTAAGATAATCGAGACTACATTTTGGTATTCTACCTCATCGTCTACAATTAAGACGTTATAATTCTTTGTGCTTTTGTCCATCTGCGCCTCCCTCTATTGGCATGGCGATTACAAAGGTTGCTCCTTGTGTATATTCGCTTTCTGCAATGATTTTCCCACCTATTCGACGAATTTCCGAGTGCAAAATATATAGTCCCAATCCAGTTCCGTTCTCTTTGGTGGTAAAGAATGGATTGAAAACATTCTCAAGCTTGTCCGTTGGTATTCCCATTCCATTGTCGTGAAACACTAGGGTTAGCTTATCGGTGGTGACGTCAATACTGATGGAAATCCTTTTATCCGCATCGTCCTTTTCAATCAAGGAATCAATACTATTATTGATCAAATTGATTAAGGCAAGTTTCAGGATATCTTCATTGATTTTAATCAACAGATTTACATAGCCCGTATACGTCGTGTCCACTTGAATATCATGTTTTTGCATGTTAGCACTTTCTAGCTCAATGACAGCTTCCAATGTTTCTGCCACATCAACGAGTACGTTATCCTCTCTAGAAAGGCGAGAGAAATTCAGTAAGTTCTCAATCAACGTATTAATTCTATCTGCTGAATGGTCAATGACTTCAATCGCATGATCATTTAGTTGTTCATTTTTCTTTTTCTTTAGAATGAAAATGTAGCTTTTGATTAGTCCTAATGGATTTCTGATTTCATGAGTCAGGCCAGAAACCAATTCTCCGATGGCAATCATCTTGGCTTCCTGTTTGGTCAGCATTTCATATTGATGCCGCTCAGTATAATCCTCTATCAAAATGATTTGTTTTCCTGTAGTGGCATCAAAGTCTCTTTTTGACACTAAATAGTAGTTTTGATTCAGCTTAAATGCAGCTTTTTCGTTGGCATGAGCTAAAAAGACATCCATTTCGTCGATTTCCTCTATCCGTTTTCGAATGATGCCATCATTGCCTGAGCCAAGTAAATTGATTGCAGCCAAATTGCATTCTTCAATTACTCCACTGTGGTCAGTTACGATTACGCCATCCATTAACGAGTCTAGAATGTTTTTTAACTTATCTTTACTGTCATGGAGTTCTCTGGTTTTTTCAGTGACCCTAGCGGATACCGTTCGATTCCACAGCAAAAATAGGAAAATGATTCCTAAAACAAAAATGAATGTATTGGCTCTACCTGTGTTGCTGGAAAGGTCTTTCGTTTCTGGAATAAACCCACCAAAGGTCTTTGACAAGGTATGATAAAACTGGTTATTCTTTTTTAGCTGCAAAATGCCTTTATTCAATATGGTAAACAACAGCTCATTGTCTTTGTTTACTGCTACAGCAACTTTCTCCTCAGAAACTGAATCCTCCAAAAAGCGAAACCGCTTGTCCTTTAGTGCTCGATTTAGGTGATATGATATCTGCGCTTCATCCCCTAGTATGGCATCTACTTGATTCATGCTAAATAAATAAAAGCATTCCTCTAGGCTATTGGCAAGAACCAGCTTGACCTTTTTTTCTTTATGAAAGAACCGATTGGCTTCATGGTGCGCCGTAGTTCCTGCAATTACCGCAATGGAGATGTTATTGATGGCATTTAAATTCTCGAAGGTCGATTCACCTTTTACCAGCACCTTGCTTCGATCAGTATATAGATGCTGCGTAAACAAAAATACAGAGCTGTTTAAATCCGTCATATTCAGTACAGCTGCATCAATTTCTTTCGCTTTTAACTTTTTCGCTAAATTGTAATTATCAAAGGTGACGGCTTTCGGCTCTGCTTCTAGGGTAACTGATAATTGATTGAAGTAATCGACAAAGATACCTGTATTTTGCTTGTCATCATAAGATATCGATGAAAACGGAGCGTCATTTACATCGATTCCATATCTTATTCCATTCTCTTTTAAATATTTCTTTTCCGCTTGTGTTAATGGCATTGAATACTTCACATAGTCAATCACACCTATTTCATAGGTTCTAATGATGTCTATGCTTTTGATCAACCCGATGCAGCACAAAAAAGCTACAATGACTAAAACAAGTCTTTTCTTCATTTTGATTCGCCCTCACTTAATAGGTTCATTATACAATACCCCATAGCCCTTTTGCAATCCTATCAAAATAAAGAAAAACCGAGGATTTTTTTCTATCCTCGGTAATCAATATTCATCAATTCTTTATAGCTCTACAATTAGCTTGTTGATTTCATCACTTTCATAACGTTCAATGGTACCCTCATCACAAGCTTTTGCGATTTCTCCGTCCATTGGCAGCTTTGTCACATTAGGAATAGCGTATTTGGTGGCAATTTCGTCAATATGGCTTTCACCAAAGATTTGATGTTGGTTGCCACAGTCAGGACAGTTGAAATAAGACATGTTCTCAATAATGCCAAGTACCGTAATGTCCATCATATCTGCCATCTTAACTGCTTTCTCTACGATCATTCCCACCAATTCTTGTGGAGACGTCACAATGACAATCCCATCAACTGGTAAGGACTGGTATACGGTTAACGCCACATCGCCTGTTCCTGGCGGCATATCTACAAACATGATGTCAATATCGCCCCAAACAACATCTGACCAAAACTGTTGAATGACGCCACCTAGCACTGGGCCTCTCCAGACCACTGGATCCGTTTCGTCTTCTAACAGTAAATTAATGGACATGGCTTTGATTCCTGTCGCTGTCTCTGAAGGTAAAATCATCTGTTCATTGCCTACAGCTTTTTCTGTAAGTCCAAAGGCCTTCGGAATAGACGGCCCCGTAATATCTGCGTCTAAAATGGCAACCTTTTTCCCTTGTTTTCTTGCTGCTACAGCCAACATAGACGTAACCGAAGATTTACCAACGCCACCTTTTCCACTGACTACACCAATCACACGTTTTACATTGGACATGCTGTTCATCGGTGCTTTTTCGATTCCTGGCTGTTCCTGTCTTTCGTTGCAGCTTTCTCCACACGAACTACAATCGTGATTACAATCACTCATCTTTTTCTCCTCCTCTTTCTGTTATCATTCTAGATATTTTTTGATCAAAATCATCCATAGGAATGTGGTCACTGATCAATTTTTCGAAGCAAATCATTACGGACGCAAACTGCGCTTTTGCTAAGTATCGATCATAATATCCATTTCCATGTCCCAAGCGGTTTCCTTGATGATCACCTGTGACACAAGGAATGACCGCAAAGTCAATTTCTGTTGGATGAATCAATTTCGTCTTTTCTTTCGGTTCTAAAATACCCATCATTCCAGGCGATAAATCGTTATGGATATTACGTATTTCTCTCGCCTCCATGATGCCATCTCGGATGCATAATGGGACACATACTCTTTTTCCAGCTGCTAAGGCTTGCTCGATAAGCGGCAAGGTATTCACTTCTCCTCTTATTCCGATAAACGTAAACACCATTTGGGCATGCTGATATTCTGGCAATTCCATGAGTTTATCGATGATTTTCGCACTTGCCCAGTGGCAATACTCATCATCTAAGGATAGAATCCTTTTCTTGATTTCTTTTCTCAGCTCATTTTTCTGACTTACAATAGATGCATTGCTCACATTCAGGCCTCCTTGGGTTTTCTGGATCACAATACAGCGGATAAAGGACTAAATCATGGCTTAGCTTGTCTCCCATTACTGATTTCAACCCAGCAATTTGACATAGGGTGCCCACAAACTCAGTTGTCTCTCCCGCCTTTACCTTACGAAGGGTTTCTCGATACAATTTCGCCATATCTCTATCATCATGCTCTGGCATGTACTCGTAAAATTGCTGAAAATTAGGCAGCTCTACTGGATTATATATAGGGCAATATAGGAAACAGTTGTTACATTTCTGACATCCGTCCTCATTAATCATAGGCGTTTTTCGCCCATGTTCATCTTTTACCATTTTGATGCACGCATACTTACATCCAAGTAAACATGCTTCACAGCCATTACAGTGTTTCACTCGATCTGTTAATTGCATTTCTATCACTCCTTTCCCATTTACGAAAACCATTATAACAAAATAACGCCTCGGCGTAAATGCTTGCAGCGTTATGTTTTCATTATATTTTTATTGCAATTTTTTCTCCATACTTGACTTTCGTTTCAATACCTTCCTTAGAATTGGTTAAGATGTCTTCGTCAATGTTGATGGCACCTTCTTTTACACACAGAATAATGGTGGAGCCGCCAAACTCAAATCGTCCTTTTTCTTCACCTCTGGTTACGGTTTTTTCCTCATGATAATTCACAATTCGACCAACCATCAATGCACCCACTTCCATCATCATTACCGTTCCAAAGTGTTCACTTTTTAGAAAGGAAAACTCTCTTGTATTTTCCTTATAGATTGGATATTGATCGTTGGCTAAAGGGTTCACAGTATGGAATACGCCCTTGATGTGAAAATTCCGGCTTTTCTTTCCGTTATCCACATAACAATACCGATGGTAATCATCGACGGTCAAACGAAAAAGCAATAGATAACCATTTCTATATTCCTCGGCTATTTTCTTACTCCGTGTTAAACTCTCCATAGAATATTGGGTGTTTTTGACGGTAAATCTCGCATCACTGGTAATGGGAAATACCGATAGCTTACTATCGCATGGTGCGATGAAATGATTGCTGTTGGTGTCCAGTGGTCTTTTTCCAGCTTTGATTTTTCGTGTAAAAAACGCATTGTACGAGCGGTATTTTTGGTCTTCATATTCGTCCATTTGGATATGGTTATTGTTGATAAAGGACTTGATGGCCAATTTGGAAACGCCTCTTTCTAAAACCCAACCGCCCATTTTGGAGATACTTGGTCTGATCAATATCTTCAAGCAACCGCGTCCAAGCTTAGTGGTATATAATTTTTCGAGAAAGCTATCTTGGCACTCATTGGCTGAGATGATTTCTCCATTTCTATCTTTACACTTCATTGTAGCACCTTAGACAATCATCAGTGGATGTAGAATCCTGTATTGAGAAAGGGTAAAGGCAATAATAATCGCAATGGCAACAATGGCGACCAAAATAGCCAACTGCTTGTTGCTCGGTTTTTTCATTTTGAAATCCACAACAAACAAGGTCCCAACGCCGAAAAGCATCACCGTAAGTAGTAAATAAAAGATTTTGCTCGGTAAAACGTAATTGAGCAAAAAGAATAATGGCAGGATAACAGAAATAGACGTAATCGGTAGTCCGTGATATACCTTCTCGTGCTCTTCTTCAGAGAAAAAATTGTTGGTTTCGATCACGTTGAAATAAGCCAAGCGAATCACGCCGCAGATGCAGTAAAATCCGATTGCAAGCATGGCTAATGTTCCTTTTAATCCAATACAGTAGCAAAATAGTGATGGGAAAGCGCCAAAGGCCACCACATCAACTAGAGAATCTAGCTGGATTCCGAAGAGCTTTTCATTATCCGTTCTATCCTTTTTCCTCCTGGCAACCTTTCCATCAAACATGTCAAAAAAGCCAGAAAGGGCCAGACAGACCATTGCCATCCTAAAATGTCCTGAAGCTGCAAACGTCATACCTACTATGGCTGAAATTAAGCTCATATAAGTGAGTATTACCGTATAATTATAAAATCCTATCATTGTTCTTTTCCTTCTTAAATACTACTAAATATGCAAGCGCAGTGAAAATCGCACTAATCACTAGCTGCGTATAATAACTGATTCCACGACTGACAATCATGATTGGTACCGTCAAGTCGGCACCGCTAATGGCCACGAAAATCTCTTCAAATAAGTGTTCACTAATGCCCATTCCTCCAGGCATTGGTAGCATGTCCACTGCCACAGAGATCATCGCCTGAAGCACAACCACTTGTCTCACATCTACACGGATTAATCCGAAAGAAATGAATACCAAGTAGGTGACGAAAAAAATCGCACATCGCTGTAAAATGGTAATCCAAATCACGTTCAGTATTACTTTCACATTGGTTTGGAAGTATTCAGATACATTTCTGTATCCATCCATAGATTTTTCGATTCGTGCCTCAAAGGACGCAACCCTTTGAGAGTGAATCAATTTATTGACCAGATTAAAACAACCCATGACCATTTTTCGTGTCAGCTCTGGACAGAAAACCAAAGCGAGCATTGCCCCTACACAAATCACATTTAAGGCAAGCCCCAAATATACCCAAGGTAATACCGGTGTCAACACAAGCATAATCGTTGTCGGTTTTACAAACAAAACACCTAGGCCGAAGATGACCAAAACCAATTTGTAAGCAATGGTCACAATGAGAAGCACCAAGGTAGAGACATGAATGGGAATGTTGTCCTTTTTCATGAATACAATTTGGGCTGGTTGACCTCCAGATGCTGAAGGGGTGATTAAACTAAAGAAGAATCCCACAAAAGAGTATAAGCAGCAATGAGATAGCTTAACCTTTTGTTTCAGGGAGTTCATCATGTAATAAATAATCACCGATTCGCTGAGAATGAATGCAATCACTAGAAATACACCGAAAAGCCAGTATGACCATCTAGCACAGGAAAGGTATCCCATTAACTCCTCGAAATTTTGATCATGAAACACATAATAGAGGGTTGCCACAAAGCAAACCATCAAAAATATTAAATTAAAAAGCGTACGCTTATTGCTCATTCTTTCCTTCCCCAAATACTCTCACATCAATGTTCATAAAGAAGTTTTTGATGTGTTTGCTACCGTTCGTGTGACTTGCTACAGCATAGCAGCCAATCGCAATGAGTACTCCGCCTACGACATCAACCAAATAATGCTGTTTGGTAAATTGAGTCGATGCAAAAATTAATATCGCAAAAATTAAGGAAACATCCTTATACCACTGAGGCACTCCGCTATTCTTTCGGATCCCCAAATAACACATTAAGCTAGCCAAACAATGAATGGAAGGGAAAAGATTATAAGGTAAATCCGCCTGATAAATTACACCCATCAGCCAATCTACCATTCCATCTCCAGTAATTTCTGGTCGTATATTGGTCGTTGGAAGAACAATAAAAAAAATGCCACAAATCACTCTGGCAGCCATATCTGCGGTAACAAATTCGAACCATTTTTTCTTGGTACTCGTCTTCGCTATAATCGCATAATTTGCCACCCAAAATGGATAGCTCAATACATAAATAATGACCCATTCAGGGCGAAAGGGCACCAAACGGTCTAAATTCGTTGTAAAATCATAATGATAAAAATCCGCCGCAATCAACTGAGTCGCCCAGTAAATCATACAATTTAACAAGAAACACCCAATCAATGAAAACAGTGCATAATGCGGAATCAGCTTGTCAACATGGGCAATATACCAATTGCCAAATATGTTTATTTTCTTCTCCATTTCCCCTTATCCCTTCTTATCTCGCAAAAATATTATATAGCAATCGTTTAGGTTTTGCAAGAAAATCGGCCAAACCTAAGAATTTCTTAAGAAAATGACACAAAAAAAGATAGTGCCAATTAGATTATCTGCTATTACTGTCACATCGATCAGCGTAAGCTTCTAATTGGCACTACCTATTCATTTGCTCTGACATTTCTGGTGGTCTCACCTCTTTCTCCGATTATAGCACTTGCTATAACTTTCTATTAGCGAACCTGCTTCGTCGCTATGCTCCTTTGCTTTATCGCTTTTTCTAATTAAAGTATACCACGTTTTACGAAATTGTCAAGGCATTAATTTTTATGTAAGTGCGTACCATCTATTTGGCTCTCTGGTTGGAGAGAATACCCATCCACCGTTATCAATATAAACATAATACTTGCCATTATGCCTACATAAGTCGCCACGGATCAAATCATCATAGTGCTCGTTTCCTTGATAGGTAATGACTTTGCTCGTCAGCTTAACCGTTAACCAAGTGGTAAAGCCACCCGGTCCTTTAGCCGAACTGTTTTTCCCTAAATTATCAGTCATAACTACGATATAGAAATTTCCATCGTCGTATTGAAAAACTCCTTTAGGACTGACCGTAATCAAATCCCAATTGTTCAAGTTGTCCCAATCAGATGGTTTCGGCCAGTAATTTTCCACGAAAGGAATATCGGTTCCTGGTATGGTTCCAACCACTTTTGGAGTATCATCAGGGTCTGGATCAGGGTCCTGCGGATCTCCACTGCCATCTCCATCGTGATGGCTGCACTTGACGCTTCCCGTTTCTGCACCTGTAGAATTCCAAGTAAAGGTACCCTTGTTCGGGCAAACATATTCATCTTCGTGGGCTGCATATAGTGCCGTAAACGCTGAGTCTAAGTCACCATAAACTCCTGCTATGTATTCAGTAATCATTTCCCCGCGAAGGGCGCGACGGTTTGCTTGGCAAGTGACCAATTCTGCTTCTTTTTTATTTCCAGCAAAAATAGGTATGGATATTGCCACCAAAATACTAATGATTGCTACTACAATTAACAGTTCCCCTAAAGTGAATCCTTTCTTACTCCTGATTTTCTCCATCTATCTCCTCCTTGATTTTCGTAATATCGTATGGTGTTGACTGGTACACAAAGTAGTTTAACCAATTGGTGTACAGCAAATTCGCACACGACCTCCATTTTACTACTGGTTCTTGTTCATCGTCATCGTCAGGAAAATAGTTACAAGGAACTTCTGGATCAAGTCCAGCTTGCTTATCTCTAAGATATTCCTTAAGTAATGTATCTCCATCATATTCAGAATGTCCGGTAATGAAAATTTGGCGATCATTTTCCGACTTAATGGCGTAAATTCCCGCTTCTTCTGAGGATGCAATAATTTTCAGACTGGAGACAGCCTCTACATCCTTTCGATCAATGGTGGTATTTCTAGAATGAGGCACGTAAAAAACATCATCAAAGCCTCTAAACAACATGCCTTTGCTGTAATCTAGCGTATGACGATAGACACCAGACAATTTCTTGTCTAGCTGCCGTTTCTCAATTCCATAATGATAATACAATCCTGCTTGCGCACCCCAGCAAATGTGGAATGTGCTGTGAACATGGCGTTTGGACCACTCCATAATTTCACAAAGCTCTTCCCAATAATCCACTTCTTCAAAAGGCAACAATTCCACTGGTGCCCCTGTAATGATGAGCCCATCATAAAATTTATCCTGAATTTCATCAAAGGTTTTATAAAAAGCAATCATATGCTCTTCCGATGTATTCGAAGCCTTATGACTGCTGGTTTGTAATAGTTCCAATTCCACCTGTAGTGGTGTATTTCCAAGCAGTCTCGTAAGCTGCGTTTCCGTATCAATTTTCGTCGGCATCAAATTCAAAATCAACAGTTGAAGAGGTCTGATGTCCTGCGTCATGGCACGAGTGTCCGTCATGACGAATACATTCTCTTCAGTCAGTGTTTTCACTGCGGGAAGATGATGGGGTAATTTAATTGGCATAGCTACATTCCTCCTGTTGCTCGAATAATGCATATATTATACAGCAAATCGAAAGGTTTTTCAAGGAAAAGCAAATATACTATAGAAAAACAAAACCGGGGACAAATTGTCCCCGGATATGTATGTTATTTCTTCTTTTTGCGCTTGGCAATCTCTTTTTCCCGTTGTGCTCGTTGCTGCTCTCTAAACTGAATGTTTTTCCGCTCGATTTCCGCCTGTTCTTCCTCGGTAGTATAATCCACATAAATGTTAGGATTCATCTTTTTCGCTAAGGCAATTACTGCCTCGCAATCCTCCGGAGTAAACAGAAAGGATCTCAGCGTTGAGTTTTTTTCAATTAATAAGCTTGCGTTAGGACGCGCTTTAATGTAGTCAGGCTGCAAGCCTGTAATTTCGTCCCAACTCCAACGATTATCGGAAGTAATACCAAAAATACTTCTCCGAATGTCCACACCTTGTTCAGTAACAATGTGATCTTTCTGATGAAAGACAGCAAATACTGCAAGCAGCGTAATCGGAATGTACCAGTATTGTTTGGTCGTAATCTCCAAAAACAATAGGACTAAGCAAGTAACGAACGCGAAAATGTTTTTTGATTTTGTTCGTTTTTTAAGTATTCCCCGATATTCCATAGGATTATTTCAAGGAACGATATGTGCCGTTCGCTCTTAACTCTTCTAAAGCTTTCATTGCCACTTCATGTCCTTCTTCAGGTGCTGCTGCAGGCTTACCCTTTTTCAGCTTACCGAAGATATTGGTGAAGGAACCGTCAGCATAGATGATATTGCCGCCATATGCAGCAGTAACGATTGATACGATTGGATTCACGATATTTACAAAGCAGTATGGAATATACGAAAAGGTACTTACACCTAACATGGATGAGTGGTATGCACCGCAAGATGACCATGGCACCATTGGTGACCATAATGTTCCGCCATCTTCCTGAGATCTTGACAATAGGTTTCTTGCAAGTCCCAGTTCGTCGTATTTTTCCTTGTACATTGCTGCTGGTACGATTAATCCTAAGTACTGGTCACACATGGTCATGATGCAGAACATTGCAGTTAGAATTGTAACAGTAACCATCTGGAATGGTGTCTTTACCTTTCTGATGATTCCGCCTAAGATAGATTCAACAGCACCAATATGGCTGTAGATACCACCAAATCCAATAGCAATCAACGCGATGTTGATGGTCCAGAACATGGAGTCCATTCCACCTCTATTTAACAGTTTATCTGCTAATTCGTTTCCAGTTTCAGCAGAATATCCATAATGTAACATGTTGATACAATCAACTAGATTAGCACCTTGGAAAATTACCGCAAAGATACAACCTGCAAATGCTGAGAACAATACTCCAGGAATCGCTGGAAGTTTCAATACAGCAGTAACAATGATTACTGCAATTGGTAGTAGCAATGCTGGTCCCATATAATCAAAGTTGTTTTTAATTGCATCGGACAATTCGGTAACCATAGTATCATTGAATTCACCAGTTTCACCAAACATGCCTATTGCGCCAAAGATAACCAATCCAATCAAGAATGATGGGAATGTAGTCATAACCATGGCTCTAATGTGGTCGAAAAGACCAGTTTGTGAAGCTGCCGCAGATAAGTTGGTGGAGTCTGATAGTGGAGAGAATTTATCTCCAGTACATGCACCAGCTAGAATGGCACCTGCCACAAGACCTGGGTTGATGCCCATAGTAGCACCAATAGTCATAAATGCAATACCTAATGTTGCGGATACAGTGTAGGATGATCCTAAGGATAGACCTACGATTGCACAGATAATTGCAACAGCTGGTAAGAATACTGTCGGTGTCAACAGTTTTAGCCCATAAAATACAATGGCAGAAATGGTTCCTGACCATTCAAATGAACCTACTAGACAACCAACCAACATGAGAATCAGCAACGCTTCTAAGGATTGACTGATTGAATCCATTGCTGCGTTCAGCATGTCTTTAATGCTTTGTCCACAAAATACACCAATCACACATGCAACGATTGCCGCAATTAGCACTGGGACATGCGGGTCAACGCCCCATTCAAACACATAGTTTGAAATCATCAGTGCTAGCAAAGCAATAATAGGTAACAACGCCTCAATCTTACTTGGGAGACGCATTTTTTTGCTTCCATCTTAACTAAACCTCCTAAAAATAAATAAATATAAAATAATAACTTGTTAACATTTTAACACCAAGGCGATTTTTCTATTAGTACAATTTCTATTAATTATAGTACTTTTTTTACATTGGCAAAAATAAAAGTAAATTCGTCCTTCTATTTTGGTGGATTGCACAAAAAAGAGCACATAAAGCTGTTTTGGCTTCATGTGCTCCCTGACTATTCAATGGTTTGACAGGTTTCACATCTTGCATGACAATCAGTGTCTTTTTGCAGGTTTTCTGCACCCCATGTAGCCAGCTGTAGCAATATGGGTAATATACTCTGTCCCTTTTCAGTCAAACGATATTCTACTCTTGGCGGTACCTCATTATATTGTTTTCGGTGAACCATGCCAGATGCCTCCAGTTCTTTTAGGGACTGAGATAACATCATATTGGTTACCGTTTCTAGTTTTCGCTTTATTGCACTATATCGTGTAGGCTGCCCGTCTGCAAGCATGCATAGAATTGGTAGCTTCCACTTCCCTCCAACAAGGTCAAGAGAATAGCGTATTGGACATAACAATTCCTCTGTCATTTTCTATTTCCTTTCTAGGTATGTTATTTCATACTTAATCTGAATTTACTACGTACTTGTATTAATATGATTTTGTAGTAAAATTATAACATAAGCATTTTCACAATACAAGAAGGAGAAATAATCATGAAACAAGTACTGGATTTTTTAAACAAAGCAGGCGTACATTACTTAGCTACCGTTGAGGGCGATCAGCCTCGTGTTCGTCCCCTTGGATTCGTCATGGATTTTGATGGAAAGCTGGCATTCTGCACTGACAATGGCAAAAATATGTACAAACAGCTCATTGCAAACCCTAAGGCAGAAATCTGTGCATACGATGGCGCTGGCAACACTCTTCGTATCACTGGAAAAGCGGTCTTTGCTACAACAGCTGAATCCCAGCAGAAAGCACTAGACATTATGCCTGATTTAAAGAATATATACGCTGTTGGAGACGGGATATTCGAAATATTCTACATGGACGAAGCAAAAGCGATTTGCTCTTCCATGAGCGGTGAGTCCAAAGAACTGGAATTATAAGGGAACCCCTTGTAAATTCACCTATTGACAGACTCGATCAGTTGGTATATCATTACTACAAATAAATATTGATAGCAACAAAATTTGACACGTATTTTTATGGTCATCGGTAGTTGGGTTTTCACCTACCGATGGCCTCTTTTTATTTCCGTTTAATTGAGCCTAGTATACCAGCGCTCTATCTCATGTTGTGGGGGATAAAACTATGATCTATTCTATTAAACATTGTCATTCGCTTTTACTTCGCATTCCAGATGTAAGGCAGTTTGCAAGTGTAATTGACGAGCTGTTCAAGTCAACAGATTCGGTTAGTTTGTTGTGCTATGACATCCAATCTTTACGCAAGATTAATCGGGCATATGGGAGAAATGTCGGCGGAACGTTACTCGCCGCCATTGCAGATTGGGTAAAAACTCATCTGGACGGTCAGCTTTTCCGAATCGAAGGCGACCATTTTTGCCTTTTGTTTAAAAACACAAATCTTGATACACTGCAGAACTGTGCTTATGCTTTGGAAGATCGTTTCAGAAATCCATGGGAACTAATCGTTGGTCAAGAGGATTACAATTTATTTGTGCAGGCTTCTATCGCTATATTCAACGAAGTTGAAGAAAATCATGTCGACGAGCTGTTAGAATTGATGGAGCAGGCCCTCAGCATTTCAAAGGATAAGCATGAGGTCATACAGTTTACTGCCGAATACAACAAGAAAACCTTAGAACAGGTACAGCTCCAATTGGAATTAAAAAACTGTATCTTGTCTGATATGCGCGGATTTCATTTGGAATATCAACCCTTTGTTAATCCTGTTACTCGAACTTGGGTAGGCTTTGAAACCCTTTGTCGATGGGCAGGGCCTACAATCGGCAAGGTATCTCCAGAAGTGTTCATTGTGGAAATAGAAGAAATGGGTCTCATCCATTTGGTTGGCTCTTGGGTGCTGAACACAGCAATTGCAACATGTAAATCCATGGGACTTGATGCAATCGACCAGTTTTTTGTTTCGGTAAATGTCTCCGCAATGCAAATGAACCGAAGCGATTTTGTGGAAACGGTCATGAACATACTGGATACCCATCAATATCCACCGGAAAAATTGATGCTAGAATTAACGGAAAGTGCTCATTTTTCTTTCGACAAACATGTGATAGATGCAATTAATTTCTTACGGGCTAAAGGTGTGCGATTCGCCCTAGATGATTTCGGAAGTGGCTGCTCTGGATTCTCCAGTTTTAAAAACCTTCCTGCTGATATGTTGAAAATGGACAGGGATTTCACAGAGAATATTGAGTCTGATAAATCCTTGCAATACTTTTATTATGTCATTTCCGAAACCGCACACGCTCATCAGATGAAATTGATTGCTGAAGGCATTGAAACCGAAGCGCAATTAATGAGCGTAATGAAAAATGGTGCAGACATCATTCAAGGCTATTTTTTCAGCAAGCCGATAACCATCGAAGAAATCGTAGAACATAAAGAAAATTTCTTTACTCCACTCCATAATTTCAATGGTAGTGAGTTGAATATGCTCAGCCTCAACCAGTGGATGAGCAGTCAAAACGCCTACATGATTACGCCTGCTTTATTCGGCCTCCAAAGCAAATGTATTGATCATGTTTGGCAAGAAAAAAGTGTAGAAGATGCGCTGTACAAAATCATGGAAACCGTCGGCTCCCACTTCAATGTCAGCCGTGTATACGTCTTTATGCGTGAACAAGATACCATATTCAACGAAACGTGTGAATGGTGTGTTGAAGGTGTTGCAACGCAGATAGACCTATTTCAACAAATGGACGGTGCAACAGATGGGTTCTTAAATCTCCTTCGCATGCAAGATGTCGTATTTGCCACCAAAGAACAACAGCTTCCTGATAATTTAGTAAAAAGGTTGGAAGAATCAGGCCATCGCGGCGAGGTGCAATCTATTGTCGCCATGCCAATGAAGCAAAACGGAGAAATACTAGGTTTTGTTGGCTACGACAGTGTGTACGAACGGACTTGGCTTCCGGAAGAACTCATCATTCTACACAATATATGCCTGCTATGTTTAATTGCCCTTAGATCGTGAGCTTTCTTGTTTCAGCAAAACCATAGATAACAAGCAATGCCCCATTTCGCCACATAAAAAGGACAGGTAAATGCCCACGACTCCAAAGATTGGTGGAAGAATCAACAGGAACAGCTGAATCAATCCGATGCAGCGGAGAAACGAAAGGAAAATGGATGGTATCCCTCGTTCAATGATTTGGAAGTACAAGATATTCATCAAAGTGATGCCCACGGGGAAAAACGCCAAGAAATAGTACTTCATCATATTTGCCGCCATGTTCGCAAGCTCTGGGTTATCTAACACGAAAATTGACGTCAGCTTTCCTCCGAAAAAGAAGAGGAATGTGTAAATCATTGTCGTGGATACCAATGCTGTTTTGATGGCCAGCTTGCGAATGCTGTTAACCATATGGAAATCCCCACCGCCATATCTAAAACTCATCAGCGGTTGTGCTCCTTGCGTAATGCCGATGAGCACCATGTTGAATATGGAGCAAATATACATCACAATGCTGTAATAGGAAACGCCTATTGTACCCACCCGTGCTAGCAGCACTAGATTAAAGCTAAAGGAAACCGCAGACTGACTAAATTCCATCAAAAAGGTCGGCGTTCCGCTCAAGAATACTTTTTTGATTTCTGTAGACTTCCATTTCGGTTTTTCTAGGGATAACACTCTCTTTTTTTGTAAAAAGTGAGTCATAAAAATCAACACAGAAACAACTTGGCCAATTCCTGTTGCTATGGCTGCACCAGCCATTTCCATGTCAAACACCATGATGAACAAATAATCCAGTACAATATTCACCACCGTTCCACTTAAGGTTCCCACCATTTCACGCCTTGGCCCATTGTCGTTTCTGACGAAAATGCTCAAACCCAGTCCCGGCATATAGACGATGCCAAACAAAGCGATCCACCAGATGTATTCCTGCGCATAAGGTAACAAAACATCATTGGCCCCAAGTATCCGACAAACTGTCGGCGTAAACAGTAGCACTAGCAAATTAAGCAAAACGCCAATGGCAGTTAGTATGCACATGCACTCCATGAACAGGTTATTGGCTGCTTTGTCATCGCCACGACCTCGATTGGAAGAAAAGTGGTTGGCACCTCCAATGGCAATGAGCATGGTTATAGCAATTTCCAACATAATAAACGGGTAAACAATGTTTATTGCACCTAATCCAGATTCTCCGACTCCCCTTCCCACGAAAATTCCATCGACAATATTATATAGAGATGAAACCACCATTCCGATAACTGCAGGGACTGCATAGCCCGCAAATTCTTTGCCTATACCTCTAGTCGTTATTGTGTTTTTTGGCATAAAAAAAGTACCTCCTTAAAAGATACGATGTCGCCCAAAAAAGATAAAAGGATAATCGAATCCTTCAATGCAATGGGTCTACCATCGTAAAGAAATTTTCGCTTATCCGGTACGTTTTAGTATACCCTCCGCGCTAAGGTGCAGTATACCAAAGGGAGGGTGGAAAGTCAACTGGAAAATGGGCAGGCCTTTTCACCTGCTCGCAGGTTCAAGTCCTCACACTCTCATTCATGGAATTGAAAAAGACATCCAAAAGGATGTCTTTTTAATTCATGGTTGCGGGGACAACGTACAGCCACGCTGTACTCCTCCACTCGCTTCGCTCTTTTCGCTGTCCCATTTTCCACTGTGGCTAAAGCCACGGAAAATGGGCAGCACTTTTCACCTGCTCGCAGGTTCAAGTCCTCACACTCTCATTCATGGAATTGAAAAAGACATCCAAAAGGATGTCTTTTTAATTCATGGTTGCGGGGACAACGTACAGCCATGCTGTACTCCTCCACTCGCTTCGCTCATTTCGCTGTCCCATTTTCCACTGTGGCTAAAGCCACGGAAAATGGGCAGCACTTTTCACCTGCTCGCAGGTCCAAGTCCTCCCCATCTGTAATTAAACGAAAAAAATACACCCTCATGGGTGTACTTTTTTTCGTTTGGTTGCGGGGACAGGACTTGAACCTGCGACCTCCGGGTTATGAGCCCGACGAGCTACCAACTGCTCTACCCCGCGATATCATATTTGATTGTGTTGCCGTGTTCGTCAACATTTATATTATACCACATTAATTGGCAAATGTTAAGTGTTATTTTAGTTTCTATGTTCTACCACTGTAATCAGAGCAAAAAAAAATTGGTGCCGGAGACCGGGGTCGAACCGGTACGATCGGTAAGGATCGCAGGATTTTAAGTCCTGTGCGTCTGCCAATTCCGCCACTCCGGCATAGTTGGCTCCGAGGGTGGGGCTCGAACCCACAGCCTACCGGTTAACAGCCGGTTGCTCCACCATTGAGCTACCTCGGAATACCATGTCGTCATTGCTGACGACAAAAGTTATTATACCGTAAGAGTGCCCCTTTTGTCAACAGTAATGTTCCAAAATTAGGGTAATATTTTAAGAAAAACTTCCGTCCTTTTCTGCGCGGTCTAATTCCATATTGGACTTGACCACTTCCATCTTATCTCGATATTTTTTTGCTTTCTCTTCATTGCCAGTTGCTTCATATATTTCCAGCAATTCCGCCATCGTTTCCAAATTGCTTGGAGACAATTTTAATACTTCTAGGAAATGGCGTTCCGCTTCTTCGGCATTGCCGATACCCTTATAGGCAACTCCTAAGTAGTGCCAAAGAGGCCACCAGGTGTTGAATCGCTCATCATCAGTATAATCCTTGAGTGCTGCGATTCCGTCCTCGTAACGGCCACTGAGCACTCGATTATAGCCTTCCTCGATAAGCACAGGTTCTTCTAGCTTAGTGAGCCACTCTGATACTTCATCACGTTGCTCTTGATTATCGCTTAATTCCATAAAGGTTTCCCAAGTCAATTTCGCTTTCACATAAAGTCCAAGGTTCAAGTACCCATAGCCTAGAAAGTAAAATCCCATATCAAAATCCGGTTTCTTCAGCGTCAATTTTTCAAAGGCCTCCAAGGACTCCGCCTTATAGCGTCCAACGTATTCCTCTCCCTCGCCAATCTCGTAGGAGTCTTGACATGCTCGACCATAGCAATACAGGGCATCTGTTGAGTCTGGGTCAATCAAAAGCGCTCCACGGAAGCAGATGCAAGCATAATCAAAATCGTTTTTTGCCGCTGATTCCACCCCTTCGTTGATCAACGGTTTGGCAAAATCCTTGGTAAAGGTTCTTAAGATATAGGCTACGTAGTTTTCTCTGTATTGAAAATTAAGATCGCAGCCAATGATAAATGCCATGTTTTGTGCTATGGTTAGCGTAGATAAGCCTGACATGGCTGTCTTTCGAATAGGAACTGGTACTCCAGTTAATATATCTGCGATTCCCGCTTTTTCCAAATAATTGTCCGAAAGCTCATCGAAAATAAACTGATCCACATGGGGAATCAAGTATTCAACAATTCTATCTTGTAATTCTGTGTGTTCCATCATATCTCCCATCCTTTTTTGTGAAACCTCTTCACCACATCAACATTCATCGTATCGGCAATGTCCTCTGCCAAGAGAGCTTTCCCTTGATTAACCGTTTCGTCATCAAGACGTTTTTTATCCAGTAAGAATCCCATAAAAATGCGATATAAATCTTCTTTTTTATGAGAACGATGCTGATATCCATTGCCATAAAAATAGTCAGCCAATTGCTCATAAAAATGAAAGGGACTATTCCCTACAATCGGCATCAGAAAGGCTATGGTTTTGGAAAAACCGCCTTTATTATCATATAGATCCAGCACGTGCTCTATCATCTTCAGCTTGACCAAATCAATGGCAGACATATGGTGATTGGCGATGAGCTCATAAGGTGCTTCATCTCGATAAACATATCCATAAGTCTCTGCTTGCTTTCTGATTTTCGTTCCTTTGAGCAGCTTTAAAAAGCCTAACTGCAAATTATCAGCGCCTAAGGCATAGACCTGGTTAAAGGAAGCTGCAAAGGACTTGTAGCCCTCTTCAGGAAGCCCTGCAATCAAATCCACGTGAATATGCATATTGCCAAGTTCAACTAGTTTTTCCACGCGCTCTAAGGTCTTTTGGATATGCTCACTGCGGTCAACAGCCTTTAGGGTGTTGGCATTGGTGCTTTGAATCCCTATTTCCAGCTGAAATAGTCCTTTTCGCGCCTTGGAGAGCAGCTGCAAATGTCTATCCTCTATTAGTTCCCCACAAATCTCGAAATGGAAATTGGTCTTTCCATTGTCATTATGGATCAGATACTGCCAAATTTCAAACGCTCGATCGCCATTGATGTTAAATGTTCGATCAATGAATTTGACCTGCTTCACCTCATGGAACAGAAAATATCGTAAGTCACGGAAGGTTCGTTCCAGAGACAACATCCGCATGGACGTTTCTAGGGATGACAAGCAATAGCTACACTGAAACGGACAACCTCTTGCCGATTCATAATAGATTACCTTGTCCTGCTCAATTTCCAGTCGTTCATAAGGAAAAGGCACTCTATCCATAGGAAGTAGCTGTCCAATAGGATTAGAACAAATTTGTCCATGGTTCCGATAGACCAATCCTTCTACACGGTTAAACTCCTTCCGATTTAATACCAATTCCTTGCAGAACTGGAAGAAAGGCCTTTCCCCTTCTCCTTTGATGATGTAGTCTGCCCAAGCATTCTGCGTCAGGAAGTCTTCAGCCTCGTAGCTTACTTCTGGCCCACCAAGGAGGATTTTTAGTTCAGGACATGCTTTTTTCAGCTCAGCTCCCAACTGGACAATCTTTTCGATATTCCAGATATAGCAAGAAAAACATACTACATCGAATCCACCTCTTACCATTTCGGTATAGACATAGGTCATGTCGTTATTGATGGTGAATTCCTGTAGATGTAAATCCAAATCAGAATCTGCTGCCACACAGTAAAGATACTTTAGTGCCAGATTGCTATGTACATATTTTGAATTTAGCGTGGTCAACAAAACCTTCATTTATAGCATCCTAAATCTTTCATCCTTTAACAAGCCGCTGTCTTCCATAACGGATTCCAGCTGCTTAAGCATTCTTTCCTTATCCTGCGGCAACGTCCCACGCAGCGAAACGTAGTTTGATGCATGGTTACTCCTAAACACGCACGGCTCTGATGGATTGGCGTATTTTAAGAGCAAATAGGTTTCGGCAACAACCTCCTCTGCACTGAGCAGTTGAAATTCGCCGCTTTGAATTTTGCTGTATAGTGGTGCTGCTGGTTCTACCATCAACGTTAATAAGCCAACATAGGAAGCGTTCATTTCGCTAATCATCTTCCCAGTTTCAATGGCATGTTCTTCCCATCCTTCTTTTCCAGCCATACCGGAAATAAAGGTAACAGAAGCTTCAATGCCTGACCCTTCGATGCGGTGAACCGCTTCAATCAGATCTTCTCTTGAGGAGCCTTTGTTTATCGCTGCCAAAACCTTCGGGCTTCCTGATTCAGCCCCGAGATAAACCATTTTGATTCCATAGTCATATAGTTCCTTCAGTTCTTCTGGTGTTTTATGAAGCACGTCTTTGGCACAGCCATAAACACTAACCCGCTCGCACTCAGGGAATAGCTCCGCGATTTTATCTAAGATGACCAGTAATTTAGCATTGGACAGGCAAAGTGCATCGCCATCGCAAAGGAAAATTCTTCTGACCTTTTGGTAGGTTTTTCTTGCCGTTTCCAAGTCCTCGAGTACTTCTTCTACATTTCTCACACGAAACTGTTTGTTTTTAAACATGCTACAAAACGTACATTTATTGTGGGAACATCCAATGGTCACCTGAATAAGTAGGCTGTATGCCTCGCTTGGTGGCCGATATATATCACCCTCATATCTCATGATTGTCCTCCAGTTACATTCTTTCTGGCGCAGCCATTCCAAGTAGGCTTAATCCATTTTTGATTGCATTTTTCGCCGCAATGACTAGGGCGATTTTCGCAATCTTTTCTTCTTCGTTTTCAGTCAGGATATGCTCGTCATGATAAAAACGATTGAACCCCTGTGCCATGTCAACAATGTGTCTTGTGACAATGGATGGTTCATATTTTTCGCCAGCGTCAACGACTACCTCTGGGAATTTATATAACAATTTTGCCAGCTCATATGCGCTTTCGCTGCATAAATATTTATAGTCGATGTCTGTTAGGCTTTTCGCCTTTGTCACTACGTCGTCGCCTGCTTTGCGCAGCACGCTAGCACATCTTGCATGGGTATATTGCACGTAAGGGCCAGTTTCTCCATCAAAATTCAGGACTTTGTCCCACTTGAATACGTAATCCTTGATTCGATTGTTAGAAAGCTCTTGAAAGATGACAGCACCAATGCCGACTTCTTTAGAAACCTGATCAACAATATCGGAATCTGGATTTTTTTCCATGATGATTTCTCTCGTTTGCGCAACTGCTTTGTTCAATACATCTTCTAGGAACACCACTCTTCCATGTCTTGTAGACATGGTTCCATCCTCTAGGCTTACTAGGCCAAATGGAACGTGGACACAATCTCTTGCCCAGTCGTAGCCTAATAACTCAACAATGGCAATCCACTGCTGGAAATGAAGATTTTGCTGCGAAGCCACCACGTAAATGTTCTTATAGAAATCATAAGTTTCTTTTCTATACACGGCCGCCGCAATATCACGGGTGATGTACAGGGTTGAACCATCGGATTTGGTGATTAGCGCTACACCTAGACCCTGATCCTCCAAGTCGACAATCTGCGCACCTCTAGAGTCTTCTAGCAGATTTTTGTCCTTAAGCTCCTGAACAAATCTTGGCATCTTATCTGAATAGAAGCTCTCCCCATTGTATGAGTCAAACTCAATGCCAAGCATATCGTAAACCTTGGTGAATTCCTTAAGACTTTCGTCTCTGAACCACTGCCAAAGTCTCATTTCTTCTGCTTCCCCACGTTCCAGCTTAGCAAAAATTTCTCTCGCTTCATCGTCAAGGGCAGGGTTGGTTTCTACTTCCACATGGAATTTCGTGTAGTACTCAAGCAAGGTTTGAATTGGTGCTTTGATTACATCTTCTTCGTTACCCCAATGTCTGTAAGCGCAAATCATCTTACCAAACTGTGTTCCATAGTCACCTAAGTGGTTGATTCTTGTCACGTCAAATCCAAGGGCATCGTAAATTTTGTAAATGGCATTTCCGATAACCGTGCTTCTGATGTGTCCAATATGAAACGGTTTCGCAATGTTCGGCGATGAATATTCGACGATAACCGGTTTACCTTCACCAACATTGGTTTTACCGAACTCTTCACCTTTGGTGATGACTTCTTCTAATATGTCTTTCACATACTCTTCCTTGGCAATAAATACGTTTACATAAGCGTTAACGGATTCAACCTTTTCGAAAAGGCTTTCCTGTGCCAAGCCTTCTGCAATGCCTTTGGCGATAAGCGGTGGTGCTTTGCGTAAGGTTTTTGCCAGTTTAAAGCAAGGGAATGCATAGTCTCCCATTTTGCTATCCTGCGGTACTTCAATCATGCTGATGATTTCCGCAAGCTCAAGGCCCTCAACTTGGGCTGCAATTAATTTTCCGATTTCTTCTTTAAAGCTAATCATCTTTTATATCTCCTTATCTGTAATTACCATAATATCGTTTTCTTTGAGCAATCTGACGAAGTATCCGTCGCCGCCAGTAAGTATGCCAGAAAAAGTGCCGTCATAAATCTGGTCCTTTCCACAAGAAGGGCTTCTCGGCTGCAATATTGCGCCTTCGATTTCTTCTCCGATTTCCTTGGCGTAGTTTCTCGCTTTTTCCCATGCCACTTCCGCGCCAATGCGAAACGCTTCTGTCACATCATTTCCGTGGCAGTCCATCACCTTGTCCCCTACGATTTCCGAAGGCGGTCTCGGTATGGGCAGTCCTCCCAATACTTCTGGGCAAACACCTAGGTAATGATGGGTCTCACAAAACGCTACAACCTTAGGGTTATCATTGCTCTTTCCGTTGTATTTACATTTATTGCCCAATAGGCATTCACTAACAATATACATCTTTCTACTCTACTTTCAGTTTAACGATGGTCACACCGTCTCCACCTTCATTATAATTCCCTTTTCGATAGGAATCAACGTGCTTATGTCTTTTCATCATTTGTCTTAAACCGTTCTTTAAGATGCCTTCACCTCTTCCGTGAATCACTGTAACCGTTTTCAGCCCTGCTACATAAGCATCATCAAGGTACTTGTCAACGTCCATTACGGCATCATCTAAGTTCTCTCCTTGAACATTAATAGAAATAGAAATGGCTTGCGCCTTTGTTTTATATAATTGACCATATTTCTGTGATTTCTGCACCTTTGATTTCTTGGTACCATCTTGAATCAACATCAAATCATCTAAATTGATGTTTGCTTTCATGATGCCAATCTTCACGAACAAGTCACCCTTTTCATCAGGTAAGGTGAGGACTTCTCCGTTTTGGTCAAGGGATAACACCTTCACTCTATCGCCAATTTTGATTTCGGAGGCCTTGACCGGATTGCTGTTGACTTGTCTCACAATCTTTTCAGCATATCTGCCCTCGGTCTCCTTCAATCTTCGCCTGCTCTCGTCAAATCGTTTATTTCGCTCGCCTAAGCTTTCTGCCTTAGCCAGATCTTTCAATTCCTTTTGCACCTGGTTGGCCGTATCTCTTGCCTCACGCAGAATGCTTCTCGCTTCTTCTCGTGCCTCTGAAATGACCTTCTCTTTTTTTCGCTCAAGGGCAACGATTGCTTCGTCTAAGGCCTCCTGCTTTTTCTTCATGGTCACGTTGATGAGTATTGCTTCATCTCTTTCGGCTTCAGCCTTCTTTTTATCTTTTTCTATGGCAGAGATGACATCTTCGAATTCGATATCTCCTCGCTCGATTAACTGACTCGCCCGCTCGATGAGTCCCAATGGCAATCCAAGCTTTTTGGAAATTTCAAAGGCATTGGATTTCCCTGGTACGCCAATCGACAATTTATAGGTTGGACTCAACGTCTCCACATTGAACTCCATTGATGCATTTTCCACGCCATCGGTGGAAAGTGCGTACTTCTTAATTTCATTATAATGGGTAGTTGCAACTGTTGTCGCATGTTTATGGTTGAGATTTTCCA
Organism: Clostridiales Family XIII bacterium PM5-7; assembly: GCA_050435405.1. GTDB lineage: Bacteria > Bacillota > Clostridia > Peptostreptococcales > Anaerovoracaceae > Senimuribacter. The sequence goes on from JBNDKG010000001.1 coordinate 267,995, forward strand.
AGATAGAAATCGCCAGTGCTGCACCCTCAGTAGGGTCAGTCCCTGCGCCTAATTCGTCTAGCAAAATCAAAGAATGGCCGTCTGCCTCCTCTACAATGCGAACAATGTTTTTCATATGAGAAGAAAAGGTAGACAAGCTCTGTTCAATGCTCTGTTCGTCTCCAATATCCGCAAAAATATTGTGATAAACGGGCACTTGGCTTTGACTTGACGCCGGAATATGCAGTCCGCTTTGCGCCATCAACACCAATAGACCGATTGTTTTTAGGGTTACTGTCTTTCCTCCAGTATTAGGGCCTGTTACCACTAAGGTCTGGTACTGCTTCCCTACAGCTACATTGATGGGTACGACTTTTTGCTCATCGATCAAAGGATGTCGCCCACTGCGAATGTCCAAATATCCAGAGTCATTAATGATGGGCTCTTCCCCTTGCATTTTTTGGGATAGCTTTCCTTTAGCCATGATAAAATCCAGCTGAATCAAAATCTCTTGGTTATTGTTGATATCATGGTAATGCTCAGCCACACCAGAAGATAATTCTGCAAGAATCCTTGCAATTTCCGCTTCCTCTGCCATCTCTAGCTCGCGCAATTCGTTATTGAGATTGACGATGACTTGCGGTTCAATAAACAGGGTTGCCCCTGCCTTTGATTGATCATGAACGATCCCCGGAAATCTAGTTCTATGCTCCTGTTTTACAGGAATAACATATCGCCCATCACGAATGGTCACGATGGAATCCTGCAAGTAGGTTCGATTATCTGACGAATTGATGATATGATTCATCTTGGTTTTAATGGCCTCATTTTGTCTGGCGATGCCTCTGCGAATATTGCGAAGCTCAGAAGATGCGTTGTCGCTCATTTCATCCTCAGTCAAAATGCATCGGTCAATGTTTTCTGCAAGTCTCGGCATGGTGACCAGCAATTCGGTCAACGACGTAATCATAGGAAGCGGCGGTAAATCGCTTTTCATGAAGGATACAGTCCTGCTGGCAATGTTCAGGTTATAGTGAATTTGCAGCAGCTGTTTCATGGTCAGCGTCCCGCCTTTTCTTGCAAGACCAACGCTTCCAGCGATATCATAAATCCCACCCGTAGGCAGGGCCCCTTTACGCACAATAAGGTCAACCGCCTCTGTGGTTGACCTTAATTCTTCTGAAATTACACGAGAATCCATGCTTGGCATCAACTCAGAAATGATGGTTCTCGTCATTTCCGAGCCGGCCTGTTCTTTCAAAAGCGCTATTATTTTTTTGTACTCTAAAACATCTAGTGCCTTTTTATTCATTGTTTTTTAATTTCTCCAATTCACTCTTCAGTCGAATATTTTCCATCTGAAGATCAAAGAAAGAATTCTCATATTCGCTGCATTTTGCTTCCAGCTCCTTAAATCTTTCTTCTGTTTCTTTTCGCTCATGTTTCATTTCATTCATATTTTCTTTATACTGAATGAAGTTTTTCTTGGCGTCTTCCCACATCTTCAGATAATACTTTGAGTCATTTTCTAGTTGTGCTTTCGTTGTTTTTAACTGTTCAATCTGGTTTTGGGTATCAAAGTACTCTTCTGCGATATTAATGGCAGACAAAATGGCAATACTGCCAGCAGCAGATTCACCAGCAACTTTGCTGATTAGACGAATTTTAGTGTCCACATAGTCAGCAATCCTTAGAATTTCTTCCTCAGATTTATCTCCGGCAATGATGTATTCCTGTCCGTAAATTTTTACCGTTACCTTGTTATCCATATTAACCCTCTCCTTAGTTATCTCTGATTACCGCATTCACTTTTTCCTTCAATGCGTCTACTACATCAGCATGAACTTTGTCGACTTCGTCGTCAGTTAACGTTTTATCATCATGTCGATAGGTTAAGCTGAAGGCCACGCTCTTTTTCTGGTCTTCCACTTGCTCACCTCTGTAAACATCAAACAACTTAATTTCCTTTAGGATTTCTGTTCCCGCTTCAGCAATGACTTTTTCAATCTGCCCTACGGTTAATTCTTCTTCCACCATCATGGCAATGTCTCTAGATGATGAAGGATATTTAGGTGGGTGGTGATACTGAATTTCTTTATCAGATAGCTCAACAATTAAGTTGAAGAACAATTCGCATACATATGCTCTAGTTCCAATGTCGAAATTCTCGCTAACATCCGGGTGAACTTCACCCATAATGCCTAACTCCACCATCTCTCCGTTAAGGTCTCTCGTTAAGATTCTTGCGCATCTTCCTGGGTGATAAACCCCATATTCAGATTCTGCTTCGAATTCAAGAGAACCGATGCCTAAACGTTCAAGTAAAGCAACCACCATGCCCTTTAGGGTGAAGAAGGTTTCTTCTTTCCCATAGGCTCCAATGGTCAAATTATATGATTCATATGGTGCTTCCTGTTCATCGAGCATGTTCTTCATGTAGGTCGTACCAATTTCGTATGCTCTTACCTGTTCAATATTTCTGGTGTAATTTCTACCTAGGACTTCCAACATGCCTGGCGTCAATATGGTTCTCATTGCAGCAGTGTCTTCGCCCATTGGGTTGATCAACTCAACCATATCTCTTTCCCATGAATCTTCGTCAATGCCAACCAAGTCAAGCATTTTGTTGCTTAAGAACGAGAAGGTTTCGATTTCGTTGGCGCCCATTCCACACAAGGTTTCTCTGGTCAAATCGCGAAGCATCCAGCTCTTAGAAAACTGTGCGTTGGTTGCTGCCTCAGGAAGCGTCATTGGAAGCTGGTCATATCCATATAGTCTTGCCACTTCTTCCACATAATCCACCTCTTCCAAAAGATCCTGTCTTACTGTTGGTGGCGTCACAAGCATTAAATCGCCTTCTCCTGCTACCGTCATTTCCAAGCTCTCCAGATAGCTCACCATCTGCTCTCTTGGAATCTCTACGCCTAATACCTTATTGATTCTGCTCACTCTAACGGTTACAGTTTTTGCTGCTTCTGGGTTTGGATAAACATCGATAGCACCTTCAAGCACTTTTCCACAGTCTAACAATTCAACCAGTTTACAAACTCTGTCTGCTGCAGTTTCGCAAAGATTTGGGTCGATCCCCTTTTCATATCTTCCTGATGCTTCCGTTCTTAAGCCCAGCTTTTTAGAAGTCATTCTAACGCTAGAGCCAAGGAAGTTGGCAGATTCAATGATTACAGTATTGGTATCATCTAAAATTTCCGAATTCAAACCGCCCATAACGCCTGCAATACCAATTGGCTTGCTCGCATCATTGATCATGAGCATGTCTTCATCCATTTCTCTTTCCACGCCATCTAGGGTAGTGAACTGGTCACCCTGCTTGGCTGTATCTACAATAATTTTTCCACCTTCTACGCTTCTAATATCGAACGCATGTAGTGGTTGACCGTATTCTAGCATGACAAAGTTGGTGATATCAACCATATTGTTGATTGGTCTCATCCCTGCCGCCATCAGTCTTTTCTGTAGCCACCAAGGAGACTGTTCAATTTTTACATCTTTGATGACTCTTGCTGTGTAGCGTTTACAAAGGTCTGATTTCACTTCTACAGAAATGTGATCCGCAACGTTTTCGCTAATAGACGCGCTTTGGGTATCCGGATAGTTTAGTGACTCGCCAAAGGTCGCAGCTGCTTCTCTTGCCATACCCACCATAGACAGGCAATCCGGTCTGTTTGGTGTGATTTCAAAGTCAATGGCATAATCCTTTAGCTTTAGGGCTTCAACAAAATCTTCCCCAAGCTGACTATCCCAATTTCCTGGAAGCAACCAAATACCATCCTTAGATACCATTGGTGCAACCTTATCCGCATATCCTAGCTCTTGTGGTGAGCAAAGCATTCCGTTGGAGGTGATGCCTCTCAATTTACCTTTGGTGATTTTCACTCCACCTTCTACCTTAGGTTGTCCATGTAGTGGACCTGGAATGCGGCTATTATGTACCGCAACAGGAACAAATGCGCCTTCATAAATATTGGTCGCTCCTGTAACAATCTGAAGCGGCTCTTCTGCTCCTATGTTTAGCTGACAAACCACCAGTTTATCTGCATCTGGATGTTTTTCTATGGTTTCTATTTTTCCTAATTTAACGCCTTCGATTCCTGTGCCTAGTTCTTCACACGTCTCTAGGTTTGAACCGGACATGATCATGCGATCACAGAATTCTTCGGCTGATACATTGACATTCGTATAATCTTTTAGCCATTCTAATGAAACTAACATATTTTTACCTCACTCTCCTACGTACTATTTGAACTGATTGATGAATCTCATGTCGTTTTCGAACAAGAGTCTGATGTCATCAATTCCATATTTCAACATTGCAATTCTCTCTACACCCATGCCAACTGCAAAACCAGTGTACTTTTCAGTATCGATTCCACCAACTTGGTGCACGTGTGGATGGGTCATGCCACATCCGAGAATTTCAATCCATCCGCTTCCTTTACAAACATTGCATCCTTTTCCGCCGCACTTAAAGCAAGACACGTCCATTTCTGCACTAGGTTCTGTAAATGGGAAGTGGTGAGGTCTAAATTTGGTTTTTGTTTCAGGACCAAAGAGTCTTTTGGCCATATGATCCAAGGAGCCCTTCAAATCTGCCATAGTAATATCCTCTCCAACGACCATCATTTCAATTTGATGGAAGGTATGGGAGTGGGTTGCATCAGGGGTATCACAACGGTAACATCTTCCTGGTACAATGATTTTGTATGGTAATTCCAATTCCTGGACTGCTCTAACCTCGCAAGTAGATGTATGAGGTCTTAGGGTAGTCTCCTCATTAATATAGAAGGTATCCGACAAATCTCTCGCTGGATGGGTATCAGGAGAGTTTAATCCATCAAAGGCATTGAAAACAGAGTCAATATCTGGTCCTTCATAAACAGAGTAGCCCATAGATTTGAAAATATCTACAACTTCATCAATAATCTGTGTAATCGGATGCTTAACGCCATAAGTAATTTCTTTTCCTGGCTCAGTCACATCGATTTTTTCTGCAATAAATTTAGCATTTTTAGCTTTGTTCTTGATTTCCGTGGTGGTCTCTTGCAACAACCGTTCGAACTCAGCTTTAATTTTGTTGGCTGCCATTCCCAATTCTTTCTTTTCATCAGGTGGCAGCTTACCCATGGAACGTAATATTTCTGTCAGTTGTCCTTTTTTCCCTAGAACCTTTACTCTGACTTCTTCCGTATCTACTAGAGAAGTTGCTTTAGCCAATTGTGCTTTTGCTTCTTCTAGCATATTGTTTAATTTAGCTTGCATATAGTTAACCTCACTTTGTTTTATTTCATCTCATTGCTTCATACATCAGAATGCCTGCGGCCACCGATGCGTTCAGTGATTCCAGCTTTCCGTTCATTGGAATCTTCACTTTGATTTCTGCGCATTCTAGAAGTTCTTTCGAAATCCCATTGCCTTCGTTGCCAATAACCAATGCAATGTCCTTGGTTAAGTCTTCATCAAAGTAATGCTTGTCGGTATCTAAACAGGTTACCACCATTCGTTTTTTCATCTGGGTAACCAGTTGTAACAATTCCCTATTATCCTCGACTTGAACAATAGGGATTCTAAAGACTGATCCAGCCGCCGCACGTATCACCTTAGGTGAATACACGTCAGCGGTCCCTTTCACTACAACGACTGCAGCATATCCCGCACCTTCAGCAGTACGAATGATGGTTCCGATGTTTCCCGGATCTTGCAGTCTGTCCATGACGATATAGTTGCCATGATGCTGATCTATCTTGGCTAAATCCTCTAAGGTGGTTTCTGGTTTTTTTACTACCCCGAGCATGCCTTGGCTAGTCTCCGTTTGCGCCAGCTTATCGAATAGTCCTTGGCTCATGACGTACGTCTCAAGAGCAGTGGCTACCATGCTGGTGCCTTCTCTGAGAATCACATACAGAATATCCCCTTGATGCTCTAGGGCTTCCGAAATTAAGTTAGGTCCCTCAATTAAGTACTTCCCTTCTTGATCGCGGTACTTTTTCTGCGCCAGCTTCTGGCATTCCTTGAATATTCTATTGTCCTTTGAGCTAATTTGTTTATTCATCTTAAAACCACGAAAAAGCCGGTCGTTATCTACCGGCTTTTAAACTAAGCGAAAACTTTTATTTGTTATTCAAGAAGGACGGTATCCCGAAACGAGAATCATCTTCGTCCTCATCCTTGGTTTCGTCAAAGATTTCCCCAAGAGTAATGCTAATGCCTGTTAATCCATCTTCCGTTACTACTTCCTCAGGTTCCTTGTTGAAATTGCCATAGTTTATCGGTGCAGAATCCAGTCCCTCACCAAAGCCTGTCGCAATCACAGTGATTGCTATTTCATCATTCATTTCTTCGCTGACAGCCGCACCAAAGATTAGTATTGACTCTCTATCCGCTTGCTCTTCCACAAGACTTGCAATTTCGTTCACTTCTAACATTCCTAAGTCGTAACCGCCGGATACGTAAAGCAGTATTGCTTTCGCTCCACTGATGGTGGTTTCCAGAAGCGGACTTTCGATGGCAGAGATTACTGCATCCTTTGCCCTGTTTTCTCCTGTTCCACGACCAACGCCCATATGGGCGATGCCTCTATCGGTCATGACAGACTTAACGTCTGCGAAGTCAACGTTGATTAATGCGAAGTCGGAAATCAAATCGGATATACCTTGAACACCTTGCTTCAATACGTCATCAGCCATGGTAAAGGCCTGAAGCATTGATGTGTTCTGTTCGCAATTCTGAAGTAGCTTATCATTTGGAACTACTACCAGTGAGTCAACATATTTTTTCAAAAATCCTAAGCCCAGCTCAGCTTGGTCTTTTCTTTTCTTACCTTCAAAAGAAAACGGCTTAGTGACTACACCTACCGTAAGGATGCCCATATCTCTGGACGCCTTAGCGATGATTGGTGCCGCACCTGTACCTGTACCGCCTCCCATGCCTGCTGTAATGAAGACCATATCGGATCCTTCCAGCAAATCAGTAATTTCATCAAGAGTTTCTTCAGCAGAGCGTTGTCCCACTTCTGGGTTCCCACCTGCGCCTAATCCTCTCGTTAATTTCTCTCCTATTTGTATTTTCGTTTCTGCTAAACATCTATTCAGTGCCTGTCTATCTGTGTTTACTGCGATAAACTGAACACCCTTCAAATCAGCCTCCATCATACGATTCACTGCGTTACAGCCACCGCCGCCAACACCGATTACCTTGATTACTGCTGAGTTGTCTTTCCCAGTTTCAAATTGCAACATTGTAAATTGCCTCCTTGCATCCCATAATATACGATTATTTTACCATAGAATTTGTTTCTTTGCACCTTTTTTTTACTTAAAATGTAGGCGAAAATGACATATAATTATGATTTCCTAAGTTAATCGTTCCTCTAGTTGTATCATTCTTGAATAAATTGTTAATTACCTTTTGCAAGTCGCCACTTTCGATGGCCTTTAACATTTGTTTCGGTGTTCCCTTTACCAATAAGGTATCGTAAATATATGCCTTAATGGTGACTTGGGACACGTCAATTCTCTTGAAGAAAATATCTCCCTTCTCCATGGTGCCCAGCATGTTCAGGGTCGTGCTTAATACGGTTTCTTCTTCAGCCTCTACATTCTCTCCAACGTTCATTTTGCTGATGGTTAAACCCTTTAGCAATGTTAGCTTTGGATTGATTGTACTTTTTCGAAGCACCACGCCCTCATCATCTATGACCACATATTTATCTCCGTAAGCAATGGCTGCTACCTGCTTGCGTTCTACGACTTCAATGGTGATGGTTGAAGGCAAGGTGCGCTTTAGCTTAACTTCCGAAAAATAGGCATCCTCTAGCAATCGATCTTTGATTTTCCCATCGCCAGCACCCCAGAACAAGTTTCCTCCAGTTTGGGCATCTGCCATATTGATCACTTCTTCATCTGTATAATAGCGATTACCTGTCACGTTGATTTTCTTGATGCTGAAGAAATCCGAAGAAAGAAATAAGCCTATACCAACACAAATAAACACAAAAATAAGAAATCTGGCCAGATAGTGTTTTTTCTTTCTGACCTTCTTTTCTCTTTGTATTTCTTTGAATTCAATTTCCTGATAATATTCTTTTTCGCTCATTGTCTTAGCCTTTGATCAATTCTTCATAAATCCTATCTGTAGCCAAAAGTGGCGCACAGTCTTTGCTGGCCTTGCTCATTTCTTCAAGGAGCTCTCTATGATTCCGCAGAGTCATCACCTGATTGATAAGCCCTTGGGACGTCAAATCCTTCTCTTCGATAAGAATAGCTCCGCCTTTATCCGCTATGGATTTCGCATTAAAGTACTGGTGATTTCCCGTCACATTCGGTGATGGAATCAAAATCGATGCCTTTCCGCATACTGTAGTTTCTGCCACAGATAGCGCTCCAGCTCTACTGATGATTAAATCAGATGCACCTAAATAGTTTTCCATATCGTTAATATAAGACTTTATGCGAATGTTGGATTGAATATCAATCCCTTCTGCTTTAGCCTTATCTAAGATTTCATCGTAATACTGGCTACCTGTTCCGAAAATAAACGTGATGCCTTTCTCTCCATTGATGGCCTTCATCAAATCAAAACCTACGTCATTGAGCTTCTCTGCCCCTTGGCTTCCGCCGAAAGAAAACACAACAAAATCATCTGCCGGAATGTCCAAATGACGTCTCGCTTCTGCATCGTCGACTTCATAGAACTGTTTTCTCACTGGATTTCCCACTGCAACATGCTTTTCCGGTTCTTTGAAAAATTGTCCTGCATCAGGAAACCCAAGGAACACCTTGGTCGTAAATTTCTCAAGGGTTTTGTTGGCCACGCCTGGATAGGCATTTTGTTCATGGAGATAGCATTTCGCACCATATTTATGACCTGCATACATGACCGGTACGCAAACGAACCCACCTGTTCCAATAACCACATCAGGCTTGAATTTTTTCATGATGCGTAATGATTGATGGACGCCCCTTAAGGTAGAAAATCCCGTATCAAAGATTTTGAACAGATTTCTTCGGTCAAGCCATTTTGCTGACACCAACCGCATATCATACCCTGCTCCTGGAACAATATCCTTTTCCAGTCCAATATCGTTACCGATATACAGAATCTGTGCATCCGGGTCTCTCTCTTTAATTTTATCTGCAATGGCTATGGCTGGATAAATATGTCCTCCAGAGCCTCCGCCTGTAATGATACACCTCATCATTGCGCACCTCTTTGTGTACTTTGTTTAGAAATGTTTAATAGAATGCCTGCTGACCCCATAAATAGCCATAACGCATTACCACCATAACTGATAAACGGCAAGGTGATTCCTGTCGCTGGCATAGAAGAAGTAACAACCGCAACGTTGATGATGACCTGCAACCCAATCATGACGGTAATTCCACCGCTAAGCAGCATACCGAAGCGGTCAGGCGCATTTAAGCTGATGGTAAAGCTTCTCCATATCAGCACAGCATAAACAATCATCAGCACGAGAATGCCGATAAACCCAAGCTCTTCTCCAATAATGGCTAAGATAAAGTCGTTTTGTGGTTCAGGAAGGTAAAGGTTCTTCTGAATGCTTTTTCCTAAGCCTTGTCCAATAAGTCCTCCAGTGCCTAACGCAAGCAAGGACTGCACCACTTGGAATCCATTGTTTAATGAATCTGCAAAGGGATCTAAAAAGCTGGTGATTCTGGCCTTCCAGTGTCCACCACCAATTGCGTCACCTGCAAGAATAATTGCAGCGATTCCCCCAGCACCTAAAATTCCGGTACCAATAACGTATTTCCATTCTAATCCAGCCAAAAACATGATCCCTACGATGATTCCACATACCGTAATCGCCGTTGATAGATTTGGCTGCTTGATGATTAATCCGCCGAAAACCCCCATTAATAAAATCAACGGTAGGATGCCGCGTCGAAAGGACAGAATCAGTTTCGGGTCAGAAGAAAGAAACGCCGAGGTAAACACGATAACGGCAATTTTCGCAATTTCTCCTGGCATAATGGAAATCGGTCCAATGTATATCCATCTAGTCGCATTGTTTACCTCTGTTCCTACTCCCGGAATGAACAATGCCACCAATAACACAAAGCTGACCAGCAAAATGATCAGGGATCCTCGCTTATAAATATGATAGTCCAGCCTTGAGGTAACCATCATCAGCACCACGCCAATTAAGGCAAACCCACCTTGTCTCTTCAAGAAAAAATATGGTGAGCCGTCGTCATTGATTGAATCATAATAACTGGCGCTAAACACCATCACAATTCCGAAAATCACCAAGGCCGTAACGAGAATGATGATCAAAAAGTCCCCTGCTATGTAATTGTCCTTACTCTTTTTCCCTTTTTGCTTCATCATTTATAACCTATCTACACAGTTTTTAAAGTGCTCTCCCCTTTGTTCGAAGTTATCATACATATCCCAGCTTGCACATGCTGGAGACAGCAACACATTGTCCCCTGCTTCCGCTAGCTCATACGCTTTTCTTACGCAATCCTCCATATCCTTGCAGAGAACATAGTTGGTAAATCCATATTTTTCTGCTGACTCCTGGATTAAATGTCCATCTCGTCCTAGAAGAATAAGTTCCTTAACGGTTCCCGGAAAGTGTTCAACCAGCTGATCAAAATCTTGTCCTTTTCCATCTCCTCCAGCAATTAAAATGATGTTTTTTTCGATTGCTGATAAAGCCGTAATCGTTGCATCAATATTGGTGCCTTTAGAGTCGTTGTAGTATTTAACGCCTTCAAGTTCTCCACAAAATTCTAGCCTATGCTCTACACCACCAAAGGTGCGCAGAACCTCACCAATAACCTTGGCATCAATGCCAGAAAAATACGCGATGGCTGCTGCAGCCAAGGCATTTTCTTGGTTATGAACCCCAATCATTTTTAGTTCATCAATCCCGCAGATTGAAATCTCGTTTTGCTCTTGGTTTTTAATGGTGATTTGACCGTCCTTAAGAAAAGCCCCGAAGTTCAATTCTTCCTTTCGGCTAAACGGAACAACTTGTGCCTGACAGTCTTTCGCCAGCTTATAGCAAGGTTTATCATCATAATTAATGACCAGATATCCGTCTTCTCTTTGGTTCGCAAAGATTTTCGCCTTTGCTTGTCCATATGCATCCATGGTGTGATGCCTGTTGAGATGATCTGGTGTTAAATTTAAAATTGCCGATACGCTAGGTTTAAAGTACTTGGTGGTTTCCAATTGAAAACTACTGGTCTCTGTAACTAACCAATCCTGCTCATCAGCATCAATTGAAGCAGATATTACCGCCACACCGATATTGCCAACAACATATGTTTTTCTCGCTGCGCTTCTGAATATTTCTCCAACTAGTGTTGTCGTCGTGGTTTTCCCATTGGTTCCAGTAATGGCAACGTAATTTCCGCGTCCGATGCGAAAAGCCACCTCTAGCTCTCCAATAATTTCCGCACCCTTTTCCTGTGCTTCTTGAATAAAGGAAAGCTCTGGACTAACTCCTGGGCTCAAAATCAATAATTCAAATAGACTCATGTCTGGCGGTAGGCAGTTAAAGAAACAAATGATTCCTTTGCCTTTCAGAAACGTCGCCAGCTGTGGGTCTATGTCATCTTCCTTTTTTGCATCCTGAATGTAAACTTTTGCATTCAATCTAACCATAGCTTGAGCCGCTGCAATACCAGACTTGCCCAATCCTACGATTAGCACCCTCTTGTTTTTGAAGTTATCTAAATTTACCTTCATGTTTCTATCCTTTGCGTTTAAATTATAAATACAACGTAGGCGATGATGCAACAAACCAAAGTAATCCCCCAAAACATAACGACCACTCGTTGCTCTTTCATTCCACCAACCTCAAAATGATGGTGAATTGGTGCCATTTTGAACACTCTTTTCCCTGTAAGCTTGAAGCAGACCACTTGAATGATTACGGACAATCCTTCTAGCACGTAAATGAATCCTGCAATCGGTAGTAAAAACTCCACCTTCATGACAATGGCAGCTGCCGCAAGAGCACCTCCAAGTAACATGGATCCTGTATCACCCATAAACAGCTTGGCCGGAAATCTGTTAAAAATCAAGAATCCCAAACAAGCTCCAGCTAGAGCGCCACAGAAAATCATCGCTTCACCGTGCTTTAGCTGTAGTGCCACAATACCGAAGAAAATGGCAACCAGTGCAGTTACACCTGAAGAAAGTCCATCCAGCCCATCGGTTAAGTTTACACAATTGGCCATTGCAACCACAACAAATGCGATAAACGGAATGTAGAGTGACCCGAAGTCAATATTTTGATCGATAAACGGTATCCACACTTGGGTTCCGTGACCGGAGAATTTCGCCATATAGTATCCGAGCAATACGCCAAAAACGATTTGCAAGCACAGCTTCTGCCAAGCGCGTAAACCTAAATTGTGTTTTTTAGAAACCTTGATGAAGTCATCTGCAAAGCCGATTAAGCCAAACAGAAATCCAACGCCTAACATGACGAGAGAATCTAAGCGAAAGCCGCTACCCATTAAGGTGACAATCAATAGCGCTCCAAAGATAGAAATTCCGCCCATAGTCGGCGTTCCTTCTTTTGCTAAGTGGGACTGAGGTCCCTCCTCTCGAATGAATTGCTTAAACTGTTTGTGTTGCAAAACCGGAATTTCCGTTGAGGTCAATAAGGCGGAAGCCATTGTCCCCATAGCAATCATAAATATCAATCTCATTATTTGCATATTTGTTACTCCTGCTCGTTTATTATTCTATCTACTACTTCTTCCATTTCCATGGTTCGCGAACCTTTAACCAAAATCACATCGCCAGAAGTGAATTGGCCAGTCATCCATTGAAACAGTTCGCTTTTTTCATCGAAGTGGATGACCTGTGGTCCATCGTTGATTTCTTTATATCCTAGGCTAATCTGTTCTCCTTTGTCTCCTACGGTTAAGAGCAAATCAAGAGCTGTTTCTGCAGCAAATCGGCCTACTTCTCTGTGATATTCTTTCCAGTCTGGTCCCAATTCATTCATGCCAGACAAAATTGCGATTTTTCGTTTTCCCTTAGCATTTAGCAAGGTATTTATGGCTGACTTCATCGAATCTGGCGCCGCATTATACGTGTCATCGATGACCTTGATTCCACCTGATTCCTTTACGGCAAGTCTCATCCCCGTCAGCTGAATTTTTGATAACCCTCTGATTCCTTCTTCTAGGGTCACGCCCATGGTCTCGCCTACGGCTAATGCAAGGGCTGAATTGATGGCATTATGCCCACCAGGGATGTCCAGTTTCACTGAATAATCTCTGCCCGATGCCGTCAGTATATACTCAATCCCTTCTTCGCCAAAATCCTGTACATGATGAACATAGTAAGGATGGGTTGCCTCTTCTCCAACGGAAATGACATGGTATGATCCATCAAAATCTGCCTGTGCCAGCATGTCGTTGGACCCATTGACAATTAGTGTGTTGTCTTTCCCGAAATAATCCACAATTTCCATTTTTGCCGTCAAAATGCCTTCTCGGCTACCTAAGTATTCAATGTGAGAAATGCCTACATTGGTAATCACCCCTATGTCTGGGCGAATGATGTCTACTAAGCGATGGATTTCGCCAAAGCGATCCATTCCGATCTCCAAAACTGCCGCTTCCATGGTTTGATCAAAGGTGAAAATCGTCAACGGCACGCCGATATCATTGTTAAAGTTCCCTTCGGATTTTCCCATAGCATACTTTTCCTGCAAAACGTAGTAGACCATATCTCTAGTGCTGGTTTTTCCCACGCTTCCAGTAACCGCAACGGTTTTTAGGTTAAGCTTTTTCAAATACCATTTAGACAAATCCTGAAGTGCCTTCGTGGTATCGTCCACCAAAATCACAGTGCTATCCTTAGGTACGGTTTTTTCGTCCTTGTGGGAAATCAAAAACGCACGGCATCCACGTTCTACGACTTGTGGAATGAATTTATGTGCATCGTGAACCTCTCCAATAATCGGCACGAATAGATCACCGTATTCAGCTGTTCTAGAATCTGTAGAAATGCCAGTAATCCATTGCTCCTCTGTTTCAGAAATCAATGTTCCGTTTACTGCTTCATTTATTTCTCTTACTGTAATTTTATCCATTTTCACCTCAACCTAATTATTATATCTTACTTCATAAAAGCTGTCTATTCTTTGTACAAATAAATCGTTCCACCTTTTTTCACTTTTTTTCCAGCTTTTGGGAACTGGTCAACAACGGTGAAATCCTTTTCACTACTTGTTTTCGGTGTAATTTCGTATTCCAATTTATACTTTCCTAAGATGCCAATGGCTTCGCTATAGCTTTTTCCTGTAACATCGGGAACATAAGTGTATTCCGCTTTTTCTGCTTTTGCCTCTTCTTCTGTATACTTTGGTGCTACTTTCAAATAAACCAATGCATTTTCTAAAAACTCTTTTGCGATTGGTGCCGCTGTTGCACTACCAAACTGCACACCTTTAGGGCTATCCACTACGACTAGGATGACCAGCTGTGGATCGTCCATTGGCGCCATGCCGATAAAGGAGGAGTAAGTGTCTGACGAATACTTTCCGTTGAGAGGTTTGTCTGCAGTACCAGTTTTTCCACCGATTCTGTAGCCAGCAATTTTCGCATTGCCTCCACCACCTTCTTCTACTACATACTCCATGATTTTTTTCATTTCACTGGCGGTCTTGGCGGAAATGACTTTTCTCACCTCTTTGGTTTCAAAGGTTTTGACAATATTCCCATCTGCGTCCTGCAGGTTTTTTACGATTCTCGGTTGCATCAGTACGCCCTTGTTTCCGATGGCACTGACTGCGGTAACTAGCTGTATCGGTGTCATGGCAATACCTTGACCATATGACATCGTCGAAAGCTCTACCTTTCCGATGGTGTCTTCTGGTTGAATTTGCGCCTTTTCCTCGCCTGGTAAATCCACTCCCGTTCTTTGGGTGATTCCAAACATTTCCAAGTAGTCGTAATACGCTTCTTTCCCCATTTTCAGTGCAATTTGAATTTGCACAGGGTTACAAGAGCTACCAACTGCCTGGGTTAAGGTTTCCGCCTTATGAGGCACAGGGCTCCAGCAGTGTAACGTTACGTCCGTTCCTGGAATGGTATATCCTACATTGCAGTAAAAATTCGAATCCGGAGTGGTCACGCCTTCTTCCAGTGCCGCTGCAGTGGTCACTAGCTTAAACGTTGACCCTGGCTCATAGGTATCACTGACAATGGGATTTTTCCACATTTCACTTAAAAACAATGATTGCTCCGCTTCAGATAATTTATCGTAAGCCGCTTTATCCGCTTTGGTAATTGGCTCAGTTGCATCATTGGGATCAAAGGCTGGGTTGGTGGCCATAGCCAATATATCTCCTGTTTTCGGGTCCATAACTAAGCACATGATTCTGTTGGCCTTGGTTTTCTTCATGCCGCGTTCTAGGGCTTTTTCTGCATAATGCTGCAATGCTTCATCTAAAGTTAGCTGAACGCTGAGCCCATCCTCAGCCTGATAGTATTTATCTTCACCATAGGACAATGTGTTTCCTTGAACGTCGGTATTCTTAATCCATCTGCCTGCAACCCCACTGAGGTACTCATTGTATTCCTGTTCCACACCGGAGCGTCCCTCATTATCATCGTTGACGCTTCCTAATACCTGTGCTGCAAAATTTCCGAGCGGATAGTAACGTTTGGTATTCTCCGCAAGGTCGATACCATAAATATCAAGCTCTTTTACCTTGTCTGCCGTTTCTTTATCCAGATACTTGGCGATTTTGATCAACACCTGATCCTTCGTTAACTTGGTTTTCACTTCTGAAGCTTTTATATCTAAAATCACCGCCAGCTTGTTGCTGATCTCGTCTATTTTCTCTTCTGTATAGTTCTCCTCAATCTGAGCAGGTCTTGCCCAAACCGTATAGCAAATTGCACTGGTCGCCAATTCCTCTCCATTTCGGTCATAGATAGATCCACGTTTCGCCTCTAACGGAATGTCGCTGGTCTGTTGTCTTACTGCAATATCACCATATTCTTCCGCTTTTACCACCTGAATCCATGCAACTCTAAATAACAATGCGATCATCAGCAATAGCATCAATCCAAAGGTAACGATAATTCTTTTTTTATTTTTCCCTGATATCCTAGCCATTCTCATCTCCCAAAGGAAAAGCCAGACACAAAAATGTATTCAGTTGTCTGGCTGCCTTTTTATTAAATTATGTTAATACATATATACGATTGTCGTTTTAATTATAGGCCTGTTCTTTAATTGCCATTGCGAAATTGCCTTCAGGCATGTCGCTGGATGAAACGTAAACGCATTCGCCCTCGCTAGGATAAACCATGCCTAGCTGTTTGGTCGCAATGGATTCAATGTGTTGAACATTATTGGCACTTTTAATTTTTACACTTAAGGTATCAATTTCACCTTGTAATGAATTGTTTGATGACATCAATTCATTGTTCTCATATCGAAGCTCCGCAGAATATGCAGCCAAAACGACCATAATCACGCAAACCACTCCGATTAAAATTGTTCCCATTAATAGCCTTCTTTTATCCTGCGCTTTCATCTTTCCCTCTCCAATGCTTTACATTTATATTTTTTCACAAACCCTAAGTTTTGCGCTTCTTGCTCTCGGGTTTTCCTCTAATTCTTCTGCTGTTGGAAGTATTGGTTTTCCAGACACCTTCTTGATGTCTGCAACCTTTCCGCAGATACAAACTGGAAATTCCTTGGGGCATGTGCATGGGTTCGCCCTTTTGCTTATCTTTTCTTTTACAATTCTGTCTTCTAGCGAATGGAAGGAGATTACACATAATCGTCCGTTTGTCGCTAACACATCACAGAATTCATCAATGGCCTTTTCTAATTGACCTAACTCATCATTCACCTCAATGCGAATTGCCTGAAAGGTTCTCTTCGCCGGATGTGGACCATCTCTTCTGGCTTTTGCCGGAATGGCCGCTTTGATGATGTCTACTAGTTCAAAGGTGGTTTCAATGGGTTTGGTTTTTCTTGCCGTCACCACAAAGGATGCAATTCTGGAAGCCCATTTTTCTTCCCCGTACTTAGAAATGATTCTCGTCAATTCTTTTTGGTCATATTGATTCACCACTTCGTAAGCAGTGAAACCATCATCTTGGCTCATGCGCATATCCAAGGGTGCGTCTTGCATATAGGAAAATCCTCTTTGGTGATTGTCCAGTTGGAAAGACGAAACGCCAAGGTCTAACAATGCGCCATCTATCTTTTCGATGCTCAGTTCCCTAAGCACCGATTTGATTTCCGCATAATTGCTCTGGGCAAAAAGCTTTTTGCACGAGTACGATTTTAGCCTTTCCGTTGCCGCATCCAGAGCGTCAGTGTCTCGATCGATGCCAATCAACGTTCCGTTTTCCGAAAGCTTCTCGCAAATAGCAGCAGAGTGTCCTCCACCACCCAGAGTACCATCCACATAAATGCCATCCGGTTTTATGTTCAGGTTGTCTATACATTGTGCTAACAGCACAGAAGTGTGTTTGAATTCCATAATCGCCTCTAGAAGTTATATTGTGCAAGAGAATCAGCAAACTCTTCTGAGTCCATCTTGTTTTCGTTATCTGGTGCATCCCAGATTTCCTTGCTCCAAATTTCTATCTTTTTCATTGCGCCCATGGTTACCATGTCTTTATCAATTTTGGCATAGTCTTTCAATTCTGCAGGAATGACAATTCTTCCCTGCTTATCAAATTCGCATTCCACAGCGTTGCCGCAAAAATGTCGAATGAATGCTCTAATCTTTGGATCTGACTCTGGCAACATCGCAATCTTTTCCATTTGTCCTTCCCAATCGGACATAGAATAAATATTGAGACACGTGTCTAAGCCTTTGGTTAACACGCATTTGCCGCCAAGCTGATCTCTGTGTTTAGAAGGTACGATCATTCTGTTCTTGGCATCTATGGAATTGTTGTATGTGCCCATGAACATCTGGCAACCTCCTGATTTGCAAGGAGTGGTCCGGCCTCAGTTTAACCTTCGGCCGGGACAGATTCTCCTGCAATTACACTACTACTATTTTGTATGTCACCATTTTACACCACTCTCCACCACTTTTCAACTTTTTTTGTCGTTTTTACACGTATATTGCCCCACTTTTTTTCACTTCCCCCTGATTTCTGGCAAAAAAAAGAGAGACACACAAGATGTTGTGTATCTCTCTTTTTGCACACCCAAATTCGAGCACTTTCAGGGTGATTTCTTCTCTTAATGGTATCTTCCCGAATTGTGGCTGAAGATTTTTTCTTTTCGTTTCATGCGATTGGTCGAGCCTTTTCCCCTTTTCACTTTTCTGACAATCAATGTTATGCACAATGCAATCAAGGCAAGAATCAGTACAACGACTGCTACAATAATCCAGAAAAACTTTGATGGTTTTTTCAGTAAATCGGAAATACTGGAGCTATCCTCAATAATCTTTCGATTCTCTGTTTGCGCATATCGCTCAGGCACTTGGTTCCCCGAAAAGCTATCGATATATCTGGCCAAGGCAAGCCATTCTTTCAACTCTGTTCCATCGGGGTTATAGATGATTTGGTCTTCATAATTGGTGAGTTCATTTCCGTTTTCATCTTTTGGCACCAATGATAATAACCCATAGGACATGGAGTTAACAACCCCTAGCATTTGTGCAGAATACAGGTCTGCCACAACGCGATAAAGCTGATCATCTTCAAGGGCTTCAGTTTTCCCATCGCCTCTATCCAAATAAACATCATAGGCCTTGCTCAAGATTAATCGTTTAGGGTTAAAGGTGAAATTTAGTCCGCTAAGATATAATCTAGCCTCCGTCATAATTGGAGAAATAGATGCATCTACCTCGGCAACTAGCTTTAGCTCCTCACCTGTTAAGTACACGCTGACTAGGGGGTATCCTGCCTTGCCATCTTTTCCTGTTCCTAGCGACAACACATTGTAGGCGTCTTCAACGGTAATATCCCCTTGGTCAAAAGAACCACGAACCACCCCAGAAGGCACTACAGCAACATCAATCGCTTTATAGTTATCTCCTTCAGCTTCCTTAACACCGTAAATGTATGAGTCAGAAATCAAGTTTCCTAAGGTATCTTCTTTTTGTTCCTGGCCAAAGGTCTCTATATCGGTAAAGGAAATCGAATTTTTCGCCAAAACATCATCCCATTGATAATTGTATAATGAGAAATAACGACGATCAACTAAGGTCTTAAACTGGTTCACTTTTGTCATGGTTTTCTCATTACTTGAGACAGTTTCGTCCAGAGGAATAAGGGTGTATCCTTCCATCTGGAACTGATCCCCATCCTTAATAAATGTTGCGATTCCCACATGGTCGTTATATTGTCCAGCAGAAGCAACAACGGTATCGTTATGAATAATTGGTTCTTCCAGCTTAGTATGGCTGTGGCCACTGACAATCAGGTCAATGCCGTCAACTTCCTTAGCTAGAATTTCGTCCTCAGAATTCTCAGAATAATCTTCGTCCGTTCCGCTATGGGAAAGGCATACGATCAAATCCACTTCTTCATTTTCTTGAATCTCTGCGACCACTTTCTTGGCCGTTTCTACAGGATCAAGAAACAAGGTTCCGCTTTCTGGCGCAAAGCTATCAGCCTCTTTGCCAAAAATGCCAAATACAGCAATTCTCGCTCCGCCTTTTTCTAATACGGTATACGACTTGGCACCATAATTTTCCAATGCTTCCTTTAGGTTTTTCCCGTTGTCGGCCAGCTCAGGATCGTCCAATGTACCTTCCCAATCGATATTGCTGATGACTAGCTCAGGCAGTGGGTCTCCAGAGTTTTTCGCTGTGTTTAACATGGCGGAAAGCCCGCTGGAACGATAATCAAATTCGTGATTCCCCAAGGTCGTCGCATCAAAACCGATTTGGCCCATCATGCGCAATTCCGCCGCTTCAACTTTAAAAATCGTTTGATACGGTGTCCCCATGGCGAAATCCCCGCCATCAAGGGCAAAGGTGGCACCGTTGGATTTTGTTTCTTCTTTGATGATGGTGTGGAGTTTCCCAAACTGCTCCAGATGAGAATGCATGTCGTGAGAAAACACAATGGTAATCTGCTCAGCGTCTTCTTGTTTAGGTGCTGCACTACCAATAATTGTAGTAGGAAGAACCATTGTTACAACAACGGCTAGCAGCAACAGTTTAGACCATATTTTTTTCATGGTATATCTCTCTTTCCTTATTTTTGATCAGCTTCCATAACTAGCTGTTCTTTTTTCATTTTCGTCAGTTTTTTAATTGCAGCCTCTCTCTTCATGGCCTCAATTTTCGTATCAAAGATTTCCACATAAACCAGCTCGACAGGAAGTCTAGGTTTGGTGTATTTGGCGCCCTTTTTTTGATTATGATCAGCTATGCGTTTTTCTAAATCATTGGTCCATCCAGTGTACAAACTGTTGTCTGCACAACGAACCATATAGGTATAATTCGGCATCAAATTTCCTCCCCTGTACCCTCGATGATACATAATTAGAAATATTATACCATATGTATTCATTTATATCATAGAAAAAAATCGGAAAGTATGTTAAAATTTCCTTATTCAAACACTTTGCCTAGGAGGACAATAGATGAGCTTTGTAAAATTCCAACAAGTACAGAAAACCTATCACATGGGAGAAATAGATATCGATGCATTACGCGATGCAACCTTCGAGATTGAAAAAGGTGAAATTTGCGTCATCGTTGGCGCATCTGGTGCCGGCAAAACCACGTTGCTGAATATTTTAGGCGGCATGGACACGTTAACTGCTGGGAAAGTATTTTTAGATGAAAAGGAAATATCTGCACTGAGTGCAAAGGATTTAATTACCTACCGCAGATATGACATCGGCTTCGTCTTTCAGTTTTACAATCTAATCCAAAACTTGACTGCCCTAGAAAACGTTTCTTTGGCAACACAGATTTGCAAAGAACCCCTTGATGCAGCAGAAGTTTTGGCTCAAGTCGGTTTGCAAGATAGAATGAATAATTTCCCTGCTCAGCTTTCTGGTGGAGAGCAGCAACGAGTAGCCATCGCCAGAGCCTTAGCCAAGAATCCTAAGCTCCTCCTTTGCGATGAGCCTACTGGTGCGTTAGATTACAATACCGGAAAAGCCATTCTAAAGCTGTTGCAAAATACCAGCAGAGAAACTGGAATGACTGTAGTCATCATCACCCACAATCAAGCCTTAACGGCTATGGCAGACCGAATCATCAAAGTGAAAAACGGCACAGTGTACTCTGTCGAACAGAATGAACACGTGATTCCAGTTGAAGATATCGAATGGTAGGTGCAAGCAATGCTGATAAAAACTACCTTTCGTGAGATCAAATCGTCATTAGGCCGATATATTGCCATTTTAGCCATCGTCGCATTGGGCGTTGGCTTTTTTGCTGGCCTAAAGGTTATGCGCCCCGCCATGATTTCCACTGGCGATGCCTATTTCAAATCCCTTGAATTCTTTGATTATCGCCTGTTATCCACTTTAGGCTTCGAAGCCGAGGATGTGGAGGCAATTGGAAAGGTTGACGGTGTAAAGAAAGCCGCCGGCTCGATTAACGCTGATGCCCTAGTGGTCAGCGACCGTGATTCAGATTTTGTCCTTCACGGTTTATCTATTACCGATGGCGTCAACGAATTGCAGCTGTCCGAAGGTCGAATGCCAGAAGCTCCCGATGAATGCGTCGTTGATGCTTCTGTTTATACTGGTGAAGATATTGGTCAATTTCTCGTCCTATCTGACACCAACAGTAAAGACACCCTCGATCAGTTCAAATACAAAAAATACAAGATTGTAGGAACCGTACAATCTCCGTTATTCCTTAATTTTGATCGTGGCTCCACTTCACTGGGCAACGGTTCCGTTTCCGGATTTTTCTGTATTCCAGAGAACGGTTTTGACGTGGACTACTACACAGAAATATACGTCAAATTAAATACAAATGAAACCATATATACCGAAGCCTACGAAAACGATGTGAAAGCAGCTGAAACGCCGCTGACCGAAGCGACAGAAGCAAGCGCCGCTAGACGCTATGATGCCATCATTAAGGAAGCAGAAGAAACCTTGCAAAAGGAAGAGGATAAATTCAACGACGGATATCAAGAATTTCTTATCGAAAAACAAAACGCCTATGATAAGCTAGATGCTTCGGCAGAAAAAATCCGTCAAGGCGAAGCCGACCTCAATACGCAAGCCAAAAAACTGGCTGAGCAGAAAACCCAACTGACCGCATCAAAAAAACAGCTAGAGGATGGGTTAACACAGCTAGAAGCACAGCGTGAGCAGCTTGAAGCCAATAAGCCTTATTTGTCTCCTGAAGAATATGCGGAAGCTGAAGCCGCCCTTGATGCCAATGAAAAAACACTGAACGAATCTCTGGCGAAAGTGAATGGTGGCCTGAAGCAAATCGCCCAAGGCGAGGAGCAAATCGCGACCGCTCGTCAAGTTTTAGCGAAAAACAAGAAGCTATACGAGGATGGCGTTTCCCAGGCCGATAGAGAGTTTGCTAAGGCTGAAGCTCAGTTGAGAGATGGAGAAAAAGAATTAAATAAGGCCAAATCCGAAATCAAAAAGATCAAAGAAGCAGACACCTATGCCTTGACTCGTGATACCAATATTGGCTATGTGAGCTATGACAATGATTCCTCTATCGTGGATAGCATTGCTCGCGTATTCCCAATTTTCTTCTTCTTGGTGGCCGCCTTAGTTTGCATGACCACCATGACCCGAATGGTAGATGAACAGAGAACCCAGATTGGGATCTTCACTGCTTTGGGATACAGCAACAAATCCGTTATGGGCATGTACCTGTTCTATTCTGGCAGTGCTGCTACTATAGGATCAGTTCTTGGATTTTTTGCTGGCTGTTACATTTTCCCTACGGTCATTTGGAACGCCTATAAAATGATGTACGATTTCCGTGACACCATCGATTATAATTTTGATTGGAAATTAGGGTTGTTCATGTTGGCTGTTGCCTTGCTCTGTGCCATGGGCGCAACTTGGTTTTCCTGTCAAAGTGACTTCCGCATTGCCCCAGCTGAGCTGATACGACCTAAATCGCCAAAGAATGGAAAGAACATTTTCCTCGAACGAATCCCCTTCATTTGGAAACGGTTAAGCTTCTTGTATAAAGTTGCCTTTAGAAACGTTTTCCGATATAAGAAACGATTCTTTATGATGGTTCTGGGCATTAGTGGTTGCACTGCCCTGTTGCTCACTGGATTAGGCGTCAATGATTCTGTAAAATATATTGCAGATTATCAGTATGAGGAAATTGTTGTTTGTGACTTCGGCGTCACCTTTAAGGACGATCAGAACGCGTTGGAGCAAAAGGAATTTAAAGAAGAAACCAAAGAATACCTAAAGGATATCTTGTTTATTCACGAGGGTGCTGTGGATTATATCCACGGGAAAACCACCCACAATGTGAAGCTAATCGTTTCTGATGGAGAAAACATAGAGAAATTTATCGACTTACATACGAAAACAGAAAAAATCAGTTATCCTAAGAAAGATGAAGCGGTTATTTGCGAAAAGCTAGCCATTCAATTCGATTTGGATGTAGGCGATCAGATTACTTTGCGAAACAGCGACATGGACACCATGGAGGTAACCGTCAGTGCAATCTGTCAAAACTATGTTTACAACTATATCTACGTTACCCCTGAAACCTGTGAATCATCATGGGGTTATGTTCCCGACTACAAGACGGCTTATGTCAATGCAATCGATGGCGACGAAACAGGCGTATCGGCTGCTGCTACCAAAACCCAAAACATTGACAACGTCATTACCACAGCCGTAAACAATGACATGCGAAACAGCGTGAACAAAATGATGGTCAGCCTAGATGCCGTCATCATTCTCATTGTACTCTCTGCTGGCATTTTGGCGTTTATCGTCTTATATAATTTGACCAATATCAACATCACCGAGAGAATTCGTGAGATTGCCACCATTAAGGTTCTTGGGTTTTATTCGAAAGAAACCGCTACCTATGTATTTAGAGAGATTTTCTTCCTCACCGGAATCAGCTCCCTCGTTGGACTCCTTGTAGGAAAACTTCTCCACACCTTTGTGATGACCCAGATCCGAGTAGACATGATTTTCTTCGATACGAGAATCGTTCCGATGAGTTATGTTTACTCCATTGCACTCACCTTTGTCTTCTCTGCCATTGTCTGCTTCGTGATGTACTTTAAGCTGAAGAGAGTCAATATGACAGAATCACTAAAATCTATAGAATAACCATACGAAAGGGCTACCTGTAAACAGGTAGCCCTTAATTTATACATCTAATTCTCCTTCTGCAGTTGCTGTAACTTTGTATCCCATGAACAACGGCCCGTAGTCAGTTCTTACTTTATCCTCTTCCTCAGTAATGATGACCTTTACATCTCCACTAGCACCTCTAGCAACGGCTTGTGTTCTCGCCTTTTCTTTTACCAAGTCGATGGCAAAGGCTTTGGCCTCTTCCAAATCCACCATAACCGTTCTATCGCCTCCACCGAAAATGGTATAGGTCCAATCTTCCTTATTGAATACAATTTCTGCCGTAGCTGATGCATTGACATTTCCAACAATGGCGCCTAATGCATTGGCAACCTTAGCATACTGCGAAGTGACCACTGGACATCCAAGTAGCTTGCCTACCTCTGGCAGAAAGATATGAGATGGTGCACCAACACCGATAATCGATGCCGAAGTGGACAAA
This sequence comes from Clostridiales Family XIII bacterium PM5-7, assembly GCA_050435405.1. Classification (GTDB taxonomy): domain Bacteria; phylum Bacillota; class Clostridia; order Peptostreptococcales; family Anaerovoracaceae; genus Senimuribacter. Next base: position 292,701 of record JBNDKG010000001.1, read on the forward strand.
TTCATGTCCAAGAACCCGCTCTTTTTCCCTGACTTCACTTCATCGTAGTTTTGGTTGAGCAACAGCTCTAGCTGCGGCCCAATGCCCATTTTATGAATCTCAGGATTGGTGTTTTCAATGAGGATTCTGGCAATGTTGACGTACAGCTTCCGTTTCACCTGGTCATACACCAAATCGCATACCTCGTCTGCGGTCATTCTCAGTATTCTCGCCAACGTATTCACCGCATACTCCGCTGCCTTTTTTTCAAACCCAACAAAATCGCCTTTGATGTGCATGATGTCTGTCGGTGTAATGCCGCATTCAATGACCACATGCTCATCGATTAAACGATTCAAATGACTAGCAAGAACAGTCCGCGATAATCGGTCGCTTAAATCCCCTAAGGTCATCGGTTGATGGAGCAACGCTGCAGCCATTTCCTTTTCTTTTTCAGAATAGCTGTTACTTCCAGAAATGTCTCGTAAGCCTAAGAAAATCGCTTTCTTTGGTGTGGTAAAATATGCGCCCTTTAGCTCTTCTTGGCGCAAATGCTTAAGCAAGGATGGATATTTTGATGCTGCCATGCATAGCGGCATCCGTTTTCGTTCCGAAAGGTGAAGCCTTTGATCACTTCCTACAATGACGCCACTATCGCCTCCAAGCCCTAGGGTATCGATGAATAGTCCTTGAACAAACGTATTCCACTGGCCGATGCGAATGCCCGATTCAACAGTTTGTGGAACTCCATCTTTGACAAACGCTACATCTGTAGTTGTTCCACCGATATCCACAATGACGCAGTTTTTTTCGTCGGTCAATTCTACCGCACCCATTACACTGGATACTGGCCCACAAAGCAGTGTTTCTACAGGATGCTCCTTCGCAAATTCTTCCATCATAAAGCTGCCATCGCTTCGCACAATGACGAAAGGAATATCCAAATTCAGGCTGTTTAAGGATTGGGTTACCGCCGCTGTGAACTCTCCAATGATCGAAATCAATCTGGCATTAAGCAACGTGGTTGCCCCTCTTTTTACAATATTATCTTCAGCAAAAAGTTCATGACCACAGACTACTGGAAGATCCATTATTTCTCGGATTAGCCCTTTTGCTTTTTTCTCAATTCTGGCTCCAGATTTTCTAGCATACATCTCGACGATGCCCACTGCATCGCAATCTGCAAAGAGCTCTGGAATTTTTTCGTTAAAGGACTCCCAATCAGGAGGAACAATCACATCTCCACTTGGATCTGTTTCACATGGGATGAATATCATGGAATCATCCATAGGAAGGCCGTTTTCTCTTCCTGTTTCGAGAACGGTTTCCTCCTCAATCCCAAAGAACACCAATTTGCCTCTTCCGCCCTTATGCTCCACACATGCGTTGGTCGCCAATGTAGTCGATAATGCAAGCACTTGAGATTTTTCCACCAGTTCTCGAGGAAGCTCCTCCAACGCACAGCGAATCCCTATAGATAGGTCTTCTTTAGTAGTATTGGTTTTAGCAAAAGCGAGAATCTTTTTCTGTTCAAAATCATAAATGACTGCATCAGTACATGTTCCGCCAGTATCAATTCCCATTCCGATTTTCATTACTTTTCCTCTTTTCTCTTTTCTTCGCTAGAATTGTACTAAAATTATACACCTGTTTTCATCCCATTAGATATAAATTATTTTATAAAAAATAAAATAATAGCGTTGACTTTTTCTATTGTTTTGATTATCGTAGTATTGACGATTTTTTTTGACAGAAAAGAGGAATTATGGAACAATTAAAATTCGCATTCAATAGAACCATTCCTATTTTACTTGGGTACGTGGTAATGGGCATCGCCTTCGGCATTCTTCTACAGCAAGCAGGATTCAATTGGCTGTGGGCCCTATTCATCAGTCTCATCGTTTACGCAGGATCAATGCAGTTTGTCATGATTAGCTTTCTTGACGGTGGTTTATCACTGGCTTCAGTGGCATTGATGACCTTATCTGTAAACAGCCGCCATATGTTTTACGGTATCTCGTTTATCGAAAAGTTTAAATCTATGGGCAAAGCTCGCCCCTACATGATTTTTTCATTAACCGACGAAACCTACTCTCTTTTCTGCGGAACAAAAATCCCCTCACAGTTTAATGAGAAGAAAACCATGCTGCTCATGGCCGCGCTCAATCAAAGCTATTGGGTTACAGGCTGCGTCACTGGTGCGTTAGTGGGGAACGTTATCCCTTTCGATACTACTGGTGTTGATTTTGCGATGACTGCGCTATTCGTCGTTATCTTTACCGACCAATGGCTCAATACAAAATCTCACATTCCAACATATATTGGTCTATTTTGCGGCTTACTGTGTTTGATTATTTTTGGACCAGGAAACTTTATTCTTCCTGCACTGATCTTGGCTGTGGCCATGCTGACAGGCTGGAATTTTAAAACAAAAAATACGATAGAACAGGAGGATACGCCATGTCAGGAATAGGACAAACCTTACTCATCGTAGTCGTGGTTTCGATTTTTACCTTTGCCACCAGGCTTTTCCCCTTTGTTGTATTCGGAAGAAAGGGAGAGCCATCAGACCTCATCAAGCGTCTAGGGGAAATGCTTCCGCTGGCCGTCATTGCCATTTTGGTCATCTACTGTTTGAAGGACGTGACTTTTGATTCAGCCGCAAATTTTGCACCACAGTTTATCGGTGTCATTTTAGTCGCACTGCTTCATATTTGGAAAAGAAACAATCTCATTAGCATTTTAGGCGGTACCGCCTGTTACATGTTATTGGTACAATTCGTATTTGCATAAACCAAATAGAAAAGGATGCCTGAGGGACATCCTTTTTTTGTTTATTTATTTATCTTCACTGCTCTTGAAGACCTCTTCTGAAATTTCTATCGGATTGTTCCAGTTCTCTTTCGGAACTTTTTTCACTGCCAACCGATCCTTAATGTAAATCTTGAATAGCGCATAAGCCACTGAGCAAAGTGGAATGAATAGGATCATTCCCATAACGCCCATTAAATTTCCGCCGATGGTGATGGCGAATAATACCCAAATCGACGGAAGCCCTACTGATCCTCCTACAACATGAGGATAAATCAAATTCCCTTCGATTTGCTGTAATATCAAGAACATAATGATAAACATCAGTGCCATAAACGGACTTTCCATCATAATGAATAAGGCGCCAAGGAAACAGCCGATGAACGCTCCTACCATTGGAATAAGTGCTGTAAATCCAATCAATATGGAAACCAACATTGCGTACGGCATTCCAAATATGGTCATGGCGATAAAGAACATCATTCCTAGAATACATGCTTCTAGGCACTGGCCTGAAATGAATTTTGCAAAGGTTCTCTGCGCCAAGGCACATACATATAGAATTCGTTTTGCCACTTCCGATGGACAGATTGCCCAAATCACTTGTTTACACTGCCTAGCCAATTTCTCTTTAGACATCAAAATGTAAATTGCAAATACGAACCCGATCACTAAGCTGGTCACTGCACTGATGATGTTGCTTACTGCACCAATGCCGCTGTTGACCATTGCAGTTGCCGCATCTTGCATCCACGCAGCAACGTTTTTCGCAATTTCTCCCCAATCCACCGATAGTTTGTTGGTTAAATCCTCAAGGACTTGCCAATAACTCATTTTGGAAATCAGCCAAGCTTGAATATTTTCCATGGTACCTGGTAACTGTCTTGCAATAATTTGCAACGTTTGGGCTGTCTGCGGTACAACAATGTAAATTGCGATAATGATTGCCCCTAATAAGGCAATCAGCGTAATCAAGAAAGATAGTGGCCTTTTCATCGATTGAATTCGTTTTCCCTTGGCTTTATGAAAGAGTCGATACTCAATACGGGCCATGGGCACGTTGATGACAAAGGCGATTCCCGCACCTAAAATAAAAGGTGAAATCAAATCGAGGAGCGAACCAATCGTTCCCAATACTACCCCGATATTTTTTAACCCCAGATAAAACAGAATACATCCGAAGATCATCAATAATATGGTTCGAATATTCTTCTTATTAAACTCCAATGCTTTCTCCCCCTGTGTAAAACTCTACTAGTAACTATGGGGATATTCTAACACAGGCAGAGATTTCTGGCAAACAAAAACTGCCCGATATACGATCGGACAGTTTTTAAATCATTTTCTCTACTTCACTAAGGTATACCCTGCCTCTTTGCTAATGTGCGATAAAGAAGTAATAGAAGTGTAAAAAATTTTGCCGTTCCTATCCGGCACTTAGGGCTGTGTCGGATAGGTCAGGCGTTAGGCTTCCGGCAAGTCTATCTTGCCGACAAAGCTGTAATAAATCTCAATGTCCTGCCTGCGGGTGCCGTTCTCGTCATAGCTGCACTCATGCACGACGATTTTCTCAATCATTTCCCGCAAGAGGGTGGGGGTCAATTCTTCAAAAGCAAGGTGCTTTCTCACAATCCCCATGAATTTCTCGGCGTTGACGGTGGCGGCCTGCGACTTGGAAAGTTCCTCCTGCAAAGCGGCAGCCCGGTCTTTCAGTTCCCGCTGCTCCTGCTCATAGTCCGCCGACAGCTCCATGAAACGCTCGTCGCTGATTTTGCCGCTTACATTGTCCTCATACAGCCGCTTGATAATGCGGTTCACTTCGGCAATGCGTGTCTGGGCCTGTTCAAGCTGCTTCGTGGCTGCGGCGGTCTTTCTCTTGCCGCCGATTTCGTTCTGCTGGATGAGCAGCTTTACAAAGCGGCTCTCATGCCTGGCGGCGTATTCCGTCACTTGCCGGAGATTGGAAAGCACGCCCGCCGTCAAAAGGTCGGTGCGGATAAAGTGTGCCGTACAGTCACGGGTACGCTTCTTGTAGCTGCCGCAGATATAACAGTCCTGCTTGCGGTTCTTGTTCTGATACCGCTGCTGATACAGCACATGGCCGCAGTCGGCGCAGAACAGCATACCAGAGAACAGCCCCACTTCATCATAGCGGTTCGGGCGTTTTCGCTGCTTGCGTAACTCCTGCACACGCTCCCATGTTTCCGTGTCGATAATCGGCTCATGGTGATTTGGGAAGATAGCCTGCTTCTCGATGGGGTTCTCAACGCTGTGCTTGACCTTGTAAGAGGGCTTCTCCGTCTTGAAGTTTACCAGACAGCCAGTGTACTCCCGGTTTTCCAGCAGATGGACGACGGTGTTTGTCGCCCACTTGCACTCATAGCCGGGGTGGTAGCGTCGGGTGCTGCCCGTCCTGCGGTATTCCAGCGTCCCCGGCGTGGGGATTTGCTGCTCCGTCAGCATACGGGCAATCTTGGTCGGGCCATTTCCCGCAAGGCAAAGCTGGTAAATCTGCCGGACAACCGGGGCGGCTTCCTCGTCAACGATATAGTTCTCGTCCTTGTCCATGAGATAGCCATAGACTGGCTTGCTGGTTACAGGCTTGCCGCTCATGCCTTTTGCTTTCTTTACTGCCTTGATTTTCTTGCTCGTATCTCTCACCAGCCATTCGTTAAATAAGTTCCGCAGAGGGGTAAAATCATTGTCCATGCCGCCGTTTGCGCTGTCCACGTTGTCATTGACAGCGATAAAACGCACGCCCTTTTGAGGGAACAGCATTTCCGTGTAAAATCCCACCTGCAAGTAATTACGCCCCAGCCTGCTCATGTCCTTGACTATGACGGTGCCGACTTTCCCGGCTTCAATGTCTGCAAGCATGGCTTGAAATCCGGGCCGCTGGAAGTTCGCACCTGAGTAGCCGTCGTCGGTGTACCAGCGCAGATTGGTAAAGCCGTTCTGCTTGGCGTAGGCTTCCAAAATCCGTTTCTGGTTGGAAATGGAATTGCTCTCGCCTTGCAATTCGTCCTCATGGGACAATCTCGGATAAAGGGCGGTAATGAGGTTTTGGGTGGCTTGTCTTAACATAAAATCCTCCGTTTCCGACAGCCAGCCCCACTATTCCGTGGTTTCATTGTACCACGGAACAGGGGCGGCTGTACAGCGGTAAAAGTGATAAATCTGCTTCTTTACAGCTTGTCAAATCGCCTTTTTTTGTGTAGCAGCGGCTTCCGCTTCCAGTACCCTCGCCATCTTGTCGGCGGCGGTGCTGGTGGTGTCTTTCTTGAAAAAGCCGGACACGACAAGAACGGTATTCCCCATGCGGATTTCCGTCACGCAGTCGGGGCGGCGGGTGGTACGGTGGTCGTGCTGCTTGATATTCTCCATAGGCAATACTCCTTTCATTCAGCCAGCAGTTTCTTCATGGTTTCCATTTTCCGCTTTGCGGTTTCCTGCCGGAAGTTGACGCCAGTAAAGCGTATCGGGACGCACATGGACAGCAGTCGGTCATAAATCCGGGAATGGGCCGTGTCTGTCGGCTTTTTCAACTCGTCCAGCGGGCGGTTGGTGGTGGCGATCAGCGGCTTGTTGCTGCGGTATCGGGTATCAATCACATGGAATACCTGTTCCAGTCCATAGTCGGTGCCACGCTCCATGCCGAAGTCGTCAATGATAAGCAGCGGATAGCGGCAAAGGCGGGAAATATACTCATTCCGGCCTGTAAAGCCGGGAGAGAGGTCGCCCAGGATAACGGCGAAGTTCGTCATATATACGGGGACTTCTTTCTCCATGAGGGCGTTTGCGATACAGCCCGCAAGGTAGCTTTTCCCGTTGCCGACGTTCCCCCAGAACAGGCAGCCGATGTTTTCGGCCTGCATTTCTTCCCAATGCTCCGCATACCGCCGGGCAATCCCGGTCTGCGGGTTTCTGCCGTTGTCGTTCTCGAATGTCCATTGCTGCATGGCTGAGTCGGCAAAAGCCCTCTGTTTCAGATTTTCCACGGCTTCCACATGGCGGCGGTGTTCCTCGGCGGCCTGCCGCTGCTCACGGGCGGCTCTCTGGCAGTCGCACTCTGCCGGGTGGCGGTCACGGCCAAACAGCTCCTTACCCTCCGGGAAGTAGGCTTCTTTCGGCGTATGGCACTTTCCGCAGTAAAGCAGTCCGTCCTCGCCGATATAGTCCTCCATCTCCGGGGCGGCGGTTGTCATGTTCTCCAAAATATCTTTGATTTCACTTGTCATAAGCTTTCTCCCTCCATACAGGTATAGTCGGGGATGCCCTGTTTTACGGCTCCCTTTTTGTCATTGGCCGCCCATCTGTGCAAGGCGGCGGCATAATTCTGGTAGGCTTTCCCGCTGGCGGCAAGGTAATGGCTCATTTCCTCAATCAGCCGTTCCAGCCTGTCCGGGTATTCTGCCTGTAACTCGTCATATTCGTCCTTTGACAGAAAAATATTCTCATATCGGCCATAAGCTGTGGGCGGCTCCCCACTCGCTCTCATTGTTTGGTTCTCTATTAAGTTGTTTATATTAGTTTTGTTAGGGGTCGGTTTTCCGACCATCATAGGGTCGGTTTTCCGACCGTCATAAGGTCGCTTTTCCGACTGTATGAGGGTCGCTTTTCCGGCCATCAGTTGGTCGGAAAACCGTACCACTGGGACAGGCGGCACTTTCACATAAAGCCGATTGGGTGCGGAGAAGCCCCGCCGTTCCCGTTCTAAAAGCCCGGCTGCGTCCAGTTCTTTCAAGGCTCCCTTGATGGCGGTACAACCCTTGTCCAGCATTTCCGCTATCTCCGCAACGGGGTAGACAATGAATATCCTGCCCTCGCCGTCCTGCCAGCCGTTCTTCTGTGACAGGGTGGAGCGGTCTAATAAAAGCGCATACAGCAGCTTGGCGGTCTGTGAAATCTCCATTTTCAGCAGGAAACGGGGGTATGGAAGATAGGCGGGCAGCGTGGTGTCTGCCCTGATATAATCAGCGATAGTATCACCTCCCTCTGTGTTGTGTCGTTTTTGGGCTTTGTCACGCATTAGGACGGCATTTCCGGGGGGAAAGGATAAATGTATCGCATACCCTTTGACACCCACGAAAAAAGCCTTGATTTATGCGGGTTTGAAAGGCTCTAAAGCGTGACATTTCTGCCTTTGTTTCCGCTTTCTCTCGGCGGCTTTGCGTTTCTTCATGCACCCGGCGCAGCCGGGGCAGTATTTCCCCCGGTTGGATTTGGGGACAAAGGCCGCCCCGCAGACCGCGCAGCGTTTCCGGCTCCCCCGGTACAAGAGGGCTGCGGCCAGCTCCCCGTCAAGGGGCAGGACAGCCACACGGAACCAGCGGCACATGAGGGAATAGGAAATGCTCTGGACGCACACGCAAGGCTCCCCGTCGTCTAACAGCAGGCAGTTCCCCTCGTCGTAGTTACAGCACTCATGCACAAGGCGGCGGGCTGCCTGGTGCTGGCGGTAGTCCATGCGGGACGGCTTATCGTTCATGGCTCTGCTCCTTTCTGCGGTGCGGCTCTTCCCGGCGCAAAATCTGGTCGATGTTCCGCTTGACGGTCTGCAACTCCCTGAACCGCTGCTTCTGTTCGTGATAGGTGTTGTACAGGCCGTCTTTCTCGGAGATAAGCTGCTCGATCTCGGCCTGCAACGCTTTTCGGCCGGGCAGCTTGGTAAGCCCCTGTGCCTTGAAATACCGGGCGGCGGCTTCGGCTATGATAAAATCGCTCTCGTTTGCCTGGCGGTATGCGGCGCGGGCTTTCTCGGATTTCTGCGCTTTCAGCCCCTCGCGGATGGGCTTGGTCTTGGCATAGGCAAGTACCTGTTGCCGCAACTCCCTTTTCCCTTGCAGCTTCGTTTCCAGTGCTTTCAGTTCGCCGCTGGTCTGGCGCATTTCCTGATAGGCGGTAGCAACGGCGGCTTCAAGCTGTTCCGGGGAAGAAAAGCCGTACTGTTGGTAGATGGTCAGGGTCTTGGCGGCCTGTTTCAGATTGTGTATCTTCGCCCATCGTTCATAGCCTTTGCCCTTGCCCTCGGCCATCTTCTGCTCAATGTCCACAAGCCGCTGCACACTGTCCTGTCTGGGGTCGATTTTCCCTGTCTTTTCGCCCTGTAAGCGGCCTTTCCCGGCGTGTAGGTATTCGGGTATGGCTGCGGTCTGTTCGGCGGCTCTGGCGACTTGGTGCTGCGGGGTGTAGCGAACCGTTACGCCCCTCTGGGCGTTCTGCTCCAAAACGGCAAGGACGGCGGTGCGGTCAAAGTCGCCGCCCAGCTTCCGGGCGGTGATAGGCTTCGTCCTGTCTGGCGTGAGGTAGGACAGCCGCCCCCGGCTCTCCTTGACGGTCACACCCTCCCGCAACAGCAGAGAGGAAAACTCGTCAAAGCTGGCAGCGGTGGCAAGGGCTTTCCGTAGGGTCTGCCGCAGCTTCTCCTTGTTCGTTTCAAACTTGGTCTGCCGGGGCGTGATACCGCCTGCAATCATGGGGGCGTTCTGCTTGTCCAGTGCGGCCTGTCCCTTTTTCTGCGCCCAATATTCCCGGTCTGTGACACGGTTCTTGCTGCCGTTCAAGAGGTCGATTTGGTAAAGTCCTTCCCGGTGGCACATCTCCATGACCTCGGACTTGAAGTAGCGTAGGGCTGCGTCGGTGCAGCGGTGCTTGCACCCGGCTTTCGTGTCCGCTGGCCTGTCCATGTAGGGCAGGAACGGCACTTCCTCTATCCGCAGGCTGTTAATGACGATATGCACATGGATGTTGCCGCTGTGGTTATGCCCGTCCGGGTGGGTGCAGACAAGGGCCTGATGGCCGGGGAAATGCTCTTTACAGAATTGCTCCCCCAACGCCTGCGCCCGGTCTACGGTCAGGCCGTTGTCCGGCCCGTCCCGTGGGTCAAAGCTGATGATATAGTGGTGGCTTTTCACATCCTCCCGCCGCTGATTTTTCTCATAGCGGAGATTGGAGCGCATACACGCAACGGCAAAATCCTCGCCGCCGCAGTTCAGCGTGGACAAGCGATAATCCTCACGGGGGATAAGCCTGCCGTTTTCATCAAGGACGGGCTTCATAGTAAATTCGTCATGCTCAAAGAGCAGGTATTGTTCGGCGGCTCCGTAGTCGGCGTTCTTAGAGCCTAAATGCTTGAGTGTTGCCAACGGCGTCACCTACTTTCTTTAGGACTTCATACTTGAGGGCGGCAAGGTCGGCGGCCGCTTCCCGCAATTCCTTTGCCATAGCCGGGTAGGGGCTATGCCACTCGTTGAGGGTGCGGGCAATCTGGTTGAGATTGCCGCCAATCCTGCCGTACTCGGCTGTGAGCTTCCCGACAGCGGAGAGCAGCTCGTCATTGACTGACGACACATGGAGTACGGGGCGTATGGTAGTGCGCCGGATGGCCTGCCGGAGAAATTCGGACTGACTGATACCATAGGGCGCAAGCCGTTCTGTGAAGTCGGCGTATTCTTCATCGGTCAGCCGGGTTTTCACAACATGGCTGCGGTGGGGGGTGTTGTATCGCTTCGGCATGGGCTGTAAACCTCCTTTCACTTATCACAAAAAATGGGCTGGTCTGTTAGCTATTTTCGGGGCATTTCCTGTCTGCCGGACAGAAATATTTTTGCGGCGTAAGCCGCATAGCAGGGTTTGGGGAAGGCACTCCCCAACAAGTTTCCCGCGAGGGGCAAAACCGCAGAATTGCGGATTTTGGCACCGTGGTAGAAACTTGCTCTAAGTAAGCCGTAGATTTCCCCTTGCACTTACTACTCGTATAGCTGCCGCCTGTTTTGGCCGGATTTCTGCAAAAATCTTACGGCGTGGGGCGATTTTTACCCGCAGTTCTTTCTTTCCGCTAAAGATACATTTCAAAGGCCGCCAGCTACCCGCTTGCCGGGAATTTTCTCAAATTTTCCTTTGCCTTAGAAATACAGAAAATGCAGATTTGGCTACCGCCGCAGAAAATTTTTTGTTTCCGGCTTCACCTACCTACTACGGATGACTTTGCGATTTTGCCAAACGGATAAAGAAAAAAGCAGCAAATCTTTTTCAGACTTACTGCTTTCGCTGGCCGCCGATGGGCGGTGGATATTCAGTTTTGAAAGTTCAGGTCAGGTTGGCCCGATGATGGATAGCACAATAAATTCCTGTTTTCCCTTTAAGGCATTGTGCATTTTTTCTATTTCTCTTGATGATTATTTTTTTCATAATCAATCAATGTACCTATAACAATTCCAATCAACATTCCGATACCTGCACAAATAGAAATAGCAAAAAGATTTTGCAAAAACGCCCATGCCAACACACCTATGCAACCACCGACAATAAATCCTGTTAATAAGCCAATAGTTAAGTATTTATTACTTTTCATATTGCTATATCTCCCCTAAAAGTATATTTGTCGTTGGTTCTATTATACTATGACCTGCTTCCTTTAGGAATAGATGAATTGTAAACTGGCTGGAGTGAAACCGCTAATGACAGCCAGTGTTTGTTCTTTGTTTATCGGTCAAAGCGAAATTTGAACAGGGCGGCAATGAGCTGTTGCTTTATATGTTCCTCAACTTCGGCGTTGACTTTCCCGTGTACTTTGGAACAGTAGCGGATATATCCGGCATAGTGGGAAAGAATGGTGTCGATTGCGTCCGGGTCGCCCTCATGGGCTTTGACGATTGTTTCATAGGGGAGAAGTTTACTCATAGTCATTTCCCTCCATGAGCCGCCTTAACCGCTGCAAGGCAAGCCGGATATGCCGCCCCGCTGTGCTGCGTGTCCGGCCAATATGTACGCCGATCACTCGCTGCGGCTGGCGCAGGAAATAGTAACGAAAAATTTCTTCCTGCGTCTGCTCCGGCAAAAGGGCAAGGGCGGCGGCAAGCTCCGCATGATACAGAACGGCGGTCTGGCCGCAGGCGGTAAAAAGATATTCTTCAAGCTACTCCGGCTCGGCAAGCTGGACAAACTTTTCACTCATCAGATAATCAAGGGAAACTTCCCGTTCCCACCTCCGGCGCAGCTTCAAGATTTTATCTATGGCTGCGTGACGAATGACTACCTTGCAAAAGGCATTGAATGTGTACTGGATATGCACCTTGTAGGCTTCATCTTCGGTCATGGAAATTCCCCCTCTCTGAATAATAGTGCGGGGCGGCAGTACTCCTTGCTGTCGCCCCTTGATTGCCTACCAGCAAAGACGGGCGGGGCTGTCAACGACGGCGCGAAGCGGCGTTCATTTTATCGTTGACTGGCTCGGCTGGGTTTGCTATTTACCCGACAAACTTGAATTTATTTTAAGCTATCACGTTTTACCTTCTTAAGCCTTACTATCATTACCATAGGAATTTCTTTGTTGGTTTTGAAACATTCTTCATAAAATCCATCAATGACAAATCCAGCTCTAAAACAAAGGTTAAAAATATCTTGTATGGAACGATGATAATAAATCTGCTCTTTCGGTTGCCCTTCAATCGCTATATCATAGTAACTGTGCGGTGTCATATATTTTTCAGTCAACGTGACAAAACAAGGGTGTTGCGTTGCAAAGACAAAAATTCCGCTTTCCTGCAACAGTTCATAAACAGCCATAAGAAGTGGTTCAATGTCCGTAATATCCATAATTGCCATATTAGAAACTGCTTTCGTAAAGGCTCGATTTCTTTTTAATTCTAATATACTTTTTCTATCGGTCGCATCCGCCACACAAAATTCAATTTGTTTTGCATATTGTGATTGCCGTCTTTTAGCCAATTCTATCATTTTTTTGCTGTAATCAAAAGCGACAACCGAAGCACCTCTTTGTGCAAGATACGAAGAATAATTTCCATTGCCACACGCAATATCCAAAATGTAATCCGCAGGATTAGGAGATAGAAGTTCCGTTACTTTGGGGCGCACTACCTCTCTGTGAAATTCATTAGATTCGTCACCCATTGCATTATCCCAAAATTGTGCGTTCTCCTCCCAGATTTTTTTACTTTCCTCTGTTCCCATGTTCTCTCCCACTCCCAAAATTTGCTTTTTTGCTTCCATTAAATCTTCCTTACTATATTCCATTGTTACCCTCCATAACTTCTGATTGTTGTCGTCTTGACTATTATGTATCTTTTCTTTCCAAAATGGTATAGGCTTTTATTTTTGTAATGCTGCAAAACTTTTCTTCTGTAAGGTATTCAAAGGATATTTCCCTTTGCCGCCGCTTGCATTAAGCCGCCGCTATTGGAAAGCCAAAAGCAGCGGCTTTTTTTACTCGGTATTACCGAAAAGTATAGAAAGCAGGATATGTCATCATTTGTCATTTCTTCTCAATGTAATAACTGCATGGCATATCAAGCCAAATACAAGAGAAAAACAGCCACCGCCAAATAGTGATGCTCCCCACCCTGCACCTGACATTGTCATAAAACCGCCAACAAAGAAAATACCAATGCCAAGAAATATACCAACACCATAAAAAAGTCCAATTGCCATATCGTACTTATTAAATTGTCGTTTCTCCTTTTTTTCATATGTTTCCATCTTTGTTATTACCTCCTTCGCAAAATCGTCCATGTTGACTCCAAAAAGAAAGCAAATTTTTTTCAACATATTTAAATCGGGTTCATTAACATCTCTCTCCCAATTCGATAGTGCCTGCCGGGTAACATTCAATTCCCCGGCTAGTTCTTCCTGTGTCATTCCCAATTGTGTTCGCAGATGACGTATTTGCTTTCCTGTTGTAATATTCGTCTGTTCCTGGTTCAAAATAGTTTCTCCTCTCTGATACTGATTTTATCAATGATATTTCGCAATAGCCAGCAATGAACGCTTGCATTGCGCAAGACGTTACATTATCTTCTGAAACATATAGCGCACCTTGTCCAGGCGGCTGTTTGGACGGCGGGGCTGGATGACTGGCTTGCCGACAGCGGCCTGATACCCTTTCAGTTCTGTAAGGCATACGCTCTGCCCGTTGGTGTAAAAGGCCAGATCAGTACGGTATGCCTGTATACAGCGGGCGGGAATCTCGCCAGTAAAGACAACTTCATCCTTTTTTACCTGGACCGTTTCGATGGTGGCACAGTATTTCGGTGCATCATGATAAGCCCTGGAAAGATATTCCCGGGGCGCATAGAGGGTGAAGGAGAGATAAGGTTCCAGCAGTTGCGTCCCTGATTCCTTCAATGCCTGTTCCAATACAATCGGGGCCAATGAGCGGAAGTCCGCCGGCGTGCTGACCGGACTGTAATAAAGCCCGTATTCAAAGCAAATCTTACAGTCCGTTACGTTCCAGCCGAACAAGCCCTGCTCCAGCCCGTAACGGATACCATCCCTGACAGCGTTTTGAAAACTCTGGTTCAAGTATCCCAGCGAAACCCGGCTCTCGTATTGTACACCGGAGCCAAGCGGGAGTGGTGTAACAGACAGTCCGATGGATGCCCAAAACGGGTTGGGCGGCACCTCGATATGGATGGTGTGGCTGGCTGCTTTGAGCGGCCGCTCCATATAAATGACGGTGGGTTCCTTTACCACTGTTTCAAGCTTGTATTTTTCCGACAGCAAAGCGGAAACAACCTCCAACTGCACCCGGCCCAAAAAAGAAAGAATGATCTCATGGGTGATGGAATCCACCTCGCAGCGCAAAAGCGGGTCAGTATCCGCAAGTTGCGTAAGAGCGTCCAGCAGCCGTTCTCTTTGCGCTGCCGTTTTCGGCGCAATCGACGTCCGCAGCATGGGGAGGGGGTCCTCACGCCACCTTTTACGAGGGAGCCGGGTTGGGTCCCCTAATACATCGTTTAACCTCACGCTGTCGCTGGGAAGGATAACAATTTCACCCGGATAAGCGGTGTCTGTCCGAACAATTTCCCCTTTGGATGGAATACGCATCTCTGTGATTTTCAGCTTTTCTCTCCCGGCCAGGGCCACCGTATCCCGCAGGCGCAGCGTTCCGCTGTATAGCCGTAGATAGACACGCCGCTGGCCGCAATCTGTATACTCCACCTTGAAAACGCTGCCGCATAGGGCGGCGCTCCCCTGTTCCCCAATCGGTTGGAACAGCCCTGTCACCGCATCCATCAACGGTTGAATGCCAAGGCCCTTTTTGGCGCTGCCATAATAGACCGGGAACAGGGAGGCGTCTTGAACCCGCCGCTGTTCCTCCCGCACAAGTTTTTCCCGGCTGATTGGTTCTCCTGCGATATACTTTTCCAATAATTTATCGTTATTTTCGATGACCGCATCCCATGCTTCTATGTCGGTATTTTCCTCCAGGACTATTTCCGGGGACAGCGACACCGTCTGCTTGATGATAATATCGGCGGAGAGCTTATCCCGAACAGACTGAACCACGCTCTGCAAATCAACGCCAGCCTGGTCGATCTTGTTGATAAAGATAACGGTGGGAATGTTCATTTTCCGCAGGGCATGGAACAGAATACGGGTCTGGGCCTGCACGCCATCTTTAGCGGAGATCACCAAGATGGCCCCATCTAAAACAGCCAAAGAGCGGTACACCTCCGCCAAAAAATCCATGTGGCCGGGCGTATCCACAATGTTGACTTTACATCTGTGCCACTGGAAGGAAGTGACTGCCGCTTGAATGGTAATCCCACGCTGCCGCTCCAAAAACATGGTGTCCGTCCTCGTTGTCCCTTTTTCGACGCTCCCCGGTTCTGAAATGGCTCCGCTGGCATATAGCAGGCTCTCCGTCAAGGTCGTCTTTCCAGCGTCTACATGGGCAAGAATTCCAATATTGATTATTTTCATGTGATTGTCCTCCCTTTACTGCCCCGAAGGGCATAAAAATCCCCAGCAGTAAAATACTTTTACCACTGGGGATGATAATTTGCGGACATACACATATACAGCATACACCTGTTTGTGAGTGCTGTTTTTGGGGATATGTCAAAATTGATAAGGCAAAAGTATTCTTAAATTGGGTACAAAAAACTAAGCCCCTACAAAAGGGACTATCATAATCCTTTGTTCCCACTATTTGATTATAGTTTTATTTAAGAATACCTTGCCGCATATTTTTTACTCCTTTTCTGGAATTGAATTATTATATCACATCAGTTTTAGGAAAACAAGTATCTAAAAGAAATTTTTCTTCCCCTTATATGTAACAATCATACCGGCTTCCTAACGTTCAGAATGGTTTCTACTGTCTGCTGCGGTGTTTGGTTGGAATTGTCCAGCCAAAAGCCGATCCGTGGTGTTGTCTGCATTTTACTAAATACAAATTCAATGTATACAGAAAGAAATATATAAGGAGTGGGAGGGATTCCGCCGTAGTCGGCATTGTAGGAAAATCCAAAAGTTTAGATTTTCTCAAAATGCTTATCTTTTGGTCTTTGGTTCGGAATAGTGTAGTGCTGGCGGTCTATCTATTGTTTTCGGTTGCTTGCTTCTTTACCGTACATGAGCATTGAATCACCGCGTCAAATTCCGCCATAGGAACTTCACGTTCAGCGGATACGTCTGCAGTAGCCGTTTCCAGATTTACAGTGGCTGTGACCCCTTCCATTCCGTTTAGTGCATCTGTTACGTGTTTTTGACAATGCTGGCACATCATCCCTTCGATGTTTAGTTGATACTTCATTTCTACTTTTTTCCTTTCTGATTTCACAATTCGTTCTCTTTGATGAGGCTTGAATCTGCGTAACCGCAACGCATTAAGCACTACGCATACGCTAGACAAGCTCATGGCTGCCGCTCCAAACATCGGGGACAGCTTTATGGCAAACATTGGATACAGCACACCTGCTGCCAATGGTATTCCGATGATGTTATAGAAAAATGCCCAAAACAGATTTTCCTTAATGTTCTTGATGACCGCTTTCGAAAGCTTGATGGCTGTTACAGAATCAAGCAAATCGTTTCGCATCAATACGGCATCTGCACTTTCAATGGCCACATCAGTGCCTGCCCCAATGGCAATCCCCACATCAGCCTTTGCTAATGCCGGTGCGTCATTGATTCCATCACCAATCATAGCCACAACATGACCTTCTTCTTGCAGCTGTGCAATGTGTTTTTCTTTATCTGATGGTAGAACCTCCGCAATAACCTTTGGAATGTGTAGTCGCTTTCTCAACGCTTCTGCAGTACGTCGATTATCTCCAGTCAGCATCACCACGTCGATATTCATTTGTCCAAAGGCCTCGATGGCCTCCTTGCTGTTTTCTTTCTCGACATCGGCCACAGCAATGATGCCGACTACCTTTCCCTCTCTTGCAAACAGCAGTGGTGTTTTCCCTTCATCAGCAAAATCATCTAGGATTTTCTCTGATGTTCCCAAGTCAATGTTATGCTCCTCCATCAATAAGATGTTCCCTGCAAAACACAGTTTTCCGTCAATCGTGGCTTTTACACCACGTCCAAAGATAGCCTGAAAATGTTCTGCTTTCGCGGCATTTACGCCTTTGATGTTCGCATAGTCCATAATGGCTTCAGCAAGAGGATGTTCACTACCCGTTTCAAGGCCTGCCGCCATCTCTAGCAATTCTTGTTCAGCAATATCTAGCTGAACCACATCAGTCACTTTTGGTCTTCCTTCTGTAATCGTTCCTGTTTTGTCCATGACTACCGTATCAATGTGATGGGCAGATTCTAAGGCTTCCCCTGATTTGATCAAAATCCCGTTTTCCGCACCTTTACCAGTACCTACCATAATGGCGACTGGTGTGGCTAACCCTAACGCACATGGACAGGAAATGACCAATACGGAAATGCCGATGGATAATGCAAATTCAAATCCAGCACCTGAGATATACCAAACAATTGCCGCTAAGATGGCAATCCCAATGACGATAGGGACAAAAACCCCTGCAATCTTATCTGCCATTCTAGCAATAGGCGCTTTACTCGCACTGGCTTCATCAACTAAACGGATAATTTGGCTAAGGGTAGTATCTGCACCGACCTTTTCGCATCGAACTTTGATGAACCCTGTTTTGTTGATTGTGGCAGACACTGCCTGATCCCCAGATTGTTTTTCTACAGGGATGCTTTCTCCAGTAATAGCCGCTTCATCAATGCTGGTGGTTCCGCTAATGATGGTTCCATCTGCTGCGATACTCTCTCCCGGTCTAATCACCAAAATATCTCCAACAGATAATTCAGAGGTCTGTATCTTGACTTCAACGCCATCACGCTCAACGGTTGCAGTCTTAGGTGCTAAATTCATCAGCTTTTCAATAGCCTGACTGGTTTTTCCTTTGGCACGTGTTTCCATATATTTCCCTACGGTGATTAATGTCAATATGGTTGCCGCCGATTCAAAATAAATGTCCATGCTATAATGATGCACCAAATCCATGTTTCCCGTTTCATATCCCGCAATCATTCTGAATAGCGCAAACACCCCATATACAATCGCTGCTGCAGACCCTATGGCGATAAGACTGTCCATGTTGGGGCTTCCTCTAAACAAACTCGGGAAGCCTTTGATGTAATATTTTCGATTCAAAAATACAATCGGAATCAGCAAAATCACTTGGATCAAGACCATGGTCAGCGGTCTTGCTGTGGTGTGCATCCCTAAAAGCATTGGACCCATAGACACCGCCATTAATGGCACCAAGAAAATCACAGACCAAATTAGTCGCATTTTCATTTGTTTGATTTCATCTGTAGCTGTAGCTGATGCTTCTCCTTCTTTGGAGGGTGCCGTACTGGCTTCGCCGATGTCTACCGATGCGCCGTATCCTGCTTTTTCCACTTCCCCAATGATTTTATCGGCACTAATTTTCTCCTCATCGTAAGAAGCCTGCATTGTTCCTGTTAACAGGTTTACGCTAACAGCATCTATACCATCAAGCTTAGATACTGATTTTTCTACCCTCGAAGAACAGGCCGAGCAAGTCATTCCTGTTACCTTAAATTTCTCTTTCATCTCTACCTCATCAGTTTCTGCAATACGCTGCATAGTTCATCAACAGTTTCTAAGTTATCGTTTTTTATGTCCTCTACTACACAAGATTGGATGTGAGCAGAAAGTAATTGCTTGTTGAATCCATTAAGGGCTGCCGTGATGGCATTGACTTGATTGATGATGTCAATGCAGTACTTATCTTCATTGATCATTTTCTTTACGCCTCGAACCTGACCCTCAATCCGATTCAATCTTTTGATTAAGTCATCGTGTTCTTTTTCAGATCTATGTTTAATTTTCCCGCTGCAAGACGGACATTTCTGTTCTTCCATTTCCTTGATCTCCTTTTCTTTTTTCAGTATACCCCCTAGGGGTATATCTGTCAATGTATGATAAATACCACGTATCTGGTCAGTTAAACATCAAAAATGAAAAGCCAGAGGCAAAATTGCCTCTGGAAAACGTTCAATATTTTATTAAGTTTGCGCTGCCCCATCATTTGACTTTGATGCCTAATGCACCAATGAGTCCAGCAGCCTGCATTTCGTTGATTTTCGTACCTTTTAGTTCTTTCAGGTTTTCCGATAATGCTATGCCCTCTATATCACACTGGGAAAAATCAATCCCCTTTACCACTGCCTTGAAAAAGTCTCCACCAGAGAAATTCACATCAGTCAATTTGGTCTTCAGTAGTTTTCCACCTGCGAGAGATATTTCCCTCATGTCGCAGTCTTTGATGACGCCGTCTCTCCAAACGCTTTCTGCAAAGTTGGCATACCGCAGTACTGAATCGGTTATCACTACGTCCCACATGGACGAATCCTGTAGATTGGCGCCAATCAATTTGCAATTTTCTAGCGTGGTTTCCTTAAAATAGGCGTGTTCAAACTTGCTGTTGGATAAATCACATTGTGCAAATCTGACATTTTGGAAACTAACGCCTTGGAACTGGCAACCGAGAAAATTGCATTGACTAAAGGTTACCTCTTCAAACTCAATCTTGGAAAAATCATACTCTTCCACCGTTAATCCGGAAAAGGTTTTCCCAATAACCAAATCATCCTCGGCAACTGCAGCGAAAAGCTCATTCATTGGCTGTCTCCAGTGCTCTTGTCTTGATGATTGCTTCCACGTTGGTTTCTCCATTAACCGTAGTTCTGAACAGATAGGTATCCTCTACCTGCCCCATGTGAATGTCTACTTCCCCATCAAAAGGTGCCTCCTTGGCAAATCTTAAATTGATGGAAGTCACTTCTTTTTCCATAACATGAGGAATGTGATTCCATAGCATGTCAGGATAATTGGTGTTATTCATATGGAGATTCATATCTACATCGCTATAGTCAATGTGTTTCTTTCCAACCTGCGTGAAGGCTACATCTTTAGGTAGTCTAAACCTTGTCGGTTCACTCATATCCAATATTGGGCCTTCATCATAGTTGGAGATGTCCACTTCCGAAAGCTTGCATAGCTTCCCAGTTTCTCGATTGGACACCGCCCATTCGCTGTAGGCTTTTGCGGCTAGCTTTCCTTCGCGCTCAATGGTGTAGCAACGAATAAACGTAGCCCCTTTCCCTGGGCAGCTCCATGAACTGACCACAATAGGGTCATACTGGTGTAACTGCTCAAAGATTTCTATCGTTACTCTTGTCAGAACAAAGGATTTTCCTTCTGCAAATAATTCTAGATAAGATGGCTTCCTATCGCGCATCTGATGATTAGCTACATCCTGCATGTATCTAAGGACCAAAGATGGCCTCATGTTGTTGTTTACGTCAACATCGTGACATGATACTTCATAGGTTTCTTGATATTTCATGGGAGAAATTGTATCACAATTTCTCCTTTGCGTCAAATCACCAGCGTCACTACAGATTCCCCACAATCTTGTAATACTCCCTTGCTGTGACCAAGTAAACTGCTGCGTAAATCGCTGCAAATACGAGGAATGTCACTACGGTGCAGATGGCAAATAACGAGACATTATTCAAGCTAAAGATCATTAGTAGCTTACAGATCATACCAAATGCTGCTAGCACATGGATTCCTGCCACAAGTAAAGGCAAGAAGAATACCATGAGCACTTGTTTTTTGATTGCTGTTCTCACTTCCTTTTTACTCATGCCCACTTTCTGCATAATTTCAAACTTATCTTTATCGTAATACCCCTCTGATATTTGTTTATAGTAAATGATCAATGCTGCAGCAAAGGTAAACATAATCCCTAGGAACACGCCTAAGAACAAGAACCCTCCAGACAAACCAGCATACATTTCTTTCACCTCTGGTTTGTTTTCAATGATCGGCCCATATTCATGAAACGCTTCAGCACCTACATACTTTACTACCGCCTCATAACAAGTCCTAATCTCTTCATCACTTCCAGAAAGATCCATAGAGAACACCGTTTGCACTGTACTAGCTGCTCCATCCTCATATGCTTTAAGTTGCATTTGATATACTTGATCAAACACATATTCATCTGCTACGATGATGTACTGTGTATCCAGCATATACGCGTCTAAATCGGATATCGGCACGAAGGTCTCTAATCTGTCAATCACATCAAAGCTCATATTGCCGATGTTCACCTGAACCCCTAGGTCAAAATTTTTGCTATAGGAAACAACTTGATTTCGATCTAACGCGATTTTCTCCCCGCTAATATGATTAAATTCTTCCGCAGTTAGAAACGCTAAGGTTGTTACTTTTTCCGCCTTGGCCTCAGACATATTGTCTAGGGTAAAGGTTTCATTGTCTTGCTTTTCTGTGGTAAACGCGAGAAAGCGATTGTCGAGAAGCTTTTCGACCTTTAGCCCTGTTTCCTTCGCTGCTTTTTCCATGGCACCCAATATTTCTTTTCTTGGAACGGTCGAGCCATCTGCCTCATAAGTAGAAACCACAATGTCTCCCGAAATTCTTGAGTTTAACGCATCTTCCATTCCTACGCTAAGGCTAACGGTTCCCGATATCATCACCAAAACCATCGTCGATAAAATGCAAATATTGGCAAGACCTACGGCATTTTGTTTCATTCGATAAATCATGCCAGAAATTGCCGTGAAGTTCCCTGGCTTGTAATAGATTTTTCGATTTTTCTTCAGCAGCTTAAGTATGGCGATGCTCCCTGCAACAAACAGGCAATAGGTGCCAATAATGACTAAAACTACTGCGACGAAAAACAGCAATATTGCATCTAACGGATTGTCCGTCGTAATGGCAATGAAATATCCAGCCCCAAGACAGATAGCGCCAAAAACAGCCAAAGTTCCCTTGGTTTTTGGTTCTTTTTCCCCAACCTCTGTTCCACGAATTAATTCAATGGGCTTTGCTAGATGAATGCTCATTTGATTGACGATTAAGGTAATCGCAAAAATTACGCCGAAAAGAATGGTCGTAATGCCGATTCCGTATAATGATATGGAAAAGCCAAATGGTTGAATGCCCTCAAACATCCAAACAAGAAACATCAGCACCAGTTTGCTAAACAAAATGCCGCAAAGCAATCCAATGATGATGGCACAACAAGAAACCAAAAAGTTCTCGATGAGCAGTATTCTTCCAATGTGCTTTTTCTCCATACCCAAGATGTTATACAGTCCAATTTCTTTCTTTCTACGTTTCATTAAAAAACTATTGATATAGAATAGAAAGACTACGGCAAATCCTGCAATGACAATGGTTCCCAAGCCCATAATCATGACAAGATTTCCAGATAGCTTGGCTGTACCCTCATCAAAGGTCAAAAAGCACATGATGTAAAACATGGCGATAATCCCTACTGCTGCAAGAACGTATGGCAAATAGAATTTTCGATTGTTTTTAATATTGGTGATGGCTAGCTTAAGTGA
Source organism: Clostridiales Family XIII bacterium PM5-7 (assembly GCA_050435405.1). Lineage (GTDB taxonomy): Bacteria > Bacillota > Clostridia > Peptostreptococcales > Anaerovoracaceae > Senimuribacter. The sequence goes on from JBNDKG010000001.1 coordinate 315,174, forward strand.
AAATGATTTACCCATTGATCGCACCACCTGTCGCTAAAATGGTCAGGGTATCTGAAATTTTCGCAAACAATTCATCGTTGGTCATGTTGGCTTTATAGATTTGATGGAACACTTCCCCATCCTTGATGAACAACACACGCTTTGCGTGGCTCGCTGCTTTGATGCTATGGGTAACCATCAACAGGGTTTGCCCCTCATCGTTGATTTCTCCAAACAACTGGAGTAGCCCATCTGCTGCATTGGAATCTAATGCCCCTGTAGGTTCGTCAGCTAGGACCAATTGTGGTTTCGTCACCAAAGCTCTTGCAATGGCTGCTCTTTGCTTTTGTCCCCCTGATACCTCGTACGGGTACTTTTTCAACAAACTTTCGATGGACAGCTTTGCTGCAATTGGCTTAAGCGTCTTCGCCATTTCTTTATAGGATTTCCCCGCTAGCACCAACGGTAAAAAAATGTTATCCTGCAAAGAAAAGGTATCCAGCAGATTAAAATCCTGAAACACAAACCCCAAATTGTCTCTCCGGAACGCAGAAATTTCTTTTTCGCTAATCTGCGTAATGTTTCTGCCATTAAGCAATACCTCTCCACTAGTTGGCTTGTCCAGTGCTGCCAGGATGTTAAGCAATGTGGTTTTTCCCGAACCAGATTCCCCCATGATTGCCACATACTCTCCCTCTTCAACGGAAAAGTTCACATTGGAAAGCGCTTTCACTTGATTTCCTCCAAATCTGGTGGTATAGATTTTTTTCAAGTTTTTCACTTCTAAAATGGTCATTTATTTAAATCCCCTTTCATGTTGTATCACCATCATAACAAAAAAAAGAATGTCTTACCTTAACTTTGGCTTACATTCTTTTATTCAAATCTTACAATTTTGTAAGACAAATTCAATTTCACTTTAGTACCTTTGCCGATGGTCGATTCTATTTCCATAGAATGTCCTAATTTACGTAATATTTCCTTGCAAAGGTAAAGTCCAATTCCTGTGGACTTTTTATCGGTTCGCCCATTATATCCAGTATACCCTTTTTCACAGACCCTTGGAATGTCCTCCGCTTGAATGCCAATTCCCGTGTCCTCAATCACCAAGACCTTTTCCGATTGTGGATCCATATAAATGGATATTGCGCCTGAATAGGTGTATTTCAAAGAATTGGATAGCAGCTGTTCTATCACGAAGCTGAGCCACTTTTCATCGGAAATCACGGTGCAATTCACACATTCATAGTTTAACGATATTTTCTTTTTCACAAAAGTGGTAGAATACTTTTTCACCGCGTCACGAATGATGCGATCCAATTGCTGCTCCTTAATCACGTAATCTGTACTGTCGCTACCCAATCTAAGATATTGGAGTACCATTTCCACATATTGCTCAATCTTAAACAGCTCCATCAAAAGCTCATCCTTGCTTTGATTTTGGGTATCGCTTTGGAGTAGTAGCCTCATCCCTGCAATGGGCGTTTTGATCTGGTGCGCCCAAAGGGTGAAATAATCCATCACATCTGTGACCTCTTGGTCGTTTTTCGAAATGATTTCCGCCGTTCTTTGGTCGAGAATGTTGATGATTTCCTGATATTCCTCTTCAATAAAGTCTGCCGCCTTTGGAAGCTTTTCGATGCCACCGCTGATTCTGGTTTTCAGGTCTTCCAACGCTAGAATTCGCTGCGCATAGCGATAAAATCCATAGGTTAGAAATGCGACTCCGAAAAAGGTAGAAAGCATTATGGCATACACACTGGCATCCACTGGAATATCATATAATATCGAGATCATGCAAAAAATACCGATCATCGCAAAAAAAGACAAGATGGTCTTCGTTTTCCCTTTAATGTATTCCTTCAATATCCTACTCAACTAAGTAGCCCATCCCTTTCTTGGTGGTAATGAATTCCGCCAAACCACTTTGTTCTAGCTTTTTTCGCAATCTGGCCACATTAACGGATAAAGTGTTTTCATCGACAAAGCTTTCTGTTTCCCATAGCTTAATCATCATATCATCTCGACTGACCACTTTTCCTTTATGTTCAAGTAAAATTTGCATAATTTTAAATTCATTTTTCGTCAGATCGATTTTTTCACCTTCATAAGACAGGCTAGCATCATTGACATTAAGCACAGCGCCTCTGTGTTCGATAATCGCCGTATCTAAGGTGAAGTCATACGTCCTGCGAAGCAGTGCTTGAACCTTTGCTGTAAGTACGGATAAATCAAAGGGTTTGGTGATAAAATCGTCGCCGCCCATATTCATGGCCATCACAATATTCATGTTATCTGATGCTGAGGAAATGAATATAATCGGGACTTTCGAAACTGCTCTAATTTGGGTGCACCAATGATACCCATTGAAAAAGGGTAAATTAATATCCATCAAGACCAAATCAGGAGAAACCTCTGTAAATACAGACATAACTTCTTTAAAATCCTCTACACACTCCGCTGGACAGCCCCAGGTCTCAATGTGGGCTTTGATGGCATTGGCAATCACCATATCGTCTTCAATAATAAGAATTTTATGCATATTCAACTCCTTACTGTGTTTTTTCCGTGTACGTTAACACAGCATAAATTCTTCCGTTTTGGTTAATCCAAACATATGCATGTTCCCTGCCATTGGCAAGGCGTGTTTTTGTTTTAGCATAATCCGACTTGGAATAACTGGTGTTTCTGAACACTTTGTCTTCCTTATCTTCAAAGTTAGTGATCTCCACATGATAATAGCGTACTGCTTTGGCAAACTTAAAGGTCTTTACCGTTCCTTGGTATTTTTCTTTTTCCTTCCCATCGTAATGAACGGGTGCCAGCTGCATCCCTTTTCGATCAATGTCCAAAACAGTATTGGCTGATGTATATTTAGATGGGTCTAGTCCCTCTAAAGCAGCAATTGAAGCATTGTTGTTTTCATAGGTCGTTTCCAACATCATGACAGTTTCTACTTTGCCACGGCCATTCATCCAAATGAGAATTGGTACATCTTCATCTTCCTTGGTCTTTTTCATGAGTTGGTTCACGGAAGATTGTTTGTATTCATTAAAGGTTCTTTCGTCACCATTTTCATCTACAACAGTTTTGGATTTTTGTAGATAGACTTCCATGTCATCCAGATACAAATAGACATCGTATCCTTTGTTGCAAACTAATGTGTGTTCATCTGCTCTTGCACAGGTAGTCGTAATGTCATAGCCTTTTAGGTCTAAATTGGCCAGCATATCCTTTGATCTGCTATTTGACCATAAGTAAACGCCCCCCGCAATGATCACTAAAATCATTACACCTACCATCACTTTTAATCTTTTGTTCATTCCTACACCCTCTTCCCTTTGATTTACGTTACGCTCTTTCCGCCTGTTGGCTATGCTGGCTCATTTACTGAACCGTTTTCAACTGAATAACTGCAACCTCCGGTCGATTCAAAAATCGAATCGGCACTGGATAGTCACCTAAGCCACTAGACACGAACAATTTACTGTTTTCCTTTTCATACAGTCCTTTAACATACTGCACTTCCCCTTCTTTCTGTTCTGGTAGCCATTGGTCTCGATTAATCAATCCTCCCAGATACGGAAGTCTGATGACTCCTCCATGGCTATCTCCACACAGAGATAGGTCCATTCCGAAACCTGCAAAGGCTTCGAAATTGGTAATATGGGCAATGAGCAAATTGAATTTGCTCTTATCTATCGCAAAAGCATTAGCCAAATCAAAGGTTTGGCTGTAATATACATTGGTTGTACCATACAAATGGATTTCTGTACTGCCAATATGAATTTTTCTCATTTCATAATCCAGCACATCTACGCCTGCAAGACTAAGCTGTTCTTCGAAGGACTCATCGTAGTCATGCTCACCATTTACCGAATATACCGTGTACTCCTTCGCCAAATTGCTGAGCAATTCCAAAGCAATTGCCTCTCCAGCTGCATCCTCGTAGGTGTACATATCTCCAGTTGATACGATAAAATCCGGATCAATATCTTTGATTTTTTTCAGTAAATATTCATTATTCTCGCCAAAGGTGACCCCGTGAAGATCAGTAATTTGCACAATGGTGATGTCATCCTTAATCTTATCACTTTCAATGGTCACTTCGGTGGTTTTTAGGGTATAGGTGTTGACATACCACACCCCAACTAGGATAAAGCAAAATAACAGGAAATTTCTAAATCCATGTCGCTTTCTATGTTTTCGTTTACTCATTTATTTTATCTTTAAGGCACGCAACGTGTCCTTTGTCTCCTTGTCTAGTCTATAGCTCTCTATTGCTTTTTGTAATGCTTTGTTGTGAACCCATTTTTCCAATCTCTTTTCTTGGAAAATCGGTATGGTCTTTTCATACTGTTCAATCAAGGCAAAGCTATAGTACCATGCGATAGCCATTTGTACATAATATTCATCAGAGCGAATGCGTTCAATGATGTTAAAGGCTTCCTCATCAAAATGCTCTGTCAAGAACAAGGATAGATGCATGACGAGAGCAAAGCGCACCGTATAGGTTTTGTCACTTTTTAGCCACATCAGCGTTTTCCCATACAGCTTTTCCGGATTATCTTTAAATCCTTTCGGCATCAGTAAATCGCAGGTAGCCCAATTGTCAATGTACGGAAGAAAGGCTTCAACTAAAGTGATTGCCGTTTCCCAGTCTACACCAGCTTGATTGATGATATAGGTGTGAAGGTGGTTTTCTTCTAAGTAATAATGTGGCAAATCAAGCAAGAATTCCTCGCTCTTCCCACTTTTAATCCATTCCTTTGCCAGCTTTTTCAACTGTGGCGATCGTACTCCAATTACACGTTCTTTCTCCACTGATGGTAGGAGCTTGGAATTAAAATCTCTATGCTTAATATCTTGTAAAGCAAACAGTTTTTCTTGGGTCTCTGTCACGTTTTTCTCCTAACAATTATGTTCTAAAATTAGTATATCACACGATAAAGTTTAAGCCAATAATAGATATGAAAAAAGCAGACCGTTTTTCCACTTTTCTCCAAGTGAGGTTTGCGATCTGCTTACGTAATTGGTTAATCATCGGAAAGCATGTGAATTCCTGTAACTGGGTCCACATTTTTGAACCCGTCGATGACCGCGTAAAGTTTTTCCACTAGGAAAGGATCAAAGTGCTTTCCAGCGCCCTCAACGATAATGGCCAAGGCTTCTTCATGGCTCATGGCTTTCTTATACGGCCGCACCGAAACCAAGGCATCATAAACATCAGCAATGGCCATTAATCTGCCTGGCAGCGGAATGGCTTCCCCTGATAATCCAAAGGGATAACCGCTTCCATCCCATTTTTCGTGATGAGAAATGATGATGAGATAAGCCGTCTTAAAGAACGATGGGGCATCCCCCAATTCTTCCATGGCATCTTCGATAACCTTAGCGCCAACGGTTGAATGTGTTTTAATATGTTCGAATTCTTCATCAGTCAGTTTTCCTGGCTTAAGCAAAATTGTATCTGGGATTGCTACTTTTCCAATATCATGAAGCTTGGATGTATTAATCACATTCAACTCTTCCTCTTTGGATAAGCGATAATTTTTCTGCTGCAATTTGCTTAGCCCTTCAACCAACAACTGCATAAACGCTGTCGTCCGCTTAACGTGGGCACCTGTATCATTGTCCTTTATTTCTGTAAGGTTTGCCATAATGTTCAAAATCACTTCCTGGGTTTTCACCAGCTTGGCTGTTCGTAAAGCAATTTCGGCTTCTAAATTTTGTCTATACTGTTGTAGCTCAACGTGAATGGCCAATCGGTTCAGCACACTTTCTGCGACAATTGGCTTGGTGATATAATCTACTGCGCCAAGTTTAAACGCAATACTTTCATTGTTTTGATTGTCGAGACCAGTAAGAAAAATAACAGGGATGTCCTTGACGCTTTCACGCTTTTTAATTTCCTTAATGACTTCATAGCCATCCATTTCTGGCATCAAAACATCCAGCAAAATGGCATCAGGCTTATTATGCTCCAGAAAGTTTAGGGCATGTTTTCCACTTGTGGCCAAATACACCTGATAGGTGTCCTTTAGAAGCTCCTTCAGCAATTTCAAATTGGCAGGTTCATCGTCAACAATCAATATTTTAGGTATTACTCTCATGGATTTCACTCCCCTCTGCTGTCTTATTGGTTTTTCTTCGTCAATTCATCGATTAATCCAGTTGCTTGGTCAATGTCAAAATTTTCAAGTGCCAAATTCAACTGTTTCAGCTGTTCGTCTTCTTTCTCACCATAGGAAAAGGCAGTGATCCCTTTTAACTGCTCCAATGCAAGATCATGTTCTAGCTTGATGACTAAGTCACGAATTTCCAATAACGCGGTTCTGACTTTGCTGATGTTTTTCTTCGGTTTTGGTTCTTCATCTTCAGGGGTGCCATTGCTTTGCAGCATTTGGCTGAACCACTGATAGAACTGCTCTAGTAGATCGATGTATTTTGGCAATACTTCCCTTATCACCGCAGCATCTCCAATTTCCGCTGCTTTCTCCAAGGTTTTTGCTTGGGCAGACAAGTCATTGGCACCAACATTGGCCAGCGCACCTTTTTGCGCATGGGCGGCAATTTGAAATTCTCTCATATCTCCATTGACGCCATTCATCCGTTGAAGCCGATCAATATAATTCGGAATGCTGCGATATACCGAGTCGAGAATTCTAACATAAGCTTCTGTCGAAATGTTCATTCTCTCTTTTGCCTCGATTGCCCTAAGCTGTTGACTTCCCTCTAGGGCCTGAAGGATTTCCTCCGCTTCTTCGCCCCATGAATCGGATACTGTTATTTCGTCCAAGGTTTTCCGTTTTTCCTTCGGCAACCATTTCAGCAACACTTGTTCTAATTCTTCGATGAGAATCGGCTTGCTTAAGAACTCATCGAACTGATTGTCCAAGAAGAACTCTCGCATACCTACCAAGGCATTGGCCGTAAGCGCGACAATCGGTACACCTTTAGTCCAATCCTTTAGGGTTCTAATGATGGCTGTTGCCTCAACACCATCCATTCCAGGCATCATGTGATCCATAAAGATGATATCATATTCAGCTTCATTGACCATGTCAATCGCTAATTCTCCGCTAATGGCAACCTCTGATCTTATACCATATTTCTTCAACAGCTCAGTTGCAACGAGACAGTTGGTATCATTATCATCCACAATCAGTGCTTTGACTTTCTCATAAATAAATGCATCGCGTTTTTCTGTACCAGATAGTGTGGCTCGAACACCTACTGTTCCAGTATTGATGATCTGCACAATTTCAGAAAGCACAATTGGCATGAAAAGAATATTGATTCTCTTCGTCATGTAATCGTCGGATATATCGGAAAAGTCTTTGATCATTGTCACGCAAACATGTTCTGCCTGCTCTTTTGCCCATGTTGGTAGTAATGTGCAGTTTTCATGTCGATAGAAAATATGAGTGAATTGTTTTTTGCGAAGCTCTGACTCTGAAGCGTTTTTGCAATCCACCATTTCATAAGTCACACCAATATCTCGCAGCTTTTCGGCCAAATTCTGCGCTGCAGGACCAGTTCCGATAACGAGAACGTGTTTCCCTTCGCTTTCAACTTTATCGATAATTGGTGATGCATCGACAACAGTCTGTGGAAGCACCAATGAGAAGGTACTCCCCACTCCATATTCACTTTCGATTTCAATATTTCCACCGATAATTTCCGCAAGCCCTTTGCAAATGGATAGTCCTAGGCCTGTTCCCTGAATGTTTCGGTTTTTCTGCACATCTGCTTGATAAAAGGCTAGATGTAGCTTGTCTAAATCTTCCTTGGCAATACCCATTCCTGTGTCTTCAACAGATAGACGAAGATTGCACAATTCACCTTCCATCTGGAAGTCTACAGCCAAACAAATCGTTCCCTCTTGGGTATATTTAATGGCATTGGATAAGAAATTGGAAAGAATTTGCAATATCTTATTTTCATCCCCCTTAAATTGCTTTGGTAGCGTAGACGGAATTCTCGTCATAAAGGTAATATTTTTGACATTTCCTTTGATGGTATTCAGCTTAATTGCATCAATAATGCATTCATATAAATTGTAGTCCGCTTCAATTAATTCCATCTTGTTGGCATCAATTTTAGAGAAGTCAAGAATGTCATTGATAATATGCAATAAAGAATCAGATGCCAGTAGTACATTTTGCAGGTATCCTTGCTTAATTGGATCCTGCTCAGCAATACTCAATAGATGGCTCATGGAGAAAATTGCATTCAGCGGTGTTCTGATTTCATGACTCATTCTAGCCAAAAACTCTGATTTCGCATTGGCACTCTTCTCAGCTTCTTCCTTAGCAATGGTGAGCATTTGATGGGTTTCTTCTAACGCCTTCATCTGTGCTCTAATCTCTTCCAAGCTTCGCACATAAGATACAACGCGGTGGGTACCGTCTGACCAATTTATTCGCACAAGGGTGACCTCTGTCGGGATTTCTTTTCCGTTTACGTTACGGTGCACCCATTCCATCGTTTGCATTTTTCCTGTTTTAAACGTATCTAATATTAATTCAGCCGACCACTCTCGACTGTTTCTTCCATTAGGTTGAACTTCTGGCATAAGCTCATGATAGCGCTCAAGGTACTCTTCTTGCGAAGATACCCCTGCGAAAACTGTCGCATGTTCATTACAGAAAACTGGATGACAATCTGCATCATAAAAGACGCTGGTCATCGGCATCGCATTAATCATCCCCACTAATCTCGCCATGGATTCTTCTATGGTTCTCTGGGCACCGGATCTGATGATGGCATCATTGAGCAGCCTTGTATACATCTCACAAGCAAACAAGGTATCATTGTCCGTTGGTACTGGGCCATCATAGTTCATCGCAATGACAAAGCCTGCCAGCTTTCCATTAGAGTGAATGGCCGTCACACAGAAATCCTTCACGTCATTACCATCTATAGTCTGTAACACATAATCCTCTGGGAAATCTTCGCTTAAGGCGAACCGCGTATCGTGTTCCTTGTAAAATTCATAAAAACGATAGAGGGAAATATATTGCGTATCCTCATAAGGTGCAAGCACAGGAATGCGCTGGTCATAGCAACCGAGGATGATACAATTTCCCTGATAAGTTTCTTCTTCGTCATCGATGAGTTGAACCAAGGTCACACGGTCAAATCCCACCGATTTAGCCAGCATCTCAAGGGTTTCTTCCGCAAGCACTTTCAAATCATCAAAAGCAATGCACTTCATGGCAATATCATTTAGGGTATCCTGCAATGCAATTCGACGATTCAATCGGTTCTCTTCAATTCGCGCATTGGTAATATCAATAGACTGCTGTAAGCAAACCTTATGACCGTCCATCCAGTTGACCACCGTGTTGATGTCTTGGAACCATCTATGTCTATCACTGTTATAATGCTCCCAGTAATGGCGTTTTCCATCATCCTCACTATCGAATTTGCAAAAATCGCAACGTTCACTCAATCCATAGAACGCTTCATAGCACTTCTTTCCCAAGTAATCATCAGGTAAGTTATGAATCTCTCGCGTATATGCATTGGCAAACAAAATTTCATTGGTGTCCAATTCGCAAATCATAATCTGTTCGTCTAAAAAATCTAGGATTTCCGCAAGAGTCTCCGTCGATCTAATGTGTTCTTCCATTTTCTGATTGAATTTTGCATGGAGATGACCAGTCAATCCAATGATGATGCCAAATCCAAGGACGCTAATCAGAAAAGCGCTGATGTTGACAACGCTCATCCTTTGCTCAAAGAAATGATAAAAGATCAAATAAGCAAGAATCGGTATCCCGGAAAACACACCCGCCGAATAACCTCGCTTATAAGTATAGTAGACAATTGGTATCACTAAAATAATGGTTCCATCAACGCTGTCTACATAATAGGTCACTAACCCAGCGATGGTTGCCATCAAAATACACACACACATTCTGAACAGATCACCTTTTTTCATCTTAGGCTCCCTTCTCGTCACACAACAATTGTTCATTTACTCATTATACCTTTTTTTCAATAGTCTGACAAGTCTTTGGCCATTAATCCATCGATTGTCACGCAAGTGAAATTATGGCAATTCCACGACGAATCGTATTCTCAACGACCCTTCATCGCCAGCATAGACAGCTTCCATTTTGCCACCATGCATCTGTGCAATGGCTCTCGCCGCAGATAATCCAATTCCGTATCCCCCATCCTTTTGTGTTCGTGCAGCGCTAGCACGATAAAACCGATCGAATAACACATCCGGAGAAACATCCGGCAGCTGCTCAACACTATTTTCAACCACCAATCTGTTTTTCTTATGCTCTGCTGTCAGCTGCAAAAAAATGTCTCCGCCGACATTTGCATATTTCACGGCATTGTCCATCAAAATACTGATTAACTGTTCCAGATAATCCGGGTTCCCATGGGCCGTCAGCCCCTCTTCTACAGAAGCATTGATTCCCACCTGACATCTCTGCGCTGGCTCTAGAAACGCCTCTTGCTGCATGGTTACTAGCTCGCTTAGATTCACGTTTTTCATTGGCACTGCATCTGCCCGTTCATCCATCCTTGCCAGCAGCAACAATAAATCCATTAAGCCATGCATTCGTTCAGTTTGGCTGCGAATGTTTTTGCTCCACTTATTCTCGCCTAAATGAAGCTCCATGGCGTCAATGTTTGCCATAATGATCCCCAGAGGGGTTTTGATTTCGTGACCTGCATTGCTAACAAATTGACGTTGCTTCTCAATATTATTGGCTACAGGCCTAATCACTCTTCCCGATACGAAAAAGAGGATGAAAAACATCAGCACCATACAGATTAGTCCCACAAGCAAGGAAGAGAAAATGGTATTTAATAGGGTTTGCATTTGGAGCGACATGTCCAAAAGGACAATACGGCTCATTTCCGAGGATTCCTTGACAACGATATACTTATAGGAGCCGATTTTTCCTTCCGTATTTTTTTCATCTAATACTTGCTCAACGTAGGTTCTTGCCTCATCTTCAGATAGCTCCATCATCCCTTTATGCTCAAGAAATTGAATTTCTCCCGAGGCATTGATTCTCGCCTCAACATAATTGCTTGGCTTAGGAGAATCACTGATTTGATAACCAAACGCAGGGAGCGGTTTCTTCTCTCTCTCAAAAGGTTTGCGTTCTTCTGCAAGAGACTGCAGCATCGAATCTGCAGTTTCTTCCATTTGGTAATACCCAAGTAACGCAACTCCACCGATAACAATGGTCATCAAAATCAGGAGTGAAACCATGGCAGCAATGATAAACTTACGACGTAAAGATTTAACCATCCTTCTTTGCCTCCAATGCGTATCCAATGTTTCTTTTGGATGTGATTTGCGCTGTTGCCTCTAAGGCTGCTAGCTTTTTACGTAAATAAGATACGTACACCCATACTGTTCCAATCTCTGCATCAGTATCATATCCCCATATCCGTTCTAATAGTTTTTCTGAAGAAAAGTGAATTCCAGGGTTAAGAATGAACAACTCCATGAATTGAAATTCCAACTTGGTTAGCGGAAACTGTTTCTGTTCATTAAACAGAATGTAGCTGCTTCGATCAAGGGAAATATTCTCAAAACGAACCACGTCTGGAGTATACTCCTCTCTACGTCTAAGCATGGCGCGTACTCGAGCCAATAATTCTCCCATAACAAACGGTTTGGTCAAGTAGTCGTCCGCTCCTTGATCCAGTCCTTGAATGCGGTGCTCCACTTCCGATTTAGCCGTCAGCAAAAGCACTGGTGTATGAACGCCTTTGGCGCGAAGCTTGGTCAATACCTCAATTCCATCCATTTTAGGCATCATAATATCCAATATGATGCCATCATATTGTTCTGCCATTGCATATGCGTAGGCATCCTCACCATCATATACCGCATCTACGTTGTATTTATGATAGGTTAAGATATCCACTACCGCTTCTGACATCGCAAGCTCATCTTCTGCAAATAGTAATTTCATCGTACTTCTCCTTTTCGGCATTGTACCAAATTAACCTTAGTGCAACTTTAGAAAAAAAATCTAAACCGTTAGTCTATTATATACGGAGCGCCTGGGAAAATCAAACATATGCTGGCTAACAGAAACCCCTAACATAACCAAAATCACCTGTAACGTGCTCTTGCTTATCGAGCCAAAACCTGTATAATAAAAGCACCAAACTATTTATAAAGGAATTTAGCATGAAACTCATTATTCATAAAGACCAAGATGTTAGTGAGGCTACCATTACCATTGAATGTAATAAGGTGGACCAGAAACTGACGAGAATCATTTCCAACATCAATATGTTTATTGATGATTTTACTGTAACTAGAGACAACGTGGAAATTCCCATATCTCTTGAACAGGTTTACTATTTTGATACTGTTGACGACAAAACGTTTTTGTACATGGAAAAAGAAGTGTATCAATGTGATAAACGACTCTATGAATTAGAGGAACAACTGGAGAACACGCCTTTCGTTCGCATTAGCAAAAGCTGTATCGTCAACACATTCCATGTGGTTTCTGTTAAACCACATTTTAGTGGACGAATTATTGCCGAACTAACCAATAAGGAACAGCAAATCGTCTCCAAGCACTATGTTAAAACTTTTCGAAATAAGATTACGATGGGAGGTTGACCATGAGAAGAATCTTAATCATCATTACAACTGGATATACTTTAGGCGTATTAAGCTATGCCACCATTGATATACTCATGGATTCTGTTCGTCCAATCACCTCACAATCTTGTTTTCAGGGCTTCGTCATCATTTTCTTGATTGCACTCTTGATGTTTGCCTACGAGCAAGCCACTAATCTATTGGATGGCACTGATTCTCTGCTGCTGGATTTGGTTATCCGACTTGCAATCACCTTTGGCGTGTTTCTTTCTGCCGCCTACCTATTTAGGTGGCCAGGGATGCTCGAAGGGCGATACACCTTGATTATTTTAACCAACTTACCAGCCTTCTTTGGAACCTATTTGATCTCTTATCTTACTGTCGCTGAGTATACACGAGAAATCAACGCGTGTATTAAACGAAAGCGGCTCAGCTAAGTTGACATTTTTTAACGGTAAGATGAGTTGAATCCTTTCCTATTGACGTATAAAATTAAATAGAAAAATTGATAGTTAGATTATTTGTCCGAACCCGGGGATGGATATCTAACTATTTTTTTCAAACAGATTCAACATTGAGCAATCAATGTAAATTAATAGGAAGGAAGAATTATGAGAAAAAAATTATTGTCCCTTGTGTGTGTTTGTCTGATTCTACTCTCTAGTATTCCGCAAATTGTCTGGGCTGACGGTACGCCGCAGTTTAACATGAGCGAAATCAAAAATCCGGTTGGAGACTCTCTAGCTAGTCAAGGTGATTTATCACTGACCGGTGTCACTTTCCAAAAAGCAACTTCTGGAGGATCTTGGGAAACTATATCTGGAAACAACGTCCAATTCCCAGCAGCGGGAAGCTTTAAGTTAACCGTTAACTGGCGTTTTACTAATCCCTCTCCCACCGATCCAATGACCATCAAGCAAGGAGATTATTTTGAATTTTCATTTGATTCTACTCTTGATTCCATCATCTCGGATCTCGGACCAATTTATATTACTGGAGGCGGCTCCAACACCGATGGTTCTGCTGGTTTCTTTAGAGATAGTGGAACCAATTATATCGGCCGCATGCTATTTCATGACGACATCGATTTGGTCGGAGCTCAAGAAGTAAAGGGTTCCCTATCTATCGAATTTTGGTTTACCAACCGTGAAACAACCGATATGGATACTACATGGACCGTTACTGTGGGTAGCGATAGCGAGTCTATTAGCGGCCCTATGGATAAGTATGAAAACTATACTGGCCACGGTAGCTCAGCTGAACGTCCTCAAGGGCTTAAGCCTGTAGTTAAGGATGGGAAAAACCTAAATAACAATTATAATATCGCTTCTTGGCCAATTTACGTCAATGCCAATGGTGATCCAGCCATTGCTAACGCAAATCAAATTGTGCTAAAGGATCAATTCGTCAATAGCATGAAGCTTGAGCCTCTATACGATGTAGCCATCAATGATTATTGGTCTAAGGCTACCTATAGTAGTGCCCTATCTATTGATCACAGCGCGGGTATTTATGGAGCAAACGCTAGCAATACCAGCGGATTAGGTATTTTCAAGGTCTATGAAATCGATTACAAAGGGTTATGGGATTATACCTACAGCTACAGCCTCGATTGGGGCGGCATCAACCGATTCAATGACACTACGAAAAAAGGCGGATACTCCACCTTTACAGAACACTTTGAGAAAGACTTTCTCCACCATGTTGCATCAGGTGCAACCTTCGAAACAGCCACTAGCGCTCAGCTCGATCAGGCGACCTTTAACTTTCTTAAAGCTTACTACGGTGCCAGCTATGCTGACGATGCTGCCATTTGGAGAGATGCGCTCCACTATAACAATACCTATGACGATGCCCTTGCATATAACAAAAGCTTAGCCAGTGATCCAAGCCAATTCAATACCACAAGCACGTTAACCACGAGCAGAGAATTATTTCTTGCCATGGCGCGATGGGTAGATGGATCTGATAGCCACTATGATGGCTATATAACTGCAAAAGGTGAAATGTTCATCAAGCCAGCAGCCAATAGTGTTTCTTCCATTACCATGCTCACCGAAGGGAACGGTGGTTTTGAACTTAAGTTCAAAAAAGAAGCATTTGCGGGCAATCCTACGAAAACAATTGGGGTTTTCTACCATACTGAACTGTTAGATACGGCTTCAGAATATAAAAATACCATCACCCAAACGGTAGATGGAACCGAAAACAGTAACGAAAGTAAGGTATCCTATGGGTCAATCTCAGGAAATTTTGATACCACTAACTTTAGCCTTACCTTAAACAAATACGATGTGGATGATACCACCATCACCCTAAGCGATGTAAGATTCAAATTGGCATTTGCGCCTAATGATTCTACTCCTGACGCCAATTATGTGTACTTAAAGAATCTGAATCACGTTGACAGCGATGAACACATATTTTCAACAGGTGCCGACAGCAATATCGTTTTCGCCATATCTGGTTCTACCGGATTTACCAATGCGGTTACAGAGGATACCATTTTTAGATTGGAAGAAGTCGGTAAACCAGCAGGATATGCCCAGATTCCTGCAGTATACTTTAAGCTTGATGTAAGCGATCCAAGCAATGGCATCAAAATTTTGCCAGTTGTGGACGGTAGCTCGGAAAAAATTCTAACCAATCAGGGTAACCTGCGTTTTGGGGTAAAGAACGAAAAAGTAGAAGAACCTGGAAACAGCCAAGAGAAGGATTATGGCCTAAAACTAATGAAGGTGGATGCTGACGATCCATCAGCTAAACTAGAAAAAGCCACATTCGCACTCTATCGCGGCAATACATTTTTAGGAGAAAAAACCACCAGTTCATCTGGCCTTCTCTACTATTCCCTAGGCGGAAGCCCAGCTGGGAATTATACATTGATTGAACGCCAAGCACCTGAAGGATACGATCATTTAGGTACGGAAATTCACTTCACCTTAGACCAATACGGAAAAATTTCTTCCATCACGAATAACGATGCCATCAGCTACGACAACATGTCTGGTGACGATCTCATTCAAATTACGGTCAAAAACAAGAAGCTTGAGGATCCTACTGTAACCGATCATTTTACCTTCACGAAGAACCTTATTGGACGTAAGCTCAAAGCAAAAGAATTCACCTTTACCGCAACATTACAATCTGGAAACGGTGAAGGCATCAAAGACTACACGACAGGAATATGGAAAGCTAAAAATCAGGCCAACGGCACCGTTCGCTTCCCTGATATCACCTTTACCAAACCAGGCACTTACGAATTTAGTGTCAAGGAGGAGCAAGGTAATGCTGCTAACATTTCTTACAGCAAAAAACGATTTGATGTGGTGGTCAACGTAAAAGAAGTTGATTCCAAATTGGTTACCGACATCCAATACATTGAACACAATGGGGATACAGGAAAAGTCGTAACTAAACCAACATTCAACAACGTGTACGAGAAAACAACTACTACAACATCAAAACCTAAAGA
This sequence comes from Clostridiales Family XIII bacterium PM5-7, assembly GCA_050435405.1. GTDB lineage: Bacteria > Bacillota > Clostridia > Peptostreptococcales > Anaerovoracaceae > Senimuribacter. Next base: position 331,235 of record JBNDKG010000001.1, read on the forward strand.
TCCAAAAGATCCAAATACACCTGAGACTGGAGATACGCAGGAGAGCATTTATCTCTTCGCCCTCTTAGCATTAGTCTCAACCATTGCAGTCATCATTCTGCATAAAAAAAATAGTGTGAAATAATCATAATATAAAAAACCAGTGGGATAGTCCGGTTGGACCGTCTCACTGGTTTTTTTTAGGCGCTTTCTTTTTCTTCTTCGGTTTTGGCACAGGAAGCTCTGGTAGCATTGCATCAAAGAGAGTTGTTAGCAGCTCTCTATTTTCAATGTCCTCAACCAAAATCATCTCCTTTGCACCTGGATATGGAGGCTCATAAGATGCGTCTGGTAATAGCGAAATTGCTGCTGGCACAGGTTTTACCAGCAGTCTATCATCACAAACATACGCCGCTATTTTGCCCTCGTAATAAATGATATATTCACCCATCATCATTCGATGAGTAATATCCGTAAGTCCACTAAGCTGATCTAAAATAAAATTGATGAATTCTTTACTTGTTGCCATATTGGTTCCTCCTTTTTGCTGTTCATATTGATACTTATTATACCACATATTCAGAGGAACCTGTAGTCATACTTCACCACGTTACTTCCTACTTGGAGTAGACAATTTCGCCATCGATAATGGTCTGTACGATTTCGAACCAAATGTAATGTAGTTTGATCTCACGCCTTTTCAAGAAACGCTTTCATTACTCCAACCGCACAACATACGCCAACCGCTATGCGGGTGATTTATGTTTCGTACACTTTGCGCATTTTACTGACTAAAGCAACAATTTCAAAACACCCATCAAGCGATGGGTGTTTTGATTTTTGATCTTATTGATGTTCTAGATGAGATTAACGATTTTCTTTGATTTGTTTCAGTGTAACGATTCGCAAACACAACGCAATAATTGTGATCACAGTGCCATACGCGATTCCCTCAATAAGACTGATGCCTATCGTGACCAGAACAATATCTAGGGTGATTTCTATACTAGACAAAATGTGGTCCATTACCGACGGACATGTCGCTAATAGTGAAACAGTATATATGAGTAAAACTTTTTTTCGAGCATTCATATTACGCACTCCTTATACCACATAATTTTCATATGCATTTTTGATGATGCCATTATTATAACATGTCGTTGTTGCTTGAATCAACCTTGTCTTAATTATCACGGGTATACCAAAATTTTCGTCTATTTAATTTATTCAGCAACCCTCTATATACTTAACGCACACGGTCATGCCCTTTCGGGTTCGACTTCTTTACTCATCTTGCTTTTCTAGACTTTTAACCCTTTTCCATGAAATATCATCCACTTTTAATTCTAAAGCCTTTTCTTCAAACTTTTCTTTAGAATATGGTCCTAACACTTTTTGCGTATCCACTTCTACAAAATAATAGTATCTTTTAAACAGTTTCTTCAAGTCCTTAAAGCTGGTTATTTCAGGTACAAGGTCTTTTCTTTGCACCAAAATATAATCATCATTATAAGCAACTTTTGTTACATAAGGCTCTATAATTATTTCTGCCAAAGATTCACCGGAGGGCATGCATAAGGATATATTCTCCGAGTTTACTCGCATCACCACATATCCTCCTGGTAATGGTTCAGATGTCCAGTCTCCCGCCCCTGCACACGCAGATACTAAGTGAATTACCAGGATTGTACTGATAACAGTAACTACTTTTTTTAAAACCTTTTTGTTAGCCATTCGTCTCCACCCCTTTAGTTAAAAGTCCTCGCCATCTGGTTTAAACTCGGCATACAAAGCATCCATGATGGTGTCTCTATCTTCATCAAAAAATTCTATTATAAATGCTTCACCATCATTGTGAACATATACAATTACGCCGATTTCAGCTGACTCAATTATCCAATTCTTCGTAGTTTACAATTACATGATATCCATATACAACAAAATACGATTTGTCAAACTTTTTTATTTTCTCTATATCCTCCGGGGTACACGCATTAATATCTGCAGTGTATTGTTTTGGCCCCTCGTAAATCAGAAATTCCGATAGTTCAAAATCAATCAGCATTTTTATTACCTCCAAAAATAGAAACAAAGGTTCTAATCGTTTTCCTTGAATCGCCCTTTGATAGCATATATTCACAAATCAAATTTCATTTTTTTACAAAACATTCCAACAATAGGGAAACTACCATTTTGATGGCCCTGATTGGTAGTCCTGATTAAGCTTAGTATTATTTATGAACAAACTTAAAAGGCCCTTTGCAGATGCAATTGATGTCTTCCATCACATTCCTTATCGCTTCCTTGGGCGTCCCTTTTGGATATGCGGTACATGTCCCATCACAGTGGTCATGCACGCAGTCATTACATGGAACATATGGACCATCATAACTCTCGGTTGTAATTCTTAGCTTGAATAAATCTTTTTCTGATAGCTCATATACACGTTCTAAACGTTCTTCTTTGGTTAAATCCATAAACTGGTCATAGCTTAAATTTCTTTCAGCCATATCTTACCCCCTTGTCCACCTGATTTTTATTTACCTTTAGGGCCTTTGTTAATTATATAAACACCTGAGTTTCTCTTCGAGTTTCCTTGCCTCTGATTCATCTAATGGATCAGTTTCTGGGGAGCCTTCGTAGATTTTAGCCGAGTCTACATTTTCAACCCATTCATTTTTCCTTGGTAAAAATTGTTCAAAAATTCCATCTTTAATTCTTATTACCCCTGTATACTCAGCAAGGCCAAGTGTAATAATACCTAAATATCCATACTTTACAGTCCTCACTTTCTCTAACCGGCTTCATGTTGTTGATAATGCGAAGCGTTTTTTATACCTCTGTACCCTCAAGGAACTTGAAACCAAAACTATATTCAGTCCCTAGTACCTCGGCAATCTTTTCTAGTTCTTCAACCGTGAATGTTTCTCGTTTAAGCTTTGAATTGACATTCTGTGGTGTAGTGTCGATTTGGCGAGCGAGCTCAGCAATACTTATATTTTTATAGCTGTTACCATTCCTATTTTTGTTCCATTCTCACGCTATCCCCCCTAGTTCTTCAATGTAATTGTATCAACATATTTATATAATATCAAACAAACTTATTAAAATGCTTAAACTTTTTTAAACAAAAACTATTAACAATGCAAAAGAGTGCTTTATACTAAGACAAACCAGCAAAGCCAGAAGAAATAAAAATGAGTTAATTAATTGAAGATGTTCGAGAATGGGTATATGGGTTCAAAAATTACAGTATTTTAACAGTCAAGTTATAAAAGGATGTTGAAGATTGTTGAAGTCAAAAAATATATAGACAAAAGGAATACACAGGGATAACCTTTTCAACTTCAAATCAATTATCATGTAAACCTATCCTGCGTTTCCCAGTTGTCAACCAGTTGGTTGTCATTTGGTATACCAGTGGTATAGCGAAAGTATTTAGGGCGATTACAGCGATTTTATTCTCACGGTGACCAATGTATCGAAATAACGGAGAAAGTCAACACATCACGTCAATATAAAGTGACATAACGTCAGAACGGGTATAAATGTGCATCATACTACTTGCAATATGAGGTGATGAGGATATAATGAGGGTAATATGATTGGTGGTAATAAATAACGGAAGAATTGAATAAAGCCATAGACCTATACTACAACACATTTATCGATTCATTTCCGATGTTCCCAATGATGGGAGTTCCACAAAATGAAGTAGTAGAAATCATCAATAAATGTATTTTAGAAAAAAAGGATATATATGATTTGGGATACCTAACATTGGATGATGGAATCATGTACTAAAAGCACTTTGAAGAGGGAAAATGTTTGGTATGATAATCGACGCACAACTGAAAAAGGAAAGGAGCGACAGGAAATGTTAAGTGATTACTATAAGCAAAATGATTCTGATACTATTTGGTGGGCGGATGATCTTGACAATAAAGGCCATTTCGTGTTCAGCTTCGACAAAAAGAAACAATACAATTTATTCGCTGATTACCCACACAACCTAACGCCTGAAGAGGAACAAATCTTCGACAAAGAGAACCCATACTGGAAGAATTTTTTCAAAGACAGACAATAAAAAGTATTTCGCGCATGACCTATTCGACAATTTGCCGAATTTCCTCACTTAATAGAGCATTCTGATATTAGAATGACAGCTAACATTTATGTGCTGTTCAATAGACACAATGATTTTAATTTTACACTAATCATATTTGTTGAAATTAAAGCAGTGATTCAAAATTGTATCTCAAAAGGCAATTCACAAATAGAGATGACCATGTTATAATCCCTACAATGAAGACCCTCGGTGGTGTAAAATCCGAAAATGGTGTAAAGGATAAAGAAGTTTCTACACCAAATGCAGAGCCTGAGAAAATTGATTTCTCTAAGGTAAAGGTTGAGCCTTTGTTTGAAGAAGATGTTGATTTTGATACATTCTCAAAGTCTGATTTCAGAGCTGTGAAGGTTAAAGAGTGTGTTGCAGTACCGAAGTCAAAGAAACTCCTTCAGTTCACTCTTTTATCCACGAAGCGGAAACCGATGTGAAGAAGAAAGAATTGTTTCAGAAAGTCCATAAAGTCGAGGTCAGAGTGCTGATGGGTTCCACACAAAAGATGGGTGCTGGTACGAATGTTCAGGACAGGCTTATTGCACTTCACGATGTTGATTGTCCTTGGCGACCGGCGGATGTCGGTCGGATTTTGCGGACAATTTGTTTGTTACGCCACAAAACGCACCTTTCAGCTAATGCCAAAAGGTGCTCTGACCATGTAGGTATTGTTGAAAAAGTCGAAAACGGTACGGTTTATACGATTGAGGGCAATAGCGGCGATACTTGCAAACAACACAATTATGCTATTGGGTATGGTACTCCATAGTATTAAAAAGAAAACTGCCATTTTCGTGGCTGGTACATATAGGTTATTCATTCAAAATGAATATTCAAATACAAGTCATGACAAATTCAAAACAAGTACCTTTGTTTACATGACTGCTCACATTTATCTCTATACCATGTCTGTCCGCAATTTGTTTGGCTATTGCAAGACCGATGCCAGAGCCAGTACTGTTTTGCTCAGACTTATCCTTATAAAATCTATCAAAGATATGCGGCAAATCGGCTTCAGAAATACCTTTTCCTTTATCGCATATAGATATGGTCACTTGACCATTTTTTTTACTTGAATTAACGCTTATTACTTCGCCATTTGGTGAAAACTTTACGGCATTATCCAGTACGATTAAAAACATTTGACGGAGTTTTTCATAATCGCCCTGTATTTTTGTTGCATGGGAATTTTCAAATGCAATTCTAACATTTTTTTCTTCTGATATACGGCGAATACTGCGTATGACATCCGACAGTATATCAGAAAAATTTAAAGGTACTATTTCTAATGGATATTCGGGATTTTTCAGCTTAGAAAAGTCTAATAAATCATTAACCATATTCTGCATATATTCCGTTTCCGAAATCATTTGAGAGTAATATTCTTGCCGTTTTTCTTCATCCTTTACTTTTCCGTCCCGCAGAGCTTCCAATGACCCACGCATGACAGTTACTGGTGTACGTAATTCATGAGAAATATCCGCATAAAACATTTGCCGTTCTATTTCAAGTTGTGTGTGTTGATTTTTTGCGACGAGCAGTCGCTCCGACAGTATATCCATTATTTTTGCCAGTTCTCCTATTTCATCCTCTTGTTGAATTTTTGTTTTTAAGCCGTAGTCACCATCTGCTAATTTCTTTGCGGCATTTCCGATTTTTTTAATCATTCGGATAAAGCGGCTCGACAATAATATGGCAATCAAGGCAGACAATATAAACGCTACCGCAACACTAAAGGCTAATGTCCCCAAGCCGCTTTGCACGGACTCCTGCATTCCCTCAACAGGAGCGTGGAGCAATACTGCCCCAAGCACCGTTCCGTCACTTCCATAGCAAGGAACACAGACAGTAATTGATTTTTGTCCAATAGCTTCGCTAAAAGATTCGCCAAATCCAATTTCCCCCTGCAATGCACTTTGGATAAGTTGAATACCTTCGGGTGGCAGACTGTTTTGTGCAATTTCGGTACTTTGCTGTCCTTTCGTAATCAACTGTGTATCCTTATCCACAAGCCAAACTTCGCCCATCGCTATATCATCGACAAACTTCAAAAACGCACCAAATCCACCTCGACCTTGCCCTTGTCCATTTCCAAGACCCTGTTCTCCAAAAGAAAGTATATTATCATCTAAAAATGTTGACAGCGTAGTTGCAATAGTATTGGCACGTTTTTGTAAGTCACTCTTGTTATGTTGTGTCATTGTATTAGTAAAAATCGCCGTAAAAGTTAAACCGATGATAACGGCAAAAGCAAGAAGCGTACAAGTGAAATACAACACTAATCGCTTTGTAATACTTCTTTTCATATGTTCACCTCAAATTTATATCCCATCCCCCAAACTGTCTTAATGTCCCAATTTGAGTGTTCAAAACCTGAAAGCTTTGCCCTTAACCGTTTAATATGAGAATCTACCGTGCGATTGTCCCCGTAATAATCATATCCCCACACGCTGTCAAGCAGATTATCTCTTGTAAAAACCTTATTAGGGTTACGGATTAACAGCCAAAGTATTTCGATTTCTTTTTTTGTCAGTAAAACAGGCTCATTATTTATCGTTACTGTAAAAGTGCTTAGATTAACACTTAATGAATCAAGAGTATATAACTGCTCGCCATTTTTTATGTCTGTTTCAGAGTCAATTCGCCGTAAAATGGCTTTTATCCTTGCTACAACTTCTCCCGGTATGAATGGTTTGACGATATAATCATCGGCTCCAATCTCAAGTCCCATGATGCGTTCGTAATCTTCGCCACGTGCGGTCACAATGATAATGGGAACCATTGAAGTTTCTCGAATTTTTCGACAAACGGTAAAGCCATCTATTTTAGGCATCATAACATCAAGCAAAACCATAGAGAAGTTTTTTTTCTCAAATAATTCCAATGCTTTTTCGCCATCGTATACCACATGGGCAGAAAACCCATCATCTTCAATGTATTGTTTTAAAACGTCTGCAATTTGGCGGTTATCGTCCGCAATCAAAACATTTTGCATCATATCACCTTCTTTTATTATTAGTATAACAGATGTTTATGTTTTTTTAATGACGAACTTTTTTTAATAACATAAAAACTCACGCAAAAAAACATACTTTTGTCAAAATCCATTCGTATACTTACATTGTAAAGCAGAAGTAAAACAGACTTCAACACTTTGCAAAAAAATTGAAAGGAGAAATTCCAAATGAAAAGAACAAAAACCATTATTATCTCAGCAGTTATGTTGTTAGCTCTGTCGGCATCGGCTATTCCGGCACTTGCAGCGACAGCATACAAAACTCCGGCAGAAGCCGCAGCAGATGTTATCGGCAAACCCGTAGAGGAGATTATCAGCGAAAAAGTTAACACTGGCAAAACCTATGGTCAAATTGCCGAGAGCGAAGGTAAATTGGAAGAATTCAAAGCGGAAGTGCTGGAAATCAAAAAAGAGCGTTTGCAGGACAAAGTCGATAGCGGACGAATTACGAAGGAACAGGCGGACGAAACAGCCAACCGCATTGAGGAAAATCAAGCAAACTGCGATGGTACAGGAAATGGCGGCGGTCTTTGTGATGGCACAGGCATTGGACAGGGCAATGGTGCTGGCAGAGGTAACGGTGCAGGTCAAGGCAACGGAACTGGCAGAGGCGCAGGAAAAGGTATGCGAGATGGCTCTTGTTTGAATTAGTAGCCGCATATTAATAATAACAATTATTAAAGAGCCGGACGCTAAGACGCAGAGCCGATAATTTGTGAACGAATCACAGGTTATCGGCTCTTTTTATTTAATCAAGTAAAAAAGCCGCCGTTTTCCTTTTGAAAAATAGGATTACGGAGGGTGTATTAAGTACACCTTTTTTACGGCGGTAACAGGAGGGTGCCGCCGTGTTCTGTATATTCATTCTACATATTTCAACATTATTTTACCCGTCAAAAAAAGCTATGCCCCGTCATGGGGCGATTGCGGCTGTCAATGTGAGCTGTCACATCACTCAACAAGAGAAATAAACATACATGTCCGATTGGAGTTAATCCAGTCGGGTTTTTTTATGTCGCTTTTTGTCCGTATATGGGACAAGCCTACCTTTGCCGTGGGTTGCCGTTCCCCGCCCTTCAATCTGATTTTTTGATTTTCAAAATTCAGATTGGAGGAAAACAGTATGTCATATAAATCAAGCGCATACGCCATCCGAACAGAGGAATCGGATGGCGTTATTCGCTACTTTGTTTCATTCAAGGATGGTCAAGGTGTATTCCATGAAATAGAGGTGTTGCACGAAATGTATTTGGAGTTTCGTGGCTTCATCAGAAAAGAACACAATCTACAACAGTCCGACTGGCGGCACAAGGAGTTTTCCGATTTAACGGATGAAACGCTGAACAGACGGGCAAGGTTCATGCCTAAAAGTGTTGAAGAAACCGTAACGGATATGGAACGCTCAGCGGCTCTTGCACAGGCAATCGCTGAATTGCCCGAAATACAACGCCGTCGGTTTGTTCTGTATTATGAGTATGACCTAAATTACAGGGAAATCGGAGAAATAGAGCATTGTACGGCTACCTCCGTTAAGAGTTCGGTGGATATTGCCAAAGAAAAAATTAAGACAAAGCTGAAAGATTTTTAACACAAGGTATACTTTTGGCTTTTAAGTGAGGAAACAGGTGAGAGATTTAATTCTCTTGCCTGTTTTTTTTCGGCAGGTAACACATAAACGCAAGCCGTTCCTTACATATCAGCAATTTTTTGATATGTGGGCAACGGCTTTTTCTGTTGCTCAAAAACCGAATGACCGTCTAAACGGAATATTCATCAAGCGAAGTATGCCATGACCTGCTGAAAAAAGACAGTAAGCGTACCAATGATGAGCAAACGGCAAACCGCCGAACAGGGTAGGTTGAGGGACTTGAACAGCAGTTTAATCAATAAATACTGGAAAAATGAAAAAGAGAGCATATGTTGGCTACAATGCCGATGTCTGCTCTCTTTACTTTCTGTGATAAAAGTGGTCGAATAGCAAAAATGAAATGAAGCGATTATCGAAGTTCGGAAAAATAAATAAAATTATTCCAGTTATACATAATAAGAGCTTGAGTAATTTAATATAGCCATACACCAATTACACCATTTTTTACACCAAATCTTATTTTTAGTTTAATGAAACTGATAGAAATGGTGTAAAAATGCCTTGTATATGCCCATTTACAAGTAGCGAAATTGGCAAGATGGTTTTAATGTTAATTTGGACGATTTCGTCCCGATATAACATAGCCATATTTACTATGAATATAAATATTACAATTAGTCGAAAGGTGTGAAAAAACTATGCTATGCCCAAGTTGCAAGAAAGATACAGTTCAAGGCTATTTAAAAAGCAGTAGAAACGTTTATTTTGGTTCAGAGAAATCCACAGAGTATTCATTCGAAGAAAAAGAAATAGCCTTAGGAAATTTTTGGAAAGCAACCGATATATCTTGTTATCATTGTACCCAATGCAATCTCTTTTTCTTTTATCAGCCAGATCAAAAAAACGATGAAGAATCCATTCATAATAAATAAAATATCAACAAATAAACAGGAAGAGTATGTCGAAAAAAACAACCGCCAGACATACTCTTTTTTAATGCTCAATACAAAGACAGATATTAAATAAACTCACAGAATGATTTTAATCGAAAAGATAAAGAAATGCCCATAAGCAGTAAACAGAAAGCATTCGAAGAGATTTCTAGTTGAGGAGGTTTTCAAGGTCCATTTTCTTTTTTAGTGACTCGCGAAGCTTTGTAAATTAAAAGAACCCTAGGTATCTTTATTATTTCGTATATAACTCTACTATTAAGTGATCACATTTATCGTCAATCAATTTAATACTTTTTTTATCTCTGTCTTAATATATATACTTATGCTATCATCATTTGGCACAATCTCTCCAACAAGGTCTTCAAAAGCCATTAGGTTATCTTTTATGTTACTCACTACTTTATCCACTTCAAAAGATGTTCAAGGATGGATATATAGGTTCAAAAAATAACAGTTTTTTAGCAGTTAAGTTATAAAAAGATAGAGAAAAACAGGAAAAAATAGATAAAAATAGGAAAAAATGGATTCAGCACAAAAAATCCTGTAACCATTGCAAATAAAAAGACTCATTGAATTTTCAACGAGTCTTTTATGTGTTGGTATCGCCTAGGGGAGTTACGCAGATTGCAAGCAATCTTCCGTTCTTCGCAGCCTCACTCAGGCTGCTCGAACCATGACCTATTCGGCAATTCACTGAATTTCCTCATTGACGGTCATGCCCTTTCGGGTTCGACTCCCTTCCATCTTTAATGATACCAACAGAAAACACCCACCTTTTGGTGAGTGTTTTCTGTTGGTATCGCCTAGGGGAGTCGAACCCCTGATTCAGCCGTGAGAGGGCTTTTTATTTTTTGTAAAATTCAACATTTTTCATTTGTATGGCAACTTATCTGGCAACTTCTCTATTTATATCTGCTATAAAGCACCACTTACATGACGAATTTAGCCAACTGTTTATTGTCGAGGCAACCTTTTCATCTGATGGTTCATTTTGTATGTTTTTTTGATTACCGATATGTTGTTATACATTTTTATTCCGAAAAGCTTTCCGGTAGTCGAGTCAATAATTCTCTCCTCAATCCAAAAATCATGCAATTCTTTCTTCGCTAACTTTATGCCAGTATCTCGTTTGTGGGTATAGGTATCGCTTACATTCCCCATAGCGTGGCCCATTAATTCCTCACATATTGAATATGGGGTTTTAGAATAACGCAAATCGTTATAGTAGGTATGGCGAAGGCAATATGGGACTAAATCTTCAGCAGTCCAATATGGCGGCAGGACTTGATTTCTATACACCTTGCATCCCATTAAAATATTTATACTTCTTTTAACCGCATGCCAACGGGTTTTTATGTTGTTATTTGTAAGAGGGTTCCCCCACTCGTTGGTAAACGCATAGTCTTGTATTTTTTTGTTTTTGAGTTCGTCACATAATCTTTTGGTTAGAAATAAAGGCAATGGCACTGTTCTTTTAGCCGCCAAAGACTTAGTTCCATCAACATACAAGCTACTATCTTCGAAATCTATATGTTCTTTCTTTATCCTTCTAATTTCTCCGGGTCTCAGGCCTGCAAACAAAATAATTAAGAAAGGAGAACCAAATTCATGATTTAAAAGTGTTTTCAAAACAATTCTGCGTTCATCTTTTGTGAGCTCTCGACCGGATCCATCCTCTGCTTTTGGAAGTTCTAAAAATTTAGTAGGATTTGAAATAATCAGTTGATTTGCTTCTGCCTTATTAAATAATTGTACGAGACACTGCTTGACTTTGCTAATTCGATCTTTACTAAATCCTTGATCCGCCATATTGTTCAAAATGCCTTGTAAATCCATGGCTGTAACCTTAGAGAGCTTTTGATACCCAATAGCCGGATAAATGTAAGTGAATAATCTACTTTTATAATCTTTATTCTTCTCAACAGATGCATTTGAGTATTTCCTATAGTTGGTATACCAGATCTTTCCAAATTCTTTAACTGACATGGACGATGTAATACTGATTGCACCACTTTCTAATTCTAAGCGTTTTTTTGCTTTATTTTTCTCCAATTCCTTTTTGGAGTGCCCACTTACATAGTATGGTTTCCCTTCATATGTAATTTTCGCTCTTAGCCTTTTTTTAGCCATTTTGTTCCTCAATCCTTTGTATAACAGCACGCACATCATCTCCAACGACATTTGAACTTGTTTCTATGAATCTTTTTATTGACTCAAAATCATCTTCTGTTAAAATGATTTGTTTTCGACCAGAAATACTAAATTCTTCAGCCTTTTCATGAAAAAAAGTGAGTCTTTTGGCTTCCGTATCATAATCACCAAAATCAAAAGATTTTTTTATTTCTCCTAACTTTTCTTTTCCTAATTTTTGACACTTTAGGTCGGATTCTTTACCCAACTTCCATAAAGTATCATAGCCTCGAAAAAAAACTTGCAAGGCATATGCATATTCAAACGATTCAAAATCATATTCTCCCTGTAGGATTGAAAATGTGAAGACAATGTCGGAAAGACATCTTGCGTTCAAATTTTTCCCACATAGATAAATCAATTCTTTTGATTCTTCCAAATCTAACTCTAAAGCAAAACAAATTTGATAGAGTGTAGTTTGTGAAACAGGTCCTGTTTTATTAATTGCCGTCGATATATCTTTTTTATCTATACCGGTTCTATCAACAATATCCGCTTGCGTTATGCCCTTTTCTTTTAAATATTCCTCTATCTTTGCACTAAATAGTTCTCGGTTTACAGGTATCGTTGACTTTCCATAATATTTCGAAAAATCCGTGTCCTTCTCCATATTTATCGAGAAAGATTTAAAATCCAAAAGTTGGTATGCTTTCCTATCAAAATATAAATGATAATAGTAATCCGAATGAATTGGCATAAAGTGTTTTTCAACAAATGTATTAACTGAATTCAGATACCCATAAAAACGACTCTGTTCCATGATCAGATGTTTTAACTTTTTAACGGTATTATCTTTAGTATTGTTAATTGACATGATTAAAACCTCTTATTGTATCATATTATTTCAAAATTGTCGATGGTATGTATACCAACGACAATTTTGAAATTTATATTTATCATATCAGCAAAGTGATACAAAAGCAATATTTCATGAAAGGAGGACTTCATTATGTATGAATTTATGGGTCAGCGAACAAAAAAAATGAAAAGAGAGGCTATGGACGCCTTAGAACGGTTAAGGGAAAGAGGCGAAATCATCACCTTCCCTGCCGTTGCTCGCGAATGTGGTTATTCTTCTACTTTTTTGTATAGACATGATGATTTGAAGGCCGCAATCATAGCTTGTCGAGAGGAGTACAAAAATGAACAATAAAGAGTTAGAACGCAAAATGAGTGTTGTGACAAATAGTATGTTTATTAACGTGAGTGAACTAGCAAGATTTTTAGGTTCATCAAGAGAAAGTGCGAGATTCGTGGTCGACGACCTAGAATATCTAATAATCGGAAAGACTGGAAAAGCAAAAGCTTATTTCATTCCTGATGTGGCAAAAAGAATTCTGGAACATCGCGGAAAGTGAACTGAACCGTCCTTAAAAGGGCAACATATTTCGAAAGGAGCAAGAATAGATGACTTCAATAATCTCAGTAATAAATCAAAAGGGAGGTGTTGGCAAAACAACAACGGCACATGCCCTAAGTGTACAATTAGCAAAAAAATATAGAGTGCTACTCGTTGATGCAGATCAACAAGCGAATCTCTCGTTTGCGTGTGGTATAGACGAAAAAGAAGCATCGTCTGGTAATTTGTACACCCTTTTTTTAGCAGAAATTCAATCAAAACCGCTTGATTTAGAAAATTGTATATATAACGTAATGCCAAACTTATGCATCTTGCCCTCTAGTATTGAACTGGCAACTCTAGAAATGCAACTCACTTCTGCAATGCGAAGAGAGTTTATACTCGCAGAGATTTTAGAAAGTGTTTGTAACCATTACGATTATGATTATATCATTATCGATTCTCCCCCTTCACTAGGCATTGTGAACATTAATGTTCTTGCGACAAGTGAATATGTTCTCATACCAGTAAATATTGGCATCTTCAGTTTAGTTGGAATTAATCTTTTGATGGATTCTATCTTACGAGTACGAAAAAGAATTAATCCAAAATTGAAAATTGCAGGGATTTTACTGACAATGGTATCTTCCAACACAAAAATATTCACATTTGTGAAAAATACTCTGCACAAACAGTTTAACGGGAAGATAAAAATATTTGATAGCATAATTCCAAGTGGAGTTAAAACTGCTGAAGCATCCTTATATCATATGGACATAACAAGTTATGCTCCAAAAGGCAAAGTGGCTGAAGCGTATGGAGAGTTTTCCAAAGAATTTATTAGAACTATTGAGAGTGAGGGCAAATGATATGTCAGATATCAGAAAGCAAGATTTTGATTGGTCCTATCTAAATGAGAGTAGCCAAAATAGCGAAAAAAACATTCAAAATATTGAGTTGGAAGTCTTAAGAGACTTTCCTGATCATCCGTTTTCCGTAAATTTTGAAGATGAAGATATGACGCGCTTAGTGCAGAGTATAAACGAAAATGGTGTGATGTGTCCTGGAATTGCGAGAAATATCGGAAAAGGGTATTTCGGAATAATATCAGGACATAGAAGAAAAGCTGCGTGTGAATTACTAGGAATCGAGAAAATGCCCTTCCTAATAGTTGAAATGAGTGATGAAGAAGCTACAATAGCAATGGTCGACGCTAATCTACATCGAGAAAGAATTAAACTTTCAGAAAAAGCATTTGCTTACAAGATGAAATTAGACGTAATTAAACAAGAGCGAAATACTGGGGCTCAAGTTGAGCCCCAAGGGAGGTCGACTGAAAAACTCGCACTTTTCGTCAACGATAGTAGCGCTCAAATCAAACGACTACTTAGACTTACCTATTTAAATGAGGATCTTCTGAAATGTGTTGATCAGAGAAAATTAGCTTTTAACACAGCCGTGGAAATTTCATATTTAAGGCAAGAAGAAATGAGTACTATACTCAAAATATATCAAGAAAAGAAAAAGTTTCCTTTACTGAAAAGTGCAAAAGAATTCAGAGAATACTCCGAGCAAGGGACTCTTAACGAGTCAAAAATGCGCGAAATAATTAATAACGCAGAAAATAAAAAGAGCTCGATGAATGTACCTGATAGTTTTTTTCCAAAAAACTCAACCTTAACATCAGAAGAAAAAAGTGATTTAGTAAGAAAGCTTCTTTCGGAATATTTTAAAAAGGAGAATGCTTGATGAGACAAATAGTTTGTTTTGTGGATGGCGATAATCAGAAAGGTCAAAATGTCTCTGGGATTAATCTATTAAACGAGTTTGATATTGTATATGTTTTTTTTAATTCGACGAATAGAACTTACTACACGGAAGAGTTAAAAATGACTTTAGCTGAAAAAACTAAAGCTAGAGTTGAGTTTGTAAAAATCGAGAATGCCGCAAATTCTGTTGATCTTGCTATCTGTATAGCACTTACAAAATGTTGTCATTTTGATTCAAGCTTAGAAAATATCTATTTAGTAATTAGTCAGGACAAACATTTCGACACTATTGTTAATCTCTTAAAGAAAGAATTTAATCGACTCATTATCACTAAAGCTGCCTGCATAAAGGACGCATATAATACACTCTCCCTGTTTCGGGTAGAATCGGTTTCATCCTTTCGCGAGATAGTGATACAACAATTTGGTAAAGTGAATGGGAGAATTTTGTTTGAACAACTCAGTGTGCTGTTTAAAGAAGAAGAAAAACAAAGGAATCCTTTCGCGAGTATTATTAACAGCCTAAAACGTATCAAAAGAACCGTTAAGTAAAAAGGTATTAAAACTCTACCATTTTGCTTGGGGTGAAGATGGTTTGAAGAGTATTAAAACAATCGAACGTTTGAATGACGATAATCAAGGAGGCGCAAATGGGAAAAATATATGGATATGCTCGCATTAGCACAAAAAAGCAATCTTTAGACAGACAAATGCGAAATATTCTTTTGGTAGCACCAGACGCACATATCATTAGGGAAACCTATACCGGCACTACTTCTGATAGATGCGAATGGAACAAGTTAAAGAAAATACTCGAACCCGGCGATAAGGTGATATTTGATTCTGTAAGCCGGATGAGCAGAAACGCCGCTGATGGCTTTGCTGAATACAAACATTTTTTTGATCTTGGTATTACTCTCGAATTTATCAAAGAGCCACACATAAATTCCGAAACATACAATAAGGCACTGCAAAGTAATGTGCTTCTCACCGGAACAAAGGTAGATCTTATTCTGTCTGGCGTGAATGAATATTTAATGGCACTTGCAGAAGAACAAATCAAGATAGCCTTTTGGCAGGCAGAAAAAGAGGTGGAAGATTTAAGAACGCGGACAGCTGAAGGCATCATGACCGCTAAACTAAACGGAAAGCGCATCGGAATAGAAAAGGGACGCAAACTTACAACACAAAAGAGCCATAAAGCAAAGAAGGAAATCCAAAAATATTCCAAATACTTTCAAGGAACACTTTCAGATGTGGAAGTCATGAAGCTAATCGGAATAAGCAAAAACACCTATTACAAATACAAAATGGAGCTAAAATACCCGATCGAATAGTTGCAAATCGGTTCATTAAACTAGGTCTTTTTGGAAAAAATATCTAAAACCCTTTTAAAAACAAAATAGATTCTAAAGATAACTTTATAATGTAAAGGAAAGAGGTACTACAATGAAAAATGATAATATTGAACTTACAATCCATGTTTCAGAATTTGAGGATTTATTGCCTGATGATATTGCGAAAATGCAATTTGCAAAAATACCTTACAAGGTAGTTTACAACAAAGAATACGAAGGATTGAGTGATATGACCAAAAGTCTTTATGAAGTCCTTTTGGGGAGAGCTCTATCTCTTTTTTCGCAAAAGAATAGATTTTTAGATGAAAAGCATAACCTTTACATCATTTTCCCTTTAGAAGAGATTATGCAACTATTAAGTTGCGAAAAAAACAAGGCCATCGAATTATTAAGCGAATTAGAAACTCTTGGTTTGATAATCATGAAGGAACACACAGCATCTACTCGTGAAACTCGTATATATATCAAGAAATATTTGCAGCAATTCTTAATATAGAAAATAAACGGAGGATGATTAATATGGACAAAACAAATATTGAAACAACAAGGAGATACCTTCCCTTAAAAGGTGAACCTCTTGAAAAGGAACAGTATTTCCATTTCTACTATTCCTTTATAAAGGATGAGCAATTTGATAAGATAAGTATCCATGCTAAGGTATTGTACTGTATCATGCGAGATAGAGTAAGCCTTTCAGTTAAAAACGGTGATCGCTATACAGATGAAAATGGAGATGTTTATATTATCTATACTATTAAGGAAATCATGAAATCATTAAAGTGCGGTAAAACAAAAGCTGTAGATTATTCAAAAGAATTAGAAGCGTGCGGATTGATAAAAAAAAGAAGATCTGGAGGATTTAATAACACAAACTTGCTCTATATAATGGACTATAGTAATTATCAAGATATTCTAAAAATAGAACAAAAAACGACTCAACAAGCTGAATTTTGTGAAGGTTCATATGATGAAACACTAAAAGTTCGTAACGCGAAATCCGAAGGTTCATATGATGAAACACTAAAAGTTCGTAACACGAAATCCGAAGGTTCATATGATGAAACACTAAAAGTTCGTAATATGACACCTATCCATACTGAATATATCCATACTAAAAATAATCAAATCAAATCTAATCAATCTATGAAGCAGGATGTGGATAACGATACTGATAATGATTTTTCTGTTTTATTTAAAGAGGCAATAGAGCTAGACACCATCGCAGGGGTAAGAGAAGATTTAATTGAAAACGACATAGACAGACAAAAGGCAAAAGCAAATAGCTTATTCTTAACGGAAATGGCTGAAAGTGTCATCAATGTTGTTCTTGATGATAGACCGTTTGTAAAGGTGTCATTCAAAAGCCTCTCAAAAAAGGAGATAAAAGAAAAACTATTACAAGTTACTGCTAATGATTTTCTGGAAGCAGAATACCGAATAAAAAACGTAAAGACAGAAATAAAGAATTATGGGACGTACATCATCACGGTGTTGATTCAGATTCTTGAGACAAGAACGATGAATCAAGTGAATATAGGCAAAAATATTGCAAACACCGTTTAAAACCGTTGAAGTTCGCGAAGTCCAAAAAATTGGGAATACAGAGTTCTAAAAGTTTCCTTTATTCATTTTGAAGCCATACCAAAAAATACAGATACACCTGTTAATTACAACATTGTATCAGCTAAGGAGGAATTTATGCCAAAGTACAACATTGATTATTTTTATGAAGGCGATGATACTGAACAATATCAATACATTTCTGTGCCTTATCCTGTGCTTAAAAACAAGATATTTAGCTCACTTAGTCATAGTTCTAAGTTTGTTTACTCCATATTGCTAAATAAAGTATCTTTATCATTAAAAAATGGGCACAAACATACTGACGAGGAAGGCCGAGTGTATGTCATTTATCCTACTGAAGAGATCATGGAACTTTTCGGTGTATCCAAGCCCACAGTGGTCAAGTGGATGAAAGAACTTGAAGAGTTTGGTTTGATAGAACGAAAGAAATCTCCGGGCTTTAATAGTGCAAATCGCATTTATGTAAATAAATGGTCCTCTCTGTTAAACCTAAAAAGCAAATAAAAAGAGGCTCAAACCGTTGAAACTATCAAAGTCCCAAATTTAGTGAATACGAAGTCTCAAAAATTGTGAATACGAAATCACACCGGAAAATTGAAACGCACATTCGGGTGCAGCAAAGGAGAATCAAATTGAATACGCATGATAAAAGCAATACAATTCCTATTTCTCGTTTTCACAAAGGAGAAATCGCAACAATCTTAGATGATGTTAAGGCACATGGGCCAAGAATTGTGACAAAATACAACCGCCCTATTGCAGTAATGATATCTGTCCCAGATTATATATGTTTAATCAACGACCTGCTACATTCAGCCAAAGATCCGACATTTGATATTAATATTACAAGCATATCTGATGAGCTTTATCAATTATGGGATTTTTTAACCACAGTGTCAAAAGACACAAAATAAGCACGCCCTAATTTGCGTTTTAAGAGTTTTTTAGAGCCATCAACCCCTTTTGTTGACAGCATCGTTAAAAAGCTGCTGTGAGCCAACACCGGGCGCGCAGGAACAAAGAGACCGTAACCTCGTGGCCACTCTGATTTTCAATTTGTGTTTTAAGAAAAATCATGTTAATTTGTCTTTATCATGTATGAGGGTGTCCAGGATTCGGAAAAACAAACAGCTCTCAATGATGGATTCCAGAAACATGTAAGGAGGTGTTTTCATGATTTTCAAACCAATTCCTTTGTCTACAGGGTATAGCGAGGAAATGCAATCGATTTTTCTAGATATTTCAGCAAGCCTAAATGACATGCTAGTCGAAGACTTAAAAAAAGTAATTGAAGAAGCATACAAAATCGGCTGTATGGATGGGATCGAAATTATGCGTAAATTGAATGAATAGCTGTTATCCAGCTATTCATAACTTTACACAATAAGCACTCCGCACTTTTCTCATTCATCCTAAAACATTTCTGGTAAATAATAATTTACTTTAATACTGTATTTATCCTGAAAAAACAAGAAAACATTTAGTAAACGGGTCCCGGAAGGATATTCTTTCAACCCTTGATAGTAAAAGCCTTTTTCACTATCAAGGACAATAAAGGGCATGATATTGTGTTTAAGACATTCTTTAAACAAGACTATTCGCCCTACCCTACCATTTCCATCTTGGAATGGATGTATTTTTTCAAATTGACAATGAAAATCCACAAGATCCTTCAGCGAAGCTTTTTCTAGTTGGTTATATTCCCTTAGTAATTTTTTCATTGTTGGCTCTACTTTTTCAGGCAAAGTTGTTTCAGTAATGCCTCCGATACTATTGGGTAATATCTTATACCCGCCAACCATAAAAGATGGTTTTAAAGCGTCTGAAGTTCCTGATTTAAGGATTTTATGATATTCCTTAATCATTGCTTCAGTCAATGGCTCTGTAGCCGTTTCTAACATATAGTTAAACAAGACAAAGTGGTTCGCCACTTCAATTACATCATCAACAGGAATATTCATGTTGTTTATTATCAATCTCGTGTCATAGATATATTTTATTTCTTCATAAGTTAGTGAATTACCTTCGATATGGTTCGAATTATATGCCATATCTATCTGGGTGAAGCGATACAGTTGCCCCGGTATTCTTGATTTCATTTGATCATAAAATATGTCCAAGAGATTATTTTTCATAAATTGCCTCTCCTCTTACATTTATCAATTATGCTTAGGATAATATATACAATACTTATTACTGAACACCAAAATGTCAATTCATTAGTAGAAACATTATACTTCATAATTCTAAATAAATAAATCATATGTTAAAGGAAGATGGCGATGGTTCGATTGTTTTTGTTATCTTAATTAATCAAACACTTGACGATATACCGGCAAAGTTTCTTCCAACATTCGATTACAAAATCATCGAACTTGTTGTGGATATTGACACCGACATTGAACCGGAATTTACAATTAAGGATGGTAGAAAAAAATGAGTGAAGAAAGAGAAAAAGGCATAATCAGAAAACTGATGAAAGAGCAAAACATAACAATTTCTGAGGCATCATCTGACGAGGAATTTCATAAAAAAATAAAGAAAGCCAATGACGATCTTGTCACAAAAAAGTTGACTCATATGTTAAAAGCTAGGGCAAACGAAACACGCTTGCTTGAAAAAATAAAGGCTGCGTATCTTGATGATGATGAAGCAGGTTTTAACAAATTTGTTCAATCCTATTCGATAGAATCTGAAAGAAATTTCCTCTTAGGGAAAACATTAAGGCAATACAAAATGACTGACAAAACATTTCTAAGTGAACTAGAAATTGAAGAGCAAGGCGCACCAATGGACAAAGGAGAATGTGATTACTTTGAGGCAGACGCAGAGAAAATAAATGACGATTATTTCACCTTCACACTGCCGCAACTTTTGCCAACAAGAAACAGATCAAAAGGATATTGGCAAGGCCATTTCATCTACTATGTCGTTCACAACCTTAATATGAAATTGCGTGAAAAAGGGAAAATCAACCGAAGGAAATTTAATCAAGCGACACTTGTATTTGAGCATCATATTGACACAACGACAAACTCAAAAGTTTACCCAGATGCAGATAATCTGGAAGCCAAAATTGTCACTGATGCCTTTCAGCTTTTCTTCATTTGTAACGATACGTTAAGAGATATTAACACCTTGCATATCGGGAAAGCAGACAGTAAAAACTACACAAAAGTACACATTATTAATCAGCCATATATGCAAAAATGGTTAGCTGAAAACGCCGATTTGTTTTACGAGAAATAGCCGTTTCGTAGACTAGCGAAACGGCTTTTTTTGGCAAGGTTCGGTGCCAGTCTATAAATCTATTGGAATTTCAATCGTTAAAGAGAAAATACGAAGTCGAATCTGCTACTCGGTATTTTTATGATGTTTCTTGTGTTTAATTTTGCTCGAAGAGATTATGTAATTAGGGAGGTGGTTGTATGCGTTTGGTAGTAGAGAATCGTAAGGACCATGCGTTAGCGATTTTGGGAATGTGTGGTCAGCTTGAGAGAGTGAGGCTTGAGGCTATGCTTGAGGGAAGTCGAGAGAGAGTTAGTCGTGATGTTGCGTCACTGATAAAGGACAAGTATGTGAGAGTTGCTGTGATAGACAATCATTATTTGGTCGTTGATGAAAAAGTAGAAGTGAGTGTAGAGAGTAGAAACGATTTTCGAGAAATGGCACTGCTTGGTCTAATCGGCAGTAGCGAGAAAATAAAAACGGGAACACTGCTAGAGATAATACCCGAAGAAGAAAAAATCATCAAGCCAATATTCAACAAATTAATCAAACAAAACAAAATCAAAATCATCGATAGTAAAGGCATTAAAGTACTAAGGCTCACCACAAAGGGAGTCGAAAAACTAAAAGAGATAGATAAGTACCTTTACTATCATTATCAAAACTTTACAGGTGGCCATCGGTTTAATGGGAGTGAATCATTTAAAAAGCGAATGAAAAAACAAACAGACCTCATGAGATACTTCATCACGCAAAACATGGAAGTCGATTTTCTAAAACTAGAATACAAACAAAACAAAATCGGACGGCACAAAAAAGAAAAAGGACCAATCGCAAGGTTCGATATGGTGTCAGAAATGTTTCAAGAGGACAAGCATCTTTTTGAGAAGGATGGCTCACTGAAAAACTATGACGAATTGCTCGTGTTAGCTGAGCCACATAGACAATACTTTTTCTCTAGCAAGGCACTTCGGACAATCACAGAATTAAAGGAGAGCAAAGCAAACCGTGCCATGATGTATCGTATCTATGGCGTAATGCTTGGCGAATACAATTACTATCCAGTCTACCTAGTGGAAAGTGGAAATGAAGAATGGTTCACCAGTGTAGAAAGTGAAATGAAACACGCCATTGAGGTACAAATGGAATCAGCATGGACCACGCAAGAATTTAAAAAGAGAAAAAGGAGATTTCCAGATGGAAGTAGCATCACCTACCTAAGTGACGTAAATCTCCTAGTAGAAATTATGAAACAAGATGGGAAAGAAAAGAAAGGCAAAATCTTTTTCCCACCAAGCGTCTATTCAGGGGCGCATATGCTTCCCATGGGAGAAAACGAGAAAGACATAAGGGAGTTACTGCTAACAAGAGAGTGGGATATAAAACTCAATGAAAAAACATTTGGGAAAGAAGGAGTCGAAAACGCTACAAAGGGAGACGCAAAATTGGGCGAAGCACTAGCATGGGAATTACTATCATGCAATATGTCAAAGCTAGTAGAGATAAATAAGTTTATAGAATACATAGGCGAAGTCATCCTCGTAGTCCACAGTTGGCAAAAACCCCTAGTAGAAAAAATCTTCAAAAGTCACTTAGGCAAAATAAAGATACTAGAAATAAACGAAGAAGAATTTAGATCAATACTATCGGTAATAAAAAATACTTGAAGATTGCACAACTTTTTTTCAAGTAGAAAAAATCAGAACTTCTCTGTAGCGAAAACGTTAAAACATGGTTGATTTCTAGTTGTTATTAAGTATAATATATTTAGTAGGGAATTATTATTTACCCTCTTTGATGAGACGAGTGACTGTAAAGACTCGTCGGTAAAATAAAAATTGACAGAGCGATGAGATGAGTGACGGTTCTGACTCATCGGTAAAATAAAAATTGACCGAGTGATGAAAGAATAACGGTGGTATTCCCTCCGTTATTTTTTATCAACAAAACAAAAACCTCCAAGTAGTTTTTTCTCAAAACCCTAAGTAGTTTTTTTGGCTCGAATATTTCTAAAACTTTTCAGCCAACAGGGAATGCTCAGAATCCTAAGTAGTTTTTTTATTTGCACAACTCAAAGGAATAGTTACTTAGATGAGGATAATGCACAATATAAAAAGGAAAATTTCTACTAGGGGAAAAGTTTCTATATGCAAAACGATAGCAACCCATTAGGTATATCTTTTAGTTTATGTCAGATATTTTGTATTCCAACGCTGTAGCTTCGAACTTTGTAGTAATGCGGCTTGGAATTAGCGTTGACATTTAACGAAATACTTTGTAAGATTTGGGTATACATCATAGTTTGCTTCGCCAGATGTTAGCGGCACGACTCTAATGTATGGGTTTTCTTCGTAACCACCAGACTTTAGTTCAATGGTCCACTTAGAGTTTACGGACTCAGTTTTCACGCCGTCCTCTTTTTGGGTGTATGGGTTTAGATCGTTTTTGGTCTTGATGATTTCAAGCAGTCCTCTGTAGTTATCGTTTACATAGGTCTGTACGTCAAACTCATGAGTATAGTCCATCAGCACTGCTCCGCTTTCCACTGTTCCGGATACGGTAGTGCTTGTTCCATTATCAACAAATTCTACATTATAGTTAATTCTTCCCCAGCTTTGTTCATCGTTCATACACTCTTGGCTATTTACGCTCTTAGCGTAGTAGTTTACAGTGTAGGTTCTGGTATTTACTACCTTCTCTGGTAGTCTGCCGTCTGCCGGGATCTCTTTAATGGTGTACGTTGTCGTAGCTTCCCACTCTCTTAGCGTTGGCGTAACGGTACAGTGATTTGTCCCGCTATTATCATGGGCTTTGCTTCCAGACTCAGTTTTCACAAAGTCACTTGCCTCTTGCCAAGGAATGTCCGATAGGTAATCTGTTTCGCCGTATGCGTCTAGCGTAATGCTATCCACTAAGTTACCGTCTCTATACAGTTCAAAGGTTGAACCAAGAGACGCATCTCCCATACCCGTACAGTTGTCTCCATCCCAACCTTCGTTTAGGTCATCTTTATGGACAGGAAACTGTAGTTCAGGGAAAAACTCTGGGTCTTCTCCTGTTTCTAGGTTAGTGCCTAGTGGCTTCATTTTGAAATAGAAGTCTACTGGGTCATCTGCCCCTGTAGCAATGGTCTGGTATCCACTAGATTGCCAAACAAGTAAATCCTCGTCTGTGGTTTCTGGAATATTTTTCTTACCATGCTTAGTCGCTGTAGGAAGTGTGCTTCCTTTATATGTCAGTGTATACTTATTTCCCCCCGCCTTGTTTTGCGTGAAGGTGTAGGCGCTGTCTTTCGCCGCGTTTTTCATCACCTTGAGGGCGCTTCCACTTGCTTTAGTGTCAGTTAAAACATAATAATCAGCGTTTTGGCGTGCCGCTTCTTTTTCCGCTTCGTCTTTAATTCCTGCATACTTGGAATTTACCGATTTCCATACACCTGCCGATGTTTCTTCCATGAAGATCGTTTTTGCTTTTGATTTAGCTTGTTCGGTAAATGATGGAACAAGCTTATGCACTCTCATGGCCTTCAGCATAGCAAAATATATTTTGGCCGCAGGTCTTCCCTTAATGATGTTAAAGTGAAAGTCTGCCGGCTCGCCGCCTGCTGCTACTGTTCCAAGCTTTTTTGCACTAACATTAGCAGGAATAGTGTCCACGCTCTTTCTAATGCCTTGCTCAAATTCCCAAATGATCAGCTGCGTTGCAAGCCACCAATCGTCCATGTTGACATCGTCTCTTGATACGCCAAGCATCTTTTCCATATCAGAATAGCTATAATCTGGCTGCTTTCCGTAAAGCAATGCAAGGGCAATCGCTCTTGATTTGTTATTTCCCATATCATCAAAGAACTTAGTTGGATCGTTTGCTGTGTACTTGGTGCTGCCGTTACTTGGGTTCATTACGTCTCGCTCTAGGCAGTAACCACGAATGGTTTTGCCGCCTCCAATAGGCTTAATGGCGTAAGCATGACGGCTTGCGTTAGAAACATAGCCCCCGTATGGCTTACCGTCTTTTCCCTCTAAGACGTTTCCGTTGACGAAGTATACCTTAGAGCCTGCTCTAAATTGGCTTCCGGCAAAGGCTTCCTGCGGAACGTAGGTAAAGATTACCGCAAAAGCCAGTAGCAGTACAAGGCATCTTCTTGCAAAGTGTTGACTGTTTGTTTTTGTCATATTCTCCTCCTTATTGAATGAAGTCGCTTTAATTTGCATCTATATAAAAACGCCTAGAAAAATCTAAGCGTTGAATTTTTACAGTATTCGTATTAATTGTTTGCAATAAAAAAGGAAAGCAATCGCTTCCCTTTTTATCTAGTATTAAATTAATTTCTATCTGCCTACCACAATAGATACAATCTATATCCATTGACAAATGGTTTGAAGTATACAGAGAAATCTTGTGTTCCTGTATAACCATTATATTCAAAATCAGAACCCTTATACAGTGGATTGGCAAATGTAGTGTCCTCTAAGTCTGTATACATTCTTGATTTTACTCGTTTCAAAATGTATTCCTTGCTCATATATGGATGAATGGTCATTGGCCACAAGGTAGACCAGTTAGAGTTCTTTTCCGTATGTCTAACAAAGGTTTCATTCTTTTCGGTGTTGCCTCTTTCTGGGTTAGTGAACACAATACCTGCTTCACCTTCGACATTTTCATTCCAACCAACAACATGGTTTAGCGTATAGGTTGTCCCGTCAGTTTTAGCAACATGGTAATCGCCATCTTCATTCGGCTCTGGGTATGTTGGTACAAGTTCGTGCATTGTCCATGTCAAGCTTTCGCCGTACTGCCAAAGCTCCTCGTAAAGTTCTTCTACAGTCCAGTCTGGAACATACTTTTGTTTTACAGAAAAGTATCCGTAAACTTTCTTGCCTTTAACTGTTCTGTATGCTCTTACCTTGTATTCCCATGAATACTCTAAGTCTTTGTGGTCGTAATATACCGGACCATATTTACCCCAAGGGTATGATTTCTTTCCAAGCATTTTGTCTGTTGCATATGTTGCGTTCTTAGAAACGGTTTTCAGTAGCTTCCACTTAGTAGAACCAACCTTCTTTCTGTATACTTGGTATCCGGATGCTCCTGCAACCTTTTTCCAGTGTACTCTTACCTGTTCGTTTTTCGGTAAGCTTACCTTAGTGATGACTGCTTTCGCCGGTCTTACCTTGTTGCCCTTCTTTACAGAGAACACGCCTTTGCCTTTGGCATTGACTGCTCTTACTTTATACCAGTAGGTTTTACCAGAAGTAAGTCCTGTGTTTGTATAGCTTGTCTTGGTCGTGGTTTTCTTTAGTACATACTTGCCGTTTTTCTTTGTTGCTCTGTATACTTGGTACTTAGCAGCAGTAGGTGTTTCTGTCCACGTTACCTTTAGACTGTTGTATCCATTCTTTAATACCTTTAGCCCTGTAACCTTAGCAGGCTTTTTCGTAACCGGTGCAGGTTCTTCAGGTTCGGTAGGTTCAGTAGGATCTGTTGGGTCTGTCGGGTCAGTTGTTCCCGGCTCCTCTGTTGTCGGTGCATTTGGGTCTGGCACTACGCCCCCAGTATCTTCTGCAAAGGCGGGTACTGCTGCACTTACAAGCAGCGTAGCCGATAGCAGAATCGTCATTAGTTTCTTCTTCATTGTATATTTCCCCTCTTTCAAGTATCTTTATCAATCATAATGCGTCCACATTCTAAGGATACGGACTATCTTTTTTTCTTCTATAACTTGATATACAAGTCTATGCTTTACGTTTATGCGACGAGAGTAATAGCCTTCCATATCTCCTTTGAGTGCTTCCCATTGTGGTGGATAATCAAAAGGATTTATTCTGATAATATCAATTAATGCTTTTGCCTTGGCATCAAGTTTTGCAGCTTTAAGTTTAGGAATATCCTTTACTGCATTTTTATGGTACTTTATTTCATACATGAGCGTTTACCATTCTACATCTTTTTCATCGACGAATTCGCTATCTGGTGCAGATCCTGCTGCAATGATTTCTTCTACAAGACCTGGCACACTATGTAGATAAATGGTTTCCATCATACTGTTATAGTCAGCCTCACTGATGATTATTGCATTACCATTTTTGGTCATTACATTAATGGGTTCATTGTATTTGACTGCTTGTTCCAGGGTATTAAATAGATCTTTTCTTAACTGTGTTGAATTTGTGTTAATCATTCTAATCACCTCTCTATACTTTATACGTACATTATAACGTACATATATAAAAGCGTCAAGACAATTCTTCAAGTTAATCTCGCCATTTTTCTTCTTTTGGCGTTTCAGCTCCGTTTCAAATTAAGACGAAGTTCCTAACACTCTAATTCTTCCTTTATTTCAGCTAAAGTTGGTGCTGATTGAGGTGTGTTGAAATATTTATATATAGATTTATACAAATTTGACTAAATCTTGACTTATAAACTTCAAGAGATATTTATCGCCTCAAATCCCTCTTTACAGCGAGTTTATTTAGCTTGTGGTTGTTTTGTATGCCTCACGTCATTCCCCTCTCTATCACGCATTTTTGACTCATAAACACCAAATCACTTTTTATAGTCAATTTGTTTTTTATCTTGCTCTCTCTATATTGTTGGTGCGGAAAGAGATGAGTGACAGTTTTGACTCATCGGTAAAATGAAAATTGACTGAGTGATGAAAGAATAACGGTGGTATTCCCTCCGTTATTTTTTCATCTACAAAACAAAAACCTCCAAGTAGTTTTTTCTCAAAATCCTAAGTAGTTTTTTTGGCTCGAATAATTCTAAAACTTTTCAGCAAACAGGGAATGCTCAGAATCCTAAGTAGTTTTTTTAGTCCGAGTCATTTTGAAATCTACCGTTGAAATGGTGAAATTCAAACGTTAATGAGTTTTTTCGAACACAAATCGTTTTGAGATTCACCTCCGGAATAAACGGGATTACATCAGAACGGTTAAAACCCTAAGTAGTTTTTTTGGCTCGAATAATTATAAAACTTTTCAACCAACAGGGAATACTCTAAATCCTAAGTAGTTTTTTTATTTGCACAACTCAAAGGAATAGTTGCTTAGATGGGGATAATGCACAATATAAAAAGGAAAAATTTCTACTAGGGGAAAAGTTTCTATTTGCAAAACGATAGCAACCCATTAGGCATATCTTTTAGTTTGTGTCAGATAGTTTGGATTCCAATGCTGTAGTTTCGAACTTTATAGTAATACGGCTTGGAATTAGCGTTGACATTTGATGAAATACTTAGTAAGATTTGGGTATATAATGGAACTCGCGACGGATAGGAGAATAATGGATGTATTATGATCGGCAACCCGAAAAACATCGGGAAAACTACAAAAAAATGTTAAAAATACTAGGTGGTTTATCACGATTGTTTTCTGCTTCTGATACGCCATATTTATACTATAGAGCACACGAAAATATCTTTGCTAAATATTTCGACGTACAGAATAATGGAAGAAGTGATGACTCTGTAGATGCATATGATAGCGAAAATGGAATCGGGATTGGCTTAAAAACTTGGGTTGGTCAAGACAATCAGAAAGTTGCTGAATTCGGCAAACTTAAACCACAATATGAAAATCTTGAGGGTTTAGATTTAGTAAAAACTATTGCAGGATATAGAAACCGAAGGATAAGAACAACAATGAACGCCCATGGCCTTCATGAAATGCTTTACCATGTTGTAAAACGTATTCCTAATTCAATGTGTATATATGAGGCTGCCTTCGACGAAATCGACATAGAAAACATCGAATTGGATGAAACCCGAGGTAATGTTAATAGCACATACTTCACAGACGGAAGACATGTATATCACTTCAGTAGTTCTAAAAATACACTCTACATGATTTTTGATGATATGGAATTATTGGAACAATTTGAAGTTGAGATATATGATGACCCATTTGAATTTCTTTCTAAAATGACTGATCAAGAGTCTGTGTTGTCTGCACCTGAAACTGCTCCACAAAAAAATCAATTGTGTTTAAGACTATACTCTACTAAATCGGATGGGACAAAATTTGTTGCTGAAAAAAGTGGAATTAACCAGTGGAATGGAGCTAGAACAAGCTATAAAACAGATGGAAGCGGAGAGAGAATTGTAAATAGAGTGACCCCACGGAACCCTAATGAGTTATATATTCCCTACCCTGTCGAAGATAGAAAACGAAAAGAGTTTTTCCCACCACGAGATGTTCCTTTTGAATTGATGTTGCCTGATGGTCAATGGATCAGTGCAAAGGTGTGTCAGCAAGACGGGAAAGCCATCATGAGTAATCCTAACGATTTACTTGGAGAATGGCTACTTAGAACTGTATTCGAGCTTCCTATCGGCACAAAAATAACATATGAGATGTTAAAGGAATTTAATGTTGATAGCGTTGTTTTCACAAAACTAGAAAGCGGGAAGTACGCTGTTGACTTTGGAGAATTAGGTACATACGAAAGACTTTACAATTTAGAGGATATTGACGCAGTAAGTGATGAAAATAACGACCCAGCGTAGAGCTGAGTCGTTATTTTTAAGATATAGCCATAACAATATTTTCTGCAATGCGCCGAATTACATTGACACATACTGAGTTCCCCGCTTGCTTGTACAATCTTGATTCTGATTGATTAGCTAGCTTAAAATCATCTGGAAATCCCTGAGTATTAAAACACTCATGAGGTGTCAACTTTCTAATGCCGTTTTTCGTAAGCACAATAGGCACATTGTGCCCTCCCTCTCCCATGTTAGCTGTAAGCGTAGGGACTACTCCTGACATATTCCTGCGAACATATTGCCTTCTCCATTGATAGACGGAACCAGTGTCAGTTACTTCTTGGGCAAGTTTTGAACAGATGTCCCCTTTATACTTTCCAAGAGTGTAATAATACTTGTCATCGACTTTATGATCATAGTCAATAATATCAGAAAGTTTCTTGGTTAATAGAATCGGATCCGGGAAAGAAAACTTCATAAAGTCTGCATCCTCACGAAATGCGACAATATAAATTCGCTCTCTGTTTTGCGGGGTGTTTCCGTATTCCATTGCGTTTAACACTTTATATCGATACTGATATCCTTCATTTTTAAGAGCTTCCAAAATGACACGAAATGTATTCCCACCATCATGGCCTACGAGGTTTTTTACATTTTCCAAAAAAACCACCCTTGGTTTTTTGTTTGCAATAATACGCATTAGTTCAAAGAACAACGTCCCTCTCCCCTTTTCGTCAGTAAACCCTTGACGGTAACCGGCAACAGAGAAAGCCTGGCAAGGAAACCCTGCAACACAAATATCAATCGCAGGTACATCTTCAGGTAGGACATCTTGGATGTCACGACAGTCAACCTTTATGCTAAAGTTTGATTCATAAGTCTCTACAGGATATTTATCGAATTCATTGGCATAAATTGTTTTGACACGCCCTGTTTGTTCAAAACCTAAATCCACTCCACCAACTCCGGCGAAGAAAGAAGCCATTGAAAAGAAATGATTCATAGTAAAACTCCCTTTTTCTTAATGAAAGAATTGTATCATAATTTGCGGCGTGCCGCAACAATTACCTGTTAAAATAAAAGAATGTATTCAAACATCAAAATGATCGGTGAGTTCACTAAAATATCTCCATTTTGCGCGCGTGCAATATCAAAGCAATCTTTTGTTGTGAATGTGTTACAGTGCTGTCAAAAAAATCTTTGATTTTCGAAATAATTTAAATGGAAAAGCATTTAAGTAATTAAGTTGGACTTTCTAAATTACTTCAGTATAATATAAATATGGAGCATAATTACTAGTTAAGAAAGAAGGAAACAAAATGAAAAAGAAATTAGTAACCATGATGCTAATGGCAGCACTGATCGTTACATCAGCAGTACCTATCTTTGCAACAACAGATACTGCACCAATAGATCCAACAGTACCAGATGTTACTGATCCTATTGAGCCAGAAAAACCATTACCAGCGACAAAGAAACCAACTAAGGTTACTGGCGTTAAAGTATCTAAAAACGGCTATAGAAGCTTAAAGGTGACGTGGACAGAAGTACCGACAGCGACAAAATATCAAATCTATAGAGCAACAAAGAAAACTGGTAAATACGTTTTGAAAAAAACCACTACTGCTACAACTTATAGTAACGTGGGACTCACTTCTGGAAAGCCATATTACTATAAAGTAAGAGCCATTAATGCTAAAGGCAAGGGAGCGTTTAGTGTTGTTAAGAGTAACAAGGTTCAGCCAGCAACGGTTAAGAATTTATCCGTACCATTAGGTGGAAAAGATAGCGAACCGTACTCTCACACACCGCAACCAACATGGTCTAAGGTGGCGGGAGCAACAGGCTATCAAGTATATCGTACTATTGAGGGTAAAAACACTTGGAAGAAAGTAGCAACGACTACAAAAACATATTGGCGTGATAGCACAAAGACAGGATTTTCTTCTCGTAAAAACTATGAGTACAAAGTTAGAGCATATAGAACAGTAAAGGGCAAAAAAGTCTACGGATACTTTTCTGTAAAACAAAAATACGTTCCCGACTGGAACATGAACGAACTAATGCCAGAGTTAATCGCTTATGGCGAAAGCATTGAAAAGCAAAGGTTACAGTACAATCCAATAACCGATGATTTTGAACCATATACGGGAATGGATGGAAGTACCTATACAATGGAACACATTATTGGTAGTATTGAAAATCCTACTACTGAAACAGGATATGAGGACGTGCTTTGGGGTGATACTGAAGCAAAACTAAACCCAACCTATGCTGAAAAAACACCAGAAAATAGTTCATGGACTGCACTTTTTCCAGAGTATATTGGACACTACTGGAAGAAAGAAATAGTTTTGAAAGAAGCAAAAGAAATGGTTGAATCTGCACTAATAAGTGAAATGAACGCTAACCCATTGACTTGGTTTCCGAAAGACGATTACTTTGATGCTGGATATTCTGGCACTAATTGGTTTACTATTTACACTAGAAAAACTGATAACGGATATAGGATTTGGGTAATGTTCTAACATAGAAATAGTACAGAAAAGGAAAGATAAACGTCTTTCCTTTTTTTATGCAAAAAATCAACGGATAAGACTGTTCTTATCCGTTTTTATATATAGATTTATACAAATATGACTAAATCTTGACTTATAAACTTCAAGAGATATTTATCGCCTCAAATCTCTCTTTACACCGAGTTTATTTAGCTTGTGGTTGTTTTGTATACCTCACGTCATCCCCCCCTCTATCACGCATTTTTGACGTATAAACACCAAGCCACTTTTTATAGTCAATTTGTTTTTTATCTTGCTCTCTCTATATTACTGGTGCGAAAAAAGATGAGTGGCAACTATGATGGCAACCTTTTGAGTGCCAATTATCGTCATATAGTGCCATTAACACCTTGAGGAATTAGTAGTGGGAAAAATAATAACCACCCATTTATCATTGAATTTTCAACAATTATAGGTGGTTATTTCATTGGTATCGCCTAGGGGAGTCGAACCCCTGATTCAGCCGTGAGAGGGCTACGTCTTGACCACTTGACCAAGGCGACATATTCGAAAAAATTTGCATTGATATATTGAAATATCACGGTATTTATTATATACTGTAGATTAATTGTTGTCTAGTACAAAATCAAAAACATTTGAAATTAAGGAGAAGCCAAAATGATGAACTATAAAAGCACTAGAGGAAGTGACAAAGTATTAAAAGGAGCGCAGGCGATTATTCAGGGCATTTCTGAAGACAAAGGATTATTTGTTCCTACATCAATCCCAGCATTACCTTTTGATGTAAAGGATATGATTGGAAAATCCTATCAAGAAGTGGCTTTTAAAGTGATTGGCGCTTTCTTTGATGATTATACAGAAGAAGAATTAAAGCACTGCATTTATGGGGCATATGACGAGAAATTCGAAGCCAAGGATATCGCACCTATCGTCAAGGCTGGCGATGGATTCTTCCTAGAGCTTTACCATGGAAAAACCGCAGCGTTTAAAGATATGGCATTATCCATTTTGCCGTACTTACTCACAACTGCCATCAAAAAAGAGAAAGAAGACAAAAAGATTTGCATTTTGGCGGCAACCTCTGGAGATACTGGAAAAGCAGCTTTAGAAGGTTTTGCTGATGTACCCGGAACAGAAATCGTTGTATTTTTCCCAAATCAAGGCGTAAGCCAGGTTCAGGAACAGCAGATGATTACCCAAGAGGGCGAAAACACTCACGTATTCGCTATTGAAGGAAACTTTGATGATGCGCAAACAGGCGTGAAAAAAATCTTCAACGACAATCATTTTGCCGAGGAATTAGCAAAATCCAACTGCAAACTATCTTCCGCCAATTCCATTAACATCGGACGACTAGTGCCGCAGGTGGCATATTACGTCTACAGCTACATCAAAATGTTAGAAATGGGCGTGCTTCAGGATGGCGAAAAGATGAACGTAGTGGTTCCAACTGGTAACTTTGGAAATATTTTGGCGGCATACTATGCAAAACAAATGGGTATTCCTATGAATAAGTTCATTTGTGCATCTAACGAAAACAAAGTGCTAACAGATTTTATCAATACAGGCATTTACGACATCAAAAGAGAATTCTATTTGACCAACTCCCCATCAATGGATATTTTGATCTCCAGCAATTTAGAAAGACTACTATACCACCTAAGCGGCGGGAATGGTCAGGAAATCAAAGCGTTGATGGAAAGCTTGGATAACGAAAAATCTTACACCGTCAGTGGCAAAATCAAAGAAGGAATGACCGATTTCTACGGTGGGTTTGCAGATGTCGCATCAACCCAGAAAACCATCGGAGAAATGTATGCAGAAAATGACTATCTAATGGATACTCATACTGCAGTAGCATATAGGGTCTACGAGGACTACAAAGCGGCTACAGGCGACGAAACACCGACAATCATCGTGTCTACAGCAAGTGCATATAAATTCGCTGAAAGCGTTTCTGAGGCTATCGGATTAGGCGAAGAAGAAAACGGATTCAAATACGTAGAAGCATTAGCAGCCAAAACAGGAGTGAGAATTCCAAAGGGACTGAAAGACTTAGACAAAAAAGAAATTAGACATACCGGTGTCATCAATGTGGATGAGATGCAAGAGACTGTGGCTAAGGTTGTAAAGTAATCTGGCTCTATGTCAAATGTTGGGACAATACAAACTTAATAAATTATTGATTATTTTTCCAGAGGCAAAATCGCCTCTGGTTTTTTCTTAATGATGCTGCCTGTTCATCGTCTTCCATCTTGTGAAATGCCATCAATTTGGAATATAAAGGGACTTGATGCCAATAGCAATCATTTCGATGGTTGAAATGCCATCATCTGCTTGTTGAAAGCCTCTTGATGGCATTTTGGTTAACATAATACATGCATATTGACATCACCAGCATATAAAACTGTGAATGATGGCAATTCAGTTGATGTAATACAGCCAGTTGACATCATCCATCAAAAGAACTGCGAATGATGGCATTTGGGTTTATCCCATAACTCCTCAACATTTGATATAGAGCCAATCTAGAAAACACAAAAGGTTTTGCGAGAAGTTCTTGCAAAACCTTTTCTTTTGTGGTAAATTATATTGGTACGAAAAATACAAATTGAATCATTGTGGAGGATTGACCGAGTGGCTAAGGAGCCTGATTGGAAATCAGGTAAGGTGTAACAGCCCCGTGGGTTCGAGTCCCATGTCCTCCGCCAAAAAAACAGCCCAGCTTTGCTGGGTTGTTTTATTTGGTGCAATAATATCCTAATCCTGTTTTGAATAATAAAAAAAGAATAGATTACAATCGGCGCAATGGAAGCACTCTATATCAGTTTCTTTCCAAAAGTGCCCTAACGAAATCTCCTTTTCTTCAAAAGAAAAGTCAGCGGCTTTCACCGTGCCAAAATAAATATTTCGGCTACTTTTTAAATATCCTTGTACCGTTTCTTTTCCGCAATTTGAACATAGCATAATTTCATTACACCTCCCTACTTTGAGTCATCTATCTCTCCAATTTTTTCCCCAGCAATCGACAGCCGCCGATGGCCAAGACCACCAGTACCAAAATCATAATACCGCAGAGCAAAAAGAAGCTGTCCGGTAGGATTTTGATCACTGGATCTGATACGGAGCTGAATATCCAATAGTCGTTGGCAAAGAAAATATTGTGCATCAAGGTAAATGCCATATCCCAATCAAAGACCACCAATCCGCCAACAAGGGCAACAATGCCCAGTCCAACCCAGGTGGTCAATTTGAGCCAGGAAAAATCACGATTTCCTCTCCGCCGTTGCCATAAGATTCGTCCAGCTAAAAACCCTATTCCCAGTAATGCAATCCACTGGGCCGCCACGAAAATATCCTTCACCTCTTCAAAATGAATCCGTCCGTATTCCGACATGGGAAAGTCCGGGAACTCCAACGTGTCTGGTGAAATTAGCTGGTTATATTCAATTAGCACGTCATAATTCTCATGACATTGCGCAGCAGTGTACCCTGACGTTTCGGCAATATCCAGTTGCTCAATGGCAATATAATATATTGGTTTACATAGCACCGTCACTGAAATGGCAATACAAACGATTACCACTACACATACCAGTGCTAAGGAAAAATTCTTTATCTTTGTCATCATTTCACCCTTTCCCTTTCAAGATTATCATATCATAGGAACGGATTGTTTGCACGAAAAACCGGAGACTTTCGCCTCCGGATAAGTGTTAATCATTTATTTTGTTTTCTTGGCACAGGCTTTGTTTAGACAAGCCCACAAGACGAATGCCAACGCCGCGCAAACGATAATGGCCATAAACGTGGTATCATATGCACCACCTGCCCCTTCGATCAATTTGCTTGAAATCATCGGTCCAAGTATAGCCGCTGGAATCAACGAAAAGTTTCCAAGGCTGAAGTTGACTGGGAAGTACTTTGGTCCATACTCTCTGTTGACAAATGCCGAAGAGATTGTTGGGTTTCCACCGTAGGAAATACCCACGCATAGCAGTCCGACCAAAATGATGACCATTGCAGAGGTTTTCGCACCGAGTAGCAAAATGACTCCCGCAGCTGCTAGTACACACATGTTGAGAAACATGGTCTTTTTTCTGCCCAGCTTATCAAACAATGCACCAACAATGACTCTGCCCGCTCCGTTAAATACGGATACGACCATACCTACAATAGCAGGCGCGCCGAATGCAACCGCAATGGATGCTGCGCTGTTGATGACCATTAGTCCAGCTGAGTTGGCAATGACACACCAGAGAACAAATACCCAGAACGAGCTGGTTCTCAACATCTCTCCAGGGGTATATCCTTCGAGGGCTGGCGCTGGTTTATCCGCATCAGCCTTTGGCGCATCAGGTACTTTGATAAATGCTGATCCGATCATAAGTACTACGAAAATCGCAATACCTAAAATCATAAACGCATTGAAGATACCTTTAGATGCAACCAATCCGGATGCAACGCTTCCAAGAATCAATGCACCAAGTCCGAAACCCATCATCATAATTCCTGATGCCAAACCCGGTTTATCAGGGAACCATTTATTCATGGTTGATATAACGCTATTATAGCTGAAGCCTACTCCACTTCCACCGATTACACCATAGCAGATGTACAGCATGATTAAACTGGTGGATGGATTGTCTGGGTTCATACGAGAAACGCCGAAGAAACCCACAAGCAGCAGCACTGCTGAAATCATAATGATCAATCTAGGTTTAATGTGTGCTGATAATTTTCCTGCGACAAATCCACCTAAGCAGAAGAATACCATAGAAATGGTAAAGGTCATCGATAACTGTGACAAGCTCCACTCTGTATAGATTTGGCTAAAGGGTGCCTGAAATAAAGACCACCCATAGATCAACCCACAAAAGATCAATAGTAGCGTACCTACGCCTAGGTACAACCATCTTTTCTTATCTGACATAAATTATATTACTCCTATTCCGTCAATGTTCTGGCGGTTTCTTTGCCGCTAAGTACGCGCAGTACGCCTTGTGTTAGTGAATCCATTTCCTTTTCTCCGGCAATGATTTCCACTGGCGCGATAAACTCAACACGTTCCTTAACTGCATTGGTAAATGTTTCCGAATAAGCGATTCCGCCTGTGAGAACAATATAATCAATTTTTCCGTTTACGTCAACAGAAAGTTTTGCAATGTTCTTCGCTACATTCAGCGTCAAAGCATCATAAATCAGCTTTGCATGGGCATCGCCGTCTTTTACCATTTGTTCAACTTCTCTTACATCTGCAGTGCCGAAATGGGATACCAATCCGCCTTTTCTCTGTAGCTGCTTCATCATATCGCCTTTGTTATCGTATACATCATAACAGTAATCCAATACACGATACACTGGAAGTCCTCCTGCCCTTTCTGGGGAGAATGGACCTTCGTCATCAGAAATCATATCTACAATCGTTCCATGATCAAACATTCCCACTGAGATACCACCGCCAAGGTGAACGGAGATAATGTTGTAATCCTTGTCGCTAATTCCCTTCTGTTCACAAAGGTTCATGACAGCTGCTCTCATGTTGAGGTTGTGTCCTCTTCCGATTCTTTTGATGTCCTTAATACCTGTAACACGGTAAACGTCTTCCATTTCATCAACGGCAACTGCATCGTAGATGTATGCTTTTACACCTGCTTTCTGTGCCATGCCGTATGCGATCGGCGCGCCTAAATTAGAAGCATGGTGAAGCTGTGGTCTATTTTTTAGGCAGTCAAGCATGTATTCTGTTACTTCATATGCGCCCGCATGAACAGGTGGAAGCAATCCACCTCTGCCGACTACTGCATCAAAATCTTCTGCCTTGTCGCCATGTGCTTCGCAGCATTTGTTTACAAGTTCAGTTCTAAAATCCATCTGCGAATAAATATCAGCAAATGGAGCCAGCTCTTCTTGAGAATGAGAAATACTCTCAACCCACTGTTGTTCTCTATCTAGATATACGGCAACCTTCGTTGAGGTTGAACCAGGATTAATGACCAATAATTTCTTTGCCATGGTTTACTCCTTTCCTGAAATCAGCGAAGCCAATGCTAGGGATACGAATTTTTCTTCTGTAGATGCCCCTCTTGAGGTCAGCACCACTGGAACTTTTGCCCCTACAACTACGCCTGCCATTTTTGCACCGCCACAAAGAATCATCGCCTTATGCATCAAATTTCCTGCTGCCATGGTCGGAACCAATAACAAATCGAATTCTCCGCAATATGGACAATCATATTTCTTTGTCGCTGCAATTTCTTTACTCATGGCAATGTCAAAAGAGATCGGTCCCACGATATCGCATCCTGGAATTTCTCCATTCTTGCACATTTCCACAAGGGCTGCCGCATCGGTGGTTTCTACCATCTTAGGATTAACCTTTTCTACTGCTGCAAGGACTGCAACAGATGGTTT
Source organism: Clostridiales Family XIII bacterium PM5-7 (assembly GCA_050435405.1). Taxonomy (GTDB): domain Bacteria; phylum Bacillota; class Clostridia; order Peptostreptococcales; family Anaerovoracaceae; genus Senimuribacter. The sequence goes on from JBNDKG010000001.1 coordinate 369,774, forward strand.
TTCAATGCCTAATTTATGTAGAGACTCTACACAATTGATGATGATGTCCTTTTTCTGCTCCAAGGTTGGATAAGGAATCATTCCTCCATCAGCAATTGCCATTAATTTATTCATGATTGGCACTTCGTTATAAGAGAAGACGCACATGGATCTGCCTGTGTGTAAATTGTTCTCTTTATTCACCAAAGGCTTCAACACGTCTTTCGTGTCGACCATTCCCTTCATGATGAATTCCGCTTCCCCATTTTTGATCAATTCCACTGCTTCAATCCCGCAATCTGCTGGAGTATCTGCACTGACAATTTTATGATCTGCTGGAGCTTCTCCTAACGCTTTAAGACCTGTTTCAATTTCTTCTTTATTGCCGATAAGCACTGCTTTTACCAGCCCTATTTTCTCCGCTTCGATTACCGCGCCAAGTACATGACTGTCAGCAGCGCCTGCCACTGCAACGGTTTTCGTATCAGGATGCTGCTTGCATTGTTCGACTAATTCGTTAAATTTCTGATATGCCATACGTTTCCCTCCTCTTCAATATGATGATACCACGATGATTATGCCATTGCAAATCCAGCATCAAAAGCTTTCAGATTGATTTCTACTGCTTTTTCTGGAACGCTATTCTTAATGACTTCCTTCCAATCGATAGTATCTAAGCCTTGCTTCTTAATCAGTGCGCCAAGAAGGCAAATGTTTTGCGCCTTGACGTTGCCCAATTCTGCCGCTTTTTCTCCTGCTGGAACCAAGGTAAAGTCCTCTACTTTTTCCTTCAACACTTCAAGGGCATCAAAAGGATACTCCTGCTCGCCTGTTAAGACTGGCATGGACATAATTTCTCGATCATCAGTGATTAACGCGCCATCCTTCTTTAAATAGGAAAGCGCTCTTAAGGCTTCCATCTTTTCGAAGGATACCACCAAATCTGCTTGATGATCACCAATATTTGGTGCATATACCTTTTCACCGTATCTAAGCTGGGTAACTACTGTACCTCCACGCTGACTCATGCCGTGGATTTCACTCATCTTCACGTCATAACCCATTTGCACTAAACCAGTTGATAATATCTTTGTGGTCAAAATTGTACCTTGTCCACCTACACCTACTAAAATAATGTTTTTTGTCATGATTATTCACCCACCTTTTCTATTGCATTAAGCTTGCACTGCTGCTGACATAATCCGCAAGCTGTACAGTTGGCTGGATCTGCAATATATGCTTTTCCATCTTTGAATGCGATTGCCGGACAAGCGATTTTCATACACATTTTACATCCGACACATTTGTCTGCATTTACTTTGCAATGTACGTTTCCTCTAGCCTTAATTACAGATTTAATCAACGCACAAGGGTATCTTGTAATGATGACCTGACATCCTTTACCTGCAATTGCCTTGTTTAATGCTGCATCCATTTCTTCCTGATTGATTGGGTCAACTACGCTTACGTTGTCCGGATTAATTCCTGTTGCCATAACCATATCAACAATATCAATGCGATGAACTGGTTTTCCCATTAGGTTCACTTCTGTTCCAGAGTTTTCCTGATGGCCTGTCATTCCTGTAATGGAGTTATCCAAAATGACTTCGATAACATCAGCATCTGCGTGAATTGCATCCATCAAGCTGGTTAGCCCACTGTGGAAGAAGGTGGAGTCTCCTAAGAATCCCATAGGTTTTCTTGAATCTCCTTGTGCTTTCAACGCTTCTGCCATTCCGATTGTAGTGGATAATCCGCCGCCCATACATACGCACATTTCTTCACCAAAGAATGGAGTCTGCACGCCTAAACCGTAACAACCGATGTCCCCTAGTGGAACAACCTTATCTCTAATTTTGGTAAAGGAATAGAAGAATCCTCTATGTGGACATCCTGCACAAAGCACTGGAGGTCTGTCTGCCGCCTTAAGATCCACACTATATCCATCAGCTTCTTGTTCATCTGTCAGCGATGCTCTTACGATTGCTGCTGTTAACTCTCCCTGAATGGAGATTTTGTCTTTTCCTGTGCACTGATGACCTAATACTTTGACTGCAGTTTCAATAAACGGTTCGCCTTCTTCGATAACATGGATGGTTTCACAGCTATTACAAAAATCATTGATAAGCTTTGATGGCATTGGATTGGTTAATCCAAGCTTCAAGTAAGACACCTTGTCGCCGAACACTTCCTTTGCATGCAAATAAGAAATACCGCTGGTGATGATGCCCACCTTTTTGTCGTTATACTCTACTTTGTTGATTTCGCAGTTGTTGCCGTATTCTTCTACCTTGCTTAACTGTTCTTCCACGATGACGTGTCTTTTTCTCGCCATTGCTGGAAGCATAGCATACTTCTGAATGTCCGTCTTATATTTCTTTACCTGCTTTGGTAATGGTTCTTCTAAAGTAACGATGCTCTTGGAATGACAGACTCTCGTGGTCACTCGCAGCAGTACAACCAAATCAAATCTTTCGGATAGTTCATAAGCCAATTTGGTGAAATCCTTACATTCCTGTGAATCTGATGGTTCTAGCATGATGAGCTTGCCTAGCTTCGCGTAATATCTATTGTCTTGTTCATTCTGAGATGAATGCATTCCCGGGTCATCTGCAGTGACAACAACCATGCCCCCATTGGTTCCTTCGTATGCAATGGTCATCAATGGATCCGCTGCTACGTTTAAGCCAACGTGTTTCATTGCCGTTAACGTTCTAAGTCCTCCAACCTGTGCTCCGCAAGCCATTTCCAGTGCAACCTTTTCGTTGTTTGCCCATCTGGAATCAATGTCCTTATACTGTGGCATATTCTCCAGAATCTCAGTACTTGGAGTTCCTGGATAAGCTGAGGCGAAGCCTACACCGGCTTCATATGCGCCGCGAGCGATGGCCTCGTTACCGCTCATGATTACTTTTTCTTTCATCTTATCTCTTCCTTTCCTTACTGCGCGTATCTTAAAAAATAAAAAAGCGACGTATGGAATACCTAAAAGTATATTCCACCCGTCGTCCCCTTAGACTAACGCTTTATTTCTTTTTCTGCATTTATTTTAATAACATTGAATAAAAATGTCAAGCGAAAATCATGTATACATGATTATTAGTCAAATTTATAGGATTTCTGCCTTTTCTCTACTTTTATTTACCAAATAAAGGGTAATTGGCACCAATGCGGCAAAGCTGAATACAATCCCACATAGAATCAATACGAATTTACGGCGTTCCTTTTTCTCTGTTCTTAACATGGCCTTATCCTCCTTTTTTTGTTTATTATATACCAAATGAGTTAAGGGGTCAATGAAATGCGAAATACAGGCAAAGAACCCAGCAAGTATCGCATCCTTGCTGGGTTTCTTCACTGATTTAAAGAAGTGATTACGCACTTTCCTTTTCTTTCTGTTCCTGTTTCTTGAAGTAAACGTGGTACAAGATGAACCCTGCAATTGGCACTGCAACACCGATTACGGAAGTCTTAGGGTCTTCTAGCAGAGTTGTTACGAGAACCACTAGGGACAATACAATCGTTAATGCTGGCAATACTGGGTATCCCCATACTTTGTACGGTCTCTCCATGTCAGGATATTTCTTTCTGAATACATATACAGAAGATACGCCTAGGGTATAATAAATCCATGCACAGAAAGCGACTAACGCTGTTAGCTGTTCAAATGTACCAATAAGAATTAATCCGCTAGAAATCACCATAGTTGCCAATTGCGCATTTATCGGTGTTCCTGTCTTAGGATCGATTTTTTCGAATATCTTGAAGAATCGTTTATCTCTTGCCATGGCATAGTATTCTCTTGGATAAGCCAAGATACATCCATTACATGAACCGATAATTGACACCAATGCGCCTACAGTAACGAGCACTGCACCAGGCTTGCCAAACAGGAATTCAGCCGCCATTGTGGCTGGAGCTTCTGTAGCAACAATGTCACTAATCGGCAATATTTTTAGTAGGGCAAAGTTAAATAATACATAAATTCCAGTTACACCAAGTACACCAATAATTACTGCTCTAGGAAGGTCTCTTTTCGGATTTTTCATTTCCTCGGAAACGATATAAACTGAACTCCAACCATCAAAGGCCCAAAGTGCTGCTACGATAGCCAATGCAAAGGCGCTGATTGGGCTGATTCCTTCTCCTGGAACAATTTCCATCGGATTATTCATCTTACCCATCACAAATCCACAGACGATGATGATGCCAATTGGGATAAGCTTTGCTACCATAAATAAGTTTTGGAGATTTCCTCCCTTTTTTACACCAGTCATGTTCACTAAAGATAATACAACAATAATTGCTATGGCCATGGCTTTCACCTGCCACTGATGTAATGGGACTAAAATGCTAAAATAGGTAGCAAATCCTACTGCTAGAGCACTTATGGAAGCTGACTGGGAAATAAAGAAATCAGTAATTCCCATGGAAAACCCTATTCCTGGACCATATGCCTTGGAAATATAGTTATAGGTACCACCTGCTTGTGGCATTGAGGTTCCTAGCTCTGCATAGCATAATGCAGCCATTAATGACATGAGCCCTGCTACAATCCACGCAATGATTGCAAATCCTGCTGATAGGCCGGATCTCGACAAAACGTAAGTACTAACGTAGAAAATACCAGAACCAATCATGATTCCGCCTACGATAGAAACGCTATGGAACAGTCCAAGCTCTTTACGTAGTCCAGTGTTTGTTTCTTGTTTATTAGACATTGATTATTCCTCCTTAATCATTTTTATATCGATATTTGGATGATCCAAATTATCTAACAGATAGTTGACGATTTCTTTCGTCCCTTCATCAAGCAAAGAAAATTGCTTGACCTTAATACAGACTCTTTGCTGATCGCTTAGCTCTTCAAATAGTTTCTTAATGGTGAAAAACAAGTAGCTTTCATTTAAGTTTTGTCCGTCTAGATGGCTGGCATATTGTGGGAAAATAATTGCTAGTCCTCTTTTTAAGTATTCTGGAACCGCATCCTGATGCTCAACCGTAGGCTCAAGACTGTTATAGATACATTCATAGCGGATAGCATTCTCTCTTTTTCCTTGAATCAAGAACACACAATCCACAGCCGTTTGCCGTTTGCTAGGAGAGGCCTCTAGGCTAGAAGTGCTTGCTTCGGATATCTGTTTGTACAGATTTCTCGTTTCCTCCATTGGCCCAATATTCAATTCCTCTCCGAGAATTTTTACACATTCCTTATATTGATAAATTGCCTTTGTTCGCTCTTTGTTGTCATAGTAAAGCTGCATTAATGCTAGATGAACATCCTCTAATAACGGATCTACGGCCAATAGCTTTTTCAGACAGTCAATGGCCTTTTCCAGTTGATTCGCTTTTCTGTATAGCTCGGATAAGTTTTTGCAAATTTGCACCAGATTCTGATTTACCGATTCACGTTCATACATTAACCATTCTTCGAAAGCGGCACTTCCTCTTACGTATATTCCCGTGAGAATATTCCCTTGATAGATATCTGCGGCTTGCTGAAGGTAGTTGATTTTTTTCATTGGTTCATCAGTCTCTTTTGCCTCTTGAATCAAGTTTTGATAGTCAATAATGTCTACCGTAATATTGAGGTTTTCATTCATCGCACAAAGATTTCTCTCTGATGTAATGATTGACACATCCTCTCCGATGACACTGCCCCATTCTTCGTTACAAACCTTCTTAATGTATGACAGGGTTTGGCGCAAATTAGATCTGGCATTTTCCTCTTGCTGCTCTGGCCAAAAAATCTCGCTGATGACTTCCTTAGATATGCTTTCTCCCTGTTTTGATGCTAGGTATAACACCAATGCCAAGGCCTTATTATTCAGTTTCGTTAGAACTTCTTGTCCCTCTATTTCAATTCGAGGCCGCTGAAGCAGATAAATTCTTACTTCCATATTACTGCCTCCTTGGAATAGACCACCTTTCCATTTTTAATGGTCATCTCTACGCCAATATCTTTGACGCATTCTGCCGGCACTTCCAAAGGATTGTCTTCTAAAACAACTAAATCCGCCTGAAAACCTTCTTTGATTTTTCCGATTCTATCTTCAGCAAAATTTGCATAAGCTCCATTTACGGTATAGGTTTTGATTGCCTCGTAAGCAGAAATCCTTTGGTCCTCCTGATGATGAAGCACACAGGATTGAATGGAAGTCATTGGATTCAGCGGTGTAACGCTATACTCTGATCCACCACAAACGATGCCGCCCTGCTTAATGACTTCACCGATAGGATTGCAATCTTTCCAGAGACTCCCGATATTTCCCATATACATTCCTTGGGGGCCGCCCCAAATGTAGTCATAATTTGGTCGCATGGATAGTACCAATCCTAGCTCCACTGCTTTCTGAATCTGTTCCGCTGTTGGCAGAACGAACAATTCGATTCGATGTCGATGTTCTTTCTTACCGATGGCCTCAAAGGCGGAAGAAAACGCCAGCAATGCTTGTTCTATTGCTCTCGGTCCAATGCAGGATAATGCAATTTGCAAGCCTGCGCTATGGGCTTCTAGTACAAAGTAATTCACATCGTCTTGTGAATAGTAAAGTGAACCTTTGCTTTGATCGCCTACATAGGACTGGTTCAGTGCCGCAGCCTTAGAGCCGATGGCTCCGTCCAGATAGATATTACCACCGATTCTCGGTAATTCCATATCCATCACATGATTGGTATCTAAGGTTTGTGGAAACAGGAGAATATCGATGATGCTGTCCTTGGCAAAATCGCCAACAATGTCAATATCACGATTGGAGAAAAATGCGCCTCCCTCCATGGCATTTACCGTGGTGATTCCATACTGTAACGCTTCAATTTCCACATCTCTAACTGCCTGTTTTCTCAACTCATCGCTGACAAAATTGACGTATATTTTGCGTCGAGCGAATCCACTCGCTTCACCCTGGAGTACGCCTGTAGGCATGCCTTTTTCGTCTCTTTGGACTCCATCCACACTCATGGGAATGGACAGGGTATTGTACGCCTTGGTATTCACTACCGTTTTGTGAAACTCTGTTTTGCTGACAACAATTGGGTGACTGGAGGATACCTTGTCTAAATCCCACCGCGTAACGTCTATGGCTTTTTCATCAAAACCGACACACCAAACCAACTCTCCATGGCGAAACTGTTGTGTTTTTTCTTTCAACTGACGCAGAAAGCTCTCCTTCGTATCTGCTTCAATTTCTACACAGTATTGAAGCAATCCGCTCTGCACCATATGGATATTATTATCAATAAATCCAGGCAAAACCGTTTTGCCTTTTAGATCGATTACCTTGGTTGCAAAAGCCCGTTTAGGGAAGCAAGCCTCCTTGCTATACACCTTGGATATTTTCCCATCGGTAATTTCTATAGCGCTATATTCCTCGCCATAAGTGTCCATCGAAATAATGTTTCCGTTATACAGCACATAGTCTGGATTTTTTTCTTTGTTTACCTCTAACATAAGCTTCACCTATTTCTGATAAACGACTTCGCCATTGACGACGGTCATTTCTACATCGATATCCATAATGTTCATCGGATCAATGGTGTAAATGTCTTCGTCTAATACAACAAAATCTGCATATTTCCCTACTTCAATTGTCCCTTTTTCTTTTTCTTCAAAGGTCGCATAGGCTGGTCCAGTAGTGAAGCTGTGAAGTACTTCTTCGATGGTCATTTTTTCGGTTGGGTTATATCCACCCTTCGGTTCTTTGTCGTAGGAGCAACGGGTGACTGCCGCATAAATCCCATCAAGAGGACTATACTCTTCTACCGGGCTGTCCGATCCTGCTGCAATCACTACACCTGCATCACTAAATCTTTTCCAGTTATAGGACATAGATGCTCTATGATCCCCCACTCGATCGCCAACAATGGCAATGTCTGAAGCAAGGAAAACCAATTCCAATCCACCGATAATATGATACTTGGCAAAGTCTTCAATGATCCCTTCTGTCGTAATCTGACAGTGGTCAATGCCAAAGCGTAAGTCTTTTCCTGGGTTTTGTTCGATAATCTTGATGAAGGCATCTAGCACCGTTCTCATGGCTCTATCTCCAATGCCATCAGATACAAGCTGTAATCCATGATCAAAGGCCATCTGCGTTAGGGTTTCTAACTCTTCCTTGCTGATATACATTTCTCCTGCATTATCTTCCATGCCCTCTGGATTATCGCTATACGGCTCACGAAGTGCTGCCGTTCTTCCTCCCAATGAACCATCCGTTATGGTTTTAAACGGACCGATTTTGAAAAACGGACTGCCGTCACCGGTTTTATATCCTAATGCTATGAATTCTTCCAATTCTTCCACTGTAGGCAGGTGAAGCATTAAGTTTACACGCATAGGCAATAATCCATCTCTATCTAGCTCGATGTAGGCTTGTAATATTTCCTTGAAGTTTCCTGCTCTAAGCAGTTCAAAATCGTCAGTCTGTGTTGATGTCATTCCTGAAGAAACGTATTCATCACACGCTGCTAGAATGCATTTTTTGATTCGTTCAACGCCAAGCTTAGGGATAATCTTGTAAACAATTTCTGTGGCTAAGCCCGTTAATAGTCCGGTCGCCATTCCTTCTTCATCGGTCAGAATCATTCCGCCTTCAATTTGCTGTGGATGGTCGAAAATCCCTGCCAACTTAAGTACATTGGTTGTCACTACGGAAATCTGGGCGCAGGTTCTCGTCAGCACCACATTGTAATCCCCAAATTCTTCATCAAGGTCAAGCCTAGTTGGCATTTCCTTCGTTTCGAATTGATTTTGATCCCAACCTCTTCCTTCAACCCATTGGCCTTTCGGAATGTTTCTTTCTTTAATATACTGTCTTACTCTGTCCTTAAGCTCCTGTAAGCTTTTGCAGTCGTTAAGATCCACTACCTCCAAGCTGTAGCCGTAGCTGAGAAGGTGAATATGGCTGTCATTGAATCCAGGAAGCATGGTTTTCCCATTAAGGTCTATCGTTTGACTAGCATCATCCAAATGGGCAAGCGCTTCCTCATTAGAGCCAACAAAGGTAATCAATCCGTTTTCTGCAACTACTGCTTCAAAACGATCATTCTGCATATTCATGGTGTAGCCGTTCACGTTTACAAATACTTTTTTCATCTTGACTTCTCCTATTATTTTCCTCTACAAATGGTTCTTACGGCTTGAATTTGATGAAGCTCCGTTTCTGGAACATCCATCGGATTTTTATCGAGTATCACTAAGTCGGCGGCGTAGCCTGCTTTGATTTTTCCCATTCTATGTTCTTGAAATACTGCATAGGCTGGGGCAGAAGTATATAAGCTGAGCGCCTCCATTACAGTCAATTTTTCCTTTGGTAGCCAACCGCCTTCTGGGTTTCCCTCAAAGGTTGCTCTAGTAACTGCCGCCTGTATGCCTTCTAGGGCATCATAGGATTCCACTGGAGCATCAGAGCTTCCACTAATATGAATCCCCTCATCTAACATTGTTTTCCATGGATAGAGGGTATAGCTTTCATCTATATCTATCTTTTTTTCTACCACATCATAGTCAGTAGGCACAAAAGCCGGTTGAATGTCCGCCATAATTTGGTATTCTGCCATTTCTTCCACTTGGCTTTTTCTGCAAATTTGACAATGAACCAAACGTGGTCTCCTGTCCTCTCCGTATTGCTTTTGATATTTTGCCATAACATCGATGGCTTGTTGTATGGCTCTATCTCCAATTCCATGGCACATGATTTGGAAATGATGTTGGTACCCATACGCCACAATTTCATCTAATTCTTCATCAGAAAAATTCAATATGCCTAATTGGTTTTCTGTTCCCTTATATGGCTTTAGCATTGCTGCTGTCCCTGCGCCAAGAGAACCATCTAGAATCAATTTCAATATACCTATGGAAAAGTGTTGATCCGATTTTATGCCCTCTGCTAGGGCGATGATTTCTTTAAACTCTCGTAAACTGGTCACTTGTGCCTGTTGAAATACGTTAATCGGCAGTTCTCCTCTGTTGCGCAAATTGTCGTATGCTTTTAAAATATTTCCTTTGGATTCTGCATCAGAAAACGCTTTCATATCATCGCTTTGTACTGACGTGAATCCTTTGCTTTTGATTTCTGCTGTAGTATCAATAATGATGTTCTCAATTTCATCAGTTGATAATGGAGGCTTTTTTGCTAATACAATATCACTGATTGCATCTTCATATATTCTTCCATCGGGCTGACCGTCCAGGTATCTTCCAATGCCTTCATTTCCAACAAAGGTGTCCTTCGTGATTCCACAAAGGGCTAGTAGCTTACTGTTGATGGTAGCAATATGTATACAAACTCTCTTGGTCAGAATGAAATGCTTATCCGATATTTGGTCCAAATCTTCTTTGGTCAATAATCGCTTTTCCGAAAAATTCTCTTGGTTCCATCTCATGCCTAAAACCCAACTGTCTTCCGGAATTTTATTTTCTGCGATAAATCGTTTCATCATGGTGATGATTTCTTCTACCGATTTAGCCACAGACAAATCTACGCAGTACTTCCGATTATAACCATATTCAACCATATGCATATGACTATCATGGAATCCTGGCAAACAAGTCTTCCCTTGCAAATCAATCCGTTCCACATCATCGCCCAATGCCATGATTTCTGCATCATCAAGATTAATTTCACTAATATTTTCCCCGTCAATTAGCAGGTTTTTCGCTACTGCCACATCACCATCCATGGTCAGTATTGTTCCATTGTAAATTAATGTTCTAGTCATATTTCCCTCCAACTAAGCTCATTTTATCTGACGAACCGTTTATTTTCTGTTTGTTTTTCATTTTTATTTCGTCTTTTTTTCGTATTTTTTGTATTTTTTCAGATACATCTTAAGATGAGTATAGCATATGTCTCCCCTCAGCCAAACTATTTTTCTATTGGGAATTTCATTTTATCCCACAAAAAAACCGCCAGATTTCTCTGACGGTTTCAAGAATGTTTTATTTCAGCAATGCAATCATTTCGCCTGCTTTTACTTGTTGGCCTTCTTTGACGAAGATTTTTTCTACCTCTCCGTTGGCTGTCGCAATGATGTTTGTTTCCATTTTCATCGCTTCAATTACGGCAATTGGTTGCTTTTCAGTAACGGTATCCCCTTCATGCACCAAAATTTTGATGATGTTTCCTGGGATATTGGCGCCGATTTCCATTGGGTTTTCTTCATCAGCGTAACGGATCGCAGAGTCAGTTCCCTTGCTTACCGCTTCGTTGTCTTTCACTTTGATGATTCTTCTATTGCCATTGACTTCAAATACCAATTCGGCCATACCTTCGTTGTCGGTCGCTCTGATTTCTGCAAGTTTAATGACTAGCTCCACACCTTCTTCTAGTTTCACTTCACAGGTTTCCCCTTCAGCTAATCCATGGAAGAAAATATCGGATCCCATTAGACGGAAACCGCCTTCCTTCTTCACGCTAGTTAAGTAATCCTCGTATACCTTTGGATACATAGCATAGCTCATCACTTCTCTTGGCGTACCTTCTATATCAAAGTGTTTTTGGAGGCCTTCTCTAATGTAGTCTAAGTCTTCTGGTGGAAGCAATTCTCCAGGTCGTTGTGTAATTGGTTCCTTATCCTTCAGAATCAATTTCTGTAGGTCAACTGGGAAACCGCCTTCTGGCTGTCCCATCATGCCTTCGAAATAAGATACGATGGAGTCTGGGAAGTCAATGCCTTGACCCTTTTCCAAAATGTTTTCTGGAGTCAGTTCGTTTTGCACCATGAAGATGGCCATATCGCCAACAGCTTTTGATGAAGGCGTTACCTTTACAATATCACCTAGCATCTCGTTGACGGATTTATACATGTCTTTTACTTCTTCGAATTTGTGTCCAAGACCAAAGCTTTCTACCTGAGGCTTCAGGTTAGAGTACTGACCACCAGGGATTTCATACTTGTAAATCTCTGCTGTTGAGGTCATCAATTCGGACTCAAACTTTTTATATACTGGTCGTACATCCTTCCAATACTCAGAAATCTTCTGAATCTCATCTGGGTGAATACCTGTGTCTCTATCACTGTATTCAAGGGCTGCAACTACAGAGTTAAGTGCTGGCTGTGAGGTCAATCCACTCATACTGTTGAAGGCTGCATCGACGATGTCTACTCCTGCTTGCGCTGCCATCAAAATCGTTGCCACGCCGTTTCCACTAGTGTCATGGGTGTGCAGGTGAATTGGAATTTCAATCTCATCTTTTAGTGCTGTGACCAATTTTCTCGCTGCCATCGGCTTGAGTAATCCTGACATGTCCTTGATGCCTAAAATATGCGCGCCTCTTTTTTCTAGCTCTTTAGCCATCTTTAGATAGTAGTTCAGGTTATATTTTTCTCTAGTTTCGTCTAGAATATCTCCAGTGTAACAAATGCATGCTTCTGCAACCTTGCCCTGATTTAAGGTTTCATCAAGAGCAATCTCCATTCCTTGAATCCAGTTTAGGGAGTCAAAGATACGGAAGACGTCAATTCCGCTTTTGGCTGACTGCTTGACGAATTCTCTAATGACGTTGTCCGGATAGTTCTTGTATCCAACTGCATTGGCCCCTCTAATGAGCATCTGGAACATCACGTTAGGAATTTTCTTTCTCAAGGTGTCCAATCTTTCCCAAGGGCTTTCCTTCAGGAATCGATAAGCCGTATCAAAAGTTGCTCCGCCCCACATTTCTAGAGAGAACAAATCCTTTCCATACTTGGCAACCGCTGGCGCGATTTTTTCCATATCAAGAGTTCTTACTCTTGTCGCCATCAAGGACTGCTGTGCATCACGCATAGTTGTATCGGTGATCAAAAGCTTTTGCTGGTCAAGAACCCATTTTGCTACAGCTTCAGGACCTTTTTCGTCCAATAGCTGTTTGGTTCCTGATAAGCCTTCGATTTCACTTTCTTTGATTCTTGGGAATACTGGCACGTTAAACTGAGGCTTTACGCCTTTTGTTTCATTTACCACTTTGTTTCCAATATAGTTGAGCACCTTAAGCTCTCTGTCCTGGCTTTTTGCAATATCCATTAGCTCTGGATTTGATGCAATGAACCCAGTGTTACAGTCTCCAGCCTTAAATGTTGGATGATTTAACACATTGAGTAGGAATCCAATATTTGTCTTCACGCCTTTTAACTGGGTTTCACGCAGGGCTCTAATGGCCTTTTTGCGTGCATCGTCAAAGGTGTTGGCAAATGCCGTCATCTTAACCAACAGGCTGTCATAGTATGGTGAAATCACCGCTCCAGTAAATCCATTGCCTCCATCTAGTCTGATTCCAAAGCCAGACGCACTTCGATAAAGCTCGATGGTGCCTGTGTCAGGTGCAAATCCGTTTGCTGGGTCTTCTGTCGTGATTCTACACTGGATTGAGCTACCTCTCATGGTAATGTCATTCTGACTGCGAATACCGATTTTGTCAGAATCAAGGGCATAACCCTGCGCCACTTTAATCTGTGACTGCACAATATCGATGCCCGTTACCAATTCAGTAACCGTATGTTCAACTTGAATTCTTGGGTTCATTTCGATAAAGTAATGATCTCCATTTTGATCCACTAAGAATTCAACAGTACCTGCACTTCTGTAATCTACCGCTTTGGCAATTTTCAGTGCATCTTCGCAAATAGCAGTTCTCTGTGCATCCGTTAAGCAAAGCGCCGGAGTGAATTCCACTACCTTTTGATGTCTTCTCTGCACTGAGCAGTCTCTTTCATAAAGGTGTACAATATTTCCATACTTGTCCCCTAATATTTGTACTTCAATGTGTTTAGGGTTTTCCAAAAACTTTTCAATGAAAATATCGTCGATACCGAAGGCTTTTGCCGCTTCACTTTTGGCGCTTCTGTATTCAGCAATCAAATCGCTCTTTTCACGAACGATTCTCATTCCTCTACCGCCACCGCCAGCTGCCGCTTTTAGCATAATCGGATATCCACTTTTTTCTGCAAACTCCACTGCTTCCTCTTCAGAACCAATGGCTGCTTCTACACCTGGAATTGTTGGCACACCAACTTCATGGGCAACGATTTTGGATTTAATCTTATCTCCTAGTCGATCCATCATGGTGCTTGTTGGCCCGATAAATTCAATACCGGATTCTTCACACGCTTTTGCAAATTCCACGTTCTCTGAAAGGAACCCATATCCAGGGTGAATGGCATCTACGCCTTTCGCTTTTGCCAGCTCAATAATCTCGTCAATGCTCAAATATGCTGCAACTGGTGCTTTGTCCTTTCCGATTTGGTAAGCTTCATCTGCTTTGGTTCTAAAAAGACTGTTCTTGTCTTCTGCTGAGTAAATCGCAACCGTTCTGATCCCCAATTCCTGACAGGCTCTGAAGATTCTGATTGCAATTTCGCCTCTGTTGGCGACTAACACTCGCTTGAATTTTTTAATTTCTTTCATGTTTTTCTCCCATTCTCATCTATAAAAAAATTAAATGATTTACGTGATTTATTTCTGCCCAAATCTGAACTGGTTATTTGGCAGAACGATGTCGTACATGTACATCGATTTGCGGATAAGGGATATTTATCCCCGCCTCATCAAATGCGATTTTTACATTTTCCTCTAAAAAGTATTTAATGTCATAATAGTTTTCTGTTGCGCACCAAACCTTTAAATCAAGTGCAATTCCGCTGTCACCTTGAGAAGATACGCCAATGATTTTTTCTGGAGCCAAAAGCACATCTGGATGAGCCTCTGCCACGTTGGCAAGGATTTCCTTGGCCGTGTGGATGTCAGCGTCATAACCAATCATAAACGTGCAATCCACTCTTCGCTTTTCTGCTCTGGAATAGTTGAGCATAATAGAGTTGGTTACAGTTCCGTTGGGAACGGTGACCACTTTATTATCGAAGGTATGTAACTGTGTCGTCAATAAATCAATATCATCAACCACACCGATATACTCTCCAATTTCAATGGTATCCCCTTTGCTAAAGGGTTTATTCACTAATATAATGATACCCCCAGCAATGTTTCCTAAACTATCTTTAAGTGCTAGAGCAATGGCTGCACCAGTGGCACCAATCAAAGTTACTAGGGATGACGTTGGAGCACCTAAACGAGTCAACAGCATGACAATTAGCAGTCCTAGCAAAGCGACTTTTGTTCCACGAAGAATGAACAAATGCAAGGCTTCGTCTAGTTTAGTCTTTCCTAAAGCCTTCTTTTCTAAACGAAGAATGATATTGATTGCAATAATGCCAGCAATGAACGCTACAACAGCAATTCCAATATCCATAAGCAAATCAATTGTTTTCTCTGACATTTATCTTCCTCCTTTACCCAACAACCAGCTTTCTTCCAACCCACACGCCAAAGATGCACGTCATTACACTGACTACTGCATACACTGCGGCAAGCACTGGACGGTGCTCATCAAACAGGTTTAGTACTTCCAATGAAAAGGTGGAAAAAGTCGTATATCCACCACATAATCCTACTTTGACGAAAAGAATCACATTGGGATTCATCTCCTTTTTGGTCATCATTAGTCCGACAAACGCACCAATGAGTATGGCACCCGTTAAATTGATCAAAAACGTCATATAAGGGAATCCACCCTTAATCGGGATTGTTCCAAGTCCATATCTTGCCAACGCTCCCAATGCTCCGCCAAGGCCAACTGCCAAAAAGTTCATTACCTTCCTGCTCTCCTTCTATCGATTTCTTTCAATAGCTTTTTACGTAATCTTATGTCATCTGGTGTGATTTCCACCAGCTCATCATCGTCAATAAAATCAAGGGCTTCTTCTAGAGTAAAGGTTCTTGGCGGTGCCAGCTTCACTGCATCGTCATTTCCCGACGCACGCATATTGGTCGCTTTCTTCGCTTTACATGGATTCACTTCCATATCTTCGTTTCTAGAATTCATGCCGATGATCATGCCCTCGTATACCTTTGTTCCTGGTTCTACAAACATCTGCACGCGTTCGCTAATGCTAGCTAAGGCGTACGGTGTACATACTCCCTCTTCAATGGAGATGCCCACGCCATTGCTTCTTCCTGCAATTTCGCCTTTATATTCATCAAATTCAAGGAAGCGGGTTTCCATCGTTCCTTCTCCTCTAGTGTCGTTGATGAATTCGGCTCTATATCCTAAAAGGCCTCTTGTTGGCACTTGATATTCTAATCGAGAGTATCCGTTTTCTCCCGTCATCTGTACCATGATTCCCTTTCGTAAATTCAATTTGGAAATTACTGTCCCTGAGTATTCATCGGGAACACTAATGACAACCTGTTCGATTGGTTCCAATTTCTTCCCTTTTTCATCTCTGCGGTAAATTACCTCTGGTTTTGATACGGCCAGCTCATAGCCTTCTCTTCGCATATTTTCGATCAAAACCGATAAGTGCAGTTCTCCTCTTCCAGACACCTTGAAGCTATCGGTAGAATCAGTTTCTTCAACAGACATTCCTACGTTAACTTCTAATTCTTTCTCTAGTCTTTCCTTAATGTGTCTCGAGGTGACAAACTTTCCTACTTTCCCAGCAAAGGGTGATTTGTTTACCATAAAGGTCATGGAAAGTGTCGGTTCCTCTATATGAATCATTTCCATTGGTTCTGGATTTGCGAGGTCGCAAATGGTCTCTCCAATGGAGATATCTGATATTCCTGAGACTACAACAATGTCGCCACATTCGGCCTGCTCTACAGGGGTTCTCATCAACCCACGATAGACGAAAACTTGGTTGATTTTTCGCTGAACAATATCACCATTGTCTTTGGCAACAGCTACAGCCTGACCTGCTTTGATGATGCCTTTGGTCACTCTGCCGATGCCTAATCTTCCAATGTAATCGTCATAGCCTAAAGTCGAAACCTGAAATTGAAGTGGCTCTTCATTTAAGTCCGGATATGGCGTGCAGTGGTCGATAATGGTATCAAATAGCGGTGTAATATCTAGTCCTGCATATCCTGCAGGTGTGTGCTTTATTTTGGTTTCGCCTTGTTCAACAGAAAGTCCTTCTGCATCCTCCGGTTGACGTACCGCGATGCCCTGTCTTGCAATCCCGTAAAGTATCGGGAAGTCTAATTGCTGGTCATTGGCATTTAAGTCCATAAACAGCTCGTATACTTCATCGACTACTTCCGTGATTCTTGCATCCTTTTTATCAATTTTGTTGATGAACAAAATCGGGTTTAGTCCTTGCTCAAGGGATTTACTTAATACAAATCTGGTCTGAGGCATAGGCCCCTCACTAGAATCCACCAACAAAATTACGGTGTCTACCGTTTTCATGATGCGTTCTACTTCTGATGAGAAGTCTGCATGTCCTGGTGTATCTACGATATTTATTTTCACGTCATCGTGCATAACTGAACAGTTCTTGGAATAAATGGTGATTCCTCGTTCTCTTTCAATGTCGTCACTGTCCATTACGCAGTCAACGGTTTCTTCATTTGCTCTAAAAATGCCGCTTTGGTTTAAAAACGCATCTACTAAAGTAGACTTTCCTGCGTCAACGTGGGCAATTACTGCAATATTAATTATTCTTTGTTTTTCTGTCATTCTTTCCCCTTTACAATCTAAAAATATCATTCAATTTTACCACAAAATCAACGTTTGTTCAACACTTTATTGAACCATATGTTTATTTGTGCTAAAATATCAGCAACAGAAAAAAGCCAGATGGGAGAAAAGAAATGCAACAAATCGCACAACGACTAAAGCAAATATTCACTGAGGGCCAATTGATTACCATGGTGTTTAGTCACAAACGGAAAAAATCCCTAGAATACAGCAAGGTTACTATGAGGCCAGTTGAGCTCAGTGGTTCTGTGCAAATTCAGGCAGAATACACCTTCCCCCAAAAGGTAACCCATAGAAACTTGTCTATAGATGATGCAGAGGCTCTTGCGTTAGAGCTGGTTAGTGATAAATTCAAGCAAATCAATATTTTCACCACTGTTGAAGACATCCAAATTCTTGCTGCTAAGCCAGAAAAACCGCATATGACCACTACCCTACCGACTAAAGGTGTGCCTACCTTATCCCATAACAAGAAGAAGCAATACATTATTCCTGATGGTGTGCCTTGCGACTTTTTGATTCGACTTGGGGTAATGGATGCCACCGGGAAAGTAGCACAGCGTCACTATAGTAAATTCCGCCAAATTAACCGCTACCTAGAAATTATCGAGGATGTTTTCCCTTATCTTCCTCAACAGGAATCTCTGAAGATCATTGACTTTGGTTGTGGAAAAGCGTATTTGACCTTTGCACTTTACTATTACCTACACATACTGAAGCAGCGCCAAGTAGAAATCATCGGTTTAGATTTGAAAAAAGACGTCATTGCATTTTGCCAAGGTATAGCACAAGATTTAGGTTACACACAACTTCGCTTCTTAATGGGAGATATTGCTGACTATACCGATGATCACGCCGATATGGTGGTTACCCTCCATGCCTGTGACACGGCAACAGATTACGCACTAATTAATGCAGTCAATTGGAACGCTAAGGTGATTCTATCGGTTCCATGCTGTCAGCATGAGCTGTTTAGCCAAATTCAGGATGAGCTTCATCAGCCAATGTTAAAACATGGCATACTGAAGGATCGTCTTACCGAGTATTTGACTGATGGGCTCCGAGGACTTAAGCTTGAATCTAAAGGCTATGAGGTCGCCATGATTGAATTTACCACCCTGGAGCATACGGCCAAAAATATTATGATTAAGGCCATTAAGCTGGATTCTCCAAGGTCATCAAAAGCGAAAAAAGCACAATCTCAGTACGAAGCATTACGGGATTTTTATCATGTAAAACCAACAATCGAGCAGCTGTAGCTGCTCGATTTTGTTTATCATCATTATAGCTGCCATTCTATTGGCTTCATGCCATTCCCGACTAAAAACCCATTGGCCTTAGAGAAATACTTTCCGCCAAAGAAACCGTTGTAAGCGGACAAAGGGCTTGGGTGAACGCTTTCCAACACCATATGCTGCGCTGACGTAATGATTTTCTTCTTTGCTCTTGCGTTGGCACCCCAAAGAATAAATACCATCGGTTCTTTTCGTGCGTTAAGCAATTCTATCACCTTGTCCGTAAATATCTCCCACCCTTTTCCTCGATGGGAATTGGCTTGGTTTTCTCTGACGGTGAGGCAGGTATTGAGGAGCAGTACTCCTTCCTCCGCCCACTTTTGCAGACAGCCGTGAGTAGGTGAGGCGATGCCCAAATCTCCTTGAAGCTCTTTGTAAATATTCACCAAGGATGGTGGCGGTTTTATCCCATGTTGCACGGAAAAGGCTAGGCCGTGGGCTTGTCTCGGTTGATGATAAGGATCCTGTCCCAAAATCACTACCTTTACCTGTTCATACGCGGTATATTTTAATGCATTAAAAATGTCATACATATCGGGGTAAACCGTTTGGGTTTGATATTCTCTAATCAAAAACTGTCGTAGCTGTTGATAATATTCTTGTTCAAATTCACCGGCTAAGATCTGATCCCAGCTATTTCCTATGTTCACCATTCGTAAGCCATTTCCCTTTCCATACATAGAGCACCATAAGAATTAAACCAAATAACCAAGAGCCTGGATAAGAAAGAATAATCCAATCCATTCTATGCTCAATACTCATGGCAACGACAATCCAAATAATTCGCGCAGCACACAAAGATACTACAGAAATCAGCATCGCTTCCATGGTTTTTCCTACGCCTCTGATTGCGCCAGTCATAATGTGAAAAATGGCCAATATCCAGTAGAATGGATAGAGATAGTTCATGATATAGATTCCACACTTCACCACTTCCTCATCCTGGGTAAAGATACTAATGACTTGTGGCATGAAAATCAGCAAAATCACCGATGCAATTACGGTATAGATTATCCCCACGCCTACAGAAGCCTTCATGCCCTGTCGAACGCGCTCATATTCCCCTGCTCCCAGGTTTTGACCAGAAAAGGTCGTTGCGGCCATGCCTAAGCTTAAAATCGGCAGAATGATGAATCCGTCGATTTTGTTATATGCTGCATAGGCTGCCATGGCAGTAGCACCAAAGCTGTTGATGCTGCCTTGCACCACCACATTGGACAAGGAAATGACAATGTTCTGTATGCCTGCTGGAATCCCTAATCCAATGATCCTAGAGAGCAGATTTCCATGAAATCCAATTTCTTTCAAGGTCAATTTATATAAATCTGTGCTTTTCGTCATATACAAAAAAACGAAAATACAAGAAATCAATTCACTGGTAATTGTAGCAAGCGCAGCCCCACTAACGCCCATCTTGAAAACCATGACAAACAGTATATCCAATATGATGTTGGATACTGCTGAAATGATCAAGTAAACTAAAGATCTCTTCGAGTTGCCTACTGCATTGAGAATCGCTGCAGTCATATTGTAGACTACGACAAAAACACTTCCGCCAAAGATGATCCGAAGGTATGTTTGAGCTTGTTCAAAAACTTCTTCTGGGGTATCCATCAGCTTCAAAATATACGGCGTCGTGACTACACCAATAACAGAAAGGATGATGCCTCCCCAAAAGGATATCGCTACGGTGGTGTGGACAGATTTTTTCACGCCTTCCGCATCTCTCGCACCGTAAAACTGCGAAGTAATGATGCTGGCACCAGCTGAAGCCCCGATACAAAAACCATGTAAAAGGTTAATGATTGATCCACTAGAGCCGACAGCTGCTAGCGCAGTACTTCCAACTACATTTCCTACGATAATCGAGTCAATAGTATTATATAGCTGTTGGAACAGATTTCCCAAGATTAACGGTATAGAAAAGAGCACTATTTTTTTCCAAATCGTTCCAGATGTCATCAGGGTTTCGTTTTTCATCAATTCTCTCTCCTTCTAATGGAAGTATACCACCGTACAAGATGAATGGCAACTTGCAACTTTGTGGTTGTTTACCCTTCTCTTTTGTCGTATAATATTCCCATGAACAAATTATTTATTTCAGAAAAAGCCAATGACGGATTAATTAAATACTTAACAGAAAAAGGATACCAGGTTGAATTCATTGCTTCAGACGGTATCGTCGATGATGCGATTAGCCATCACCCCGATATTTTCCTATGCAAAATGGGCGTAGATGATAACGCTCCCATTTTCTTCGCAGAGAATCAAGATTTGGGGAAAGACTATCCGAAAGACATTGCATTCAATGCTGCATGTACTGGGAAGTACTTTATCCACAACTTATCCAATACCAACGAGAAATTGCTTCTCGCCGCTAAAGCCATGGATATGGTTTTGGTGGATGTTAACCAAGGATATACCAAGTGTAGTACTGTAGTCGTTGATTGGAACGCCATCATTACTTATGACGAAGGAATCGCTCAGGCCTGTGAAAAATTCAAGGGCTTAGATGTTCTTAAGGTTTCTCCAGGACATGTCCATTTAGATGGTTATGATACCGGCTTTATTGGTGGTGCTAGCGGAAGAGTGGGAAAGGAAATTATCTTTAACGGTGATTTGTCTGCTCATCCCGATGCCCAATCGATAATCGACTTCATTCATGGTCACAGCCTTGCCTGCAAATGGTTTCCAAACTATCCATTAACAGACATCGGATCAATATTATGAAGAAAATGGCAATCATCCCAATTTTCATTCCTCACCAAGGCTGCCTCAATGATTGTATCTTTTGTAACCAAAAGAAGATCACTGCTCGGCAATCAGCAATTACTGGTGAGGATGTGCGCCAAGTCATAGAGACTTGGTTATCCACTTTGGAGCCACGCAATCTAGAGACCATCGAAGTGGCTTTTTTTGGTGGTAGCTTTACTGGGATTCCAATAGACGTACAATCCCATTATCTCTCCATCGCTAAGGAGTATAAGGATGCCGGTCGAATACAAAAGATTCACCTATCCACTCGGCCTGATTATATCAATGCTGAGATTTTGGACAATTTGAAAGCATATGGCACTGATGTCATCGAGTTAGGCGTTCAATCCTTTGATGATGAGGTGCTTCGCTTAGCCAATCGAGGTCACAATAGTCAAGTCATCTATGAGAGTGCGCAGATGATTAAAGATTATGGTTTTGAGCTGGGTATCCAATTAATGATTGGGCTTCCCGGAGATTCCTTGGAAAGCTGTCTGCATTCCGCTGAAGAAACCGTCAAGATTGCTCCAGCCATTGCTCGCCTATATCCTACAGTAATCATTGAGGATACGGAGCTGATGACCCAATATCGCCAAGGAACTTACACGCCGCTCAGTGAAGACGAGGCAGTGTATCGAACCAAGGAAATGTATAAGATGCTTACCGGTGCAGGGATTAACATTATCCGTGTAGGATTAAAGAGCACCGACGTCATCAACACCAGTGGTGAAATTGTAGGAAACACGTTTCATCCCGCCTTTAGGCAGTTAGTTGAAGGCGCCATCGCAAGAGAGGAAATTGAAGCAACGCTGGCGACAATGGAGTTTGACCGACAGGCGCGAACAAAGGTCGCATTCTGCGCTCATCCCAATAGTATGTCTAACTTAATTGGAAATTCTCGCAGAAATAAGCAATATTTTCTTGAACATTACCCTTACCTTAATGTATTATATACGGTAAATCATTCACTTAATATAGGTCAATACAAAGTTGAAATAAAAGGAGAACAATCATGAAAGAAACATCAAAAGCGGTAGTTACCGTTATCGGAAAAGATATGGTCGGCATTTTGGCAAAGGTTTCCACAACTGCTGCTGAATCCAATGCCAATGTTATCGAGGTTACCCAATCTGTACTAGATTCTTTTTTCTGCATGGTCATGATCATCGACATCACTGATGCAACAAAACAGATTGATGAATTACAGAAATCTATAGAGGCAACTGTGCCTGAGATGGTGGTTCACGTTATGCACGAAAACATCTTTAATTCCATGCACAGAATCTAGTTAATCAGGGAGGAACAACATGCTAAATATGAGCGATATCATGGAAACCATAACCATGATACAAGAAGAAAATTTGGACATACGAACCATTACCATGGGAATATCTCTTGTTGACTGTGCAGACAGCGACATTGATCAATCATGCGAAAAGGTTTACCACAAAATCTATAATTACGCTAAGGATCTCGTGAAAACAGGCGAGTTTATCGAAAAGAAATACGGTATTCCCATCGTCAACAAAAGAATCTCGGTTACACCGATTTCTATGCTGCTTGGGGTATCTGGTGGTGACCCAGTGAAATACGCTAAAACGTTAGATAAAGTCGCTCACGCTGTTGGCGTCAACTTTATCGGCGGGTTTTCCGCTTTGGTCCAAAAAGGCTTTAGTGCAGGCGATAGAGAATTAATTGAAGCAATTCCCCGTGCCCTTGCCGAAACCGAGCTAGTTTGCTCTTCAGTAAACATTGGTTCTACTAGAGCAGGCATCAATATGGATGCAGTTAAGCTAATGGGGCAAAAAGTCTATGATGCTGCAGAATTAACTAAGGACAGACAGTGCATTGGTGCTGCCAAGCTGGTGGTATTCTGCAATGCTGTTGAAGACAATCCGTTCATGGCTGGCGCTTTTCATGGTGTTGGCGAAGCAGACTGTGTCATCAGTGTCGGTGTATCTGGCCCTGGGGTTGTTCGCTCAACCTTGGAAAAAATGCCTGACGACGCTTCTATGACAGAAATCGCTGAAGCCATTAAAAAAACTGCCTTCAAAATCACTAGAATCGGTCAGCTTGTAGGAACTGAAGCAGCAGAAATGCTAGGCGTTGAATTTGGTATCATTGACTTATCCTTGGCACCAACCCCTGCCGTTGGTGATTCCGTTGCACATATTCTAGAAGAAATCGGACTTGAGCAATGTGGAGCGCACGGCACCACTGCTGCCCTTGCTATGCTCAACGATGCAGTGAAAAAAGGCGGTGTTATGGCATCTTCTAGCATCGGTGGTTTATCCGGCGCATTTATTCCCGTTAGTGAAGATGCGGGTATGATTGATGCTGCAAGAAATGGTGTACTATCTATTGAAAAATTAGAAGCCATGACTGCGGTTTGCTCTGTTGGTCTAGATATGATTGTCATTCCTGGCGATACGCCAAGGGAAGTCATTTCCGCCATCATTGCAGATGAAGCTGCCATCGGAATGGTCAACTCTAAAACCACTGCGGTGAGAGTCATTCCTGCCATTGGCTTAAAGGAAGGGGAAGAGCTAGACTTTGGTGGTCTACTTGGATACGGACCAGTTATGCCGGTAAGAATGCAATCTCCTGCAAAAATGATCAACCGTGGAGGACGTATCCCTGCTCCACTGCAAAGCTTAAAGAATTAAAACCAAAAAATCAAAATGCCATGGACTCCTTTATTGGAAATCCATGGCATATTTTTTATTCTTTTACCAATTCCTTTAATGATGTAGCAAGACCTGCTAGACCGGAAATGTCTGATGGAATAATGATCTTCGTTGCTTGACCATCTGCCACCTTTTCGAAGGACTCAAGACCCTTAAGGGCAATGATTTCCTTATTTGGATCTGCGTCCATAATCATTTTGATACCATCAGCAGTAGCTTGCTGTACCATTCTGATTGCTTCCGCTTCACCTTCAGCGCCTCTAATCGCCGCTTCTTTTTTCGCTTCTGCCTCAAGAATTCTAGACTCTTTATCTGCCTCTGCTTCTAGAATAACGGCTTCCTTATGACCTTCTGCAATTAAGACTGCAGATTTCTTCTCACCTTCAGCTCTTAAAATTGCTTCTCTACGTTCACGTTCAGCACGCATCTGTTTTTCCATCGCCATCTGAATGTCTCTAGGTGGAGTGATGTTCTTCACCTCGACACGATTGATTTTGATGCCCCATGGGTCAGTAGCTTCGTCTAGAACCAATCTGATCTTGGTGTTGATGTGCTCACGACTGGTTAAGGATTCGTCAAGCTCTAGTTCACCAATGATGTTACGTAGTGTGGTTGCCGTCAAGTTTTCAATGGCATCCATTGGGCTTTCTACTCCATAGGTATATAATTTCGGATCTGTAATTTGGAAATATACAACTGTGTCAATTTCCATGGTTACATTATCTTTCGTAATTACTGGTTGTGGAGGGAAATCGATAACTTTTTCTTTCAATGATACTTTTCTAGAAATTTTATCAATCAACGGAATTTTAAAATGCAGTCCAACCTGCCATGTTCCCTTATATGCGCCAAGTCTTTCAATAACATACGCTCTCGCCTGTGGCACGATGCGAATGTTGGTTACAATTAATGCAATTACAATCAAAATCAATACAATGATAACGATTGTCTTCATAACAGCAGCAATTCCCATAATTAATCTCCTTATTGTTCTTCTTCAAAAGGCGCAACAACTGCTTTAACACCTTCTATTCTAATGACTTCAACTTTCTCATTCTTCCCGATTGTTTCTTGTGAATCTTCGGAAATCGCAGTCCATTCTTGACCATTGATTTTGACGATTCCTGGCTGAAACGGTTTAATTTCTGTCGTTACGACAGCTCCCATTCCAATTAGGGCATCAATATTGGTTTTTTCCTGTCCAGTTCGCAATTTTTTAATGAATATTTTCCGTGTAAGCACCAACAATACAACGGATACCACGAAAAACAGCACGACCTGTGCAGAAACTCCAAGGTCAAGAAGAGATGCAATCAATGCCGCAATAGCACCACCGGTAAACCATATTGTGGTTAATCCCATCGTTAGTCCTTCAATGATTGCAAACACAACCCCAACGATTAACCAAAATATTGGCATGCTGATGGCATAACCTAAAATCGTCAATGTTCTACCTCCTTTTGATTTGATTTAAATGATATGACTATTATACACTAAAACAGTACACTAGCACCATAGGTAATATATGAAACGATAATTCCTGCAAGGACTACGCCTAGAAATATTGCAGGAAATGCTCTTTTTAGACGCATATCTAACATGGCAGCAACCAAAGCTCCCGTCCATGCTCCCGTTCCCGGCAGAGGAATTGCGACCAAAATCATCAATCCCCACCATTCATAACGATATACTTTATCCGAGTGCTTTTCCGCTTTTCGCTCAAAACGCTCTACTAAATTTGCAAGATGCTTGCTTTTGCCTCTCATCCATGCGAAAACCTTTCGCACAAATAGAATGATGATTGGCACGGGAATAAGATTCCCAATAATTGATGTGATTAACGCTATATTGACGTCCAATCCATTGGCTACTGCAATGGGAATCGCCCCTCGCAATTCAATAACTGGCACCATAGAAATCATCAAAGTCATGATGATATTTCCTAGCGTGGTTCCCCAAAGCCCGATCATTTAGTCCCCTCTCTTATGGTTAAGGTTTCATTGGCTAATGCAACCATTCTTTTGGCTTCCTCTAAAACCGAGTCAATTTTCTTCTGTGTCGTAATATCATCAAAAATCCCCAAGATGATATGTTTATGATCCATTTGCTTGATGTATCTCAGCTTAAGTTCAATCCACACTTCTTTTCCATCCATCATGTAGCGAATAAACTCACAGCTAGAAGTTCCTGATTTTAGCGTGGATCGGTAAAATGCGTTTTCCACAATTTTCCTGTATGGTTCCCCGACAAATTCAATCGGCCGATCCATGCTAACCGCATCGTCATCTGCACCATAATGGTCCAAATATGCCTCATTGACCTTGATCATTTTCATATTGACTCCATCAAACTCAAAGATAACCAGGGGCTGAAGAATATTTCCAAACAATCGTTGCAGCTCCTCATTATATCCAAATAAGAGATCAATATCGTAATCAGAAACAATTTTGGTTTTTTTATCCAAGTATTCTTTGTAACACAGCTCCTCATATGCCTCTACCGTCATTGGTTTGGCATAGTAAAATCCTTGTACCAGCTCACAGCCTACAGATTTAAGGAAGTTGACTTGTTCATGGGTTTCCACCCCTTCAACAACAACGGGGATTTTTAGCCATTTGGCCATTCTCAACATAGACGCTAGAATTTTCTGTCCTCGTCTGCTGTTTTTGGATTGTACCATGAACTGCATATCCAGCTTAAGAATATCAATTTCGATGTCTTTTAAAATGTTCAACGATGAATAACCAGTTCCAAAATCATCCATTGCAACGAGAAATCCCTTGGCACGCAAATTTTCTGTCACGCGAGACAGGATTTCTGACTCTGTGGCGTAAGTACTTTCCGTAATTTCCAATTCAATGAAATGGTAGGGGATTCCGTATCGATCCACCAAATCTGTAATGATTTGTTCCAGCTTAGACAAATAAAGATTGGCTCTAGATAAGTTCATCGAAATCGGTTTAGGGGCAAACCCTTGGTCAATCCAACATTTAAGTTGCTTGCACGTTTGTTCCCAAACATAGAAGTCCAGCTTGGTGATAAACCCATTGCGTTCAAAAATAGGGATAAACTCTGTCGGCGAAATAATTCCTTTATGTGGATGAATCCATTTCACCAAGGCCTCTGCACCTGCAATGAAGTTGGTATGAATATTGTATTTTGGTTGAAAATAGATGTGGAATTCTCCTCGTTCAAGGGCTCCATGCATTTCGTTAAGGATTTCTTGTTCTCGCTTCAACAAAATATCCATTTCTTCCGTGTAGTATGAAAAGAATCGCAAATGATTTCCAGCACTTTTCTTGGCTGCTACAGATGCGTGATTGCACATCATGTCAATAGGCAAGCTCATGTCTTTAATGACATATAACCCAAAGTTAGGATTAACGTCGTATTCCGCATCAAATCCTTCCAAACGGAATTTGATTTCTGCAAGGAGTTCTTCTACTACGTTTTTCTCGTACTCCATAGCAAAACAAAAAACATCAATGCCAATTCTCCCAAAAACAAAATCTTCGTTTTTGTTTTGAATTTCCATTAAAGCTGTTTCGATACCGTCTAAAATTCTTTCGCCTTCTTGTTCACCATAAAAAGTCGTGATCAACTGAAATCTGTCAATGAAAAAGGCAGTAATTACATAGCTATCCGCCTTTTTTTGGTCCAACAATTGGTGAACTTTATTTTGAAAGTCTTTCTTTCTGCGTTTCATAAAACTCTCTCACACTTGCTATTTTCCTCTATTATAACATCATTTGCTTGTGGTTTCAATAATTTAACCCCAGCAAGATCATTGCTGGGGTTAAGAATTCAAATTTATTTTCTGTTGGCTTTGATCGCTGCTTGTGCTGCTGCAATTCTAGCAATTGGTACTCTAAATGGAGAGCAAGATACATAGTTCAAACCAATAGTCTGGCAGAACTCAATACTTCTTGGATCACCGCCGTGTTCGCCACAAATACCAAGCTTGATGTTTGGTCTTGTCTGCTTACCCATGGTAACCGCCATTTCCATTAGTTTTCCGATGCCTTCCTGGTCAATGGTCTGGAATGGATCGTCTGCCAAAATTCCTTTGTCAACGTATTCCTTGATCATATTTCCAGTGTCATCTCTAGAGAAACCAAAGGTCATCTGGGTCAAGTCATTGGTACCAAATGAGAAGAATTCAGCTTCTTCAGCGATGGTATCTGCTGTCAATGCTGCTCTTGGAACTTCAATCATTGTTCCAACAAGATACTCAGTGTCCACACCATATTCCTTTTTGCATTTTTCTGCAGTTTCAACTACGGTTTGTTTTACATCGAGTAGCTCAGCTTTGCTTCCAACTAACGGAATCATGATTTCTGGAACAATGGCAATATTCTTTTCCTTTGTCACTTCGATGGCTGCTTCCATAATGGCTCTAGTCTGCATCTCAGCAATTTCAGGATAAGTTACTGCAAGTCTACAACCTCTGTGACCTAGCATTGGATTGAACTCATGTAATTCCTCTGCTGTTGCTGCAAGTTTTTCGTATGGAACGTTAATCTGCGCGGACAACGCTCTTGTTTCTTCTTCTGTATGTGGTAAGAATTCATGTAGTGGTGGATCCAACAGTCTGATGGTTACTGGTCTTTCTTCCATCACCTCATAAATCTCTCTAAAGTCTTTTTTCTGGAAAGGAAGCAGCTTGTTTAGCGCTTCTTTTCTTTCTTCTACAGTTTCAGATAGAATCATTCTTCTGATGGCAGGAATTCTTTCCTCTTCAAAGAACATATGCTCAGTTCTGCAAAGACCAATTCCTTCTGCACCAAAATCTACTGCTTGTTTTGCATCTCTAGGATTATCTGCATTGGTTCTGACTTTCAATGTTCTGATTCCATCAGCCCAAGTCATAATCGTTCCAAAATCTCCTGAGAACTCAGGTGCTACTGTTTCTATTTTTCCGTCATACACTGCACCAGTAGTTCCGTTAAGAGAGAGGTCATCTCCTTCACCGTATTCTTTTCCGCCAACAACCATTTTCTTTGCGGCTTCGTTAACAGAAATTGTAGAACAACCTGCAACACAGCACTTACCCATGCCACGTGCAACTACTGCTGCGTGGGAAGTCATTCCGCCTCTAGCCGTAAGGATTCCTTCCGCAACAACCATACCTGCCAAGTCTTCTGGGGAAGTTTCTTGTCTCACCAAAATTACTTTTTCTCCATTGGCTGCAGCTACCTCAGCATCATGTGCCTGGAAGTAGATTTTTCCTGTAGCAGCTCCTGGTGAAGCAGGAAGACCTTTAGCAAGAAGCTCAGCAGCTTTCTCTGCGGTTTCTTCAAAGTTAGGGTGAAGCAATTGATCAATTTGAACTGGGTCAATTCGTTCAACTGCTGTTTCTTTATCGATTAGGCCTTCTTCCACCATGTCAACTGCAATTTTCACTGCAGAAGCAGCAGTTCTCTTGCCGTTTCTCGTCTGTAACATGAACAGTTTATTCTTTTCTACGGTAAACTCCATGTCCTGCATATCTTTATAATGCTTTTCAAGTACGTCAGAAATTCTTGCAAAGTCCTGATACACTTCTGGGAAGGTTTCTTCCATTTCGCTAATTGGCTTAGGTGTTCTGATACCAGCAACGACATCCTCACCTTGGGCGTTAACGAGGAACTCACCAAAGATTTTGTTTTCGCCGTTTACAGGGCTTCTTGTAAATGCAACACCTGTTCCGGAAGTGTCTCCCATATTACCAAATACCATGGATTGTACGTTTACAGCTGTTCCCAATTTATCGGAAATATTGTTTAATTTTCTATACAAAATTGCTCTTTCGTTATTCCATGAACGGAATACCGCTTTGATCGCTTCCATTAGCTGATCTTTTGGTGCCTGAGGGAAATCTCTTCCCATTTCTTTTTTCACCAATGCTTTATAGTTTACAATGACTTCTTTTAAGTCTTCTGTAGTCAAATCCACATCGAATTCAACGCCAGCTTTTTCCTTTTGGCTTTCGAAAATTTCATCAAACTTGGATTTAGGAATTTCCATAACCACATCACCAAACATTTGAATGAATCTTCTATAGCTATCATAAGCAAATCTATCATTTTCGGTCAATCTGCCCATAGTTACTACGGTCTCGTCATTAAGTCCTAGATTTAGGATGGTATCCATCATTCCAGGCATTGAGAACACGGAACCAGAACGAACAGAAACCAATAATGGATTTTCGTTATCTCCAAATTTCTTTTCGGTCACGTTTTCTAATTCGACCATTTTTTCGTTAATCTGTGCCAAAATATCATCGTCAATTTTTCTGTTTTCTTCGTAATACTTATTACAAGCTTCAGTCGTAACGGTAAACCCGAATGGTACCGGTAAACCGATTTTCGTCATTTCTGCAAGATTTGCGCCCTTTCCACCTAAAAGATCACGCATATCTTTAGAACCCTCATTAAATGAATAAACAAACTTTTTCATCTCTTTTTCTCCTTAAAATTTTAGTTTATTTTCAATATATTCTTTTACCTGTTCTATCGGTAACCGAATCTGTTCCATAGTGTCTCTATCACGAATCGTTACACAACCGTCAGTTTCTGTATCAAAGTCTACACAAATACAAAACGGCGTGCCAATTTCGTCTTCACGACGATAACGCTTTCCAATAGAGCCAGCTGCGTCGTAATCCACACTAAAATGCTTTGATAATTCTTCAAAAATCGGCTCAGCCACATCCCCAAGTTTTTTTGCAAGAGGAAGTACTGCTGCCTTAAATGGTGCCAATGCTGGGTGGAATCTCATGACTACACGCACATCTTCTTTTCCATTGGCATCAGTGAGGATTTCCTCATCGTACGCATCCACCAAAAATGCTAGGGTCACTCTGTCCGCCCCTAGTGATGGCTCAATGCAATACGGAATATATTTTTCATTGGTCTCTGGGTCCAGGTAAGTCATTTCCTGTCCTGAGAATTCTGAATGCTGTCTTAAGTCAAAGTCAGTTCTATCAGCAATACCCCAAAGCTCGCCCCAACCAAATGGGAACAAATACTCTAAGTCTGTAGTTGCATTGCTGTAGTGGGACAATTCTTCTTTTTCATGGTCGCGGGTTCTAATGTGCTCCATATCCATATCCAAGGATTTAAGGAAGTCGATACAATACTGTTTCCAGTATTCAAACCATTCTAAATCCGTTCCAGGCTTACAGAAGAATTCTAATTCCATCTGTTCAAACTCTCTAATTCTAAAGATGAAGTTACCTGGCGTAATTTCGTTTCTGAAGGATTTACCTACCTGTGCGATTCCAAAAGGAATCTTTTTTCTGGAAGTTCTTTGCACATTCTTAAAGTTAACAAAGATTCCTTGGGCCGTTTCTGGTCTAAGATAGATTTCTGATTGCGAATCCTCTGTAACTCCTTGGAATGTCTTAAACATTAAGTTGAACTGTCTAATTCCGGTAAAGTTGCTCTTTCCACATTCCGGACATTTGATTCCGTTTTCCGCAATATATCCTTCTAGCTTATCGTTACCCCATCCATCTACAGGAATCACATCCATGCCATTGGCCTGCATATGGTCTTCGATTAGTTTGTCTGCTCTGAATCTAGCCTTACATTCCTTACAGTCGATTAATGGATCAGCAAATCCACCAATGTGACCAGAGGCTTCCCAAGTTTTTGGATTCATCAAAATGGCTGCGTCAAGACCAACATTGTATTTGGATTCCTGAACGAATTTTTTCCACCAAGCTTTCTTAATGTTATTCTTGAATTCTACCCCAAGTGGACCGTAATCCCAAGAATTAGCCAATCCACCATAGATTTCTGAACCTGGGTAAACAAACCCTCTGCTCTTGGCGAGGGCAACAATTTTTTCCATTGTAACTTCTTTACTCATGCGT
Source organism: Clostridiales Family XIII bacterium PM5-7 (assembly GCA_050435405.1). Classification (GTDB taxonomy): domain Bacteria; phylum Bacillota; class Clostridia; order Peptostreptococcales; family Anaerovoracaceae; genus Senimuribacter. Next base: position 401,863 of record JBNDKG010000001.1, read on the forward strand.
AATAATACCTACCATTTCCGTCTTTTTATGCTTCGTCATTTTGTGGTTGATCAGATTTGCAATCGTCGCATTTTTCTTCGCAAGGTTCCTCACATACATTGCAATCCTTTTCACAAATAATAATATCATCCATATCGATGTCATCATCAAAATCATATTCTCTAGAGAATCTTTCCTTAGCATCCTTCGCTGCATCTTTTGCCTTGTAGAATGCCTCGGTACCCATTTCCTTAATGTCTTCATAAACACCAGGGGCTTTTTCTTTCAGATCCTCATAAATGTCTGCGCCCTTTTCTTTGGCGTCTTCATATAGATCCTCTGCTTTTTCGGAAAGATCAATAATGGATCCGTCTTCTTTGACAAATTCAATCTTGCACTTGAACCCAAATGCTGCCACTACGCCTGCAATCATTCCCCAAGGAGCAACAACAGTTCCTAAAACACCAACAGTCAATGGAATATTGATCAAGGTCTCTCCATCTCTTGTGACGATGATTTTAGAGATATTTCCCTTTTTAACCACTTCTTTCATTTTTTCAATTAGCGCTTCGCCTTGAACGCCAATTTTCTTAGAAGGTTTCTGGTCAATGGTTTCTTCGATAGCAATAATCGCATCGACAACATTACCTTCTGAAGCTTCTAACGCTTCTTTGGCTTCTTTATAGGTTACACCTGTTCTATCTTTAACCAATTCAATTTTTTCTAACGTAATCTCCATAATTTACCTCCTAAAAATTTCCTTCAAAGATACTTTCGCTTTTTAAAACACCAATGTCTAAATAATGAGCCATATATGCCCTGATTAATTTTTGTAATTCCTCAGCAGCCTGATCTTCTAAAGCGATTTTCTCGAAGGCGTCTATTGGCTGTTTTGAAAAATACTTCAATATACTAACTATATCAAATTTCGCTTCATAAATCAATGAATCATTGCGATTTTCCTTGCATTTCTCGCAGATTATTCCACCATCTACTACGCTGAAGCCATGAAGATTCTCTTTCGACCCACAACAAGCACATTGTTCAATCTGTGGAAAGCTTCCCAAAAGGGCCAACGCCTTGACTTCATAGGCTAAAACCAAGGTTTGATGCTTCTTTTCCCTCGTTTCCAACGCCGCCAAAAAGTCAATGAGTAAATTGAATAGCCTTGGCTGTGGTAACTCTTCTGGTGTCATTTTTTCAGTCAACTCTAAAACGAAAGACGCCGACATATACTTGTCCACGTCTTCGCCAATGCGAAAAAAACTTTTCTTCACTTCAGCGCTGTTTACATTGTAGTAGTCCTTATTTTTGTACAGCTCATAAATGCCATAGGTAAAGGGGCGCATAGACAATGCTGCTTTCCCTTTCCCCTTGTCGCTCAGATTGCTACCTGCACTGATTTTCCCATATTTCTTTGTAAACAAAAGAAGCATCCTCCGTCCACCGGTGGTTTTCACCTGACGAAATATGATTCCTTCTGAGTTGGTGAACATGATTACTCCTTATATCCGAAATTAGACAGCGCAAAATCGCTATCCCTCCAGTTTTCTTTCACTTTTACCCACAATTCCAAATACACCTTGGTGCCAAGCAACGCTTCCATCTCCAGTCGAGCACTTTTTCCGATGCCCTTCAGCTTCTTGCCTTGTTTCCCAATGATAATTCCTTTATGGGATTTTTTCTCACAGTAAATCACCGCGCCGATTCTCGTAATATTGGGCTCTTCTTTATAGGATTCTAACTCAATGGCCACCCCATGAGGCACTTCCTCTTCAAGGTAAGTCAGTACTTTTTCTCGAATGATTTCGCTGACGATAAACCGTTCTGGGTGATCCGTCACCATATCTTCTGGGAAGAACATGGGCCCTTCCTCCAGATAAGTTTCGATTTTTTCAAGAACTGCAGGAACGTTCTTTCCTTCTATGGCAGATGTGCCAAATATCCCATCAAAAACATCTAACTCATCGTAGGATTCAAAGGTTTCTTTATAATCCTCCGGGCTCATTTTGTCGATTTTGTTGATGATCAAAATTTTCGGCGTATCTAAATCCTTAATCAAATCCAAAATGTATTTATCCCCAGGCCCTTTGGTGATTTTATCGTCAACAAGAAACAAAATCACATCCACTTCCTTAAAGGTGTTGATGGCCATATCTGTCATCGCTGCCCCTAGTTTATTCCTCGCCTTATGAATTCCTGGAGTATCAATGAACACCATCTGTGTTCCTCCTCCATCTTCTTCAAACTTGGTATAAATGCCGCGAATACTATTTCTTGTCGTCTGCGGCTTATCCGTCGTAATCGCAATTTTTTCTCCCAAAATGCTGTTTAGCAAAGTGGATTTCCCCACATTGGGGCGTCCGATAATGCCAATAAATCCTGATTTCATCATAGTTTAAATCCTTCCACGAGCAGCTCGTTTAATGTATGTGTGGTTAAATGGTCTTCGTCATCTCCGCTAATTACGATTAAGTCTGGTGCAAATTCATAAAGAAATTGCCTACAGATTCCACACGGAGACCCGCCGCCTTGGCTGGTCACCACGGCAATCGCCTCGAATTCTCTATATCCTTCAGAAACCGCTTTGACGCAAGCAGTTCTCTCTGCACAAATGGTCGCACCAAAAGAAGAGTTTTCTACATTGACACCGGTAAACACTTCCCCTGTCTTAGTCAGCAGGGCTGCTCCCACATCAAATTTCGAAAACGGTGCATATGCGTTAGCCATTGCTTCTACTGCTTTTCGATATAATTCTTTATAATCCTTCATGCTATTATTCCATTCCTCTGGGAATGCCCAGAAATTCCATCACTTCTTCTTCTCTCTGACGCATCTCCTGTTTGTCTTCATCGTTCATATGGTCATATCCGAGAAGATGCAAAACGCTGTGGGTAAATAAATAAATGATTTCTCGCTGAAAAGAGTGCCCCAGCTCCTCTGCCTGCTCCATTGCTTTCTCTTGACAGATGACCACATCACCAAGGCAGATTTCTCCTACCTTTGGTAAGAGGGTTAAATCGTCAAACTGGGGAAAGGAAAGCACGTCCGTCACTTGATCTTTTCCTCTGTACTCTCTGTTGAGGTCTTTGATTTCTTCATTGCTAACAAAGGAAATGCTGATCTCTGTCCGCTCCTGTTCAATGCCCTCAAGGGCCAAACAATGCTCTGCCGATTTCTCCATCAGAGATAGAATATCCTTTTCCACAATATGGCCTTCTTCGAAATACAGCTCCATGGTTATTCCTCCAACTCCTCAGGGTGTTTTTGATAATAGTGATCATAAGCATTGATGATTTTCTTCACCAATTCATGTCTAACCACATCAACATCTTTTAAATAACAAAAGTCAATATCCTTAACATGCTTCAGAATTCGTTCCGCTTCCATCAATCCGCTTCGCTTTCCACGAGGAAGGTCTATTTGTGTCACGTCACCTGTAACCACAACCTTGGAGCCAAAACCCATTCTGGTCAAAAACATTTTCATTTGCTCTCTTGTCGTGTTCTGGGCTTCATCCAAAATGATAAATGCATTATCCAGCGTTCTGCCTCTCATATACGCTAGCGGAACCACTTCTATGACTTCTTTTTCCTTCAAACGCAATGCATTATCCTGTCCTAGGATATCATATAAGGCATCATAAAGCGGCCGCAAATACGGATCCACTTTTTCTTGCAAATCACCAGGCAAAAACCCTAAGCGTTCCCCAGCCTCCACGGCAGGTCGAGCCAAAATGATTTTCTGCACCTCTTTATTTTTAAACGCATTGATGGCCATAGCAACGGCTATATAAGTTTTCCCTGTTCCGGCAGGCCCAATGCCAAAGACAATATCCTTTTTTCGAATGCTGGTCACGTAATTTTTTTGACCGATGGTTTTCGGTTTAAGGGGTCTTCCTTTAGCGGTAAAGCAAATGACATCTTTATTTACATTGTTTTCTTGATAAGATAGTCCCTGTTCTTTCAAGCTAATGACGTAGTTGATTTTCTGAACATCAAGCTGTTCTCCAACTCTCATGATGTCCATCAGCTCTTTTAGGATTCCTTCCGCCAGTTCTACTTTATCTCCACGCAAAAGGAGGGCATCATCACGTTGAAAAATTTCCACGCCAGTGCTTTCTTGAATCAAATTTAAATTCGCATCTAAATTGCCGAACAGTTCAACACGATCCACATCGTCCTCGATGACGATTTTCTTTAGTTCTTCGTTTTTCTTAAGCAATATATATCTCCTTCACGGTTTTCTATTACAGTGGTAAGTCTTTCTTCTTGAATACAATAAACCCTAATACTGAGCAAATTACCGTAATCGCCAAAAGGGCTACAACATTTATCATGATGTCCCCTTCGCCTGCTGTGATTTTCTCAGCTGGAAAAAGGGTAAAAATGGTAAAGTATTTTAGGTTTTCCAGTTTTCCTCCCATATTTGACAACAGTTGAAATAAAAAGAATATGACTGGAACCCCCGCACCAAAGAAATAATACTTCTTTGCATCGTTGAATATGCATCCTGCCAAAAAAATCATTGACGCCAAAGCAAGATGCACAAGAATCATCACTCCATTAAGCACCCAATACTGTTTCGTGTCTAGTTCTCCAGGAAATTGCATTTCGGAAAAAACGATTCCTACACCAGTTACAGCCGCAATCAATAATGTAACACTGCAAACAATGCTGATCCAATTGGTGAACAAAATCCGCATTCTCGAATTTGGTGTTGCCAAAATCGTTGCCATGGATCCACTATCTACGTGCTGAACAATGGTGCGATTCACCGCTATGATGGAAACCACCATAGGGAAAATCATCATGATGAATCCATAAAGGTATATTCGGATAAACTCAAGTAAGTTGGTGGCGATTCCTGACATTCCTACTGCTTTCATCATCTCCGGAAGTGCCAGTTGATAGTCGTTAAGCATATCAGATAGTTTCGGGTCATACATGTAAATAATCACCACAGTATATATGGTTACGATGCAAAAAAAGGTAAATAACACTTTTACAATTGCACTGATATTTCGTTTCAGTAATGGTAATGACATGGCTATTTCCCCTCCTGATCATAATAGTGCATAAACAGTTCTTCCAAGGTCTCCGTTCTGGTTTCTACATCAATCACGGGGAGCTGCGCAACCAAAGCCAAAAATTTCTGCAAGTTATCCTTCACCGAAACAGCAATAGTATTTCCATGTCGTTCCTTTACTTCAAATCCTTGTATTTCTACGCTCCTCGCCAAATCTTCATTGGGGAAGGATAAGATATAGGTCTTTCGTTTTTTATGCTTCAGTTGATGCATTTCTTCTATGGACACAATGTGCCCATCCTTGATGATTGCCGTTCTATCGCAGGTTTTTTCCACTTCCTCAAACATATGAGAGGACATAAAAATAGTTTTACCCATTTTCTTCTCTTCCAAAACCAAATCGACAAATTTGCTCTGCATCAAAGGATCTAATCCACTAGTTGGCTCATCTAAAATCAGAATCTCTGGTTCATCCATAAAGGCCATAATGAGTCCAAGCTTCTGCTTCATCCCTTTAGACATTTTTTTGACTTTCCCGGTAAGATTCAATTCAAATAAGTCACAAAGCTCCAGCATTCGTTTTCTACTTTTCATTTGCTTCATCTCAGCGATAAAGTTTAGCAGTTTTTCACCATTCATGTCATCAAGAAAAACGATTTCTCCAGCCAAATAGCCAGTGAACCGTTGAATTTCAGGCGCTGCTTGAAAGCACGGCATCCCTTTAATTTGGCAGGTTCCAGAATCCGGTTTAATGAATCCAAGTAGGTTTCTAATGGTCACCGTTTTTCCAGCGCCGTTAGGACCCAGAAATCCAAACACTTCCCCTTTTTCCACAGAAAGACTGACATCGAAAATGCCCTTTCCTGATCCATAATCCTTGGTCACATTACTGACCACGATTTCTCCGCGGTGTTGCATATTGGTTTCTCCTTTATCCTTAGATTATCTTAAAGTATAAAACGTAGTTGATAAAAAAACAACCTGATTTTCCAATCAGGTTGTCTGTATACAATCTTATGATAGAAATTCTGAAACTGCTTCCTTCACCATGTTTCCGTCAGCAAGGCCTTTAACCTTACCCATGACTGGTCCCATTAGCTTTCCCATATTCTGCTTGCCTCCTTCAATTCCAAGTGAGGCTGCTGTCTCTTTGACAATTTCTAAGATCTTCTCTTTAGATAATTGTTCAGGTAGGTATCTGTTTAAAACTTCAATCTCTGCGTTATAGGATTCAATTAGATCTGTCCGTTCAGCTTTTTCAAAATCAGCGAGGGCGTCCTTACGCATTTTTACCTGCTTGGATAAAATGGCAATGATTCCTGCTTCGTCTAGTTCTTCTCTTTGATCTACTTCGTATTGCTTAATCGCAGCACGAGCAAGATTTATTGTATTTTTAGCGACTTCATCTTTGGCTTTCATTGCCTCTTTAAAGTCTGCCATTAATTGCTCTTTTAAAGTCAATTGTATCACCTCATTCTAAATGACTAGAATTTCTTAGCCTTTTTTCTAGCGGCTTCTGACTTTTTCTTTCTCTTTACGCTTGGTTTTTCGTAATGCTCTCTCTTTCTAAGTTCTGACATAACGCCGTCTCTTGCGCATGATCTCTTGAATCTCTTCAGAGCGCTTTCCAAACTTTCGTTTTCTCTTACGATAACTTGTGCCATATTCATTCACCTCCTGACCTTCTTGAAATACACAGCTGTGAACAGTCTTATGTCTATAACGAAAATATTATACCATTCGTACCAATGAATGTCAATGTTAATATCAACCTGGTGGCCAGGTCATTTTTCTCTTACCGAGAATATGGAAGTGAAGATGTTTCACCGTTTGGAATGCATCCTCTCCATTATTGCTTACCACTCGATAGCCGTTTTCTAGTCCCAAATCCGCTGCAATCTCGTGAATCTTAAACAAAAGGTGCCCCATTAGCTCCTGGTCCTCTTCCTTTACATCATCCAAGGATGCAATGTGTTTCTTTGGAATCACCAATACATGGACTGGCGCTTGCGGTTCAAGATCATGAAACGCAATAATCTTGTCGTCTTCATAGGCAACTGTTGACGGGATGTCATGGTTTCCTATCATGCAAAAAATACAATCAGCCATTGTTTATTTCTCCTTTCATTCCATCTTTATATGGTTCTAATAGTTTGATTTGTTCAAACTGATTTAACTGATCCTCTGTCCCAGGGATATACACCTTAACGTAGTTGTCCGTATATCCTGTAAGTAAGCCGTCTTTCGTCGCTTCTTCGATCAAAACCCTCCGCGTCTCACCTTGACAGGCTGCGAAGAATTTTGTTGCCGCTTCATCTGCTTTCTTCATCAACATTTTGCTACGCCGCATTTTCTCATGGTCAGAAACCTGCTCCGCCATATCGGCCGCTTTGGTTCCCTTCCGCTTAGAATACTTAAACGTATGCACCTTGAGGAACCCTGCTTCCTCCACGATGTTTACGCTATCCGCAAAATCCTCTTCACGTTCCCCAGGAAATCCGACAATAATGTCCGTTGTAATTCCGTACAGGGGGTCATGTTCCTTAAGCACCTTCACAATATCCAAGTACTCCTGACGTCCGTATCTTCGATTCATCAACGCCAACACGTGATCAGCGCCGCTTTGAATCGATAGATGCAGGTGAGGGCAAAGCTTTTCATAGCCTAAAAGTGATTTCACATAATCTGCGTTGATTACGGTCGGCTCTAAGGAGCTAAGTCTGATTCTAAAGTCTCCCTCTAAATCGTTAATCGCTTTGATTAACGGCGCAATGCCTTCATCCCCTAAATCTGCGCCGTAAAGAGCAGTATTGATTCCCGTAAGAATAATTTCCTTAAATCCTCCAGCGATTAATCCTTTGGCTTCTGCAACGATTTCCTCTAAATCTCTGCTTCTGACCTGACCTCTCGCATAAGGGATAATACAGTAAGCGCAAAATCGATTGCAACCCTCTTGGATTTTGATGTAAGCCCTCGTTCTAGATTCCATTGAGGTAATGATTCCAGTAGATTGATATGCATTTAACTCTTCATAAGCACGGATGTGGCATTGGGTCTGCTGCCCTTTAGCTCGAAACTCTTCAATATAGCTTAAGAGATTTTGCTTCTCATTGGTTCCCGCTACGATGTCCACCTCTTCAATTTCACATACTTCCGTGGGGCTGACCTGTGCGTAGCATCCGGTCACTGCAACGACTGCTTCAGGATTAATTCTCTTTACCTTTCGAATATATTGCCGAGATTTTCGATCCGCCAAATTTGTTACAGTACACGAATTAATCACATAAGCATCAGCAAAGTCTTCTTCATCTACAAGTTGATGACCAGAAGCAGCAAACTGTTCTTTCATGGCTTCTGTTTCATATTGATTAACTTTACAGCCTAATGTGTGAAACGCTATTTTCATATATTTCCTTTCCTCGCCATAGAATTACTACAGCTCCAATTCATACATGGTCATTGCCAGGGCTGCCATTCCTGCCGTTTCTGTTCTTAAAATGGTTTTCCCTAAGGTGACGCTAACAGTCTTAGCTTTTTCCATGGCCTCGGCTTCCTTCTGGGAAAATCCGCCTTCAGGGCCGATGACAATGGCGATTGTCTTAGGTTTTTTCGTTAAGCTGCGCAAGCAGTCTTTGATCGAAACCCCTTCTTCCTGTTCGTATGGAAATAGGACCAAATCGTATGCCCCAAGGTGTTCAATCATTTCTCCAAAATTAAGTTGCTGGCCGATTTGTGGTATGATGCCTCGTTTGCATTGCTTTACTGCTTCGTCACTAACCTTTTGCCAACGGTCAAGCTTCTTGCTAAAGTTGCCCTTTTCGATCACTACTGTTCGATCCATAAACACAGGAACAATTCCATGAACCCCTAGTTCTACACATTTCTGAACGATGGTTTCCATTTTCCCCGTCTTCGGTACACCCTGAAACAATGTGACTTCAATTTCCGGTTCACGTGCGAATTTCTGCTTGTCCATAATGCTAAGCAGTACTTCATCCTCTGAAATGGAACAAATTTCGCCTCTATACTCCCAAGACGAACCATCTGATACATCCACTTCATCACCTTCCTTGAGACGAAGCACCTTGCTTAAATGCTTGATGTCATTTCGATCAGTTAAATGGATGAATTGATCCTGAATCTGATGCTGGTCTACGAAAAATCTACTCATATCCATCCACCTAGTAATTTAGGAAACAGGTTGAAGTACACCAAAGCGATGGTGAAGACCAGTATAAAGGGAATTGCCATCAGTTTTTTGATTTTTCCATCTAACAAGAGAATGTATAAAATGATGGCACAGATAATGTCAAAGGCCAAGGAAATTGATCTACTATGATAAATAGGATATCCTTCTGCCAGCAACAGTGCAATAGGCACTGCGCCGCAAATGGCACCAACCCACTCCTTGTCACCAGAATGCCATACGATAAATCCAACCAATGCGCCCACCAAGGCAAGAATCAGCCAATACAATATGGTTCTTAATTCAATTTGCCCACCTAGTAAAGCATAGTGGGTATAAAACGCGCCGATTACTCCAACAAAATATACAAATACGTGTATCGCTGCTCTTGATGCAAATGGCGAAAAAGCTGCCAAAAGGGAGGTTGCAAATACCCATACTCCAAGGTTTTTAATGATTGCGCCGATAATGCTCATGCCGATTAAGTCTTTTGACACCCAACCCATGAGCATCCCTAGCACCAAGCAAAATAGGATAAATACGATGTTATTGCTGTTTAATTTTTTTCTGTTCAAAAGATTCCGCCTTTCTACGTCTTCGATTTCTAGTCTATTATTTATTATTGTTTTCGATGATCAATGAAGCCATACCCTGCTGCTGCACAAATCACTACAGCAACGGCAACCAACAAATGTAGGTTTAGCTCATAAACATTTAGTTTGGTATTGATGCCAATAAATATTGCACCGCAAAGGAATAGCCCGACCCAAATCAACGCTATTCGCAAAACTGGGCTTTTGATGTCCACTTTTTTCACCGACAAACTATTTTTGATAGTGATCATCACCACGCCATAAGCGATGCCTACAATTATGATAAAGTTTAACACATCTGCCAGCGATAGTGAATATGCAAAAATATTTTCTTCTCTCATGACGTTCTGAAAAAAAGTTTTGATGATGCTAATTGCACCTAACACAACAGTGCAGCTGAGGAGGAGGCTGATATTATCCAAGAACTTCTCTACACTGCTTTCAGGAGGAAACTCATTAATCACGTTATCGCAAAAGCGTTTATAATCCTCACCAATGATTTCGCCCATGGTTTGTCCTCTGCTTTGGCCTTCTAGCACCATATTTAGGATATCACGCCTCACTTCTTCTTGACTATAGTCAGAAAGCCCAGCTCCACGCAAATACACGATGATATTGGTATAATCCTCATCATTCTCTTTAAATATCTGTTTTTCCATTGATGAATTTTCTTTAGCTAGTCTTCTCGATTCTTTGCTCATCGTTCCTCACCCCTTAACACCTGATTTACTGCTGTGGTTATTGATGTCCAGTTTTTTTCAAAATCTTGCAACCGTTTTTTCCCTGTATTTGTCAAATAAAAGTATTTCCTTTTTGGTCCTGCCGGTGATGGTTTTAATACCGCTTTGATGGCTTCCGCTTTTTCGAGCCTAAGCAATAATGGGTAAATGGTTCCTTCTGATATGATTCCAAACCCATAAGTCGAAAGTTTTTGAGAAATCTCATACCCATACGTTTCGCCTTTGTCAATAATCGCCAAAATACATCCTTCCAAGACGCCTTTTCGTATTTGTGCATCCATGATTTGACTCTCCCTTTTCAACAAAATAACTACCTTGCATTACATAATACTACTATAGTGTAATACAAGATAGCTCTCTTGTCAATCTCGTTTTATTTTGACGCGACGATACAGCACCATTCTCCGTCTTCCACCACTTCTACGATGGCAAAGCCTTCTCGATTAAGACACTCACAAACTTTAATCATTTGCTCACAAAGGATGCCAGAGGAAATAAAGTAGCCCCCACTGGTCAAGTGTTTAGCAACATCTTTTGCAAATCTCATGACTAAATCTGCCATAAGATTGGCCACAATGACATCAGCCTGATAATCAACACCTTTGGTCAAATCTCCATACTGGATGGTTGTCACTGCTTCCGTCTGATTCAATTTTACGTTTTCTGTTGAAACCTCTACTGCTATTGGATCAATATCAATGCCCAGTACGTCAGAAGCTCCAAGCAGTGCTGCACCGATGGAAAGGATGCCTGATCCGCAGCCTACATCTAGCACCTTGTCTTTTGATTGCATATAAGCTTCTAGCATCTTGATACACATCGAAGTGGTTTCGTGGGTTCCTGTTCCAAATGCCATTCCTGGATCGATTTCAATGACCAAATCTCCCGGCATTTTCTCATAGTGTTCCCAAGTTGGTTTAACCACGATTGACTTGGAAATACGTGTAGGTTTAAAATACTCTTTCCATTTATCCTTCCACAGTCCATCGTCGCCTGTGGAAACACTTACCTCTAGCGTACCAAAATCGGCGCCTTCCCCATATGCACCTTCTTGCTCGCAGCACTTTAGCTGCGCCATGGCAGTTTTTACTGTCTCAACCAGCTGCTGGTTCTCTGCATTGTCTTCCATGTAAATGATGATTTTAGGATCTAAGTCTGCCTGCTCCATGACTTCTTCAGCAACAAAATCCCATTGATAGTCTTCTTGTTTATTCAGTAAATCGGCCACATCACGAGGATCGTTTACGACAATGTCCGTGATGCCGATTTCTTCAAGGGTAGCTACTGTTGGCTCGATTCCGCCAATGGTCAGATCAATTTCTATGGTAAGATAGTTCAATTCACTTTTCTCCTTTTTCTACGTTTATGACAAATACTGCAAAAACCGGGAGCAAGCTCCCGGCTAATAAATCTTATTTAAACAATTCTTTCATACAGTCCTTGAAGCTGCTTTTCTTTTGATAACAGTCGTTTCCAACAGCTTTGCCCATTTCTTGAATTGCCTTTTTCTGTTTTCCATTGAGTTTTGTTGGCACTTCCAAAATCACCTTGACATACATGTCGCCCATGCGACCGTTTCTGACATCCTTTACCCCTTTGTTCTTCAAGCGGAAAACCGTATTCGGCTGTGTTCCCGCTGGAACCTTATAGGAAACTTTTCCGTCTAAAGTAGGAACGGTAATTTCATCTCCCAACGCTGCTTGATTAAAGGAAATCGGAATATCTAGGTACAAGTTGTTGCGCTCGCGTTTAAACATCTTGTGTGGTTTGACACTGATTACCACGTATAAGTCTCCGCTCGGCCCACCATTTTCACCTGGCTCACCTTGACCTCTAATTGGAATTACACTGTCATTGTCAACTCCTGCTGGGATGTCAACATTGATTTTAATGGTCTTGCGCACTTTCCCCGAACCATTACATTCTGGGCACGGTGTGTCGATGATTTTTCCTTTTCCGCCACACTCTGGACACGGACCTGTGCTTTGGAACTGTCCAAACGGTGTACGCTGTACCGTATGTACTTGCCCAGTTCCATTACAATTTGTACATGTGCGCTTTTCCGTTCCTGGAGCATTTCCTTCTCCATTGCACGTTGCGCATTTCACATATTTGTTAATGCTAATTTCTTTTTTTGTTCCGAAAGCGGCTTCTTCAAATTCAATGGTAATGGCTTTTTGCAGGTCTCTGCCTTTCATTGGCCCATTTCTTCGTTGCGCGTTACCGCCACCAAAGCCTCCGCCAAACATGTTACCAAACATATCAAATATATCTTCAAAACCACCTGCGCCGCCAAAGCCTCCGCCGCCTCCGCCGAAGCCAGCATTAGGATCCACACCTGCATGACCAAATCGGTCATATTTGCTTTTCTTATCTGCATCGGACAATATGCCATAGGCTTCATTGACTTCTTTGAAGCTTTCTTCAGCTTTTTTATCCCCTGGATTTTTGTCAGGATGGTATTTCATCGCCATCTTTCGGAAGGCCTTTTTAATTTCGTCTTCACTTGCGCCCTTTTTTAGCCCAAGTACCTCATAATAATCTCGCTTTTCTGCCATCTTTCTCACCTTCCTTAATACGCATTAAAATTTGCACCCGGCGGGTTACCCCGCCGTGAGCAAATCTTCAATCTGTTCATTGGTCTAATGCGAACTCCGCATTATTTTTCTTCTTCGTCATCTACAACTTCATAATCCGCATCTACTACATTGTCATCCGCCGGACCACTAGCTGCATCTCCTGCGCCTGTTCCCATGTTAGGGTCGAAGCCACCTGCCGCGCCTTCTGCTCCCTGTGCCTGCTGCGCCTGTTCGTAAAGCTTAGTGGAAATGGTGTGGAACTGTTCAGTCAGCTTCTCAGTCTTTTCCTTGATTTCCTCAGGATTATTGGCTTCTAATGCTTTGCTTAATTCTTCTTTTGCTGCTTCGATGGTTGCTTTCTCGTCATCAGAAATCTTGCCTTCCAATTCCTTCAGCGCCTTTTCTGTTTCGTAAATTAAGCTTTCTGCTTTATTTCTGTTTTCGATTTCTTCTTTTCTCTTCTTGTCTTCTTCTGCAAATGCTTCAGCTTCTTTTACCTTTTCATTGATTTCTTCATCAGAAAGGTTTGTAGAAGAAGTGATGGTGATATTCTGTACTTTTCCAGTTCCCATATCCTTTGCACTTACATTTACGATACCATTGGCATCGATGTCGAAGGTAACTTCAATCTGTGGAATTCCACGAGGTGCTGGCGCAATTCCTGTTAATTGGAAACGTCCTAAAGTAATGTTTCCAGCTGCCATTTCTCTTTCACCCTGCATAACATGAATGTCTACTGCTGTCTGATTGTCTGCTGCAGTTGAGAAAATTTGGCTCTTCTTTGTAGGGATTGTTGTATTTCTTTCGATTAGCTTAGTCGCTACTCCACCTAATGTTTCAATAGATAGAGAAAGTGGTGTAACGTCTAATAGCAATACATCGTGAACTTCACCTGTTAATACGCCCGCCTGAATTGCAGCACCGATTGCTACGCATTCGTCTGGGTTGATTCCCTTAAACGGCTCTTTGCCTGTAACTTTCTTTACCGCTTCTTGAACTGCTGGAATTCTCGTTGATCCACCAACCAAAATTACTTTTTCTAAGTCGCTGTTGCTTACACCAGCGTCAGCCATAGCCTTCTTCATCGGTTCAATGGATTTGCTCACTAGGTCAGCAGTTAACTGATCAAATTTTGCTCTGGATAAATCCATATTCAAGTGAAGCGGACCATCTGCTGTTACGGTAATAAATGGAAGATTGATGTTTGTGGTTTGCGCACTTGACAATTCTTTCTTCGCTTTTTCAGCAGCTTCTTTTAATCTCTGAAGCGCCATTTTATCGTTTCTTAGGTCAACACCGTTTTCCTTAGCAAAGCTGTCAGCCAAGAAGTTCATTACGGTATTATCAAAATCGTCTCCGCCTAGCTGTGTATCTCCGTTTGTTGCCAATACTTCAAATACACCATCACCAAGCTCAAGAATGGAAACGTCGAAGGTACCACCGCCTAAGTCATATACTAAAATTTTGTGAGATCCATCTTCTTTATCTAAGCCATACGCCAATGACGCTGCTGTTGGCTCGTTGATGATTCTCTTCACTTCTAGGCCTGCAATCTTTCCTGCATCCTTAGTAGCTTGCTTCTGTGCATCGGAGAAGTATGCTGGTACAGTAATTACTGCTTCCGTTACTTTCTCTCCTAGGTAGCTTTCTGCATCTGTCTTTAGCTTGGTTAGAATCATTGCAGAAATATCCTGTGGTGTATATTTCTTTCCATCAATTTCTACTGCGTGGTCTTCACCCATATGTCTTTTAATGGATGCGATGGTTCTTTCTGGATTAGTGACTGCTTGTCTTTTTGCTGTTTCTCCAACAAGTCTTTCTCCACCCTTTGCAAATCCCACAACAGATGGAGTGGTTCTGTTCCCTTCTGCGTTGGCGATTACTGTAGGTTCTCCACCTTCCATAACCGATACGCAACTATTTGTTGTTCCTAAATCTATGCCTATTACTTTTGCCATTTTGTTTTCCTCCTATGAATTATGTTTTCTTTCTTTTGCGAAATAGATTCGCTAATTGTTTAGCGTAGATAAATTGGTTCAGCGCAAGGCGCCGAAGATGTCCGAGTCCCGGAGCGTACAACTAGTACGTGAGAAACGAGGCATCAAGCGCAACACCGCGATGGGTCAATTTAGCAAGCTAATTGTTGACTTTGACCATTGACGGTCTAATCACTTTACTATTTAGTAAATACCCCTTTTGCATGACCTCTGTAACTTTGCCGCTTTCGAAATCGGCATTGTCCTCAGTCATTACTGCGTTATGAAAATTAGGATCAAAATCCTCTCCTAACGCTTTGATTTCTTCAAGCCCTGCTTTTTCAAGCACCCCGTTGAGCTGTTGAAAAATCATTCTCATCCCTTCGACATAGCCTTCATCCGTACTATCGTGATCTAAGGCTCTTTCGAAATTATCTATTACATCAAGCAGTTGCAAAACGATTTTTTCGTTTGCGTATGCATAAATGTCACCTTTTTCTTTTTCACTTCTTCTTTTGTAATTCTGGAAGTCTGCCATGAGTCGAACGTATTGTGCATCAATAGGTTCTTCTGGTTCGGTAGATGTTTTTTCCTCATCATTCTCACATGGTTCTTCCTGCTCAGGAATCTCCGTCTCTGGAATTTCCGTCTCAGCAGATTCCTCTGCATTTACTTTTTTCTGTTCATCATTCACTGTTTTCGTCACCGCCTTCTAATTGAAATGTGCTGTTGAGATTTTCCGTCAAGTACTCTACTACAGATGTGATTTCATCGTATTTCATTCTTGTTGGACCGATTACGCCGATTTTTCCCACTAATTTCCCATCTACATGATATGTAGCTGTAACTAGGGTGCAATCATTCATTGAGTCGTCGGCGTTTTCGTCACCGATGGTGACGATAATTCCATCTTCTCGTTCAATAATCTTCTTGGCAAAATCATCCTTCCTATCTAATAGCGACAAGAAGCTTTTCGCCTTTTCCAGATCATTGTACTCAGGAATATCAAAGATATTGGTTAACCCATCCATATACAAGTTGACATTGAGCATGTCTTCAAGGGTTTTCATGAAGTTTGGCATAATATTCTCTGCCAGCTTACTCATGGCTTCCATATCAGACTCAAAGTTTTCAATGATATGATTGGTTAATACATCGGTAAGAGATCTGCCTTTATAGGTATAGGTCATATTCTTTGCAAGTATTTGCAGACTTTCCTCTGTATATGGCACTTTAATTCTTAGTGCTGTATTTGATACCTTGCCACTTTCTGAAACAATCATCAACACGACAGTGGTTTCATCAACTGGCAATAAGTTCACGAATTTCAGGGTATCCTCACTCTGTGCCGGTGTCATGGCAAAAGAGGTCAGATTGGTTATCTCTGAAAGAATTTTAGCTGCATGCTGAATGGTTTTATCAAACTCATTGACATTGGCACGTAATTTCTCTGCGATAACGTTTTTTTCTGTTGGTGTCAGCTCATGCTTTTCCATCAAATTGTTCACATACAATCGGTATGCCTTATCTGATGGAACTCTACCGGCTGAAGTATGAGGATGAGTCAGAAAACCCATCTCTTCTAAGTCGCTCATCTCATTTCTGATCGTAGCAGGGCTAATTCCTAAATCAAACTTCTTGGAAAGAGTTCGTGAACCAACAGGTTCTGCAGAGGTAACATAGTCACTAATGATGGCCTGCAAAATTTTCAGTTTTCTGTCTGTTAATTCCATACTTTCCTCCTGCTGCTTCTTAGTAATAGCTTAAAGGTGTTATTAGCACTCGTCATTTATGAGTGCTAATCACTATATATAATGTACTACTTGTTCGCTATAATGTCAACACCATTTTCGATTTTTTTTATGTGATTTTCGTGAAAAAATTGTGGGGTTTTATTGCATTTCTTGCCCATGAGGAATATACTTTAAGAAATATTACTCATCATTTAAGAGGAGATGCACTATGGCAATGAATGAATTATTAAAAATGACCGCTCATCAAGTTAAGGAAGGAAAGTTTAATAAAGCAATTCTTTCCATCGGTTCCTGTGAAGCTCATGGACAACATGTTGCAGAAGGATGTGATACACTGGTATCCTACATGCTTTCCAAACAAGTTGCAGACAAAATTGATGGTATGCTAGTACTTCCCCCAATCACTGTGGGGTATAGTGCGCATTATGATACCTTCCCCTTTACACTGACCTTAAGCTACGACACAACAACTCAAGTCATCTATGATATTGTTGAATCTTGTATCCGTCAAGGTATTGATCATATTTTCTTAATGAATGGTCATGACGGAAACATTGCGCCAATTGAAGTGGCCTCCAGAAAAATCAAAGAGGTATACCCTGACGCAAAAATTGCTGCTTTAACACAATGGTGGATTGCAGCTGCCGCACTAATCCCAGAAGATACGTTCGAAGTATGGGATGGAAATGGTCACGCTGGTGAAGGAGAAAGCTCCCTAGCCTATCATCTATTTGGAGACTGGTGCGAACCAGAACTAGCAACTTCTGTCATCCCGGATTTACCTAAATATATCGATGTTAAATGGGACTTCTCTGAGTTAACCGATACTGCTCAGACAGGAGATGCCACTAAGGCAACTGCTGAAAAAGGCAAAATAATGAACGATGCCCTAGTAGAATATGTGGTACAGACCATTAAGGACTTAGACCAGAAAAACTGGAAATTTAAATAATCAAAGGAAACCAAAGGACCAGCGGGATAACTCGCTGGTCCTTTTACTATTCTAACCCTATGTCAAATGTTGAGGGGGGGGGAGAATAACTTCTCTCCACTTTTTGTTTTTGAGAAACCGCAGCATTTCGAAAATAAAAGGCCTGATAAGGCGATTTTCGAAGAAATCCGTGGAAAAATCGCAGTATTCTTTCATATATATAGGCCATAAGGCGCTTTGTTAGCGGAAACCCACTAACCCCTTGCTCAGCCGTGGCTTGAACAGAAATATTTCTTACTGGTCGCTGGTGAAATTACCATATATTACCAAAAAGCAAGTCTGATATTGGGCTTATCGGCTCTGAAAGAAGCTTGAAAGACAGGGAGCTTTGCAAAACCGCCGTACGCCACTTGCCTGCTCTTATCCAGTTTTTTAGAAAAGTACCCGGATAGAAACATGAACGTTTGCATCACAAACACATTTATGGTAATGTATACCACTCCACCTAAAGAGGCGTGAGCAAATTCTCCTGCCATTCTCGTAAAATGAGAAATAGGGATGCTCCACATACATAATCCTCTTAATGTATCAAATATATAGTCTCGTTGTTTTATCTGTTCCATATGATTGTCCTCTATTTTGCCCAGTCTCTCGTGCGGCTAACCGCCTTTTCCCAACCGGATAATAATGTCTTTCTTTTTTCCTCGTCCATATTAGGCTGGAAGGT
Source organism: Clostridiales Family XIII bacterium PM5-7 (assembly GCA_050435405.1). Lineage (GTDB taxonomy): Bacteria > Bacillota > Clostridia > Peptostreptococcales > Anaerovoracaceae > Senimuribacter. The sequence continues at coordinate 420,356 of JBNDKG010000001.1, forward strand.
TCGATCGATCTGCCAATTTTCTAGTACGTCATCCTGGCTTTCCCAAAACCCAACAGCAAGGCCAGCTAGATATGCCGCTCCAAGAGATGTAGTTTCAATACACTGCGGTCTTTGCACCGGTTTGTTTAATACATCCGCCTGAAACTGCATCAAAAAATTGTTAGCACAAGCGCCTCCATCTACCTTGAGCGCCACTAATTCGCTGCCTAAGTCTGATGCCATGGAGGAAAGCAAATCTCCCGTCTGATACGCAAGGGATTCTAGCGTAGCCCTAACCAAATGGTTTTTGTTGGCGCCTCTAGTAATGCCGAAAACTGCGCCCCTCGCATAAGGGTCCCAATACGGTGCACCTAAGCCAACAAAAGCCGGCACCACATATAGCCCCGCAGCGTCCTCTACCGCTAAAGCCATCTCTTCAGATTGACTGGCATCTTCCATTAACGAAAGCTCATCTCGTAGCCACTGAATAGCAGCGCCACAGACGAATGCAGAGCCTTCCAATGCATAATTCACTTTTCCATCCAGCCCCCAAGCAATGGTTGTCACGAGACCGTTCTTAGAAAATACTGGCTTCTCTCCTGTATTCAATAATAGGAAGCATCCCGTACCAAAGGTACTTTTCGCCTCTCCTTCTTTGAAACAGGTTTGCCCAAACAACGCCGATTGCTGATCGCCTGCTGCGCCTGCAATCTTTATCGGTCCAGCAAAGAGGGTCGGCATGGTCTCTCCGTAGACTTGACTAGATGGAACCGGTTTAGGCAGCATAGCCTTAGGGATATCCAATATCTGCAGTATCTCGTCATCCCACTCTAACGTCTTAAGATTAAACATCATGGTTCTCGATGCGTTGGAATAGTCAGTCACATGAACTTGGCCGCCTGTCATTTTCCAAATCAACCAAGTTTCAATGGTTCCAAACAGCAAATCACCTGATTCGGCCTTTTCTCTTGCGCCCTCTACATGGTCTAAAATCCATCGAACCTTGGTCGCGCTAAAATAAGAATCAATGAACAATCCCGTCTTTTCTTTGATTTTTTCCGTTAATCCCTGTGCAATCAATTGATCACAATAAGCTGCCGTTCTGCGGCATTGCCATACTATGGCATGATATATCGGTTCTCCAGTATGCTTATCCCAAACCACAGTGGTTTCTCTTTGATTGGTGATGCCAATGGCCTCAATGTGTTCATAGGTAACATCAGCTTTTAACAGCGCCTCATGGGCAACCGTCATTTGGGTTGACCAAATTTCGTTGGCATCATGTTCAACCCACCCTTGCTCTGGATAATACTGTTTAAACTCTTTTTGGGCTACACTGACGGCTCGCCCTTGCTTATCGAATATAATACATCTGGAACTGGTCGTTCCCTGATCAAGCGCTAAAATATATTTGTTCATTTCTGCAACCTCCTCTGGAATCACCTTATACAAAAATCGCCATAATCTGATTGGATATATCCAGTCCCTCTTCAGATAGTCGTAACCAGCGATTGTCCTCAATCAACAATCCTCGTTGAAAAAATTCGTTTAGTTCCTCTCGTCTATCGCCAAAAACATCCCACAGCTCTCGATCAAAGCGTTCCGCAAACGCATCAAGGCTTATTCCTTCCGTTTTCCGCAATCCAGTAAATACATATTCTGCCGTTTCATCTGCAAAGCTGTTTTCGTGGTATTCAGGGTTAGGACCTTCAGCAAAACGAATTCCATTCATATACGAGCTTGCGCAATCTCCTATTCCTAAATAGTCTTCCATTGACCAGTATTTTAAATTATGCTTGCACTCGAATCCAGGTAAAGCACAATTGGAAATCTCATAGTGCAAATATCCTGCTGCTTTCAGTTGTTCAATCGCCTTATGGTACATTTGTCGATCAAGTTCATCAGAAATCTGATCAAACAAGCCCTGCTTGTACATATCGTAAAACGGAGTTCCCTCTTCAATTTGTAAGCTATAAAAAGAAATGTGTTCCGGCTTCATCTCAATGATTTTTTCCAATGTGTCTTCCCAAATTTCCATCGTATGGTCAGGAATGGCAAACATCAAATCCACATTAATGTTCCGAAATCCACAATCCCTTGCCAGTTGATAGTTCTCACAAAAGTCGATTACAGAATGGGTTCTCCCCAGGTTTTTCAGCATTGTGCCATGGAAGGACTGTAGTCCAATGGATAATCGATTGATGCCAAACTGTCTATATTGTAATAGCTTTTCTTTCGTTAGCGTCTTTGGATTTGATTCAATGGTCATCTCTGCATTCTGCTCCACATGAAAATTCGCTTTGATGGCATCAAGAATGCTTCCAATATATTCTCCCGGTAAAATCGATGGTGTCCCTCCACCGATGAAGATTGTATCCACAGTATAACCGCCTGCATATGTCTTTCCATATTCCTTGATGTCTTCGATTAATGTTTCACAGTATTCCCATTGTTTATTTTCCTCTACGCCTGCTGTGGAGTAAAAACCGCAGTACTTACATTTTGATAGGCAAAAAGGGATATGGATATAAATTCCTAATTTCTTCATTCTATATCATACAGTTTATACATCTGTAGCATGTTTTCTAAACCAACTTTATTGCTCCAAAGCTGCATGTATGTGGCTGTCTTTTGTTTTCCCTCACTACGCAGCTTCTCCAAACGATCTGTAACATCAGCAAATTGTTCTTCCAAAGATTGCTTCATCTTTTCAAATTGAGCAAGTCTTTGTTCCTGTTCCTTGTTCATCATGTTCTCCTCATTTGATAAAAAATTGCTGCCTCATTAAATTCAGGCAGCAATCAAATTATTTATTTTCGTCATACTTAAGCACTGCCGTAAATGCTTCTTGAGGCACTTCGACCTTTCCGAACTGCCGCATACGTTTTTTACCTTCTTTTTGTTTTGCTAGAAGCTTCTTCTTTCTAGAAATGTCACCGCCGTAGCACTTGGCAATTACGTCTTTTCGATATGCCCTAACTGTTGATCTTGCTACGACTTTTTGTCCAATCGCCGCTTGAATAGGCACTTCGAATTGGTGCATTGGGATAATCTCTTTTAACTTTTCGCAAACAAATTTTCCACGAGCATACGCCTTCGATTCGTGAACAATCATAGAAAATGCATCGATGAGTTCCTTGTTTAATAATACGTCTAGTTTGACCAGTGTTGCTTTTTCGTAACGCACAAACTCATAATCCAACGAGCCATATCCTCTGGTCTTGGATTTTAGTGCGTCAAAGAAATCGTAAATGACTTCATTAAGCGGAAGCTCATAGTGAAGCTGCACTCTTGTTTCTGTAACATATTCCATATGGAGCATTTTCCCTCGTCTGTCTTGGCAAAGCTCCATAATACTTCCAACATATTCATTAGGAATCATGATGTCTGCTTTTACAATCGGCTCTTCGATATGATTGATTTCCGTCTGATCTGGTAAATTAGTCGGATTTTGGATCATTTGCTCACTGCCATCATTCATCACTACCTTGTAGACTACACTTGGCGATGTGGTGATAACGGATAAATCAAATTCTCTTTCCAATCGCTCCACAATGATTTCCATGTGAAGAAGGCCCAGGAAACCACATCGGAATCCGTAACCTAAGGCAGTAGATGTTTCCGGCTCAAATAAAAAGGCCGCATCGTTTACTTGTAATTTTTCCAGCGCATCCTTTACCCCTTCATACTTTTCACCCTCAGCAGGGTAAATGCCGCAGTACACCATGGATTGCACTTTCTTATATCCTGGCAAGCTTTCTTCTGTAGGATCATTATCTAAGGTGATGGTGTCACCTACACGTGCATCTCTAACTTGTTTGATGCTGGCACAAATGTATCCAACTTCACCTGCACGCAAAAATTTAGTCGGCACGTGTCCTGGTGCCATAACGCCAACCTCTGTTACTTCGTATTTTTTCTTCGTATTCATGAGGCGGATGGTATCACCCACCTTAACCTGTCCATCATAAACTCTAGTGTAGATGACTACCCCTTTATAATTGTCGTATACCGAATCGAAAATCAATGCTTTTAGCTTTTCATTGACGTCTCCAGATGGCGCAGGGATGGTTTTTACCACTGCTTCCAAAAGGTCAGGTAGGCCAGTGCCTTCCTTTGCCGACACCAAAGGTGCTTCCGAGGCATCGATTCCGATCATTTCCTCAATTTCTTCTTTGGTTTCATCTGGTCTAGAGCTTGGTAAATCGATTTTGTTTAAGCACGGCAAAATCTCCAAGTTTTCATCTAATGCCAAATATACATTGGCCATAGTTTGGGCTTCAACCCCTTGGGTGGAATCCACAACTAATACAGCGCCTTCACAAGCAGCTAAGCTTCTGGACACTTCGTAAGTAAAGTCCACATGTCCTGGTGTATCAATAAGATTGAAAATGTACTCATTGCCATCCTGTGCCTTATACACCAATCTAGTTGTTTGCAGCTTAATGGTAATGCCACGTTCTCTTTCTAAATCCATATTGTCCAGAAACTGTTGTTTCATATCTCGATGGGCCACTAACCCAGTGTTCTCGATAATTCTATCAGCAAGTGTTGACTTGCCGTGGTCAATGTGTGCAATAATGCTAAAATTTCTTATATATTTCTGATAATCCATATTTCCCTCGCTGAATTCATACTTATTCAGTTTATATTTTATAGCAAAACCCTCTATATATCAAACAGTTTTTCCACCGCTGTCAGTGATATTCCTCGTTTGATGACGGGAATGACAAGAAACCTTTAACGTTTCTTCGTCAAAATGACACAAAGTATTGGTATACTAAGATTGTCAAAAGGAGATAGGGTTACAAAATTTCTTTTGAACGTTCTTTCTTAATTAAATAAATATCGCAACCAAAAGCCCCACCACACGGTGGGGTCTTTTGGTTGTCACAACATGAAAAGAGAGCATTCCATCGAATGCTCTCTTTGTTACATTTCTAAAGTAAATTGCTTTTTAACACGGTCATCAGCTGTTGAAAGTCAAGAGGTTTGGCTATATGGCCGTTCATTCCAACGCTTAGGCATCGGTCCACATCCTCTTTGAATACATTGGCAGTCATGGCAATAATCGGAATATCCTTCGCATTCTCTGCAGAAGAATTTCTAATGCGCTTTGTCGCCTCATATCCGTCAACATTAGGCATATGGATATCCATCAATATCAAGTCGTACCCAGTAGGATCAGCCTCATATTCTCTAACCGCTACCTCTCCATTGACTGCTGTTACAATTTGGATTCCTGTTGAATTCAACATCCCCGCCAAAATTTCACAATTGATTTCCACATCCTCAGCTACAAGTACTCTCTTGCCTGCAAGTAGATCGTTATTCTTGGTTGCCTCTGGCTTCTCTTCTTCTTGATTGTGTTGATGTCCAAGGCTTTCATTGATACAGTCAATGATTTGAGATGGCAATAGTGGTTTCGGAATAAATCGATCGACGCCCGCACTTGTCGCTTGGGTTTCAATCTTCGACCATTCCATAGCAGAAATCATAATTACGACAACATTTTCCCCATATCTACGTCGAATTTGTCTCGTTAGCTCAATTCCATCCATTGCTGGCATTAGCCAATCAATAAAGATAATGTTGGCCGTTTTTTTGTCCAGCTCATCTAACACTAAGGTTGGATCACTGATTGTTCGGCTATCAAATCCAAGCTGGGCAGTAATCGCAGAGAATGATTCCAAAACCTCTGGCATATCATCTACAATTAAAATGCTTACATTTTTCACGTCTATAGACGGGTCTATTTTGCTAAACGCAGAAGCAATTCCACGTTTTGTTTTAATGGTGAAGTAAAATGTTGAGCCTTCTCCTGGAGTTGACTCTACCCAAATGCTGCCTTGCATATGCTCAACGATGGTTTTGGATATTGCCAGGCCAAGTCCCGTTCCTCCGTATTGGCGAGAAATCGAATTATCTGCCTGTTCAAAGGAGTGGAACAGCTTCGCAAGTTTTTCAGGTTCTATTCCAATTCCATTGTCGGTTACTTTGAACAAAAGTTCGTAATTTCTACCATCTGCATCTACATCCTTAACAGAAATATCAACGGTAATCAATCCGTTTTCTGGAGTGAATTTCGTCGCATTACCTAGCAAATTCATGAACACTTGGTTCAATCTCTGCTGGTCTGTTACGATTGCTTGCGGAACGTCAGGGTCAATATTGATTAATAGGGTTTGCTGCTTTTGGTCAATACGGAAAGTCATGACGTCGCTAAGACGAGACAGCATTTTTTCTAATACGAAATCCGTATTGTATAGCTCAAAATGGCCTGCGTCTATTTTAGACATATCTAATACATCATTGATGACACCCAGCAAATGCTCTGATGCATCAGTAATTTTATCTAAGCAGTAATCTTTCTTCTCTTCATCCTTGCTCTTTTTCGCAATATGGGTCATTCCGATAATTGCGTTTAATGGAGTTCTGATTTCATGTGACATGTTTGCCAAAAAAGCACTCTTAGCACGCATACCTTCTTCAGCGGCATTCTTCGCCTTAACTAGCTCATCATGAGTTTTTTCAATTTCTACCATTCTCGCTTTTATTTCACGTAAATCTCGAGAATACGCAATGATTTGTGGTTTTCCATCAGGCCCAGGGATTTGCTTTAGTGTCACTTCTGTCGGAATGATTTCGCCATTGGCATGGCGCATATTCCACTCATATGTCCCTAACAAGCTGTTCTCTGGATTTGCGCCTAACGCCGCATCATCTTCTTTGCTAAAATCAACTGTCGAATATTTCCCATGAATATTCTTGATTAAGTCTTCCTTGTCTTTTGCGCCATACAATTCAATAGCGGCAACGTTGCAATCAAGAACTTGCGAATGCTCATCCATAATGATGGCACTCATCGGACATTCATTTAGCATGATGTCGGTTAATGCCGTTGCTTCCTCTGCTTTCGCTTGTTCTCTCTTGATTTCTCTTAGGTCACGAGAATATGCCACGATTTGTGGGCCTTCAAGGGTTTCCGCACGAATAAGAGAAGTTTCTACAGGGAGCTCTTCACCTGATTTGGTTAAATACGTCCAATCAAAACGTAGAAAGCCATGTTCAATCGCTTCGCTAAATAATCGCTTCCCTTTTTCATCTGATCGTTCCCCGTCAGGTTGATACTCTGGATTCAGAAAAGAACTAAACCCAATCGCATATTCCTCGGCATCGCTAACACCTAAAACATCTAGTGCAACTTGGTTACAATCGATCAAGTTAAACTGTTCATCCCATAAAGAGGTGATCAATGGGTTCATGTCCAGCATGAGCTTCGCACGAGCTTCTGCCACATATAGCTTGCTCAAGTCCTTTTCGTAAGTTAAAACGCGAAAACCATCTTCGCTTTTCACACGACGGGCATCAATTTCCACAGGAATTAGTTTTCCGTTTTTATGCTTACGCATCCAATTGAATACAATACGGTCATTATCGACAATCGATTGGAATCTCTCTTTAGAAGCCTCGGTACTTTTTTGTCCATTGGGCTGATACTCTGGATAAAACCCTTCAAAAAGAATGCCTATTTCTTCTTTTCGTTCTGCACCGACCATGTCAAGTGCCAGTCGATTGCAATCAATGACATTACCTACTTCATCTAAAAAATAGCACGCTAAAGTCATCTCGTCGAGCATAGTCTGTCCATGCTCCACTTTTTCCTTCATGTGCTCATATTCTTCTCTAGTAATTTGAATATATTCCTTTGATTTTTCATCCATCATTAACACCACACAACTTTCTCAATTCTTGTCGTTCTTTTGAGCAAAAACAATCATACAATGATTGTTTCCAGTTCTTTATATGCTCTTTCTATTTCTTCATAATAGGTTTCCGCGTTGGATGTGTCATTGTTCTTCAAACCATCCGACAATAAAGACACATAATGATAGTAGTCGGATAATCCTAAATTCCCCGATGTACCTTTCAATGCGTGTGACGCACTAAACGCGTTTTGATAGTTCGCTTCTGCCATTGCTGTTTTTAAATTGGCATGATTCTCATCCACCATAAACAATTTAAGACATTTAACATACAATTCTTCATTGTTCATGAGTCTTTCTTTTGCTACAACAACATCATTTCCTGCTTTTTCAAGATTTGCTAACATTTCAACCATCATAAATCTCCTATATTACATCCATATTTTCTTCCATTAATCTAACGGTTTCCAAGGGGTTTCTGTCTTCTGTAAGCATACACACTTTTGCTCAACAGTAATTTTGGATATCCCAAAAAACAGTAATCCCATACTATTAACAACATCATACCATATGCACGCAAAAAAAGGAATACATTTCGCGAAAACCACAATAGTACATTGAAAATGTGCGTTGACTTTCATTGGACAGAATGTTATACGACAAACTCCTGCTAAATCGCAGATTTAGGGAGTTTTAGCATTAATTCTGT
>JBNDKG010000002.1:0-322356 GCA_050435405.1 Clostridiales Family XIII bacterium PM5-7
TCCAAGTCAACCGTATCCCAATTGTGCAAATCGCTGGATGAAGTGGTCAATAGCTTTCGTGACAGGAAGCTAGGCGATACCTTTTTCCCTTACCTTATGACCGATGCCACCTATTTCAAAGTGCGTGAAAACCACCGAATTGTTTCCAAAGCAATGATGATTGCTTTAGGGATACGAGAAGATGGGAAGAAGGAGATTGTAGGGTTCTGCGTGAAAGACAATGAATCGGTAGAAACATGGACCTCCTTTATGCGCTCGTTAAAGCAGCGTGGACTACAAGATCCCTACATGATTACTTCGGATGCCAACAAAGGGCAACTGAATGCAATTGGAGAAATTTTCCCAGCAGTAGCCTGGCAAAGATGCCAAAGTCATTTTACCCGTAATATTATGGAGGATATTCCAAACCAGTACAAAAAAGGTTTTTCCAGCGAACTGCGGGAGATGCTGACCGCCAAGAATCTAGAAGCGGCTAGGAAGATACGAGACCGGATCATTGAAGACTATCAAGATGTAGCGGAAAAAGCCATGGAGACACTTGATTTAGGGTTTGATGATGCAATGACTGTGATGGCACTTCCAGCAAAGCTGAGAACAAGTCTTAGAACATCCAATTTGTTAGAGCGTAGAAATGGAGAGCTAAAGAGGCGATCGAATGTAGTCAAAATCTTTCCTAATGTGGCCTCTTTGAACCGCCTAATGGGTGCAGTACTTGTAGAAATGCATGATGAAATGGTGATGAGAAGAGCGGGTGTCAATAATGTCAATGATTATGGAACGATTCCATCAGAATCGAAGTTTAACCTTATCGCCATTGCAAAAACGCAGCAACTGAAACAAACAGCATAATATACTGTGAAAATTATACCTGATTTTGAATTTACACACAAATTAGGACTTGACCTGTTACAAGCTTGCTGATGGCAATTCTATGACAATTCCAGTGAGTACAGCAGGGATTTCGGCTCTGGATCAATACAAAATGCCATCATGCAACAATAAATATTGGCAATGATGGCATTTTGGTTTACATAATACATGGTCGTTGACATCAGCAGCATTTAAAACTGAAAATGATGGCATTTCAGTTGACATAATACAGCCCATTGACATCATCTAACAAATAAACTGCGAATGATGGCATTTTGTATTCAGCTTATCCTGGAGAGGCAAAACGGACAGCGAAAGGAGGAACGACTGGAGGAGGGCGACGAAGTTGCCCGTTGCCTTTTTGCCCCAGGCTCTGCATGGAGAGGCAAAACGGACAGCGAAAGGAGGAACGACTGGAGGAGGGCGACGAAGTTGCCCGTTGACATTCGTTGGGTGAAATGTCATACGACAATGTCCAAGCCGAAGCAAGCTCCGGGGACATTCAGCATAAATTTCACCTAGCAACTCATTGACATTCGTTGGGTGAAATGTCATACTATCTAGTATGTTAAGATTTAATGAAAACAATGAAATAATTACTGAAGAAAAGTACAGAGCGATTTTAGTCGGATTGCAAAGAAAAGAAGACATTAGTTATTCCATGGAAGAGCTAGCTGGTCTTGCGGAAGCAGACAATGCGGAAGTTCTAGGGAAAATTGTGCAGACTTTGGATAAACCTAACTCAGCAACGTTAATCGGAAAGGGTAAAGTTGAGGAAGTAGCCGAACTAGTACAAAATATGGAAGCGAATATGGTCATCTTTAACGACGAATTGACTGGAATGCAGTTGCGAAATTTAGAGGATGCTATTGGGGTAAGAGTTATCGATAGAACCATTTTGATTCTAGATATTTTTGCGGCAAGAGCAGATTCTAGAGAAGGTAAGCTACAAGTTGAAATGGCGCAGTTGAAGTACAGGATGCCTAGATTAATCGGTTTTGGCAAGTCACTATCAAGACTTGGTGGTGGCATCGGAACGCGAGGCCCTGGTGAGAAGAAACTGGAAACAGATCGTCGTCATATCGAACGAAGGGTAGAAGACATCAAAAGTGAGTTAAGCCAAATGAAGCAAACGCGAAACACGCAGCGTGCTAAGCGAGAAAAGTCGGGGATACCAGTAGTGGCATTGGTTGGATACACCAATTCTGGAAAATCTGCTTTGATGAATCGATTGCTTACCATTACAGATAAAGAAGAAAAAACCGTCATGGAAAAAGATATGCTGTTTGCCACGTTAGATACACAGCAAAGAAATGTCAAACTAGATACCAATCATGAATTTATTTTGATTGATACCGTTGGTTTTGTGAGCAAGCTACCGCATAGTTTAGTAGAAGCGTTTAAGGCTACCCTTGAAGAAGTGCTTTTTGCTGATCTTCTTTTACACGTAGTGGATGCTGCGTATGAGGAGAATGACTTTCATATTCAGGTAACCAATAAAGTGTTAGAGGAAATAGGTGCAGCGGAGAAGGAAAAAATCATGGTGTTCAACAAAATTGATTTGGTGCCTGAGTTTTCCACCCAAGTACCGAATATGGAGAATTTGTTTGTATCTGCCAAGGACAGCATCAATATAGAACTATTAATCGAGAAAATCAAAGAAAAGATTTTTGCAGACAAGGTCATTGCGAAGCTGTTGATCCCTTATACAAGAGGGGATTTATCCTCTTATTTGTGTGAAAAAGCGAATGTTCGCTCTATGGAATATGTGGAAAACGGAACACTTTTTGATGTGGAATTAAACTTAGATGACTATCGGAGGCTAGCGGAGTATGATACGGTATAGTACGGTTCTAGGTCAAGGCAAAGCGGAGCAGGTCATTGACAAGTCAAGATTCATTGCTCATGTCAAGCCGATTTCTTCTAAAGAAGAAGGAGAGCAGTTTATCGGAAAGATAAAAAAAGAATATAAGGATGCAACACACAATGTTCCTGCTATGGTCATCGGAGAAGAATTTCAAGTGCAATGGGCCAGTGATGATGGCGAACCGCAAGGCACTTCAGGAGCGCCTATGGTACAAATGCTCGTTCAAGAAGGAATTACCAATGTAGCAGTGGTGGTTACTCGTTATTTTGGTGGCATCAAATTGGGAACTGGTGGACTGGTTAGAGCTTACACGGGGAGCGCCCAACTTGGATTAAAAGCAGCTGGAATTTGCGATGTGAAAGAAATGATGGAATGTAATTATCACTGTGATTATAGTGTTTTTCATAAAATACAAAACCATTCATTTTCCTTTCCCGTAGATATTACAGATATTGAATATTTGGACGTAGTTCATTGTAATCTAGTCATTGATCCTGTAAATCAAGATGCACTGATGGGTATAGTGGCAGACATTTCAAATGGTACGGCGATTTTGAGTCAACAGACTGTAACATTTCGGAAGATAAAAAGATAGTTTTTAGAAAAAAATAGCGAAAGACCGTTGACACTTTAGGTGTGTTGTGTTAATATAATTTTCGGCTCACTTTTTAGGTGAGCACACAGAAAAGCACTAGAAATTAATCAAGAAATGTATTGACAAATCATTCGAATTAATGTATAGTTTATAAATGTGTCAAGCAGTAAAAAATGGATATCGGGGGCGTTTAGCTCAGCTGGGAGAGCATCTGCCTTACAAGCAGAGGGTCATAGGTTCGAGCCCTATAACGCCCACCATTTTAAAACAATCACTGACTCACGCGGCCTGGTAGTTCAGTTGGTTAGAATGCCAGCCTGTCACGCTGGAGGTCGACGGTTCGAGCCCGTTCCAGGTCGCCAATTAAATTACACATACGCTGGTGTGGCTCAACGGTAGAGCAGCTGATTTGTAATCAGCAGGTTGGGGGTTCGATTCCCTCCACCAGCTCCAAAGATATTTACTAAAAGTATCATATCTCAATTCATCAAATAATATAATATGACTAAGTTTGAAAATTTATTTCGAGGGGTTCCCGAGTGGCCAAAGGGGGCGGACTGTAAATCCGTTAGCTGAGCTTTCGATGGTTCGAATCCATCTCCCTCGACCATTTTTTTTTCAACATGTGCGGAAGTGGCTCAGGGGTAGAGCATCGCCTTGCCAAGGCGAGGGTCGCGAGTTCGAATCTCGTCTTCCGCTCCAATATGCGGATGTAGTTCAATGGTAGAACCTCAGCCTTCCAAGCTGATGGCGTGAGTTCGATTCTCATCATCCGCTCCATTTTTCAAATTTGGTGTGGGCTCATAGCTCAGTTGGATAGAGCAACGGCCTTCTAAGCCGTGTGTCCGGGGTTCGAATCCCTGTGGGCTCACCATTTTATTTGATGATTTTGGGGTATAGCCAAGTGGTAAGGCATCGCACTTTGACTGCGACACTCGTAGGTTCGAGTCCTGCTACCCCAGCCAAAACATTTATATGATATTTAAGACCCATTAGCTCAGTTGGCAGAGCACTTGACTTTTAATCAAGGTGTCCGGAGTTCGAATCTCCGATGGGTCACCATTTTTTAACAATTTTTAGTAGAACTTACGTGGAGAGGTGTCCGAGTGGTTTAAGGAGCTGGTCTTGAAAACCAGTGATTCCGAAAGGGACCGTGGGTTCGAATCCCACCCTCTCCGCCAGAAGATATATTGTGATTTCATTTAGCCTGGAGAAGTACTCAAGAGGCTGAAGAGGACGGTTTGCTAAACCGTTAGGGTTCGATAAGGGCCGCATGGGTTCGAATCCCATCTTCTCCGCCATTATCGTGTAGGGGTATAGCTCAGTTGGTAGAGCAGTGGTCTCCAAAACCACGTGCCGTGGGTTCAAGTCCTACTGCCCCTGCCATTTAATGAATTTCACATAGCCACTTCGGGGTGTAGCGCAGTTTGGTAGCGCAACTGGTTTGGGACCAGTGGGCCGCGGGTTCAAATCCTGCCACCCCGACCATTTTTTTTACGATGTGGGCCATTAGCTCAGTTGGTCAGAGCGTCCGGCTCATAACCGGCAGGTCCTGGGTTCAAGTCCCCGATGGCCCACCAAATTATTGCTCCTTCGTGATTAACTAAATATGCCCGGATAGCTCAGTAGGTAGAGCAGAGGACTGAAAATCCTCGTGTCCTTGGTTCAATTCCGAGTCCGGGCACCATTTATTATTGACAATCGTCGTAACGTAATGTTCGACGGTTGTCTTTTTTTATTTTGTTTGATCAAAATAGCAAACGAGCTTTTAACACTTGTGCGCAAAGGGTTGTTTTTTTATGTGAATTCCATTAAAATGGTAAGTGAGAGTATTTGACAAGAATGAATCATTAGTGGAGGACTTATGGCACAATTATACTTTAGATATAGCACCATGAACGCAGGGAAGTCTATTGAATTGATCAAGGTAGCATATAACTACGAAGAAAGAGGAAAGAACGTATTGACGTTGGTTCCTGCAGTAGATGATAGATATGGAACAGGGATAATCACGTCAAGAATTGGTATCCAAAGAGATGCCATGGTAGTGGAAAACGAGGCGAATATCCTTAATCTTTTTATGAGAGAAAATGAAAAACGCAAGATTGACTGTGTGTTGATCGACGAATGCCAATTTCTGAAAAAACATCATGTTCAAGAATTGGTTGAAATCGTAGACAGCTTTGACGTTCCTGTATTAGCGTATGGCTTGAAAAATGATTTTAGAAATGAATTGTTTGAGGGTTCTTATTATATGCTAATTTATGCAGATAAAATTGAAGAAATTAAGACCATTTGCTGGTGTGGTCGCAAAGCGACTATGGTAGCCAGAATTGTTGACGGTAAATTCGTAAAACAAGGAGAACAAGTGCTTGTGGGTGGAAACGACATGTATGTTTCCTTATGCAGAAAGCATTACAATGATGGTAGAATTGAACCGGATAAATAAGGGGAAAACAATGGATAGAACGAAAAAACGGATATATAGCTGGATATTGATTTTTGTCATGGTGATGGTATCGTGGACACCGTTTACGTCTTCGACCTATGCCAACAACCAAGCGACACAATCTAAAGCACCAACCTATGTGACGACAGGCAAAATTACAGCGACGGGACAGGTCAATGTAAGAGAGAGCTTCACAACCCAAAGTGCAGTATTAGGTCAATTAACAACTGGTGACCGTTACGAAATTTTAGAAGCCAAATATACCAGCGAAACCAGTACAGAAAAAAACACCATTTGGTATAAGATTAAAAGTAATCAGTTTACTGGATATATTCGAGCTGACTTTTCTTCGCTTTGGCATGATGCTTATGCCAAAGGAAAAACTACAGGCAAAGTCAACATCAGGTCTGGGGCTGGACTGAAGTTTGAAGCAACAGGCTCCATAGCGAAAAATACAGAAGTAAGCGTTGGGCTGAAGGTCATTGCTGCCAATGGGAATGAATGGTACAAAGTACGCCATAACGGTAGTTTTGGCTATGTGTCGGCACTTTACCTCTCCGTAGAGGAATCCATCGTTACAGACCAAAATAATCCTGATGAGGACAATACCACAGAAGAAGCAACCATGGTGACATCAGGAACGGTTTCTGCTGCAAGTGGGGTTAATCTTAGAGAAAGCTATTCCATTAATAGCCCTTCTCAAGGACTCCTTGCTAAAGGCACACAGTTTATCATCGATGAAGTGAAGTATACCAGTGCGACAAGCACTGCGAAGAACACCATGTGGTACAAGGTGAATACAGGTTCACAAAGTGGTTACGTTCGAGCAGACAAGGCTTCTGTATGGCATAAGACTTATGCAAAAGGCGTAACGACAGGCAGTGTTGCAGCAAGAGCCGGAGCTGGCGTTGGGTTTGAGAAGAAAACCACTGTGTCTAAAGGAACTGACGTGAAGATTGCATTAAAAGCCATTGCAGCCAATGGAAAAGCATGGTACAAAATCAATCAAAATGGTTCGTTTCGTTATGTGTCATCCTTATATGTTTCTTTAGCGGAAGCACCTCCTGAGCAACCAGAGGTTCCTGACAACAATGATACCACTGATGATCCACAAGCTGGAGAGACCATTGGAACCGTCACTGCTTCAGAGGGGATTACCGTAAGATCTGGTTATTCATCAGAAAACAAAGCTGTTGGAACTCTCGCAAAGGGAGCGCAGTTTACCATAGAAGAAGTGAAATATACCAGCAATAACAGTGCAGCGAAAAATACCTTGTGGTATAAGATCAAAACTGCGACGTTAAGCGGTTATGTTCGCGCTGATGGAGCGTCGCTTTGGCATAAGGCGTCTAGCTCTGGGGTAATGACTGGAAATGCCGCTGTTCGAGCAGGCGCTGGTGTGGATTTTGAAAAGAAAGCTACTGCTGCTAAGGGAACGGAAGTAAAGGTGGTGCTCAAAGCAGTCGCAGCCAATGGAAAAGGCTGGTATAAGATTAAATACGACGGTGGATTCAACTATGTGTCTGCATTGTATTTATCCATGGACGAGGCCGATTTGCCTTGGGATGGTGAAGAAGAGAAACCGACCAATCCTACTGTAGTTGCTGATGTTGCTGAGGGACAAGGAACCGTCATGTCAAAAACTGGCGTGACCGTCAGAAAGAGTCCATCATCCTCAAGCAGTGCAGTGACGACATTGCCTTATCAAACAGTAGTCACTGTAATGAAAGAGCAATTCACTAGTAGTAGCAATTTGGACAAAATATATAAATGGTATTACATCAAATCATCGTCAGTTACGGGATACGTGAGAAGTGATGCTGTTTCCATTAAGCATGGGAGCTATGTAAAAGGAAACGCAACGGCTACTGTTAACGTGAGAAAAGGTGCAGGAACAGGTTTTTCAGTATCTGAATCACTGAGCAAAGGAGCAGCTGTGAAAATCGTACTTAATGCTTCCGCTTCTAACGGTGGAAATTGGTATAAAATTTATAAAGATGGTGCCTACGGATATGTATCTGCCCAGTATGTTTCTTACGATGTAGCTGATGACCAAACCTTTGAAGAGCAGTTAACGGCAGAAGGATTTCCAGAAAGCTATAAAGTACTGTTAAGACAGGTTCATCAAGTGTATCCTAACTGGAAGTTTAAGTCTAAGCAATTAGCGTTTACTTGGGCTGATGCTTTTGCTAAGCAAACCAGCAATTATCGGGCAAATACCATCGATTCGGGAAGAGCAGAGCCGTATAAAGCCGTGAGAAGCGGTACATACAACTTTACAACGCATCAATACATTTCTCTTGACGGTTCCGGCTGGGTTGGCGCATCAAAGGCTACCGTTGGATACTATATGGATCCAAGAAACTGGTTGGTAGATGCCAATGGAGAGGTGAATGGTTCTATTTTCATGTTTGAGAAGCAATCCTTCGATCCTGCAATTCATACAGAATCAGCAGTGAAGAGAATTCTCAGCTATACAGGACTTCCTAGCGCAGCGTCGGCTTACTACATGGAAGCGGCAGAAACCTATGACATTAGTCCGATCTATCTTGCGGTTAAGACCAGATTAGAGCTGGGATCATCATCCTTTATGGTAGACGGCCATGAATTTTCCTATGGTGGAAAAAAATATTCTAATTGTTATAACGTGTTCAATATCGGCGCGTCAGACAGTTCAGATGGAAGTGCGGCGACCAAAGGTCTCGTTTATGCAGCTGGTGGATCAGACGGAAGTGGAACATCTTATGGAAGACCGTGGAATACGTTGAAAAAAGCGGTTTTGGGTGGAACCCAATTTATTCAAGAAAACTATAAAGGAAGTACCCAATATCTACCGTATTACGAACGATTTAACGTGGTGGGAGGATTGGACGCGATAGGAACTTATCAGTATGCCACATCCTCATTCTACGCTTCAACCCAAGGTCAACTGATTTATCAAAACTATGACGAGCTGGACATCCTAAATGAAGGATATGTTTTCGAAATCCCAGTTTACCAAAATATGCCGACTTCACTGATGCCTAGGCCTCAATCCACTGGGAACAACAATTGTTATTTGGATTCCATTAAGGTATCAGCTAGTGGAACTACATTAACCTATGGACCTACGTTTAGTAGATTTACCAGTACATACACGGTTAATGAGACGGTGCCAGCGACAGTAAACAGCTTGGATATTGTAACCAAAACCAATGTCAGCGATGCAAAGGTTACCATTACTGGAAATTCACTTAAAGCCGGAGAGAATAAAGTCACGATTAAGTGTACATCCTCCACAGGCATTGTGAAATACTATTACATTAAAGTAAATAAAGCATCTAGCTAATCATCAAAAAACTGAACTTGCAGAAACAAGTTCAGTTTTTGTTTAATATGCTTTACATCCTTGATATGAACCGCGCCGTTTTAGTTCGGCTTGTATTCCGTTAAGAATCGTTCTTTTACGGTAACTCCAGGAAGGGGTAATCAAAATTTTTCGCGGCGCATCGCCAGTTAATCGGTGTAACACGATTTCCGGAGGAATAAGCTCGATCAAATCGCAAACAAAATTCACATATTCTTCGATAGAGTCAAAGGAATTGTATTCAGCGTAATCCTGTTCCATTCTTGAGCCTTTAACCACATTGAGCAAATGAAGCTTAAGACCCCATGTTTTGGATTGGCAAACGTAGCGAACAGAATCGATCATATCTGCCTTCGTTTCACCAGGCAAGCCTAAAATCAAGTGAGAGACTACTTTGATTCCTCTTGAGGTCAAAGCTGCCATGGCATCGTCATAAACGGACAAATCATAGCAACGGTTGATTAGCTTAGCAGTATCTTCATGAATGGTTTGTAGGCCTAATTCTACCCATAAAAAGTGTTGTTCATTTAATCTCGACAGAAGGTCTAGGACTTCTTCGGAGAGACAATCAGGTCTAGTGGCTATGACGATACCAGAAATCAACGGATGGCGTAATGCCGCTTCGAATTTTGCTTGTAAAACTTCTACTGGAGCATACGTATTGGTATGATTTTGGAAATAGGCAAGGTAGTTTGCTTTTGGCCATTTTTCGGATAGTAAATCGATTTGGTTTTCTATGGTTGACGCAAAGTCGCCGCCACCACCCTCTGAGCAAAAAAGACATCCACCAGTGCCTTTAGTCCCATCACGGTTAGGACAAGTAAAACCACCATCAATAGCAAGCTTTACCGTCTTTTCCCCAAACTGGTTTTTTAGATAAGAACTGATGGAATTAATTGACTGTTTCATAGCAAACCTCTTTTCATAAAGCCTAAAATATGATATAATATTTCTATTATTTTTCCGGTGAAGACACCGAAAATCATGCACATTCATGATATACCAAGTTGTGATAAATGTGAAGAAGATATTTTGTGAAAGGAAATAGAAACATGGCAAATAAGACCTCATCACCGTGGGGGATTCAAGGACAAATGGATAGAGGTAAACGGGACTTTTCCTCCTTGGCCAATGCCAATGAAGAAACGACGAAGCCTGCACTATTGCTGCATAGCTGCTGTGGCCCTTGTAGCACATCGGTTATCGAACGTCTTGCGCCAAACTATGATATTACCGTCTTCTTTTACAATCCGTGTATCACAGATGTTGAAGAATATGAAAGACGTAAAGCTACCCAAATTAAGTATATCGAAGAGTTCAACTTAAAGTCTGGCGACGCGAGACAGATTACCTTTCTTGAAGGAAACTATAATCCTGAGGCATTTTATCGACTGACCAGTGGATATGAAGCTGAGCCAGAAGGTGGAGATAGATGTACGATTTGTTTTAGACAACGGCTAGAGGAAACCGCTGCCAAAGCAAAATCTATAGGAATTCATGGGTTTACAACGACGCTTTCCGTAAGCCCTCATAAAAACTATTTACTGATTTCGCAAATCGGGCAAAACCTTGCGGAGAAATATGAACTTGAATTTCTGGATTTGGATTTTAAAAAGCAAGCTGGGTTCCAAAGAAGCATACAGCTTTCTAAGGACCATAACTTATATAGACAAAATTACTGCGGTTGTCAGTATTCGAAAGGAGAAAAAAATGACAAAACTATCTATTCCCAAGGACTACAAATCAGTGATTAGTCCAATCGAAACCCAAAGAGCGATCAAAAAAATCAAGGATTACTTCCAGCAGGAGTTGGCCTATGGCCTTAACCTAAGACGCGTTTCTGCGCCTTTGTTTGTAACGCCTGAATCTGGGTTAAATGATAATTTAAACGGTGTAGAGCGTAGAGTGGAATTTACCTTAAAGGACATGAATGAACAGAAGGTAGAAATTGTTCAATCCTTAGCTAAATGGAAAAGAATGGCTTTAGGCAAATATGGAATCAAACCAGGACATGGAATTTACACTGACATGAATGCAATTAGACGTGATGAAGACTTGGATAACCTACATTCCATCTATGTTGACCAGTGGGATTGGGAAAAAGTAGTGACCAAGGACCAAAGAAATCAAGAATACCTTCATGAAACAGTCAACACAATTTATAACGCTGTAAAAAACTTAGGAGACTATGTCAATAGATTATATAGAGATTTACAAACAGAAATTCCAAATGAAATCTTCTTTATTACCACACAGGAATTAGAGGATTTATATCCAAATAAAACCCCAAAGGAAAGAGAAGACTTGATTTGTCGTGAGCATGGGGCTGTGTTTATTGAAAAAATAGGAGATAAATTAAATTCAGGTGAAAAACACGATGGAAGAGCACCTGACTATGATGACTGGAATCTAAACGGAGACATCATTTTATGGAATGATGTTTTGGATCAAGCTTTTGAAATTACCTCCATGGGCATCCGTGTTGATGCTGAGGCTATGGACAAACAGCTAACGCTGTCCGGAGATGATGATAGAAGAACTCAGCCGTTCCATCAGAGCGTACTTAATGATGAGCTGCCATACTCAGTAGGTGGAGGAATTGGGCAAAGCAGACTTTGCATGTTTTTCTTAAGAAAAGCGCATATTGGTGAAGTACAGGCATCTATTTGGCCACAATCAATGATTGACGAATGCAAGAAACATAATATTTTCTTATTGTAATCATGAACTACATTAACGTAATTATCGATCACAACAGCAGACATACCGACACTTATTTCACCTATGGAACTGAGGAAGATGTCAGTCTAGGCCAAGTTGTTAAGGTTACCTTTGGCAGTGGAAATAGAGAAAAAACTGGATACGTTTTTGAAACCAATGTTACGCCTAATTGCAACTTGGAGAAAATCAAGCCCATTGAATCTGTCGATGAAACCATATCTCTGACGAAAGAAATGGTGGAAACGTGTAAATGGATGACCAAACGGTACGGAATTAAACACCTAGACGCAATCAAAGCCTTTGTTCCTAATGGAAAACCGGCAAAAGCGGGAAAAGAAAAAGAACCGTATAAGGATGCTGAAGGAGAACCGCAACACATCCATGCATTAACTGATGAACAAGCAAATGCTGTTGCGCAGATCAACGAGGCCATTGATGAAGATAGGCAAGAGAACTTTTTGGTTCATGGCGTGACCAGCAGTGGAAAGACTGAACTATACATGCAAGCCATTCATGAAGCCATAAGCTGTGGGAAAACTGCCATAATGTTGGTGCCAGAGATTGCATTGACTAAGCAAATGATGGATCGGTTTATTGGCAGATTTGGAAAGGATACCATCGCCGTTCTCCATAGCAAGCTGACGAAAAGAGAACGATTTGACGAATGGGTACGCATCAGAAACGGCAAGGCAAAAATTGTCATCGGCGCTAGACTAGCCGTATTTGCACCTTTATCTAATATTGGCATCATCATTTTAGATGAGGAGCATGAACCGACCTATAAATCGGATATGACGCCTAAGTATGAGACGGTAGATGTTGCCTTAAAACGACTGATGCATTATCATGGCGTATTGGTCATGGGAAGCGCTACGCCGTCAGTAGTATCCTATCAACGAGCCAAAGAAGGCATATACAAGCTCATTGAATTGAAAGAAAGATATAATCAAGCACCGTTACCAGAGGTTGTGCTTGTCGACATGAGAGAGGAACTAAAGGCAGGAAATAAAACCATCTTTAGCGATACCCTTTATCGAGAGATGGTATCAGCCCTAGCGAAGAATCAACAAATTATTTTGTTCTTAAATCGTAGAGGTTATTCTACTTTTATTTCCTGTAGAGAGTGTGGGGAAGTGTTAAAATGCCCAGATTGTGGTATATCATTAACCTATCATAAACAGGAACAAGCAGGAATATGTCACTATTGCGGAAAAAGATTTCCCATTCCTAAGCGCTGTTCACACTGCGGTAGTGGATACATTAAGTACTTTGGATCGGGAACAGAAAAGGTGGAAGAGTTTGTTAGGCAGCTATTCCCAGAACAGGTGATTGATCGCTTGGATTTAGATACAGCAAAGAATAACAAAGAAATCAATCGGATTATCGACCATTTTTCCAAAGGGAAAACCAACATTCTTATCGGTACACAGCTTGTTGCAAAGGGCTTGGATTTTAAACATGTTGGATTAGTAGGTGTCGTTTCCGCTGATGTTAGCCTAAACATTCCCGACTACCGTTCTACAGAAAGAACATTCCAGCTGGTGACCCAAGTTGCGGGTAGAGCTGGCCGTGGCGGTGGAGATGGAAAAGTCATTGTTCAATCGTATACGCCGGACAACTTTGCACTAGCTACCGCAGCGGATCACGATTATCAACGGTTCTTTCAATTAGAAATTCAAGTGAGAAAATTCATGGAATACCCACCTTTCTCTGATATTATATTAGTAGAGCTTACATCAGAGGATGAACAAGAGGCTTACGAAGTAGGCGTGCAGTGCAAATCATACTTAGAACGCTGCAATATAACGAAAGACTCTGGTAATATACTAGAACCAAAAATATCCAATAATTTTAAAGGCAAGGATAGTTACCGGTATTACATCATGATCAAAAGCCCCAAAGGGCTTCGTAATAAATACATCCATTACATTGAATTATTTGGCGAATCTCTAAGAAAGAAAAAAAGCAAATGTAATGTAATGATTGATGTGAATCCATATAGCACTTTTTAGGAGGAAGTAAAGGATAATGGCAATTAGAAACGTAGTAAGAGAAGGCGACGAAATATTAAGAAAAACGTGCCGTGAGGTTACAGAAGTAACGGATAGAATTAGAGAAACCTTGGCAGACATGGAAGAGACTATGCGCTCAGAATATGGCTGTGGCATTGCAGCGCCTCAAGTAGGTGTGATGAGAAGAATGTTTGTGGCCGAACCTGAACCGGGAAGGGTCTATTATATGATTAACCCTGAAATCATAGAACAAGAAGGGGTTCAAATCAATGATGAAGGCTGCTTAAGTGTCCCAGGATACATCGGTACTGTAGAACGACCTGAAAGAATTAAAATCAAAGCATTAGACCGTGATGGGAACGAACAGGTTTATGATTTTGAAGGGTATGATGCTGTAGTGATGTGCCACGAAAACGATCACCTAGATGGCATTCTATACACCGATAAAGCAGAAAATATTAGAATTCCAGAAGTAGAGGAAGACGAAGAAGAATGAAGATAGTATTTATGGGAACACCAGAGTTTTCTGTACCAGTCCTTGAGGCAATCATCAATGCTGGACATGAAGTTGGTTACGTGATTACCCAACCAGACAAAGCAAAAAATCGAGGAAAAAAGGTACAGTTTACTCCCGTTAAGGAAGTTGCGCTGAACAATCATATCGAAGTGCTGCAACCGCAACGCATAAAAAACGATGAAGCAACAATGAATTTGCTGCGAGACTACGAACCAGATATTATCGTGGTTGTAGCATATGGACAATTGCTAGCAAAAGACCTGCTGGACTTACCCAAATGGGGATGTGTCAATGTACATGCATCATTATTACCGAAACTAAGAGGTGCGTCACCAATTCAGCACGCCATTTTGTTAGGGGAAGAAAAAACAGGTGTTACCATTATGCAGATGGAGGAAGGCCTTGATACTGGGGATATGCTTGCAAAAGCAGAACTTCCCATTGAGAACATGAACGGCCAAGAGCTTCATGATGCATTAGGAGCGTTAGGGGCAGAGCTGTTGGTTGCAACCTTGCCGAAAATTCAAGCAGGAGATATTGCTCCTGAACAGCAGGACGATGAATTATCTACTTATGCAGGAATGATTACTAAACAAGATGGCCGAATTGATTTTACCAAAACGCCAGAGGAAATAGAACGGAAAATCAGAGCGTTCAACCCGTGGCCTGGTGCATTTTGTCAATATGAAGAAATGCAGTTAAAGATTTGGAGGGCAGAGTGCATTCTAGGAAAAAGTGAAGCACTGCCAGGGACCATTTTGGCGGCAACAGAAGCAGGAATTGATATCGCTTGCGGGAATGGAATACTGCGCGCAATAGAAATTCAGCTGCCGGGAAAGAAAAAAATTGAAGTCAGTGCCTTTTTAAAGGGCAATAGAATTGAAAAACATACGGTATTGAGATAAAATAGAACAAAAGGGGGAATCAATATGTTTTACTTTGGACCAGGCGCATATATCCTGATCCCTGCAATGATATTTACCATGATTGCACAGGGAATGGTCAGCAGCGCATTTGGTAAATACTCTAGGATTAGGAACAGTAGAAATATTTCAGGGGTTGAAGCAGCGAGAAGGGTACTGGATCGTAATGGATTGCAGCATGTCCAAATCAGACAAATCAATGGACACTTAACAGATCACTATGACCCTAGGCACCGAATGCTTAGCTTATCACCAGAGGTATATGGGGGTAACTCTATTAGTGCAATTAGCGTAGCTTGCCACGAGGCAGGACATGCACTTCAGCACGCCGAAGGTTATATACCATTAAAATTAAGAAATGGCATCGTTCCAGTAGTGAATTTTGCGACGAAGTTGACTTGGCCGTTAATGCTTATCGGCGTGCTTCTTCTTTTCGCGGGTAATGGTGAATATGGTTATATTGGCAACCTAGCACTAGACATTGCCATCATCGCATTTTTGGCTATCGTTGTTTTTCATTTGGTTACGCTGCCGGTTGAGTTTAATGCCAGCCGTAGGGCCCTTGACCAAATGGAGGAATTATCAATTGTTGCATCTGAAGATATCGCTGGATCAAAGAAGGTATTGCGAGCAGCTGCAATGACTTATGTAGCAGCACTTGCTTTAGCAGTTGCCAACCTTCTACGAGTGCTAGCCATAAGAGGTAGGAATTAATATGGATGTAAACCGAAAAACAGCATACAACACGTTGATTGAAATTGAGAAAAATCAGTCATACTCCAACTTAGAACTAAATAGACAAATTGACAACTACAATCCGGATTCACCGTCTTTTGTTCGTGAGCTGGTTTATGGTGTGATTGAAAACAGAGTATACTTAGATTATATCCTCGATCAATTGGTGGATAAAGGGCTTAAATCAATTAGAAAAGCGCCATTAACTTTGCTGAGAATGGGTTTATATCAAATTATGTTTATGGATTCTGTTCCGGAATATGCGGCAGTTGACCAAACTGTTAAAATGGCGAGAAGGCTGTGTTACGGAAGAGACGGCTTTATCAACGCAGTATTAAGAAACTTTCTTTATAAGCAAAAAAATGGGCTCATTGAAATGCCAGATTTTAATGAGGATCCAATTAGATATTTATCCATAAAGCATTCTTATGCACCATGGATTGCAGAGCTATGGGTTGAGCAATATGGAGTAGAGCGAGCTGAAGAGCTGATGATTGCAAGCAACAGTAAACCACCGTTATGCATCAGAGTGAATTTGCTCAAGACTGACTTAAAGACCTTGGAGGATATACTCATCAGTAAGGGCTTCCAGGTAAGACGAGGAACGTTGAGCCGCAGAGTACTCTTTGTAAAGGGAAGCAATTTGCTGGATCTACCGGAATTTGAACAGGGATTATTCTCTGTTCAAGACGAATCATCAGTGGTTTCAGTTGAAACCCTAATGCCGAAAGCAGGAGACGTGGTCTTGGACATATGCGCAGCGCCTGGAGGAAAAACCATGGCAGCGGCGGAAATGATGAACAATATCGGGGAAATCAAAGCCTTTGATATTTATCCACACAAGCTAGAGTTAATTGCGAAGGAAGCCAATCGATTAGGCCATACGATCATCACCACAGTTGAAGGGGATGGAACTATCTTCAACAAAAATTTAGTTGAAACGGCAGATAGAGTCATTGTAGATGCGCCGTGCTCTGGATTAGGCGTGATTAGACGTAAGCCGGAAATTAAATATCGTGAATTGGAAGATAACGGCAGAGAATTGGGAGAGAAGCAATTAGAAATGCTTGAATTATCCAGCAAATATGTAAAAAAAGGTGGATTTCTCTTATACAGTACCTGCACCATTAATAAGATAGAGAATACTGATGTGGTGAGCAATTTTTTAGGCAACCACAATGAATATGAACTGGTAAAAAGCAGGCAGCTCTTACCAGGAATAGATGAGACTGATGGATTCTTCATCTGTAAGATGAGGAAGAAAAACAACTAGAGAGGAGGCAGATATGGAAGTTGGATTTAAAACAGACAAAGGATTGCGAAGAAGCAACAATGAAGATGCTTGTTTCGTCATGAAAAACGATCGAATTTTCATTGTTGCTGATGGAGTTGGAGGAAATAACTCCGGCGAAATTGCCAGTAGAACTGCGGTAAATGAAATTGCAAAATATATTGAACAGCATCCCTTGGACCAGCTGAGCACTGCAGAAGAAATAAAAAACTATTTTGAAGACTGCATGAAAGACGTAAATTTCAAGGTTTTGGAATTGTCGCAGAAATATGAGAAAAATAAAGGTATGGCAACAACCGTTGTCATTGCATATTTGTTAAAGGACACCTTATACATTGTCAATGTGGGGGATAGCAGAGGATATGTTTTCCGAGAAGGAGAGTTGACGCAGATAACTGTTGACCATACCTATGTGAATACATTATTAAAAGCTGGTCTGATTTCCGAAGAGGAAGCAGAAACCCATGAAAATAAAAACATGATTACACGGGCGGTAGGCGCAGAACATACCATTCAGGAAGACTTCTTCTCATATTCCATAAAAGCGGGAGATATCATACTGATCTGTACAGACGGATTATATGGAGAAGTTTGTGAAAGCGATATAGTTAACGAATTACAGAAAGAAAAATCGATGAGCGACATTTGTAATGAACTGGTCACCTTAGCCAATAAAAACGGTGGAAATGATAACATTACTATGGTAGTTCTGAAAGTAACGGAGGAAGATATCAAATGAGCAAATTACTCGCAGGTAGATATGAATTAATTGAAAAAATTGGAGAAGGTGGAATGGCAGTAGTCTATAAAGCTAGATGCAGATTGCTAAACAGATATGTCGCCATCAAAATTCTCAGACCTGAATTTACTAAAGATGCCCAATTTATTGAGAACTTTAAAAAAGAATCTCAAGCAGCGGCAGGCCTTCAGCACCCTAATATTGTTAGCGTTTATGATGTTGGCAAAGAAGGAAACATCAATTTTATTGTAATGGAGTTAATCGATGGTAGACCGCTTAGCGATGTGATTGCTGAAAAAGCACCTATGGATTATAAACAGGCCATAGAAATCACCAAGCAGGTGGCATCGGCATTGAGCCTTGCCCATAAAAATAATATCATTCACCGAGATGTAAAACCGCACAATATCATGATTACTAGAGATGGTACAGCAAAGCTTGCTGACTTTGGTATTGCTAAAGCAGTTAGCGACTCAACGTTGGTATCAGAAACTAGTAAAGTCATTGGCTCAGTGCATTATTTTTCGCCAGAGCAAGCTAGAGGCGCATATGTAGATGAACGTTCAGATATTTATTCACTGGGAATTGTCCTATATGAAATGTTAACTGGTCGCGTTCCATTTGACGGAGACAATCCTGTTCAAGTTGCGCTAATGCACATCAATGATGAAATTTTACCACCATCCAAGTTGGTTCCTGGAATCCCACCAGCCCTAGAAAAACTGGTAATGAAAGCAACCGATAAGTTTCAATCCAATAGATACAAAAGTGCAGATGAGCTTCTAGAAGATTTGGACAATATCGAATTCGTTACCAAAATGGTAGGTAATTCAGTATTCGCGGCTTCTGAAGTCGAAGAATTTCAGGAAATGAATAAACAGAAAAGTGCCATGGATGTGGTTAATGTCTCCAAGGTGAATTCTTCGAAAAACAAGACTACATCTGACGAGGATCAAGCAAAAAAGAAAAAGAAAAAAATCATTATTGGATCGATTATCGGCGCAATTGCAGCAGTTTTACTGATTGTCGGCGGATTATATGCGTTTGGTGTTATTGGTGGTAAAGGCGATGTTGAAGTCCCTGATCTAACCAACAAAACCTATGAACAAGCAGAAATTGAATTAACCAAATTAAAACTGAACATAGAACGGGATGAAGATGCACCAAGTGCAGAAGTTGAGAAAGGCAAGATTGCGTCTCAAGACCCATTGGCTGGAGAAATGGTTAAAGAGGGAACGACGGTAACGGTGGTTGTTAGCTCAGGTAAAACAGAAGGTGTAGTACCTACTCTTGTGGGGCAAATGTATACCAGTCGAGCGGAAATAGATGAATACCTGTCGACCTGGAACTATAAATTAGGTGATGTAGCTGAAGAGCATAGTGACCAAGCAAAGGGAACCATTATTTCTCAGAATCCAGATAGAGGAGAACAGGCTGAAGAAGGTACAACCATTGATATCGTTGTCAGCAAAGGGCCTGAAGAAAAGAACAGCATTATGCCGAATTTAGTTGGAAAAACCTATGAGGAGGCAAAAAAACTTCTTGAAGACGCGGGATTAACTGTTGCTAAGCCTGAATACCAAGAAAGTGAAACTACAGAAAAAGGAAAGATTATTTGGCAACAATATGGTCCGGATATGGAATTAAAACGTGGAACCGAAGTGAAAATCATCATTAGTAAGGGACCACCAGAAGTTACTCCTGATCCAGAACCAGGTGATTCTGGGGATGGCGGAGACGGAGAATAATTTCCATGGAAGGCTTAATTATTAAAGGAATCGGCGGGTTTTACTATGTAAAAACCGCCGACAACATTATACAGGCTAAAGGTCGAGGAATCTTCAAAAATGAAGGGATTACCCTTGCTGTCGGTGATATCGTCGATGTAGAGCTACTTGACGATGGTGATGGTGTGATTAATGCTATTGCACCACGAAAAAATCATTTTATTCGACCGCCTATTGCGAATATCGATGCTTTTGTTGTGGTGTTTTCTATCATGAGGCCTAAGCCTAATTACAGCGTAATTGATAAATTCTTAATTGTTGCAGAACAACATGGCATAGAGCCGATTATCTGTCTGAATAAATGTGATTTAGGGTCGAAAGAGGAACGAGAAGAGATAGAGGCCATTTACAAAAATGTTTATCCCATTGTTCACACTAGCACCAAAACAGGAGAAGGCATCGATCAACTACTTGAGTTGATTCAACATAAGAAAGTTGCTTTGGCAGGGCCTTCAGGTGTGGGAAAGTCGACAATCACCAATCTGATCATTCCTGAAGCACATATGGAAACGGGACAGGTTAGTCGGAAAACGGATCGTGGTCGACATACCACTAGGCATGTAGAGATATTTGAGGCGGCTGGTGGAGGAATGGTATTTGATACTCCTGGGTTTACTTCGTTTGATATCCTAGAAGCGGAAGAAGACGAATTGGCTGATTTTTATCCAGAAATTGCAAGATATAAGGGATCATGTAAGTTTGACAACTGTAGACATATGAAAGAACCTGAATGTAAGGTGAGGGATGCAGTGGAAAACGGATTGATCAGCAGAGTTAGGTATAATTCCTATTTGGCAAATATGGAAGAGTTGAAAAACAGAAAGAAATATTAAAGGTGAAACTATGGCTAAATTAGCACCATCAATTCTGTCTGCGGATTTTGCTCGCTTAGGAGAGCAAGCAGAAGCGGTTAGTATGGCAGGAGCAGATTACATTCACGTTGATGTAATGGATGGACATTTTGTGCCCAATATCAGCTTTGGTGCAACGGTAATGAAATCATTGAATCAATGGAAGACATGTCCATATGATGTGCACTTAATGATTGAACATCCAGATCAGTACCTAGATGATTTTGTCACAGAAAAAACAGAATACATTGTGGTTCATCAGGAAGCTTGTACCCATCTTCATCGAACCATTGAACGAATTAAATCACACCAAGTGAAAGCAGGCGTATCAATTAATCCAGCTACACCAGTGTCTACGCTGGAAAACGTGTTGAAGGATATTGATTTGGTATTGGTGATGTCTGTAAATCCGGGATTTGGTGGACAAAAGTTCATTGCAGGTTCCTTGGATAAAATCAAAGAGCTTAATCGGATAAGAGAGGAAAAGGGATACACCTATCGTATAGAAATCGATGGTGGTGTCACCTTGGAAAATGTAGAAGAGATTGTGGCGGCCGGTACCGATATTCTGGTAGCAGGATCTGCAATCTTTGGAGCAGAAGATTTGAAACAACGCGTTGAAGCATTTAAAAAGAAGCTGTAGTCTTTACTACAGCTTCTTTTTTGATTTCATTACGCGGCAGCGCCTTCAACGCTTGGGTTTTCAGGATCTGGATTCTCAGGATCCGGGTTTTCAGGATCTGGGTCTTCAGGATCTTCTGGGTCCTTAGGCGGAAGCACTGGATCCTGTGGTTCCAATTTTTCGTTTGGACTAATTGGATATTTTTTCGTATCACTATTGTGTTTGTAACAATAGTATTCTGGAACTTCGCTATCGTCTTCATCGTCAGCAAAGGTGTCATAACTCTTTTTCTTCGTGTGTGGACAATCTGGTGTAGCTAAGTAACCTGTTTCTGTACAAATGGAAACGGTTTTCTTTTCCGGTTTGGAAGCACCGCCATACGTACCGCTGATATAATACTCGCCACCAACACGAGTTACATTGCTTGGAGCTCCTTTATATGAACCAGTTTTCGCATTATCGATTTGATTCATGATTTTACCCCATAATCGAGCAGCTGGGCCAGACATTTCGGTCAATTGAATGTTCACGTCATTTCCAATCCAAAGAGATGCGGAGTAGTTTGGCGTGAATCCATCAAACCAAATGTCAAATTGCTGGTCAGTTGTTCCTGTTTTACCACCGACTTGAACGCCAGAGATAGAAGCAGGGGAGCCTAGTCCACCATAAACTACTGACTTCAACATATCCTGCATGATCCAAGCAACGCCTGCATCAAGTACTTGATGGGATTTGGATGATTTGCTGCTGAGCAGTGTATTTCCTTTATTGTCTAATACCTTCGTATAGGAAGTTGTATCTTTTCTCGTTCCGTTATTTGGGAAGGTTGTATATGCACTGGCCATTTCCAATGTAGTAACACCACGAGTCATACCACCTAAAGCTAAAGCGGCAGGATTCAAGTCGTTGGCTTCACCATCAGTAACGATAGTGGATATCCCAAATTTCTTGACTAAATTAGCAGAATAGGTTTCCCCAACCTGCAAGAGAATCTTAACGGCACAGGTGTTGATGGATTGCTGTAACGCTGAACGCATGGTTTGCGTTCCAGAGTATCCGCCACCAGCATTCTGTGGCCAAACCTTACCGTTCATGGTTGTCTTTTCATCAATAACCGTAGAACCAGCAGTGAGGTACTTACCCCAATATTTAACGCCTTGCTTATCAATATTGTAGTCGATGAAATTATGGGTTTCTCCACTGGAAGCCTCGGCGGCACTTTGCTGTATAGCAGCAGAGTACACTGCAAGCGGTTTCATTGAAGAACCAGGTTGTCTAGGGCTGATTGCACGATTATGAAGCATTCTGCCTGATGTTTTTCTTCCACCAACCATGGCCTTAATATGACCAGTTGAGTTTTCTACAATGGTCATTGCTGCTTGTGGCTGAATGACCTTTTGCTCCAATGTATATGATTCTGGAGGTATAGTGATTGTTCCGTTATCGTTGAAGATGAAAAATTTCGGATATTCTTCAAAGAATTCAGCAGAAACCACTAGGTTACCATTCTTATTTATGGATTTATAGTTCTCCGGAATGTTGATGAATCCACCATTGATTCCGTAAAGGGTTCCGTTTTCTTTCGTGTATAAGGTCTTAAATTCAAGACTTGGACCTGCGGTAGTTTCATAAAGGTTCAATCGTTTATTGGCTTTGATGATTAACGAGCCGTCTTTCTTTTTAATGATTTCCTTTTTGGTAAAGGTGAAATTACCGTCTTTGTCAAAATAGTTATCGTAATCGTACATTGCCACACGACCATAGCTGTCAAGAATGTTTCCGGTTGAAGAGTCAACCCAAGTAACTGAGCTAGGGAAGTTAGAGCTGTCTTCAAATTCCTTTTCAATAACAGACTGTGCCTGAGCGTCAAGGGTGGAATAGATTTTTAGTCCGCCGTTATACACACGTTCATAGGCTGTATCGTAAGACCAATCTTTCTTTTCCATTAAATCGTTAATGACTTCCTCGATAACGTAATCGGAGAAGTATGTAGCATATGCACTTCCTTGAGCAAAGGTAGGGTCTAGCATCTTCTTTAGGGTAACCTTAATTGCTTTATCATGGTCTTCCTGAGAAATATATCCTTGCTCTAGCATTAAATCAAGGCAGATTTCTCTACGGTCTTTACTAGCATCATTGGCAATAAAGGTATAATTCGTAGCTCGTTTAATGATGTTCTTGTTTTTTGGGCTAACATCGTTCTTGTTGACCATTTCTACCAGCTGGAATTCATTAGGCTGTTGAGGTAGGGCGGCCAAGGCTGCACATTGCGCCAGGGTCAAGTCCTTTAAGTCCTTAGAAAAATAGGCTTGCGCAGCGGCTTCAACACCGTAGCTTCCATAACCAAAGTAAATGGTATTTAAGTAGGCTTCCATGATTTGTTCCTTGGTCATGTTTCTTTCCATAATCAAGGTATAATATGCCTCAACGATTTTACGTTTCATGCTATGGTCATCTTTTTCATCAGGGATGAATAAGTTACGAGCAACCTGTTGGGTAATGGTACTGGTTCCGCTAATCTGCCCGCCGCCAAAGATTTTCTCCTTAATCGCACCCATAATACGGATGAAGTTAAACCCGTGGTGGGTTTCAAAGGTTTTATCTTCGAGGGCAATAAAGGCATTAATTAGATTCTCTGGAATCTCCTTATACTTTACATTGCTTCGATTTTGTTCTGAGAAAATCGTATCGATTTCTTTTCCGTCAGCGTCATAAATAATGGTGCTTTCGGAAAGAATGGAATAAATCTCACTAGTGTCGATTTTAGGGGCTTTGGCGATGATGACACCAACCCAAACCGCAACTGCAAGGATACAGACAAGGATAAACAACAAAATAAACTTAAAGAATTGCTTCTTGTTTAATCGATGTTTTTTCTTCTGTGTTACTGTTCCATCAGCATTAACCGTGGCGGTTACCTGCTCCTTGTTTTTCTTTTTTTTCTTATTTTTATCACTACGCATTTATCTGTTGTGGTCCTTTCTATAAAGAATCGGTTTATACATAAAGTCACAAAATATTATATCATATTCTTATGGTAAAGTTAACTTATTTCTACTAAATAAGAGAAATTCTTGAAATGTCATCAAAAATGGTATAATATGTAAATGATGAACTGGAAGTCACAATGAAAAGGTCATGAGAAGAAAGCTGTTTTGTTGTGTAATATCAATGATTATTGGCATTTGTTTGTCTCTAATGGGGCTAAATGTACAGGTTATTTTTCTGTTATTTTTGGCCGTTATTTTGTTGAAGCAAAAGAAAATTATTGTTGTGCTGCTGCTATTTTCCCTTCTCGGTGCGGTGTTCGTTTACCTTGCCCAATGGGAAATGAATCGCAGCTGGTTGAATCAATATGTCAATCAAAAGATAGAAATAACTGGTGTAGTTACCAGTATCAAAGAAAAAGAGCCGGATCACTATCAACTGATTTGCAAAGTATCGGGAAGCAAATTGCTGGTTAATGTTCATCAACAGTTATCTAACTATCCTAATTTAGTGGGAAAACAGATTGGATTTACAGCAAAAGTTGAACGTCCAAAGCCAGCGGGAAATCCACGAACCTTTGACTATCGTTTATATCTAAAATCGAAAAACATCCACTTTGTTGCTTCGACAGCACAGATAGACGTAGTGAATGAGTACAAGACGATCATTCATCAAATTCAATCCTTTCTGCTCATGAAAAAAGAGGAGTTCTTTCTATCCCTTCGTCTTTCGACGGAAAGTAAATCTTTTCTGCGAGGGGTTCTTTTTGGTGATACCATGCAGCTGGACGAAGCAGTTTACGAAGAGTTTCAGGTTAATGGAACGGCCCACGTACTAGCAGTAAGTGGATTACATGTAGGCATTCTCTATAGTGTGTTTCGATGGATAGATAAGAGAAAAAAGTCCAAATGGATAGCGATGGGATTTATATTGTTTTTGTTGGCGTATGGTACAATTTCCTTGTGGTCGGTGTCTGTGACAAGGGCAATCATGATGATTTTGTTGATGCTGCTTGGACAGAAAACTCATCGCAGATATGATATGATTACTGCGTTGTCGGCGGCCGCATTATGTGCCCTAATCAATAATCCGCTTGTTGTCCTTGGTGCTGGATTTCAAATGTCATTTTTAGCAGTATTGGCTATCGGCTTTATCAAACCGTGGTTGATGCAGTATATGAACAGTGGAGTAGCCATGGCATTGTCGGTTCAGATAGGACTAATGCCTTATATCGCCTACCAATTCAACTATATTTCTATAATGGGCATCCTCTGTAATGTGTTTATTGTTTTTCTCGTTTCAATAATTGTGCCATTGGGCATTGGGATTTTCTTTCTGTTTTTCTTCGATGGAATACAGATTCCTATCTTAGAACGAATTCTTGAAGCAGTGGCCAAATTAACTGTTGAACTGAACCACATGTTTGCTGCCGGTGGGGTATTTTATCAAGAAGTGATATCTCCACCGCTTTGGACAATTTTTCTGATTTATGGATTGATGTTTCTACTCACTTCTGAACACGTTTACGTTCTTTGGAATAGAAAGCTTAGACAAGAATTATCATTATTGTTGTTACTGCTTATATGCGCAGCATCGGTAATTGGATTTTGGGAAGCGACACCTTTTGATCGGGCGCAAATCGTGTTTTTAGATGTGGGACAGGGGGATTGCGTTCAGCTGAAAGGTGAGCAAAATGTTCTCATTGACGGCGGTGGAAATATCAGATACGATGTGGGGAAGAAAACACTGAAACCGTATTTGCTGAAAAACGGAATTAAACAGATCGATTTGGCTGCAGCTACCCATTTGCATACGGATCATTACTTAGGACTTCAGCAATTAGAGGATTGCTTTACGGTGAAAAACATGTTGACTGAAGGTAAGGCTGGACAGCGAATCAACTTGGAAAAGGATGCGTGGATTGATATTCTTTGGCCAGAAAACCGAAATCCAGACACGGAGGACGAAAACGTAAATAGCTTGATTTTTTCCATTAAACTAAATGGAGTTACTACGCTAGTTACAGGTGACATAACTGAAGAAGGAGAACGGGCGTTACTGGGAAAATATCAAGGAACAGGAGCGCTTAAGGCGGATATTTTAAAAGTAGCTCATCATGGAAGTAAGTATAGCACCACACAAGATTTTTTAGATGAAGTAAACCCTAAAATCGCAGTGATCAGTGTAGGCAAAAATAATTATGGACATCCCAGTGATGATGTCATTGAAAAGCTTGTAAAAAAAGGTATAATGATATATAGAACGGATATTTCTGGTGCCATTGGCATGATTTGTGATAGAGGAAAGATTTCAGTATGTACAAAAAACCAGTAAAACACAGTTTTAAAACTTTTTCGGAGAACCTGAAGAATGATCAAATAGGACAGGTTCTTTTGATGTACGGCGTTGAACAATATCTGGTTAAATGGGCAGTAGAAACCTTGGTGAAGAAAAAGGTCAATCCTGCTACCGTGACCATGGACTATATCGTTTTAGATGAAGATGGCGTTGGCTGTAGAGAAGTGATCGAAGCATGTGAAACCTTTTCCATGTTTTCAGAAAAAAGAGTGGTGTGGGTGAAGAATTTCAAACCGCTAACAAGCGATAGCGCGAAAGGCTATGGGAAGGCGGAAATTCAGGAACTTCAGGAGTATTTGGCTTCGAGTAATGAGCGAACAATTCTCATTTTTTCTGCTGAAGAGATTAAACCCTCCGCCATGCTTACTGCTACGCTGAAAAAAATTGGACAGTGTTATGATTTTGATCGAATAGATAAGGCTGAGCTTGTTTCTTTTGCAAAGAAGCGATTCAAGGCTGCCAATGTGGAAATTAGTCAGAGTGCATTATCGCAATTGATTGATGCAACTGGATATTTTCATAAAGAAAGCGATTATAGACTGTATCATTTTGAAGGGGATATCCAAAAGATTATTGCGCACTGTCAGGGAGACACAGTAACCATAGAAGATATCCAAAGAACCATTAATGGAGATATGGAAACCTTTGTCTTTGATATGTTAGATGGAATAAGTGGAAACCAGAAGGAAAAAGCATTTCGCATTTTATATAACATTCTCCATTCGGGTAATGATGTGTTTTCTGTTATAGGTGCCATCGTTTCCCAGTTTGAATTGATGCTTTCGGTGAAACAATTGCGTGAAGATGGAATGGATCTTTCAGCAATTCATCATAAGCTTGGGGGTAGTGAGTATAGAATCAAAAAAATGATTCCCTATACCAACAAGTTCTCTGTAGAAAAATTGAAGCAAACGTTGTCAGGGATATATCAAGTTGATCGACAGATTAAAACTGGCTTATTAGATGGGCAAACGGCCCTTGAACTGTTTATTGCGAGCATTTAAAACTGAAAGGAATAATGATGAACAAAAATTTAAAAGCGGACCTAATGCTGGTGCTTGTTACATTGTGCTGGGGCGCTTCGTACTATCTTATGGATATCGCTTTAGGAGATATGGGTCCATTTACGTTAAATTCTTACAGATTTCTCGGTGCCTTTGTGGTCGGTGGAATTATTGGATTTAAGAAATTGAGACATGCCAGCAAGGAAACGCTGAAATATAGTGCGATTCTTGGAAGCATTTTACTCTTTGTGTATATTGGTGCAACCTTTGGGGTAAAGAATACTTCGTTATCTAACTCTGGATTTTTATGTGCGCTGACGGTTATTTTTGTACCCATCATCAACTTCTTTATTCGCCATAAGGTACCGGAAAAGAAGACCATTTTCGCCATTTTAGTCAGTGTAGTGGGCATCATGCTTCTTACCCTTAAATCGGACTTTTCGTTTAATCAGGAAAATTTACTCGGTGATGCACTGTGTTTGATGTGTGCTATTTTCTATGCATTTCATTTGATTATGGTTGAAAAAGCAGTCTCACATGAAAACGTTGATGCATTCCAAGTCGGCATATTTCAGTTAGGCGTTACAGGGGTTTATATGCTTGGCTTATCCTGTTTCTTTGAGACACCTCATCTTCCTACAACGTCGACGATCTGGTTCAGCGTCATCGTTCTTTCTGTATTTTGCACTGGTGTTGCGTTTATTGTGCAGACCATTGCACAGCAATACACGTCAGCTGCCCACGTAGGAATCATTTTCACCTTAGAACCAGTCTTTGCTGGAATCGTTGCATTTGCCTTTGCAGGAGAGATATTAACGACGCAGGCATACATTGGTGCGGCACTGATGATTGCGGCGTTGTTCATTACAGAAATCAATGGAAATCCTTTTTCTAAAAAGAAAGAGAAAAAACAGGCCGATTAAGCGTGGAAATGAACCAAATATTTGGGAGAATCCCAATAGATTTCCATTGCTTTTAATGGAGAATAAATATATAATGATTGGTATAGTTTCGATACAGAAACAATTTTTTTTGAGAATATATTGGCAGGAGGAAACAAAATGAGTGAAAAATGTTGTTGTGGCGGATGTCAGAATGATCAGTTCGAAGAACTGGCTCCAGTTCTGGATCAATACGCCAAAGTTCCCGGCAGCCTGATTACAATTTTGCAAAAGGCGCAGGACATTTATGGATACTTATCCATAGACGCAATCAATTACATCTCTGAAGCGACTGGCATCAAGCCGGCGAAGATTTATGGCGTAGCTACATTCTATGCTCAGTTCAGATTGCAGCCAATTGGCGAAAATTTGATCATGCTATGTCAAGGTACAGCTTGTCACGTAAACGGATCCGAACTGATTGAAGAAGCAGTCTGTGAGTATTTGAACATTAAGGACGGAGAAACCACTGAAGACAATCTGTTTACCTTAAACAATGTGGCATGTCTTGGTTGCTGCTCACTGGCACCAGTAATGATGATCCAAAGTGCAGATGGAGATGAGACTTACGGAAATCTTACCAAAGATAAAGTTGTTGAAATCCTGTCTGAAATCAAGGCGAAGGCGTAGGGGGTGCAGAGAATGAAAGTAATCATTGGACAAGGAAGTTGCGGTATCGCAACAGGAGCCAAAAAGACGCAGGTCGAATTCGAGGCACAAGTAAAAAACCAAGGCGTCAATGTAGATATTGACTTAACTGGTTGTGTTGGAACATGTTATTTAGAACCTATCGTTGATGTATATGAAGATGATGGGAAAATGACTCGCTACGTCAAAGTACAGCCTGATAAAGTTGCACGAATCGTTGAAGAGCATCTTAAAGGTGGTAAAGTTGTCGAAGACTATGCCATCACTTCAGAAGATGAACAATTCATCGAAAAGCAAAAACGAATTGTGCTTGGCCACTGCGGACTAATTAACCCAGAAAAAATAGAAGAGTATCTGGCAGTTGGTGGATATGAAGCCACCAAAAAAGTTGTTACGGCAATGACCCAGGATCAAGTTATTGAAGAAATCAAAGTTGCTGGTCTTAAAGGCCGAGGCGGTGCTGGTTTCCCAACTTGGTTTAAGTGGAATGCAGCTAAGAGCAACCCAGGAAAGAATAAATATATCGTCTGTAACGCCGATGAAGGAGATCCAGGTGCATTTATGGACCGTTCCGTATTGGAAGGTGACCCACATGCATTAATTGAAGGTATGATTATCGGTGGATTTGCAATGGGTGCAACAGAAGGTATCATTTACTGTCGTGCTGAATATCCATTAGCAATCAAGAGATTGCAGAACGCTATGGATCAAGCAAGAGAAAAAGGCTTCTTAGGAAAGAACATTTTCGACAGCGGATACGATTTTGATTTAAGAATCAAAGCCGGCGCAGGTGCGTTCGTATGTGGTGAAGAAACTGCATTGATCGCATCCCTTGAAGGTGAACGTGGTATGCCTAGATTGAAACCACCATTCCCAGCAGCTAAAGGCTATTGGCAGATGCCAACAAACATCAACAACGTAGAAACCTTTGCCAATGTACCATGGATCATCGTTAACGGTGGTGAAGCCTTTGGTGCAATGGGATCCGAACAGTCAAAAGGAACCAAAGTATTTGCCTTAGCTGGAAAGATCAAGAAGGGCGGATTGGTTGAAGTTCCTATGGGACTACCAATTAAGGAAGTTATCTTTGGAATTGGTGGCGGCATCAAACAGGATAAAGCCTTTAAAGCAGTACAAATGGGGGGCCCATCAGGCGGATGTATTCCATCATCGCTCATTGACACACCTGTAACCTATGAAGACATCAATAAGACCGGTGCCATCGTCGGCTCTGGCGGTATGATTGTTATGGATGAAGACACTTGTATGGTGGACATGGCAAGATACTTCCTAAACTTCACCCGTGATGAATCTTGTGGTAAATGTAACTACTGCAGAATCGGAACCAAGAGAATGCTTGAGATTCTAGAGAGAATCACAAAGGGCGAAGGAAAAGAAGGCGATATCGAGCTTCTTGAAGAATTGGCTGCAAAGATTAAAGATGGTTCAATGTGTGGACTTGGGCAGACAGCTCCAAACCCTGTTTTGACCACCTTAAGATATTTCAGAAATGAATATGAAGACCATATTTATCACCATAAATGCACTGCAAGATCATGTAAAGCATTAATTAGCTATGAAATTACAGACGCATGTAAAGGATGTACCTTATGCTCCAAGAAATGTCCAGTTGGCGCAATTACCGGAGAAGTTAAGGGCAAACACGTTATTGATCAAGAAAAATGTATCAAGTGCGGAAAATGCGAAGACGTATGTAAATTCGGCGCTGTGGAAAGAAAGTAGAGAGGGGGAAATACGATGAAAGAATTCAGATTGAATATAGACGGCAAAGAAGTATTAGGCCTTCCTGGTCAAACCATTTTAGATGTGGCTAGAGAAAACGACATTTTTATTCCTACTCTTTGCTTTGATGAACGAACTACAATCTATGGTTCATGCGGACTTTGTGTAGTAGAAGTTGAAGGAAACCCTAAACTTTGCAAAGCATGCGCTACAGAGATTGCACCAGGAATGGTGGTGATGACCACAACAGATCGCGTAACCGAATCAAGAAAAACCAACCTTGAACTGTTGATTTCAAATCATACAGGTGATTGTAAGGCACCGTGCTCCAATGCGTGTCCTGCAGGAACAGATTGTCAGGGTTATGTTGGGTTAATCGCCAATGGAGAATTCGAATTATCCAACCAGTTGATCAAAGATAGAATTCCGCTACCAGCATCTATCGGTAGAGTCTGTCCGCATCCATGTGAAGATGCTTGTAGAAGAGGACTTGTAGATGAACCAGTTAGCATCGCTATGTTAAAACGATTTGCTGGTGATGTAGACATTATGGGCGACGAACCGTTTGTTCCAGAAGTTGAAGATAGTACTGGAAAAACAGTGGCAATTATCGGTGGTGGTCCAATGGGATTGTCAGCGGCATACTTCTTAAGACAGAAGGGTCACGATGTAACGATTTTCGAAGCGATGCCAAAATGCGGCGGAATGATGAGATACGGAATTCCTGAGTATAGACTTCCAAAAGAGGTTCTAGATGCCGAAATTTCCATCATTGAAGCGATGGGCGTTGAAATCATCACCAATACGAAAATTGGCGAAGACATGCCATTTGAAACCATTCAAGCAGATTTTGATGCGGTTCTTCTTGGTATTGGCGCATGGGTTTCCACAGGTGTTGGCTGCCCTGGAGAAGACGCGACTGGCGTAATCGGCGGAATTGACTTCCTCAGAAAAGTCGTTAGAAACCAATATATTGACTTTGGCGAAAAGGTGGCTATCGTTGGCGGTGGTAATACTGCTATGGACGCATGTAGAACTGCAGTAAGACTAGGTGCCAAGGAAGTATATAACATTTATAGAAGAACAAAAGATGAAATGCCTGCTGACAGAATTGAAATTGAAGAAGGCGAAGAAGAAGGCGTTATCTTTAAGAATTTAACCAATCCATTGGAAATCGTTAAAGACGAAAATGGACATGTAAAGCAGGTAGTGCTTCAAGTGATGGAGCTTGGTGAACCTGATGAATCAGGAAGAAGAAAACCGATTGCAGTTGAAGGAAAAACCGAAACTATTGACGTAGATACGGTAATTCTTGCGATTGGTCAGGCTGTAGACGCAGCATGCTTTGATGTGGATAAAACTAGAAAAAATGCTATTGCATATGATCCGGACACGTTCATGACCAGCATCCCTGGTGTTTTTGCTGCGGGAGATTGCGGAAACGACAAGATTTCTATTGCAGTTGAAGCCATTGCAGATGCCAACAAAGCTTCCATCATTATTGATTCATACTTAAATGGAGAAGCCGTAAGCTATGAACAGCCATACTTTGTTGAACGAACAGATCTAACCGAAGAATCATTCGAGGATAGAGAAAGATTCTGTAGAGAAAAAGCAGATCAATTGACTGCAGCTGAAAGAAAAGACAACTTCTCAGAGATCATCTATGATGGACTAACGGAAGATCAGGCTGTGGCAGAGGCATCAAGATGTCTAGAGTGTGGATGTCACGATTACTTCGAGTGTAAGCTAATCGATTATGCCAATGAGTATAACGTTGAACCTGAACGCTTTGAAGGTGACAAGAACGCCATAGAATTCGAGGATGATCATCCATTTATCGTTAGAGATCCAAACAAATGTATCCTCTGCGGATTATGCGTGAGAGTTTGCGACGAAGTTATGGGTGTTGGCGCATTAGGTCTTGTAGAAAGAGGCTTCGACACTGTGGTGAAACCTTCATTGGAAAAACCATTAACGGAATCTGGTTGTGAATCCTGTGGACAGTGTGTAAGCGTTTGTCCTGTTGGAGCATTGCAAGAAAGACAGACGGTACAGAAAGAAATTCCACTGGATACAGTGATTACAGAAACGACATGTGCATATTGCTCAGTAGGCTGTAGCTTGGAGCTTGAAACCTATGGAGACATGCTGATTAAGGCTAATCCAGATACTGAAGGCTATGTCAATAAAGGAATTTGCTGTGGTAAAGGTAAATGGGGATTTGATGCTGCTTACTTAGAAGAAAAGCAAGTTGATCCATTAATCAAAGACGGTGAAGAGTTCAGAATGACCGATTATCACGAAGCATTCGTGATGGCGGCGAAGAAAATGGAAGCGGTAAAAGTAAGACATGGTGCTGAAGCGATTGCTGTTGCTATTTCTGATAGATACACCAACGAAGAAGCATATGCCATGAAGAAACTGGCGCAGACATTAGGTGCGAAAACCTTTACCTTCAATAACAAGCATAACGTTCTTGCAGATATTATCGGACAGGATGCGTCTCCAAATACAATTGAGGAGCTATTATCTACAGAAGTCATTGTAGTAGCTGGATTGATTAAAAAGAGAAACCCAGTAATCTGGAACAAGATCAAACAGGCTGCAGAAAATGGCGTAAAGGTTGTAGTAATCAATGAAGCTGACGCGGAAACGACCTTTGAATTTGCTACAAAAATTGTGGAAACTGATAACAGCACTGGATTCCTAAAGGGAATGGCAAAATCCCTATTGGATATGGGTAAAACATCCGATGCTGCTGAATTTGATGCATTTGTACAATCCTTGGCCGGTGTAGAAACCTGTGAAACTTGCAAATCTGTTGCTGAGCTATATGCTGGTGCGAAGAAAGCAATGTTTGTTTACCAGCAGAATGTACTATCTGAAGAAGCCGCTGCGCTCATTGGCGATATGGCACTTCTTTCTGGACACATTGGTGCGCCAAGAGAT
Source organism: Clostridiales Family XIII bacterium PM5-7 (assembly GCA_050435405.1). Classification (GTDB taxonomy): domain Bacteria; phylum Bacillota; class Clostridia; order Peptostreptococcales; family Anaerovoracaceae; genus Senimuribacter. The sequence goes on from JBNDKG010000002.1 coordinate 33,960, forward strand.
GGTATCTTGCTTGTAAAAGCAAAGAACAATTCACAAGGGCTAATCGATATGGGTGTTCGTGCAGGCGCTGAAGCGATGGATGGCGTAAAAGGATTGATCATCTTTGGCGAAGATCCTAAGAATGTTGATTTATCTGCATTAGAATTCTTGATGGTTTCAGATGTGTACTTAACAGAAACTGCTAAACAGGCGGACGTATTTGTTCCTGCAACTGGTGCAGCCAGTGCTAATGGTACTTATACCAACACTGAAAGAAGATTGATGCCGATTGATCAGGCCGTATTCGAGGAAGTTGACTTCAATAACTGGGAAATCGCTGCTGAAATCGCCCATGTATTCGAAGAGGAATTTGACTTTGAAGACGAAGTGGACATTTCTTGGGAAATGGACGATACACTTCCACTATACAAGTATGCTGAAATTGGCGAAGTACTTGGTGGAGTGTTAAAGCCAGTATCTCCAGCATTCGTACCAGCTGCTGACGGAAAATTGGTAGACGAACTACCATGTACCGATGCGTTGATGAATCAAATGGATGAGAGAATACCAGAAGTGGTAGCTCCAAATAAGTAAATGTTGAAAATGAGGTGACCTTGATTGGTTGCCTCTTTTTTCTATGTGAAAAGACGAATGTGCATTTAAGGATAATTATGATATACTATTTAATTAAGAGAAATTTAAGAATTACATATAGTTTTTTTTAAATGCTGCCGCATAGACTAAAGGTGCGAAAGGGGAGAACGGAATGGCAAAAGAAACAATATTGGTTGTCGATGATAATAAAGAAATCGTCTATTCCTTGGGAAAACTATTAACCTTTGAAGGGTATGAAATTATCGAAGCTTATGATGGCGTTGAAGCGTTAGACGCATTAGAGAAAAACCATATAGATCTAATTCTTTTGGATGTGATGATGCCTAGATTAAACGGACTATCTGCATTAATGAAAATTAGAGAAAGATATAAGATACCAGCGATTATTCTATCGGCGAAAACGGAAGAAAGTGATAAAGTATCGGGGCTAATCTTAGGTGCCGATGACTACGTTAGCAAACCGTATAATGCGGCTGAACTAATTGCAAGGGTCAAGGCACAATTGCGCCGGTATAATGCTTGGGGCGGTAATGCTCCGGAACTGGATAGTGGAAACATTGTTAATGGCGGTTTAGTTTTCGATATCAAACAAAAATTGATTATTGTTGATGGAGAAGAAGTAAAGCTTACGGCCACAGAATATAAGATTGTAGAGCTGCTCATGAATCATTTAGGACAAGTTTTTTCAGCTGAACAAATATATGAAAACGTTTGGGGTGAAATTGCCGATTATACTGTTGAAAATACGGTAATGGTGCACATACGACATATTCGTGAAAAAATAGAAATTGATACAAAAAAACCAAAATACATAAAGGTGGTGTGGGGAATTGGATACAAAATGGAAAAATATAATTAAGGACAACATTAGAGTAATCTTGTGTGGTTTAATTGGCTTAGTCGGCATCGTTCTAATCGGAATGCTGTTTTGGTATTATCAAACTGGGCATTATGTGAACACCAAGCGGACATGGACCATTGGCGTTGTTGCGGCAATACTCATCTGTCAGGCTGTGTATCAGATTATTATCGTCATGTTAACGGTTAGACATCGAGATTGGGTTCCAGAAAATGATGACTTTTATTCTGAGTGGGATGAAAAATGGAAAAAACAACAACAAACGATGGGAATTGTGTTTGTTGTAGCACTGGTATTTGTATTATTTACCTTTGTATTTAATCGAATGTTATACTATTATGGGAACTATGCCTTTAACTATTTCATGCTAGCTTTGATTGTTTGCCTTTATGGTACGTGTCAGTTAGCAGTACAACGACAGATGAAGAAAAAGCTTGGAGAGATGATGACGTGTGTTCGTGAAGTGAACAAAGAAAAATTAGCTGCCGCCATCAAACTGGAAATGGAAAGCATTGAAAAAGTGAAGAAGAGTGAACAGATGAAGGTTGACTTGATTTCCAATGTGTCTCACGATTTAAAAACGCCATTAACGTCTATGATTGGCTACATTGAACTGATGAAAAAAGAAGAGTTAACAGACATCATGAAAGATTATGTAGATGTACTTTCGAATAAATCAGAAAAGCTAAAAGAAATGATCGAAAGCTTATTTTCCTTAGCCAAAGCGAGCAGCGGAAATATTAGTCTAAATGTGGAAACCATTCAACTGAATAAATTGATTGAACAGCTATTGGCTGATATGAACAGCCAAATAGAGAAAAGCGGATTACAGTTTGTGCCAATCCTAACCGAATCCGATACTCACTTTATGACTGATAATGCCCATCTATATCGTGTTTGCCAGAATTTATTTGAAAATGCCATTAAGTATTCAGCAAAAGGGACAAGAGTGTTTATCAAAACCTTTGTTCGTGAGGGGAAATTAGGAGAGCGACTATATTTTGAAATCACCAATACAGCAGGCTACTTGATGGACTTTGATGCAGAATCCATAATAGAACGATTTTCTAGAGGTGATGAATCGCGTTCTACCGATGGAAATGGATTGGGATTAGCCATTGTTAGCACATACACCAGTGCCCTTGGCGGAGCCTTTGATTTGCAAATTGATTATGATCAGTTCAAGGTGACATTATCCTTTCCGATAGAAATAGAATAAAAAAACAAGTGGTAAAGCAGGAGTCAACAGGCTCCTGTTTTTTTGTTGTCGAAGATTAAGATTTTTTTAAGAAATGTTAAGATTTATTTCTCGGTTTATTTAAGAACCTTAGACTAGACTAAACTATAGAAAAGAAAGGAAATGACCATGACAGATAAACAATTAATTACCCTTGAGCATTTAGCATTAACGGGGCTAACCTTACTTTTATTATTTTTACCGATGCCAGAAGGGGCACTCTTTGGTTCAGAAGGAGATTGGTATAGTCAGCATGTAGGGGCAGCAGAAAGCATTCGACAGATGATGTTGGAGACAGGGTCCATATTGCCGCAGCATTCGGGCCTCGGCGGTGGAAGCAATATGTATGATTTTGCGTATTATGGCTTGCTCAGACCAGATGTGTTATTCGCTTACTTTTTTCCCAATATAGAAATGAAAACCATTATTCAAGTATATGCAATCATGGGTGTGGTGGCAAGTGTGAATCTTTGTTTCTATTGGTTGAGAAGGCAAAAGATATCCCATGAATATTCATTGATCGGCGCTGTGCTTTTTGCAGCTTCTAGTTGCTTTTTTCATGCCCATCATCAAATCATATTCGTCAACTTTTTCCCATTTCTATTGTTGGCGCTTCTAGGCATTGATCGATTGATTGAACAACGGAAAAGTGGGTTAATGGTCATTTCACTTGTAGGAATTTATCTTCATAGCTTCTACTATGCTTTTCCTTGCCTAGTCGTTTCCTTGTTTTATTTCCTTTTCCAAAGCAAAGGAAAACGTACAGTATCCCTTTGGGTTAAAGCATGGGTAAATGTAGGGGTATCTATAGGAATTGCAGCAGTATTGCTCGTGCCAACGGCGATGACCATTTTGTCCACAACGAAAGATGCAGGTAGTTTTTTAGATGAGCCTATTGGCTGGATAGACTTGACTGCTTCAGGATTACTGTACAGTCCGTACAGCTGTGGATTGACCTTACTTTCTCTATACTGCTTGTTATTATCCTTAACCGATAGGAGAAAAAGACCTTTGGCAGGTGGAATAGTGATTTGCCTTCTAATACCTGCGTTATGGTTGGTACTCAATGGAGGCTTATATCCTCGTGCAAAGATACTCATTCCGTTTATTCCGCTCATCATCATGATTGTAGCGAATACCCTAGAGGAATTGTATCAGAAACGCCAAAAACATCGTCCGGTATTGCTGTTGCTTTGCCTTGCTCCAGCATTATTTAGCCAGTGGGAACCATTAATTTTGATTGATGGAGTAGCAATCACAATGTGGGCGCTAGTACAAACTTTTGGTAAGAATTGGAGAGGATTTAAACAATGTACATTAATTTTCCTGTGCATTATTCCGATTTCTGTCAGCTTAATGGTCAATGGAAATGAAGAATACTTACAGAAAAGCGATGACAGGCAAGAGCATTTTTCCTTTGGAGATATTACGATGTTTGCGTCAGAGCCCAATTATCGGTTTGATGTGCTTGCAAATAACTATGTCAATAGCAACAACTTACCTGATGGGAAAATCAACAAAACCTCCATGTATTCATCTATTTCCAACAGCGAATATAGTGCTTACTATTATGACATCATGAAGAATCCCATTAGCTTAAGAAATAGGGTGGTGCTTATGCCCAACCAGAATCCGATGTTTCACTATGTCATGGGTATTCGCTATTTATTGGTTAAGGAAGGGAATTTGCCCTATGGCTATGAGAAGGTTTTTCAACGGGGAAACTATATTTTGGCTGAGAATCAAAGGGTCTTGCCAATTTGTTATGGTACAAGTCAGCTGCTTGCTGAGAACGAGTATGACCAGCTAGCTTATCCTGACAATCTTGAAGCATTGGCGACGAGAGCAGTGGTTCCTGGAAAAACTACTGCACCATTTGTTTCTCACATGAAAAAGCAGCTTCAATCTACTGAAGAGCATGTAGTACAACTGGAATCAGGTAAGTCCTCCAATGTGCAACTAGATGAATCGTTTAACCATAAGATTTTGCTCATTAATTTTCAAGTAAACAGTAAAAATGGTAAGCAGGTGGATATTTCCATCAATGGAGTCCTGAACAAATTGGCAGCAAAAAATGCACCATATCCAAACGAACATCATGACTTTACGTATGTTATTGCCTCTGCAGAAGAATTAACAGAATTAGAAATTTTTCAATCAAAAGGTGAATACACAATCAGTCATTTGCAAGTGCACACGTTAGATACAAGCAATCTCGATCATAAGAACATTGCTGCGGCAGAACAGCAGGAAACAGAGACGCATCAACGTGCAGTATTTGAAGGAAGTATAGATATGGTTGAGGATGGATACTTCATTACATCGTATCCGTATAAACAAGGGTATCAGGCTTGGGTGGATGGGCAAAAAGTCTCCATAGAGAAAGTTAATACTGCCTTTGTTGGTTTCCCCCTTGAAAAGGGAAATCACAAGATAAAGCTCGAATTTACAGCCCCAGGATATGACCTAGGGTTGAGGACAAGCATATGTGCAATCATTGCATTAATTGGGATGATGATATGGGAAAGGAAGAAAAAAAGATGAAGAATTTAATGAATTCGCAGTTGATTCGCTATGTCATGACAGGGGGGATGACGACAATCATCAATTACGTGGTATATTTAGGACTGCTTTCTCTTGGTGTGACCTACTTATTGACCAATACTGTGGCATGGATATGTGCAGTCATTTTCGCGTTTTATGCCAATAGGCAAGTGGTGTTTCAGTCCAAAGGAGAAAAAGGAAAGGAATTCGTTCACTTTTTTACCATTCGATTAGGAACGCTCCTCGTGGAGAATGCCCTATTGTTCATTCTGATAGATTATATAGGCGTTCAATCAATGATTTCTAAAGTGATGGTCAGTATCATTACCGTAAGTCTTAATTATATTGCATGCAAGTATGGCGTGTTTAAAGAGAGGAGTGTTTCTGGTGAGTAAAGAACTATTAAGTGTAATTGTTCCTTGTTATAATGAAGAAGAAGCCTTACCGTTGTTCCATCAAGTGATTACACCAATTTTATGTGGAATAGAAAAAACGGATTATGAATTGATTTTTGTCGATGACGGTAGTAACGATAAAACCTTAGAAATGATCAAGAAATTAGTTGAAAAAGATTTTCATTGTAGATACATCGGATTTTCTAGAAACTTTGGGAAAGAGGCAGGTATGTACGCGGGATTAGCCGAAGCTAAAGGAGATTATTGCGTATTAATGGATGCTGATTTACAACACCCGCCAACATTGCTGCCAGAAATGCTTAAGGCAATCACCGAAGAAGGCTATGATTGCTGTGGGGGACAGCGATGCGGTAGAGAAGGAGACGGAGCGCTTCGAAGCTTCTTTTCCAAAACCTTTTACAAAATCAGCCAAAGATTGACAAAAATCGACATGACTGACGGTCACGGAGACTTCCGTATGATGAAGAGAAGTGTGGTCGAAGCAATTTTAGAAATGAAGGAATACAATCGATACATGAAAGGTCTGTTTGCTTTCGTTGGATTTAATACCAAATGGATTAAGTATGACAATGTAGAAAGAGCTTGTGGAAATACCAAGTGGAGTGTAAAAAGTTTATTTTCTTATGCATTTGAAGGAATTCTCGCTTTTTCCACTGCGCCACTTAAAATGGCAGGTTTAGTTGGTTGTCTTTTGCTTGTGGCAGGATGTTTCGTTATCCTATTCAATATGTCCTCGCTAAATCGAGTAGATGTGATTCTAGCAGTAGTGCTTATTGTGAGCAGCTTACAAATGTTTTTTCTATATATTTTAGGGGCATATGTGTCCAAAGATTATCTGGAAAATAAAAAAAGGCCTGTGTACATTGTGAAAGAAAAGGGTTGAGCAAAGTAGGAAAATATGATATCGTTTCCTTGTATGTAATTAGAGAAAAGCAAAGGAAATAATATCATGTGGCAGAGAAAAGCATTAAAACTAAACGCGAAAACCGTATTGAAAGCATCTTACAGCAGAGTTTTGGCTGTTTGCTTCCTGATTGCGCTGCTGACAACAGCATACACATCATCAACGACATTATTTAACTTGAATAATGCCAATGAAATTGCTGTGGAGGTCGTGGAAACTAAAGGATACGATCAACCTTCTGATGTTGTGGATCAATTGATCAATCAGTTCAAAAAAGACAATCCAAAAGCGACAACAGAAGAAATTGCTGTGGTTGACTATGTTGACCGTACCATCAATTCCATTTTACCGACCCATTCTGCGTCCTTAAACTTGATGAAAATTGTCAATAAGCTGATTGCGGGGAAATTCAATTTAGTGGTCCTCCTGTTGATTGTAGGATTCATCATCAAGACAGGATATAATATTTTCATTCAACCAATCATGTTAATGGGCGAAAAACGATTTTTTATGGAAGTTAGACGTTATGAAAAAACGCCAATTAGCCGGATTTTTTACTTATATAAGTTGAGAAGAATTAAACACCCTGCATGGATTATGCTATGTAAGTGGTTTTTTCAGCTATTATGGGACTTCACCATTATTGGTGGAATCATCAAACATTACGAATACAAGATGATTCCGTACATCGTGGCAGAAAACCCAGAAATTCAACGAAAAGATGCATTTGCTTTATCGAAGATTTTGATGAAGGGAAATAAGTGGGAAACGTTCCTTCTGGATGTTTCCTTTATCGGATGGAAGCTACTAGCTGGAATCACCTTTGGACTAGCAAATATTTTTTATGTAAACCCATATATCGCTGCAACCTATGCTGAGTTATATATGTGGATGCGTCAGCAAGCCCATAACCAAGGACAACCTCTAGCGGCATGTCTTTCAGACATATATTTAGAACCAGAACCAGCCATGGGCCTACCGACCACCGAGGTATATCCTGTTGAACGGTATGTTGTTGCGCCAGTTCCGAGGACACCAATCAACGCCAACAGAGCGTATTCCATCACTTCTTATATCTTACTGTTCTTCACCTTTGCGTTCATTGGTTGGGCGTGGGAAGTAGGCATACATTTGGTTACTGATGGTGAATTCATTAACCGTGGTACCATGACAGGGCCGTGGCTTCCGATATATGGAAGTGGAGGCGTTTTAGTGCTCATGCTGCTGCGAAAATGGATGGATAAACCGATTTTGACTTTTGGATTGATCGTGGTGGTGTGCTCAGTAGTTGAGTATTTTGCTAGTTGGTTCCTAGAAATGAAATACGGAATCAGATGGTGGGATTACAGCAATTATTTCATGAATCTTAATGGCAGAATATGCTTACTTGGGGCCAGTATCTTTGGACTTGGTGGCAGTGCATTCTTATATTATCTAGCACCGAGACTGGATGATTTATATAACAAAATCCCGTCAGGAATTAAGCTGACCATCTGTGCAGTGTTATGCGGCGCATTTGGCTTTGATGCAGTAAACTCATTGGAGCATCCAAACACGGGAAAGGGCATTACAGATTACGGCTATATAGAAGAAACCGGAACTCATATTGCTGACGTAATGGATCAAATAAAATTTTAAACAAAAAGCTGTGACGGAAAGTCACAGTTTTTTTATGCTTTCCAAATGGTAACTCACTGTGAAAAAAGTAAGAATTTCACTATTCTGAAAATTATGCTATAATGCGTATAATTTACATCAATTTTGGAGGTAATTCATGGAAAGATTATATATGAAGTCTAAAGATAGAGCGCAAATCGCTGTCGAAGGATTGTACAAGGATTTAGAACGGAGAATTGTATCCAGCCCAGCAGGACAGTGCCCTGTAGATATGGCAGATGCATTTCTCAGAATGTGCCATGCGCAAAGCTGCGGAAAATGTGTGCCTTGTAGAATCGGCCTTGGCCAACTACAGAATATGCTGACGGCAATACTCTCGATGGATGCGAATCTAGAGCTGAACATTTTGAAAGAGCTAGAACGAACGGCTAAGGCAATTAGCGTAGCATCAGATTGCGCCATTGGAGTAGAAGCGGCGACGATGGTCTTAAGAGGGCTTGAAGGATTTAGAGACGATTATGAGTCCCACATCATCAATCATTGTTGTTCGGAAAATGTAATCAACAATAGGCAATCTGTTCCTTGTGTTGGTGCCTGTCCAGCAGGTGTGGATGTTCCAGGATATACTGCATTGGTTCATGCTGGTAGATATGATGACGCGGTAAAGCTGATTCGAAAAGACAATCCATTTCCAACGGTTTGCGCGTTGATTTGCGAACACCCATGTGAAGAAAAGTGCAGAAGAAACATCATTGATGCACCCATCAATATTAGGGGCATTAAGCGTTACGCTATGGATAACTGTTCGGAAATCGTTAACGTTCCTGAAAAAATGGATCATACGGGAAAGAAGGTTGCCGTTATCGGTGGAGGACCATCTGGTTTATCTGCAGCATTTTTCTTGTCCATTATGGGTCATGATGTAACCGTATTTGAAAAAAGAACTCAGCTAGGAGGAATGCTGCGTTACGGGATTCCTAACTATAGACTGCCAAGAGAGAGACTACAATGGGATATTGATGCGATTGCAGCTACTGGAGTAGAGTTTAAAACAGATTATGATGTGCAGACCGATGAAGCCATTCAAGAAATAAAAGAAAAATATGATGCCATGTATATGTCTATCGGGTCTCATTATTACAAGTCCATCGGTATTCCAGGAGAATATGCGAAAGGTGTAATTCCAGCAGTAGAAATGTTAAGAGGCATCGGTGATGATGCCATGCCTGATTTTAATGGAAAATCCGTCGTGGTAATCGGAGGCGGAAATGTTGCAATGGACGTGGCTAGAACAGCTAAACGTTTGGGTGCCAGCGAGGTCTGTATCGTGTATCGGAGAAGAAAAGACGATATGACCGCACTTCCTGACGAAATAGGAGGTGCCATTGCTGAAGGCTGCCAGCTGTTCCAATTAAAGGCACCATCGGAAATCATTGTTGACAAAAGTGGTCATGTAAAAGGGCTATATGTTCAACCGCAGATTGCAGGAGAGGCTGATAAATCCGGTAGACCAAAACCAGTAGATGCAGATTTACCGAGAGAAAAAATTCTTTGCGACACAATTATTTCTGCGATTGGTCAAACCACCGACCTAAAGTTCTTTGAGGATTACGGCATTCCAGTGTTTAGAGGAAATATCAAAACGGAAAAAAGCAATGTTGTAGATAAAGTTCAAGGGATTTATGCTGGAGGAGATTGTGTGACCGGTCCATCAACGGTAATCAATGCCATTGCAGCGGGGAAAGTAGCCGCAGCCAATATCGACAATTATCTAGGGTATCATCATGAAATCACGGTTGATATGGATATTCCATCCCCATTAGTTGAAGACAAAAATGCTAGGGGAAGAATTGAGCTGAAAGAACGATATGCATCTGAACGAGGTGGAGATTTTGGAGCTGTTGAATTGCCTATGACTAGAGAGGAATCTTTGTCAGAATGCTCTAGATGTCTTAGATGTGATACTTGTGGATACGGATCGTTTAGAGGAGGTAGAATAGAAAAATGGTAAACTTAACAATAGATGGGCAAAAGATTGCTGTTCCTGAAGGTACAACGATCTTGGAAGCCGCACAAAAAGTAGGAATCAAAATTCCAACCCTCTGTTACTTAAAAGAAATCAATGAAATTGGTGCCTGTAGAGTATGTCTAGTGGAGAAGGTTGGCATGGAAAAGTTGGTTACCGCCTGTAACACTGAGGTCGAACCTGACGTTGAAATTTTAACCAACAGCCCGAGAGTGCGAGAAGTAAGAAGAATTAACGTGGAGCTGATTTTATCTGATCATGATTGTCAATGTGTACGCTGTGTTAAAAGTGGAACTTGTACATTGCAGAAAATAGCCAATGACCTAGGCATCATCGATATGCCGTATCAGAACATTGCAGAAGTAAACCGTTGGGATTTCCAATTGCCGTTGATTCGAGAAGCATCAAAATGCGTAAAATGCATGCGATGTATTCAAATTTGCGACAAGGTACAAGGCTTAAGTGTTTGGGACATCAACGGCTCAGGTTTTAGAACGTCTGTTGGCGTAACCAAAAATAAAAAAATTACTGAAGCAGACTGTGCATTGTGCGGACAATGCATTACCCATTGTCCAGTAGGGGCGCTTCGTGAACGAGATGACAGAGACATTTTACGTGATGCGTTAGCCGATCCTGAAAAAGTGACGATGGTACAGATTGCACCTGCTATTCGTACTGCATGGGGTGAAGGCATCGGCATTGCTAAAACAGAAGCAACAACAGGAAAATTGGTCAATGCCCTTCGTCGAATCGGTTTTGATTATGTATTTGATACAACTTATACTGCGGACCTAACCATTATGGAAGAGGGCAGTGAATTTATTGAACGATTCACCCATAAGGATGAATATCAGTGGCCAATGTTTACCTCTTGCTGCCCAGGATGGGTTAGATTCGTCAAAACCCAATATCCAGAATACATCAAGAATTTATCCACAGCAAAGTCGCCTCAGCAAATGTTTGGAGCCATGTCTAAAACCTTCATTGCACAAAAGCTTGGAATAGATCCATCAAAAGTTTTTTCTGTATCCATAATGCCATGCGTGTCAAAGAAATTTGAACGAAGTGTAGATGCAGTCAATGATGCTGGACATGGAAATGACGTAGATTTAGTATTAACCACTAGGGAACTAGATCGATTGATTCGTGCAGATAACATCCAGCCGGATGATTTGAAAGAGGAATCCTTTGATCCGATATTTGGAGAAGGTTCTGGAGCAGGGGTGATTTTCGGTGCAACTGGCGGTGTAATGGAAGCGGCACTAAGAAGTGCATATTTCTTAATTACTGGAGAAAACCCTGAGGCAGATAGCTTTAAAAGTGTCAGAGGCTTAAATGGCTGGAAAGAAGCCACCTTCGAAATAAAAGGTCTTCGTGTAAAGGTTGCTATAGCCAGTGGCTTGGCAAATGCCAGAACGCTGATGGAAGCCATCAAAGCAGGAGAAGTTCAGTACGATTTTGTGGAAATTATGGCATGTCCTGGAGGCTGCGTAGGCGGCGGTGGACAACCAGTAAAGGACGGAATGGAATGCGCTGGTCCACGTGGAGAGATTCTTTACGGACTGGACAAGTTCTCTGCACTTCGTTTCTCCCATGAAAATACTGCGGTGCAGTTAACATATCAAGAATACCTAGGTGAACCAAATTCTAAAGTGGCACATGATATGCTACATACCAATTTAGAAGAATGGGAACTGGACATGAATTAAAGAAAAAACCGGCTTGTGAAGTTTCCTTCAACAAGTCGGTTTTTATGATGACGCGGATATAAGCTCTCTCGCATTTTCTCGTGTGGTTTCTGTAATGTTTTCACCACCTAAGAGTCTAGCGATTTCATCGATTTTTTCTGAAGGAGACAATTGCTGCACTTGGGTAAATGTGCTGTGCTCATCAGATTCTTTGTAAATTCTGTAATTGGTATTTCCTACGGCGGCAATTTGTGGTAGATGGGTAATACAAATCACTTGATGATTTTTCGAAATATCCCTGAGCTTTCTACCGACTATACTGGCAGTAATGCCACTGATTCCAGCATCAATTTCGTCAAAAATCATGGTAGGAATGTTATCGTAGGTGCCGGAAATGTTTTTGATTGCCAGCATAATTCTGGAAATTTCACCGCCAGAAGCGATTTTCACTAAAGGCTTTAATGGTTCACCTTTATTGGTGGTCATGAGTATTTCTACTACGTCATTACCCTCTGGACCAATGTGATCGGGTACGCTAAAGTCTATGGACAGCTTAGCCGACTGGAAGTTAAGGTCATGAAGCTCCTGTTCAATGGACTGTTCCAACTTAGTCGCACTTATTTTTCTGGCTTCCGTCAGGAGATTGGCTTCGATGATTAACGCTTCATGGGCCTGAATGGCTTGTTGTTCAAGAGAAGCTTTCAATTCATCATAGTTTTCAATCTGCTCTATTTCTTCGGAAATTCTATTACGATAGGCTAAGACGTCCTCAATGGTCGAACCGTATTTTTTCTTCAAGTTCTCAATTAAATCTAATCTTGCAATAGCAGAATCCAGCTCCTCTGGCGTAAAGGTGATATCCTCACGAATTTCACGCAGAGAAGAAGAAATGTCCTCCAAACGATAGTAAACATCGGAAAACGCCTCTGTTAAGGAAGTGATTTCCTTAGAGTATGCGCTGACTTCAGTTAATGCGTGAAGGCTACTTCCTAATCCGGACAGAGCAGAAATATCTCCGTCGTTGAGTAGGGCATAAGCTGTTTCAATTGCAGCAAAAATTTTCTCGCTGTTTTGCAATAGTGAAATTCTCTCAGTCAATTGTTCATCTTCACCTAAAACCAATTGGGCGTGATCGATTTCATGTAGTTCAAATCGATAAAAATCCATTTTTTTCAGGTTATCGGCTTCCATAGTCAACAGCTTAGACAGCTGGGTCTTTACCTCGTGGTATTGGTCGTATACGCGATGAAAACGATCTTTAATCGGTGCAATGTTATCATCCATATATCGATCTACTAGTTTAATGTGCTGCTCGACATTGAGTAGAGATTGATTGTCATATTGACCGTGAATATCAGCGATTTTTTTGCAGGTTTCTGCTAATTCGCCTAAAGTGACCAGTTGTCCATTAAGCTTGCATAGATTTTTCCCAGAAGCTGAGATTTCCCTTGTCAGGACAACTTCTTCGCCGTTGAGCTCTCCAGCAAGCTGCACCACAGCCTTGTCTGCACCGTGTCGGACAAACGTAGAATCAGCCCTGCTCCCGAGAGCAAGGCTAATGGCTTCGATTACGATGGATTTTCCGCTACCAGTTTCACCGGTGACGATATTCAGTCCTTCGTGAAAATCGATTTCAGTATGTGCAATTATAGCAAAATTGGTGATGCTAATATGGTTTATCATTGACCTTTAGACCTCATGATCAACATTTCGTTAAAAATATCAAGAATCTCTTCCACGTTTTCTTCTTTATCAATAACCATCAACAAGGTGTTATCACCAGCAACAGATCCGATGACATGAGGAAGACCGATGCAATCAACGGCTTCTCCAGCAGCAGGACCACAGCCAGAAAGTGTTTTGATGACGATTAAATTCTGCGCCGAAGCAAAGGAGGTGATGGTCTCTCTAAATATCTTTACGAATCGATCAGATATGGGAGCATCTTGGCGTCCGCTAACGGCGTACTTGTATTTTCCAGATGAAGACAATGCCTTAATGAGCTGTAGCTCTTTAATGTCTCTGGAAATTGTTGCTTGTGTAACCTCGAATCCTTCGTCATGAAGCATTGCGGCCAGCTTATCTTGCGTCTCAATCTCGTGGTTCGTGATGAGCTCAAGAATCTTGTTTTGTCTAGAATAACGCATATCTTTCTCCTTCTTTTCTGTGGTTTGATTATACCATATTCTTGAAATGAAAGGAAGAATAAAAAGTCATGAAAATGTGTACAAACGTGTGTTCTTATGCTATACTAAACAAGAAAGAAAAAGAAGAGAGGACTAGTGCATGAGAATTCTAGGAATTGACCCAGGTTATGCAATCTTAGGCTGGAGTGTTCTTGAACTGAAAGGAAATCATTTTTCCGTAGTAGATTATGGTGCCATTACCACTGATGCCACCATGGAAATGCCCGTTCGCTTACAGCATTTATATACAGAATTAACCGAAATCATCGCGAAATATCAACCTGAAGAAGCCGCGATAGAGGAATTGTTTTTTAACAATAATGCAAAGACAGCCATTATGGTTGGTCAAGCAAGAGGCGTGATTATCTTGGCTTGTGTCAATGGCGGGTTAGAAATTAGCGAATACACACCGCTTCAGATTAAACAAGCTTTAGTGGGATACGGAAGAGCGGACAAAAAGCAAATACAGGCTATGGTTAAGGCGATTCTAAACTTAAGTGAAGTGCCGAAGCCTGATGATACGGCTGATGCAGTGGCTGCAGCAATTTGCCATGGACATAGTAGAGGCACAAGAAAGAGGATACTGAAATGATTAGATTTATTAAAGGCATTTTTCACCCAGGACTGAAGGACTCGGTCATCATTGAGACAGCTTCAGGAATGGGATTTGAAGTAAATATACCAGCTAATTCACCGCTATATAAACAATTAGAAGGGGAAGAGGTAAAAATCTTCACGGCGATGATTGTTCGAGAAGATGACATCAGCTTGTATGGATTTTCCGATCAGGAAAGCTTGGAGCTTTTTGAATTGCTTATTACCGTCAATGGTATTGGCGCTAAGGCAGGAATGTCGATCATGAGCGCATTGCCACCATCAGAGCTGAAACGAGCAGTTGCCATGGGCGACGTAAAAGCCATTTCAGCGGCCAATGGCGTTGGGAAAAAAACAGCAGAACGGCTTATTCTTGAGCTTAAGGACAAGATAGGAACCTTTGAGGAAAGCATTCCGGAATTTAGTGAACAATTTCTTCAAGCTACTGATGAACGTAGTGAAGCAGTTGCAGCACTTATGGCATTAGGGTATACTAAGAACGAAGCGGCTTCTGCCGTGGGCAAGGTAAAAGACGAAGAATTAACAGCGGAAGCATACATTAAGCATGCATTGAAGAATTTGTTTTAGGGGATAAATCATGGATAACGAAAGAATTACACAATCGAGTGCTGCACCACTTGAAGAAAAGGCAGAGACTACATTAAGGCCGCAGCACTTAGAAGATTTTATCGGACAAATGACGGTAAAGGATAACTTGAACATTTTCATCGAAGCAGCAAAGCTAAGGGGAGAGCCTTTGGATCACGTGTTGTTTTATGGCCCTCCAGGACTGGGGAAAACCACCCTTGCAGGAATCATCGCCAATGAGCTAGGGGTAGACATTAAAATCACCTCAGGCCCTGCAATTGAACGAGCAGGAGATTTGGCTGCGATTTTAACCAACCTGAATGAGAATGATGTGCTGTTCATCGATGAGATTCATCGGTTAAATCGTTCGGTGGAAGAGGTATTATATTCCGCAATGGAAGACTATGCGCTAGACATTATCATTGGAAAAGGACCATCTGCAAGATCCATCAGATTGGATATTGCCAAATTTACGTTAATTGGCGCAACGACTAGAGCAGGTAGTCTATCGGCACCGCTTAGAGATAGATTCGGTGTCATCAGTAAATTTGAACTATACAATCAAGAAGAATTAGCGGAAATCATTAGAAGATCATCCAGTTTAATCGATATTCAAGTGGATCAAGCGTCATTAACGGAAATGGCCAGATGTTCTCGTGGAACACCTCGTGTAGCCAATCGATTGTTAAAGAGAATGAGGGACTTTTCACAAGTCCGTGGAAATGGTATAATAGACATCGGCATCACCCAAAAGGGCTTGGAAGCGTTAGGTGTGGATCAATTAGGCTTGGAACGTCTTGATCGAGAAATTTTGTCGACGATCATTGAGCGATTCAATGGAGGACCTGTTGGGATTGATACCATTGCTGCATCCATTGGAGAAGAAAGAGTCACCATTGAAGATGCTTATGAGCCGTATCTAATACAGTCAGGATTGCTTTACCGTACCCAAAAAGGAAGAATGGTTTCGCATTTAGGGTATAAGCATATGGGAATTGATCTACCTGAAGCGGAGAAAGAAATGACTGAGGAGAATGATGCTCAGCAGAAATTTAATTCATTTTGATTGGAGCATAATTTAATGAGAATAGATGAATTCGATTATCAGCTTCCTAAGGAGCTGATTGCTCAGCAGCCATCGGAACAGAGAGATGTCTGCCAAATGATGGTACTGAACCGAAAAAATCAGACCATCGAACATAAACATTTTTATGATATTATAGACCATTTAAAGCCTACTGACTGCTTGGTGCTCAATAATTCCAAGGTTTTGCCAGCAAGGCTTTTTGGCGTTAAGGAAGGAACTGGAGCGCAAGTAGAATTTTTGCTCATTAAGCGCCTCGATGGAGACAAATGGGAAACCATGGTCAGACCGGGAAAACGCCTAAAACCAGGGGATACTGTTGCTTTTGGCGATGAAGATGACTTCCATGCGACGATTCTTGATTATGGAACTGATGGCACGCGAATTGTGGAATTTCAATATACAGGCATTTTTATGGAGAGATTAGAAGCCCTCGGAAACATGCCACTACCACCTTATATCGAAAGAGAAAGCACTCTAGAGGATAAGGATATGTATCAGACAGTATATTGTAAAGAGGAAGGTTCAGTGGCAGCACCGACGGCTGGATTACATTTTACCGAAGAATTACTAGAAAAAGTAAAACAACAAGGCGTTCAGCTAGCATATGTTACCTTACATGTGGGGATAGGAACCTTTAGACCAGTAAAAGTGGACAACGTGGAAGATCATAGCATGCATTTCGAAGAGTATGTTATTGATGAGGCTACTGCCAAGACCATAAACGATACCATTTTAGCTGGAGGTCGCATTGTCTCCGTTGGGACTACATCGACTAGAACCATAGAAAGTGCGGCTTACCTTGATGCTGAAACAGGGAAATACTTGGTTCGAGCAGGAGAAGGTAGTACAGGAATTTTCATCTATCCAGGATACGATTTTAAGATAGTCGATGGGTTGATTACCAATTTTCATTTGCCAAAATCCACCCTGTTGATGTTAATTTCGGCACTATATGACAGAGAGAAAATTATGGAGGCATATCAAGTAGCTGTAGAAAACCAATATAGATTTTTCAGCTATGGAGATGCCATGCTGATTGAATAAGTATACGTTATTATTCTCTTAGCCTTAAGATAAAAAAGGAAGGTAAACTCATGAACCATGCGGTTACTTATGATTTAATTAAAACAGATATAAAAACAAAAGCTCGACGAGGCGTGGTGCACACTCCCCATGGAGATATTCAAACACCAGTATTTATGCCAGTTGGAACGCAAGGAACAGTCAAAGCGATGAGGCCGGAACAAGTTTCTGAAATGGGTGCTGGCATTATTCTATCCAACACGTACCATCTCTACTTAAGACCGGGTCACGAAGTGGTGAAAGAAGCTGGAGGTCTTCACCGATTCATGAATTGGGACAAGGCTATTCTGACGGATAGCGGTGGATTCCAAGTGTTCTCTTTAGGAAAGTTGAGAAAAATCACGGAAGAAGGAGTCAAATTCCAAAGTCATATTGACGGTTCTCGCCATATGCTGAGCCCTGAAAAAGCCATTGAAATTCAAAATGCTTTAGGCTCTGACATCATGATGGCTTTTGATGAATGTGCGCCTTATCCTGCTGATAGGAATTACGTCAAGGATTCGCTTGAGCGAACGACTAGATGGCTTAAGCGCTGTAAGGATGCGCACCATGATTGGGAAAAACAATCCTTGTTCGGGATTATGCAAGGCGGAATGTACAGAGACTTGCGTAAACAAAGTGCAGAGGAAATCGTAGAGTTGGATCTACCGGGATATGCAATTGGTGGTCTTTCTGTTGGAGAACCTAAGGACATTATGCTGGAGGTATTAGATGACTGTGTAGATCATCTTCCAACCAACAAAGCTAGATACTTAATGGGAGTTGGAAGCCCAGATTATCTTTTCGAAGGGGTAGAACGTGGTGTGGATATGTTTGACTGCGTATTGCCGACGAGAATTGCAAGACATGGACTGGCCATGACGAGTCAAGGTAGAGTGAACATTAAAAATGCGAAATTTGAACGAGATTGGGAGGCGCTGGATCCGAATTGTGATTGTTATACTTGCCGCAACTATTCCAAAGCATATCTTCGCCATTTGTTCAAGGCAGATGAAATGCTTTCATCAATGCTGCTATCAAATCACAATCTACATTTTCTGTTGAAGATGATGGAGAATATTAGAACCGCAATAGAAGAAGATAGATTTTTGGAATATAAAAAGGAGTTTTATGATCAATATGGCAGATTTTAGCTTGCTAGAAAATACAGTTTGTGCCCATGACGAGTTTTGCGGAGGCTGTGTATACCAAGGTGTACCTTATGAAGAACAATTATCCAATAAACAAGGCGAGGTCCTCGGACTTTTGGCGCAAAAAGGAGTGAAGCCTCTTACCATCGACCCAATTGAAGGATGCTCATCTGAGCATCGTTATCGATACAGAAACAAAATGGAATATACCTTTGGTGATATGGTCAAAGACGGGCCACTTTGCCTAGGGATGCATAAGAAGAAAAACTTCATGTCTATTGTTACCGTAGATCAATGCCAGATTGTAGACGAAGATTATAACCGCATTTTACGATTTACTTTAGATTTTGCCAACGCCAATGGCTACAAGCATTACCATAAAAAGAGCCACAAAGGTCTGCTGCGCAATTTGATCATTAGAAAAGGGATTAGAACCAACGAACTGCTTGTCAACATTGTTACCTCAACAGAAGAGGGCTTTGACGAGGAAGGATTTGTTCAGGGATTAAGAGCCCTTAACTTAGATAACCAATTGGTCGGCATTTTAAGAACCTTTAATGACAATATTGCTGATAAGGTTACCTGCGAATCCATGAGCGTTCTTTACGGAAGAGATTATTATATGGAAGAAATTCTAGGACTATCATTTAAGGTTAGTGCATTTTCTTTCTTCCAAACCAATGTTGAAGCAGTAGAGCGGTTATATCGTGAGGCGCTTGATTTGATTTCTGACGTCGAAGGAAAGGAAGTATTTGACTTATATTGTGGAACGGGAACGATTAGCCAGATTTTGGCCCTAAAGGCAAAACATGTCCTTGGCATCGAAATCGTAGAAGAGGCAGTCAATGCTGCAAAGGTTAATGCTCAGCTAAATGGTCTTCAGCATTGTGAATTCGTCTGTGGCGATGTGTTTGAAGTTCTTGAACAGAGAACGGAAAAACCGGATGTGATCGTGGTGGATCCGCCAAGGGTAGGAATGAGCATGAAAGCCGTAGATAAAATCGTTAGCTATGGGGTTAAGCAAATCGTCTATATCTCATGCAATCCAAAAACGTTAGCCATTAACCTACAGCATTTTGATTTTGTGGGTTATACCGTAAAATATATTAAGCCATTTGATAATTTCCCAGGAACGAAGCATACGGAATGTATTGCACTACTGGAAAAGAAATAACGGAGTACATAAATGAGTAAGCAAATTTTATTAATCAACGACATTCCAGGTTATGGAAAGGTTGCACTGTCAGCAATGGTACCGGTGTTAACCCATATGGGGCACAACTTATACAATTTGCCAACGGCACTGGTTTCCAATACCCTTGACTATGGAAAATTCAATATTTTAGACACGACAGAATACATGAAAAAAACCATTTCTGTGTGGAAGGAATTAGGCTTTAGCTTTGATGTGATTTCTACTGGATTTATCGTATCGGATGAACAGGCAAGATTGGTAGTGGAATTCTGCCAAGAACATGCGAAGAAGGGTACACCTGTGTTTGTGGATCCGATTATGGGAGACAACGGAAGTCTATATAATGGCATTACAGAAGAAACCATTTCTCATATGAGAAAATTGGTCCGTATTGCTGATTGCGTATTACCAAATTATACAGAAGCGGCATATTTGGCGGGTGTTCCTTATGTTGCAGAAGGGCAGAGTAAAGAAAGTCTTTTCTGTATCGTCGATAAGCTGAGGGAAATCGGCGCCAAATCGGTAGTCATCACTAGTGCGAAAATGGGCAAACAGGATGTGGTGGTAGGATATGACCATACTATGGATGAATATTTCATCTTGCCTTTTGAAGCCGTTCCAGTTAGCTTTCCAGGTACTGGGGATTTATTCTCGGCGATTTTTCTTGGCAAGGTATTAGATGGGAAGGGGCTTCAACCAAGCACAAAAGAGGCGATGAACATTGTAAAAGAAATGATTGCCTTAAATCAAGGGAATGAAGATAAGTTTAAAGGAATCCCGATAGAAACCTATTTACATGTGATAAAGTAAAGAAAAAAGCGTGAGTTAGACTCACGCTTTTTCATTTCGCTATATGCTATAGTACGGTTGCACCATCAACAGAAACAATTGATCCACTGATGTAGCTTGCAAGATCGCTAGCCAAGAATAAAAATACATTGGCTACTTCTTTCGGTTGTCCGAATCGTCTCATGCCCATTTGCGCTGAAATCATTGCTTTGACCTCATCGCTTAGTACACGAACCATATCTGTCTCGATGGCTCCAGGAGCAACTGCATTGACACGAATGTTTTTAGGACCTAATTCTCTAGCCAAGGATTTGGTCATGCCGTTTACGGCGAATTTTGATGTAGGATAGCCTACGCCAGTAGATTGACCATATAAGCTAACAACCGATGATGTATTGATGATTGATCCACCGCCTTGGGCTTCCATAGTCGGAATTACAGCCTTGGTGAAGTTGAATATCGCATTTACATTGAGGTCCATAATTTTTTGGAAATCTTCCGTAGTATATGCCTCAATTGGCTTGTCAGATGAAATACCAGCGTTATTTACTAATATATCAATACGACCAACTTGACTCAGTATAGCGTCAACGGTTTTTTCTACGTCTGTGTAGTCAGCTAAATTTGGCGCCATACCAAATACTTGATATTCTGGATTCAAGTCTTTCAATTCTTTTACGGCTGCATCAGCTGTTTCTTGCCTACTTCCAGTTAAGAATACTTTCGCGCCATGATCCAAAAACTCCTTTACGGTAGCAAACCCGATGCCTCGAGTACCACCAGTGACAATAGCGACTTTGTTCTTTAACATATCTATGTCCTCCTTTTTTTATTTTCTATATTATACCCCTTTTTTTAATTTTGTGTGTGACTTTGTTACTGAAAAAACAAAAAAAATAGAATATAGTGTAAAAAAGAAATGGAAATGGAGGGAAAACCATGAGTAAGACGGTAATTATCGGTGGTGTAGCTGGAGGAGCAACAGCAGCCGCTAGATTGAGAAGATTAGATGAACAGATGGAAATCGTGATGATCGAACGGGGAAATTACATTTCCTATGCCAATTGTGGACTGCCATATTATATTGGTGATGTGATCAAAGATAGAGAAGCACTTTTACTACAAACGCCTGAAGCAATGAAAGAAAAGTTCAATATCGAGGTGAAGGCATCGCATGAAGTGGTAAAGGTGATCCCAGATGAACAGATTGTTCATGTAAAACAACCCAATGGCGAGATAGTGAAAGAAGTTTACGATAATTTAATTATTGCAACTGGTTCAAGCCCGATTAAGCCGGCAATACCAGGGATTGAAAGTGATGGAATTTACACACTTTGGACGGTTCCTGATACAGACCGGATTCGAAATGTCGTGGATCAAAAACGACCTGATTCTGTTGCGGTTATTGGTGGAGGATTCATTGGGCTTGAGATGGCGGAGAATTTGCACCGCAGAGGGATAGCGGTCACCATCATTGAAGCGCAAGAACAAGTTATGGCACCGGTCGATCCAGAAATGGCAATGCTGCTACAAGAAAATATGGTCAGTAATGGCGTAAAACTACATCTAGGAGATGGAGTAAGTGGATTTCAACGACACGATGACCAAGTGAAAATCTCACTAACCAGTGGAACGAAAGTCAATGTGGACATGGTCATCCTATCTATTGGCGTTAAACCCAACAGCGAATTGGCAAAAGAAGCAGGCTTAGCGTTGAATTCTCGTGGTGGGATTAAAACAGACCAGTATTTGCGAACCTCAGCCAAGGGCATTTGGGCCGTAGGTGATGTTATTGAAGTAGAGCATCTCGTATCAAAAGAAGCCACCATGATTCCTCTTGCAGGACCAGCAAATAAGCAGGGGCGTATTGTTGCAGATAATATTTACGGATTAAATGGTGGAAAAACGCCTTATGAAGGAAGCTTAGGTACTTCCGTAGCCCAGGTGTTTGATTTAACCGTTGCATCAACGGGCTTAAATGAAAAACAGTTAATAGCCAGTGGGAAAAGAAAAGGGGAAGATTATGATGTCGCATTGATTCAACAAAAATCTCATGCAGGGTATTATCCAATGGCCACAATGCTAACGCTAAAGTTGATTTTTGGTTTTGATGGAAATATATTTGGTGCACAAATCATCGGACAAGAAGGCGTAGATAAACGAATCGATACCATTGCGACCACCTTAAGGCTAGGTGGAACAATTGGCGATTTGGCTAAGCTAGAGCTAGCGTATGCACCGCCGTTTTCTTCTGCGAAGGATCCAGTGAATATGGCTGGATTTGTTGCAATGAACATCATTAATGGGTTAGCAACATTTGTCATGCCTTCGGAGGTGACTGAAGAAATGCTGATCCTAGATGTGACTGAAGATGTTGAGAGAGCAGTATGGTCAATTCCAGGTTCCATACATATTCCACTTGGTCAGCTACGCAAGCGATTAGATGAATTACCAAGAGATAGAACGATTGTCACTTATTGTGCCATCGGTGTAAGGTCTTACAATGGGGCGAGAATACTACAGCAGCATGGATTTGATGACGTGAGAATACTAGCGGGAGGAACGAGCTTTTATAAATCTTCTATAGAGAGCAACCAAACACATCCTGCTAAGCCAGAACCAGAACCTGAACCAGTTGTAGGGAAATTCGAAATTCTAGACTGCTGTGGGTTGCAATGCCCCGGTCCAATCATGAAGGTGAACGAAGCATTAAACGCCATGAAAGAGGGGGAAG
This sequence comes from Clostridiales Family XIII bacterium PM5-7, assembly GCA_050435405.1. Lineage (GTDB taxonomy): Bacteria > Bacillota > Clostridia > Peptostreptococcales > Anaerovoracaceae > Senimuribacter. The sequence goes on from JBNDKG010000002.1 coordinate 57,231, forward strand.
TCATTAGGGTAAGTGCAACAGATATGGGATTTGCAAAGGATGTAGAGAGCTGGTGCAGTCGAACAGGAAATACGTTTCTAAGTAAAGAACGTATCGGCAAAGAAAACATTGTGACCATAAAGAAGGGGATGGGAGAACAAAATTCTGAGACGAATCAAGAACAGTTGACAGCAGCACAGGGGAAAACCATGATTGTGTTTGATGGTGACTTAGATAAAGTATTGGCATCGTTTATCATTGCCAATGGTGCAGCGGCGATGGGACGACCAGTAACCATGTTCTTCACCTTTTGGGGGCTGAACGCACTTCGAAAACCAAATGGACCAAAGGTAAAAAAATCTTTGATTGAAAAGATGTTTGCCATGATGATGCCAAAAGGGGCAGGAAAACTTACCTTGTCTAATATGAACATGCTTGGAATGGGAAGTAAGATGATGAAATGGGTCATGAAGAATAAGAATGTGTCATCATTGGAGGAGCTGATGAGGCAAGCGATGGATAACGGCGTGAAATTGGTAGCATGCACCATGTCGATGGATATCATGGGGATTCGTCCAGAAGAGCTCATTGATGGTGTAGAGCTTGCAGGGGTTGCCAGTTATCTAGGTGATGCAGAAACAGCCAATGTGAATTTGTTCATTTAGCTATTTGCGGAGGGAAGAAACTATGGTAGAATGGTGACAAAATAGAGCAAGGGGGAAACCATGTATTACAAAACGAATTTAGACTCTCCAGTTGGAATGATTACACTTGCCAGCGATGACAAAAATCTTCTAGGGGTATGGATGGATGGTCAAAAATACTTTGCTGCCACAGCACCAGAGCAAATCATTCAGCAGGATGATCATCCTGTATTGTGTGCAGGGAAAAGATGGCTTGAACGATATTTTGATGGAGTGTGTCCTGAGATATCAGAGCTACCCCTAGCGCCAAAAGGGTCTTCGTTTCGGCAAGAGGTATGGAAAATTTTAATGAGTATTCCTTATGGTGAAACCATAACCTACGGAGATATTGCACAAATGCTGGCGAAAAAAAGGGGAATTCAGCGCATGTCCAGCCAAGCCGTAGGTGGGGCAGTTGGTCATAATCCAATATCGATTATCATTCCGTGCCATCGCGTTATTGGTGCCAACGGGAATCTAACTGGATATGCTGGAGGATGTGAACTAAAAATAAAACTATTAGAATTAGAAGGCGTGGACTTGTCCGGAATGTTTATTCCGAAAAAGGGAACGGCCTTATGATCAACAAACGGGGATGAAAGACTAATCTTTCATCCCCGTTTTGATGACTGGTTATTTGATGATTTCTGTTAATTTCTTAATGTCGAGGATTTCGATGGTTCCTCTTGATTGACGGATATACCCTTGGTCAGAAAAATATTTCAGCATGCGACTGATGACTTCTCGTGCCGTACCAATATGCTTGGCGATTTGTGCATGGGTCATATTTATTTGACAGGTTTCGTCCATTTCCTCCAAAAGAAAATTAGCCATTCGTTTATCCATGCTCATGAATAGCACTTGTTCCATTACCCACATTACTTCTGAAAAGCGGCCCATAGCTACTTTGTACATGAAGTTTTCGGCGTAGATGTTTTCTTCTGCCAACCGCTGGAAAAAACCGGAGTTGATTTGATAGATTGTGGCATCAGTTTCTGCATCAATATAAACGTCAAAGGTAATGGCGTTTAAGATACAAGAAGCTGACAAGACGCAGATATCACCTTCTGCCATAGGGAATAGGGTGATTTCTCTTCCATCCTCTGATAACATAAACGTTCTCAGTCTACCCGAGGCGACTAAAAGAATGCCAATGCAATCATTGTTTCCTCGATGGACTGGACTATTTGCTTCATAGCGCTGCATGGTAGTCTGCGCAAGTAGCGCTTCTTGTTGGTCTACGGTGAGCTTATCCCAAAAGGGGAGAAACTGCTTCAACGTGGTTTCAGAAATCATCGTATCCTCCTAATGCTTGGTGATGACCTTACAAATATCCTCACTGAACTGAATTGGATCATCAACAGTTAAACCAGAAATCAACAGCGCTTGATTGTATAACAAATTGGCATAGGTTTTCACCATTTCTTTACCATCAGCACCTGCTGAGAATGCATCCTTTATTGTATTCATCATATCATGTTCAGGATTGATTTCCAAGATTCTTTCGGCCTTAACTTGCTGGTCCATTGGCATAGCATTTAGGACTTTTTCCATTTCTAATGAAATTCCACCTTTAGTGGTCAAGCACACAGCTGAGTTTTTCAAGCGAGGAGAGAATTTTACTTCTGTAACCTTGTCGCCAAGAGTATCCTTGATATAGGTTAGTAATTCTTTGTTTTCTTCCTCTGCTTTTTTGATTTCGGCTTGTTGTGCTTCGGAATCTTCAGTTCCCATATCTTCAGCAGATACAGATTTAAATGACTTGTCTTTATAATCTCCCATGACCTGTAATACGAATTCGTCAATTTCTTCAGTAAGATATAGAATTTCGAAGCCCTTGTCTTTGATGAACTCGGTCTGCGGTAACATATCGATTTTTTCAACAGATTCTCCGGAAGCGTAGTAAATGTGATTTTGTGATGCTTCCATTTTTTCTAGATATTCATCTAATGTAACCATGCTTTTGCGGGTGGAGGAGTAGAACAATACTAAATCCTGCAGGGTTTCTTTATGGCTACCAAAATCATCGTAAAGTCCCATTTTTAATTGTCTACCAAAATGGGTGAAAAAAGTCTCGTAACCTGGTCGGTCTTGTTTTAAATAATCGAGCAGCTCATTTTTGATCTTCTTTTCTAAATTCTTCGCAATATTTTTCAATTGTCGATCATGCTGCAAGGTCTCACGAGAAATGTTCAACGACAAATCCTGTGAATCAACTAATCCTTTGACAAAGTTAAAGTAGTCAGGTAGTAGTTGATTACACTTTTCCATAATCATTACTCCAGATGAATAAAGCTGTAGTCCTTTTTCATAGTCCTTAGTGTAATAGTCATATGGTGTATGGCTTGGGATAAACAAAAGGGCAGTGTAACTGGAAACACCTTCTACACTGGTTCTAATGACTTTTACTGGATCCTGATAGTCGCCGAACTTACTCTTATAGTACTCGTGATAGTCTTCTGGTTTCACCTTGCTTTTCTGGCGTTTCCAGATAGGTTCCATTGTGTTTAAGGTGTCAAGTTCTTGATAAGTATCATTAACATCATCTGGGTTATGTTTTTTGACCATCATTTGAATTGGGTAACGAATGTAATCCGAATATCGTTTGATTAACTCTCTAATGGTATACTCCTCCATGTATTTGGAGTAGTTTTCGCCTTCAGTATCCTCTTTCATATGCAGCACGATTTCAGTACCATTGGTTTCTTTTTCTGTTGACTCAACCGTATAGCCATCAGCACCTTTTGATTCCCACTGATATGCCTCGTCGCTTTCGTAGGGCTTGGACGTAACAATGACACGATCAGCAACCATAAATGCAGAATAAAAACCTACACCAAATTGGCCGATAATGTCTACAGCTTTCTTGTTCTTCGCATTTCCTTCGTCACTATGTAATTGCTCCTGTTTAAACGCAAGGCTACCGCTCTTGGCAATGGTACCAAGGTTGGATTCTAATTCTTCTTTGGTCATTCCGATGCCGTTATCGGCAATGGTGATTGTTCGATTTTCTTTATTGCAGTTAATGGTAATCACGAAATCAGAACGCTTAATACCAGTATCGCCTGATTGTAAATTTTGATAATATAGCTTGTCAAGGGCATCGCTTGCGTTGCTGATTAATTCTCTAAGGAATATTTCCTTATGAGTGTAAATTGAGTTGATCATTAAGTCCAACAGTTTTTTGGACTCAGCTTTGAATTGTTTTTTTGCCATAATCTCGCCTCCTAATAAATTGATGGATTGGCACTCTATGACCGTGAGTGCTAACATATCATATACTGTAACACTTTTTGGAAAAATGTCAAGTAGGGGGTTTGGAGGATAATAGGATTCATCATTTAGAATTTTCAAAAAAGTATTGATTAAATAAACGAAACGTGATAAAGTTTATTTTATACTAAACAAATTAAAAAAACATTTACAATAATAGAGAAAAAATCTAAGTATTCTAGGAATTAGGGGTGAATTCATGAAAAACGAATTTAAGGATTTAACCGTAGAAGAATTGGCTAAAGGATATACAGTGGACGAAGACGGGTTCGAATGTATATTCTGCGGTGAATATTTCGAAAAGGATTTAATTTATTCTTCGAGAGGGAAATCGGTGACGCCAGAAAGAGCCATACTTGAGCATGTGTTTGACACTCATGGTGGTTCGTTTTCTACGTTACTTTCACTTGATAAGCAATATAACGGTTTGTCAGATATTCAGAGAACACTACTTAACTGCATGTTTGATGAAAAGGACAATAAAGAAATTGGAAACGAGATGAATATTAGTACCGCTACAGTTAGAACACATAAATTCAACCTACAGAAAACCAAACGTGAGGCTAGAATCTTTTTGGCTTTGCTGGAGCAAATAGAAAATGAAGAAAAGATAAAAGAACGTAAAAAATATCTCAAACCAACAGAGGAAGCAAAGGAAAATGATTATCAACAGCTTGCAGAAGATTTCAATGGAAACACTTTGCATCCTTTCTTCACCCAGTGCAATTTTAAATAAATTGTCAAGCCACCAGGACGAGTAAGAAAGGGGATGGATAAATGACTTATGAACATAGACTGGAAGAATTAAAAGAGCTCATTACGAATATTGAGTATGTAAGATATACACTGAACTCATTGATTTATTGGGATAAGATTACCTATATGCCTCCAGAAGGAATTGAATATCGAAGTCGAGTGATGGGGTTTATGGCAGATCAGCAGTATCAAATGATGGCGGGCAGAAAGTTTACTAGCCATGTGAAATTTTTTGATGGACATAAACGAAATAGCAATAAGACTAATGCGATGATTAAGAGAATTCGTCTGAGTGCCTCTTATGTGAACAAAATCCCTGAGGATGAATATAGAGAATACATTAAACTCATTGCCGTATCGGAACAAGTGTGGCATAAAGCCAGAAAAGAAAACGACTACAATTTATTTAAACCCTACTTGTCAAAAATCATCGAAACATTTAAGTCCTTTGCAAACTACTGGGGATATGAACACGATCCCTATGATGCATTGCTTGGATATTACGAAGAAGGGCTAAATGTAAAAGAAATGGATGAAGTAGTGGAAAGTGTAAAGGAACCACTGCTTTCAATGGTTGATTTCGTAAAGAATAAGCACAAACCAGAAAAAAACTTGTGTATTGGAAATATAGAGCTTGAGCGTCAAAAAAAGGTTTGGGAATTGCTTTTAGAAAAAATTGGATTTGATTTTAATGCGGGCAGATTGGATACTGGTTCTCATACGACGATTTTGGCCAATTCGCCGGGAGATGTGCGCGTAGTAAATGATTATCAAGAAGATGATATTCGAATGGGGATATTTAATGTGTTACATTCTGGCGGCAAAGGCGTTTATCAGCAACGGATTGATAAGGGCTTATTAGGAACCTTTTTGGCAGAAGCACCATCATTTGCGACAGAAGAAGCGGTAGGGCGTTTTTATGAAAGCATCATTGGGAGAAGTCGCGGATTTTGGGAGCATGTCTATCCAGAGGTAATCGAAATTATCCCTGAAATTGAAGAAATCGGATTCGAAAGCTTCTTTAAAAGCATCAACGACTATAAACCATCCTTAATCAGAATGGATGCAGATGAATTGACTTATTTGATTCATGTCATCATCCGTTATGAATTGGAAAAAGATTTAATTCATGATGAATTGACGGTAGCAGATTTACCTTCGGCATGGAATGATAAGTACCAACAATACTTAGGGCTTCGACCATCAAAGGATAGTGAAGGGGTGTTACAAGATATTCATTGGGCGGCAGGTTATGTGGGCTATTTCCCTAGCTATTTCGTATCAAACTTAGCGGCAGCACAATTTGCAGCAGCTATTGAACGAGACAAGGGAGATATGCGGCAGCTGCTTGCCAGCGGAAATATGGAAACGATTAATCAATGGATGGAGGAACACATCTATAGACATGGAGCGATTTACAGCTTTTCTGAATTAATTGCCAAAGAAACAGGCGAGGCACTTAATGCAGAACACTACATTGGGCACCTACGGAATAGACTTTCCGAAGTGTATAATAAATAATTTTTTAAAGGAGAAGAACGATGAAAACACTACTTACTAAAATCGGACTCGGTGAAAAGATGTCCAAAAATTTTGTTGCCATTATGATTGTCGCATTTGGCGGAGCAATCATCTATGGGTTACCTTATTTCAGATTCGACTACTATGATGCTTATCTGGAAACTTACAACCTAACCAATACGCAAATGGGTATTTTTGGTAGCGTGTTAGGTGTGTTCGGTATGATTTCTTATTTATTTGGTGGAATTGTTGCAGATAGATTTTCCACAAGAATGATTTTGACCGTGTCCTTAATTGGTACTGGTCTAGGCGGATTTATTCATTTGCTACCATTAAGCTTTTCTGCACTAGTTTGCCTTTATGCATTTTGGGGTGTATCCTCACTATTTGCGTTTTGGCCAGCTTGCGTAAAAGCAGTTAGAATTTTATCTGGCTCTGGAGACCAAGGAAAAGCATTTGGTTTCTTTGAAGGTGGTCGTGGAGTAGGCGCAGCATTTATGGCCACTCTAGCAGTAATCGCATTTAGAGTTGGTGCTGGAAAGATGGATGACCAGGTAATGGGAATGAAATACGTGATTGTATTCTATTCTGTTTTGACGATTTTAATGGGAATCTTAGCATTCGCAACAGTAAAAGATGAAAAAATGGATGCAAGTGATAGAATTTCCTTTAAGGGAATCAAAGAAGTACTTAAAATGCCAGCGGTATGGATTATCGGTATTGTAACCTTCTGTAACTATGTATTTACATTATCCTTATACTATTTCACTCCATACGCAACAGGAATTCTTGGCGCAACTGTTGCTTTCGCAGCTACATTGGCAGCAGTGAAAAGATGGTTCTCTATTTTTGCCAGTGTTGGTGGTGGATATGTTACCGACAAAATCGGAACAGGAAAGATGTTGTTTGTATCATTTATCGCCATGGCAATTGGTACTGCAGGAATACTATTACTTCCAACCCACAAAGGAAGCATTGTCATGTTTACAATTCTATTCATGATCATCTATTTATTCTATAGCATTAACTATTCAATGACTTGGGCAATGATGGATGAAGGTGCGATTCCTGAAAAGTACTCTGGAACTGCGGCTGGCGTAATTTCAACCATTGGATATTTACCAGAGATATTCTGCTCTGTACTTGCAGGAGTACTAATTGACCAAAACCCTGGCGTTACAGGATTTAGACAGTATTTCGGATTCCTGATCGCAATGTTGATTCTAGGCGCAGTATTCGTCATTGTGTGGAGAATTTACTTGAAAAACACAAGAGCGAAAGAAGCAAACAGGAAGGAAGCTTAGCATGAACTTCATTGTTGAGAGAGTATTTGTTGAAACGCCTGTTGATACTGACGGAGATGGAAAATACGATCTGATTGCGGTTTACATCAAAAGGCCAGAGCCAACAAGTAATGGTGAAAAAGTGCCAGCAGTTTATGTTGCAAACCCATATATGATGACATGCAACGAAGATTGGTACGTTCCTCATGATGTAGATCAAGAAGTGAATGTGTTCGGAAATCAGAATATATTGGAAAAGGACATTAAGTTTGACTTCGAAGCGGAAAGAATCCCTCGTATTGTGGAACATAGAGTTACTGCAGGATATGCTGATTGTGCTACTTTTGATGAGGAGATAAACTTCGAATGCATTTCCGAAATATATGATCATTTTAATCAAAGAGGCTATGCTTCCGTTTTTTCTGCAGGTCTTGGAACAAAAGGTTCAGAAGGGTTTACCATATCTGGATCAAGAGAAGAAATACTTGCGTTCAAATCGGTCATTGACTGGCTAAATGGAAGATGCAGAGCGTTTACCAATAAAACAGACAATATTGAGGTTAAGGCAGAGTGGTGTACTGGAAACGTTGCAATGTCAGCAAAATCCTATCTTGGAACCATGTGTATTGGAGTCGCGGCGACAGGCGTAGAAGGGCTAAAAACGGTCATTCCAGAAGCAGGAATTGTGAACTGGTATGACTACTACAGATGTAACGGACTCAACCTTCCAGCATTAGGTTGGCAAGGGGATGATTTAGACATTTTGTCGAAGTACTGTTTTAGCAGAGCGAAAGACCCTGAAGATTATGCTAAAGTGAAAGACGCTTACCAAAAGGTGTTAGACCAGCTTGTCAAGGAAGAAGACAGAGAAAGTGCCAACTATAATCGATTCTGGGATGAGAGAAACTACCTGAATTTGATTGATCAAATCAAAGCGTCGGTACTGATTATCCATGGAATCAATGATTGGAACGTTAAGACAAATCAGTGTATTCCTCTATTCCAAGCGTTGGAATCCCATCAAATTCCAAGAAAAATGATCCTTCATCAAGGTGGACATATTTACATCTATAGGTTGAAGCAGTCGGGGATTGTGGAGATTTTAGACAAATGGCTTGATCACTACCTGAAGGGCGTTGATAACGGAATCGAAAAGGAAGAGAAGGTTCTTGTTGAAAGCAATATCAATCAAGAACTCTGGCAAGCTTCTGATTCATGGCCACCAATGGGATGGAAATATCATGAATTCCCAATAGATTCCCATGGCCCAGTTGTCATTCACGACGATCTTTCAACGACGGTCTTTGATGCGACGAAAAACAACCTAAAGGAGTGGCTCGATGAGTTAGTTCTTGATGCAGAGCAAATAAATAAAAACAGAGCCAAATTCGTTTGGGATGTATTTGACCATCTGGATTGTGAAGATTCTCAGTTGAGAGTTTCAGGAACCTGTAAAATCGAATTTGATGCTGCGATTGACCAGCCAACAGCTATTCTTAGCGCTATGTTGGTGGATTTAGGTACCGATTATCGTTTGACTGATGAGGAAGTAAGCATTGAAAACGGCCAATTCATCTTTGGAACGGAAAAGGAGCCTTCATCATATAAAGTCATCACTAGAGGATGGCTTAATGCGCAGAATCGAAACTCAATTTGGTCTAAGGAAGAAATAGAACCGAACCAATATCATCATTATTGTTTCGATATGGTACCTACTGATCACACGGTCAAGAAGGGACATAGATTGGCGTTAATTCTATATGGAATTGATGCTGAAGCGACGCAACGGCCAAGTACAGTGACCCAAATTACCATTAAAGCACATTCCATTAAGATGAATGTCCCAATAGTAAAACATTAATTCATCGCCTCACCTTTTTGGTGAGGCGGTTTTCATTTCATAGAGTATTTTTGCCAGATTTATAGAAATATTCATCAAAATTCCTTTTTTACGATAGAAGTGAATCGCGTCAATCGAACTGGAAAAATAGCCGATTTGGTCATATTAGATCAGAGTCCGCTGGAAATTCAGCCAGAAAAGATTCATGAGATAAGGGTGTTAGAAACCATCAAAGATGGAAAGAGCATTTATAAGGCTTGATATGAAAAAAGAGAAGATATATTCTTCTCTTTTCTACTTTTTACATTTTAGAGGTGTATTATTTTCATAAAGTAAATTCTTTGGTTAATATGAAATTCATGTTAGTTACTACCAAAAGACGAACTTTTTCTTGCTTCAGTTTCTGACACTTCTATATTAATATGTTTGATTGGCAAGTTGTCCTTATTAAAATAAGTTTGGGTTATGTAGTATGCTTCATCATAACCAATGAGTCTTAATTTAGTATCATTTTTTATTTGCTCAATAAAAGCAGCAGGTAAAATATTAATCTCTTCAAGAGTATACACCTTTATCAAGTTGTCATATTGTGCTTTTGTTAATTCTACGCCATTTTCGGCAGTGAAATACGTGTTGCCAATAGAATTTGCGTGAACTAACGATATGCTTACAAGCATTAACAATAATGCGGAAATAGATATTAACAATTTCTTCTTCATCGTACACCTCCCAATTTCAATGAATTGTTAAGATTTTGATTTATTATATCATTACTATTTTTTTTGTCAACTTCTCGCAGCTTCCCTTTCTGCATCTTTAGAACCTTTCAGTAAGGTATCAAATAATCTTACACCATTGATTAAGACGGTATCGTCAAAATCATAGTTATCGCTATGAAGTGGAATATTACTGCCAGTGCCGAGGAAAAAGAAAATCCCAGGCAAATACTCTCCGAAGAAGGAAAAATCTTCTGCAATCATCACTGGTCGTCTAAGTTCAACGAAGTTTAATCCCAATAATACTTTTTTCACCTTTTGATATAACTCCTCATCATTGATGACGGCAGGGTGACTTTTGCTGACATCGATATTGATTTTTACTCCGGTTTCCGATTCGATTTCAGCGGCAAGGCCATTCATGGCGCCGACGAGAAAGGTCCAAGTAGAATCACTTAAGGTTCTCATGGTACCATCTAGACGAGCATATGGAGATATGGCATTTCGCACAGTTCCGCTGACCATTTTTCCGAACTTTAGAATAGAACGGTCTTTTAAATACAGTGATTTGAACGTATACAACTCATCAACGAATCGACAGGAGGCGGCTAAAGCATCTTTGCCTTTTTCTGGTTCACCGCAGTGAGCGCTGACCCCTTCAAAGGTTATAGCAACAGCTGTGGATTTAGCCATCATTGGCCCTGGCTTAGAAGCAATTTCTCCTTTAGAAAGCATAGGCCATAAGTGCATGCCGAAAATGGCATTGGTGTTATATTTCTCGAAAATATCCGTATCGCAAATTCGGAGTGCTCCGTCGATGGTTTCTTCTGCTGGCTGAAATAGCAATAATACGTTGTCAGGCATAGCAACACCTTGATTAAGGTAGTCGTTTACAACCTCTGCAAAACCTAGGAGCATAGCCATATGGCCGTCGTGACCACAAGCATGCATACAACCTTGATGAAGCGAAGCATAAGGGGCGCCTGTATCCTCTTGGATAGGAAGTCCATCCATATCTGCCCGAAAACAAATGGTGTCTGGGCGACCAAAATCGAAAAAAGCAGTAATACCTGTTTTAGCGATTTCATCCACCTGACAAGAGAACGTGGAAAGAATATTACGTACGTAAGCGTTGGTCTTATACACTAAGAATCCAAGCTCTGGTATTTGGTGGAGCTCTCTTCTGTAGTGAATGATTTTTTGCGATAAACGGTCATAATCGATCATCGTGAACACCTCCTATATCACAATCATATAGGAGAAAGCAGTTATAGTCAAATATTCTTTGATTACCCATCAATCTATGATAGAATAATGGCATGGGAAAAAAGAGAACAAAAAAAATACCAAAAAAGCAGCTCTGGGTTATCGGTTTGACTGCTGCGGCAATGCTGGTGGTAACGGTGAGCGTGTTTTACGTTATTTTCGGACATTATGACGGGCTTGGGCTCGCTAGGGAAGTAGCGGAAAACCAATATAACATGAGCAATCTGTCGAAAAGCAAGGGGCTACGACACTACGAAGATGAGCAGTATGAATCTATTGCTGGAATTGACGTTTCCTTTTACCAAAAGAAAATCGATTGGGAACAAGTGAAAGCTTCAGGGATAGAATTTGCCATCATACGGGTTGGTTTTCGAGGCTCAAAAACAGGAGAACTTCAACTGGATGATCGGTTCAAGGAGAATATAGAAGGTGCTAAAGCGGCAGGGATCGACGTAGGCGTGTACTTTTTCTCTCAAGCCATCACCACTGAAGAAGCCATCAAAGAGGCACGCTTTGTGCTAAGACACATCAAAGGAAAGGGCGTAGAATACCCAGTCGTTTTTGATATGGAGCCAATTCATGGAAGTAATCGCATCAATAAGCTGACGACCACTGAAAAAACTGAAATTGCCGATGCATTTTGTGAACTCATTGAACGCAATGGATATGAGCCGATGATTTATGGAAATCCAACGTGGCTGAATCAACATATTGATCTATCCTATTTGACCAAGTACGAAGTTTGGCTGGCTCATTATGCGGAGACTACGGATTATCCATGGCAATATAGAATTTGGCAATACACAGATAGAGGAAAAGTAAAGGGCATAAAAGGTCGCGTAGACTTGAACATATATTTTAAAGAAAAATAGACAGAAAGGAAACCACATGAAACTTGCAGAACTTTTTAAAACAGATAAAACCGTATTTTCTTTCGAGGTGTTCCCACCGAAAAGAGACAATCCAATTGAAACCATTTATCAAACATTAGATGGATTACAGGAGCTAAAGCCTGATTTCATCAGTGTTACTTATGGAGCAAGTGGAAGTCTTGCTGACAATTCCACATGTGAAATTGCATCGGCGATCAAAGAAAAATATGGGATTGAATCGGCAGCACATCTGACTTGTGTTAATTCAAATCGAGAAGAAGTAACAGAAGTACTTAAACGTCTTCATGACAGCGGAGTGGAAAACATTCTTGCGTTGCGAGGAGACATCGTTCCTGATGTTCCGCCGAAAAAGGATTTTGCTCATGCCAGTGAATTGATTACCTTCCTTAAGGAAAGTCCATATGAATTTGGAATTTCTGGTGCCTGTTATCCTGAAGGGCACTTGGATAGTCGAGACCAGATAGAAGATATTTTGAATCTGAAGAAAAAAGTGGATGCTGGTGCGGAGCACTTGATTTCCCAACTGTTTTTCGACAATGACTTATTCTTTGACTTTTTAGATAAAGCGAGAATTGCAGGGATTGATGTGCCTATCGAGGCAGGCATTATGCCAGTAGTCAACTCAAAACAAATTCAAAGAATGGTGTCTCTTTGTGGTGCAAGCCTACCATCAAAATTCACCAAAATGATGTCTCGATATGAAAGCAGACCAGAAGCCATGAGAGATGCGGGGATTGCTTATGCGGTCAACCAAATTGTTGATTTAGTATCACATGGTGTCGATGGGGTTCATCTTTACACCATGAACAATCCATATATTGCGAAAAGAATCTGTGAAAGCGTAAAATCGTTATTTTAGTGAGGAGAAACATTGAGTAAATTAATTAATCTATTTGACCATAAGGAGTTTATCATTCTTGACGGAGGTTTTGGTACGATGCTTCAACAGTTAGGCATCCAATTGGGTCACGTCCCAGAGGTACTGAACATCACCAATCCGGAAATCGTGAAAAACATTCATCAACAATACATTGACGCAGGTGCTGATGTGATTTCCACCTGTTCCTTTGGAGTGAATCAATACAAGATTGAAGGGTGCGGCTATTCTGTAGAAGCACTAATTTCTGCAGCAGTAAACAATGCTAAATCGGCTGCCAAAGGGACAAATACCAAGGTTGCACTAGATATTGGTCCAATTGGACGATTGCTTGAACCTAATGGAAACATTTCCTTTGAAGAAGTTTATGAGCTGTTCAAGAGACAGATTCTCGCGGGACGCGAAGCGGATTTAATTACAATTGAAACCATGACAGACCTGTATGAAATGAAAGCCGCTTTATTGGCAGCGAAAGAGAATTCGGATTTACCGGTTCTTTGTTCTATGACCTTTGAAGAGAACAAAAGAACATTTACAGGTACAGAAATTTCGGCTATGGCGTTGACGCTAGAAGGTCTTGGGGCTGATGGGATTGGCATCAATTGTTCTTTAGGGCCTGCAGAGTTTAAGCCTTTGATTGAGGAGTTATCCAAATGGACGACACTTCCCATTCTATCCAAAGCCAATGCAGGCTTACCAGATCCAGTAACAGGGCAGTATTCTATTTCTCCTGACGAGTTTGCGCGGTTTACCGCATCCTTAATTCCTTACGGCGTAAAGCTGGTAGGCGGATGCTGTGGAACGACGCCTAAGTTTATCGAAGCAATTGTTCGAGAATTTTCGGGAAAAGACTACATGAAACAAACGCCGACGATTCCAGCAGCTGTATGTACTCCGGAAAAAACAGTGATTATCGATGAACCAAGAATCATCGGAGAACGAATTAATCCTACCGGGAAAAAATTGCTGAAGGAAGCATTAAAAACTGGAGATATGGATTATATTTTAGGTCAAGCAGCAGATCAAGTGAAAGACGGTGCTGAAATTCTGGATGTGAATACAGGTGTTCCAGGACTAGATGAACAGCGCGCAATAGTGAATGTAATCAAGTCATTGCAAGGGATTACCGATGCACCTCTTCAGATTGATTCCAATGATCCTAAGGTCATCGAGGCTGGGTTAAGGGTTTACAGTGGAAAAGCTATTGTAAACTCTGTAAATGGAGAAGAAAAATCGTTATCAGCGATTCTGCCTTTAGTAAAAAAATACGGAGCAGCCGTAGTAGGCCTTACGTTAGACGAGGATGGGATTCCAAAAACCAAAGAAAAGCGCATAGCGATTGCTGAGAAAATCATGAACAGGGCAATGGAACTTGGTATTCCGAAAAGGGATATTTATATTGATTGCTTAACTCTGACCGTTTCAGCTGAACAGGAAAATGCAGCCAATACCTTAGAGGCCATACGATATGTCAAGGAGGTTTTAGGCCTTAAAACAGTTCTTGGTGTTTCCAATATCTCTTTTGGTTTACCAAATCGAGAAATGATCAATCACAACTTCTTGCAAATGGCATTAACTTGTGGTTTGGATTTGCCCATTATGAATCCTGGAGCAAAAGAAATGGTCGAAGCGGTAGATGTCTACAAGCTAATCTATAATTATGATCAGGGTGCAAGAGCGTATATCAATGCCTATAGCCAAGAAGCACCTAAAGAACATCATGTTCAAGCGGATTCTATTGAACATGAGTTAGGTTATGCAGTGAACAATGGGCTTACGGGCAAATGCAAAGAGTTTACGATTAAACTGCTTGAAACCAAAGCACCGATGGACATCATCAATCAAGTGCTGATTCCAATTCTCGATCAGGCTGGAAAAGAGTTTGAGCAAGGAACGGTGTTTATTCCACAGCTCATGTTGACTGCTAGCACAGCGCAAGTCGCTTTTGATGTCATCAAAGCAGCGATGAAAACCACTGGTAGCCAACAAATATCCAAGGGAACTATTGTTATCGCCACAGTACAAGGGGATATTCACGACATTGGGAAAAATATTGTCAAGGTGATTTTGGAGAATTACGGATATCAAATCATTGATTTAGGTAAAGACGTTGAGCCAGATGTCATTGTAAATGCGGTGAAAGAGCATAATGCGCCTTTGGTCGGATTATCAGCGTTGATGACCACAACCCTTGGCAGTATGGCAGAGACCATTAAAAAAATCAGGGAAGCATCCTTGGATTGCAAGGTGATGGTAGGAGGGGCAGTATTGACGAAGGAATACGCCTTGTCCATTGACGCAAACTATTACGTGAAGGATGCTAAAGAATCTGCAGATGTAGCAAAGGAGATTTTTGCTTAATGAATACGGACCAAGCAAAAGGAACGTTATGCACCATTGTTTCCGCATTGGTTTTCGGCGTAACTCCAGTACTGGCAAGTATTTCTTTTACCTTAGGCAGCAATCCAATGACGATGACCTTTTACCGGAATGCATTTGGCGTTCCCGTATTGCTCATTTTCTTGCTCATCAGAAAAGTACGCTTATCCGTTTCAGCCAAAGAAATGGGGGCGTTATTGCTCATTAGTGTGGCATTTAGCGTGACGACAACGTATATCCTATACTCGGCATATCGTTATATTGGTGTAGGACTTTCTACCACATTACATTTTCTTTATCCTGTAATCACGGTATTACTTGGATGGATGATCTATAAGGAGAAAATCAGTAAGGTAAAGGGATTTGCCTTAGTGCTAGCAACCTTAGGTGTGGCAATGGCATCAGGAGGAAGCGACTCTTATGCGCTAACAGGAATTGTCTTGGCTGTAGCATCAGCAGTTACTTATGCTGGATACCTCATTTGTTTAGAGCGGACATCGATAAAGAATATGGACTCGATGAAAGCAATGTTCTACATCTGTTTGATCAATTGTATTGCAGTTGCGATTGTTGATTTACCGACAAGAGAAATTGTCTACTTATTACCATCAAAAGCAATGCTGCTAACGTTTATCGTGGCAGTTGCTAATTCGGCATTTGCCTACGTACTTCTCATCATTGGTGTGAAGAAAATCGGTGCCGGAAATGCAGCAATTCTTAGTACGCTAGAGCCAGTGTCAGGTGTAATCGCGGGGGTGATGTTTCTGGGTGAAGCCTTGCCCGCAATCAAACTGATCAGCTGTGTGCTTATTCTGATTGCAGTGCTCATACCGATTATGCAAAAAAAGAGTTAATTCCTGTATCGGGAATTAACTCTTTCTTGATTACTTTGTTTCCTCATGAGCTTGATTGATCATAAAGATTAATATTGCTCCAGTATATCGTTCTATCTTTTCTTCATTCAGTGTAATGTTGACGATGTTACACTGTTCATTTTTCCTAAAAATATAGCTTGCATTGGTTGCAGGGACACTGTCTTTAAAGTCCAAATCACTTCCGGAATATTCATCAAAAGCAGCGATTAACTCTTTTGCAAAATCCGAATCACAGTTGCTGTTCCAAACTTTTTGCCAATCAGTTTTCTGGTAGTCCACATCGGATAATCCACAAATGGTCTCGTAATCCGTATCGATCAGCTTCATATTGAGCTCAGTGAGACTGTTTCCAACTGCAGAGATACTGTAGCTGTTTTTCGTGTTTTTTATGGAACCAATGCTGGTAATAGAAATCAGGTTATCCTCTTCATCGGTGTAGTACACACCATCAAGAAGGGTATACAGTAGGCTGATAAACTCGTTGGTGTACTCTTCTGATAACACTTTTTCTGGTAAGGGTGTTTCAGTAAACGTAAATGTTGCGTCAGGGTAATCCTCTAGGAAGTCATCGTTGAACCGTTCAATTGTATCATTTAGCTTGTTTTCGAATTTCAAAGAATCGTTTTCATCAATAACAACGGTCATCGATGAAGACTTAGGATAGAGGTTACCACTACTACCGCCGCTGATTTTCGCCAATTCATAGATTAATGCATTGGTTTTGAAATAGGCCAACAAATCGCCGAGTTCCTTAATTGGGTTAGGGTAGGAAGAAATCTTGGAATCTGGAATTCCTCCAGGTAGACCTTTAATGCTAATTTTATAGGCTTTATTTCTAACAGGAGTGGTGAAAGCAACTTTGTTTGTAAACGTATAAGATGATCTGCCTCCAGTGTTTAGAGACCACATATTCTTCTTTCCACCGCTTAAAGAAAATACATTGGCATCATCTGGAAAGTATTTCTTGGATAACCCTTTAATCCCGCTGAAATCATGACCTTTTTCGCTAGTGAAAATCACCGTTAATTCACCAGTGTGTTCATTATTTTTGGCAAGGTATAGGGCAACGGACATAGGATCGATATAATTGTTAAACTGTTTAGCGTCATAAGGACAAAGAATCACTGTTGGCGCTGCAGCCTTATAGCTTTTGCTAGAATCAATATCCATGATGACATTGTCAAATTCATCAGTCGTATAGGAGATGCCTTTAGACTTCGCCCAATTACATAGATACTCTTTTATTTTATCTGTAGAATTAAGGGTTTTTGCTGAATCCTCTAAATCTGTACGATATGCTGTGGTTTTTTCTTGCACCTTAGCAGAATAATCCATCGGCTCTTCGCTGCAGCCACTAAATAAAAAAATTGTACATAGTAAAGAAAAAATGAGAATTATTGTTGTACACTTTTTCATCTTAAACTCCTTTATGTTAAATTTAAGTAATATTTTGAAATAATCGTTTATTTTAACGCAAAAATCATATATAATATAACATAGTTGTGGAGGAAATAGTAGCGTTTTTATCAAACTTCACATATTCTTAAGATTTAGGAGAGGAAAAAATGGAATCAAAAAACTTGATGATAAGAGAGACTGTATTTGACGATTGCAAATATTTTTCTGAATGGGAAAGAATGCCTGAAGTAACTGAATTTTTCACAATGGATGGGGATACCATGTATGAGGATGTGGTAACTGAATTCGTACAGTATGGGTCAGATCCGACGAAAATGCTGTTTACCATCACCTTGAAACCAGAAGATAAACCGATTGGGAAAATTTATTTATCCAGGATCGATATGAAAGAAGATTCCCTTGACATTACCAGAATTTATATTGCAGACACAGCACTTAGAGGAAAAGGGTATGGCGAGGAAGCCTTGCGCTTGATTTTAGAGTTTGCATTTATCAATTTACACATGGAGCGAGTGACCATTGATCATTTCGAAAAAAATAAACCGGCTGCATCCCTGTATGAAAAAATTGGGTTCACCAATGAAGGCCTTATGCGAAATGCTGGAAAGAAAAATGGGAAGTATGTCAACTTGCAACTAAAATCAATGCTTAGGGCAGAATACTACGATAAACTACATACGAAATAGTTAGAGCCGGCCAATTACAGGCCGGTTTTTTGTTGCCACGAAACACAATAGACTATTGACCTTTAAATTGAAAGATAGTATAATCTTCAATAGATTACGAAAAAAACTACTATATATTGTGTAATGTTGAGGAGAAATTGCGGTATGGAAAGCATTTTGAAAATAGTGAAACGAGATGGCAGAACAGTTGATTTTGATGTAGATAAGATTGCAGAAGCCATTTTTAAAGCAGCTCAGGTTTTAGGCGGAAAAGATAAGGAATTGTCCATATATTTGGCAAAGCAGGTTGAATTGTATTTGCTGGAAGTATGTAAAAACACCACGCCTACAGTAGAACAAACTCAGGATGCTGTAGAAAAGATTTTGATTGAAGATGGCCACGCGCGTACAGCCAAAGAATACATTTTGTATCGAGCAGAACGTACGAGAGTGAGAGACATGAATACGAAGCTTATGCGTATTTATGAAGATCTTACCTTCAAAGAAGCAAAAGATAATGATGTAAAACGTGAAAATGCCAATATTGATGGAAATACTGCAATGGGCACAATGCTGAAATATGGTTCGGAAGGTGCGAAAGAATTCTACAAGATGTATGTCATTGATCCTAAATTTGCGAAAGCACACGACCATGGAGACATTCACATTCACGATATGGATTTCTATACGTTGACCATGACATGTTGCCAAATTGATTTAGTGGAATTATTGAAGAACGGTTTTTCTACTGGACATGGTCATTTGAGAGAACCAAATGATATTGAAAGCTATGCTGCTTTGGCTTGTATTGCCATTCAATCTGACCAAAATGATCAACACGGAGGTCAATCTGTACCGAACTTTGATTATAGTATGGCGCCAGGAGTGAAAAAATCCTACAAGAAAGTATATTGGACCAATATTGGAAAAATGCTAGAGTTTTCTGAAAATGTAGAGAATGGTGTAGAAATTGCGAAAGAATTCGGTAAAGCCATTGAAGCAGAGCATGGTGTTTTCCCATGTATGTCTTGGGACAACCAATATAAGACATTAGAAATGGAAGAACTGTTAAAGTATACCTCCAAAGAGAACGCAGAAAAGCTACAGGAAAAGGCAACTGTGTTTGCAGATGCTGAGATTAAACGAAAAACCTTCCAAGCCATGGAAGCGTTAGTGCATAACTTAAATACCATGCACTCAAGAGCTGGTGCACAGGTTCCGTTTAGCTCGATAAACTATGGAACTGACACCTCGCCGGAAGGTAGATTGGTGATGGAATGCATTATGCTGGCAACGGAAGAAGGCCTTGGAAACGGAGAAACACCAATATTCCCGATTCAAATTTTCAAGGTAAAGGAAGGAATCAACTACAACCCTGGAGACATCAACTATGATTTGTTCCAGCTTGCTTGTAGAGTCTCCTCGAAAAGATTGTTCCCGAATTTTTCTTTCTTAGATGCGCCATTTAACTTGGAGTACTATAGACCAGGACATCCAGAAACGGAATGTGCATATATGGGCTGTAGAACGAGAGTAATGAGCAATGTTCATGATACGACAAGAGAAACGGTTTATGGAAGAGGAAATCTGTCCTTTACCTCCATCAACTTGCCGAGACTTGCGATTAAATCTAAAGGCGATTTGGATATTTTCTTTGATGGTCTTGACCACATGATTGACATAGCCATCGCACAGCTAAATGAACGTATGCGCATTCAAAGCATGAAAAAAGCCAAGAACTTCCCATTCCTTATGGGACAAGGCATTTGGATGGATTCAAAAAATCTTAAACCTGATGATACCATTGACGAAGTATTGAAGCACGGTACGTTAACCATTGGATTTATCGGTCTTGCAGAATGTCTAAAGGCCTTGATCGGTGAGCACCATGGAGAATCTGAGGATGCAGAAAAGCTTGGACTTGAAATTATCGCATACATGAAAAAACGTATGGACGAGGAAGCGAAAAAAACCAAACTGAACTGGTCTTTGATTGCGACTCCAGCCGAAGGATTATCTGGAAGATTTGTAAAGCTTGACAGAGAAAAGTATGGAGAAATTCCAGGAGTAACCGACCGTGACTATTACACCAATGGATTCCATATCCCTGTGTATTACAACATCAATGCCTTTGATAAAATCAAAAAAGAAGCACCGTTTCATGCATTAACCAATGGAGGACACATCTCCTACGTTGAGCTGGACGGAGATCCAGTTAAGAATGTTTCGGCTTTTGAACAAGTCGTTAGATGCATGAAGGAAAGTGGAGTAGGATACGGCTCTATAAACCATCCAGTGGATAGAGACCCGATTTGCGGATATACAGGAATTATCGATAATGAATGCCCAGCCTGCGGAAGAACAGAAGCGGATGGGAAAGGCGAATTCGAACGCATTAGAAGAATCACCGGTTACCTCGTAGGAACGATGGATCATTGGAATGATGCAAAGACTTCCGAAGAAAAGGATAGGGTGAAGCATGGGATTGGCGAAGGTTTTGAGCACCTATGATGGCTAAAATTGAGGGCTCCCTTCGTATAGCCGGAGTTGTAAAAGAATCAATTGTTGACGGACCGGGGCTTCGGTTCGTCATCTTTAGCCAGGGTTGCCCCCATCATTGCGAGCAATGTCATAATGCAGGGACTCATGATTTTGATGGTGGTTATGAATGTGAATTGGAAAAAATTCTAACAGCCATCGATGAAAATCCTTTGCTTGCAGGAGTGACCTTTAGCGGTGGTGAACCAGTGTGCCAAGCGGAATCATTTCTCACCTTGGCAAAAGCCATCAAAAGCCGTGGCTTAGACATCATCATGTATTCTGGTTATACCTATGAGGAATTGTGCGTTCTTGCTGAAAAGCAGCCGCCATTAAAAGAACTCATCAATACCATCGATACCTTAATCGATGGGAAATATGATCATCAACTGCGAGATTTAACCTTGTCTTTTCGAGGAAGCAAAAATCAAAGAGTAATTGATATGAAACGGTCACAATCAAGTGGTCAGGTGGTTCTACGGGAAATCGATTAGAATTTCATAAAAGTAAGAAAAAAATACTTGTAATCAAGGAATGGGTTGTGGTATAATAGCGTTTGTTCGATATGAACAAATCTATATTTTGAAAATATGCTACATGCTTAAGATATTAAAGGAGGTGCGGTAGATGTCAAGAAAATGTGAAATTTGTGGAAAAGGTCAGACTTCCGGAAACAATGTTTCTCACTCAATGAGACATACTAGAAGAAAATGGAATGCTAACATTCAGACTGTAAGAATTAATGATAACGGAACAGTTAGAAGAGCAAATGTATGTACTAGATGCATCAGATCCAATAAGATTAACCGTGCCATCTAATCATTGATCTTAGAGACTCACTTTGGTGAGTCTTTTTTATTGTCACAAAGGAAGTGCCTTTTGTGATTATCTGTGATAAAATAATGGAGATAAATCATCCTATACTGAGATGGAGGTAAAACCGTGGCATTATCTAAAGAAACCGCTTTAGGAAAGATATCCATATCCAATACGATATTTGCAGGACTAATTCTCGATAGTTTTCATCAAGAGGCCTGTGAAGGAAAAGTGTGGGCGTCTACAAAAAAAGGAAAACAGATTGACATCTATAATAAGGGTGCGATGAATGAATTTTCCAGCACCATTGAAATAGACGCTGATGAAGATGGAGAAAATATAGAAATAGAGTTTAGCATCATTGTAAAGTTCGGCACGAGCATTAAGAAGATTACGGACTATCTCAGTGATGACATTGCTGCGAAAATGCTGCAACAATATGGAAAAAAACCGATTCAAGTTAAAATCAGAATCGCAGGCGTAAAATCAAGACAGATTGCCAGAAGAAATCTGGAGGTAATTAAAAGTTATGAAGTTGAGTGATTCCATTACAACCATAAAAGGAATTGGCCCCAAAAAGGGAGAGCTTCTGAAACAGAATGGCATTGATCAGTTAGAAGACTTTTTGCATTTCTTCCCACGTAAATATGAAGACCGCCGGGAAGTAACCGCCATAAAGGATGTGGAAATAGGTAAAGAGTGTTTGATTGTAGGAAAAGTATTGTCTAGAAAATATAGTGGCAATCCATATAAAAAGAACACACCATTAACACTTCTGGTTTCAGATGATACTGGTACAGTAGAGGTTGTTTTTTTTAATGGACGATATATTGCCAATTTGTTTAACATCAATCAGGAATACTCATTTTATGGAAAGGCAACCATTAGCTTCGATCGAATGCAAATGATTCATCCAGAATTTCATCGATTGGGTGCTGCGGATGATGTAAGAGGAATCATTCCCATTTATCCTCAGATTAGTGGAATTTCACAACACGAAATCAGGAAGATTCAAGGACAAATTCGAGAACTGTATCCCCAAGTCGAAGAATGGCTACCAAAGAACATTGTGGAAAACAATCGACTAGCTAGTCCTGCATATGCCTTGGAACACATTCATTTTCCAAAAGATGGGAATCAAGTGCTAGAAAGTAAGTTCAGGCTGATTTTTGATGAATTGCTCACCTTGGAGACGGGACTGTTTTATATTAAAAACGAAACGAGGAAGGACACAGGAGGCATCATCATCGATCCAGCTTGTACTCAAGAATTTTTGTCAGCACTTCCGTTTAACTTGACCAAAGGACAAGAGGATGCGTGGGAGGATATCAAGAAGGATTTATCTTCTGAAAAAGTCATGAATCGACTCATTCAGGGAGATGTTGGCTCAGGAAAAACGGTCATTGCGGAGTTAACCATGTTTGCAGCTGCAAAAAACGGATTTCAGAGCATAATGATGGCGCCAACAGAAATACTGGCCAAGCAACATTTCCAGTCTCTAAGCAAGAGTTTTGCGCCTTTTGGGGTCACTGTAGGGTTCTTGTCTAGTAGCATGAAGGCTGCTGAAAAGAAACAGGTATTACACCAATTGAAAGAAGGAGAAATTCAGATTCTCGTTGGGACCCATGCCATCATTGAGCCAGGTGTACAGCTGGCCAATTTAGGCGTTGTCATCACCGATGAGCAACATCGATTCGGAGTGAATCAAAGAAGCCTTCTGGCAAAAAAAGGAGAAAATCCCAATGTGCTGGTCATGACGGCCACACCGATCCCTAGAACCTTGGCGGTTGTTCTCTATGGAGATTTGGATATTTCTCAAATTAGGACAATGCCAGAGGGAAGAATTCCGATTAAAACCATAAAGGGTAATGTAGAAGACCGAAGGAAAATCTACAATTTTGTAAAATCGGAGCTTGAAGCGAAAAAACAAGCGTATGTGGTTGCGCCTCTAATTGAAGAGTCAGATAAAATTGACGCCACTTCGGTAGAGACGTTATATAAAGAGTTATCGACCAAATTAAAAGAACACAAGGTAGCACTACTTCATGGTAATATGAAGCAAGAAGAAAAAGATTCGTTGATGAATCAATTTGCCAGCGGTGCTATTGATGTTTTAGTGTCAACCATCGTTATAGAAGTCGGAATAAACGTGCCAAACGCTACAGTAATGGTCATTGAAAATAGCGAACGGTTTGGTCTTGCTCAGCTACATCAGCTGCGAGGCAGAGTAGGCAGAGGAAAGGATCAGTCTTATTGTTTTTTGGTTTGTCATCATGACAGTGATCTGGCAGTAGAGCGGAATAAAATCATGTGCCAGACCAACGATGGATTCGAAATTGCAGAAGCCGACCTTAATCTCCGTGGGCCAGGCGAAATTTTTGGCACTAGACAACACGGTCTTCCGGAATTACAGATCAGCGATTTGATTCGCCACGGAGATGTATTGGAAAAAGCTAAAGACATTGCAAAAGAGATTATCGATCAAGATCCAAATCTTAAACACCCTGAATTCCAAGGGCTTAAGCGGAGAATTCGCAACTTGTTTGGAGAAGAAATAAAGCTAGAATTATAATATGGAAATGTTTAGGCGTTCATGGTACAATATTGAAGAAAGTGAAAAAAGGGGATATACTCATGAGAATTATTACTGGAGACTATAGGGGACGAAAACTAGAAACACCAGCTGGTAGAGAAATTCGTCCGACGACTGATAAAGTAAAAGAGTCGATTTTTAATATTTTGATGAACGATATAGAGGATGCAGTGTGCGTAGACTTGTTTGCCGGCACTGGGAATTTAGGGCTAGAAGCGCTATCGAGAGGCGCAAAACGCTGCTATTTTTGTGATATCTCTAGAGATAGCATCAGCTTGATTAAGCGAAACATTGAGAAGTGCGATGCCACAGATCGATCCATCGTTTTTTCTGGAGATTATGCGAAAACGTTGACTAAGGTAAAAGAAAAGATCAATATTTTCTTTTTGGATCCGCCATATCGACAAGGATTATATGAACACTGTCTAGAGATGATAGATTCACTTGATTTATTGGCTGATGACGGTATAATTATTACAGAGCATGGTGTTCGAGACGAAATGCCAGAGAAAATAGGCAGTCTCATCAGAATTAGAGAGAAAAAATATGGAACCATTATGGTTAGTCTTTATGCCCATGTGTTGGAGGAAGAACTATGACAAAGAAGGCTTTATACACAGGATCCTTTGATCCTATGACCAACGGCCATTTAGATATTATCGTTAGAGCATCTGAAATGTTTGACGAGCTAGTGGTGGGCGTTATTGTAAATCCTAACAAAAATCCGTTGTTTACTAAAGAAGAACGCGTAGGCATGATTAAAGAAATCACCAAGGATTTACCCAATGTTACCGTAGACGCTTTTGGTGGCCTACTGGCTGACTATGTGAATAAAAATCATTTTGATGCGGTAGTTAGAGGGTTAAGAGCAACGTCTGATTTTGAATATGAAATTCAGATGGCCCAAATGAATGCTTGTTTGTTTAATAAAGGCATCGAATCGGTATTTTTGATGACCAGTCCCAAGTATTCCTTTATTAGCTCGACAATGATTAAGGAAGTTGTTTCCCTGAACGGGTGTGTGGATGACCTAGTACCCGACGTAATCTTACAACAGATTAAGGATAAGTATATAGGAAAATAGGAGGGTTTCATGACTGTATTAGAATTATTAGAAGAAATTGAAGACATTGTGGATACTGCCCCTGGGTTACCGCTTACGGGTAAAATCATGGTAGATTCCAACGACTTGTTAGAAATCGTTCGGGAAATTAGGCTTAGCCTTCCTGATGATGTGCAGCAGGCAAAATGGGTTAAGGATGAAAAAGAAAGAATTCTTAGCGAAGCGAAAGCAGAATATGAAAAAATTATCGTTGAAGCGAAAAAGCAAGCGGATTATTTGGTGGATTCCAATGACATTACGTTACGCGCTAGAGAACTAGCTGGAGACATCCAAAAAAATGCGGAGGATTACGCGAGAATGCTAAAAATGCGTTCGTATGATTACGTGGACAGAATGCTTTATGATTTCCAAGGGAAAATGGATGAATTGAACATGAAATACTTCGGTGAGATGTATTCCAATTTGGAGAGATCCTTTGAAGACATCAATCAAGTATTGCAGAACAACCGTGAGGAAATCAAAGGAATGGCATATCAAACCCAAAATGGGGAAGATGATGTCATGCCCATCACTGAAGACGAAGAATAAATACAAGGAAGAGGTTTAACGAAGGGTGTTAAATCTCTTCCTTTTCTTTTCGATTCGTTAAAATTATGTTATACTACTCATATGATGAAAAGTATTGGAATCGTCGCAGAATACAACCCCTTTCACCAAGGGCATAAGTATTTGATCCAACAGGCGAAGGAACAAACAGGAGCAGAAGTCTGTATCTCTGTAATGAGTGGAGATTTCGTTCAGCGTGGAGCTCCAGCAGTAAATAATAAATGGCAACGAGCGAAAACAGCCGTTGAACAAGGCGTAAATCTGGTGGTTGAGCTACCAGCAATTTTTGCGTGCAGCAGCGCAGAATACTTTGCTAAAGGGGGAATTGAAGTTCTTGAAGGCTTTGGCTGCATTGACTATTTAGCATTTGGAAGCGAAAGCGGAGACGTAGAAGCCATTCAGCATTGTGCTGATTTTCTGTTGCAACATCATGAACAGCTTCATGAAAAAATCCAGAAATTAACCAAGGAAGGCTATTCTTACCCGAAAGCAAGACAGCTGGCAGCATCGGAAATTGATCAAGGGATACCGGCTTCAATTCTTGGACAACCAAACAATATTCTTGCTGTCGAATACTTGAAGCGTGTACAGACAATGAAACCGATAACCGTGAAAAGAGTAGGGAAGGGACATCATGACTCAGCATCGGAAATCAGAAACACACTAGCAAATGAAGATAGACAGAAGTTTGCAGTCCGAGAAAGAAACTTTTTTAATCTCATCAGAGCAAAGATTTTGCAAATGGATATCTCAAACCTGGAGAGTATTCTTGGTGCTGGGCAAGGACTGGGGAATAAGCTAAAGCAGGAAATTAGATATGCCAACTCCTTGGATGAGTTCATCGAACGGGTAAAATCAAAAAATTTCACCTATACGCGAATCAGCAGATTATGTGTTCAGGTTTTGTTGGATATCGATCATCAAACAATGGAAGCAGCCAAGAGTTACATTCGCATTTTGGCATTTGATCAAGTCGGAGCAGATTTCTTAAGCAGCGTGAAGAAACGAGAATGTGGACGCTTGCCAATACTCACAAATGTGAATAAACAGGGCGGTCATTATCCGGAAATCATGGCAACGTTAAAGAAAGATATATTGGCGTCAGACCTGTATCACATCATTACAGATGAGGATTTATACGACAACGCAGACTATGTCAAAATCCCTTTTGTTAAAAAATAAACAATCCTTGATTTTCAATGTCGACGGTTGTACAATAAGTTGGTCACATATTGAGTATAATTTTACGGAGGAATCGAATGAAAGTATTAGTAATTAATTGCGGTAGTTCATCTTTAAAGTATCAGGTTCTAGACATGGAACATGAAACATTGCTAGCAAAAGGCCTAGTAGAGAGAATTGGAATGGATGGTTCTATCATCAGTCACGAAAAAATTGGAATGGATAAAGTGAAAATGGAAATTCCAATGAAAGACCATCAGGAAGCCATCAAACAAGTATTAGATGCAGTGCAGAATGCCGAATACGGCGTTGTAGCTTCAATGGATGAAATCGGAGCTGTAGGACACAGAGTCGTACATGCAGGTGAAAAGTATTCAGAGTCAGTACTAATTGACGAACATGTTGTTGCGGCCCTAGAAGAATGTATTGAACTAGCACCGCTGCATAATCCACCTAACCTAGAAGGTATTGCTGCGTGTAAAGCCTTAATGCCAAATACACCGATGGTAGCTGTTTTCGATACAGCGTTCCACCAAACGATGCCTCCACATTCGTTCTTATATGCTTTGCCATATGAATATTATGAAAAATATGGAATCAGAAAATACGGATTCCACGGCACTTCACATAAATATGTTTCTCAGAGAGCAGCTGATATGATGAATGTTGATATTAAAGATTTGAAGCTGATTACTTGTCACTTAGGAAATGGTGCGTCTGTATCTGCCATTAAGCATGGTAAATGCATAGATACTTCCATGGGATTCACGCCACTACAGGGCTTAGTTATGGGAACACGTTGCGGTGATATTGACCCTGCAATCGTATCTTATATCAAAGAAAAAGAAAATCTTCCACAGGGCGTAACCAACGAAATCCTAAATAAAAAATCAGGTGTTCTAGGTATTTCTGGTGTTTCTAGTGACTTTAGAGATTTGGAAATCGCAGTTGCTGAAGGAAACGAAAGAGCAGCACTTGCACTTCGCATATTTGCACAAAAAGTAAGATTCTATATCGGAGCATACATTGCTGAAATGAACGGCGTTGATGCAATCATCTTTACTGCTGGTGTAGGTGAGAACGATATGAACATGAGAGAAATCATTTGTACAGATTTAGGCAATCTGGGAATCAAAATTGACTTGATCAAAAATAAAGTTAAGGGAAAAGAAACAGAAGTATCTGCTGAAGATTCCAAGGTAAAGGTATTATTAATTCCTACAAATGAAGAATTGATGATTGCGAGAGATGCCAACAGAATCGTCAAAAATATGTAAAATAATATTGACAATTTATATTGTAACGTATATACTTTAGAAGTTAACGAAAAAATATATGTTTAATATAACTATATGCACGAGGAGGTGTAGACAATGGCAGTTCCAAAGAGGAAAACGTCTAAAGCAAGAAGAGACAAGAGAAGATCCCCAAACATGAAGAAATCATTACCAGGGATATCTATCTGTCCACAGTGCCACGAGCCAAAACTTCCGCACAGAGTATGCCCTAATTGCAATTACTACGATGGAAAAGACGTTGTAGCTGTAGAAGCTTAAGATTACTTGAATGTAAATTTAAAGAGCAGTTTGATACTGCTCTTTTTTACGTTATGCTGCTTTAGGCGGATAATCGTGTAAATATCAAGAAATTGTATTGAAAAACCAACAAGTAAATGGTAAAATATAATGATATGATTGCTAATATAATACAATAAAAATATATATTAAAAGGAGACGTTATGAGACAGTTAGAAAAGAAGCTAAAAGTAGGAATTTTAGGTGGAACAGGAATGGTTGGACAGAGATTCATTTCTCTTTTAGAAAATCACCCTTGGTTTGAAGTCGTAACGATTGCAGCAAGTGCGAGAAGTGCGGGAAAAACATATAAAGATGCAGTTGGGGCAAGATGGAAAATGGCTACACCAATGCCTGACGCAGTAAAAGAGATTAAGGTTATGGATGTCAGCGATGTTGAAGCTGTTGCTGCAACGGTTGATTTCGTATTTAGTGCAGTGGATATGACGAAGGAAGAAATCAAAGCCATTGAAGAAGCTTATGCGAAGACTGAAACACCAGTTGTTTCTAATAATAGCGCTCATAGATGGACTCCGGATGTGCCTATGGTCATTCCAGAAATCAATATTGACCACTTTGACGTGATTAAGTTCCAAAAGGAAAGATTGGGCACGAAAAACGGATTTATTGCAGTAAAACCAAACTGCTCCATTCAAGGATATGTCCCTGCTTTGGCTGCATGGAAAGAATATGAACCATATGAAGTTGTAGCAACAACATATCAGGCGATTTCTGGCGCAGGAAAAACCTTTGCAGAGTGGCCGGAGATGGTTGAAAACATCATTCCGTATATCGGAGGAGAAGAAGAAAAAAGTGAGCTAGAGCCACTTAGAATACTTGGACACTTGGAAAACGGAGAAATTGCGCCAGCAAAAGAACCAATCATCACTTGTCAGTGTGTTAGAGTTCCTGTTCTCAACGGACATACAGCGGCTGTCTTTGTAAAATTCAGAAAGAAACCAACCAAAGAACAGCTGGAAGCAAAATTGAGAGAATTTGTTGGATTCCCTCAGGAGCACCAATTGCCTAACGCTCCAAAGCAATTCATTCAGTATATGATTGAAGAAGATAGACCACAGGTTAAGCTTGACGTAGACGTTGAAAGAGGATTTGGAGTGTCTATCGGAAGATTAAGAGAAGATACTGTTTATGATTTTAAATTTATCGGACTTGCCCATAACACTGTTAGAGGTGCAGCAGGCGGAGCCGTACTTTGTGCTGAGTCTCTAGTGGAACTGGAGTACATTAACCATAAATAGGGGAAGGAAGTAG
This sequence comes from Clostridiales Family XIII bacterium PM5-7, assembly GCA_050435405.1. Lineage (GTDB taxonomy): Bacteria > Bacillota > Clostridia > Peptostreptococcales > Anaerovoracaceae > Senimuribacter. Next base: position 87,300 of record JBNDKG010000002.1, read on the forward strand.
AACGTGGCGGAAGCTAAGAAAAAACCTGGAAGACCACCAGGATCCAAGAATAAAAATAAGAAAAATGCAAGCAAAAAGGAAGACATCAAAGAGATGCAAGAAAAGCGTAAAGCGGACAAGCGTGTAATTGATGAAATTTGGGGTGTTATTTTCATCGCCATTGGAATTTTCGTTTTTGCAGCAGTTCAGTTCAATGCAGCGGGGCAGTTAGGAACCATAATCGGAGAAGTGCTAAAAGGCATTTTTGGATTGATGGGCGTTTTAGTGCCGTGGTATTTGATTGGATTTGGAATTCTATTGCTTGCCAATAAAACAGTTCATTTGTCATGGAAATCCTTTACTTTGGTATTCGTGATTCTGCTCATGCTGTGCTTAATCAATTCGGGACGATTTATTGATGAAAATCATTTGACGTTCCAATTTAGTCAGTTTTATGAAAAAGGAATCACCATGGATAATGGCGGATTCTTTGGCATGACAGTAGGTACTTTTTTAGTAAAAACCATTGGCCTTGTTGGACTTTATATTTTTTCTGGTGTGGTGATTATCATCAGCCTCTTGTTGGTGATTAATACGCCAATTTCAAGAGGAATTGAAGGAATCTCCAACAAAATTGAACAGAGAAAGCTTCTAAAAGAAGAAGAAAAAGAAGAATCTGCAGCGAAAGAAAAACCGCAGCAAAAGGAAGAACAGCAAAGCTTTTTTAAGCCGAAAACTCACGATGTAAAGATCATTACTCCTTTTGATGATGAACCTAAAGCCAATGATAGCAAAGACAAAAACATTTTGAAATATATGAGTGACGATCTGTTGTTTGCTGAAGGACAAAAACCGGAACCAGCGACCAAATCTTATGGACTGGATGGAGAGACCCATCCTCAACCTGGTTATGGATTAGATGGATCGTCATTTCCTGAAGAATCTGAAGACATTATCGGGGTTGATGGAATCATCGCAAGAGAGCCAGAACCTCGTCTCACTAAAAAGGAAGCCAGTGAAATCACCTTAGACCCAGAAGAACTATCGACGAAGAAACGAACAGGAAAGTATAAGAAGCCTTCAATCGACTTGCTCAACATGGGTAAAGCCAGCGATCGAACCAATGCAAACAGTGATTTAAAAGAGAAAGCTTCCAAACTGGAGGAAACATTAAAGAACTTCCACGTAGATGCTAGAGTTGTGCAAGTGACCCAAGGACCAGCAGTAACTCGTTATGAAATTCAACCAAATGTTGGTGTCAAAGTCAATAGCATTGTCCGCTTAGCAGACGATATTGCGTTGAACCTAGAAGCGAAAAGCATTAGAATTGAAGCGCCAATACCAGGTAAAGCTGCTGTAGGCATTGAAGTGGAAAACGACCATATCAACATGGTCGCGTTAAGAGAAATTGTAGATTCTCGTGAATTCAAATCAGCAAAATCAAAAATCACATTTGCTGTAGGTAAGGACATAGCAGGAAAGGCCATCGTTGCCGACTTGAAAAGCATGCCTCACCTGTTGATTGCAGGATCTACAGGCTCAGGAAAGAGCGTATGCATCAATAGCATCATCACCAGCATTCTGTATAAAGCAGACCCTGATGAAGTGAAATTGGTGCTCATCGACCCGAAGGTCGTTGAATTAGGTAACTATAATGGAATTCCGCATTTGCTCATTCCAGTAGTTACCGAACCAACTAAAGCAGCTGCAGCGCTAAACTGGGCAGTAGCTGAAATGACCGACCGATATAAACGTTTTGCGGAAAATTCCGTGAGAGATTTGGAAAGCTACAATGATGCCATGAAAGCAAAAGGCGAGAAGGATGAAGTCCTTCCACAGATTGTCATCATCATTGACGAGCTAGCTGACTTAATGATGGCAGCACCATCCCAGGTGGAGGAATCGATCTGTAGACTTGCACAAATGGCTAGAGCTGCGGGAATGCATTTAATTGTTGCAACGCAGAGACCATCAGTTGATATTATTACTGGAGTAATCAAAGCCAATATTCCTTCAAGAATTGCCTTTGCGGTTTCCTCCCAGTTTGACTCTAGAACAATTCTGGATATGTCAGGTGCAGAAAAGCTGGTTGGAAAAGGAGATATGCTCTTTAACCCATTAGGCATGGGAAAACCAGTCAGAGTGCAAGGCACATTTATTTCAGACACAGAAGTCCATAGTGTCATTGAACACGTAAAATCGCAAGTAGAGGATGTGGAATACGCAGGAGAAGTCATCAATACGATAGAAAAAGGAAATTTACCGCAATCTAAAGATGATGACGGAGATGAATTGTTGCCAGAGGCAATCGAATGTGTTGTTACAGCAGGTCAAGCCTCAGTGTCCATGTTACAGAGAAGATTCCGAATTGGGTATAACCGCGCAGCGCGAATTGTTGATATGATGGAAGCGAGAGGCATTGTAGGGCCACAAGATGGCAGCAGACCTAGACAAGTACTCTTAACGGAGGACGAGCTGCTAGCGATGAAAGAAGAGGTAGACGGATTAAATCAATGAAGATATATATAGAAACTTTAGGTTGCCCGAAGAATGTTAATGATTCACAGGTTGCAGCGGGAGCCTTGGAAAACAATAATGATATTATTGTAAACAGTCCAGAGGAAGCCGATGTCATTCTCGTTAATACGTGTGGATTCATCAATGATGCCAAACAAGAGTCAATTGATCGGATTTTCGACATGATGCAATATAAAGATCAAGGTAAAAAGCTGATAGTTTCAGGATGCCTATCTGAACGATATGCTGATGAATTGTTTGAAGAAATGCCGGAAGTCGATGGATTTATTGGCGTTAACGAATACGATCAGTTACCAGAGATCATTCACAACCTTAACGATAGAATCATTGTGAGGAATGGGTGTGACCTAAACGTTCTGGAGCAACAGCTTCGGAAATTTGATGAGCATCCTTATACTGCTACAATCAAAATTGCAGAAGGCTGCAACAACATTTGCGCTTACTGTGTCATTCCTAAGATTCGTGGTAAGTATAGAAGTAAACGCCACGAAGACATCATCACTGAAGCGAAGGCTTTAGCTCAGGAAGGATGCAAAGAGTTGATCCTAATCGCCCAAGATGTAACCTACTACGGCATGGATTTATATGGAGAATACCGATTGCCAGCTCTACTTAAGGACTTGTGTAAAATCGATGGGATACAGTGGATCAGACTGATGTATTGTTACGAAGATCGAATTACGGAAGAATTGATTGAAACCATGGCTACTGAAGAAAAAATATGTCACTACCTAGACATTCCCATTCAACATGCCAGCAATAACATTCTTGCATCGATGAATAGACGGTCAACTGCCGAGTCGATTGATGGTACATTACAAAGGCTTAGAACGGCTATTCCGGATATTCACATTAGAACTACACTCATTGTCGGTTTTCCAGGAGAAACAGAAGACGATTATGAACAACTTGTTGCTTTTGTAGAAAAAGAACGTTTCTCAAGGCTAGGCGTGTTTGCTTATTCACAAGAAGAAAACACCGTAGCAGGGGAAATGGAACAACAAATTGACGAAGAAATAAAACAACAGAGATTAGATGGCATCATGAGAAGACAATTGGATATTTCACTTGCTTCTAATCAAGAAAAAATTGGAACAATCCTTGAAGTAATCATCGATGAAAAAGACGCTGATGGCACATATATCGGTAGAACCAGATATGATGCGCCAGAAATCGACAATGCCGTATTGATTAAGACAGAAAAAGACCACTGCCCTGGAGATATCATCAACGTGCGCATTGAAGATGCGTTTGATTATGATTTAGTTGGAAAGGAGGCATAACATGAATTTGCCTAACAAATTGACCATTGCTAGAATTTTTGCCGTACCTTTTTTTATCGGTACCTATTTAATGGAATATTTTTTTGCTGCGTTTGTGATTTTTTGCATTGCCTCACTAACCGATTTGTTAGATGGGAAAATTGCAAGGAAGTATAACCTGGTTACCAACTTTGGGAAAATCATGGATCCGTTGGCAGACAAAATATTAGTTTATTCAGCCTTCTGCTTAATGGTGGAAGACGGGACTATCCCTGGATGGATGTTGATTGTCATTTTAGCGAGAGAGTTTGCAATTTCTGGAATGAGAACAGTTGCTGCCTCAAACGGGACCGTGATTGCAGCTGGAATGAGCGGGAAAATCAAAACGGTACTGCAGATGATTGCTGTGCCATTGCTTCTCCTTGCAGCAGCGATTTCAATGGAACCAATACAGGATTATGTTTCTATTGGCGCACAAATTTTCCTATGGGGTTCATTGATTATGACCGTGTACTCTGGCATTGAATATATTGCCCAGAACAAAAATGTTTTTTCTTTATAGTAAGGGGGGCGTAAGATGAAAACAGCGATTTTAAGCGTTGGCACTGAATTACTATTCGGACAGATTACCAATACCAATACCGTATATTTATCCCAGCAGTTGAATCTGCTGGGTTTTGACGTTATGTATCACTATACCGTTGGCGACAATACCGATCGACTAGCGGAGATTATCGAAATGGCTTTTCGCGATTGCGATTTGATCATTACGACAGGAGGCCTTGGGCCGACTGAGGACGATTTAACCAAAGAAACCGTGTGTCAGGTCCTTCACGACCAGTTGGTCAACCACGAAGAAAGCCTTAAGACCTTGTATGCCATAATGGAAAAACGCGGAAGAGTGATGACAGAAAATAATCTTAAGCAAGCGTTGATGCCTTCTAGAGCGGTAGTTTTTGATAATGATGCTGGTACGGCTCCAGGGTTTGCGTTATCAGAAGGCGAAAAAACCGTTGTATGTATGCCTGGACCACCGAGAGAAATGACCAGAATGTGGCAAAGAAGAGTAAAACCGTTTCTTGAACAAAAGCAAGATGCAGTAATTTATTATCAAACCTTGCGTCTTTTTGGCATTGGAGAGTCGGCGTTAGAAACGGAATTGCTTCATTTGATTGACGGGCAAACCGATCCGACCATTGCAACATACGCTAAGGAAGGTGAATGCAGCTTAAGAATCGCTTCCAAACGGAAAACCCTTGATGAAGCCAAAGCGGCGGTAGAAGCAATGATTCATCAGGTAGAAAAAGTGGTAGGCCAATATATTTATAGCCTGCATAACGAAGAATTAGCAGAGGTTGTAGGGAAAAAACTAATTGAACGAAATATTTCCATTTCTGCTTGTGAATCTTGTACTGGAGGACTGTTTGCAGAACAACTGACCAGAGTTCCGGGGGTGTCAAAGGTGTTTAACCGAAGCTTGGTGACTTATACCCCAGAGGCGAAAATCCAGGAGCTAGGCGTAGCGCAAGACACATTGAATCAATTTACTGCAGAAAGTAGCCAAGTTGCCAAAGAGATGGTAGAAGGGTTGAAGAAAAAAACAAGAAGTCGAATGTGCATATCGGTTACCGGGATTGCTGGTCCGGAGGATCAATCTGAAGAAAGACCGGCAGGGCTAATTTATATCGGCTGTACCTTTGATGATGAAACAGAAGTGTTCGAATTGAGAACGGGGAAAAATAATAGACAGTGGAATAGACAGTATGCTTGTTTAAACATGTTCCACTATATCAATTTGATGCTAGAAAAGGATTGACGTTAACTGGAAAATAATGTATATTATAATTACCATTTATTTACATAACAAAATCCTTGACCGATAGAGATTTATCGTGTATCATGGTCATAAGAACAAATGTTCGCATTTCGGAGGTGGAAAATGAGTACGAATAAAGACGAAAGAGAAAAAGCATTAGAAGCGGCTATGTCCCAGATTCAGAAACAGTTTGGACAAGGCGCGATTATGAAGTTAGGCGATGATTCTGCACACATGAATGTAGAAGCAATTTCAACTGGGTCAGTAAGCTTAGACTTGGCTACCGGTATTGGCGGTGTGCCTAAGGGCAGAATCATAGAAATATACGGACCAGAATCTTCTGGAAAAACAACCCTTACATTGCATATTGTTGCTGAGGCACAGAAAGCCGGTGGCAAGGCTGCATTCATCGATGCAGAGCATGCTCTTGATCCTGTTTATGCGAAGAATCTTGGCGTAAAGGTTGATGAATTATTGGTTTCGCAACCAGATACAGGAGAACAGGCTTTAGAAATTTGTGATATGTTGGCTAGAAGCGCTGCTTTAGATGTAATCATCATCGACTCTGTTGCGGCGTTAGTCCCTAAGGCGGAAATTCAAGGTGAAATGGGAGACTCCCATGTGGGACTTCAGGCGAGATTGATGTCTCAAGCATTGAGAAAGCTTACAGGTACAGTGAATAAGTCCAATACCAGCGTGATTTTCATCAACCAATTGCGTGAGAAAATCGGCGTGATGTTCGGAAATCCAGAAACAACCACTGGTGGCCGTGCGCTTAAGTTCTATTCGTCGATGCGTCTTGATGTAAGAAGAATTGAAACCATTAAGAGCGGCGATCAGATGCTAGGCAATCGAACTAGGGTAAAGGTTGTGAAAAATAAAGTAGCTCCACCGTTTAAACAGGCGGAATTTGATATCATGTACGGACAGGGAATTTCCAAATCTGGAGACATTCTTGACTGCGCAGTGGAAGAAAAAATCGTTGAAAAAGCAGGTTCTTGGTACAGCTACAATGGAGAACGTATTGGGCAAGGTAGAGAGAACGTGAAAAACTATTTGGAAAGCAACCCTGAGATGCTAAACCAAATAGAAGCACAGCTGTTAGAAATGTTACAAGATGTTGAATTAATAGAAGAAACCGATGATGAGATGAAGGTCGATGCAGACGGTGTGATTATTGAATAAATGTTTGACAAACCTCTATTGTCGTGCTATTATATATGAGTTAGACCGCTCGGAAAGGGTCATTTGAAAGCAAGATTTGCTACCCGAAAAGGCGAGACTGGATAGAGGAGGTAACGAAACATGTACGCAATAATTGAAACAGGTGGAAAACAGTACAGAGTTCAAGAAGGCGATGTATTAACGATTGAAAAGTTAAACGTAGAAGCTGGAGATAAAGTTGAATTCGACAAAGTATTGGTATTAGCCGGTGAAGGAGACCTTAAAGTAGGTGCACCTTATGTAGAAGGTGCTAAAGTATTTGGTGAAGTAGTTGAGAATGGTAAAGGACAGAAAGTCATCATTTTCAAGTATAAATCCAAGAAAGACTACAGAAAGAAACAAGGTCACAGACAGCCATACACAATGGTTAAAATTGAATCATTGGGAGGCAGCGCGCCTAAAAAGGCAGCTCCTGCTAAAAAGGCGGAAGCAAAAGCAGCTCCTGCTAAAAAGGCGGAAGCAAAAGCAGCTCCTGCTAAAAAAGCAGAAGCGAAAGCAGAGCCTGCAAAAGCTGAGAAAGCTGAAAAGAAAGTATCAGCATCAATGAAAAAAGACGAATTGATTGCTTTTGCTAAAGAAAATGGCGTAACAATCGATGAAAAAGCAACTAAAGCTGTAATCATCGAAGCCATTGAAGCAGCATTAAAGTAATTCCCAAATAACTATGAAATAGCAAGGAGGTGTCTGGTCTATGGCAAGTAAAAAAGGAGTAGGTAGCTCTAAGAACGGTCGTGATTCCGCGTCCAAACGTTTAGGCGTTAAGACAGGTGACGGTCAGTTCGTTAGTGCTGGAAGCATCTTAGTTAGACAGAGAGGTACTAAATTCCATCCAGGGAATAATGTAGGAATCGGTGGCGATGATACATTGTTTGCTAAGATTGAAGGTACCGTTAAATTTGAAAGAAAAGATAAGACTAGAAAACAGGTAAGCGTTTATACAAAAGAAGCTTAAGACTGTAAGCCCCTATTTTTAGGGGCTTTTCTTTTTCGTTACTGATAAATGATTAGTGTAAGGAGGTTCTACCCATGTTTGTAGATAGAGCCAAAATAATAATTAAATCTGGAAAAGGCGGCAATGGCTGTGTTTCCTTTAGAAGAGAACCCTTTGTACCGGAAGGCGGTCCAGATGGAGGCGATGGAGGAAAAGGCGGAGATGTCATCTTCCAAGCAGACAGAAATTTGCGTACCTTGATGGATTTTAGATACAAAAGAAAATATGAAGCCGAAAACGGACAAGACGGCATGAAAAAGAAACGTTTCGGTCGTCAAGGAGAAGATCTGGTGATTAAGGTTCCTATGGGAACAGTAGTGATAGATGAAGAAACTGGCTTAGTGATGAAAGATTTAACCGAGGATGGCGAATCTTTTGTTGCGGCAAAAGGCGGAAAAGGTGGTAAAGGAAATACTGTGTTTAAGAATTCAGTAAGACAAGCACCTAATTTTGCTGAGGCTGGCGGCTTCGCTAAAGAACGAAATGTAATTTTAGAGATGAAAATGATTGCTGACGTTGGTCTCGTAGGATTTCCTAATGTTGGAAAATCCAGCTTATTGGCTACTGCAACCAGCGCTCAGCCTAAGATAGAAAACTACCATTTCACGACAATTGACCCTAATTTAGGGGTTGTGGAAATATTCGATACCAGCTTTGTCATGGCAGATATTGCAGGCATTATTGAAGGCGCACATCAAGGCTTAGGTCTTGGATTAAAATTCTTGAAGCATATTGAAAGAACTAAGGTGTTAATTCATGTCGTTGATGCTTCAGGTAGTGAAGGCAGAAACCCTATTGAAGATTTTGATAAAATCAATAATGAACTAGGCGCATATAGTGATAAAGTATTGCAAAAACCAATGCTCGTTGCTGCCAACAAAATGGACATGGTTTCAGAGGATGATGAAGAATATCTGAAATTCAAGGCATATGTGGAAGAAAAGGGATATCAAGTATTCCCGATTTCTGCACCGATTAATATGGGCGTTCATGAATTGATGACTGCTGCATTAGAAGAATTGAGAAAAGCCGCATTAAATCCTGTAGACATAGACGAATATGAATATTTTGATTTTGAGGCCAATGAAAAGGACCCTGATTTCAAGGAAGTATATGCGAAAAAAGAAGGAAATGTTTACGTGCTTTCTGGGAAACAGCTACAGAAAATTTTTGATTCAACCAACTTTGAAGATATGGGTTCTTTAAGATATCTATATAAATACATTGAGAAAAAAGGCGCTATCGAACAGTTACTTGAGCTGGGCCTTAGTGAAGGAGATATCATCAGAATATTTGATTACGAATTTGAATATTTTGACGAGTATTAGTTTTAACCGTAAAGTGATGAAAGGTTCATGTTGAAATGAAGAAAAGAATCACGGAAGAAGAATGTCTCGCGCTATATGAACGATATCAAACACCTAGCCGCGTTATTGGTCATTGCAAGGCAGTTAGCGATGCTGCAGTGACCATTGGTGAGGCGTTAAATCGTCATGGATACCAATTGGATATTTCGTTAATTCGTGGGGCTGGCTTGGCACATGATATTGCGAGAGCACATGAAGATCATGCAAAAGTTGGAGCCCGCATATTGAGGGAATTGGATTATTTGGATGAAGCGGAAATTGTAGCCGTACATATGACTTATGATTTTCACGAGTTTCAACAGTTGAATGAAACCGATTTGGTTTGTCTCGGAGACCGATTGGTCAAGGAAGATCAATATGTTGGGCTTGATTCACGTATCGACTATATCATCCATAAACCTGGAGAGACAAAAGCGAGAACAGAAAGAATACTAGAAAAGAAGGCTGAAACGAGAGCTTTTATGGATAGAATAGAGGAAAAAATCGGTCAGACGATTGACAGTCTATTGATGAAAGGCAATGAACATGAATCTAAATGAAAAACTGAACAATTTATTGAAAAGGGTGGAAAAACCTGCTAGATATATTGGTGGGGAAACCAACATCATCAAAAAAACCCCAGAGGATGTAAAGGTTAGGTTTGCCTTTGCATTCCCTGATTTATATGAAATTGGAATGTCTTATATGGGATTGCAGATCCTATATCATGTGTTGAACCAAGAGAACAACGTATATTGTGAACGTGTTTTTGCTCCAGCACCTGATATGGAAGCATTGATGATCGCAGAGGATGTACCGCTGTTTACGTTGGAAACCAAAACCCCAGTTGGGGAAATGGATTTTCTTGGATTTACCCTCCAATACGAAATGTCCTTTACCACCATACTGAATATGATGAGCCTAGGCGGTGTTTCGCTGTTGTCTAAAGACAGAACAGAGGATGAGCCTATTGTAATCGCAGGAGGACCTTGCGCCTATAACCCAGAACCCCTTTCGGATTTTGTGGATATTTTTCTGATTGGCGATGGAGAAAAGGTATTGCCGGAATTGATGCAAAGGTATGAATCCGCCAAAGGTAGAGGGTTATCGAAAATTGAATTCTTCCAAGAAATTACAACGATGACTGGCGTATATATTCCGCAGTTCTATCAAGTGTCGTATCATGAGAATGGAACCATTAAGGAGTACAAGAAAACCTTTGATGGAGCACCAGATAAAGTGGAGCGTTGCATCATAGAGGATATCGAAGCCCTTGATTTCCCTGAGCACAACATTGTACCGTTCATCGAAACGGTTCACGATAGAGCAGTGGTGGAGACATTTAGAGGCTGCACCAGAGGATGTCGGTTTTGCCAAGCAGGAATGATTTATCGACCAGTTAGAGAACGATCAAAAGACAAGATCATTCAATTGGCAAAGAATCAGCTTAAAAACACTGGTCATGAAGAATTATCAATTCTTTCACTGTCAACCAGTGATTATTCAGACTTTGAACCTCTTGCTTTAGAGTTAATGCAAGAATGTAAGGGGCAAAATGTTTCTCTATCCCTTCCATCATTAAGATTAGATTCTTTTTCCTTTAAGGTGCTAGAAGAAATTCAAGGGTATAAAAAATCAGGATTAACCTTTGCACCGGAAGCTGGAACCCAAAGGCTTCGTGATGTCATCAACAAAGGCATAACGGAAAAAGATATTTATGATGCTGTTGAGCAGGCCATTGAATTAGGATGGAAACACATCAAACTATACTTTATGATTGGGCTTCCGACGGAAACCGATGAGGATTTAGATGGCATTGCAGAAATCGCAAAAAATATCGTTTCGATTCATCGGAACTCTGGAAAAGGCGGTAGATTCGTTGTATCCGTCAGCGTTTCCAACTTTGTGCCTAAACCACATACGCCGTTTCAGTGGATGAATCAAGACACGACGGAAGAGTTTAACCGTAAACACAATTACCTCAGTGCAAGACTAAAGATGAAAAGTGTTCAATTCAACTATCATGACGATGCGGTAAGCACTTATGAGGCTGTTTTTGCTCGGGGAGACAGAAGGTGCGGAAAACTGATTTTGGAGGCGTTTAAGCAAGGGTGCAAGCTTGACGGTTGGTCAGAGCATTTTGATTTGGAAAAATGGAAAAAAGCCATAGAATGTTCTAATACAGATATTGCGTTTTATACGACGAGACAGCGTGACTATGAGGAAATTCTTCCTTGGGATATTGTGGATTGCTCTGTATCAAAAGCATTTTTGAAGGCAGAATCAGAAAAAGCAAAAGTAGCTGAAATTACACAAGACTGTCGATATGGATGTGTCGGTTGTGGCATAAACAAAAGAGTGACATGTAAACTGGGAGGCATTTATGAATAGATATGTAATCCGTTTTGCGAAGGATGGATATTTGAAATACACTTCACATCTGGATTTACTTCGTTTGTTTAAGCGTGGGTTTAAAAAAGCAGGCGTGCCCCTTGATTTTTCTCAAGGGTTTAATCCACATCCGAAAATGGTTTTTGCCCAGCCACTTTCCTTAGGGTATACGAGCCAATGTGAGTTGTTAGAATTTGAAACCACTCAGGCAATCAATCCAGAAGAAGTTGGCGAAGCAATGAAAGAGATTATGCCGATGGGAATTACCATTCAGGAATGTAAAGCCCTGAATGTGCCTGTAAAATCCTTGGCAGCTGCTGTTGAAACAGTAACATATGAGGTGATTTTCCCCCTTAAGCAGGATCAAAAAAACGATAAGGAAAAAGTAATTGCATATTTAAGCCAAGAAGAAATTTTTGCGAAAAAACGCCAGAAAAAAACGAAAAAAATGGTAGATGTAGAGATTAGATCTAAAATACGGACCATAGACTTAGCAGATGGCGAGCAATTGACCTTGAATATGACGCTAGACGGAGGAAGCGCTTCCAATCTAAGCCCAGAGCTTGTGATTACTACCTTTATGGCGCATGCGGGACTAGAAGTAGAGCGTTACGATATTGAAGTGAATCGGAAAGATATCGGATTTGGTAATAATTTACAATTTTAACTTGACTTCCCCATACAATGACGATAAGATGAACCCAATACAAAGGGGGACGTCATGAAAAAATTAGAAACGAAAAACGTAATAAAAATTGCGGCAGTGATCGTATGCATCATTGTCGCTTTTGTCTTTTTTGGTGAGAAAGGGGAAAAACAAGAAATTGTCATTGATGAACAGCAGTCCAGTGAAGTATCAGAAATGGAAGATGAACCAGAGCTTAAGCTTTTTGTCGACATAAGTGGACAGGTGAAGAACCCTGGGGTATATCAAGTAGAAGAAGGGACTCGCTTATTTCAACTTATTGAACTGGCGGGTGGTTTAAACGCTACTGCGGACATTAATGGACTCAATCAAGCGGAAATCATCACTGATGGACAGAAAATCATCATTCCTAAGGAAGGTGAAGTTGCAACGCTTCCATCGATTACGGATACAGGTGCGGGACAAGGTCTGGTCAATATCAATCAGGCGGATAGTATAGCCCTACAAGAAATACCAGGAGTAGGGCCATCAACTGCAGAAAAAATCATCAATTATCGCAATGAACATGGCAGATTTAAATCCATTGAAGAGATAAAAAATGTCAACGGTATTGGAGAAAAAACCTACGAAAAAATGAAATCCAAGATTACAGTATAATTGAAATTGTGACAAATTGTTACAAAATGACTACAAAATTTCTTCCAATCAAGATGTAAAATAGAAGAAGGTCAAATGATTAAGGAGGAACAATACAATGAGAAAAATTAGATTGGGTATTGTAGATGATAATCAGGATTTTTGTGACGCACTAGAAATTCATTTCAAACACCAAAAGGACATGGAAGTCGTTTTTGTGGCGGAAAATGGTTTAGTGGCACTAGAAAAACTGGAAACAGAAGAAATTGATGTCTTACTTTTGGATTTGATCATGCCATATCTAGATGGGTTAGGTGTGCTGGAACAGTTAAATCATCTCGAATTGAAGCGATATCCAAAGGTGCTGATGGTCTCTGCAGTGGGACAAGACAACATGATTCAAAAGGCCATTGCCTTAGGCGCTACTTATTATTTGGTCAAGCCGTTTAATACAGATATATTGACCAAAAGGATTCGACAGACCATGAGTAAGGAAACAGGGGATAAAGACAGTGCACAGCTGAGAAAATCACTCATCTATCAAGAAGTGCTAAAAGAAAACGATTTGGAAAAAGAAATCACCAGTCTCATTTTAGCTATTGGAATCCCTGCTCACATTAAAGGCTATCATTTTATCCGAGAGGCAATTATGATTGCTGTCTATAATATGGAAATGCTTTATGCCATTACTAAGGAATTGTATCCTTTGATTGCTGAGCGTAATGATACAACGCCGAGCAAAGTGGAAAGAGCCATTAGGCATGCCATTGAAGTAGCTTGGGAAAGAGGTGAAACGGAAATCATGATCAGTCTATTCGGAGGAGCAATACAGCACGACAGAAATAAACCCAGTAATGCACATTTCATCGCTGTGATCGCAGATAAGCTAAGACTTGAAAGAAAGGTGGGATGATGATATAATCCCGTTTAGAGTTAATAGATATAGAACGGAGATAACTATGATTACCAATGAACAGATAGAAAGAATCAACCAGTTGGCGAAGAAAGCAAAAACCCCAGAAGGGTTAACAGAAGCCGAAAAAGCAGAGCAAAAAACTCTGCGAGATGAATACATTGCATCTTTTAGAGCGAACCTGAAATCTCAGCTTGACCAGATTGAAATTGTTGAGGGAGTAGAGGAAAGCGAAGGCAAGAAAAAAGACGAATACATCATCGGGATTGAGGAAGAATTAAGCTAAGAGAAAAAAAGATAAAAAATAAACAATTTTGTTGTTTAACTCCTTAATTTTTTTGGTATAATAAGCAACGATAGATTAAAAAATAAAGGAGCAGAACGCAATGAGACAAGTGTACCTGGATTATTCTGCAACCACACCGGTGAAAGAAGAAGTCTTAAAGGAAATGATTCCATATTATACAGAGCAATTTGGCAATCCGTCCAGCTTATATACCATCGGCCTTGAAGCGAAGAATGCGATAGATATAGCGAGAGCACAAGTTGCCCATTCAATTCACGCAGATCCTAAAGAAGTGTTTTTTACCGCTGGAGGCAGTGAAGCAGATAACTGGGCAGTTTTTGGTGTCTGCGATAAGTTAAAAGATAAAGGCAATCATGTCATTACGACGAAAATAGAGCATCATGCGATGCTCCATTCTTGCGAGTTTTTAGAAAAGCATGGTTTTGAGGTGACTTACTTAGATGTTGAACCAGATGGAACCATCAAGCCTGAAGCTTTAGAACAGGCAATTACAGATAAAACCATTTTAATCAGTATTATGTTAGTCAATAATGAAGTTGGTACGGTAGAGCCAATAAAAGAACTTGCAGCCGTGGCCAAAGCGCACAAGATCCTTTTCCATACTGATGCGGTTCAAGCGCTAGGAAACGTGCCTATTGATGTAAAAGATTTGGGTGTGGATATGATGTCCATTTCTGCACATAAAATATACGGACCAAAGGGTATAGGCGCACTATACATTAGAAAAGGTCTTCGCTTCTCCAACTTTGTTCATGGAGGCGCACAGGAAATGGGAAGACGTGCAGGTACGGAAAACCTTCCTGGAATCGTTGGATTTGGAAAGGCTGCCGAAATGGCAGAAGCGAACTTTACGGACCATGTAGACCACTGCAGCACACTGCGAAACTATTTGGTGGATAGGGTCCTTAAGGAAATACCAAATACCTTTGTCAATGGCACTATGGAACACAGACATCCTGGTAATGCCAACATTACCTTCGAGTATATTGAAGGCGAATCCATTTTGCTGCTACTTGACCACTTTGGCATAGCAGTATCCACAGGGTCAGCTTGTTCATCAAAATCTCTTAAACCTTCTCATGTGTTAGATGCCATGGGCGTACCAGTGGAAATGATACATGGAACGGTACGATTCAGCGTTGGAGATTTTACCACGAAAGAAGATATTGATTACGTCATAGAACACTTAAAGGATATTGTAGAAAAATTAAGAGCTTACTCACCAGTAAACGAAAAGAAAGGTTGGTAGTGGAATGGGATTATATAATGATACAGTCATGGATCACTTCATGAATCCTAGAAATGTAGGAGAATTGGAAAATCCAGACGGAACAGGGACATACGGCAGTCCAGTCTGTGGAGATATGATGCAGATTCAAATTAAAGTAGAAAATGACATCATCACAGATGCAAAGTTTAAAACCTTTGGTTGCGGAAGCGCAATAGCCTCTTCAAGCATGGCAACGTCTATGATTGTTGGGAAGTCCATTGATGAAGCATTGGCGCTTACCAATAAAGAGATTATCGACGAGCTCGGCGGTCTTCCTGCAGTAAAGGTGCACTGCTCCGTTCTTGCTGATCATGCAATTAAATCTGCCATTTACGATTATGCAGAAAAGAATGGAAAAACCTATAAAGGATTAGAAGGATTTGATCCTAATGCAGAAGAGGATGACCATGAGGACATTGTCGAAGAATAAAGTCATATTAGGATTAAGCGGCGGAGTGGATAGCACTACCGCTGCTTTGTTGTTGAAAGAGAAAGGAATGGATGTCACTGGGTTTTACTTCGATGTCCTAGGCAACAATAAAGAAGGAGAAGCAGCGGAAAAACTCGCCAAAGAACTGGAGATACAGTTCATCTATAGAGATGTATCTAAAGCGTTTTCTGAACTTGTGATGGATAATTTTTGTCAGGAATATTACTGCGGCAGAACACCTAATCCATGTATTGTCTGTAATCCTGCCATTAAGTTTAAGCAGCTACTCGATGTTGCCGACCAAGAAGGTGCATACTACATCGCCACTGGTCACTACACCAGGGTACGTCAAGACAACGCTACTGGCATATTTTATATCCAACGAGGCGCCAGCGAAAAGAAAGATCAATCCTACATGATGTATCGATTGGGACAAGACGTGTTGTCTAGATTGATTCTTCCACTAGGTGATTTTCAGAATAAAGAACAGACGAGAAACGTAGCAAGAGAAAAGAATTTGACCAATGCTGAAGCGGCGGATAGTCAAGAAATTTGCTTTGTAGACGAGCAGAAGGAAGATTACGTGTCATTCATCCAAAAAAGAGGATATGCAGCTAAAAAGGGTAATTTTATCGATGCTAAGGGTAATGTTTTAGGCCAACACCAAGGCTTGATGCATTATACCATTGGTCAGAGAAAAGGATTGGGAATAGCCTTAGGAAAACCTGCGTTTGTTACAAAAATGAATCCAGAAGAAAATACGGTCACCTTAGGGGATAACGAGGATTTGTTCTGCCGAGACGTGTTTGCTTCTAATTGTTTTTTTACCGAAACGGGAAGCAAAGAAATGCCTTCTGTTTTTCAAGGCACCATGCGCGTTAAAGCGAAAGTAAGATATGCAGCAAAGCCGGCAGATGCCACTATAGCATTAACAGAAAACGGGCAATTGAAAACCACCTTTGACGAACCACAGAGAGCAGCGACTCCAGGACAATCTATTGTTTTTTATGATGGAGAAAATTTAATCGGTGGTGGATTCATTACCGGATAATGAAATCAACGAAAATAGCGTATATTACGCTATTTTTTGTTTTTTCAATTGGTAAAAATATGGTATACTATGAATATGAATTATGATGAATTAGAAACCTATGTCACAACTGAATATAAACGCTGGGAAATGGCGACAAAAAACGACGCTGAGTTTAATGCTCAACTACAGGCACTTGCCGGTGAGAATGAGGAACTTATTGATGCGTTTTATTGTGATTTGCATTTTGGAACGTCTGGAATTAGAGGCGTTCTAGGACCTGGTACCAACAGAATGAATGAGTATGTGGTCAAAAGAACGACCCTCGGTTTAGCAAATTATATCAATAAAGCGTATTCGGCAGCAAAAGTAGTCATTGCTTACGACACCAGAAAAAAATCAAAGGTTTTTGCTGAGGAGACCGCAAAAGCGTTGAGCAGTAAGGGGATTGAGGCATATCTGTTTCCAGATATTGCACCGGTGTCGTTGCTTTCCTATGCCATTATTGCATTAGAATGTACCATGGGCATCATGATTACGGCAAGTCACAATCCGAAGATATTCAACGGTTATAAAGTTTACAACCAGCATGGCTATCAAATTGTCGGCGAGGAAGCAAGGCAGATATCCAAAGAAATAGAGCGCCTCGATTATTTTGATGAGGTTATTGAGGATAATCAGCGAATTCACCCAGTAGAAGAATGGGTTTCAGCTGGTTTTGTTGACGATATTGTAAAGCTTTCGACTAAAACCAATCCTCAAGCCCTAAAAGAGATTTCCATCGTGTATACGCCATTAAATGGAACTGGAAATCACTATGTTAGAGAAGTTTTATCCAAGATTGGATGCACTAATGTGAATGTTGTTGAGTCACAAGAACAACCTAATGAGGAATTTACGACTTGTCCTGTACCGAATCCGGAGAAAATCTCGGTTTATGCAGAAGCATTCAAGCTGTTGGATCAGGTTAAAGGCGATGTGATTATTGCCACCGATCCTGATTGCGATAGAGTAGGGGTGGCGCTATATCACCAAGGTGTGAAAACCTTGCTTACAGGTAATCAAGTGGGTATTCTACTCTTTGATTATTTATGCACAGTGAAAAAACCAAATCCAGGGCAAATGATGATTAGAAGCATTGTGTCAACCCCATTAGTTGATAAAATTGCTAAAGCTATTGGCCTAAATGTGGTGACCACATTGACAGGATTTAAGTATATAGGAGAGATCATTACCGAATTAGATAAAAACGGAGAATTGGATCAGTATTATTTTGGATTTGAAGAAAGCAACGGCTATCTTATTGATGGATTTGTTCGTGATAAGGACGGAGTTAGCACAGCAATGATTACCGCAGAAATGGCCGCCTATCATCATGCCAACGGCAAAGACTTAATTACGAGACTAAAAGAAATCTATAGAAGCTTTGGCAACTGCTTCGACAAAACCAACAACTTTTACTTCGAAGGCCCTTCAGGTCGAGATGCAATGAAACAAATCATGGAACACTTCCGTAGTAACGTCATCACGACCATTGGAAAATTGCAAATTACCAAGCGAATTGACTATCTTGAACCGACCCACCTACCGAAAGAAGACGTTTTGCAGTATGAGTTAGAAGATGGAAGTGTTTTCATCATTAGACCTTCAGGAACAGAAGCAAAAATTAAAGTGTATCTATTTGAAACTCAAAAATCATCAACATTAGATTTAGAAATCAAACGAATTATCCAGGAATTCAAGGAGGAATAGAAATGAACGGAATCATGAAACTTACAGCAGCCACAATGATGGCGGTGATGATTACTTCGACAGCAGCCCCAGTGGTTAAGGCTAAATCCTACCTGGGTTCAGGAAAAGTGCAGATTACCTGGAGCACATCGGAAGGGGTAGATACTTATAAAGTATACCGCAGCAAAACCAAAACCGGAAAATATACTAGATTGAAAACGGTTAAAGCAAATCAAACGATGAAATGTATAGATTATGGAAGAACCATCGGCAGCTCCTATTATTATAAAGTTGTTGCAGATGGAAAATCCTCTAGTCCAGTAAAAGTAACGGTTAAGGGTGCAAGGAAAACTGACCCTAAAAATCCTTTGATGCTGGTCAATAAACAAAACTGGCTGTCTAGCAGTTATGTGCCTACAGGCCTAACCTCCTTAGGCTCTTACGCAGTAGTAGACATCAAAGCAAAAAAATCTGTGAAAACTGCTTATGGGAAACTCTACAACGCCGCGAAGAAAAAAGGGTATACCATTAAAGTGACTTCTGCATATCGTTCCTATGCACTACAAAAGGAATTGTTTGATTATTGGACCAGAGTGGATGGCCTAAAGCAAGCCCTAAGAACCAGTGCAAAACCAGGTCGCAGCGAGCATCAAACAGGCTATGCGTTAGATGTTACCTGTGCTAAAGTTGGCTGGGATTTGGTTGAACGTTTTGGCTCAACGGCTGAAGGGAAGTGGATTGCTAAAAATGCGCATAAATACGGATTTATCGTGCGTTACGGAAAAACGACCGAGAACATTACAGGCTATGCTTATGAACCATGGCATCTTCGTTATGTTGGTGTTACTGCAGCTACCGAAATATATAAGGCCAATATCACATTAGAAGAGTATCTTGGCTATTAAAAATAGACAACTGTAGCGGATTATAGTATAATTATTATTCACGACATTTCATTTCAGGAGGAAATTCATATATGGAAAAACTAGGCTTGAATCAAATTAGACAACTGTTTATCGACTTTTATGTGAGCAAAGGACATTACCCAGGAAAAAGCGCTTCGCTAATCCCGAAAAATGACCAATCTTTGCTGATCATTAACTCCGGTATGGCACCACTAAAGCCATATTTTTCAGGAGCGGAAACGCCACCAGCGAAAACCATGGTGACCTGCCAAAAGTGCATCAGAACTGGTGATATTGACAATGTTGGTATTACCTCAAGACACGGAACGTTCTTTGAAATGTTAGGCAACTTTTCCTTTGGCGACTATTTTAAAGAACAGTCATTGGTTTGGGGATGGGAATTCATCACAGACTACTTGAAAATGCCTACAGATAAAATTTGGGCAACGGTTTACCTTGACGATGACGATGCTGTAGCCATTTGGAAAAAAATTGGCGTACCAGAAGAACGAATTGTTAGACTGGGAAAAGAAGATAAC
The DNA here is from genome assembly GCA_050435405.1 of Clostridiales Family XIII bacterium PM5-7. Lineage (GTDB taxonomy): Bacteria > Bacillota > Clostridia > Peptostreptococcales > Anaerovoracaceae > Senimuribacter. The sequence continues at coordinate 107,254 of JBNDKG010000002.1, forward strand.
TTTTGGGAAATTGGTCTTGGACCATGTGGACCTTGTTCGGAAGTATTCTTTGATCGTGGTCCTGAGTATGGTTGCGGAAAACCTGATTGTAAGCCTGGGTGCGATTGCGATAGATACCTGGAATTTTGGAATCACGTATTTACTCAATTTTCTAAAGAAGAAGACGGAAGCTATACTGATTTAGCTCATCCCAATATTGATACGGGAATGGGACTGGAGCGTATTGCTTGCATTATGCAAGGCGTTGACTCTATTTTCGACATTGATACCATTAGACACATTCTCAATGGCGTAGTTGAAATTACTGGTGTGGCCTACGAAGATGGTGCGCAGAAAACAGATATTTCTACTAGAATCATTACAGATCACCTTAGATCTATGGTGTTTATGATTGGCGATGGAATCAGTCCTTCTAATGAGGGCAGAGGATACGTATTAAGAAGATTAATTAGACGCGCAGCGAGACACGGAAAGCTGTTAGGGGTGAAAGGAAAATTCTTAGTAGGACTTTCAGAAAAAGTTTTTGACGTTTCGGGAGAAGCTTATCCTGAACTACTTGAAAAGAAGGATTACATCCAGAAATTGATTTCGGTAGAAGAAGAAAAATTCGCATCTACCATAGACCAAGGAACCTCGATTATCAAAGAATACGTGGAACAGTTAAAACAGAATGGTGAAACTGTGTTGAACGGAGAACACGTATTTAAACTTTACGATACGTATGGTTTCCCTCTAGAGCTTACAGAAGAGATTCTAGCAGAAGAAGGATGCTCAGCAGATGTAGAGGGCTTTCACCAAAACATGCAAAGGCAAAAGGAAATGGCCAGAGCTGGTCGAAAAACCAGTGAAGATGAAGCTTGGAAAGATGCAGCAATAACGCTAGATTTACCACCGACAGAATTTGTTGGTTATGAAAAAAATGAGGAAAAGAGCAAAGTACTTGCCATCTATGTAGATGGGGAACCTGTTGATACTGCTTCCTCAGGAGAAACAGCAACGGTATATTTGGATAAAACTCCTTTCTATGCTGAAGGTGGAGGACAGGTTTCCGATAACGGTTATATGTCAACCAATGATTGTGGATGTCGCGTTCTTTCTGTTGAGAAAAACCAAGGCGTTTATGGCCACAAGATTGTTATCGAAAAAGGGCAGCTACGCAAAAATGACCTTGTTGATGCCAGTGTTAATATGTTTAAGCGAAATGCCACAGCGAGAAACCACACAGCAACTCATCTTCTTCAAGAAGCATTGCGAGAAATTGTTGGAAATCACGTAGAGCAAGCTGGCTCACATGTCAATGAAGAAACTTTGCGATTTGACTTTTCTCACTTTGAAGCAGTAAGCAAGGAACAGCTGCAACAGGTAGAAACCTTAGTCAATCAGAAAATCACTGAGTTTTTACCAGTAAAGACCCTTGAAACCTCAATGGACGATGCCGTAGCAATGGGAGCAATGGCTCTCTTTGGTGAAAAATATGGAAGCAAGGTGAGAGTCGTTCAGTGTGGTGATTTTAGCACCGAGCTATGTGGCGGAACCCATGTGGATAACACCGGACAAATCGGAGCATTGAAAATCATCAGTGAAGCAGGCGTAGCTTCAGGCGTTCGTCGTATTGAAGCTGTAACCGGAACAGGGGTACTGTTAAAAGCTTTAGAGGCAGAGCAGACGATTTCGCAAATTGCTGAGGTGATGAAGTCCAATCCTAGTGCTGTCGTAGCTAAAGCAGTATCTGTAGTTGAGGAACTGAAAGAAACCAAGAAGGAATTAGAAGACTTCAAGAAATCCGCAATGGGATCTGAAGTCGATGATATGATTGCCAGTGCTAAGATAATCGGTGAAATCAAACTGATTACAAAAGAATTCGCAGATTATAACATCAATGATTTGCGAAACTTGTCCGACGACATCAAGGCATCGAACCAAGGCGTTGTCATGGTTTTTGCAACGGTTAATGGACCAAAGGTAACGTTCCTCGTATCTGTAACCGATGATTTATTAGACAAAGGCATTCATGCCGGAAATATGATTAAACAAATCGCTGCTGCTTGCGGCGGCGGTGGCGGCGGAAAAGCTGACATGGCACAAGCAGGCGCAAAGGATTCTTCTAAAATACCTGAAGCATTTAAGGTTGCAGAAGAACTTTTATCATAGTATAATTGAACTAAGTAAAGGAGGTCGTATCGATGGAAAGGAAAACAATTATGTTTGACGCAGCCAAAACACAACAGAAAACCACGAAAGAAATTCTGGAAACTGTTTATGCCGCTTTGGAAGAAAGAGGCTACAATGGAATAGATCAAATGGTAGGATATATTCTTTCAGGCGACCCGTCATATATTACCAGTCATAACAATGCTAGAACCATGATTAGTCGCATTGATCGAGATGACTTGGTAGAAGAAATTCTAAAAGAATATCTAAAGAAATAGCGAATGAATAGACGACAGGTGTAGTTTACCCTGTCGTTTGTTGTGCATAAATTTTCGCGTTTTAGGATGAACAACTTATAAAAAGGTGAATTATGGAAATACAATTTGAAAATCAGTGCGTTTACACGTATGATCACTTCTTACAACTAAAAAGAAAAACCATGGATAAAGGGTTTAACTTGACTTGCTATGTGTTTATTGCCATCGCCATTGCTTTTGGCGTCTTTTCGGCAATGAATCATTGGTATAAGTTCAGTCTGATAGCGATTGCTTTGTTTGCATTTGCATTGTATCGCCTAATCAGCACGCCAATTAGACTAGCTAGGTTTTCGACAAGAAAAAATCGAGAAGTACATGGGAAAGACTTAGAGACGGTCAATGTGTTTTATGAAGATCATGTAGAGGCAACCAATAAGTTTTCTAAAGGAAAGACGAGCATTGCCTATAGCGATGTAGAGAGCTTTCTAGAAACCAAAAGCCTATACATTATAGGCATGAACGGTGGATTGGTGCTACTGGTCGATAAAGAAGGATTTACCACTGGAACCAAGGAAGCATTCGTTACATTTATGAAAGAAAAATGCGTGAACGCAGGAGTAAATCAATGAGAAAAATTGCACTAGATGTGGGAGATAAAACTGTTGGCATTGCCCTTAGTGACGAGCTGGGAATCACCGCCCAAGGGTTAATGACCTTGGAAAGAGTAGGGATTCGAAAAGACACAGGAAAGATATTGGACTTAGTTAAGGAATACCAGTGCGATACCATTGTCATCGGGTTACCGAAAAAGCTAGATGGTACTGATAGCATTCAAACCGAAAAGGTTTATGAATTCAGAACCATGTTGGAAAACAAAATGAAGAGTACAGGGATGAAGGATATTGAAGTGGTTTGGCAAGACGAACGGCTGACCACAGTGATGGCTGAAAAGGTGTTAATTGAAGCAGATGTTAGCCGTAAAAAAAGAAAAGAAGTCATCGATAAACAGGCCGCAGTTTTAATTATGCAGGGCTATTTAGACAGACCAAGCAAAGGCTGATAAAAAACGAACCTTAATACCTAAATTAGAAAAAATAATTCGTAATTTTCGTGTTTTATTCCAAAATTGAACAGAAATAAATCACAAATCACGTATTTATCCTGAACATATGTTGACACTGAAAGTATATATGATAAAGTTTATTATATATACTTTTTGTTCTTAATTGGAGGGAAAACATAGATGAAAAAAATAGGAATTATTATGGGAAGTGATAGCGATCTTCCTGTAGTGGAAAAAGCATTCGCTATATTAGATGAATTTGATGTTCCGTACGAAGTACATGTGTACTCGGCTCATAGAACACCGATTCAAGTGAAGGAATTTACCCAAAACGCTAGAAAAAACGGTTTTGGTGTAATCATTGCGGCAGCCGGAAAAGCAGCACATTTAGCAGGTGCGATTGCTGCAGCAACAACCCTTCCTGTTATTGGAATTCCAGTAAAATCTTCAACCCTAGATGGACTAGATGCATTATTGTCAACAGTGCAAATGCCTGGGGGCATTCCAGTTGCCACAGTAGCCATTGATGGTGCACAAAACGCTGGACTTCTGGCGGTACAAATGTTAGCCATTGAGGACAAAGCTCTAGCTGAAAAGCTTGATGCACAGAGACAGCAGGCAGCAGAAAAGGTATTGGAAAAAAATAAAGCAATTGAAGAAAAATTCAACAGATAGGATTGGGGAGAAGCGTAAAAAATGAGTAAATTAAAAGAAGAATGCGGTGTATTCGGTATATTTGCCAGTGAAACACAGAAGGTGGCAAATACAACTTACTATGGACTATTTGCCCTACAGCACAGAGGACAAGAAAGCTGTGGAATTGTAGTTAACGATGATGGCGTATTCAACAGTTATAAAGATTCAGGAATTGTAAATGACGTTTTCACTCCCACTGTTTTGGATAGCCTCGGAGAAGGCAACATGGCACTTGGACATGTCCGTTATGGCATGAGCGGTGCGGGAGATAGGTTAAATTCCCAACCGATTGTCGTTAATCATATCAAGGGAAGAATGGCACTTGCCCATAACGGTAGCTTGGTCAATGGAAACGAACTGAGAAATGGGTTGGAAATGGAGGGCTCCATCTTTCACACCACGGGAGATTCTGAAGTTATCTCTTATGTTATCACCAAGGAAAGATTAACCTCTGACTCCATTGAAGAAGCAATCAATAAAACAATGTATAAGCTAAAAGGTGCATACTCTCTAGTTGTTATGTCCCCATCAAAATTGGTTGCCATTAGAGACCCACACGGTTTTAGACCACTTTGCTACGGACAGGCTGAGGATGGAACCTATTTTATCTCCTCTGAAACCTGTGGACTAGATGCGGTAGGAGCAAAATTCATCAGAGACATCGAACCAGGTGAAATTGTGATTTTTGACCAAGATGGAATCAGAACCATTCGTGACCACTGTCAGACTGTAGATAAAAAGCTTTGCATTTTCGAATATTTATACTTTGCCCGTCCGGACTCTGTTGTAGATGGTGTTAGCGTACACAATGCAAGAGTAACGGCAGGGGCTTGCTTGGCGGCTGACAACCCAATAGAAGCTGATGTGGTGATTGGCGTTCCAGATTCAGGGCTAGATGCAGCAATCGGCTACTCTAGACAATCAGGAATTCCATACGGTATTGGATTCATTAAAAATAAATACATTGGACGAACCTTTATCGCTCCTGGCCAAAAAGCCAGAGAGGACAAGGTGAGAATCAAGTTAAATGTCGTTTCAGAAACGGTTAGAGGCAAGCGAGTGATTTTAGTTGATGACTCTATTGTAAGAGGGACAACGTGTGCAAGAATTGTAAAGCTTCTTAGAGAAGCTGGCGCAAAAGAAGTGCATATGAGATCTTCCGCACCTCCATTTATTAATCTTTGCTACTATGGTACAGATATCAGCTCTAAAGAAAATCTCATTGCCTGTAGACACAGCCATGAAGAAATGGCGAAGATTATGGACGTAGACAGTCTTGCCTTTCTTGACACAAAACATTTGAAAACACTCATTGGTGCGACCAATGATGAGGGATTCTGCAGTTCATGCTTTGGCGGAGAATATCCAACAGAGATTCCTCCAGTAATCGAAAAGAATAAATTTGATACGAAAATAAGTGAAAATAAATAGGAGATACGTATTATGGAAAAAAGTTTCAGCGAAAGCTACAAGGCTGCAGGTGTAGACATTACTGCTGGCTATAAAGCCGTAGAATTGATGAAGGAGCACGTTGCAAAAACAATGATGTTCGGCAACACATCAGACGTTGGCGGTTTTGGCGGTCTATTTGAACTGGACATCAAAAACATTAAGGAACCTGTTTTAGTTAGCGGAACAGATGGAGTAGGCACAAAGTTAAAGATGGCTTTCCTCATGGACAAACACGACACTGTTGGAATTGACTGCGTTGCTATGTGCGTCAATGACATTATTTGTGTAGGTGCTAAGCCATTGTTTTTCTTGGACTATATTGCAGTAGGAAAAAATTTCCCGGAAAAAATTGCGGAAATCGTTAAAGGTGTAGCGGAAGGCTGTATCCAGTCCGAATCTTCATTAATTGGAGGAGAAACGGCAGAAATGCCAGGATTCTACCCTGAAGATGAATATGATATGGCTGGTTTCGCTGTTGGAGTTGTAGACAAGTCGAAAATATTAAAAAAAGACTCCATAGAAGAAGGAGACGTAGTCATTGCGTTACCTTCATCTGGCGTACATTCCAATGGGTTTTCATTGGTTCGTAAGGTACTAGATGTGGAAAACGAAGACATCAAATCTCCTGTTTCAGCCCTAGGTGGAAAGTCACTGGGAGAAACATTACTGACGCCTACGAAAATCTATGTTAAGCCAATGGTAAAGCTGTTCGAGTCTGTTACCGTTAAATCCGTAGCACACATTACAGGCGGTGGATTTTATGAAAACATTCCAAGAAGCTTACCGAAGGGAATCGGCGTTAAAATCAAAAGAGAAGATGTTAGAGTATTACCTATTTTTAATTATATTGCAGAAAAAGGAAATATCCCTGAAAGAGATATGTTCAATACCTTCAATATGGGTGTTGGCATGACCGTTATTGTCTCCAAGGATGATGTAGAACAGACGTTGGATATCCTAAAAGCCAATGGAGAAGAAGCATATGTTCTTGGTGAAACGGTGAGACAGGAAGGCGTGGAAATATGCTAAAAACCAGAATTGCTGTATTGGTTTCAGGCGGAGGGACTAATCTACAGGCATTAATTGATGCCCAAAATTCTGGCTTGATCAAAAGCGGAGAAATTGTTTTGGTCGTCTCTAATCGTGCTGAAGTATATGCCCTTAACCGCGCAGAAAAACATGGAATCAACAATATCGTTACTAACGATGAGGATGAGCTTATCCAGATATTGAAAAAAGAAAAAATTGAGTTGATTGTTCTTGCAGGATATTTAAACATATTGGGACTTCCCTTTATCAAAGCCTTCGAGGATAGAATTATCAACGTTCACCCTTCACTGATTCCTTCATTTTGCGGAAAAGGCTGTTATGGACTACGCGTTCACGAAAAAGCGTTGGAATACGGTGTAAAGGTCACTGGCGCAACAGTACATTATGTAAACGAGATCCCTGATGGGGGTAAGATTATCGCACAGAAAGCAGTAGAAATCAAAGAAGATGATACAGCAGAGCGATTACAAAAACGAGTAATGGAAGAAGCAGAATGGATTATTTTGCCTAATGCGGTTGAAGCGATTGCAGAAAAAATACTTAAGGGAGAAAACCAATGAATGTATATGAAATCAAAACCATGGAAGATGCAGTAAAAGGCAATGCTTATGTTGGTAGAGGCATTGTTATTGGTAGATCAAAGGATGGAAATCAAGCAGTTACTGCCTATTTCATCATGGGACGAAGTGATAACAGCAAGAATCGTATTTTTGTAGAAGAAGGGGATAACGTGCAGATCAAACCTTTTGATGAAGCAAAAGTGGAAGATCCGTCCTTAATTATTTATTATCCTATTCGTGTCCACGGAGACCAGTTGATTGTAACCAATGGAGATCAGACGGATACCATATACGATTATCTTGAAGTCAAGGACACCTTTGAAGAAGCACTGGACACTAGATGCTTCGAGCCTGATGGACCAAACTGGACACCGAGAATCAGTGGATTAGTCAACTTTGATGATGGTGGATTCACCTATAAAATGAGCATACTGAAAAGTGCTGATCCTGAGGGAACCTCTTGCAATAGATTTTACTATAACTATGAGGGACTTCCTGGATTAGGACATTTTTTGCATACTTATATGGAGGATGGAAATCCAATTCCAACGTTTTATGGAGAACCTGAACGAGTGGAAATACCCAATGATATTGATGGGTTCACCAATGAAATTTGGAACAATCTTGATGAAAACAACAAGATTTCCATCTATGTAAGATACACCAATCTAAGCACTGGTGAAATTCAAAACAGAATGATCAATAAGAATCAGTAAAGAGGGATAAAAAATGAAAGAATTTGAATTAAAATACGGTTGCAATCCTAACCAAAAACCAGCGAAAATCTATATGGAGGACGGAAGTGAGCTTCCAATCACCATTCTCAATGGAAAACCAGGATTCATCAATTTTCTAGATGCATTTAACAGCTGGCAGTTGGTTAAGGAACTAAAAGACAGCTTGGGTATAGCGGCTGCAACATCGTTTAAGCATGTGAGTCCAACATCGGCAGCAGTAGGTGTACCGATGAGCGATACCTTAAAAAAAGCGTGCTTTGTTGACGATATTGAAGGACTTGACGATTCACCGATTGCCACAGCTTATGCAAGAGCAAGGGGAACTGATAGAATGTCCTCTTTCGGTGATTGGGTAGCCTTAAGCGATCCGTGTGATGCAGTAACAGCAACAATCTTAAAACGTGAAGTATCTGATGGAATTATTGCGCCAGGATATACTGACGAGGCACTGGCAATTCTTAAAGAAAAGAAAAAGGGCAATTACAACATTGTTCAAATAGATTCAGCATATCAACCGATGAACCAAGAGAAAAAGCAAGTGTATGGAATCACCTTTGAACAGGGGAGAAATAATCACCTTGCTACCGTAGATCAATTATCGGATATCGTCACAAAGAATAATGTTTTTACAGATGAAGCAAAGCGGGATTTAATCATCGCATTAATCACCCTCAAATATACCCAATCCAATTCAGTAGCCTATGCAAAGGATGGACAAGCAATTGGAGTAGGGGCAGGGCAACAATCAAGAATTCACTGCACGCGACTTGCCGGAAATAAAGCTGATTTTTGGCATTTAAGACAGGCTGATCAGGTGATTAATTTGCCGTTCCGTGCAGATATCGGCAGAGCAGAACGTGACAATACCATTGATATTTACCTAGGCGAAGAATTTATGGATGTATTGCAAGACGGTGCGTGGGAAGAAATCTTTACTGAAAAACCTCTGCCATTTACAAGAGAGCAGCAGCAAGAATATCTAAGCACGATTTCAGGAGTCAGCTTGGCAAGCGATGCGTTTTTCCCATTCGGAGATAATATTGAGCGAGCAAAGAAAAGTGGTGTAAGCTTTATTGCACAACCAGGCGGATCAGTTAGAGATGATCATGTTATCGGCGTTTGTGATAAGTACGGAATGGTTATGGCCTTCACCGGTTTACGTTTATTCCATCATTAATTGATGACAAATTAAGAGGTAGTAAAATGAAAGTAATGGTTGTCGGTGGTGGCGGAAGAGAACATGCCATCATCAAAAAAATAAAACAAAGTCCTAAAGTGACAGAAATCTTTGCTCTTCCAGGAAACGGCGGAATTGCAGCGGATGCAACATGTATAGATATTGGTGCAAAAGAGTTGGATCGTATTGTAGAATTTGCAACAGAACAAAAAATGGATTTTGCCATTGTTGCACCAGACGATCCGTTAGTCCTTGGCTTAGTGGATTTACTGAAGGCTGAAGGAATTCCATGCTTTGGACCTGAGGGCAAAGCTGCAATTATTGAAGGCAGTAAGGCTTTTTCCAAAGACTTAATGAAAGCATATGGTATTCCAACTGCAGAATATGCAACATTTATCGATATGGATGAAGCATTTGCGTATTTGGATACGTGTAAAATTCCAGTGGTGGTTAAGGCCGATGGCTTAGCATTAGGCAAAGGTGTAATCATTGCAGAAACATTAGAAGCTGCAAAAGATGCCGTAAAATCAATGATGGAAGATAAAGTGTTCGGTGATAGCGGTAGCGTGGTGGTTATCGAAGAGTTCCTTACCGGCCCAGAAGTTTCAGTGTTATCGTTCACTGACGGAAAAACCTTGATTCCAATGGTATCCTCCATGGATCATAAACGTGCCCTTGACGGTGATAAGGGATTGAATACAGGTGGAATGGGCACCATAGCGCCTAATCCTTACTACACCAAGGAAATTGCTCAGCAGTGTGAAGAAGAAATATTCTTACCAACCATGATTGCCATGAATAAGGAATACAGAAGCTTTTCTGGTTGCCTATATTTCGGTTTAATGCTAACGGAGGAAGGTCCTAAGGTTATTGAATACAATTGCCGCTTTGGTGACCCAGAGACGCAGGTGGTTCTGCCACTTCTAGACAGCGATTTATTCGAAATCATGGAACACGTGGCAGCAGGAACTTTAGATCAAGCAGAAGTGAATTTTGCTGACGATGCAGCATGCTGTGTGGTCATGGCATCTGAAGGTTATCCGAAAGCTTACGAAAAAGGCTTTGAAATCACTATCCCAAAGGATGTAAATGACGTCTATGTAGCAGGTGCCGTATTATCTGAAGATGGCAAGCTGTTAACCAACGGGGGTCGTGTTTTAGGCGTGACGGAACGGGGAAAGGACATCAAAGAAGCCATCGAAAAGGCATATCAATCTGTGGAAAAAGTAACTTTTGATCGGGCATATTTCAGAACAGATATCGGTCAACAGGCGCTAAAAGCATTGGAGGAGAATTAATGGTATATCGTATTTATGTAGAAAAGAAAAAAGCCTTTGCTCATGAAGCTGCTGGCCTGAAAAATGATATCAATAAATTACTTCAAATCAAAGGATTGAAAGACCTTCGTGTGGTCAACAGATACGATGTTGAAAATTTGGATAAATCTCTGTTTGATTACGCGGTGACCACAGTGTTTTCTGAACCCCAAATTGACATCGCTTCGGAGCATCTAGAGGCGAAAAATGCTGAGACTATTTTTGCTGTAGAATTTCTACCAGGTCAGTTTGACCAACGTGCCAATTCTGCGGCTGAGTGTATTCAAATTATCTCTAAGGGTGAACGACCAGCGGTGAGAACTGCTAAGGTGTATTTGTTGTCTGGCGATTTATCCAATGACGATATCGAGGAAATTAAAAAGTACGTCATCAACCCAGTAGAAGCGAGAGAGGCTACCTTAGAAGAATTTGATACGTTAAAAACTGAATATGAACTTCCAACGGAGGTTGAACTGTTGAACGGGTTTATCGGGTTAAACGAAGATGAACTTCGCACGTTCCTTTCTGATTATGGATTGGCCATGGACCTTGCAGACTTAACGTTCTGCCAAGATTATTTCAAAAGCGAAGACAGAGACCCGACCATTACTGAAATCAGAGTCATCGACACATATTGGTCTGACCATTGCAGACATACTACATTTAATACGACAATCGATACAGTAACCTTCGATGATCCGACGGTACAGGCTACATACGAAGATTACATCAAAACTCGTCAGGAGCTGGGTAGAACGAAACCTATCAATTTAATGGATATCGGAACCATTGCAGCCAAGTATCTAAAGTCAAAGGGTGAAATGACCAAGCTTGATGAATCAGAAGAAATCAACGCTTGTACAGTAAAAATCGACGTCAATGTAGAAGGGGAGACTGAACAATGGCTTCTTCTATTTAAAAATGAAACCCACAATCATCCTACCGAAATTGAACCTTTTGGTGGTGCGGCAACTTGTGTTGGCGGAGCAATTAGAGACCCACTATCAGGTAGAAGCTATGTATATTCAGCCATGAGAGTCACTGGAGCGGCAGATCCGTTAAAGCCTGTTTCAGAGACCCTTCCAGGAAAGCTACCGCAGAGAAAAATCGTAACGACTGCCGCCAATGGTTATAGCTCTTATGGAAATCAAATCGGACTTGCCACAGGACAAGTTGATGAGCTATATCATGATGGATATGTGGCCAAAAGAATGGAAATTGGTGCAGTAATCGCAGCAGCTCCAGCTGAAAATGTACGAAGAGAAAGACCTATTGATGGTGATAGAGTCATCTTATTAGGAGGAAAGACGGGAAGAGATGGCTGTGGTGGAGCCACAGGATCTTCTAAGTCTCATACAACGGAATCTCTTGAAAGCTGTGGTGCAGAAGTCCAGAAGGGGAATGCTCCTGAGGAACGAAAAATTCAGAGGCTCTTTAGAAATCCTGATGCATCAAAATTGATTAAGCGTTGCAATGACTTTGGAGCCGGTGGTGTTTCCGTTGCAATTGGCGAACTGGCTGACGGACTGGAAATCAATCTTAATGCAGTACCAAAGAAATATGACGGATTGGATGGAACAGAATTAGCCATTAGCGAATCGCAAGAAAGAATGGCTGTAGTTGTTGCTGCGGCTGATGTTGAACACTTTTGCCATTTGGCTGAGGCAGAAAATCTTGAAACCTCTATTGTTGCAGAAGTAAAGGATAATCCTTACCTGAAGATATTTTGGAACGATCAAGCCATTGTCAATATTTCTAGAGAATTTTTGGATACAAACGGTGCGGAAAAACACATTGACATTGAAATTCCTAAGCATAAGGCATTTGAACGGACAATTGAAGGAACGTTCACGGATAATTACATCTGTTTGGCTCAAGATCTTAATGTTTGCTCCAAGAGGGGATTATCTGAACGGTTTGACTCTACAGTTGGCGCAGGAACAGTATTGATGCCTTTCGGTGGATTATTGCAGAGAACCCCTACACAAGCAATGGTTAATCTCATTGCTGTGGAAAAGAAGCATACATCAACCTGCTCGGTAATGTCGTGGGGATATAACCCGTTTATCGCGGAAGCAAGTCCATACCATAGTGCATACCTTGCAGTAATTGAATCGGTATCAAAGCTCGTTGCTACAGGAGCTAGCTTCCAGGACGTTTATTTATCCTTCCAAGAATACTTTGAAAAACCAATGAAAGTAGCCACCAGGTGGGGTAAACCAATGGCAGCTGTTCTCGGTGCGTTTAAGGCCCAGAAGGATTTAGGCATTGCCGCAATCGGTGGTAAGGATTCCATGAGTGGAACCTTTGAAGATATCGATGTCCCACCAACATTAGTGTCCTTTGCCGTAACTACGGAAGACGTTAGCAACATCGTTTCTCCTGAATTCAAGGGTGTTAACCATAAAGTTATTATGTTAACTCCTGAGTATGATGATGAAGGACTACCAACAGGAGAATCCTTAAAAGAATTGTACGAAGATGTTCACCAGCTAATCGAAGGTGGGGTAGCATTAAGCGCTTATTCACCTACATACGGTGGAGTAGCAGAAGCCATCATGAAAATGACCATGGGTAACGGTATCGGGTTCAAATACAACGAATTAATCGATATAAATACGCTATTTTCATATAAATATGGCTCATTCATCTTAGAAATCGAAGAAAACGCCAATATTGAAGGAGAATACGTGATTCAATTAGGAGAAACCGTTCTAGAACAGGATATTTCCTATGGAAAAGAGAAAATTTCTCTGAAAAACATCCAAAAAGAGTACGAAAACAAGCTCGAACCAATCTATGACTGTAATATTAAACCAGCAAAAAACAACTTGGAAGCATTTACCTTTGAAACAAAAGAAAAAACCTGTGCTAGAACCAAGGTGGCCGTTCCGAAGGTGTTGATTCCTGTTTTTCCTGGGACTAACTGTGAATACGATTCAGCAAAAGCCTTTAGAGATGCAGGTGCTGATGCAGAAATCTTTGTGGTCAATAACTTAACCGCTGCATCAATCGCTAAATCCGTAGAAGATTTCGCAGCGAAAGTAAAGGAAGCGCAAATCATCTTTATTCCAGGTGGTTTCTCTGGAGGAGACGAACCAGATGGGTCAGGGAAGTTTATCACTGCATTCTTCAGAAATAAGGAAATCAAAGAAGCGGTTACAGACCTAATTGATCATCGTGATGGCCTAATCCTAGGTATTTGCAACGGTTTCCAGGCATTGATTAAGCTTGGACTTGTTCCATATGGCAAAATCATCGACACCGATGAAGATTGTCCAACATTAACCTATAATGAAATTGGACGCCATCAATCTAAATTGGTTAGAACGAGAATTGCTTCGAACAAATCACCATGGATGGATAATGCTAACGTTGGTGACATCTATACTGTTCCTATTTCACACGGAGAGGGTAGGTTCATCGCCAGTGAAGCATTAATCCAAGAACTAGCTGCCAATGGACAAATTCTTTCCCAGTATGTCGACTTGGATGGAAATGTAACCAACGATGTCCAATTCAATCCAAATGGATCATATTATGCAATTGAAGGAATCACATCACCAGATGGTAGAATTCTTGGAAAAATGGGTCATTCGGAAAGAACTGGTAAAAACCTTTATAAAAACGTTCCAGGCGATTTCGATATGGGCATGTTTAGAGCTGCAGTAGAATATTTTAATAAATAATAACGGATATAAGCGTAAAAGACACCATGTTAAAAAGTGGTGTCTTTTTGTATAAGTAGAGGCTTGCGTGATATTAAACTATTCCTAAAATCATAATTTTGGGAATAGTTATTAACGTATCAACGAAAAACGCCCCAAACCTTGGTTTTACAGGCCTGGAGCGATTTCTGGGATTGGTTATTTATGTTGCAATTTATATTAATCACTTTATGGTGACTAACACCTATTTGAGTTGATGGCTTATATTATATCCTATTAACCATCTGTCGCATAATCTGTTTTCATGATTTAATCAATACGTCAAATTAATATTGAGTCCTGATTACATTACACGGATTGTGATTCATCTACGCTAAGTCTTTATTTGACATGTTGGTGTATCGCAGTCATTTCAACGGTTCTGACGCTTTGAGGAAAAAACGCCGAAAAAACGAGGCTCTATTTTGCGTTTTAAGCGACTTTTTTTGACATGGTCATATCGTAAGTCATTGAGATTTTTCGCTGAAACGGTCGATTTCTAGTTATACGTCGGAACTAGGATTTTTTGCCCAGCTTCTAGTTGATCTGCTGAAATATCATTGAGTTGACAGATCTCATAAACTGTTTTACGAATATCTTGGTCAGCTGGACCATAATGAGATGCAATTGCCCATAATGTATCGCCTGAATGAATTTCTATTTGATTGTATTCGTTCATCGATGAGCTGTTCACGGTATTCATACCAGAAGCAAAACCGATGACGGTAAATACACACAAGATTAAAATTGTTAGAAACATGGTAAATCTGAATTTAGATGCGATTCTATACTTTTTGTTCATTTCTCTCACCTCGTAAACATTTGTTCGTTTTATTTATAATAACAGAATAGGTGTTCGTTGTCAAGAGAAAAATGAACAAATGTTCGAGAAGGGGTAAAAAAAAGAGGGATGTTAGTATCCCCCGCTTTTTCGTTATTTTAGTTTGTCATAGAATCGATCCAACCATTCATTCAGCTTTTTACGGAAAACAATACATAGAATAAAGATCAGTACTGCGAGAATTCCGATGATGGCCATGCTGATGTAATGTTCTTTAAAAAACAGTGAACCAATCAGCAAGCTCCCTGCCATTCCAGGGATTCTACCAACTAGAGAGAAAATCAGAAATGGCCTGAATTTCATTTCAGATACACCAGCAGCATAACTTAACAAATCTTTAGGAAACCCTGGAATAAGGTAGATGAAGAAAACAATGGTGTAGGCTTTTTTGCTATTTAACCGTTGGATAAAATAACCCATTCGTTCTTCACCAAACAGCAGATGCATGGCGTCTTTACCGAGGAGTTTTGCCAAATAAAACGAAATCAAGGTTCCCAATATCGAACCAATAATAGAAAAGAACAAGCCTGGAAAGAAGGTGTAAAGATATCCAGCAGCAAATTGAAATGCTTGGCCTGGAATAATACTGATGACAATTTGCATGATTTGTACACCGATATAAACGAAAATGCTTTCTGTTTTATAGGTTTGTAAAAATGCAATGATGTCATCGAAAGACTTAAACCGCTCCAAGAACTCACGTTGATAAAAGAACACATATAGCGGTATTCCCACAACAATAATGAGCAGTAGCAATAATTTAAGCATAGAAAGAATGACTTTTGTTTTCTTTTCAGCCTTAATGTTTGCTTTTGCGTCTTCTCTTGCAGATTTAGCTTTTTCCTTCATGATTGTTTTTTTCATAGAGTTCCTATTAGCCCTTTTTTATCTAACTGATTCAGTGATTTTATCACGCCGAACTTGGAATGCTCGTAAGTGAGACCACCTTGAAAATACACGTTATATGGCGCTCTGATTGGTGCATCAGCGCTTAGTTCAATAGAAGATCCTTGAACAAAAGCTCCTGCAGCCATAACCACATCAGACTCATATCCAGGCATGGCCCATGGAACAGGTGTAACGTGAGCATCAATTGGCGCTGCGGCTTGTATCCCTTCACAAAAAGCAACAACAGCTTCGGCCGAACCTAGCTGAACGGCTTGAATGATATCGCTTCGAGGATCATCAACCCCGGGACACACTGGAAATCCAAGAGATTCATAAACTTTAGCGCAGAGCAAAGCGCCTTTTACTGCACCGTTAACAACCTTAGGCGCCATAAATAAGCCTTGCAGAATGGTACGAGTTTGACCAAAGGTCAATCCACATTCGGCACCAATTCCGGGACAAGTCATTCGATAAGATACTTTATCAATCAACGCTTTACGGCCACATATATATCCACCAGTTAAGGCAAGTCCACCGCCTGGATTTTTGATTAAAGAACCAGCCATAATATCGATGCCTACATCGGTAGGCTCTTTAATGTCTAGAAATTCACCGTAACAGTTATCTGCCATACAGATGATATTTGGATCAATGCCATGAACCAGTTTGGTCACTTGTTCGATTTGGTTTACCGTAATAGATTTACGCCAACCATATCCTGTTGCACGTTGAATAGACACCATTTTGGTTTTAGCGGAAATGACATTGCTTAATGTTTCTAAGTCAATAGATCCATCAGGAAGTAGCTCCACTTGCCTGTAGGTAATGCCATATTCTTTTAGAGAGCCCATGCCCTCTCCCCTTATTCCGATGACTTCTTCTAAGGTGTCATAAGGACCACCAGTACAATATATGAGTTCATCACCAGGTCGTAAAGCGCCCATAATGGCTATTGCCAAGGCGTGAGTTCCATTTACAATGGTAGGACGAACCAAAGCGGCTTCCGTACCAAAGATTTGGGCATATACCCGCTCTACGGCATCTCTTCCGGGATCATCGTAACCGTAACCGGTATTCCATGCAAAATGCATATCAGATATCTTATTTTCCTGAAGTGCAGAGAGAACCTTATATTGATTATATTCCGTAATGTCGTCTAAGGCCTGAAAAGCGCCGGAAATTTCCTGTTCGCATTTCTTGACTAACGCCAAAACCTTTGGATTAATTTGAAATTGCTCAATTAATAATGTATCTGTGTAGTTATTCATATTATCTCCTGTACCTTTGATTTTGTAAATATATTCGTCGCATAATTAATAAAGAATTAAGATTTTCCCTTGAATTTGATTTGGGAAATGATGATGGCAACGAAAATCAACGCACAACCCATGTATTCTCTTGCCGCTAGAATTTCTCCATAGAAAATCATTCCAGCAATCATTGTAAAAATGGTTTCGCTACTGAGTAACAGGGATGCTTTTGATGGTTCAACATATTTTTGGCCAATGATCTGGGTGGTATACCCAATGGCGCAGGATGCTAGACCTGTGTATAAAATAGGAATCGCAGCAGCAGCAATGTCTGCCAACGTTGCTTGTTCAAAGATCAAAGCCGGTATGCCGCAAATCACTCCGGTGCATAAGGCATGAACACAAGACAGCTTTATTGGATCAACCTTAGTCACAAAATAGTCGATTGTGTACATATGAAACACACAGGCAACAGATGCAAGGAGCATAATTAAGTCACCTTTGTTCATGTTGGAAAACCCTTCCGTCATGCACATGAGATAGAAACCGATTATGGCGGTAATTACCGCAAACCAAACCTTGGCTTCAACCTTTCGTTTTAAAAATATACCAGCTAGTGGGACCAAAACAATATACAGCGCAGTGATAAAGCCGGACTTTCCAACCGTAGTAAGCTGGATGCCGATTTGCTGCGGAATAGCAATACAGCTTAAGGCTAGACCGCATAAAAAACCGCCGAGTAGTAACACTTTTGGATTGTGTTCTTTTTCTTTTTGTTCGGGCGTTTTCCGTTGATCAAAAATCCAAATAATTGGGATCATGGAAACGCCACCGAGAAGGCATCTTAATGCGGTAAAGGTAAAAGGGCCTAGATTTTCCATTCCCTCCTTTTGTGCTACTAAAGCAGCACCCCAAATCATTGCGGAAACCATGAGAAAGACTATGCCCTTCGCTTCATTTTTTTTGTATTTATCCATATTAATCCTTGTTCGTCCTTTCTTTTTCCCATTCCATGCCTTTAACCAAGTCACGCTTAACGTGTTTTTGGTGTTGTGCATATAATTGGGTAGTCGTCACTTGTTCGTGATCTAATAGTGCAGCGACATCGTAGATGGAATTTCCTCTTCCAATTAGACTGGTAGCCGCTGTAGCACGAAGCTTGTGAGGGCTATATCCGGCGCCTCTAGAGGTTTTTAATGCAATAGAGGTATATTTCTTTACCAACTCTCGAATTTGTCTATCTGTCATCCTTTTCCCTTGTAATGATAGGAACAGTGCATCGTGATACTCAGGATCAAGGGTATCCTCAGCGGCACGTTCATGTTGAAGATAATCATCGATAACAGCTGTTACGGAATCGTTTAGCGGCATCAACGCTTCTTTCCCTCGTTTACGGTATATCTTAAATTCTCCTCTGGAAAAATTAAAGGAAGAAAGATTCAATTGCTGTAGTTCAGATAAACGCAAGCCGTAAGTCAGAAACAAAATCAAAATGGCTTTATCTCTTTTTTTGGTTTTCAGCCAATAGGCGTGTTCATGGTCGGTTAGTCCTGTTCCGCTGGATACGGCATCGAGCATAATCATGACTTCATCATCTTGCAATGCTTTAACTTCACGTTCTCCAGCCTTAGGCACGCGGATAGGATCAATACCGTCAGTGATATTCTCGCTGAGAAATTGGTCGCGATATAACTGTTTGAACATAACAGAAACTGAGGATTTTTTTCGTGCTAAGGTTCGATTATTGTTTTCGAAAACATAAATGGAATCTTCTGTTTCTACTTTATATTTACGGCAATAGTCAAGATAAATATTGATATCTACGGCCTTGATTTCTCCGAATTCTTTCAAGGTGATTTTGTCGGTGGTAGTCGCGTTAGTTAAATCTGTTTCATGTAGTAAATAAGTACAGAAAAATTTAATATCATGAAGATATGCCAGCCTAGTCATAGGCAGTACATTCCCTTTGAGATAGGCAAAAAATCCACGTAAAAATCTTGGAAGTTGATTCTCTATCTCTTCACATTCTTGGAAAATCTGTGCTTCCTTTTTTACAATGTTGTCAGGCTTATCGCTTTTGTTATGGATTTTTACATTTTTCGTAGCCATTGAAAAATCTCCTTTTGGCAGGAATCGTCATCTGGGTAATCAGAGATGTTAAACCATTTCATCTCTTGATAACGCTTAAACCAAGTCAACTGACGCTTCGCATAATGTCTCGTATTTCGTTTCACTAGGGTGATTGCATCGTCTAAGGAATACTCCCCTTTGCAGTACCCGATCATTTCTTTATATCCAATCCCTTTCATGGAAATATTCTCTTCGTCTAATCCCATGTTGAGTAATCCCCTAACCTCGTCTTCTAAACCGCTTTCGATCAACATATCTACACGCTGATTAATTCGCTGATACAGCTCTTCCCTATTTCTGGTCAAACAAACCATCTTTGCGCTGTAGTCCTTTGTCGGTACCAAGTCTTTGGCGAAGTCCTTTACCTTTGTTCCAGTGCTTGCGGCTTCAATGGCTCGCACGACTTTCTTCACATTGTTGGGATGAATTCGTTCTGCTGCAGCTGGATCCAGATTGACTAATTTTTGGAAAATATATTCAGGACCATATGCTTCAACTTCATCGTAGAGCTGATCTCGAAAGTGGTCGTTTCTTGGCGGTGTACTAAAATCCATATCGTAAAGCAGAGAGTTGAGATATAATCCTGTTCCTCCAGCGATTACTGGTGTTTTTCCTTGGTCGAATATGGTATTTATGGCCTCTTTTGCAAGACGTTGGTATTTGGCAACGGTGAAAAAACCAGAAGGATCAATATCGTCGACCAAGTGGTGCTTTACCATAGCTTGCTCTTCAGCTGTAGGCTTGGCGCTGCCAATATCCATATGTTGATATAGCTGCATAGAGTCGCAAGAAACGATTTCTCCGTTAAATGCTAAAGCTACGTCTATAGCATATTTAGTTTTTCCAACGGCCGTAGGACCGCAAATTACAATGATTTCTCGATTCATTTTCCTTATACTCTCTTAAACATTTTTTCGATTTCATAGTTGGAAAGCTTAATAAACGTTGGTCTGCCGTGGGGACAAGAAAAAGGATTTTTACATGCCATTAATGACTGAATTAAAGCATGGATTTCTTCCATTGACAAGTAGTCATGAGCCTTCACTGCACGTTTACAGGATTTAGTGATTAGCTTATTGATGACTACAGTATTTAACAAATGCTCCCCGTCTTCTACTTGTTCAATATAGGTTTTAGCGAAGTCTTCCGCTTCAGAAATGGTCATAAATGTTGGAATTTCACGGATGACATAAGCACTTGGCCCGAATAATTCCAAAGAAAAGCCCATTTCGATTAAGGCATCCATCCAATCGTATTCTGTTTCCTTAGTTGCCAAAGGAACTTCAAGAAGAATAGGCGTCAAAATCGGCTGTCTAGCCTTTTCTTCCGAAAGGTACTCGGTGACCAGTTGTTCGTAAAAAACCCGTTCATGCGCAGCGTGTTGATCGATTAAATAGAAGTTCGTATCATCTGTCGCTGTAATATAGGTGCCGAAAATTGAACCGGTTAAGGTTAAATCCCGAAAATCAAAAGGAATTAATTTGGGTGATTCTATAGAAAGTGTGGGCTTGGAATTTTGTGTTGTGGCAGGTTCTTCTGGTGCAACATAGGAAGCGGGTTTTTCCTTCACGGTTAACCCAGCCCTTTTAGTAGACAATATTTGTTTTATGTCAACTTGAGTATCTTCTTTAGAAAAAATATTGTTTTCTGAAGTTTCTTCTGCTTTAAACACATTGCGCATTTCAACAACAGCTTCTTTCGCGCCTAATCCCTGTTTTATCCCCTCTCTGACTAGAGAAACGATTTCTTGTTCATCGTCAAAACGCACTTCTCGCTTATTGGGATGAATATTTACGTCCAATTTTGATGGATTGGTTTCTATAAACAGGAATGTAACGGGGAAACGTCCTTCGAATAACCGTTCGCTATACCCTTCCGTTACGCCTTTTTCGATCACCTTGCTGGAAACGACTCTGCCATTAACGAAAAAGACTTGACTCTTTCGCGTTGTTTTAGACAATGAAGGTCTAGAAATAAAGCCATTTATGCGGTTTCCGTTATAGGTATAATCCAAGGGAACTAAATCTGCATATTCCTGCTGTTGATAAACAGACATAATGGCACTTAACATATCTCCTGTTCCAGTAGTGGAAAAAACAATATCCCCTTTGTTGATCAATCGGAATTTAATTCTAGGATAGGCCAACGCAATTTGGGATAGAAATTCGATAATTCGGCTACTTTCGGCAGAATCAGATTTTAGGAACTTTTGTCTAGCAGGAGTATTGTAAAATAAATCGGAAATCACAATGGTTGTACCATCGGGACACCCGATTCCGATATTTTCGATGATATCTCCACCGTGAATGATCACCTTAACCCCAGCTTTTTCTTCTGACGTTTTGGTGACTAGTTCAGTTCGCGTAACAGCAGCAATGCTTGCTAGTGCCTCACCACGAAATCCTAACGTTTCAATGGAATTTAGGTCAGCAGCAGTGACAATTTTACTCGTTGCATGGCGAAGAAAAGCCGTTTCTACTTCAGCGGATGGAATTCCGCAGCCGTTGTCTGTCACGCGTATATAGGTTTTTCCGCCGTTTTTGATTTCAACAACAATGGAATTGGCTCCGGAATCAATGGCGTTTTCGACCAATTCTTTTACAATGGACAGCGGACGTTCTACGACTTCACCTGCTGCAATTTTATCTGCTATACTTTTTTCCAATACTTTAATCATCAATGGCATCCTTTAATTCTTCTAATATTCCAATGGCTTGTGATGGTGTAATTTCCATTAAGTTCAAGGTTTTTAAGCGTTCAACTATAGGATTTGGTCCTGAAGAAAAGAACGATATTTGCTGTTCATCACTGGCCTTTGGTGGATGTTTGGATACGATGGACGAATCTATATGCTGATTGGCATTGTTTGACTCCAAATGGTTTAGTCGTTCTTCTGCATTAGTCAGCAGTGACGAAGGAATTCCAGCCAATTTGGCAACATGGATACCGTAGCTTCTACTTGCAGAGCCTGGAACGATTTTATGTAGGAAAATAATATTTCCGTTTTCTTCTGAAACGTCTACGTTAAGGTTTTTTACTCCATCAATGGACTGCTCCAAAGCCGTCAATTCGTGATAGTGTGTTGCAAATAATGTGCGAATATGAGTGTTTTGGTTGCACAGATAATCCACAGCTGCCCATGCAATAGACAACCCATCGTAGGTACTTGTGCCTCGACCAATTTCATCTAAGATAATCAAGCTTCGATCCTGGGCACAGTTTAGAATATACGCAAGCTCACTCATTTCAACAAAGAAAGTGGATTGCCCTTGGGCTAAATTATCAGACGCTCCAATACGAGTGAAAATACGGTCTACAACGCCTATCTTTGCTGACTCGCAAGGAACGAAGCATCCAGCTTGTGCCATCAATACAATCAAAGCGGTTTGCCGCATATATGTAGATTTTCCGGCCATATTGGGCCCAGTAATAATCAACATACTGGTATCCGTGTTATTCAAATAAGTGTCATTGGAAACGAATAAACCGTTACTGGTCATTTGCTCGATAACCGGATGTCTGCCCTTTTCAATCTGGAGGGTATAACTATTGTTGATTTCTGGTTTCACGTAGCCTAATTTATTGCTGACATTCGCAAAGGCGCAGAGTACATCTAGCTGTGCAATGGCCTGGGAGGTCTGCTGAATTTCTTGAATGTGTCCCTGAATTTCTTTACGGATCTCTGTAAATAGCTCGTACTCCATCTGGTTAATCTTGGTTTCTGCGTTGAGAACCAGACTCTCCATTTCTTTCAGTTCAGGCGTGATATAGCGTTCGTTATTGACCAAGGTTTGTTTGCGAATATAATCGTCAGGAACCATATCCGTGTTGGATTTGGTAACGTCAATGTAGTAGCCAAATACACGATTAAAGCCTACTTTCAAGGTTTTGATGCCTGTTCTCTGTCTCTCGGTGTTTTCTAGGTTAGCAATCCATTGCTTTCCGTCTTTGATGGAAAACTTCAGTTGATCCAGTTCCTCGGAAAAGCCGTCTTTGATGACACCACCCTCTTTAATGGTAAATGGTGGCTCATTACAAATTGCTTTTTCGATTAAATGATAAACTTGCTGTAAATCGCAGAGTTCAGTGGATAACTGGTTAAGCAAGGTAGTTTGCGCATACTGGAGATTGTCTTTGATTTCAGGTAAAACAAAAATGGAATTTCTTAAGGCGATTAAATCCTTTCCGTTGGCGTTTCCAGAAGCGATTCTTCCCGCTAGACGTTCGAAATCATATACCTGCTTAAGAGCCTCTTTGATATTGTTTTCGACAATGGGCTGTTTGGTTAGTTCCTCAACAGCATCTAGTCTTAGATTGATTTCATCAGCGTTGTTTAAGGGTTCGCGAAGCCACTTTTTTAGTTTTCGGCTTCCCATGGCAGTATGGGTCTTATCCAGTACGCCCATGAGTGAGCCTTGCTTCTTCTTTTCGTATAACGTTTCGGTGATTTCCAAATTACGTAATGTGGCTTTATCTAAAGACATATGCTTACCCATCTCGTAAAATTTACAATTGGTCAGCTGAGCTAGGTTCTGTTTTTGCGTTTCTAAAAGATATGCGAGGAGTGCACCTAAAGACAACACGCTAAGGTTTCGATCTGAAAGGCCCAGTGCAGTAAGTGGAAGCCTGTTAAATTGGGCAGAAATCGCCGCCTCAGCAGCTTTTTCGTTATAATAAGTGTCTTCCATCGTGAAGATAAATGCGCCGGTTACAGCCTTGATTTCTTCGAGCTCACAAAATTGAGCAAAGGACTGATTGACGATGATTTCTTTCGCGTCGATTTTCACCAGCTCGTTGAAGAGGTTTTCTAATGTATTGTATTGGTCTCTCGACTCTGTAGTATAAAGCTCACCAGTGGAAATATCACAATAAGTAATGGCCATTCCCTGCTGATCAAGGTATACAGACGCCAGATAATTGTTTTCGTTATCCTTAAGCATTGATTGGGAAGTAACTGTACCAGGTGTTACAATCTGTACAACCTCGCGTTTAACAATGCCTTTAGCTGTAGCAGGATCCTCAACTTGCTCACAAATGGCAACTTTATAGCCTTTTTCCACCAATCTAGCAATATAGGTTTCAGCAGAATGGAACGGAACTCCGCACATTGGTGCTCGCTCCTCCATGCCGCAATTCTTTCCGGTTAAGGTCAATTCTAATTCTCTAGAAACCAATTTGGCATCACTAAAGAACATTTCGTAAAAGTCGCCTAATCGAAAAAACAATATGCTGTCTTGATGTTGGTTTTTTATTTCTATATATTGTTGCATCATTGGGGATAGTTTATCTGCCATGAACGTCATACTCCTTTATTTCCTATACACTCCATTATATCAAAAAGAGAATCCATCCGCAATCTGCGAATGGATTCAAATCGATTAATTCTATATTATTTCTTGTTGTATGCTTCTAGGCCTAATCTGATTAGCTCAACGCCTCTTCTCATATCGTCCTGATTTAGAACGTAGGCAATACGCATTTCATCTTTACCTAGACCAGGAGTAGCATAGAAGCCTTCAGCTGGTGCAAACATTACGGTTTCTCCGTTGTCATCAAACTCGGTTAATAAGAATACCAAGAAGTCTTCCACACTGTCAACAGGAAGCTTAGCAGTCATGTAGAATGCTCCACCAGGTTTTTGACAAACAACTCCAGGAATTTTCATCAGTTCTTCGTATACAACGTCTCTTCTTCCACAGTACTCTGCTTTTACTTCATCATAGTAAGAAATAGGCATTCTGAACAATGCAGCAGCACCAACTTGGTCAACAGTGGAAACACACAGTCTTCCTTGAGCGATTTTCATTACATGGCTCATGAAATCAGCATTTTTAGAAATCAATAAACCAATTCTTGCACCGCATGCGGAGAATCTCTTGGAAACGGAGTCGATGATGATGACTCTATCTGCATATTCAGGTAGCATACCGAAAGAAGTGACTTCTCTTCCATCGTAAGCAAATTCTCTATATACTTCGTCTGCGATAATCCATAAATCATGTTCCTTCGCAATTTCGCAGATTAATTTCATTTCATCTCTGGTCAGTACGTTACCAGTAGGGTTTCCAGGGTTGATACAACAGATTGCTTTGGTTTTATCTGTAATTAATGGTTCAATCTGTTCTCTCTTTGCATAATGATAACCTTCCTCCGCTTTTGTGGTAATTGGAACAACCTTTCCACCGGCTGAAGTTGCAAAAGTATGGTAGTTTGTGTAGAAAGGCTCAGCAAGAAGTACTTCGTCACCTTCATTAAGTAAGGCAAGAAATGCCATGGTTAAGGCTTCTGAACCACCAGTCGTTACGATCATGTCCTGTCTTCCAAAATTCATGTCATACATTTTGAAATAGTCAGTAACAGCGTCCTGTAAGTCGGTAATACCACCAGATTCAGCATAAGCAATTACCTTGTTTTCATAGTTTTTGATTGCATCCATAAAGCATGCAGGCGTTTCAACGTCAGGCTGACCAATGTTTAAATGATAAACCTTCTTACCATCTTCTTTGGCTTTCTGTCCCATTGGGTTGAATCTTCTGATTGGGGAAAATTGCATAGCTTCGACTTTGTTTGATAATTTCATTTCTCTCGGTCTCCTTTAAAATTAAAATTATTTATCTAACTCTGAATGAGAGTTTACAACCACCTGTTGTATACATGATACATTATAACTCACTTTTTCCTTTTTGCAAAGAGATAAAAGATATTCTATGTTACCTTTTGCACCAGTTACAGGAGAAAAGGTTAACCCTTCAACAAAAAGGCCGTTTTCTGCAGCGTAATTTACCACACGTTCTATCACTTCTTCGTGGACTTTTTTATCCTTAACGATACCCTTTTTTCCAACCTGCTCTCTGCCAGCTTCAAACTGCGGCTTGACGAGACAAACAATTTGTCCGTTTTCTGCAAGAACCTTTGCTGCCACAGGGAAAATAAGCTTTAGAGAAATAAAGGAAACGTCTATGCTGATAAAATCAATCGGTTCAGCAATGGTATCTGTGTCCAAATATCGAACGTTGCACTTTTCCATATTGACTACCCGCTGATCATTTCTTAGCTTCCAATCTAATTGGCCGTAACCGACATCAATCGCGTAGACTTTAGTCGCTCCGTTTTGCAGCATACAATCGGTAAAACCGCCAGTGGACGCGCCGATATCCATGCAGACTTTATCTTTTAGGTTCAGCTGAAATTCAGTGATAGACTTTTCTAGCTTTAATCCACCACGGCTGACATAAGGACATAGATTGTCCTTGACGAAGATTTCTGCGTCAGTTTGAATCATATTGCCTGCTTTATCGCTTTTTTGACCATCGATGTAAACGATGCCTGCCATTATTGCAGCCTTTGCACGTTCCCTTGACTGGAAATATCCTTTGTTTACCAGTAAAATATCAAGCCTTTCCTTCAAGTTCTTCACGTATCCTTTCTGAAACTGTTTCAGCGTCTAACCCATAACGAGCAAAAAGCTGGTCACATTCACCATGCTCAATAAATTGATCTGGCCAGCCAAAGATCAAGACCTTAGCGTGGTCTACTGAAGCCTTTAGTTTTTCGCCGAAGCCACCTGAAATAACGTTATCTTCTAAGGTTACAATCAAAGAAGTATCTTGGTTAATCAGGGATAAATCCAATGGTTTTACCGTAGTAACATCGACAATTCCTGCATCGATACCTTCTTCCCACAGAATACCACGGATCTTTTCTGCTGTAGATACCATTTTTCCAACGGCCCAAATATCTAAATGTAATCCTTGCTCCAAACGGAGATTGCTTCCAGAAAACTTCTTATTGGGATGTTCTTCTAAAGCGCAGGACCCTCTTGGATAGCGAATGGCCACAGGACTGTTGAGCGTAAAGGCGTAGGCAAGCATATCTTCCAGCTGTTTTCCGTCACAAGGAGTCAATACAGTCATATTTGGCATATGAGATAAATAGGAAAGATCAAAGATGCCA
The DNA here is from genome assembly GCA_050435405.1 of Clostridiales Family XIII bacterium PM5-7. Lineage (GTDB taxonomy): Bacteria > Bacillota > Clostridia > Peptostreptococcales > Anaerovoracaceae > Senimuribacter. Next base: position 134,482 of record JBNDKG010000002.1, read on the forward strand.
TGATGAGTTTCGCCATCAGCACCGACAATTCCCGCTCTATCTATGGCAAAAACAACAGGAAGATTTTGAATACAGACGTCTTCAACAATTTGGTCATACCCTCTTTGAAGAAATGAAGAGTAGATGGCAACTAACGGCCTCAGGCCTGATTTGGCTAAGCCTGCAGCAAAGGTCACGCCGTGAGCCTCCGCAATGCCTACATCAAAAAATCGCTTCGGATAGGTGGAGGCAAATTCGCCAAGGCCTGTCGCATCGCACATCGCTGCTGATATGGCGACAATGCGATCGTCTTCTTTCGCTAGGTTTACAGCCGCTTGCCCGAATACGCTAGAATAAGATGTTCCTGATCCGCCTAACACTTTTCCTGTTTCAGGATCAAAGGAGCCAATTCCGTGGAATTTGTTAGGGTTTAATTCAGCGTTACGATATCCCTTCCCTTTTCGTGTGATAACATGAATTAAAACAGGACCGTTAACTTGGTTAGCGGTCTGTAATGCTTCTAATAGTTCATTGATTTTATGTCCGTTGATGGGTCCAATGTATTTGAATCCCAATTCTTCGAAAATAACACCACCAGAAAGTAATGCGTATTTCATTCGATCTTTGAAATGGCCAAGACCAGTAGATACGTCGTCACCTATGACAGGAATCTGCGATAATGTGCGTTTTAATGACTTTTTTAAACGTAAGTATCCTCTGGAAGTTCGCAGCTTTCCTAAATGCTGTGATACACCTCCGATATTTTTGGAAATTGACATTCCGTTATCGTTGAGAATAACCATAACTTTAGATTTTGATGCGCCAACATTGTTTAGTGCCTCATATGCGAGACCTCCAGTTAAGGAACCGTCACCAATGACAGCGACAACGTTAGATTTTTCACCTTGAATTTCTTTAGCGGCGGCAATTCCAGCAGCAATGGAAATAGAAGTGCTCGAATGGCCTGTATCAAAGGCATCGTGATCGCTTTCGTTTCCTTTAGGGAAGCCGCTCATACCGTCTAATTGTCGTAATCCGTCAAAAGCATCAGCTCTACCAGTTAGAATTTTATGGACATAAGATTGATGCCCCACATCCCAGATAATCTTATCCTTAGGACTATCAAAAACCTTGTGAAGTGCAATGGTTAGTTCCACAATGCCAAGGTTAGAGGCTAGATGTCCGCCTGTTTTTGCTATTTGTTCAATTAAAAAATCTCGAATAGAATATGAAAGCAGATCTAGCTCATTTGTGTCCATTTCTTTTAGGTCTTTTGGGAAATCATATTCTGTTAATTTCTTGTGCATGAATACTCCTTATTTGGTTCGTTTTGATAGGACGAGTACTAAATCTCTGAAGAATTCTGCGTTATCATAGTATTCCTCGATATTTTCTACTGCGCTTTGGGTCAACTCTTCAAGCTTTTGTTCAGAAGCAGAAAGGCCATTAAGTGATACATAGGTTACTTTTTCGTGTTCAGCATCGGCATTGGTTTTTTTGCCCAATTCTTGGGGATCGCCTTTGACATCTAGAATATCGTCTGCAATTTGATAGGCTAACCCTAGATTTTCAGCATAACAAGTTAGATTTTTCATCATTAGCTCGTCTGCACCGCCTAGGTAAAGACCTGCGCGAACTGCGGCCACAATCAATGCGCCTGTTTTGTTGAGATGAATATATTCGAGCATTTCGTTTGAACATTGCTTGTGCTCAGATTCAATATCTGAAACCTGTCCAGCCACCATGCCTCTTACACCTGCACCATAGGCGATTGCATAAGATGCATTGATTCTTTTTCGTAATTCTTGTATGGAATCAAAGTACATCAGCATATCACGATTGATGACTTCGAATGCAGTGGTAAGCAATCCGTCACCAGCTAAAGTCGCAATCCCTTCACCATAAACCTTATGATTGGTTGGCATTCCCCGACGCAGATCGTCGTTATCCATTGAAGGTAAATCGTCATGAATTAAGGAGTAAGTATGAATATATTCAATGGCGCAGGCATAAGGCAACGCGTTATTGGCGTTACCGCCAGCAAATTCACAGGCAGCAAGAAGCAAAACAGATCTTAGCCGTTTACCTCCAGCAGTCAAGGAATATTTCATTGACTCGTATAATGCGCTACTTTTTGTATCGATGCTTGGAATATAATCTAATAGATGATCATTAATCATATCTTTGTATTCATCGAAGTTCTCTCTCATCATGGTGTTTACCTTACCTTTCAAAAGTTTCTATCTTTTGTTTAGCTGTTTCTAATAGTTCATCGCAAATATGATAATAGTTCATGCCTTCTTCATAGCATGTGATTGCATCTTCTAAGTTGGTGTCCTGTGATTTGATTTTTTCCGAAAGTACCTGTAATTGCGCTAAGGCTTTTTCGAAATTACCCTTACTCATGTTGATCACTTCCTATCTCTGTAAATTTTCCACTTATTTGTCCATCTTTCATGGAGATATGATATCTTTCTCCTGACGCCAATTGCTGTATGCTACTCACAATGTGCCCCTGCTTATCTGTAATCATCGAATATCCACTTTGCATCACTTTTTTCGGATTGTTTTCTTCTAAAATTAGCTTGTGCATGTCCAATTGACGACGGAGATTCAATAGGTGGTCATTGATTTGATTGGTCATTTCTTGTTTAAGGTTGTCAATATATAATCGATTATACATCAATTTGTTGCTTAATTGTAAATAAAGTGTCTCCTGTAATTCAATAAGCTTATCTTTCAATTGTTTTGCATCAGGAACTGCAATTTGGGCTGCAGCTGTTGGTGTTTCCGCTCTAAGATCGGCAACTAAATCAGAAATGGTAAAGTCAATTTCATGGCCAACCGCCGAAATAATGGGGATATGGGATCGATAGATGCTTCTGGCAACGATTTCTTCATTGAATGCCCATAAATCATCAGCAGATCCTCCACCTCGTCCAACGATAATGGTGTCAATGTCATCAAACTGTTCATTGACTAGGTCAATCATCTGTGCGATATCTTGCCCTGCCCCATCTCCTTGGACCAATACAGGAAAAATCATAATGTCTACCATTTGGTTGCGATTGCGCAAGATTTTCAGCATATCTTGAACAGCAGCTCCAGTACTTGCGGTAATTAAGCCGATTTTCTGTGGAAATTTAGGAATCGGTTTTTTATGGGATGGATCAAAGAGACCTTCCTTGTTCAATTTGTCTTTCAATTGTTGAAAGGCTACCGATAAATCTCCAGCACCTTCGTGTTCAATGGACTTAACGTAAATTGAGTAAGTTCCGTTCTTTTTATATACACTAATCGAACCAGTAACAATCACTTCCATGCCGTCCATTAGCTGCTCTTGAAGAGAGACAACATACTCTCGTTGAAAAAAGCAATTGATTTTGCTGCCAACATCGGCAATAGAAAAATATACGTGACCTGAACTGTGATATTTTAGGTTGGTGATTTCTCCTTTGACCACTACAGCACCAAGTAACGGATCAGTCCCTAATACACGTTCAATATATGTATTTAGTTGTGTAACCGAAATGGGTCTTATGGCCATAGTTGTTTCCTTCCCAGAAGTGCTATGCCAACAGCGTTATCAGCGCTTAGTGCTGCATCACCAAAGACGATGGTTAAGGAGCGTGGCAAAACTTGCTTTACTTTATTTTGGATGAATTTGCTTGAGGATACGCCTCCAGCAAAGAGATATTGCGTGATTCCATACTGGGTATGAAATTGATTCACCATGAGCACAATTGCCTCAGCGATTCGATCAAATATCATGTAAACTAGATCGTCGTCAGAGATTTCTCCGACTAAGCGTTGCGCTTTAGTTTCTATTCCAGAAAGATTTACTTCACCGCCCAGCACCTTAATTGGCGGCAGTACATTGGTTTTCGGTGGTTTAATTGAAGAGGCAATGAAGTCCATCTCTTCCCCACAAGGAAAATCCATTCCCATTGCAACACCGATTCTATCTAGCAATTGACCAAAGGCGATATCTTTGGATCCGCCAATAATGTCAATGCCGTTTTTTTTCGTGATTTGTAAGCATTCAGTTGTACCACCAGAAAAGTGAAAAGAAATAAACTCTTCAGCATGACGAAGCGCAGAATAAAACTGAACGGCTTCAATATGTCCTTCCTGATGAGAAAACTCGAAGTACTTAGCGCCAAAAGCTGACGAGAGCATTTTTCCGGCACTAACACCTGCATTGAATACAGGCATATAAGAATTTTCTATAGGTCTAGGCTTCGATGAAGCAGAAACAACCGAAAGATGATCTCTAATTTCTTGATTGGCGAGTACTTGATCAACCAGATCAGGTAACTGATTCACATGCTGAAAAAGAGCGACAGATTGTCTAAGCCCTCTTTCGCCCTTCTTTACTTCTAAAAATTTCTGTGCCTGATGAATTAGAGTTCCGTCCATATCAACGACAGCAACAGAGGTCTTGTAATTACTAGTATCAATTCCTAAACAATAGGATTTATTCATGTTTTTGTCCATCCTTGTGGATTTTTCCTAGGATTCCGTTAATATAACCGGAGGACTCATCGGTTCCATACTTTTTCGCCAGCTCTACCGCTTCGTTAATGGAAACAGCTGCAGGGATAGTCGGCATAAACAAAAGTTCACATGCGGCGACGCGGAGTATGGCTAAATCTGTTTTTGGCATTCGCTGATTGGTCCAACCGATGCTAAACTGATCGATGACCTGGTCAATAATTTCTCTTTTGTTACAAATTAAAGAAAACAAATCATCGCAGTATTCTTTTTGCCCAGCGGGAATGGTCTCTCTCATATATGTATGTTTCTGGTTCACATCAAAATCATGGCTGGCTTCCATCTGAAAAATGGTTTGCATCATGTATTCTCTTGCTTCTGTACGATTCATCTATTACTTGTCCTCTCCTGGTAAATCTACACCTTGAACGTGAATGTTTACTTCCATGACGTTAAGGTCGGTAATTTCTTCTAATTCTTTTTTTACAAAGCTCTGGATTTCCCATGCCAATTGGGGGATCTTCACCTGATATTTGACGATGATATACACGTCAAGAAACAACCCTTCGTCTGTCCGTGAAAGCTTAACCCCTTTATTCACAGGGTCCTTTCCCAGAATGTTTTTCGAAAGACTGTCCGTTAGTCCACCACCAAGCTTGCTGACGCCATCTATTTTCAATACGGCGTTGGCGGCACATACGGTGATGACATCGTCGGATATTTTGATCATCCCTAGTTTTTCTTCTTGTTGGTTTCCCATAATATTACCTCTAAAAAATTATAACATCATTTCAAGTTGATATCAATGTTTAACCTATTCTAAATACTTTTTTCGCATCAGTGCGGTGACGGATTCAATGCGTTCTTTTAATTCTCGTATAGGCATCCTGAGAGCGCCTTGACCAAAAACCATGATTTGCTCCAATCCGTCGGAAGTTGCAACCGTAATGCGATATTGTTTGCTATAGTTGACCACGGTCTTTTCGATAAATTGGTCTGCTGTTTCATCTTCCTTCGTATAAATCACCTCTACGCCGTGGTGATTTTCCATGGTTCCTCTATTCCCTGGCTGTTTATATGCATCGAAAACAACGATGATTCTTTCGCCAGTGTACCCATGATAATCCATTAATCGTTCAATGAGTTTGTCTCTTGAGGCCTCTAAATTCAGGGTAGAAAGCTCCTTTAGCTCATCCCAACCGAAAATCACATTGTAACCATCGATGAGCAAAATTTCCTCAGCATCGGCATTGTTTAAGGCTGAGGGTTTTGATCCGCTTAGGTTCCCTTTTTGCTTTGGCGTAATGACCTTTGATGCTTTTCTTAAAGGGTTTTTATCTCGTTTGCTTTGCCCATAAGTCCTGAGGAATATTTCTTCCAAATCCTTATCATTGTAATGAATAGATTGGGCTGAATGCCTTGGCAACTGGTCATTAGATTTGTTAATCTTCGCAAAATAGCTTTCTAAATGCATATGCTTTTCCACTTGATCCCACGGAACAATCGAACCAGCCCCTTGATGGCAGAAAATCGATGATGATGGATGGTCCAAATCTCTTTCTGGATCGTAACCCCTCGAGAGAATGACTTCCTCAGAGCGATGACAAGGTGCGTAACCGCTAAACGTGTAAAATATCTTGCCCTTCCCTTTCGTGTAGGAAAGCAGCTCCTTTTGATATCCGTTCATGGTTTCAACTGGTGCAGTACCAGTGAGAATGGTCATGTCATCAATGGTTTCAGGTGGGTTAACCTTACCGTGCATTCGCTGAATGTCCGACATAGCTTTCCCCATATGATCAGTTGGCACTTCTATGGTAAATTGGTAAACAGGCTCAAGCAAAATGGATTTTGCCTTACGTAGCCCCTGACGAATTGCACGATAAGTTGCTTGGCGAAAATCGCCGCCTTCTGTATGTTTTTGGTGGCCACGACCAGAGACAAGGGTAATGCGCATATCGGTAATTGGACTACCAGTTAACACGCCGATATGTTGCTTTTCTGCTAAGTGGGACAACACTAAATTTTGCCAATGTTGTTCCAGACCGTCCCGTGAACAATTGGTTTCCAAAACAATTCCGCTTCCAAGTGGTAATGGTTCCATTAACAGATGAACCTCAGCATAATGACGTAAAGGTTCAAAATGACCAATGCCTTCTACTGGGTCAGCAATCGTTTCTTTATAATTGATTATCCCCTCATCAAAGTCGATAGAAAGATTGTATCTATCGAAAATCAAAGAGGTGATCATTTCCTTTTGTATTTCGCCCATAATTTGCACATGGATTTCTCGCTGTGTTTCATTCCATGTCAAATGTAGCTCGGGAATTTCATCGGCCAGCTGGCAAATGTTAAGATAAGCGCTGTAAACATCAGTATCTTTAGGGAAAATCATTCTATAAGTCAAAACTGCATCAAGGACTGGTGGCTTTTCATCCAATTCGTTGCCTAAAGGTTGACCGCTGTAAGTTTGCGTAAGCCCTGTTACAGCGCAAATGGCACCAGCTTCAACTCGGTTTACTGTAGTAAACTGTTCTCCAGAATAGATTCGGATTTGATTGACCTTTTCTGATAGAACCTCTCTTACATTTAAGGCGCCACCGGTAATCTTCAAATGGGTCAGCCTGTTGCCCTGCTGGTCCCTGGTGATTTTGTATACTCGAGCAGCAAAATCCTCAGGATATTCTTTTGGCAAAATGTATTGTGTTAAGCTTGAAAGAAATGTGTCTACACCTTGATTTTTTAAGGCAGAGCCGAAATAACAAGGAAATAGCTTCCGATGAAGAATCAATTGTTGAATCTGTGCAGTGGTCACTGTCCCTGTAGAAAGATAGCTGTTAAGCACGTCATCGTCTGCTAGGGCTATTTTTTCCAGTTGATGTTCAACACAGGTCATGTCAATACAGAATTCATCAAGCCTATTTTGTATTTGCTCAATTAGCTGTGGTTTAGAAGCTAAAGGTAAATCCATCTTATTGACAAACAAAAATACGGGAACTTGATACTCGTTTAGTAGTTTCCATAGGGTCAACAGATGACCTTGAATTCCATCGCTTCCGTTGATGACCAAAATTGCATAGTCCAATACTTGTAGTGTACGCTCCATTTCTGCTGAAAAATCCACGTGTCCAGGAGTATCTAGCAGGGTTATTTTGTATTCTCCTAAAGATAATTGGGCCTCCTTGGAAAACACGGTAATGCCCCTTTTGCGCTCAATTTGGTGCATATCAAGAAAGGCATCACCATGATCGACTCTTCCAAGTCTCTTGATGCTGCCATTCAAGTAAAGCATAGATTCCGAAAGTGTAGTTTTTCCGGCATCTACATGGGCTAAAATTCCAATTGTTAGTTGATTACTCTTCTTCATCCTGCTCGTCTTCTATAGGGTTGATGTGAAGCTTTACCTTCTCGATTCTCCGTTCTTTTACGGACAAAATGGTCAGTACATAGTGTTCAAAGGTGACTTCCCTATTTTCATCGCCATCCTCAGGAATCTCACCGAGAATATCGATGATAAATCCTCCAATGGTTTCACTATTATCGGATTCAAGATTAATATTGATCTCTTCGTTTAAATCACTAAGGGAGACGTTTCCGTCTACATAATAATTATTATCGTCAATCTTTTCGATGATGTGCTCTGCTTCGTCATATTCGTCATCGATATCACCCATGACTTCTTCAATGATGTCCTCAAGGGTTACGATCCCACCAAAACCGCCATATTCGTCGATTAGAATTGCAATATGCTGCTTTTCCTTCTGCAGTTCGAAATATAACGCGTCGATGTTTTTGGTTTCTGGAACGAAGTATGGTTTACGAAGGATGGATTTAATATCGACCTTATCAAAGCCGCTTTCACGGGCCTTAATGAGATAATCCTTAATGTGGAGAATCCCGATGATATTGTCACGCTCTCCTTCACAAACAGGAATTCTTGAATATCTTAATTCCATCAATTGATCCAAGTACTCATCGGTTGAATCGTTAATATCAATGACAAATACATCGGTTCTAGGGGTCATGATTTCATATGCTAACTCATCGTCAAATTGGAAGATGCTGTTGATCATCTTCTTCCCTTCTTCTTTTATCTCACCAGATTGCTGTCCAACCTCGAGTATAGACATGACCTGATCTTCAGAATAGCCACCGTCTTCTATTATGGTTTCCTGGCGGAATAGTTTTAAGAAAAGGTCGGAAATAAACGTAAGAATGACGATGATTGGTGTAAATAGAATCACCGTAATACGTTGTGGTCTGTACAATGATAATGCCAGTCTTTCGCTATGCTGTTGGCCGATTTTCCGAGGAAAGATTTCCCCTAAAGGAACTGCAATCACAACAAATACCACAATGCAAATCCAATCTTGGTATGGCAATGCAATGGTAAAATACAACCCAGCAATCAGGAACAAGTAATTGAGAAAACGATTGGTGAATCTGTATTTTGATGGTTTCTCCAACAAAGCAGCCAAAATGGCAGCGTCATGGTTATCATCATCGGTAATCATTTGCTTAAGTTTACTTCGGCTAATAGAATTCATCGCAGTATTGGATAAAACCACGAGTCCATTACAAAAAACAGACATAACGATTAGTGCAATAAGCACGGCTAACGGCATGGTACTGGGACCAGATAACATGAAAAATCACTCTCCTTATTTTTTCTTACGTAAAATATAGTTTGGTTTCACTGGGAAATCCATTTTAATATGTAATAGCTGCTGTGGATGAGGTGCGCTATCCAACGGTTCGTCGGTTTTTGCATCCCACATTTCGGATAAATTCTGGGTAAAAAAGTCAATATCTGGACCAAAAACTTCGATTTCTTCGCCGATTGACATTTTGTTTCGTTGTTGCACCGTAGCTATCCCTGTCTTTTCGTCGTAGTCAAGAACTAGACCGATAAAAGAATAGTAGCGGGTGTATGAGCTTGTCTGATAGTTTTGATCATGATTGTCTGGCTGTTTTAAGTAGAATCCAGTCGTAAATAATCGGTGACTGACTTTTTTTACTTCGGTGAGCCAATCAGGGTTAAACTCATAGTGCTCCGGATCATCAAAGTAAGCATCAATGGCTCGACGATATGCGTGGACGATGGTCGCTACATAAAAAATGCTTTTCATTCTTCCTTCGATTTTCGCCGACATGATGCCAGAATTGACTAGCTGTGGTATATGTTCGATCATGCATAAATCTCTAGAATTGAGAATATAAGTCCCTCGATCATCTTCTTCCAATGGATAGAATTCTCCTGGGCGTTGTTCCTCTACTAATGCGTATTTCCATCTGCAAGGATGTGCGCACATTCCCCTGTTGGCGTCTCGTTCAACCATAAAGTTACTGAGAAGACATCTTCCTGAATACGAGATGCACATTGCGCCGTGAACAAAGGCTTCTAATTCCATTTCTGGCGGGATATTTTCTCTCACCCCATCAATCTCCGGAAAGGTCAGTTCCCTGGCTAAAACCAGTCGTTTTACCCCCATTTTGTACCAGAAATTTGCAGTTCTGTAGTTGGTCATATTAGCCTGAGTGCTTAGGTGAATCTCCACATCTGGGATTAACTCATAGAGCAAGTCAATAATCCCTGGGTCAGACACAATATAGGCATCTATGCCTAGGTCTTTAATCTGGTTAATATAGTCAGTCAAAGGTTGAATATCCTCATTATGTGCAAAGATATTCATGGTTAAATAGCATCGTTTTCCCCTTTCGTGGGCAAAAGCGATTCCCTCTTTCATTTCTTCTATGGTCAGGTTTCCAGCACCAGCGCGAAGGCTAAAGGTTTCCCCTCCAAAATATACAGCGTCTGCGCCGTAAATGATGGCAATTTTTAGTTTTTCTAAATCACCAGCAGGTGCTAAAAGCTCAAAGTTTTCTTTATTCATATTTCCCTCTATATATGGTCATTGCAACGCCATCTCCGATGCTGTATAGCGATGAACTAAATTGTGAGTCGGTACAGATATATTCTAAGTAGTCTCTCATTTGCTTAATGTTTGTTCTATGCTTGTCATGGGTGTCAAAGGTATCTGATGCAGTCATGCCCCGTTGCAGGATATTATCAGAGATGATGATTGCATCCTGCGCACATACAGTAATGGCAGCGTCTAAAAAACGGCGATAATGGCTTTTTCCCGCATCAAGAAACACGAAATCAAAATCAACAATATCTTGCTTCGCAAGCGCCTTAATCTGCTCTTCCCCATCGCCTAAAAGGCAATGTATTCTATCGTGATACCCATAAGTTTTCGTGTTTTTTTCAGCCTCTAAAAATACCTGCTCGTTTTTTTCAATGGTATACACCTGAGCCTGTGGGCATGCCGCAGCAAAATATGTGGCTGAATAACCAATGGCTGAACCAATTTCTAATATTTTTTTTGGTTCCTTTAGTGCAAGAATGCTGTTAAGAAATTGTTCGGTTTCTCGCTGAATGATGGGTACATTGTTTTTTTCACCAATGGTTCTAAACTGATGTAGCGCCTGATTAACAGGCGCATAATAAGTGTTAATGTATTCTGTGACAAAATGATTGGTGATGTTTTTCATTAATCTTGGTTCTCCAAAGCTTGATAATATTCATTCTTGTCCTTTAAAAACTTTAGATAGTCTTTAGAAAACACGTGAGATCCATCTAGTTTTTTATCTACAACAAAATAGATGAACTCTGTTTTTTCTGGATAAAGCGCAGCTTTGATGGATGCGATTCCAGGTGCACCAATTGGGCCTGGCGGCAGTCCAGCAGTAACATAAGTGTTATATGGAGAGTCAATCTCCGTATCCTTATAGGTAAGATTTTCTTTCTGTTGACCTAAGACATACTGAACAGTCGAATCCATTTGTAGTGGCATATCCACGTCTAAACGATTGTAAATTACGCTGGCAACGGTGCTACGTTCATCATCGATTACGCATTCTCTTTCAATAATTGATGCGATAACCATGATTTGGTTTTGGCTGTAGCCAAGCTCTTTTGCTCTCGCCGAGAATTCATCAGTGTAAACTGATTCAAATTGCGAAAGCATCGTATTGATAATATCTTCTTCGGAAGCGTTAAGCTCAACGGTATAGGTCTCAGGGTATAAATAGCCCTCTAAATGGTTTTCCCCTGTTTGTGCTTCCTTCAAGAAATCATAGTCAAATTCTCCGTTTTCCACTAAGTCCATGAATTTTTCTTTATTCACGATCCCCTCCTCAGAAAGCTTGTTAGCAATTTGAAACAAGGTATATCCTTCTGGAATGGTAAATGTCATGCTTTGTGTTTTTCCAGTGATCATGATTTCTGCGATTTCAGATAGCTTCATCGACGGCGATATGCTGTAAGTACCAGCCTGGTATTTACCATCGTAGCCTTTGAATTTAGAAAACAGCTTGAAGCTAGACGCGCTATCAATCAATTCTTCGGTTTCCAATAATGTACCGATATCTCCTGTAGTAGATCCGGATTCAACGGTGATGATTTTTGTATCCTTTTGATTCGGATCAAAAGCTTTATCTAAGCTGTTAAGATAGAAAAAGCCTGCACCAATGGCTAAAACGACAATAGCAACAATTGCAATGATGATTTTTTTCATATATTACCTCATATACTTTCAAAGGAACGCATAATACGTTCCTTTGCGTTTTCTTATTTGGATCTTCCTAAATAATCACCAGTTCTAGTATCGATTTGGATTTTTTCTCCAGCTTCAATAAAAATAGGAACCTGTATAACTGCACCAGTTTCAACTGTTGCTGCTTTCGTTACGTTAGTAGCTGTGTCGCCCTTTACACCAGGCTCGGTTTCAACAACTTCAAGGTCAACAAAATTTGGCGCTTCCACTAGGAACGGCGCATCTTTGTAGAACTTAATCGTCGCTTCGTCATTTTCTCTCAAATACTTCATTGCATCTTCTACATCACTCTGTCCAATAGGAACTTGGTCAAATGATTCTGGATCCATAAAGTAGTAAAGCTCCCCATCGTTGTACAAATACTGCATGGTTTTCGTCTCAATATGAGCCTTTGGAAATTTATCACTTGGGTTAAATGCTTCTTCTCTAGTCGCTCCCGTCAGTATGTTTTTATATTTAGTTCTAACAAAGGCAGCGCCTTTGCCTGGTTTTACATGCTGGAAATCAATGACAACATGTGGTTCTCCATTGACTTCGAAAGTAACACCTTTTCTAAAATCTCCTGCTGTAATCATGTTTATTCTCTCGCTTTCTTATCTTAAAATATACTATATTATAGCAAACTTAGCCTATGTTGCCAAGACCCATTAGTTCTCCAAGAATCTTGTAAACATCGTTCATCATCAGAGAAAAACGCATTTCAGCTTGCATGTACTGCGCAGCCATAGGATCCTTCATCAAAATTTGATACAGTTCCTGAACCTGCTGCAGCATCTCACCGCCGCCTTCTTCTCCCATCATTTGCTTTGCTTGTACTTCGAATTGTTTGGCTTGAAAATCCTTGACCATAGCAGAAAGTTCATCGTTTTGATCGATTACTTTTTTCAACTGATCATATTGTTTGAATTCTTCGGACTCTCTAATGGCTTGCGCTAAGCCATGGGCTTGATCATAAACGTTCATCGTTGCCTCCTTATCTTCTGTTCATGCTTCTTTTATTTATACATCTAAAAATATTGGTAGAATGATTGGACTTCTTTTGGTTTTCTTGAAAATGTATTTACGTAAATCGTCTCTTACATTGTTTTTGATTCCGTTCCAGTCCTTACTTCCCGCGCGTAGACTGTCTTCTAAGGAGCTACGGGCGATTTTTCTTGCATCATTGATCAAGTCTTCGTTTTCTCTAACATAAACAAATCCTCGAGAAACAATATCAGGTCCAGAGATGATTTCACCAGCACTTCGGTCAATAGCAGCAACCAAAATGATTAAGCCGGATTCTGACAGTAGTTTTCTGTCACGAAGCACGATGTTTCCAACGTCTCCAACACCTAATCCATCTACGAAAACATCATCAGCGCTGACCACATTCTGGAATTTCTTGGCACTACGCTTATCAATCGTCAATTGATCTCCATTAGACAGAATGAACATGTTATTTTGATCCATTCCTAGCATTTCTGCGATTTTCGCGTGCTGTACTAGATGACGATATTCACCATGCACTGGCATGAAGTATTTAGGCTTAATCAAGGTGTGGATAAGCTTTAACTCTTCTTGACAAGCGTGACCGGAAACGTGAATGTCGGCAATATCATTGTAAATGACGTTGACTTCTTTTTCGAACAGCTTATTTACCACGCTGGTTACTGTTTTTTCATTTCCAGGTACAGGTGTTGATGAGAAAATAACCATGTCCCCTTTTTTCAGTTTAACACTTTTGTGTTCATCTGTTGCCATTCTTGATAGTGCGGACATCGGTTCGCCTTGGCTACCCGTAGTGATAATCACCAATTCTTTATCAGGAATATTTTTGGTTTTGTTTAGTTCTACAAACGTCCCTGCTGGAATCTTCAAATATCCTAACTCCTGAGCCAGTGTGACAACGTTGTCCATACTTCTCCCAGAAACAGCGACTTTTCGACCGTATTTTGCTGCCAATTCGATGATCTTTTGTACTCGATGTACGTTAGATGAAAATGTAGCAATGATGATTCTCGTCGTCGCCTCTCTAAAGATATTGTCTAAGGTCTGTCCAACTAGACGCTCGGAAGACGTGAACCCTGGTCTTAAGGCATTGGTGCTATCTGCTAGCATGACGTCAACGCCTCTTCTACCGATTTCAGCAAACTTAGCCAAGTCAATGGGTTCTCCATCAACAGGCGTGTAATCGACCTTAAAGTCTCCTGTATGGAACAGCGTAGCTGCTGGTGTCTGAATGTATAGACAAATGGCATCTGCTATAGAATGTGTAGTTCTGATGGCTTCAATTTTAAAGTCACCAAGCTTAAATTTATCTCCTGCCTTGATTACGTTGGATTTTGCTCGTAATCCATGTTCCTTAAGCTTATTATCGATTAATCCCAGTGGCAATCTAGTACCATAAATCGGAACACTGATTTGTTTCAGTAAATACGGAATGGCACCAATATGGTCCTCATGGCCATGAGTGATGACAATACCAACGATTTTCTTGGCATTCTTAATTAAATAACTGAAATCTGGAATGACAACGTCAATTCCATACATTTCGTCATCTGGAAAGGACATACCACAGTCAATGACTAGAATTTGATCCTTATATTCAAGGATGGTCAGATTCTTACCGATTTCATTTAATCCACCGATAGGAATAATTTTTAAGTTATCCGCCTTTTTCCCGCCTGGAATAATGGCCTTAGTCACTTTTTCCACTGGACTTGCCTTTGGCTTGGTCGCTTTAGCAGGTTTAGTCGGCTTAGTGGATTTTACAGGCTTAGGCGTCGGTTTTGACGGTGGTTTGTTTTGCTTTGCAGGCTTTTGAGTCTGCTTAGTTGGTTTAGTGGAACGCTGCATTTGTTTCGCAGCACCACTTGTGTTATTATGTGTATCTTTCATATACTCCCCTTATTTCACAACAAAATTTACAAGCTTTCCTGGGACTGCGATAACCTTTACCACATTCTTACCCTCAATCAAAGCTTTTACTTTGTCATTGGAAAGAGCAGATTTTTCAAGTTCTTCCTTGTTAAAATCACTTGCTACATTTAGTTTTTCTTTTACTTTACCGTTTAATTGAATGACGATTTCCACGGTATCCTTTACTAGTGCGGATTCATCGTAGCTAGGCCAAGAAACTTGATCTAACGAGCCTGAGTGCCCTAGCACCTCCCACATTTCTTCGCAGATATGCGGTGTAAATGGTGATAAAATCACCACGACAGTTTCAATCGCCTTTTTGATGAATGCTTTATCTGCACCATCCAATTCTTTGTATTTATATAATTCATTGACCAATTCCATAATGGAACTTACTGCGGTGTTAAAGCTGAATCTTCCAGCCACATCATCAGAAACCTTCTTTATCGTCGTGTTTAAGATAAAGTTCAGTTCCTTGTCGGCATCAGTTTTGATTTCGTATGCTGTTTCATCAGTCCATAGTTTTTCCTTGAACTCGAAAATCAGTCGATATACTCGGTTAAGGAAACGATAACTTCCTTCCACACCAGCATCGGACCAATCAAGCTCTCTCTCAGGTGGAGCGGCAAACAAAATAAACAATCTTGCCGTGTCAACACCGTATTTTTTGATGATTTCTTCTGGACTTACCACATTCCCGATGGATTTGCTCATTTTCTTTCCATCCTTATTAACCATGCCTTGGGTTAGTAGGTTTTTGAATGGTTCTTCGTTCTTTACTAAACCAAGGTCGTAGAGGGCCATTTGGAAGAATCTAGAGTACATTAAGTGAAGAATCGCATGTTCTACACCACCAATGTATTGATCTACGTTCATCCAATAATCAACCTTCTTCGGATCGAAGATTTTTTCGCTATTCTTGGCGTCGCAATATCTTAAGAAATACCATGATGAATCAAGGAAAGTATCCATCGTATCCATTTCTCTTTTTGCTTTTTTCTGACACACTGGGCAAGTGCAATCCGCAAACACCTTTGATGTAGCTAGCGGAGATTCACCTTTCCCAGTGAATTCAACGTCTGTTGGAAGTAGAACTGGCAAGTTCTCTTCTTTTTCTGGAACCCATCCACAATCCTCACAGTAAATCATCGGAATTGGTGTGCCCCAATATCTCTGTCTGGAAATTAACCAGTCACGCAATCTATAGTTTACGTTTTTCTTGCCAATTCCCTCATCATTTAACCAATCAATCATCTGGGCAATGGCTTTGCGGTTGTTCAAACCGTCAAATTTTCCAGAATTGATCATTGTTCCTTCCGCATCAAAAGCTTCGG
The DNA here is from genome assembly GCA_050435405.1 of Clostridiales Family XIII bacterium PM5-7. Lineage (GTDB taxonomy): Bacteria > Bacillota > Clostridia > Peptostreptococcales > Anaerovoracaceae > Senimuribacter. The sequence continues at coordinate 150,803 of JBNDKG010000002.1, forward strand.
TCAGGTTGTTGACATCAATTTGATCGTTTTTTGGATCAACAACTGGAATGATCTCCAAATCGAATTTTTTCGCAAAGTCAAAGTCTCTCTGATCGTGAGCTGGTACAGCCATAATCGCGCCAGTACCATAGCCCATAAGTACGTAGTCAGAGATAAAGATAGGAACTCGTTTATTATTTGCAGGATTAATCGCATATTTCCCGATAAACACCCCAGTTTTTTCGTTAGTCGTTGAGGTTCTTTCGATATCGTTCATATGCTGTACTTTATCCAAATACTCATTAACAGCTGCTTCGTATTCCGTGCCACTAACCAACTCGCTTACATAAGGATGCTCTGGTGCCATGACCATATAAGTGACACCAAAAAGCGTATCCGCACGTGTTGTGAATACGTTCATTTTTTTGTCAGTACCTTCTATGCTGAACGCGATTTCAGCTCCGACTGACTTGCCGATCCAGTTTTTCTGCATTACTTTTACTTTATTCGGCCAACCGTCTAAGGTATCTAGGTTGTCTAAAAGTCTATCAGCATAATCGGTGATTTTGAAATACCATTGAGATAGATTCTTTTTGCCAACTGGTGATTTACATCTTTCACAGCAGCCTTCTACGACTTGCTCATTAGCCAGTACAGTCTGGCAGCTTGGACACCAGTTTACTGGATTTTCCTTTTTATATGCCAACCCTTTTTTGTAGAACTGGATGAAAATCCACTGCATCCATTTATAGTAGTCTGGATTACAGGTTTGGACTTCTCGATCCCAATCATATGATAGGCCTAATTGTTCTAGCTGGACCTCCATCTCGCGGATGTTTTCGAAAGTCCATTTGGCAGGCTCAACGCCATTTTTTATGGCAGCGTTTTCTGCAGGCAAACCAAAGGAGTCGAAACCCATTGGATGCAAGACGTTAAACCCTTGCATTTTTTTACAGCGCGCGATAACATCGCCAATGGCATAGTTTCGCATATGTCCCATATGCAATTTACCGGATGGATAAGGGAACATTTCTAATACATAGTACTTTTCTTTAGTTTCATCTTCAACGGTTTTGAAGGTGTTGTTCTCTTTCCAATATTTTTGCCATTTTGCTTCGATTCCTTTAAAATCGTATTTGTTGTTCATTCTCTCTTACTCCTCTACGTCTAAGAAGTTGCAGTCTCCCCACACTTTCTCAATATTATATTTTTCTCTGGTTTCTTTGGTGAAAATATTTACGATCACATCACCAAAATCCATTAAAATCCATTCTGAAGTTTGTTTTCCCTCAATGCTTTTAGGAAAGTTGTTTTCTTTGGCCATTTGATCCTCGACTTCGTCGACCAGTGTATTTACTTGTCTGTTTGAATTTCCAGACCCAATGACGAGGTAGTCAGCAAAAGATGATTTCTCCTGAATATCAATTACAGTTACCTCTTCCGCTTTTTTATCGTTCAGCGTTTTCGCTGCTAATAACGCTAGTTGTTTATTATCCATTCATTTTCTCCAATCGTTGTTCAATATCATCTCTGGCAAGCAGAGTGTCTTGATCTAAGTAATTTCCTTGTTTTTGTACATACGCAATCGTATTGTTTAAGGATAAACGGCAGGCTTCATCCAAGTCAACCTCAGCAAGCTCTCGCAATTGCTCAACACCAGGATAGTTCCGATTTGGTTCTATGGCATCTGCAATATAGATGACTTTTTCCAATGTAGACATACCAGGTCTACCAGTTGTGTGAAAGCTAACTGCATTCAGCACGTCGCCGTCTGTAATGCTATAGTCACGCTCCATAATGATACGGGCAATTTTGCTATGGGCTAGGTTGCTGTTATTTAAATACTTTGGGTCTAAATCCAGTTCTCGAACATAGTAGTTCAACACGTCTTGTGGCTGTCCGCGAAACATATCATGAAACAATGCTGCAATTTCTGCCTTTTTTTCATCGGCTCCATATCGTTTCGCTAAGTTGATTGCAGTGATTCTCACCCCTTCTGTATGGGTTTTTCGTTCCTCGGAATAATTCTTCTCAATATATTCATTTATATAACTGGTGTTCATCAATGTACCTTTCTATTTGTGGAGGAACCAATTGACGAATTGATTGTTTCTCTCGAATTCTTTTTTTGATTTCTGTCGAAGATATTTCGACCAGTGCATTGTTCATTAAGCTGACTTCAGTATGATATTTTTCTTTATACTCTTGAAGTTTTTTTCTCACTTCACCAATATCGGTATCAGGTCTCATTCCTACAATAAAAGCGTATTGGGATAATAATTCTTTCCCCATATACCATGTGTCTAAACAGAGAAAGGAGTCTGCGCCTAAAATGAACAATAGCTTGTCCTTTGGAAATTGTTCTTGCAGCTTTTTCATGGTTTTTGCAGTATAAGAAACGCTATCGCTATACGCCTCGATGGTCGAAACAGCATAGTGCTTATTGCGCTCTGCAATTCGTTTTACCATGTTTACGCGATGTGTTTCGCTGGCCATTTCTTTGCCCAATTTAAACGGCTGAACTTTTGCTGGCAAGAGAATCACCTTTGATAAGTGAAACTCTTTTATTGCCGCTTCTGCAATAGAAAGATGTCCGTTATGAAAAGGGTCGAAGGTTCCGCCTAAAATGCCTATTTCGCTCATGATTACCTCAGTTTTATTCCCAATTCCTCAAGCTGTTCTTCTTCAACGAAGCCTGGAGCCTCACAAACCATGCACTGAGCATTTTGATTTTTCGGAAATGCCATAACTTCTCGAATGCTATGTTCTCCCGACAATAACATGACCAATCTGTCTAATCCGTAGGCCAATCCACCGTGAGGAGGAACGCCGTACTTAAACGCCTCAAGCAAGAATCCGAATTTTTCTTCACATTCTTCATCAGTCAAGTTAAGCACTTTGAACATTTTTTCTTGTAAATCCTTATCGTGAATTCTTACGCTTCCACCACCGAGCTCTACGCCGTTGAGAACGATATCATACGCATCGGCTTTTACGATTTCAGGTGCTTCGTCTAGCAGGTGTAAATCTTCAGCTTTCGGGTTGGTAAACGGATGATGCATGGCTTTTAATGCGCCGGTTTCCTCGTCTTTTTCAAACATTGGAAAATCTACAACCCACAATAGGTTGTATTGATTATCGTCTAATAGGCCCATCAAAGCAGCAATATGTCTTCTCAAGAACCCTAATGTATCAAAAACCACCTTTGGCTTATCGGCAACGATTAAGATCAGGTCACCTACATTGGCTTGGAACACTTCTGCTATTTCTGCCAATTGATTTTGGTCGAAGAATTTATTGACGGAAGATTTGATATCATTTTCCTCCACTCTTGCCCAAACTACACCTTTGGCACCGTAATGCTTCGCCGCATCTGTTAATTTATCTAAATCCTTTCGGCTGAACTCTGCAGAGCCATCATTGATACAGATGCCTCTTACATCACCACCGTTTTGTAACGCATCAGCAAACACCTTGAATTCAGTGTCTTTTACAACCTGGTTTAACGATTTAAGCTCGAATCCGAATCTTGTATCTGGTTTATCTGAACCGTAACGTTCCATGGCTTCTTGATATGCGATTCTTGGGAACGGCGTCTCAATTTCCACATCCATTAATTCTCTAAACAGCTTTTTTAGATAGCCTTCCTGCATGCTAATCACATCATCTTGATCAACAAAGGACATTTCTAAGTCGATTTGGGTGAATTCTGGCTGTCTGTCTGCACGTAAATCCTCATCTCTAAAGCATTTAGCAATTTGCATGTAACGATCAGAGCCACTGACCATTAACAGCTGCTTAAACAGCTGTGGAGACTGAGGCAACGCATAAAACTGACTTTGATTCACTCTACTAGGAACCAAATAGTCTCTCGCACCTTCTGGCGTTGACTTAATCAAAATCGGTGTTTCGATTTCTGTGAAGCCTTCACCATCAAAATAATCGCGAGTTAACTTGGTGATTTGATGCCTAAAGGTAAGATTTCGCTGCATTTTGACTTTACGAAGATCTAAATATCGATACTTGAGTCGAAGGTTTTCGTCGACATGGTCATCGTCTTTAATGTAAATCGGTGGAGTTTCTGAACGTGAATAAACCACAAGTTCTTTAGCGAATACTTCAATTTCACCAGTGGCGATATTTGAGTTTTTGGAAGCTCGCTCCTTCACCACGCCTTTAATGCCAATAACATATTCACTTCTTAAGGATTCAGCTAGCTGAAACACAGTCTGGTCAATGGTATCATCAAATGTAATTTGCACGATACCAGTTTTATCTCTCAAGTCAACGAAAATCAAACCGCCTAAACTACGTTGCTTGGCAACCCAGCCATTTAATATAACGGTTTCCTCTATATGTTCACGATTTAGAACGCCACACATATGGGTTCTTTTCAATAAATCTGCCATGTTATCTCCTCTATTTCGATAATTCTTCAATTAAATCATCAAGCTTAACTTGTCGTTGCTCTGATTTAGCCATTTCTTTAATGGATACAATGCCTTCGGTAAGCTCGTTTTCACCAATGACAACGGTGTATTGAGCATTTAAACGATCTGCGTATTTAAACTGTCCTTTGATGTTTCTTGCTAAAGTGTCCATCTCGGCTTTGATGCCTTTTTTTCGTAAATCTCTCAATAATTTAAGACCGAATTTCTTGGCCTCATCGCCCATAACGGCAATAAATGCTTTTAATGGTTCAGGCTTTGGTATTTCAATTCCATTGGCCTCCATAAGCATTAAGAGTCTTTCGATTCCCAGACCAAATCCGACGCCTGGGATTGGTGGACCGCCAATTTCCTCGATTAAGTGGTCATATCTTCCTCCACCGCAAACGGTTCCTTGTGCACCAATCTTCGTTGTGACAAACTCAAAGGCTGTCTTAGTATAATAATCTAAGCCTCGAACGATTTTCGGATCGATGGTAAACGCAATATCCATTGCAGTTAAGTTGGCTTGAATATCATCAAAAGCTGTCTGACAGTCATCGCAGAGATAATCGATCATCATCGGAGCGTCTTTCACCAATTCTTGACAAATTTCTGATTTACAGTCGAGAATTCTCATCGGATTTCGATCATAACGATCCTTACAGGTGTTGCACAATTCGTCATATTTAGGCTTTAAAAACTCGCGCAGTGCCTCTCTGTGTTTCTTTCTACACTCTGGGCAACCAACGCTGTTTATGCGCAATTCCACTTCTGTAATGCCCATTTCTTTCAAAAAATCATTGGCTAAGCAAATGACGTCAGCATCAGCTAGCATATTGGTTGTGCCAAAAATTTCAATACCAAACTGGTGAAACGCTCTTAATCTTCCAGATTGCGGTTTTTCGTATCTAAAGCACGGCAAAATGTAATAGTACTTTGACGGCTGAACTTCGGCATACTGCTTGTGTTCAATAAATGCTCTAGCTGTAGGAGAAGTACCTTCTGGTGTTAATGTGATGCTTCTGTTACCGTGATCGTTAAAGGTGTACATTTCCTTTTGCACAATATCGGTCGTATCACCTACGCCTCTTGTAAACAATTCTGTGTGCTCAAACACTGGCGTTCTAATTTCATTAAAGCTATAACGGGAACAGATTTCTGCGAATTTTTGTTCAACGTATTGCCATTTGTAAATTTGATCAGGTAAAACGTCTTTGGTGCCTTTAGGCGCATTAATCATCATTTCTTCTTCCTCCTAAATAGTTCTTTTTCTTTTCGTTCAAACATCTCATCTGTGCGACGGATGTATTCTTCGTAATTGGTTACGTTCGGTACTCTTTCCAAGCGGTTTTCGCTTGGATAGTAGGATTTGGAAATCCCTCCTGCACCGAGAGCGATAATGGTTTGGTGTTCATCCATTATGCGCATATTATAAATGCATTCTTTGCCTTTTTTCGCATAACCAGTGTTCTCATATGCACCAGCCATGTGTTTTTGTCGATAAAGATAATAGGGAAAATAATCGTTCTTTTCCATAATATCGCGACTGGCTTCTAGCATTTTAGATACGATTTCACTTTGTTTGTAATGGAATTCCTTATCAATGTCAATCAGCTTGGATGCTCGTTTCACTGCAAGACTGTGCACGGTGATGCTATGAGCACCCAATTGAATCATCTCTTCTATAGAGTTGATGAAGTCATCTACACTTTCTTCAGGAAGTCCTGCAATAATATCAGCATTAATATTATCAAACCCTACTGATAGCGCCAATGAAAATGCTTCTTTGACCTGATCAGGTGTGTGATTACGACCGATATGGGTCATGGTTTCCGCCTTCATCGATTGTGGGTTGATGCTAATCCTGCTAATTCCATGGGATTTCATTACCTGTAATTTTTCAAGGGTAATGGTATCCGGTCGCCCTGCTTCTACAGAAAATTCTTTTAGAGATGATAAATCAAAATGAATTTTTATTGCTGAAATCAGCTCATCTAGCTGTTGGTGTGATAAGGTTGTCGGTGTTCCTCCTCCAATGTAGATGGATTCTGGAATTCTATTGGTTTCTTTCATTGCTGCGCCAACATATGCTATCTCTCGATGCAAGGCTTCAAGATACTTTTCAATTTCCACATCAGTAACTTGGTTTGAAGCAAAGCTGCAATAAACACATCGCGTAGGGCAAAATGGAATGCCAATATATACGCCTACAGACTGATCGGATGCAATACCAATAGTCTTCACTTGTTCATCGTACATCTTAAGCAGTAATAAGGCTTTATCTTCTTGTATATAGAAATACTCGGTAAGTTTTTTCAGTGCAGCCTGAGGGCCGATTGCTTCTACCAATTCTCCTGCCAGTTTTACTGGTCGTATACCTGTTAGAATTCCCCATTCTGGAGACTTCCCTGTTTCCTTTGATAACGTATCATATATCTGCTGTTTAATTAGGTTCTTATCGCTAAAGTTCTCCTGATTAAACACGATGGTGTCTTCTGTCGGTTGTTCGTGTTCTGATAATAAACGATATTGGCTTTCCATCAGAAAGACTTTGATCATTTCTTCTAAAAGGTATTGTTTCTCAAAGTTTAAAATTTTTATCTTATACAAAAGGATTGTTCCCCTTTTCAAATCCGATGGTGGTTTCCTGCATATGTCCAGGTAAAACACGAGTGTCGTCAGGTAGCACATACAGTTTTTCTTTTATGGATTTAGCGATTTGTTCAAAGCTTCCCCCGTAGAAATCAGTTCTGCCTATAGAAGCACAGAACAAAGTGTCTCCGCTGAATAAGCATCCATCACCAAAGATGCACATGCCACCCTTGGTATGCCCCGGGGTGTGAAGGAAGGTCAACGGTGTTTGACCAACTAGTAGTTGGTCGCCATCTTTTACATAAACATCAGCATCTAGTTCAATGGCTTGACCAAAGATATCTAAGGATGCGTTGATTTCGCCATTTGATAGCAATTCTCGCTCATCTTGATATGCAAGAATCTTCGCATTAGGAAATTCTCGTTTAAACGACTCTACACCACCAATATGATCTCCATGACCATGGGTCAGAATGATATAGTCTAGCGATAGTCCTAAATCTACGATATCTGCCGAAATTGCAGGTGAGTACCCACCTGGATCAACAATAAACGCTTTTTTCGTATCATCAAAAGCCAAATAGGTGTTTACCTGCAATGGCCCTGTTAAATATGTTTTAATGTTCATTGGTCCTCCTCGTTATGACCGTGCTCTGTATACGTTGGAAACGCCTTGTACGTTTCGTAATGTACGCAATACCTTCTGCATCTGCTGTGTACTGGAAATGGATAAGGTTAATGTGATATTGATGGTTTCGTCTTTTCCGCTTTTCGCATTAACGCCTGAAATATGCACATCCATATCTTCACAAGCTCTAGAAATATCGGAAAAAATTCCTTTTCTGTCTGTACTGATGATGCAAATATCTGCGTTGTAAAATTTCCCTACTTTAATGTCTTCCCACTCAACATCAATAAATCTAGCGCGTTCTTCTTCTGGCATAGATTTTACGTTAGAGCAGTCCTTTCGATGGACGGAAATTCCTCTTCCCTTAGTGATGAATCCAATGATTTCATCGCCTGGAACAGGGTTGCAGCACCTTGACACACGAATCATCAGGTTATCTGCACCTTTTACAATGATTCCAGGGTTCTCGCGTTGTTTGCGATCCTGTTTTTCTTTTTTCGCGTCATTATTCAGTAAGGCCTGTTGTTTCTCTTCTTCTTTTCTCTGTTCTGCCCGTTTTTCTTCGTTGAAATAGCTGAACAAATAATTGGCATATTTACTTAATACTGTGCCGCCTTTACTGATTTGTGCATACACTTCATCTAGGGTCGAAATGTTCATTTCACGCATAGATTTATTTAAATAGCTTGATTTTGCCACAAGCTGCGGATCATATCCCTTTTTTCGAATGTACTTGTCTAATGCGTCTTTACCTTTGGCAATATCATCTGATTTATTTTCTTTTTTCAACCATTGTCTAATCTTGTTTCGTGCTGCTGAGCTTTTGGCAATTTTCAGCCAATCCACGCTCGGTCCACTGGAATTAGAGGAGGTAACAATTTCTACGATATCTCCATTGTTCAGTGTATGGTCGATAGTAACCATTTTACCGTTAACCTTGGCCCCTACGCATTTACATCCAACGGCAGTATGAATTTTGAACGCAAAATCCAACGGTGTTGAGCCAGCTGGTAAGTCAATTACCTCGCCTTTAGGCGTGAACACGAAAACTTGACTGGAAAACAAGTCCATTTTCAAGGTTTCCATGAATTCTTTAGGGTCATTTAGCTCTTTTTGCCATTCTAAGGTTTGACGAAGCCACGCAAGCTTCATGTCTTCTGTATTTTGATTGCTCTTTGTATCGCCCTCTTTATACTTCCAATGGGCAGCGATACCGTATTCAGCAACGCGGTGCATTTCGTAGGTTCTGATTTGGATTTCAAAGGGTTCGCCAGAATCGCCTAAAACAGTAGTATGTAGCGACTGATACATGTTTGGCTTAGGCATGGCGATATAGTCCTTGAATCGGCCCGGTAAAGGCTTCCACATCGTGTGTACTTGTCCAAGAACTGCATAGCAGTCTTTTACATTTTCTACAATAATTCGGACTGCAGTAAGGTCGAAAATTTCATCAATCTGTTTGTGCTGCAGCACCATTTTTTTATATATACTATAAAGGTGTTTGGATCGGCCCATGATGTCATAGTGCATATCCATTTCATCTAAGGCCTCTTTGATTTCATCGATCACTTGGTTGATCAAGTGTTCTCGTTGTTCTTTCTTTACGCTTACCTGAGACTGCAGCTTGGCGTATTCTTCTGGCTTAAGGTACTTTAGCGCCAGGTCCTCTAGCTCAAACTTTAAGGTATAGATACCAAGCCTGCTGGCTAAAGGTGCATAAATGTCTAAGGTTTCTCTGGCTTTTTCTGCAATTTTTTCTGCGCGCATATATTCTAGGGTGCGCATATTATGTAGTCGGTCAGCCAATTTGATGATCAAAACACGGATGTCCTTTGACATGGCCAAAAACATTTTTCTTAGGTTCTCTGCCTGAGCCTCTTCTTTCGTGTCAAACTTGATGGAACCCAGCTTGGTTACGCCATCCACCAAAAGTGCAGTTTCTTCGCTAAAATCAGCAACTAGCTCCTCTCTGGTGTACTCTGTATCCTCAACGACGTCATGCAAAAGCCCACCGACAATGGTGGCTTCATCCATACCCAGTTGGGCAAGGATTTTTGCCACCGCAATTGGATGAATGAGATAAGGCTCTCCACTTTTGCGAAGTTGACCTTCGTGGAGAGATCTCGCCTTATCAAACGCTTTTCCAATAATATCGATGTCATAATGTGGATTTATATTTAAAATGTCTTCTACAAATCTCGCTTTTGTTTCCATGAATGAATATGCTCCTGCTTTTGCCTATTTTTTCTTCTGGTTGTTTTTATTAGTGGTTAAGTATTTCGACTGATTTTCCTTCTTAGAAAGGTCAAATAACAGTGGACTACACGTAAATATTGATGAATATGCTCCTGCGATTACACCAATCATCAAAGGAATGACAAACTCTCTAATGGAGCTTGAAACCATAATCAGTAGCGGAATCATACAAATCATTGTGGTAAGCGACGTCATAATGGAACGACTTAGGGTCTGGTTTAAACTTAAGTCCATAATGTTTTCCAAGCTATCCTTTTTCGTCAGTCTTCTGTTTTCTCTGATTCGATCAAAGATAACAATGGTATCGTTAATCGAATAACCAACTACCGTTAAAATACCTGCGATAAACGGGTTGTTGACGGTTATGCCGAAAATGGTATAAATCGAAAGGAGAACGAATACGTCATGGAATACACCAGCAAGTGAAGCTATACCATATTTCCAAGATTTAAATCTGAAAATGATGTAAAGCAGCATTCCGACTGAAGCAATCAGTACGGACTTAATTGCATTACTGGTCAATTCGCTTCCAACTGTTGGTCCGAACTCTTCGGACGCAAGGACATCATCTTGGGATACTCCAAAGTCTTTGCCAAGAGTCTCAATTACAGCAGTTCTGCCTTCGTTTGTTAATGCTTTTTTCGTTTTAATGATGATTTGATCTTGATCATCTCCACCTAATACAATTGATGGATTCATATCGAATTCTTTTAGAGATTCTTCTACCTTTTCAACTTCAACAGTTTTACCCATATCAATTTGCAGCATTGTGCCGCCTGTAAAGTCAATTCCTGTGTTAAATCCTCTAATCACTCCGGATGCAAGACCTGCAACAAGAATAACTGTACTGATGATATAGAATATTTTTCTGTTCTTGATGAATTGGAAATCCTTTTTCACTAAACGCTTAGGGGTGCCATCTTCATTGATGCCAAAATGCTTAAGCTGTGCAAACTTTTTATTTTCTGACAAAATCCCCATATACAATTGGGTTACGACAACGGCAGTGAAAATGCTTACGATGATACCGATCATCAAGGTAAGCGCAAAGCCTTTAACAACAGTCGCGCCAATTTCATATAATACGACTGCAGCGATAAGGGTCGTAATTTGGGCGTCTAATACTGTGGTTAGTGCATGCTTGAATCCTTGGTCTACAGCCACACGTATGCTTTTACCCATACCAATTTCGTCTTTGATTCTGGAGAAAATGATGACGTTGGCATCAACTGCCATACCGATAGACAATATAATACCGGCAATTCCAGGCAATGTCAGTACGCTACCCATTCCGACCATAATCCATAATACGATCAGCACATAAAGCAATAATGCTAGATTTGCGATTACGCCTAGAATCTTGTACATGGCAATCATCAAGATGAATACAAGTGCAAGGCCGATAACCCCAGCAATAACGCTCTTGTTTAATGCGTCTACACCGATGGTAGCAGTCTGTACGGATGAAGTCATTTCTTCTAAAGCTACAGGCAATGCACCTCCACGGATTAACGCTGCTGTCGTTGAAGCACCTTCTTTAGTGAAGGGGCTGATTTCACAAGAATCACTATCTATTTTCTGGCTAGCTCTTGGCGCAGTAATGATTTCGTCGTCTAGCATGATGACTACGGAAGAAGCTTGTACTTCTGTGTTCTCAAACTGAGGTGCAATAGAAATTTGGCCGGATGAAGCTTTTTCTGTCGCATCCGCAAACTTTTCTGAACCTTCTTTAGAGAATTGAAGTAGTACTTTATATCCACCTTGTTCCGTATCTGTATCGATACTGGCATCTTTCACTTCCGTTCCAGATAATACTTCAGTACCATCTGCTAAGAAGAAACGTAGCTGTGCAGTTCTACCGATTTGGTCAATGGCTTCCTGAGCGTTTTCTACTCCAGGCATTTCTACTCTAAGTCTATCTTTTCCTTCAATGGATACGGTAGCCTCAGAAATACCCATGGCATTAACTCTGTTGTTTAACACCTCACGGGTTTGCTCCATCAACTCAGTCAATTCCTGACCTGTAGCGTCAGTATCTGCTTCTAATACAACATAAACACCACCATTGATGTCCAGTCCAAATTTCATCGCATCTTTAATGGAATTCAGTGAACCAACACCAAAAACCGTAACATACCATCCTGCTACTGTAGCAATAATGGTTATGCAAGCCAAAATTTTCTTTAGTTTTAAACTCATTTTATCCTCTCACCTTCTCTGTTAGTCATAAAATTGCCCATAATATCGGCATTTTAGTTTACTCTTTATTGTACTACGTTTTCCAACATTCATCAAGGAAAATGTACCTTTTTGTACGATATTAGAAAAACCCCTAATGTTGTAGGGGTTTTCAATACGAATCATCTTATTCGTTTATTTTTCATCCTCAGGAATTACTTCTTCAGGTTCTTCTGTAGAAGCCTTCTTTAGGCGTTTAGGCATTGATTTCTTCTCGGTCTCTTCTTCTTCAACAGCTGAAGATTTGGAAGAAGTTTTGCTTGAACTTACTACAGACGAAACTGACCATCTCATCATTTCAAATTTTACTTTATCAGCACCAACTTGAATAACAATACTTTCGTCCTTAGTTTTTACTACCTTACCACAGATACCACCAATTGTGATGATTTCATCACCGACCTGGATTGAATTTCTCATGTCAGTAATGGTCTTTTCTTTTTTCTTCTGTGGTCTGATGAGTAAGAAATACATCGCTCCAACAAATAGAACCAAAATACCGATTTGCATTATAAATCCATCTTTACCCATTTTTTCCTCCTCGATTTATATAAAAGTTTTAGTAGCTTTTTGGTGCCGGCGATGGGGGTCGAACCCATACGGTGTTACCACCACAGGATTTTGAATCCTGCACGTCTGCCAATTCCATCACGCCGGCGCAATATGCTTATTTTAGCATAATGTGAAAACCTCGTCAATACTTCTTTTTCATTGGTGCGGCTGACTGGACTCGAACCAGCACGGTTGCCCACACGCCCCTCAAGCGTGCGCGTCTGCCATTCCGCCACAGCCGCACAACAAGGTATAGTATATTTGGTTTTCAGGTAATCCTATCTCATTGATGACGTGCTGGCGTCTGCCTATTTTCCCCAACTTTAGTTGGTTGGATAAATAGGACAGCGTAGTGAAGCAATCGACTATAGATTGCTGAACGAAGGAGTGTTGCTCGCAACACGTTGCCATTCCGCCACAGCCGCACAACAAGGTATAGTATATCGGTTTTTTCATCACTCTTCTACTGTAACAGTTTGCTCCCACGTCCATGTGGATGCGCCTCTGTAAGCATCGAAGAATGATGGCAGTTGCGTTCCGTTAAATCGTTCAACAGTAACGAAGGCATACGTTTTATAACATAAGCAATAATAAGGAATATCCTCGATTAATTGCTGGTGGAGAGACGTAAACGCCTCTTTCTGCCCTTTAGCGGTTAATGCTGTTTCCAATTTGTTCACGTTGGAAATAACTGCCTTATTATTATAACCTAAGTCATTATTAAAATCAAACAGTTCTTTTAAATTATATTGCTTATCGAATTGATATCCACCAATATACAAATCATAGTCACCTTGTTCAATGGCGTTTCTGTAGGCACTCCAGGACAATCTCTTAATGATAACCTTTATACCAACTTGTTCTAAAGCATCGGCAATGGAAATGGCAGTACCTCCGCGACTATCGCTATTGCTGTTGACAATCAAGGTCAGTGATAATGGTTTGTTGTTCTTTGTTTCGAGAATACCATCCTCGTTATTGTCTTCAAAACCAGCTGATTTAAGCAAATCCGCCGCGCCCTTTTGATCGTATGGATAAGCGTCATTCTTCTTGCCTACACCAAGAAATCCCGGGAAATAGATCGTATCTGATGGAATTGCCGTAGCGCCGTAATTGTCTTCAATGATACTCGTAACGTCAATCGCTTTGGCTATTGCCTGCCTTACTTCTGTTTTCGCCAGCTCCTTGTGCTTAAAGTTGAAACCTAAAAACTCTGCTTCACTAGAAGGAATCGCTTCAAATTTTAGGTTTTTATCTTCTGCGTCAGCATCAGCATCTAAGGAAGTGTTAAGATACGCGGTTACCGCACCAGTTGTCATCAAGCCAGTCGTTTTGGTTTTGTCAGGGATGATCAAAAAATGAATTTTGTTGGTAGGAACAGTCCCAAAATAGTGCTCGTTTGGTTTTAGCTTTAAATACTTAGTCTTATCATAACCACCGAAAGCATATTGCCCGCTGCCAACGGATCTTCCACCCTCCAAATCGTAATCGCTAGATGATACAATCGGGAAAATTAAATTGTCTACTGCGGCATCAGAAGAATCGTGGAAATATACAGTAAACGTATATGTTCCAGTAACCTGTACCGTTTCTATCTTTGACACATATTCGTAATATGGACTAGAGGAGCCAATTCTATCGATTTGGTTGACGGTATAGGAAACATCCGACGCGGTTAACTTTGATCCATCGCTAAATTTCACGTCTTTTCTTAATGTAATGTTGACTTTCCCTTCACTTTTGTTTGTAGAATACTTTTGAACCACATCTTTCTTTACATTTAGCGTATCATTTAAGCGAAATAAGCTACTGTATACCAATTGTACAATGTAATACGTGTCCTGATCTGAAGATGTTAAAGGATTTAAGGTTTTCACTTTATCCATAGCAAAGTACAAGGTATTTGATGGTTTGTACGTGATATTCTCTTGAACAGTAGTACCGTCGTCACTGTTGTTTTTCACAATAAACAGCGTTGAAGCCAAACTGGCAATCACTACAATCACAATAATCAATAGAATGATGTGTTCGTGAAGAAATGAAAGTATTTTGCTGAATTTGCTTTTTTTATGTTCATTAAGCATATTTTTTTAATAGACCATCTATCAAATGATACAAGTCTTCCTTTCCTTTAGCGTTGTCAATGATTTCATGGGCACGTTCTTCTTGTTCAACCGTTTTCATTTGGTGTTGGATTCGTTGCTTTACTTCCAGGTCTGTAACGTTATCTCTTGCTTTGACTCTAGAAATACGCATCTCTTCAGGAGCTGTGACGAGCCAAATTGCATCAGTCAGTTTATCTACACCAGCTTCGAAAAGAAGTGGTGCATCAATGAATGCAAGGGGTTCTTTCCCCTCTTTTTGAAGCAGGGAAACTTCTTCTCGAATCATGTTAACCACAACGTCTGTGGTCATTTTTTGATATTGACTTTTTTTCTCGGGATGACTGAAGATAATGGATGCCACCTGCTTTCGATTTAAGTTACCATCAGGTAGCAAAATGTTTTCACCAAAATAGTCAACGATTTCTTTCAAGGTTTTTGTTCCTTTTTCTGTGATTTTACGTGCCAACGCATCTGCATCGATGACACGATATCCTTTCTGGTTCAGATAGTCAGTAACTGTAGATTTACCGCTACCTATTCCACCAGTCAAGCCAATAATTTTCATCGTTTTACCTCTATTTCAAGTCGTACCAAGTATCGCCATGATTTAAATCACAAGCAAGGCGTACGCTTAATGCTAAAGCGTTTTCCATATTTCTAACGAGTAGCTCTTCTACTGCTTCTGTTTCTTCCTTTGCTGTCTTAATGATCAACTCATCGTGGACTTGAAGAATGAGCTTTGACTTTAATTGGCGAGACTTAAGCTCGTGGTGTACTTTGATCATCGCCAGCTTGATGATGTCAGCTGCACTTCCTTGAATTGGGCTGTTCATTGCCAATCGTTCGCCTAATTGACGAACCATATAATTAGAAGAACCAATTTCATGGATAAACCGTTTTCTGCCCATTACGGTTTCCGTATAACCATTTGCTTTGCAAAGAGCAACCTGCTCATCCATGTATTGTTTTACAGCCAAATGCTGTTCGAAATAGTCTGCGATATAGGATTCTGCTTCTTTTCTGGTGATGTTCAGCTCTTCTGAAAGACCAAACCCGCTCATCCCGTAAATCACCCCAAAATTAACTGCTTTGGCTCTACTTCTATCTAGAGGTGTAACCTGATCATAGGTTAAGCCAAAGACTCTAGCTGCAGTATTTCGATGAATGTCGTCACCTTGATTGAAGGCTTCAAGTAAATGTTCATCTCCTGACAAATGGGCTAGAATTCTCAATTCGATTTGAGAATAGTCAGCGCCTACCAAGCGATAATCTTCTTCCCCAGCATAAAACGCTTTTCGTAGCTGTCTGCCAAGTTCTTGCCTGATCGGAATGTTTTGCAAATTTGGTTCTGTACAGCTAATTCTTCCTGTGGCAGTAACCGTTTGCTGGAAATGTGCGCGAATTTTACCATCGCTACCAACCAAAGGCATTAACCCTTCCACATAGGTGCTGTTTAGCTTTGAAATCATCCTATATTGCAATACCATATTGACAATAGGATGCTTATCTTTGATTTTTCCCAGTACATCTGCGCTGGTACTATACCCTCTTTTTGTTTTCTTCCCTGAAGGTAGTTCTAACCGTTCGAAAAGAATTTCTCCCAGCTGAGCAGGTGAATTGATGTTAAACGTTATTCCCGCTTCTTCATAGATGGAGGATTCTAATTCTTTTAGTTCTGCTTTAAGTGTTTCTCCAAAGAATTGTAGTTTGTTTTTATCCACAGAGAAACCTTCAACTTCCATAGCTGCTAACACTTCGATTAGTGGCAGCTCAACGGAATAAAGGACTTTCTCTAAATCCATTTCTTTCAATTTAGTCTTTTGGATTTCCTGCAGTCGTTTCACGGAAACACACCATTGGTATCCGTACTCTGCATACTCAGTGACGTTGTTTCCTAACAAATCCATCTGTCCGTTGTTATCGAGCATTTCCTGTTCATTCATCAGTTCATAATGTAAGTACTCAAAAACAAGGGTTTTCAGTTGATAATTTGATTTGGTTGGATCGAGAACATACTCAGCAATGGCAGTATCAAATGCTGTTTTTGGTCCATCAAAACCAGACCACATGAGTACATAGTAGTCGTTGATGAGGTCGTGTCCAGAGATGGATAGCTGTCGTTCATCGAAGAAATCAACCAGTTTTTTCTTCATTTGGTTGTCCGCAATGTGAATGTAGTAATACGTCGTTTCATCTAAAATTGCAATGCCATATAGCTCCGGCTGATTCACATGGTGATGGTCGCTAAAGGCTTTGATGAACACGGAAGCACCGACGGCAATGTTCTTCAACTGATCCATTTCGGCAAGAGTATGAATTGAAATCTTGTTCAAATCGGTCTCATCAGTGTATGTCAAAGCTTCGCGCTCCGCTGGCTCTTCAATATGTAGTCGTTTTAAAAATGTGTTGAATTCCAATTTGACGTATAAATCAATCAGTGCTGGAAAATCTGGTTGTTCCACTTTAAACTTTTGGATATCAATATCCAGCGGTACATATTTATTAATTGTAGCTAGCCGTTGACTCATTAATGCCAGCTGTGCATGCTCTTCTACCTTTGCACGTAGCTTTGGGTTTTCTATCTTGTCAGTGTTGGCCAGCATTTCTGCAATGCTACCAAACTGGGTTAAAAGCTTAATCCCAGTTTTCTCCCCTACACCAGGTATTCCAGGAATGTTGTCCGATTGATCCCCCATTAACCCTTTCAGATCGATAAACTGTTCCGGAGTCAATTGATACCGCTCAATCATCTTATCTCGGTCATAAAGGTCGAATTCGGATATGCCTTTTCGGGTGATTAATACCTGGGTAACATCCGTTGCAAGCTGTAGCGCATCTTTATCACCAGTAATGATCAAAGGCGACAAGCCTTCTTCTTCTGCGATTCGTGCAACCGTTCCGATGATATCGTCAGCTTCAAATCCGTCGATTTCTAGATTTTCTATGCGCATTGCCGTGAGAATCTCCTTCATCAACGGTAATTCCATTGCCAATTCCGGAGGCATTTTTTTACGTCCTGCTTTATAATCCTTATACTCTTCATGTCTAAAGGTTGGCGCTTTCCTATCCCATGCTACCGTAAGATAATCAGGAGCATAGTCATCCTGAATCTTGGTTAACATATTGATAAATCCGAAAATGCCTTGGGTGTAAATTCCTTCTTTCGTCATCATCGGACGCTGCATGGCATAATAAGCTCTATTGATCAAGCTATTTCCATCAATTACAATCAATCTTTTACTCATGTTAATCTCTTTTCCTAAATTTTTCTTCGTCAATAGTATATCATTTTCGTTCGTGGTATGCAAAATAATACGAGCATCCAATGATTAGTCCGCCACCGATGAGATTTCCAAAGGTTACTGGGAGCAAATTGTTGAATACAAAGGTGTTCCAAGTTAATCCTTCAGTTAGTCCTCCATCAGCGAAAAGACCAATTGGGATGTAAAACATATTGGCAATGCAATGTTCAAGTCCCGTCACAACAAAAAGCGACACGGGAAAGAAAACTGACAGCATTTTTCCAACTGCAGTGTCTGCTCCTGTTGACATCCATATTGCAAGACATACTAAAATGTTACATAATATTGCTCTGATAAAGACTTCTAATATGGGCATGGTTACTTTGCTTGCTGCGGCCTTAATCATGACCGTGCCGAGAAGTCCATCTCCCATTTGGAGAAGACCACTGTTTGCAAACATCCATGCAATGAATACCGAACCGATGAAATTGCCAGCATATACGATGATCCAATTTCTCAGCATGGATTTAGCTGAGATTCTTTTCGCCAATACACCGGTAATCATCAAATTGTTTCCAGTAAACAGTTCTCCCCCACACAGCACAATCATCATTAGTCCTGTAGGAAAGATCAAAGAAAAAATAAATTTCCCGATGCCGTTTAGCATTGTATCATTTAGAAAGTAAAAACTGCCCACATTTCCGCCAGCTCCAGCTAATGCAAGGAACATTCCTGCAAGAATGCCTAATACGAAAAGCTGTCCAGCGCGACCATTGGCTTTTTCGACGCTCTTATCAATGGTCATAGATAAGATTTCTTTTGATTTTAAAGGTCCCATAATTCTTTTCCTTTTTTTCTTATTTCCCTACGTTGCAATTATAACATGTATACAAGGCATCGTCTATATTTCTAAATTTAATCGTGATTTTTATGATGAAATGGTGTATAATATAGTTAACCTAAAGCTTGCGTTAAGGAATCATAATTGAACCTACACTTATGCATTGGGAATCTGCGTTTGTGACGCCTATGTCAAGCCTCCTCTGGGTGGAAGACAGAAGCTGCAACAGGATACCCACCTATCTGGAAGATAGGGCGTCAATTATATCCTGACGGGGCTTCGGGTTTTTTATTGCAAAATTAAAAGACGGCATAAGCCGTCTTTTTTGTTACTCTTCATATAAATCGATTGCACAGTTGGTATGCACCTTCTGCACATCATCGTTATCCTCTAGAACCTCAATTAGTTTTCTTAGTTTCTTTATATCATGTTCATCTGTTGGTGTAGCTTCCATTGAAGGGACATATTCAATATCCGATTCTACTAGTTCATAGCCGCTATCTGTCAATCCTTGGTGAACATCTGTATAAGCCGCTGGCTCAGTATAAATTTCAAATGAATCTTCATTGGTCACCATATCGTCTGCACCAGATTCCAAAGCTACTTCCATCAACGCATCTTCGTTAATGTCATCAGTTTTTTCGATAATCAGTACACCTTTTCTTGCGAACATGTATGATACACATCCGGGAGTTCCAAGGTTTCCGCCGTGTTTGTCATATGTGGATCTTACGGCTGCAGTCGTTCTATTAGTGTTATCCGTAAGACAGTCAACAATAATCGCGACGCCTCCAGGACCGTACCCTTCAAATGACAATTCTTCGTATGATGCGCCTTCTAATTCACCAGTTCCTTTTTTAATCGCTCTCTGAATATTATCGTTAGGCATACTGATTGCCTTGGCTTTTTCGATCGCTACTCTTAATCCAGCGTTGTACTCAGGATCTCCGCCGTCTTTTGCTGCCACTGTAATGGCTTTCGCGTATTTAGTAAAGACTGCTGCTCTTTTAGAGTCTTGTGCTGCTTTTCTTCCAGCAATTGTACCGTGTCTACCCATGGAGACACCTCCCATCTTTATTTTCTCGTTATTAACTTAATTATTATACATGAATCATTATTCGGTTTCAATCAAATTTTTGTGGGCTGTTGCCATCATCAGTTTGATTCGGTTTAGTTGATTTACATCACTTGCCCCAGGGTCATAGTCGATTGCAACGATATTTGCCTTAGGATTCATTTTTCGAATGGACTTCATCACACCTTTACCTGTAACATGATTAGGTAAACAAGCAAAAGGTTGTAAGCACACGATGTTTTCTACGCCATCGTGAATCAATTCAATCATTTCACCTGTAAGCAACCAACCTTCTCCGCACTGATTTCCAATGGAGATGATTTCTTCAGCTGCTTTTGCTGTATCCTCGATATATGCAGGCTCGTGAAAGTGCTCACTAGCGTTTAATGCCTTGCGCAATGGTTTTCTTAACCACTCTATAGCCCAAATTGCGCTTCGGTTAACAAACATTTTTTTGTAGGAGCCGGATAACTTTTCGTAGTTAAACTTTTTGCTGTACATTCCGTAGAGGAAGAAGTCTAACATATCGAGAACCACCGCTTCTCCGCCTTCTGCTTCGATAATGCCGACAATGTCATTATTGGCATTAGGATGATACTTAACTAAAATCTCCCCTACTACACCAACCTTTGGTTTCTTTTCGCCGGTTCGTTCAACTCGATCAAAATCCTCGACAATCCCTTTTAAATTTTTGACGTAGTCACTTTTACGGAAGTGAAGCACGTTATCGATAATTTTGCTATGCCACTTTTCTAATATTTTATCACATGTTCCAGGTACTTTTTCGTACGGCCTAGTCGCATAGAGCACACGCATAATCAAATCGCCATAAACTACGCCGATTGCTAGCCTAATCCCCATTTTCGCGGTAATTTTAAAGCCTGGATTCTGTTCCAATCCAACAGTGTTAAAGGATACTACCGGAATTTGCTCCATGTTTAAATCCTTTAATGCTTTTCGTAGTAAAGGAACGTAATTGCTTGCTCTGCATCCGCCACCAGTTTGAGACATAAACACTGCCGTTTTGTTTACATCAAATTCTCCCGATTTTAGTGCGGATATGATTTGACCAAGGGTAACAATCGTCGGATAGCAAGCATCGTTATTGATGTATTTAAGCCCTTCCTCCACTGAATTTACATCTACTGGAGGTAACAGGACTGCATTATATCCACAGGACTTCACCGCTTCTTCTAAATAGGTGAAGTGGATTGGAGACATCTGCGGCACCAAAATCGTGTAGTTTTCCCGCATTTCTTCTGTAAATATTACGCGTTCATATGGCTTGCTCGACGGTGTTGCCTTGACTCCATTTTTTTCACGCTCGTCCATGGCTGCTTTGAGCGATCTGATTCTAATTTTAGCAGCACCAAGATTGGAGCCTTCATCAATTTTTAACACCGTATACAATTTATTGTTCTCATTGCATATTTCTTCAACTTGATCAGTAGTCACAGCATCAAGGCCGCAGCCGAAGGAATTCAATTGGATAAGTTCAACATCATCAGTAGTTCCAACGAAGGCAGCAGCTTTATATAATCTAGAATGATAAACCCACTGGTCTAACACTCTGATTGGTCTAGATAGTTCTCCTAAATGGGCAATGGAATCTTCCGTTAGGACCACCATATCAAAGGAGTTGATCACCTTATCGATACCGTGATTAATTTCTGGATCTAAATGATAAGGTCTACCAGCTAGAACCACGCATTTTTTATGGTGCTCCCTTGCAAATTTCAGGGCATATTCCCCTTGCTTACGAATATCGTTTTTGAACTTAGTTTGTTCTTTTCTCGCCTCTGAAACTGCCCGCATGACATCGTCTCTTGAAATATGAAAAACCTTCAAGTGTTCTACTAACCGATCTGCCAATTTCAAGTCATTATCATATGGCAAAAATGGATTGAAAAAACGGACGAGATGTTCTTTAAACAAATCATCCATATTGTTTACAATCACTTCTGGATATGTGGCGACAATCGGGCAATTATAGTGGTTCTGTGCGGTTGTATCTTCGTTTCGTTCATAATTCAAACAAGGATAGAAAATCCACTGCTCGCCTTGTTCCACCAGCCATTTGATGTGTCCATGGACCAGCTTCGCTGGATAGCATGCTGTATCTGAAGCGATGGTGTCCATCCCCTTTTCGTAGATAGATTTACTGGATGGTGGAGATAAAACAACTCTAAATTTTAAATTGGTAAAGAACGTAAACCAAAACGGATAGTTTTCGTACATGTTAAGCACTCTTGGAATGGCAACAGTTCCTCTTTCTGCATCAAAATCTGAAAGTGGTTCATATCCGAACAATCTCTTGAACTTATATTCGTATAAATTCGGCAGCGAATTGGCGTGTTGTTCCCCTCCTGCACCTTTTTCACAGCGATTTCCTGTGATGAATTTTGATCCATCCCGGAATCGATTAATCGTCAAAATACACTGGTTTTCACAGCGTTTGCATCTTCCATTGGTATGTTCCACGGAAAAATCATTTAATTGTTCTTTCGTCAAAATTGAAGACTCTGTGCCTTCAACATAATTGTCTAACGCAATCAAAGCAGAGCCGTACGCTCCCATTAATCCGGCAATATCAGGTCTAACGATTTCTTTACCGATGATTTTTTCAAAACTTCGCAGTACTGCGTTGTTCATAAAGGTTCCGCCTTGAACAACAATTTTATCTCCAGCTTCGTCGGTATTTCTCAGCTTGATTACTTTATATAATGCATTTTTGATTACGGAATAAGAAAGACCTGCGGAAATATCACCAATAGATGATCCTTCCTTCTGCGCTTGCTTTACCTTAGAATTCATAAATACGGTGCATCTAGTGCCTAGGTCAACTGGATGCTTTGCAAAAAGCGCCTCTTTGGAAAAGGCTTCCGTATCGAGGTTAACTGATTTGGCGTAAGTTTCAAGGAAAGATCCGCAACCTGAAGAACATGCTTCGTTAAGCATGATGTTGTAAATGGCGTTATCCTTGATTTTCATGCATTTCATATCTTGACCACCAATATCAAGAATGAAATCAACACCTGGGAGAAACTCCTCCGCAGCCTTGTAATGGGCCATGGTTTCAATTTCTCCAATATCCGCTTTAAAGGCGGTTTTAATCAGCCCTTCTCCATACCCTGTAACTGTAGTGTTGGCAATGTAAGCATTTTCCGGCAACAAGGAGTATAGCTCCTTAAGCATGGTTTTTACTGCATCTAAAGGACTTCCCTCGTTGCTACGATAGAAAGAATAGAGTAAATTTTTATCTTCATCAATTAAGGCAGCTTTCGTAGTTGTTGACCCTGCGTCTATGCCCAAAAAGGTCATATCCTTCGCCTTACGAATGTCTTTTCGCTTGATTTTGTTTCTACCATGTCTCAGCATGAATGCGTTATATTCGTCCTTATCGTTAAACAAAGGTTCAATATGCTTTGTTTCTGATAATAAGGATTGATCTGCTGTTTCCATGCGTTCAGAAATGGTTTTTAGACTAACGACTTCTCTGTTTTCCGCTAGCATTGCAGCGCCAATGGCCACAAAGTATTTGGAGTCTTCAGGGAAAATAACATCGCTTTCCCCAAGTCCCAACGTATCGATAAATCGTTTTCTCAGTTCCGATAAAAAGGATAAAGGGCCGCCTAAAAACGCCACCTTGCCTTTGATGGTATGGCCGCATGCAAGTCCACTAATGGTTTGATTTACCACAGCTTGAAAAATCGATGCTGCAAGGTCAGGCTTTGCTGCGCCTTCATTTATCAACGGTTGAATATCTGTTTTTGCAAAGACTCCACATCTTGCTGCTATTGGATAAATCATTTGGGCGTCTTTGGCCACTTCGTTTAATCCGCCTGCATCTGTATTGAGTAAGACAGCCATTTGGTCAATAAAAGCACCTGTACCGCCAGCACAGGTTCCGTTCATCCTTTGTTCAATTGTTGTCCCATAGAACGTGATTTTGGCGTCTTCCCCACCGAGTTCAATGGCAACATCCGTTTCTGGAATTAATACTTCCACTGCCTTGCTACAAGAAATAACCTCTTGTTCGAAATGAATCCCAAGAAGTTTGGCAAGTGAAAGACCACCTGAACCAGTAATTACTGGCTTAAGGTCAATGCTTCCATATTGTTTATACATATCGTTAATCAGTTCTTTTACTTTTTCAAATACATTAGACATATGTCTTTCGTACCTGGAAAAAATAATGGAATGCTGGTCGTCAAGTAATACCAGCTTCACTGTTGTAGAACCAATATCAATTCCTAATTTCATTTCTTACCTCTTAAATAGAATATATGTTATTCTAACATTAATCGACAATCTTTTCACTATTTTTTTTCATTTTGTAGTATAATCAATTTATGATGAAAAGTATAATTAAAAAAAGAACATATTTAGCCATTTATCGGCTTTTGGATCATGTCTCTCCGCTTCCCATTGACTGCGGACAGCTTTGTGATTCTGCCTGCTGCAATTGTGGAAAAGACGATGAGGATTTAGGGATTTATCTTCTTCCTGGAGAAGACAAAGTCCACGACAGGACGTCTGACTGGCTCTCCTGGAGTCATGAGTCTGCTCAGGACTATGATTTCCCCGAATCCTGGACAGGTAAAGTGTATTTCGTTCGTTGTAAAACCCCGCCAATTTGTCCTAGAGAAAAAAGGCCCATGCAATGCAGAACCTTTCCACTTACTCCTCATATTGACCGTAATGGAGAGTTAACGGTAATCTTAAACGAATCAGAATATCCTTATGTATGTCCTCTTGTAGACGAACAATTTCCACTGTCCAGTGATTTTGTCAAAGCAACCTATACATGCTGGAAGCATCTGATTCGAGATCCTCTAATTTATGACTTAGTCAAAGAAGATTCAACGTATAGAGACCTGGAATAACCGAAAGGTTACAAGGTCTTTATTTCTTTTTTGTATAAGTAGTTTAGCATTACTGCTGAGAAGATTAGTCCCAATATTTCCGCTAATGGGAAAGATGCCCAAGAAGCTTCAATTCCCCATGTATGATAAATGAAATACGCCAGAGGCAATATTCCAATCAATTGACGAATCAACGATCCCAGTAAGCTGTATACCCCATGGCCTGTTCCCTGAAACAGCGTTGCGGTCATAATGCCGAAAGATGCAGGAATGAAGCAAATGCTGATCATGCGAAGAGCTGGTACACCCATTTCTAGCATTTTGTCATCAGCGCTAAACATTTTCAAGAATACATCGGGAAATACCTGGAATAAGATGGTTCCAATAGCCATAATCACGGCTGCAGTAATCAATCCATATTTATAGGTTTGCATCAATCGCTGTCTGTTTTTAGCACCATAATTATATCCCATAATTGGCATAGCACCTTGGTTAAGTCCAAATACAGGCATGAAGATAAACGACTGTAATTTGAAATACACGCCTAAGACCGCTATTGCTGTAGCAGATGCTGCAATGATTGCGTTATATGCAAGTAGCATGATTGATCCAATGGATTGCATAACAATAGATGGAAGTCCTACACTATAAATGTCACGTACAACAGTCCAATCCATTTTAAATCCTTTGATTTTGATTTCAACTTGGTGTTCGTTTTTTATGATAATGTAAATTGCAACGAACAACGCCACCGCTTGACCGGATACTGTAGCAATGGCTGCTCCAGCAATGCCAAGCTTAGGTGCTCCAAGTAGACCAAAAATCAAAATTGGGTCTAAGATTAAATTAACAATGGCGCCACTAAGGCTGATGATCATCGGCGCAATCATGTTGCCAGTTGCTTGTAGCACCTTTTCCAATTGAATTTGTATCATGCTAAATAAAGAGCATGTAGTGATGATTCTAAGGTAAATTACTCCACCTTGGAAGATTTCGGCATCGCTCGTATATGCGTTCATGAATGTTTTGGAAAAAAACACACCAATTAACGCAAAGACAATGAAATTAAAAACACCAATTCGAATACTGGTGCTTGCTGCGGTGTTTGCTTCTTCATATCTATGTGCCCCTAACCGTCTTGCAATTAGGGAGTTTACGCCGACGGCGCTACCAACTGCCATGGAAATCATTAGCATTTGGATCGGCATCACTAAGGAAACTGCTGTCAGTGCCTGTTGGCTTATCATTGCTACAAATATACTATCTACTACGTTATATAAAGCATTAATGGTCATCGAAAGTATCGCTGGCCAGGCCATAGAGGCAAGAAGTTTTCCTATAGGTGCGGATCCCATTTTATTTAGTTCTGTCATAAATATCTCGTCCTCCTTTATGTGATGATGTTAGGGTAAGCCTATAAGCCGGGTTCTGTATTTGACAATCATCTATCTAAGGCGTAACATTACTGCACGCTCATGCGGCCTACCTCTTGGGCGGTGACGGGCAGCCACCTTTTATGCCCATTTTGGCCTTGCTCCGGATGGGGTTTACACGGCCGTCACGTCTCCGTAACGCCGGTGAGCTCTTACCTCACCATTTCAACCTTACCACGGCATTACCCGTTTCGGCGGAATGTTTCTGTTGCACTTTCCCTATAGTTACCTACGCCGGACGTTATCCGGCATCCTCGCCCTGTGGAGCCCGGACTTTCCTCATGCTTTTGGCACGCGACTGTCTGGCTTACCCATAACTTTTATATTATATCAGAAATTAAACAAATAATCAACCAAAAGGATTGATATCACACATGGATTCGACGATTTCGATATCATCCTCGGTGCAGTGCTGTTTTAACTGATCTGCCATATTTTCTGTAAATATTTTTTCCGAACCATAATGTCCCAGATCAAGAATTCCAATGCACATTTCTTTTGCAAGCTGTGCGTCATGGTATTTTAGATCACCAGTGATAAATAAATCACACCCATTGTCTTTAGCAGCAGCGATGAATTCAGTTCCTGCACCACTGCACCAACCAACTGTTTCCACTGGCATCATCGGATCACCGACGTAGCGAAAATGTCGTTCGTCAATGTTGAAGGCTTCAGAGGCTTTATGCATCAACTCCATCAATGTAATTTCAAATGGTGTATCCCCTTTTCTACAAAAACCATTATCTTGAGTGAACGGTCTAACATCGATTAATTCTAACAATTCTCCAATGTAATCGTTGTTGCCTCCGCTAAGTTTATCAAAGTTGGTATGACAAGCATAAACAGAAATATTGGCTTTGATCAGCCGGTGAATATAGTTTCCAATAACATCGTTACTGTCAATCGTTTTAATTCCTGAAAACAGCAAAGGATGATGCACCAAAATCAAGTCAGCACCCTCTTCCACAGCCTCATCAATCACTGCGTTGGTAATTTCTAATGACACCAATACGGTTTCAATGTTGTTTTGTGCAACATTAACTTGAAATCCACAATTATCCCATTCCTCAGCAAGCTCTATTGGACAAAATGATTCAATTCTTTCTATTAACTTATTCTTATTCATTTCAGTTTCTCCAATTCCGACAATAAATGCTCGATTCTTTTGATTTTCTTTTGACAAGAAATCGATGCTGTTTCTGCATTTTTACTATGCTCCACAATAGTCTGTAATATGCCTGTCTCTATGGCGAGACGATTTTGCAAGAATTCAGCAGTCAAAGGACCACGAAAAGTAAGCAAGCTATCTGGATAGTCGAATTCTTCATCACTGGTAGGTACAGAAGTCGAGCTGTTTTCTGTCCTATTCGTGACTACTAAGATTTCCCATATAAATTTGCTTTCTCGAACCAGCAATTCTCGTACAATGGAAAACCCATTGTTTGCTAGCCAACGACGCAGCACACCGGTATGGGTTCGTGGTTGCAATATATATTTGTTGATCGAATGGCTCTTTACTAAGTCCCATCCGAGAATATCAGTAATCAGAATCCCTCCCATACCAGCAATCACCACATTTTCAACTTCTCCGTTTGCTAATACGTCAATTCCGTTTCCAAGGCGAAAGTCAAAGTCCTGTTCAGGATAACGCTCTGTACAGTTATCCATAGCTTTTTGCAAGGATTGTTCGCTGATATCGGCCATGATGACTTTAGGACATTTTTCGGTTTCCCAAAGGTGAATAGGCAAAAAACCATGATCCGTTCCAATGTCAGCCATGGTTTCTCCCTGATTTATCTGATTTGCTATAAGTGCTAATCGATCACTTAACATCATTCGTTTACTCCAGATAATCTTTTAATTTTTTACTTCTGCTAGGGTGTCTCAGTTTTCTCAACGCCTTAGCTTCAATCTGTCTGATTCGCTCTCTGGTTACGTCAAATTCTTTTCCCACTTCCTCAAGGGTTCTAGATCTTCCATCTTCAAGACCAAATCTAAGCTTCAATACTTTTTGTTCACGTTCAGTTAATGTATCAAGGACTTCTACCAGCTGTTCTTTAAGCATTGAGAATGCAGCAGCTTCTGCTGGAGCAGGTACATCTTCATCCGGAATAAAATCTCCCAAGTGGCTGTCTTCTTCTTCACCAATTGGCGTTTCAAGAGAAACAGGTTCTTGAGCGATTTTCTGTATTTCTCTTACCTTATCCACGGTAATGCCCATTTCCTTTGCAATTTCTTCAGGGGTTGGTTCTCTTCCATAAGTTTGGAGCAATTGTCTAGATACACGAATTAATTTATTGATGGTTTCTACCATATGAACTGGAATTCTAATGGTTCTAGCTTGGTCAGCAATGGACCTAGTGATTGCCTGCCTAATCCACCATGTCGCATAAGTGGAGAATTTGAATCCTTTTCTAAAGTCGAATTTATCAACGGCTTTAATCAGACCTAAATTCCCTTCTTGAATCAAGTCAAGGAAAAGCATTCCTCTTCCAACATATCTCTTGGCAATACTAACAACCAATCTTAAGTTGGCTTCGCAAAGTTTTTTCTTCGCTTCCTCATCACCGTTTTCCATTCTAATGGCTAATTCAATTTCTTCATCAGCACTTAAAAGGGAGACCTTACCGATTTCTTTTAAATACATTCTAACTGGATCGTCAACGGAGATTCCTTTAGGTAAGGTTGCCTCAATATCAATTTCGCCAGATTCTGTAACGATAATCCCATCTTCTTCTTCAATGTTTTCTGGGTCTTCTTCACTTTCCAAGCTCATTGCGAATTCTTCAGGTTCACTTTCGCTGGCAATTTCGATGTCTTTGCCCAAAAGTGATTCGTATATTTCATCCACAACATGCTTTTCCAAGTCAAAAGCATCGAGATAATCAGCCATATCCGTGTAAGTCAATACGTTTTTCTTCGTTTTTGCCTTCTGCACCAATTGGTTGATCAGCTCGTTTTTAATCTGTTCCGTGGTCATGGAAGCAAATGTTTCACTCATGCTTCCTGCGTCTTTTTTCTCTTCGTTGTTCATTATATCCCCCCTATTTATGGTTCTTTCTTTCACGTTGTACTTTAACCAACATATCCGTAAGCTCTATGATTTTATCTTGATTATTCTCTTCATCTGCCAGGGATAATAATGTGATTAACATTGTCTCTTCCTTAGCCAATCGATTATCCGTCCATGTATGAATACAATCATCGAATACCTGTTCTTCATTACCACCAATGACAACATGATCAATGATTTCTTGAAGCTGGTTTGAATCGTCAGGATTAAGATTGTCCATAATGCGATTGATATCTATGTTTTGTTCTTGTTTATACGCTTCTTTCGCTAACGAATACACCTTAGTCGCAAACTCTCCAGATAGAATGCCTGGATGTTCATCGATTTTTTCTAAATAGGTGTTTTCCATAAACAACAGTTTTAGTAAGGTTTTTTCCAAAGAAGTGACTTCTGCAGCTATCTCCTGCGGCTCTTCTTTCATTGGAGATGGATGGTTCACGGCAATATGATTCTCGCCAAGAAGCTCCATACGAATTGCCGCTTCAGACACGTTAATGTCTTTCGACACCTTCTTAATGTACACTTCTTGTTCGACAGGTCTTAATTGACTAATGATATTGGTTGCTTTTTGAATATAGTCAATTTTGTCTTCATCTTTCGATAAATCATATCCTGCTTTTGCCTGTTCTAATTTATAATCTCCATAGGGCAACGCTTCTTTAACCAGTTTAAGGAAGGCATTTTTTCCGTTTTTCTTGATGTAATCATCAGGATCCTTCCCATCTGTTACATGAAGCACTTTCACCTTGCAGTCTTCTTTTTTCAGGATGTCTAATCCTCTCAATGCTGCTGTACGTCCAGCGCCATCAGCATCATAGGATAATATTACGTTTTTTGTATATCGTTTAATTAGCTTGGCTTGATTTTCAGTTAGTGCTGTTCCTAACGATGCAGAAACATTTTCTATGCCACTTTGATATAAAGCTATAGTATCCATATACCCTTCTACAAGGATAATGAACCCTTCTTTTCCTACGCTTTGTCTACCTAAGTTTAGCCCATAGAGATTGTTTTTCTTTTGAAATACCTTACTCTCGGGAGAATTTAAGTATTTAGGGTTATCATTAGGGTCAATGGCTCGTCCACCAAAACCAATTACTTTACCGTTGGTATTAATAATCGGGAATATGACACGATTTCTAAATTTATCGTAGCATTTCCCCTTGCTTTCTGCAATTAAGCCTAGTTCAAGCATGATTTTTTTATCAACATTTTTCGATAGTAAAAATTGATAAAGACTATCCCAGGATTCATCAGCATATCCAATCCCGAATTTTTTCAACACCGAATCAGAAATTCCGCGCTGTTTCATGTAGCCATAGCCTTTATTGGCGCGCTGCGTAAACCCTTGATAAAAGAAATTTGCCGCCAATTTATTGACTTCATAGTATTGATTGCGATTATCACTGGTATTGTTTTTTTCAAGGGTAATTCCATATTCTCCCGCAATTTTCTCTACTGCCTCGGAAAAATCCAAATTGTAATGTCGTTTAACGAATTCGATGCTGTCTCCAGTTGCACCACAACCAAAGCAAGTAAAAATCTGTTTCTGTTCCGAGACAACAAAAGAAGGTGTTTTCTCATTGTGGAAAGGGCAAACACCTTTATAGTTGCTCCCTGCTCGTTTCAGCGAAACCACACGACCAACAACATCAACGATATTAATTTGACTTTTTAAATTCTCTAATGACGAATTTGAAAAACCCATTTATACCTCTACACTTTCTTATATCTACTATATTCTACAAAAAATGGATTTCCCTTTTTTATTTTTAATATTTATTTCCAACCTTTTGGCACGAACAAATCCGAATACAAATTTAGCGCATAGCGATCTGTCATCCCGGCAATGTAATCTTTTACTGCAGTGTTGATTCCGTCATTTGGAACCAACCTAGATATATCTGATGGTAGTTTGCTAGGATGGTCGATAAAATATCGATATAAGGAACTGACAACAACCTCTACCTTAGCCAAATCCTCTTCTTTTTTTACTTTTTTACTTTTATATACATGATCAAACATGTAACTGCGAAGTAAATCTAATTGCCCACGATGTTCTTCGTCCATGGAGACGAAATCTTTTCCGTCGCTATATAGCACCACATTGGACACCATACAGTCAATTCTTTGGCGGTGACCTGTTCCAAACAGCTCAATTGGCCCTTTCGGTAAATCATTTAGCGAAATAACGCCGCTTCGAATGGCATCATCAATATCATGATTAATATACGCTATGCGGTCGCTGATTTTGACCACTTGTCCTTCTAACGTCGCTGCAGGTAATTGGCCTGTGTGATTGAGAATCCCATCCTTTACTTCATAGGTCAAATTCATGCCTTCTCTGTTTTCTGTCGATTCTAATACTTCTACGACCCTAAGGCTTTGCTCGTTATGTCTGAATCCTTCTGGATGTATTTTATCTAAAACCATTTCACCGTTATGTCCAAATGGAGTATGACCTAAGTCATGGCCCATGGCAATCGCCTCGGTTAAATCTTCATTTAAGCCTAATGAACGCGCAATGGTTCTCGCTACTTGAGATACTTCAAGAGTATGAGTTAGTCGAGTGCGATAATGGTCACCTTCAGGGGAAAGGAAAACCTGTGTCTTATGCATCAAACGACGAAACGCCTTAGAATGAATGATTCTGTCACGATCACGCTGAAAATCTGTTCTAAAGCGACACGGTTCTTCGTAGACAGTTCTACCTTTTGATTCCGAAGATTTGCACCCATTTATAACGAGAATATCCTCGCGTTTTTCTATATCCTCTCTATATAACATACTATACTCCTGTATGACCGAAGCCACCACTTCCTCTTTCAGTATCATTTACAACATCTGATAACTCCAATTGGACTTGTTCAACCTTACTGATGACCACCTGTGCGATTCTATCTCCATCATTGATGGTGAACGGCTCATCTCCCCAATTGATCAGTGGCACTTTCAATTCGCCTCGATAATCTGAATCCACAGTACCAATGCCGTTTACTAAACCAATGCCGTGCTTTATGGATAGCCCACTTCTTGCTCTGACCTGCGCTTCATAACCTGTTGGTAGCTCAAAAAATAGGCCTGTTGGTACCAATTGTCTTTGGCCAGGTTTTAGAATGACTGGCGCATCTAAATAGGCAGCAATATCAAAACCGGCTGAACCGGCAGTTTCATACTGTGGCACTCTTCCACTTTTACTAATGATTCTAAATTTCATCTTATCGTTTCATTACCTTTCTTAAATCTAATTTGTGATTGGTTACGGCTACCACCGAGTATTGATCAAAATCACAAATGAGCTTTTTTACCTCTTCGATGTCTTCCATCGTTACTTGATCAAAGGATGTAATGACTTCCTCTTGGGTATAATGGGTACCGGAAAGAATGGTATTTTTCCCGTTCTTAAACATTCTCCCCGAAACATTCTCCTGACCAAAAATGTATCCAGCCTTAAGCTGTTCTCGTGAAGATTCTAACTCATCTCGGGTAATTCCCTGCTGTTCAAGGGCGTCAAGCTCTTCCTTAATGCCGTAAATTGCATCCTTAATCTTGTTGTGGCTAACGCCTGCATAAATATTGTAATAGCCGTCATCGCGAAAAGCGCCTGTCATGGAATAGACTGAATAGGCCAATCCCTTTTGCTCTCTAATATTTTGAAATAGCCTTGAGCTCATACTTCCACCCATAATGTTGTTTAGAATGGAAAAAGCAAAGTAACGTTCGTCCGTTAGCTTTAGCCCTTTCGTTGCAAGGCAAAGATGTGATTGTTCGATATCCTTAACAATTAACTTACAAGACGGTTGATATTCAGTAAAATGATCTTCTTTTTCTTCTTTAAACTGGGCTAAAGAAAGAAATTTTTCATCAAAGTACGCACATATTTCGTCCACATCAAAATTTCCTGCTACAGAAACAACGATATTGTCTCGGGTGTATTCTTTTCGTAAGTAATCTACCATAACATTTCTCGAAATTCTGTTTAACGAAGACGGTGTGCCGATAATTGATTTGCCTAAAGGGTTTCCCTTAAACACCATTTCTGTAATGGTATCATGGGCAAGGTCATCGGGAGCGTCTTGGGTCATTTTGATTTCTTCACAAATCACCTGTCGTTCCTTGTTCATCTCTTCTTTATCGAGAACGGAATTGGTCAGCATATCCACAAGAACATCTGCTGCCTCTTGATAGTGATTATGAATTGTTTTCACATAGTAGCAAGTCGCCTCTTTACCTGTAAACGCATTGATTTGACCGCCTATTTTGTCGATATCTTCAGCAATGGTTTTCGCACTTCTTTTTTCTGTTCCTTTGAACATCATATGCTCGATAAAATGAGAAACTCCGGCGTGTTTTGGATCCTCATCCACAGCACCAGCCTTCACCCAAATTCCAATGGCAATGGATTGCACATAGGGAATATCTTCTAACACCATTCTAATTCCAGAATTCAATTTTTTATTGATAATCATTCTTTTCCCCTAACTTTTCTTAGATTTATATAATAGCCATACGAGAAATGCTGCGATAATGCACAGCACAAGCATTTCCATGTTTTTACCGAAAAGATTGTTGATGATTCCGGTAAACATGATGATTCCGGTAAAAACCAGAAAAACCACCAACAAAATGCCTAAAGAAGCTCGACGGATCAAGCCCTTTTTTTGTTCGTCATTGATTGGCTCTATCTCTTCATATTTATCTTGATTGTCCATAGTATATCCTCATTCCTGATTAATTCACACTATATTGTAACACATAAACGAAACGGAATGAATCGCTAAGGTCTAAATACTTCCAGTATATGATTGATGGAGTATTTTGCATTTTCATAAAAAGCAGCCTTCGGTTGGCTTTTCCCACGTTCTTCCGTCCAAAAGCGCGATTCAAAAGCGTCCATGATTTCATCACGGCTGTAACCTTGATCTGCTAAATTTAAGATGAAATCCCGCTCTTCTTCAGCTGCATGAGAAAACATATTGAAGTAAGTTTCTACTGCATCTTTTGGCACTATGCCATAATGAGGTCCAATTAATTGATTCGCCCCATAGTTTCTGCATTTTTCACAAGAAGCCATTGCATCTTCGTAACCTTTTAAAATCGCTGTGTGCATTGTTTCTTTGCTTCGTAAGACACCTGTGCTTTCAGATAAAAACATGATTTTTTCAGGCTCAAGAACGTAGGTTAACGAACAATCCGTATGTCCAGGTGTTTCAATAACCTGAATGTATTCTTCTCCAATAGATAGCCTATCCCCGTCGGTGACTACTTGGTCAATACGCATCCCAGAAGTGATAATCCCTTCATCGCTGCCATAGGTTTTCGCAGCATTTTGTCCCAATCGAAGAATAGTCTCCAGGGCACCGCGACTTTCAAAGACAGATTTGGCTTTAGCTGCGCCAATGACGACAACTTCTGGCCACTGCTGCAAGATATACGGAAGTGCACCTACGTGATCATAATGGGTATGAGATAATAGCACCATATCAATTGTGCTTCTTCCACTCTTATTCAACGCGTCTTGAATGTTTTTAATTAATCCATGATGACAATAAGCCATTCCACAATCATATAAAACAGTTTTCTCACTTCCAAAAATCAAGAACGCTTCGCCTCCATATCCAGCAGTTACTCTTGTTACTGTTGAACGCTCATCCGACTTCTTCATTTTTAATACCCTAAAAAAGTTAATGGTAATCATGATGATGATGATTAACCCTATATATCCTTCAATGGGGTATAAAAAAGCGACAATTGTCTTAAACCCTGATAATCCACAAAGAAAACCGACGATAGCGCCACCGATAATGATATACTTTTTCCTAGGCGTATCTTTTAACTTTGTTGAAAATCCATAATATGTACTTGTCGCTGCTGAATAAATCGCACAAAACATAACAGAGCCAAACATGATATTGGCAAAAACAGATATTTTTGCAGTAAACGCAAGCATGGGAAGATCCGTACTATTGGTTAATGCCATATCTTTACGTAACGCAAAGATTAGAATTACCGTCAGTACTGAAAGCATCAAGCCGCCAAGGCCTGAACCAAGAATGGCATGACGTTTCCCTTCCGCATTAATGGACGCAGCCGCTACGATTGGAATCATCCCCAACATATTATAAGATACAAACAAAATCGCCGCCAACGGCCAAGTAGACGCCATAGCACTAGGTGTGAATCCCGATGTTGGGCCGCTTTGCTCGATATCCGCATTAATGATCAACATACAGCAAACAATGTCTACCACGAACAACAACGGAATGGTGAATCGAAAGACTTTTGATATTCGTTCGAAATCCCCCAGCACGGTGAAAATAACCAACACTACAATTATCGCACCACCAACCGCAGGATGTAACCCAAATTGTTGATTTAAAAAAGCACCTCCGGCAGCTGACATAGGAATGATGATGGTATACAGAAGCCCAGCCATAAACCATCCGATAAAATGGCTCGCTTTTTCATGTTGAAAAAAGAGAATGCAGCGCCCCATATCGTCAGTATTTAACGCTCTTGCAATATAACTAACCATCATGCCGATGAGGATAAACAAGGTTCCTGCAACGGAAATTCCAATAAACGCATGGTCACCAAATATGCCGAAAAACTGCCATGCTTCTCTCCCTGACGCAAAACCGGCACCCATTATGGTGCCGACATACATAATTGCTACGTGAAAAAAATTCAACTTCTTCGTCTTCAATCTCTTACGCTCCTCCTACATGTCCGCTTTTAACGTCTTTGATTTCACCATAAGTAAAGAAAATCAAGCCAACCCAAATTACCGCAAAGGAACTGAATTGAATAATATCAAAGGGTTCCTTAAACAGGAAAATACCAAGGATTAACGTGATTGATGGAGAAATATATTCGGATACGCCTAAGGTAATTAATGATAGCTTGTTGGCACCAAAAGAAAATAATCCTAGAGGTATTGCTGTAGCAAGACCGGCAAATAGTAGCAAGAAGAACTTGAGGCCTCCGCCTACAGCTAAAGCTCCTGCACCACTTCCTTCAAAGTAGAAAACAAACAGCAAAGCTATCGGTGCGAGAAACAAGGTTTCATATAGCAGCGACTGCAACGGACTGATGAACACACTTTTTTTGATTGCAGAATAAATTGCAAAGGAACACGCTAATCCAAGGGCGATCATTGGTAGTTCGCCATAGCCAATAATCATTACGGCTAAGCCTGCAACAGCAAAGCCTAACGCAATTTTCTTCCACTTATTCGCTTTTTCCTTATAAAAGATCATTCCAAACACACATACAAGTAGAGGCTCGATAAAATACCCTACACAGGTTTGGATGACAAATCCAGCATTAACTGCCCAAATATAAAGGCTCCAATTTAAAGAAATAACCACACCTGCGATAATGTAAGTCATGGTTTTTTTTCGTGTTTCGAACATCGGCGCGAAAATCGATTTTAGGTTGAACTGATATTTAACACCACAGGCAAAAAAACAGACAATTGCCATTAAGACGATACGATAAAAAATAATCACAAACGAATCTATTGGTTCCAATGCTTTCCAGTAAATCGGTAAAAACCCCCAGATAAGATTGCAGCTTAGCACGCTGATTAATCCTATGCGGTAGGTGTTTTTTTCATTTTGTGTTTTCAAGTTGTTCATTGTTTCCCTTTCTATTCATCACGATTTCATAGCTGGCTACTCAGTAACCAAATCGCCATAGGTCATCATAAATTCTTCTAATGGATAAGTTAATGCCTTAGTGAAATCATACTGGTAAGACGTAGGTTCAATTCTTTCCAGCCTTACCGTCACCAAAGCATCTCTTGCGGGCATAAATATGACTTCCGAAGTCGACATGTTTTTGCATTCTACCTGATGATCTATTGAATACCACTGTCTAAACTTGTTTAGTTCGTCAGCCAGCCTAATCGCGGCATTATCTTCTTCTCTGCCAACGGCTTCTGAAAGACCGATCAATACCCTTTTGATGTTTTCAACTAAGGTATAAACCTCTACATGATCACCTGGGATATTTTCTGAAACCTCATAAAAATAGCTCTCACATAGCTCAGCAAAGATCTTCATATCAATCATGCGAATCAATTCTAAAATCACGTCATTTTCAATATCATCATCGTTTTCTACCAGGTCAGCGATGTTTTCGAAATATTGAAAGTCCTCGCCTACTTCGATATCTAATAAAGTTAATAATTTTTCAATGTCCATTTATATTATTCCTTTCAGGTTTATGCTATACTATCATTAGATGATTATACTACAGGAGGCAGAAATGGGAAACAAAAACTTAAAAAATAGAGAAAATATTGATCAGAAATACAAGTGGAATATAGAGGCTATGTATGATAGTGACGAGAAATGGGAAAAAGACATTAACGATGTTCTAATGGCATCTAAAGAATTTTCTCGTTTTCAAGGCTGCTTGATGGACAACGCCAAAACCTTTGCTGATGCCATGATAGAAAAAGATAAGATTTGGCAGAAGATTGAGAAGGCGTACGTGTATGCGCGAATGAAGCTAGATGAGGATAATCGCGTTGCAAAACAACAAAGCATGTACGACAAGGTCAATTCGGCTGTAGCACAAGTTTCAGCGTCAATGAGCTTCTTCACCCCTGAAATGCTGTCTGCACCGGACACGACCTTGCTTGGGTATATTGAGGAAGAACCGTCCCTAAAACAATACGAATTCATCATTCATGATGTACTGCGAGAAAAACAACATGTGTTGTCAAAGGATGAAGAAAACATTCTTGCACAAATGAGTGAAATCACTGACTCTACCAATTCCATTTTCACCATGCTAAACAATGCAGATATTAAATTCGGGGAAATAAAGGATGAAGACGGTGATATGGTAGAGGTTACCCATGGTAACTTCATTAAATTTATGGAATCACATAACAGAGAAATTCGCCAATCTGCTTTTGCCAACGTTTATGAGTCCTATAAATCGTTGATAAATACGATTGCCACTACCTATCGCTATAATACGAAAACTGATGTGGTTACAGCCCGGTTGAGAAAATACCAGTCGTCTAGACAGGCAGCGCTCTCTGGTGGAAACATTCCTGAAGAGGTTTACGATAATTTGATTAGTGTAGTTCATGAATATCTACCGGTCTTGCACAAGTATATTGCTCTTCGTAAGAAGGTTTTAGGCGTAGATGAACTAAAAATGTACGATGTTTATGTTCCACTAGTTGAAGTGCCGAAAAGAGTCGTTCCTTATGAGGAAGCCATTTCCATCATGAAGGAAGGCTTGTCGCCTCTCGGCGATGAATACATCAACAGACTGTCTAATGGAATTGATGAAGGTTGGATTGATGTATATGAAAACGAAGGAAAAACCAGCGGAGCTTATAGCTTTGGCTCTTATGATAGCTTCCCTTATATTCTATTAAACTATTCTGATACCTTGAAAGACGTATTTACGGTAGTACATGAAATGGGACACTCCATGCATTCTAGCTACACTAGAGAAGCTCAGCCCTTTGCTTATGGCGGACATTCCATATTTACTGCAGAAGTGGCGTCAACCGTGAACGAATCTCTTTTGATGCAGCACTTACTAAAAAAAGAGACGGATCCAACTATGCGTAAGTACATATTGAATTTGTACATTGAGGAATTTAGAACCACCTTGTTTAGACAAACGATGTTTGCCGAATTTGAACACCTCACCCATCGATATACTGAAGAAGGTGGAAGTCTCACCGCAGAATGGTTGTCCGAGCAATATGAAGCATTAAACAAAACGTATTTTGGCCCTGCCCTTTCTAGTGACGAATACATCAAATACGAATGGGCGCGTATCCCTCATTTTTATCGAGGGTTCTATGTTTATCAATATGCCACAGGATATTCTGCAGCTACAGCAATTTCTAAAAAAATTCTTGAAGAAGGTGCTCCTGCTAGAGATGCGTATAAAAAATTCTTAACAACTGGTAGCAGCGACTACCCTGTAGAGCTGTTAAAAATTGCCGGTGTAGACATGAGCAAGAAAGAACCTGTAATGATGGCAATGGAAACATTTAAGAACCTTGTTGAAGAATTAGAGGATTTATTGTAAGATACTGATATGAATGAACAAATATTTATCTACGCCAATGATGGCGAGACCTCGAAGAAAACCAAATCAAGTCTAAGACAAAAGCTGGACAAGTCCGGTTTTACTGTACTGCCTTCTTATTCTGAGGAGGCAGATCTTTTGGTATGCATCGGAGGCGACGGCACTTTCTTAGAAGCCATTCATAAATTCGACTTCCCTACTATGCCGATCATCGGGATTAACACTGGCCATTTAGGGTTTTTTCAAGAAATCATGCCTAGCATGTTGGATGACTTCATTTTCAATTATTCTCAAGGGAAATATGAAGTG
This sequence comes from Clostridiales Family XIII bacterium PM5-7, assembly GCA_050435405.1. Lineage (GTDB taxonomy): Bacteria > Bacillota > Clostridia > Peptostreptococcales > Anaerovoracaceae > Senimuribacter. The sequence goes on from JBNDKG010000002.1 coordinate 190,492, forward strand.
CAGCATTTGTCTACTGTAAAAATGCTAGTTCATTCTGGTGGTAAATGCTACGAGCATGTGGGCCTTAATGAAGTCATCATCAAAGGCAACTCGACCTACTCTGTTCATTTGAATATTTCCATTGGCGGTAGCTTTATCGAAAGATACAGTGGTGACGGCCTATTAATTGCTACACCAGCAGGAAGCACAGCTTATAATTATTCACTTGGTGGAAGCATCGTTGATCCAAGGCTAAAAATCTTGCAAGTTACACCAATTGCACCGATGAACACTACTGCTTATCGTTCGTTTACCTCAAGTATCCTTCTCCCTTCCGACTTATCATTAGGAATTGTGCCTGACTTAAGAGATAACGAACGAATCATTCAGATTGTATATGACGGATTCTCAGTTGAGTATAAAGACATTGAAGAAATAGAAGTTGCTTTTTCTGATAAAAATGTAAATCTTATGCGATTTACCAACTACGACTTCTGGACCAAAGTTAAATCAAAATTCTTATAGAGGTATTATGACAAAATTTCAATATATTGTAACGAAAGAAGATGAAGGCGTCCCAATTAAGGGACTTCTTAGACGAAAATTTAGTTTTTCCTCCAGATTAATGACTAAGCTGAAGTTTCAACATTTGGTCTTTCTCAACGGAGACCCTGTTGCTGGATGGATTACACCTAAACCAGGAGATGTACTCTCTGTTGCGCTTCCTGAAGAAAAAAGCGACTTTCCTATGGAGGATATCCCGATTTACCCTGCGTATGAAGATGATGATTTGCTCATTCTCAATAAGCAGCCTGGTGTAACGGTCCACCCTACGAAAGGACACCCTGTTCACACCATTGCCAATGGATTGATGAAATACATGAAGGACACCAATCAGTCCTTTAAAATTAGATTTGTCAATCGTCTAGATATGGATACGACTGGATTATTGATTGTTGCAAAGAACTCTCACGCTCAGGATGAACTGACGAAGCAAATGAAAGCCAATACCATTGAAAAGCGTTATATGGCTATGGTTAACGGCCTTGTAGCTGAAGATATGTTCACCATTGACCTTCCCATTGGAAGACCTGATACAGACCACGTCGCACGAGCCGTGATGATGGAGGGTGGATCACCTTCCATAACACACGTTAAGGTACTGGAGCGATATCCTAAGGGAAAAGGATTTTCACTAGTTCAATTAAAGCTAGAAACTGGTAGAACCCATCAAATTCGCGTACATCTTGCTCATCTCGGTCATCCCTTAGTTGGAGATTACCTATATGGTGGAGACAATCCTCTCCTTTTCCAGCGTCAAGCATTACATGCATATCAACTATCATTTTTCCACCCAGTGTCAGGCGAGCCAATTACGGTTACGGCAGAACCGCCTGAGGACATGAAGAAATTAATAGAGACAGTCTCCTCATGAGACTGCCTCTTTTTTTATCATAATGAATATGCTTTCGATCGTTTAGACGATTAGCAACACTGCAATACCAATCAGAATTCGATACCAACCAAAAATTCGAAAATCGTGTTTTTTGATATAGTTCATCAAGAATTTAATCACCAATATGGAAACGGCAAAGGCAACAATCATGCCGATGGCCAAAACAATCACTTCTGCTGAAGTAAACGAAAGTCCGAACTTTAGAATCTTCAACGCGCTTAATCCAAACATTACTGGAACCGCTAAGAAAAACGTGAATTCAGCCGCCGCAACTCTTGAAACACCAATTAATAGCGCTCCGATAATGGTTGAGCCTGAGCGAGATGTTCCAGGAATAATGGATAAAACCTGAAATATGCCGATGAGAAAAGCTGTCTTATACGTAATCTCTTCCAAGGTTCTTGTTGTTGGCTTTCGTTTTTTGTTCCAAAGCTCAATAACAATAAATGCAATTCCATAGAAAATCAGTGCAATTGCAATCACCGTTGGCGTATGTAGGTGAGCTTCGATGAAATCGTCAAAAAGTATCGTGACAGCAGCCCCCGGTATACATGCAACGACAACCTTAAACCACAACGAGAACGTATCTTTTTTCACCATAGATTTAGATTTATCCTTGAATTGGAACGGGAACATTTTTTTCCAAAAGATGACCACTACAGCAAGAATTGCACCTAGTTGAATCACCACAAAAAACATTTCCTTAAATTCTTTGCTCATGTTTAAGGTGAGAAATTCGTCTACCAAAAGCATGTGACCTGTACTACTAATCGGTAGCCACTCGGTAATGCCTTCTACGATTCCAAGAAAGATAACCTTAATGATCTCTATTACATTTAACCCCATATGTTTATTCGTCCTTTTCTTTATCTGCTGTTTCTTCTTGATCTATGTATTTTGGCGTGAAATAGTAATCTTCTTCTCTGAACGCAGGTTTCGCGATTAAGTTTCCAGAGACTAAGTCATAGAATGTAACCATTGCCGTTTCAGTATAAGCAACGACAAAATACATTGGAATCCCTGCGATTAGAGAAATGACCACATTAAATATCGTCGATCCATATAATATTTGCGTGAGAAAAATAGCTGGTCCTACCGATGCTAAAATAATCCAGCCGATAAAGGAGAAAGATAACGCAAATAGTTTTCCTTTGTTTCCAGCCATCAATTGTTTAGATTCGTTAAAGCACTCCATAATCCCTTTTTCTGGATGATCAGCTAAAATATAAAAAGCTTGGCTATATCTTAGCATTGCAATAATCCCCGGTATTAAAAACAGTAGTGACCAAAGGATAGTAAATACGGTAACCACTAAGAATAAGCCTAATGATTTTAGATAATACTCAAAACCATTAAATAAAAACCCATGGTTGATTTCTTTTTTACGGAAAAATGCCAAAAAGAAGTGACACAAGCCTAAGGTTAACGCACCGTTTAACAGTAAATTATATAAGTTTTCAACATGGGACATTCTTAACGTTGTTCCAGTAGCATCGACAACATAACTCGTCACTGTTCCCGGAATCATAATGGAAAGAATGTCTGGAATTGTTGCTGATAACAGTTCGAAAATGAAAACGGCTAATGCAATTTTTCCCCAGTTTCCACTTAACGCATTTCTTGCAATAGCTCTCATTTCTGATGATGTTTCTCTGATGATATTATTGTTCATTTAAAACTCCTTCTTTAATTAGTCGTCCATTTATTATATAATAACTGTATTGAAAATACAATGAAAATATAGGATGGAAACTCAATGACAAAAGCATTAATCATCACCTCTCATGTGGAAGGTGTAAGTAATCTATATATGATACAACAAGAAAGTTATTCCTGCGTTATCTGTGCCGATGGTGGATTACTAATTGCCCAGCAAATGGGAATCAAGCCCGACCTTCTCATCGGAGACTACGACTCAACTGAGCTACCTGAGTCCGCTGATGTCATTCATTTGCCTATGGAAAAAAATATGACTGACAGCGAAGCCGCTATTGATTTGGCCGTATCTAAAGGATATCGGACTATAGATATCCTTGGTGGTCTTGGTGGTCGTTTTGATCACACTATGGGCAACATCGGCATGTTGGCAAAGTATTGTGATACCCTATCACATATGGCATTAATCGATGGACAAAATTACGTTTTTATGATGAATCCAGGAACCATTTCGATTCCAAAAAACAGATATAAATATATGGGCGTCATCAGTTATGGAACTTCCGTTCCTGATGTGACCCTTGAAGGAGTGAAATACCCTCTTTCAAGGCATTTTTTAACCAACACGACCACTCTTGGGGTTAGTAACGAAATCATTGCTGATGCGGCTACTGTGTCGTTTTCGACTGGAAAACTTTTAATTATTTTATCTAATGATATTGACAAACCGTAAAAATTGGACTATTCTTTTATACGAGCTAGGGGAGCCTTTTGCTGAGAATTATTACACATTGTAATAAAACCCTCATCACCTGATTCGGTTAATGCCGACGTAGGGAAGCAGCATTTTTTTATGTTCCCCTCCTATATGAAGGAGGATTTTTTTATGTTCAAAAATTTACAAGGGTTCTTAGAATCCACCATGGGGCAAATCATGGTTATTGTGGTCATTGCCCTATTCTTTATCATCATTCTCATTCCAGGCAAGGAATCGAAAACCAAGAAAGCCGATGTAAAAGCATTGACCATTTCTGCATTAATGATTGCTTTGTCTCTAGGGCTAAATCAGATCATTCTATTCAGAATGCCACAAGGCGGGTCAATTACCCTTCTATCAATGCTACCTATCGCATTGTGCTCCTATTTATTAGGGACAAGACGTGGTGTCATTGCCGGGATGTGTTTAGGCTTGCTGGATTTAATATTTAATCCATATGTGATTCACCCAATTCAACTGCTCGTCGATTACCCTTTCGCTTTTGGCGCACTAGGCATTGGCGGCGCATTGAGAAACCAAAAAAACGGATTATCCAAAGTTTATCTATTTGGACTATTAGGTCGGTATACCTGTGCGGTAATTTCCGGTATTGTATTCTTTGGTGCCTACGCACCAGAGGGCTTTAATGCTGTAACGTGGTCTTTATGGTACAATCTCACTTATCTAGCCGTCGAAGGAACCATTACCATCATCATTATTTCTCTTCCACCAGTAAAGAACATGTTAGAAGGGTTGAAAAATCAACTATAACATGTTATATTATGAACAGAACGAGTTTTCTAAGGAAAGGGAGATAACGACATGTATGAAAATCTAAAATACGAAGTGACTTCTAGCATAGCTACAGTCACCATTAACCGACCTCAAGCGTTAAATGCATTAAACATGGATGTTTTAACTGAACTCTATGATGTATTTACCAAAATCGAAGCTGATGAAGCTGTTAAGTCAGTCATTCTAACGGGAGAAGGAAAAGCCTTCGTTGCCGGTGCAGATATTGCACAAATGCACAAGCTTAATGCTATAGAAGGACGCCAAATGATGATTTTAGGGCACAAGGTGATGAACCTAATTGAGTCTATAGAAAAACCAGTTATCGCAGCAGTTAATGGTTTTGCTCTCGGTGGCGGATGCGAGCTAGCTATGGCCTGCGACATCAGAATTGCATCAGAAAAAACAAAATTCGGACAGCCTGAAGTTGGTCTTGGTATTATTCCTGGATTTGGAGGTACACAGCGCCTTGCTAGACTAGTTGGTAAAGGCATGGCAAAGTATTTGATTATGACTGCTGAACTCATTTCAGCAAATGAAGCCTATCGAATTGGTTTAGTCGAAAAGCTTTCTGCTCCTGAAGAATTAATTGCAGAAGCAGAAAAAATTGCTCAGACTATTGCGGCTAAAGCGCCTATCGCAATTGCTACAGCCAAAACCGCCATTAATAATGGTTATGACATGGATATGAAATCAGCAAGTAAATTTGAAATTGAAACCTTTACTGCTGCATTTAGCTCAGATGACAAAACCGAAGGAATGGCTGCTTTCTTGGAAAAACGAACACCAGAATTCAAAAATAAATAAATCACATTTGAATACCGAAAGGACCGTGTTGCTTAGGCAATGCGGTCTTTTTTCACGTGCTGAGCAGCTACAATGATTCCCGTAATCAAAACGAATAAGTAAAAACTGATTCCCCTGCTTAAGATCATCGCACTGCTTAACATACCTGACGGAAAAAGCTTTTTGAAGAGAATCATAAATCCGCTTTCTGTAACCCCTAGTGCTCCTGGGAGAGGCAAAGCTGATACACTGACATGAAGGACCGCTTGAAGGGCTACTACCTCAAATAAAGAGAATTCTGTTAATCCGAAACAACGATAAACCAAATACGGTATACAGTGCATGGCCAAAAGTTGAACGCACGAAGTCAGTACGGTTTTTAGAAAAATACTCTTGTTTTCCTTGAAATACTTTGCACTTTGTTGATACTCACCCAATTGAGCGTTTAACACGATTTCTAGCCTCTCTGCCTTTGGTGCGCTAAACATCCCTACTGTTTTTACCACCAGAGATACAATTGTAGCGATGGTCTTCTTGGTGAATATAGCGATAATCAATCCCACCATTACCAAAAAATTAAGCCCAATACCCAGTATGACTAAATATTTCATGTTGCCTAAAGAATCATCAATGACATCATGTTGGTACAGGTAGCAGGTTATGGCAAGTGTTACTGTTACGCCTTGGAAACTAAGCAACTCGAACAACAGCGACAACGTAGAATGTGCCACTTCGATGCCATCTTTGTGCATGTAATAGACCTGCATTGGCTGCCCGCCTGATGCAAATGGAGTGATTGCACTAAAGAAAAATCCAATAGCTGCATATTTTAAAGCGGAAAACAAGCCAATATCATAGCTAAAGAGTTTTAGGCTTCGGGCAATATTCAACCCTTCGCAGCATAGAAACAGCCCCATGAACATCACTGCTAGAAGAAGATATCTTACATCTGCTCCACTTACTGCATTGATAATTTCGCCTAAACTGTTGTCCTTTAAAATGATGTATGCGGTTAACACTAGCAGACCTAAGAATAGACCTCCATTTTTTAGCCCATTTACCATTGTCTCTCTCATGATTCGATCTCATCAATTCCATCAAATCGATACCCCTGTTCTAGCCAAATTGGAATCGTTTTGCTAAGGGCTTCAATCATCCGTTCTGGCGCACAGTCTGCTCCTCTTCCATCGTGAAGACAAATCACATCCCCTGGTTTCGTGTTCTTCAGTAATTTGTATTGCAGCTCGTCTACCGTAGTATCCTTCTGCCAATCTTGAACCATTACATCCCATAATACCTGTTTAAATCCATGTTTTTTGACGTTGTATAACGTAGCTACATTGACGTGTCCCCACGGAGCACGATAATACTTAGGACTAATCCCTAAGGACTCCATAAGCTCAATACTCTTCTCAAATTCCATGTTGGTATAGTGCGGTGTTTGAATCATGGCACTTTTGTGACTTAGTGAATGAAATCCGATGACATGTCCCTCTTCTTTTATTCTTTTGACCACTAACGGGTATTCACTGGCATACTGTGCTACAAGAAAGAAGGATGCTTTGATATGATATTCCTTTAGTAACGTCAACAACTTGGTGGTATACACCGGGTTTGGCCCATCATCAAAGGTAAGATAAATCACTTTGTCTGTGGTTTTCTTTCTTAAGCGATACTTTGCTTTCCCCCATTGTGATGGCAAATAACTATATCCAATGGCTGCAATAGTCATCATCGTAATCAAGAGTCCATCTCGTTGCTTCAACTGCATAATCCCACCCTACTTTCAAATGTTAAGGACACCTTGTCCATATTGCTCTTCATCAATTGTATTAATTCGTTGTCGTGAATTAAATTGATCAACGCTTCTGCCTCGTCAGTTTGATTGCTCCAAATCACTCTACCAATATTGTGTTCTTCTATATACTTAGCATTACCTAGCTCCTGTTCTAAAAACGGTCTGATGACGTAAAGCGGTGTTTTCGTGGCAATGGCTTCAAAGGTCGTGATTCCTCCTGCCTTAGTCACTAGCAGGTCAGCACGTTTCATATATCTATCCACTTCATCGGTATAACCGATAACTTCTATTCGTTTAAAGTTTTCTTTGATGTCTTTTGCCAGCTTTTCATTTTGCCCAGCAATCATGGTCACCTTAACGTCTTTTTGGTCGTTAAGTGTCTTTAAGAAATCTCTGGATGAAGGTATTAATCCTAATCCTCCACCCATAATGAGAATTTCTTTTTGGGAGGTAGTTTTCTTTTTTTGTCCTTGAGAAAAACACTTTCTCACCGGAATGCCACTGACGACAATTTTATCTTCCGCTACACCTTTAGACATCAAGGTGTTTTTCGTCGTAATGTCCCCAACAAAATATTTGTCGGTTTTTGCAGCGATCCATTCCTCATGAGCAGTAATATCTGTAATGTATGTGTACAACGGAATGTCACATCGTCTCATATTTTTGTATGCCGAGATGTATTGCGAGCAAATAGGAAATGCCACGACAATGGCATCGGCTTCAAAGTCGTCAATCATATTGTCTATTTTTTTCGTGATGGTCACTTTTAAAGGAACCTTTCCGTAATTTCCGGCTGTCTTGTTCATCACATTGTAAAGCCCTGAACATTTACTGACTAAAAAATTGAACCCTTTATAAATTTGCTTGCTAAAGGTTGGAAATAAATAATCCATAAAATCAATGATTTCCACATTGTTGTGTTCGTTTTCTAGTAACAATTCTTCTTTTATGGCTTCTGCCGCCTTAATATGCCCCAAACCAAATCGTCCTGTTAAAATGATAATGTTCATCTCTATACCCCTTTTGTATTGATGGTTCTATCATAAACCATAATTCTTAAGTCCAGCTTAAACGAAAATTAAGATTTGTTAAGGAAATTATTAAGATATTGTTAACTTGTCAAGGTAAATCAAAAACGCACCTAAACTAGATGCGTTTCAAGCTGATGATTATATTAACGTGAGTTGGTCAAACTCTGCTCCGATTAGATTTGCCAATTCCATTGGCGATAGCTCCATTTGTAAGCCAATTTTTCCGCCGCTGACATAAATCGTATCCTTATCTTTTGCAGAAATATCAATAGCGGTTTTAAACTGTTTCTTCATGCCTACAGGTGAACATCCCCCTTTTACATAGCCCGTCAACTGGGTAATCTCTTTGACCGGAACCATTTCTAATTTCTTTTCGCCAAAATGCTTCGCAGCCTGCTTAAGGTTTAGTTCTAGTGCCACGGGAATAACGCAAACATAATGCTCTTTACTGTGACCAACCAATACTAATGTCTTGTAGACTTTATCTGGATTCGTTCCTGTTTGTAGTGCAACAGATACACCATCCAAAAACCCGTTTGAAGCATCGTAGGTTTGCAATTGATAGGAAATCCCCTTTGCCTCAACAATACGTACAGCATTGGTTTTCGGTTCTTTTTTGCCCATTTCTGTACTCTCTTTCTGATAATAGAAAAGCTCTGCCAAGGCAGAGCTTTTAACTTAACTGTAATTAGAATAGTAAACCGTCTCCAAACATAGGAGCAAATACTACTGCTACGATGGTCATCAATTTAATTAAGATGTTGATTGAAGGGCCAGATGTATCCTTGAATGGATCGCCTACAGTGTCTCCAACAACTGCAGCCTTATGAGGTTCAGAACCTTTTCCACCAAAGTGACCTTCTTCAATATACTTCTTCGCATTATCCCAAGCACCACCAGCGTTTGCCATCATGATTGCAAGCAATACACCTGCAGATAGCGCGCCACCTAGCATTCCAGCTAGTGCTTCAGCACCTAAGATAAATCCAACTGCCAATGGCGCAACAATGGCCATTAATCCAGGAACGATCATTTCTTTCAATGCAGCTCCTGTTGAAATATCTACACATCTTGCATAATCAGGCTTGGAAGTACCTTCCATGATGCCTTTATCTTCTCTAAACTGTCTTCTTACTTCTTCAATCATCTGGTTCGCTGCTTTACCAACTGAGTTCATGGTCATCGCAGAGAATAAGAATGGAAGCATAGCTCCAATGAATAATCCAATAATTACAATTGGGTTAAGCAAGCTTACTACTTGGATTTGCGCTACTTCAGCATAAGATACGAATAACGCAAGTGCAGTTAACGCCGCTGAACCAATAGCAAAACCTTTACCGATTGCTGCTGTAGTGTTACCTACAGAGTCAAGTTTATCTGTGATTTCTCTTACTTCATGTGGAAGCTCTGCCATTTCTGCAATACCACCAGCATTATCAGATACTGGACCATAAGCATCAACTGCAACGGTCATTCCTGTTGTAGAAAGCATACCTACTGCAGAAAGTGCGATTCCGTATACTCCAGCGAACTGGTATGCTACGAAAATAGCAATTGCGATGAAGATGATTGGCCATAATGTAGACATCATTCCAACACCTAATCCACTGATAATGGTGGTTGCTGCTCCAGTTTCAGACTGTTCAGCGATTTTCTTAACGGATTTGTAATCAGCAGAAGTATAAACTTCTGTAACCTTACCAATTGCAATGCCGACAACTAGTCCAGCAATGATTGCAAATGCATAAGTGAAATCTCCCATCATCTGCTTACTCAATACTAGAGAAGCAACGATAACAATTACACCACTAATATAGGTTCCCATGTTAAGCGCTGATGCAGGATTAACATCATCTCTACCTCTTACCATCATAATTCCGATGACAGAAGCGATAATGCCAATTGCAGAAAGCAAGAATGGGAAAAGCGCTGCTGTAGTTTCAGAGAATGTTGCCATTTCAGGCGCATTCGCTACTGCTACAGATGCTAAAGTAACTGCGGAAATAATAGATCCAACATAAGATTCGAATAGGTCAGAACCCATACCTGCAACGTCACCAACATTGTCTCCAACGTTGTCGGCGATAACTGCTGGGTTTCTTGGATCGTCTTCTGGAATACCAGCTTCTACTTTACCAACTAAGTCAGCACCAACGTCTGCAGCCTTAGTATAGATACCGCCACCAACTCTTCCAAATAAAGCCATTGATGATGCACCTAAACCAAATCCTGTAATACATTCACGAACTGTTGCAAGGTCAAGTACTGCGAAAATGGTTCCTAGGCCTAAAAGACCAAGTCCAGATACACATAGTCCCATAACCGCACCACTTCTGAATGCGATCTTTAGCGCTTTTGGCATACCTGAGTCTTTAGCAGCCTGTGCAGTTCTAACATTTCCTTTAGTTGCTACATTCATTCCGAAGAATCCAGCAAGTACGGATAGTAATGCACCTAGTACGTACAGTACAGCCGTTGTCCAGCTCTGTAGACCAAATCCAATGAGTAAGAATAATACAACGATAACAATAACCATTGTCTTATACTCTCTTTTTAGGAAAGCCATTGAACCTTCACGAATGTAACCTGCAATTTCTTTCATTCTGTCAGTTCCCTCGTCAGCCTTGCCAATCCATGACGCTAAACAAAAAGCGACAATTAGACCGACTGCTGCTGCGATAGGAGCAACATAACTTAACATATAATACCTCCTCTTTCGCTTAATATATAGCAATTTTAAGAGGCACTAGCATCAGCACCTCTTACGATCAAGCGAATATTTAAAATAAAATGATAAACTAATTATTAAAGAAAGCAACAATAGCAAGTGATAACCCGATAAATAAAACAGCAGCAACTACGGTTATTTTGCTAAGAATTGCTTCATAACCTCTGCCCTTTTTCTTACCGAATAACTGCTCTGCGCCACCAGCGATTGAACCGGATAATCCGTCACTGTTTCCTGATTGTAATAGCACACTGCCGATAATGATCAAGCTGCATATTGCTAATAATACCATAAGAGCGATTTTCATCTCATTCCTCCTTTAATTTCAACCATTATACTTTATCATAACAAAAGTGATAAATCAAGAACTTTTGCCTCTAAAACTTGATAATCTCCATGAATTTTTCAGGGATTAGACTTGCTCCACCTACTAGCGCTCCATCTATTTCATCCATGTTCATGATTTCTGTAGCATTTTCTGGTTTAACACTGCCACCATATTGAACAATGACCTGATCACACGTCTCTTCGTCATAGAGCTTTTCGATGATTTGACGAATCCACGCACACATCTCTCCTGCTTGCTCAGGGCTAGCAGTTTTTCCTGTGCCAATCGCCCAAATTGGTTCATAAGCGATAACCAATTTGCTAACTACAGCTTTAGATAAATCCTTAAGATCTGCTTTTAGTTGTGTTTCTACAATGGTTTTTTCTTGTCCGTTTTCACGTTGCTCTAGATTTTCTCCTACACATAGAATGGGAATGATCTCACTGGCATCAAAGATTTTTTTCAGCTTTAGGTTTACTGTTTCATCAGTTTCACCGAAAAACTCTCTGCGTTCCGAATGACCGACTATGCAATAATCCACGCCAATTTCAGAAAGCATGTTTACAGAAATCTCTCCCGTAAAGGCACCCTCATCTTCAAAATGAACATTTTGGGCTCCAACTTTAATTTCTGTTCCAGCAAAGGCTTCCACCAAAGTTTCCAGTTGGGTATACGGCGCACAAATTGCCGCCCGAATATCCGTATCGTGATACAATCGTTTAAATGCATCAGCAAACGCTAGGGCTTCTTTTTTTGTTTTGAACATTTTCCAGTTTCCTGCGATAAATGGAATTCTCATTGGTTAGTTTCCTCCACACTATTTCTGATCAATAACAGCAATCCCTGGTAATATCTTACCCTCTAGAAATTCTAAAGAAGCGCCACCACCAGTTGATATATGACTCATTTTGTCGGCTAAACCGAACTGCGCCACTGCCGCAGCTGAGTCTCCACCACCAATTATGGTTACTGCATCACTGTTTGCAAGGACCTCAGCAATCGCTCTCGTCCCTTTAGCAAAGTTTGGTAGTTCGAATACACCTACAGGACCGTTCCAAATAATGGTTTTGGCTGCATTTAACGTTTCTGTGTATAGCGCCACCGTTTTAGGACCAACATCCATGCCCATCATATCCGAAGGAATTTGATCACGATCAAAAATTCCAGTATCGGCATTGTTATCAAAATCTTTAGCACATACAATGTCTAATGGCAACAATAGATTAACGCCTGCATCCTTTGCTTTCGTTAACAGTTGCCCCGCCAATTGAATGTTCTCTTCATCTAGAATTGATGTTCCTATTTCAAGCCCCATAGCCTTGAAGAACGTGTAAGACATTCCACCGCCAATAATCAGGGTATCCACTTTTTTCAATAAATTCTCAATGACCGGGATTTTGTCCCCAACCTTCGCACCACCCATGATGGCAACAAAAGGTCTTTCCGGATGCTCAATGGCACGACCTAGGAACTGAACTTCCTTTTCAATGAGAAATCCTGAAACTGTCGGCAAATAGTTTGCAATCCCAGCTGTAGATGCATGAGCACGATGAGCGGTCCCAAATGCTTCCTGAACAAAGATATCTCCAAGAGATGCAAGCTCCTTAGCAAAGCCCTCACCATTCTCTGTTTCTTCTTTTCTAAAACGAACGTTTTCTAAAAGCATCACATCGCCGTCGTTAAGTGCTTCTGCTGCTTGTTTAACTTCGTCATCAATGACTTGGGCGCAGCTAATGAATGTTACTGGTTTGTTTAACAATTGCGCCAATCTATCCGCCACTGGCTTTAAGGTGAATTCCATCTTGGCTTCGCCCTTAGGTCTACCAAGATGTGACATCAAAATTACTTTTGCTCCACCTTGAATCAAATATTCAATGGTAGGCAGTGCTGCAATAATTCTGTTATCATCAGTGATTTCGCCATCCTGTTGGGGAACATTAAAATCACATCGAACCATAATCTTCTTTCCATTGATTTGGATATCTTTAATGGTTTTTTTCATGTCAATTCGTCCTCTTTATTTTATTTATGGTCTACTTCGTACATATGTTTAATGAGTTCTAGGGTTTTGCTAGAATATCCATATTCATTATCATAGAATGCAATCAGCTTGAAGAATTTATCGTTTAATTCAATACCTTCTCTAGCGTCAAAGATAGATGTATGTGGATCACCAATAAAGTCTCCGGAAACCACTTCATCATCAACATATTCAATGACACCGTGTAAATAAGTTTCTGAAGCTTTTTTTACTGCTCTACAAATGTCTGCATATGAGGCAGATTTCTTCAAAACGATATTCAAGTCAATTACGGATACATCAGCAATTGGAACTCTATATGAAATTCCTGTCATTTTACCTGCAAGGGATGGAATAACCAAGCCAACAGCTTTTGCAGCTCCGGTAGTAGATGGAATGACATTACCAAAAACGCTTCTTCCCGTTCTCCAATCCTTCATGGAACGAGCATCGACTACTTTCTGTTTCGCTGTTGCAGAATGGATGGTAGACATCAATCCTTGTTCAATTCCAAAATTGTCTTCAATAACCTTACATAAAGGTGCCAAACAGTTGGTTGTACATGATGCATTAGATACAACCATCATGTCCTCAGTGTACAAATCTGTGTTTACACCATAGACGAAAGTTGGTGTAGTTTTATCCTTAGCTGGTGCAGAAATGATTACTTTTTTAGCCCCACCATAAGTGATATGATCCATTGCAGTATCGGTTGTAGTATACGCACCAGTTGCTTCTACAATGTACTCAGCTCCGCATCGATTCCACGGAATGTTTTTCGCTTCAGATTCGCTGTACACAGGAACCTTTCTTCCATCGATTACAATTCCGTCATCATAGGTGCTTAATGATTTTGGGAATCTGCCAAAAGTTGAATCATATTTCAACTGATACACTAGGTATTCAAAGTCAGCATTACGCACATTGATGCCTGCAATTTCAATTTCCGGCATGTCCATAGCTGCTCTGATTACAACTCTTGCGATTCTTCCAAAACCGCTGATTCCAACTTTAATTGCCATAATTTACCTCCAAATTCTCTATACAATAATTAAAGTCATATATATTAATGTTCATTAATATCTTCTCCGTTTCGATGAAGAAAGAATGTTCATTCCTTCTCTGTACTTAGCAACTGTTCTTCGAGAAATATCTATTCCCTTTTCTTTTAGAATTTCTACCATATCTTGGTCGCTATAAGGTTTTTTAGGATCTTCTCCATCGATAATTTCTTTGATAAACGATTTGACGCTGTTGGATGAAACCCCAGTTCCATCTTCTGATGACACACCGCTTGAAAAGAAATATTTTAATTCGAATACGCCTCTCGGGCTTTGCATATATTTTCCGTTAATGGAACGGCTCACTGTCGACTCATGGACACCTACCTCATCGGCAATTTGCTTCAAGGTTAAGGTCTTCAGATATTTTTCTCCGTAATCAAAAAATTCCTTTTGGTATTGAATCACGGCATTGGCAACGTTAAATATGGTTTGTTTCCGCTGTTCTATGCTCTTGATCAACCAAACTGCGGCATTGAATCGTTCATTTAAGTATTTGTTTAATTCCTCGTCATCCTTGGCTTCTGCCGACAGCTTATGATAATAAGAGCTGACCATTAACTTCGGTAAGCTTGTATCATTGGTCGTGACCACATACTCGTCATTATCCTTTTCAACAAAAATATCTGGAATAATATATCTGGTGGTTTCACCAGAGGAAAACAATCTTCCCGGTTTAGGGTCAAGGGATTTGATCAAGTCCGCCATCTCTTGGACCTCTTGATTTTTCACGCCTAACGTTTTTGCAATGAACGCAATCTTATTTTCGGCTAACGCTTCCAACAGATTGACAATAACACACTCAATTTCTTCCGTCAACAGCCCTTTTGCTGCTAATTGAATAATCATACACTCGCGCAGATTGCGGGCAGCTACACCACTAGGTTCAAAGGTCTGAATAAAGTTCAGTACATCCTCAACAAGCTCCTCGTCAATCTTTAGTCCCTTAGCGATTTCTTCTGTTGACAACGTAAGATAGCCATTGTCGTCAATGGCTTCAATAATGTATCTTCCGATTTCAGCTTTTTTCCCTTTCAAATTGGAAAAATGTAGCTGCATCAAAAGAAAGTCTGTCAATGTGTCCTCTTCTGAAACATACTGTTCATAGGTATAATCGCTATCATCTTCGTTGGGAGAATACTCCCACTGCTTAAAGCTGTTTTCTTCATATTCAGCTTCTCTAATTTTCTCGCGAATATCTATTTCCTGCACATCATCTGCTTTTTCCGCATCAAGAACCGGATTTTCCAGAATTTCGTTCTGTACATAATCGATTAGTTCCTGGCTATTGAATTGCAAAATCTGTATCGCCTGTATCAGTTCAGGGGTCATTGATAACTTTTGGGTTTGTTCAATTGTTAACTCATAACCTAGTTTCATGATTAACCTCTTCTATGCAAATAGTATACCATATTGAAGCATCTTATTTCAACCCTGGAAACTCTAATTGTCGTAAAGCTTCGAATAAAATGACATTGGCAGAATTTGATAGATTAAAAGACCTTAATCTAGTGTCCTCGCTCATAGGAATGCGAATGGCGTTTTCTTCATGTTCAGCAACAAAATCTTTCGGCAGCCCTGCAGTTTCTTTTCCAAAGATAAGCATATCTTCATCCTGATATTGGATATCCGCATAGCGATGCTTTCCTTTAGTGGTGGCAAGATACATTGTATGGTCTCCATATTTTTGCATAAACGCATCTAGGCTTTGGTGGACTTCTAATTTTACGTATGGCCAGTAATCCAGCCCCGCTCTTCTTACTGCTTTGTCATCAATAGAAAACCCTAACGGCTCCACCAAATGGAGTACAGTATTGGTTGCGGCACAGGTTCGCGCAATATTCCCAGTGTTTGGGGGAATTTCCGGCTCAACAAGTACAATATGTAATGGCATATCTTTCTCCTTTCAATCATTAACTACCATAATAAATGTTTTTTACGAAAATATAAAGACAAAACTGCATTTTTGGTATATAATTTTCATCAAATGCAAAATAATGACAAGGAGGCTGTGATGAAAACAGTAAATATCGGAATTTTAGGTCTTGGCACCGTAGGCGGTGGTACCTATGAAATCTTAAACATGAATAAAGAATTGATCAAAAAGAGAATCGGTAAAGAGATCAATGTCGTAAAAGTATTAGAAAAAAACATGGATCGGTTGAAGGACCTTGGACTTGATGCAAGCAAGGCAACACAAAATCCTGATGATATTTTAAAAAACCCAGAAATCGACATTGTTGTCGAATCTCTTGGAGGAATTGAACCTTCAACTTCATTCTTATTGACTGCCATGGAACACGGAAAAAGCGTTGTAACACCTAATAAGGCAGCTGTTGCAGCAAATTATGCAAAGCTTAACGAAACTGCCAAGAAAAATGGTGTTTCCTTCCGTTTCGAAGCCAGTGTTGGCGGCGGCATCCCTGCTTTAACCGCTATTACAGAAGCCCTTGCAGGAAATGAATTCACAGAGGTTATGGGAATACTCAACGGAACGACCAACTACATCATGACCAAAATGACCGATTTAGGTCTAGACTATAACGATGTACTAAAAGACGCTCAGGCAAAAGGCTTCGCTGAAGCAGATCCTACAGCTGATGTTGAAGGCATTGACGTAGCCAATAAACTATCCATTTTGATGGCATTGGCTTTCGATTATTATGTTCCACCAGCTGATATTCCAACTGTTGGTATTAGCAAAATCACCATGGATGACATCGAAGCTGCCAAAGAAAAAGGATGTAAAATCAAATTGATTGCCCATGCGAAAAAAGTTGGAGACAACATCGAATACAGTGTTAAGCCGATGGAAATCGACAACGCTCACCCACTTGCTGGTGTATCCAACGAATTTAATGCAATCTATGTTACTGGCAATGCAGTTGATGAAGTTATGTTTTACGGAAAAGGTGCAGGCGCCCTTCCAACAGGAAGTGCTATTGTTGGCGATATTTTAGCCATTGCAAAAGCTTTATAATCACGGAGGAAATCACATGAGTTTATATCAAGACTGGAAGGATTTAATGGATGCACAAACAGAAGAAACCTTTGAGGACTTTTGGAAAGAGTATTCAGAAACCGAAACAAAAATCTACACCCATATTCTTGAGCAGCATCAGCAGCATCTAAAAGGAACCGTTGCTGAGCTAGTCGCACAGTTTGACTGTAACCAAACTATCTTTGTTGGATTCTTAGATGGAATTAACTCCAGTCTAAATAAAGAATTGGATTTAGAAAAAATCAAAGACTCCACTGCTATTGATTTGGACATAGATTTTGAAAAATTGTTTTTCAATATGCTATCTGCCGAAGCAGACTATTTGTTCACTTTGGAACAGTGGGAAGAAGTTTTAACCAAGGAAAAGCGCATGGAAATCGTCAAAGACTTTAAACGTTCAAGAACGGTCCATGTAGAAAAGAAACCTGGAAGAAATGATCCGTGCCCATGTGGAAGCGGAAAAAAATACAAGAAGTGTTGCGGGAGATCCTAACCCAGTTTATGAAACAAACTGCTGGTAGGTCCCCCGTCAGGAGTGCAGAAGTTTACTTCGTGGCGTTCTACGATATTATGACACATCAAAACCAGAGCCAAAATTGCCTCTGGTTTTTCTTTGTTCGTTTTATATTCAGTTGATGGCGACGCTCAGGTAATATTTATGCATGATTTCCCCTTTGATTTTCATCAATGGATAGACGTTTCAAATGATTTTTGGTACAAAACGCGACTTTTTTTGATTTAAGTGACAAAAATTTCTTGCCATTGGGGCTAACACCAAATGAACTGAAGGAAAGTCATGTTGAATCCTGTCGAAGTATGTCGAGCTTTGGCAAATGAAGAATTCGTCGAAAACTGATACCTAAAGCAATATGAATTTTTATGCAGGAAACAATCAATTGATGTATAAATAATGCATAAAAATTTAACTACCATTCAATCCATCTTAGAAAATAGTACTATTTTCAAAAAAATGTTCATTTTGTACCAAAATCAAAATATACGTCCTTCCTGTTAGACACATTCGCCCAAACACAACCCCAAAACTACAATTCAGTTAGCTTAATCGGGAACTCAAACATCAATTAAAAAATCCCCGAACTACTACTATTCAGGGATTTTTTTAATAAAGTAATTTATACGATTCCAATATAAGGCGCAACGGAAATAATGATTCCTGCTACTATTAGAATTGGAATTAATGTTTTTAGCCATTGTTTTAGGAAAATGTTGTACGGTACATTGGCCATTTCACAAGTTCCCATATTCGACGATTCAGGGTAAATACCACAGATAAAGTTGATTCCACATGTAAATGTAGATAACAATAGAATCTGTCCCCCTACTGCTCCTGCACTAGATGAAGCAAATAATGCAAAGGCAAGAGCTCCGAAAATCGGCATCGTAATTCCTGCAACACCACTAGTTGACTGTAGGAAAATACCAATCAACAGATAAACGAATATTGCCGCTACAACGAATGCCCATAGCGGAACACCTGATAAGATGTTTTGAATCCAGTAGATAAAGGTAATGCTCATCCCAGAATCTCTGCTTCCCATGAAAATGGAAATACCTCTAGATGCAGCCAGTACAAATACTACTCCGACCAAGTCTCTCGCACCATCTGTAAACACAGAAATGAATTCTTTTTCAGGAATTTTGTTGATCAACATAACGATAATTGCCCCAATAAACCAAACAACTGAGAATTCATTAAAGTACCAGTCACCAAAAGGCATGAAGTTGTCTGCCCCAACTAGATTTCCAAACCAGCTTCCAGCAATTTTGTTTTGGATGATGTTGACATAATCATACATGGTGCCATCTCCTACAGGAATGGAACCCCAAGGAACATATCCACAAATGATGATGATGATCATCAGTGCAAATACCACCAAAGACCACTTATGTCTAGTCGTTAACTCTACACTAGTGAAGTCAACTCCTTCGATTCTCGTATTGATGTCATCTAAATGAGCAACACAGGATTTGCTTGGGTCTTTCTTCACCTTGTTGGCATAACGCAGTACAGAGAATGCTGCCATAACAAACATCACCACAAACAAGATCAATCTTAGTACAATTCCTGAACCAAGTGATAAATCTTCATTGCCGATCGCAGCAACTGCTGCACCAATAGAATAAGGGTTAACTACGCTGGCCATATTACCTACAACAGCGCCAATTAAGACGACCATCATTCCCGTAATTACATCATAACCAGCTGTGACAAACAATGGGATAATAATGACTGCATATGCAGGGAGCTCTTCCCAAGCACCGTATACTGTTCCCATCAAAGCGAATACGAACATCAGCATAACAATCAAGGTGCTACCGCTGAAGCGTGTAACAAGTTTTCCAATACCTGCATTTAATGCACCTACATGGGTCATTACTGCAAGGAATCCTCCAGTGATTAAAATGGTTACAGCAATGTCAGCCGCAGAAATAAATCCTTCAATAGGTGCTAGGAAAAAATCCCAAAGTCCAACAGGATTGGTTCCAGCGTTCTCAATAATGTTTCCATCTGCATCAAAAGCAGCATTGAAATGAATGATATTCTCACCTGATTCGGTTACTTCAACTACTGAAGTAGGCACGAACCAAGTTAACACAGCAACAACCGCCAAGAAAATTAGGACGATTGTTACTGCACTAGGCATTTTAAAGTTCTTCATTTTTTGTTCTCCTAAATTAATATTATTTTGCTAGTTGATAAATTGCTTCAAGACAAATGTTTACCCAAAGTTCCAATTTATCTATTTCTAAACACTCGTTGGCTTGATGCATCAAATCTTCTTGGTCCGGAAGCAGGCAGCCAAAAGCCACACAGTTGTCCATTGTTCTAGAATAAGTCGCTCCACCAGAAGTCATCGGTTCAGCATCCAAATCACCAGTGACGGTACGATAAGCATTCATCAGTGTTGTAACCAATTCAGAATCCTTAGGAACATATAGTGAATCGATTTTATCATCAAGTGAAAAAGTAAACCCATCGGTGCTCAGCTTGTCTTTAAGGACAGCTTCTCGTTGAACCATATCCACAGTAACCGGAACCCTGCTATCGCATTTAATGTGAAGCTCATTGCCTTCAACAAGTATTTGTCCAACGTTTAATGTCATCGGTCCGGAAATGTCATCGCTGATGTCTACGCCCATTTGCTCACCAAAGGTGGTCGTTGCAAATTTATTGGAATAGTACTTGGAAAGCTCAGCTAATTCGCCGTCAAGTGGTAACTTGGCAAGCAATTTCATCATAAAGCTAATCGCATTTTTTCCTTTTTCTGGTGACATGGCATGCGCGCCAATTCCTTTTGTCGTCAACACAATCTGATCGCCTTCTTGTTGATATTGATACAGATCACCTTCTTCACTATCAGAAATGGCCTTTACCAAATCATCCAAAATTGAAGCAGGTAAAACCACCTGAGCAGATGAAGGTACAGAGTTTACAGCATTTCCACCACTAATCTGTATGGTTTCAGTTAGGGTTTTCTTTACTGAATACTGCAAAATCCCTTTCTCCGCATAGGTCACAGGGAATTCAGCATCGGGAGAAAACGCACAAGTTGGATATTCTGGTTTTACGTTTTTTGCGTAATACTCCATGCACTTCCAATTGGTTTCTTCATTGGTTCCGATAATGAAACGGATTCTCTTGCTCAGTGGTACATTCATCTCTTTCAAGATGTTGACTGCATATAAGCAAGCCATTAATGGACCTTTATCGTCCAGAGTTCCACGTCCCCAGATTTTTCCGTCTCTAACCTCTCCTCCCCAAGGGTCTCCATCCCAGCCATCTCCAGATGGCACAACATCCACATGGGCCAATATGCCCACCATTTCTTCGCCTTGACCATATTCGATATGTCCAACATAATGATCAAAGTTTTCCGTTTTCATGCCCATTCGCTCTCCAATGGCCAATGCAGCGTCTAAAGCTTTTGCTGGGCCTTCACCAAAGGGCATTCCTGGTTTAGGCTCTCCTTCAACACTATTAATTTTACATAATGCAGAAATATCTTCGACTAAGTCCTTCATCGAAGCGTTGATTTCTTTAGAGAAATCCATTTAAATCATCTCCTTTTCCAACATAACATACAGTAAGCGCAAATTAATGCGCTCAAGTTGATTATATCCTATTTCTCCTATTTTTTCAACTCAAACACAAAAATTCAAAGAAAAAAGCCATCTAAATTGATGACTTTTCACAAAATTCTAAAATGGGGCAATTTTTGCAATTTGGATTTCGGGCAGTACAGCAATTTCGCCCATGAAAAATTAAGCTATGGTGGGTTCGTGACCAGCGAGCTTTCGGAATGCGCTTCATCAGCGATAATTCCGTTTCTAACACGTCTTTTCCAGTTCCAAGGCCAATTCGGTTTGCCACTCTAAACACGTGGGTATCCACTGCAATTCTCGGTTGTCCAAAACCTACGGACAGAACAACATTGGCAGTTTTTCTCCCTACACCAGGAAGATCTACTAGGGCATCGTAATCCTCTGGAACTTGTCCATCGTATTTTTCCATCAAAAGCTTCGACATATTGATGATATTTTTCGCTTTGGTTCTATACATCCCAATTCGTTTCAAATATTCTCCAACTTCTTCAGGATTGGCTTCAGACAGGCTCCTTGCATCTGGGTAAGCCGAAAATAACTCTGGAGTTACCTGATTTACGCTTTTATCCGTCGTCTGCGCTGATAAAGCAACTGCAACAATTAACTCAAATAAATTTTGATGGTGTAATGCACATTCGGCGTCAGGATATGTTTCTTCTAGAATGTCTAGAACTGTTTTTATCGTTTCTTTATTCATGGTTAAATTATGACATTGTCTCTGCTCAATGTCAATGCGTTCCATGACGAATTGTCTTCCTTGACAAAACCAATGACTCCTTTTATAATTGTATACAATTAATTGAGAGGTGCATATGTCTATTATTCAATACTTAGAAGAAAACAAAACAACCAATCAACCCCTATCGGGAAATCTATATGCGGAGCTGCAGGAAGATATTTTGATGGGGAAGCTGAAGGCTGGTTCCAAGCTAACAGAGCAAAAGATTTGCGAAGAATACAAAGTGAGTAGAACTCCTGTTAGAGAAGCGTTGCGACAATTGGAAGTAGAAGGATTGATCGAAAACATTCCCAACCGTGGAGCGTTCGTTATCGGATTGTCTCAACAAGATATTGAAGATATGTTTCTCTTACGCAGATCCTACGAAATCCAAGCTGTACGTTGGGCCATTGAGCGGATTTCCACTGAAGAAATGGATGAACTGGAAGAAACGTTCGAATTCATGGAGTTTTACACCATGAAAAACGATATCGGAAAAATGCAGAGTATTAACACTGCCTTTCATCAAATCATCTATAATGCAACCCACAATCGTATGCTACGCCAGTTACTGTCCTCTTATCAATTGTACTTGAAATTTTGTAATCCACCAAACTACTATGCACCCGATTATCTATCCACTGTTTTAGAGGAGCACCGAGCAATTTTCGAGGCTTTTAAAGCTCACGATGTAGAAGGTGGTGCCTTAGCAATGACCGCCCATATGGACAATGCGAGAGAACGAAGATTTAAACCATAGAAAAGAAGGCTTACGCCTTCTTTTCGTTTTTTGCTGTAAAAATCAGTTGTTCTCCGTCAGTGTCAATTTTCACTTCTCCTCCATCGACAACATTGCCCTTGATCAGCATGGTCGCCAATTTGGTTTCAATGTTTTTCTGCAGGTAACGTTTGACTGGTCTAGCGCCGTAATTCGGGTCATATGCCTCTCGCGCAATGAACTTTTTGCCTTTTTCCGTCAGTTCCAAAGTAATCTGTTTCTCTGCAAGTCTTTTTTCTAGTCCGACCATTGACAAATCGATAATCTTAACGATTTGAGATTCAGTTAGTGGACTAAATACTACAATGTCGTCAATACGATTTAAGAACTCTGGGCGGAAATGCTTTTTCAACTGCCCTTCTACGTTTTCTTTCGTTTGGTCGTCAATGGTACCATTGGCTTTTAAGTTGTCAATTAAATCAGCGCTACCAATATTGGAGGTCATAATGATGATGGTGTTTTTAAAGTCGACGGTTCTGCCTTGGTTATCGGTTAATCTTCCATCATCTAATAGTTGTAGTAAAATGTTGAATACATCTGGGTGTGCCTTTTCGATTTCATCGAACAAGATGACGCTGTATGGTTTTCTACGCACAGCTTCCGTCAGCTGTCCACCTTCATCATAGCCGACATATCCAGGAGGGGCGCCAACCAATCTTGAAACAGCGTGCTTTTCCATATATTCAGACATGTCAATACGAATCATGTTTCGTTCAGAATCAAACAAAGCTTCTGAAAGTGCTTTTGCCAGTTCTGTTTTTCCTACACCTGTAGGTCCGAGGAAAATAAAGGAACCGATTGGTCTGTTTTCATCTTTCAGGCCAGCTCTTGCACGAAGGATTGACTCGGATACAGATAATACACCTTCTTCTTGCCCAATGACTCTCAAGTGTAAAATATCCGGTAATTTGAGCAATTTTTCCTTTTCTGATTCGACCAATTTTGCTACAGGTATTCCAGTCCAACTAGAAACCACTTCTGCAATTTCTTCCTCTCCTACTTCTTCTTTCAGTAAGGTGTTTTCGTCAGCTGCTTCCGCATTGTGTTGGTCTTCTGATAATTTCCGCTCCAGCTCAGGTAAAGTACCATATTTCAGCTTGGCCAACAGTTCTAAGTCATACTGCCTTTCCGCTTCTTCGATTTGATGTTTTACTTCCTCTATTTGTTCCTTTGTTGCTTTTACTTCAGTGATAGCCTTCTTTTCATTCTCCCATTGTGCGCGCATTGACGAATTCTCTTCTTTCAATTCAGCCAACTCTTTTGAAAGCGCATCAAGGCGTTGCACAGAAGCTTTATCCTTTTCCTTTTTTAATGCCTGCTGTTCAATTTCCAGCTGCATGATTTTTCTAGAAATTTCATCTAGTTCAGTTGGTAAGCTATCAATTTCCATTCGAATTTTCGAGGCAGCTTCATCCATTAAGTCGATGGCTTTATCCGGTAGAAATCTGTCCGAGATGTACCTGTCGGATAGTGTGGCACAAGCAATAAGCGCAGTGTCCTTAATTCTGACGCCGTGATGAATTTCAAATCGCTCCTTCAATCCTCGTAGAATGGAAATCGTATCCTCAACTGTAGGTTGATCTACTAGTACTTTTTGGAAACGACGCTCTAACGCCGCATCCTTTTCGATATACTTCCGGTACTCATCTAACGTTGTAGCACCAATGCAATGCAATTCTCCTCTGGCCAGTTTTGGCTTTAGTAAGTTTCCTGCATCCATAGATCCTTCAGTTTTTCCGGCGCCTACAATATTGTGGATTTCATCGATAAACAGAATGATTCGACCTTCGGATTTCTCCACCTCGTTGAGTACGGCCTTTAATCTCTCTTCAAATTCTCCTCGATATTTGGCACCAGCAATGAGCGCGCCCATGTCTAACGCAAAAATTGTCTTATCCTTCAAGCCTTCCGGCACATCACCGTTGAGAATTCTCTGTGCTAATCCTTCAACTACTGCAGTTTTCCCTACTCCAGGTTCACCAATCAGCACTGGATTATTTTTCGTTCTTCTGGACAAAATTTGGATGGTGTGGCGTATTTCACTATCTCTTCCGATTACAGGATCTAGCTTACCGTCTTTAGCCATTTCCACCAAATCTCGACCATACTTATTCAACGCATCATAGTTTTCCTCTGGATCTTGTCCTGTAACCCGTTGATTTCCACGTACCTTAGACAATGCATCCAAAAACTGCTCCTTGCTCAAGTGATACTTGGCAAAAATTTTAGCAGATGGAGTGCCTCTCTCCTCAAGAAGTGCAAGGTACAGATGCTCTACGCTGACATATTCATCTTTAAACTGATCCGCTAACTTCTCGGCGCTTTGTAATAATTGGTTTAATCTTCGTGACGCGTATATATTATCGGCATTTCCCGAAACCTTTGGCAATTTTTCCAGCTCTGCTTCTAGCGAACCGATTAGCATAGCAGTGTCTACATTGAGACTTTTCAGCAGTTTTGGTATTAATCCATCCTTCTGCATCAACAGTGCCAAGTGCAAATGTTCGCCATCTAACACCTGATGTCCCTCGGAAATTGCAATATTTTGGCAGTCCATGACTGCCCCTTGCGCATTGTGTGTAAATCTTTCTATATTCATCATATTCACCCCTTTAATTTGTTTTTAATCTCTGTTTATATTCTATACCACTAAAATCAAAAAGTAAAGCATTTTTTAGCACTCGTCACGCAAGAGTGCTAACAACAATGTAAAAAACAGCACGTCTTACGACATGCTGCATCAAATCACATTACATTAATAGATAATATACCGAACAATCCCGTTAAATAAGACGCCTAATGTTGGTGTTAAGATATAATCGGTAATGTCAAAGATGATAAATACCAACAAAATCAGAAATCCATTCTGGTAAACCGTATCGTACCAACTATACTTACGCAAATTGAATATTTCTGTAATGATGCCGAATCCATCAAGCGGCGGAATTGGCAATAAGTTAAATACCATTAGGACAAGATTGACATAAATGATGTTGATGATTAATTCCCAAAACACGTTTCCAACTCCAGAGTAAAACCATGTTGGGCTCGCCATCAAACCAATCCGCAATAAAACTGCAAACAGAATAGCTAGGAAAAGATTCATGATTACTCCCGCTAGGGATACCATCAGTTCTCCACTTCTTCTATGCTTATAATTTCTAGGGTCGACTTCTACAGGTTTCCCCCAACCAAAGCCGAGGAATAACAAGGAAACGAATCCAAATGGATCAAAGTGTGCCCCCGGGTTAATGGTCAGTCTTCCTTGTAGTCTTGGTGTCGGATCGCCTAACGCATTGGATACTGCCGCATGGGCAAATTCATGAAATGAAAATCCGATGACAATTGCAGGCAAGATCATGAGTTTGTCCATAATCCAGTCCATTGGACTGCCACTATTTATATCTGTTATATTTACCAACGCCAGCACGATGAACAACAACAGTGCTGGAGATTTCATAAAGCGTTTCAATACTTCATTCCTTTCTAGTTCAAACGACCAGTATACTCATCTATAGCGATGGATCGGTATTACCGATTTGTTGTAAAGTTTCTTCTGTTTCTGTAATCACTTGAAGATGCTGGTCAATAGATGCACAGAATTCCAGTACTTTCTCTGGTAGCTCTTCACCACTTTCTCTTAAGTCATAATAGTATCTGCCGATTTGCGCTAAGTCTGATTCCATTGCCTTGCGCTCGCCATTGATTTTTGATTTCAATTTAGTGGTTTCAATTACCTCTCCAGCTTTATCGCCAACAGCAGCTGCAGCATCAGTTAATTTATCAAAAAAAGCCATAATATCTCCTTCCATAGTTCATCCTACTTACAATTGGTTAATCTACTCTCTTTTCCCAAAATAAACTCTTTTTTCGTCATAAACGATTGTGTTTCTATTTCTACGTCAACATCAAACTCTGGTATATTCAACCCTTTATTTTTGGCCACAACGCGAATGATTTCCATTGTTAGTTTAGGTGTAACCACTAACATCGGGGCTAAAGTATTGGTAAAGATAGAATTTTCTTTTTGGAAACCTTCTTCCCTATTCTTTCCTGTATTTCCATAGCCATAGATTAGCGTTCCAAAAGGTGCTTCATTGTGGTTAACAAAGTCTGCCATCTGAATTTGGTTACCAATCACTTCAATTTCTTCACCATTATACTGGCAAATAAAATCGTTATCGTCTCCATATACCTGTTCATTTTCTTTGGTGTGAATATCGATAATACCTAATCCAGAGAAAGACGTACCATCTGTTCGCTCCACAGTGTTTCCCCATATTCCGATAGATGTTCCTGTAACAATGAGCGGTCTCTTTTGCTGAATAAACGATTCAAGCTTTTCCTGATATGGCATTAGCCACTGTATTACCGCTGGAAAAGACGTGATTTCTCCTGGTGGGCAGAACATAATGTCATAATCCAACGGGTCAAAATTTACTGTATCAAAATCCACCTTTGTCGTCTCTACATCAAAACCGCCAAGTCTGGCGAAACGTTCCAATGCCATAATATTCCCTCGTTCACCGTGAAGGTATAGGGTGTCGGGAAAAAGCCATGCAATCTTGATCTTACTCATTTATTTTCCCTCCTTTTCTATATATTCCTTCATGTGATAGAAGGTTTTAATCCAAGTAATTAAATAAATATTATCGGTTTCTACACTTTCGATTTCCTTGAAAATGGTTTCCACTTCCTCTGTGTCCGCAATAGAAATCATCGATTTATCCACGCCTTCATAAATCAAACGATTTGCTGTATCATAACAAACCCGATCAGAAAAACAGAAGTATTTTTCTACATTAGATTCTACTAATTTAGAAAAATCACAGTCAAATGCATAAAATGAGTTGGCATAATGAGGAATCAAGTCAATCAACGGACATAAGCCTAAGGCGACCATTTTTTTCTCTGGATCTGCTGCCATAACATTGATACATGTCTGCAAGGTTTCTGGATTTTCCTGTTTGATTCTCATATACTTAATGGTTTTACCTTTATAATTGAGGATTTCAAAACGTCCAGACACATTTTTGAATGTACCGAAGGATTTTGCCGCTTCGTTTACAGATATTCCCGCAATTTCTTTTGCAACCGCCAATGCTCCAGCATAATTATAAAGCATATATGGTGTATCATAAGGCATGGTAAACTCTACTTGATCTAATTTGAACTTTCGGTTCATAAAATCAACATCAGTAACGGTATATGCTGCAATATCATCGCTTCGATGCCCGCAGTGATCGCAATGGAACTTTCCTACACCATCATTGTTGTAATAGTCAAAGGTGATTTTGTGTCTGCATTTAGGGCAAGCCATTGTCGGAAAGGTATCATCTTTTTCGAAAGATTCAAGGTGACGCTCTACACCATAAGTCACCACAGACATGGCTTTATCTTCAAAGGCTTTGGTTCTCGGCTCTTCATTATTGAGGAAATACCTTACATTTCCATCAAGCTGATCCACCAATTTCTTATATATGTAATCAGGATCACCATTTCTTTGGACTTGGTCCTTCTGTAAATTGGTAATCATAATATTTGCTGCCGGAAGCTGTTGATGAATTAACGGTAAAAACCGTTCATCCGTTTCAAAAATAATGTATTCAGCCTTTATTTTTCCTGTCAAGGTCGATGCTTTAGACAGTGCCGTTGCAACACCATAAATCAGATTAGCACCTTCCAAATTGGCCAGTACATTTCTGTTATTGGTTTTAAATACATGATGAATTAAATTCGTTGTCGTTGATTTTCCATTGGTTCCTGTAACCAACAGCACCTTAGAATAGTCAATCCCTTTAAAATGTGCTACCATCTGTGAATCGATTTTCATGGCCATTTCTCCAGAAAGATTAGAGCCTCTACTCTTGTCCACAATATTGATGATGACGTTGATTATTTTTGCAAACCATAATGCAATATAGAATTTCATGGGTTTCCTCCGTTGCTATAAAATATCTGATAGAAGCCTGGATATCGCTTCTTTAAATTGGATGCTAACTGATCGTTCTTCGTATTCCTCTAATGTTAATTCGTGACCATGCTTGATGTCTTCGAAAAACGTTTCCTCCATTTCCTTTGCAAAGCTTTGATCATAAATAAACGCGTTGGCTTCAAAATTCAACCTAAAGCTTCGTCGATCAAAATTTGCAGAGCCTACTGTTGACACTTCTCCATCGACAACCAAGGTCTTCGCATGAAGAAATCCTCCATCATAGATAAACACCCGCGCTCCTGAACGCAATAACTCTCCACAGTATGCGTATGTAGCCCAATAAACAAAAATGTGATCTGGCATGCAAGGAATCATAATGCGGACATCGAGCCCAGATTGTGCTGCCATTTTTAAGGATTCAAGCATACTTGGGTCAGGGACAAAGTATGGTGTTTGTAGATAAACATTTTTTTCCGCAAAGGTAATCATCTTCATCATGGCACGCTTAATCTCTTCACGAGGAGAATTAGGGCCACAGGCGACAATTTGCACTGCGGCATTGCCATCTGATTGGACTGGATTGAAAAAGATTTCGGATAGTTCCATTGTTTCTTTAGACGCTACTCTCCAATCTAACGCAAAATATGCGTGAAGGTCCTGTACTGCACTTCCCTTGATGCGAATATGAGTGTCTCTCCAGTAACCAAACTTTCGTTTTAGACCTAAATACTCTCTAGCAATGTTGAACCCACCAATATAGCCTTTCCGTCCATCGATGACGGCAATTTTCCGATGATTTCGGTAGTTCAGTTTTAGGGTGAGGTATTTTAGTTTTGGTTTGAAAAAGTAAGCAACTTTCCCGCCAGCACTTAGAAAATCAGATAACTTTCGATCATTAATAGAGCGGCTTCCAATGGCGTCCATTAGTAATCGCACCTCTACACCTTCTCTTGCTTTTTCTGTTAAGGCTTCAATAAGTTTACGACCAACCTTGTCATCACGAATAATATAAAACATAATGTTAACTGAATGGCTGGCTCCTGAAATATCACGCAGCAACCGTTCAAACATTTCCTTACCGTCGGTAATCATTTCTATCTGATTGTTTTGGGTGAGAAAGGATTCTCCATAGACTTGATTCAATTTCACCATATGGCGCCATTTACTGCTTGCTTCATTGGTGAATTCAAACTCATGACGATCAATACAAGCCATTTGATCTTGTACTTCATCACGAATTACCCTGATTTCCTTATCCGTTAGCTTGTAAATTTTTTCTCTGGAGATGTTTTGAGAAAAGACGAGATATAAAAAGATGCCAAAGACTGGCAACACAAAAAGCACAAGTATCCAAGCCAATGTTGCCGATGGATTCTTTCGTTCTAAAAAGATAATCACAAACACAATGGCTAAATTGATAATATAAAGGACTGTATTCCAATCCTGTTCTACAAATAATCTTACAATATACGTCATCTCTATCCCCTATTTAATCATTAGAGATATTATATATTTTTTTCGACAATTTTACAAGAGAAAACGGTATACCCTTAGGTGATACCGTTTCAAAATCATGTTGAATATCTGTAATTTTTAGTCGATATTATATTGGATTGCATTAACAATGGCGGCTGCAATGTTACTGCCACCTTTTCTGCCTCTCGCCACAATGGCAGGGATACCAAGATTGATGATTCGCTCCTTAGACTCTACCACATTGACAAATCCAACGGGAACACCGATAACCGCTACGGGATTTAATTCCCCTTTGTTGACCAATTCTTCGATAGACAGAAGCGCTGTTGGTGCATTGCCAATAGCGAAAATTACTGGCTTGTCCAGTCTGCTTGCTTTTTCCATGCTAACTAACGCACGTGTAACACCTCGAGATTTAGCCTCAGCTGCCACGTCCTCATCAGAGATAAAGCAAAGTACTTCGCCGCCATACCCGTGAATACGTTTTTTATTGATCCCGGCCTGCGCCATTTTCGTATCTGTCACAATATAGGCGCCTGCTTTAATGGCTTCTTTCACCACATCGATTACGTTTTCGGAAAAATATAGGCTATCTGCGTACTCAAAATCAGCAGAGGTGTGAATACACCTTTTGATGACTGCCTCATATCTTGGATCAATTTCTTTATCGCCCAGAATCTCTGAAAGAATTTCAAAGCTCCTAGCTTCGATTTGGTCAGGCTTGATGTCAACAATTTTCATTATTTTTCGATTCCTTTCCTTGCAGGAACACCTTCATCAAATGGGTGCTTTACCTTTTCGATTCTGGAGACATAATCAGCCATATCGATTAATTGTTCAGATGGATTTCTTCCAGTCAATACAACCTCCAAGTGTTCAGGTTTATGCTCAAGGAAATCAATAATGATGGCTTCATCAAGAAGGCCAGCTTCTATGGTTCCTAAGGATTCGTCCAATACCAAAAGGTCAAAGTGTTGGTTGTTGATTTTTTCTACCACTTCTTTGAATTGTTTCGCATTCAATGCTCTCGTTGTTTCTTTTTCTTCCTCAGTCATTTGAAAAGAAAACTTCTTGATTGGTTCTGCATTGTACACTTCAACGCCTGATAAGGTTTTCAATACCTTTAGTTCGCTACTATCTCCAGTTTTCAAAAACTGCATAAACATAACGTTCAGTCCATATCCAGACGCTCTAACCGTCAGTCCTACTGAACACGTCGTTTTTCCTTTTCCATCACCACAGTAGATGTGAATTAATCCTAAATCAGTTTTTTTCATTTTTTCCTCCTATCAAACTCATTAATAAATTCATGTCTAGAGATTTTCGCAATCCCTCAGCTAAAATATCATATTGTGTCTGCTTGTGGGCTTCAATATCAAAGGCCTTCACATCAGAGAAGTCCAAGCCTTTTGCTGCAAGTAACGCTTCAATAATGGTTTTCGCAATTTCTTCCTTGTCAAACACCCCATGGATATATGTACCATATACATTGCCTTCATTGATGATATTTTTTCCCGTTTCTGAAATGCCCATATGGATTTCATAGCCTAAATAGGCTTTCCCTGACAAATCTTCAAATATGCCGTCTACTTGAGATAGTACCCCATCTGTAGCCGTTCTAACCTTTTCCCCAGCAAAAGTTGTGCTATGAGGCAGTAACCCCATTCCCGCCATGGTACCACCATGTTCTACGCCTAGTGGATCAGACAGGGTCTGCCCCAACATTTGATAACCACCACAAATGCCAAAGATTGGTTTGTTCTTACTATGGAATTTCAGAATTGACGCTTCTAAGCCTGATTCTCTAAGCCAAATTAAATCAGCCATGGTGTTTTTCGTACCTGGAAGAATCACCATATCTGGTTCTCCCAGTTCTGATACAGAACCTACATATCTGACATTGACCCCTTCAATATACTCAAGGGCATTAAAATCCGTAAAGTTAGAGATTCTCGGTACACGAATGACTGCAACATCGATTAACGCATCACCTTTTCTGTCCTTAAACCGATCCGTTAAACTGTCCTCATCATCAACATCTAGCTGCATATAAGGAACAACCCCTACCACTGGTTTTTTTATGATGTCTTCTAACATCCGAAGTCCTGGTTCTAAAATATTTACGTCACCTCTAAACTTGTTGATGACTACGCCTTTTACTCTTTCTTTTTCTTCATCATTGAATAATAACATAGTTCCAGCAAGTGATGCAAATACACCTCCACGGTCTATATCTCCCACAAGAAGCACTGGAGCATCTACCATTTCTGCCATGCCCATATTGACCAAATCGTTTTCACGAAGGTTTATTTCTGCAGGACTTCCCGCACCTTCGATAACAATGACATCGTATTCTTCAGCCAATTCATGAAACGCCTTCATCACTTCATCTTTAAAGGTTAGCTTTTTTTCATAATATTCCTTTGCTGATAAATTCCCATACACTTCCCCATTGATGATGACTTGTGAGCCTTCATCACTAGTTGGCTTAAGTAAAATGGGGTTCATTCGATAATCTGGTGAAATCTGACAAGCTTCCGCTTGCATCACTTGGGCTCTTCCCATTTCCATACCGTCAGGCGTAATAAAAGAGTTTAGCGCCATGTTTTGTGATTTGAACGGAGCCACCTTGTATCCCTCTTGTTTAAGAATTCTGCAGATACCTGCTGTCAAGAGGCTTTTCCCTGCATTGGAGCAAGTCCCTTGAATCATAATTGTTTTTGCCATATTCACCCTCCTACTGAGACAGCTTGCCTAAGCACTGTAAAAGATATTCATTTTCTTCTCTAGTTCTCACCGCAATTCGATAATAATGTTCGTCTAGTGTAATATAATTTGCGCAGCTTCTAATCATGATGTCATGTTGCAATAGCGGCGCGATTAAATCCTGTTCACTTCTAAAGAAGATATAGTTTGCTTCTGTGTCGTAGACGTCATATCCTAAACGCTTTAGTCCCTCCACCAAAAATCGCCTGTTCTCACTGATATAGACTTTTGTCTGTTCAATAAATCCTTCTAACTTCAGTGCTGCCACACCGGCTTTTGATGCCACTGTAGAAACAGACCAGGGTTGCAAGGTATCATTGATTTTCTCTGCAACAGAAACATCTCCGCATATACAATAACCTAACCGTAATCCAGCCATGGCATAAATCTTCGTAAACGCTTTTAAGATAATCACATTGTTCAAGCTGGTGATTTCATCCATGACCGAAAACCGTTCTTCGCCTTCAATAAACTCACTGAAGCACTCATCAATGACTAGAATCGCACCAATTTTTTTACATGCTTCCGCTATGTTTAACATGACCGATCGATCAACAGGAATACCTGTAGGATTATTGGGATTGCAGATGAACATCATTTCTATATCGTCAGTGATATAATCGAAAATTTCTTCCGTAATGGTGAAGTTGTTTTCTTCTTTCATCAAGTAGTGTGTCACTTGGCATCCTGCCACATCCATGGCTTCTTCATATTCAGAAAAAGTTGGTGATACAATCAATGCTTTTTTTGGTTTTAACCCTAAACCAATGCGAAAGATGACATCTGCTGCGCCATTTCCGCAACAAATTCTATCCGAAGGAACATGGTGAAACCGGCTAATTTCGGAAATCAGCTCACGGTTAAATGGATCCGGATAGCTTTCGTATTGGTCAATGTGATCGACAATTGCTTGCTTCACTTCTTTCGGCATCCCTAAGGGATTTAAATTGGCGGAAAAATCATAGATTTTGTGACTAAACTTATAAATATTTCCACCATGGACTTCTTTCATCATATTGCTACCACCGTTATTATTCTTATCGTCTCAAACACAACTAAGCAAATGCTTGCTGTGACATACATCAGTTTGTTCGCTTTTGGTATATCAATTGCCTCCACTGGACGATGATCATCACCAATGGTTTTTTTCTGATATAGCTTACCAAAATAATAGGCATCTCCTGCCAGTTGAATGTTTAGTGCTCCTGCGCAGGCAGCTTCAGGATTGGCACTGTTCGGGCTAGAATGATTATGTCTGTCACGCCAAAACATGTTCCACGCATTTTTGCCATCAAACTCAGTAATACAAGCGGCAATAATCATTCCAAGCCCAGTAATTCTCGCAGGTAGAAAATTGACCACATCATCAAAGATTGCGGAAAATTTGCCAAAATTAAGGTACTGTTCATTCTTATACCCAACCATAGAATCTAGCGTATTGACGGCTTTATAGAAAAACCCTAATGGTGCTCCACCAATCATCATGAATAGCATTGGTGCAATGACCCCATCAGAAGTGTTTTCCGCTATTGTCTCAATGACGGCTTTGATGATTTGGGTAAAGGATAAATTCTGCGTATCTCGACCTACGATCCATGACAGATATTTTCTTGAACCTTCAAGATCATGATGCTTAACGTGTTCATATACCCGCATGCTTTCTGTTCTAAGAGATTTCGTAGCGAAAATTTGATAGCAGAAAAACGTTTCTACTACATACTTTATCCAAGGATGAATAGCATTCAATCCTTCTAAGAGGTAAAACGGAACAAAAAAGGATATGGATACAACAAGGACGCATAGAACAATACCTCCAATGATTTCTCCAGATTTGTTCTTCGGAAATACCGAACGAATTACCTTTTCCAAGAAGTCAATAAGCCACCCAATAAACCGAATGGGATGGGGTAACCAACGAGGGTCTCCAAAAAGCAAATCCAAAAGAAATGCGACGAAAACCACGATAACCATTTCCATCATTTCACCTCTATCTCATCCTGACATTTGCGGACAAATTCTTTCGCAAATTGCAGATTACTCCACAAATGCAAATGAGGATAACCCGCAAAGATACGGTCAGTTGCAACAACAGTTTGCCATGTCTTTCCGTTTGTTTTCTCCGCTGTAAATCCATCACCATGGTCATCTGTATCACTATAATGGAATTCGTGACATTGTATTTGATCACCTTTACTGCACATTAAATTGTTTTTATTGGCCGTCAAGGTTTTATATCCAAATCTAACTAAAGACTCAGTCATTTTAGAATTTCCTGTAATCGCGCCCACTAGCTTATAGGTGTTCTCATCTTTCGTAATGGTTTCACCTAAATACATAAACCCACCGCATTCTGCATACGTCGGTGTCCCATTTTTGATTGCCTCGCGAATTTCTGCCAACATGGTTCGATTTTCCGAAAGCTCCACCAAATACTCTTCTGGATAACCTCCGCCAAAAATCAATCCATTAAGGTTGTCTGGTAAGTGTTTTTCAGTCATTGGCGAAAACGGAACCAATTCTGCACCTAAAGCTTCAAGAAGCTCCAAATTATCTTGGTAATAAAAGCAAAAAGCTTTGTCCTTGGCAATACCAATTCTCGGCGCGCGTCCATCTAATTTCTCCACCGGTATTGATTGATAGTCAAAAGAATCAGTAGCTTTGGCAAGACCCACTAAACCATCAACATCCAAGGTTGATTCCGCTGTCTTACCTAATATATCCACTTTTGCTTTCAAATTTTCGATTTCTTCAGCAGTAATTAATCCTAAGTGACGGCTGCCAATTTCAGCTTCTGGAATCATTGGCATATAGCCAAAAACCCTTAAATTTAGCTTTTCTTCGATCATGTTTTTATAGATCGGATACATTCCCTTGGTACAATGATTCAAAATGACTCCAGCTAAATTGTTTTCCGCAAAGTTTAAGTATCCAGTAATCTCCGCCAGCAAAGAAACGCTCTTTCCTCTCACGTTTACCACTAATACCTCTGGCGTTTTGGTTTTTTTCGCAATGTCATTGGCTGAATACAAATCATGATCGAAACCCAGGCCATCATACATCCCCATAACCCCTTCAATTACAGCCAAATCTGCCATTGATTCTTGACGAGCCAATAAATAGTTCACCGTATTTTCCCCACAAAGAAATAAGTCCAGATTTCTCGACTTGGTTCCAATGATTTCACTATGAAACATGGGGTCAATATAGTCAGGGCCGCATTTGAAGCTTGCTATATTCAGATTTCTGTCTTTTAGTGCCTTGAGTAAGGCACAGGTTACCGTTGTTTTCCCGCAACCGCTTCCTGTCCCTACAATCATCACTCTAGAGAAATTACTCTTCACCTTTTTTTACTCCTTTGAAGATGTAAACCGGGTTTTCCGCCTTCATCAAATTGTATCGCCCTAATTTATGGGCTGTTGAAATGTTGGCACAGGTGATTTCTACATCAAAATCCAACTCAGTAAACAACTCCGTGGTCTGCGCAATGGTTTCTAAGGTTACTGCCGTAACGACGAAAACCGCATTAGGATTTCTCTTTAACACAACATCGACAATATCCTTAAGATTTCCTGTGGAACCACCAATAAAGACTTTGTCTGCTGGTGGGAATTGATCTAAGCCATCAGGAGCAATTCCCTGTATAATTTCAATATTGAGAACTCCTAACTTGCGCATATTTTCTTTCAACAACGCTACAGCAGAAGGTTCTTTTTCCATTGCATACACTGTACTTTCGTTGGCTTTTAGTGCCATCGCACAAGTAACAGAGCCTGTTCCGGCGCCAATGTCATAAACTACATCCGATGGCGAAAGTTCAAGGGCTGCAACCGATAAGTTTCTTACAGCTTCTTTGGTCATTGGACTTTCCCCACGAACAAAATCATCATCTTTTAGGGTTGCATATTTATTTACATAATTTTTATTATGGACAACCATAACAGTTAAGTCATCAAAGACCTCTTCTGACAGTTCTAACGCCGAACCCGATAGGATGCGTTCGCCGTCCATCGATAGTTTTTCGCCAACATACACCGTGACATGACCAAGTCCAGCCTTTACTAATGATTGGATCAAATCATGTGCTTTTCGGCTTCCACCAGTAAGTGTAAAAACCGTTTCATTGTAGCAGACATATGGAATAATGGAACTTTCTTTACCATGAAGACTAATCAATTTCATGGCTTCATATCCCATTTTTATTTTCGCAGCAAAATAAGATAAGCTTCCCGTAGCACTAATCAATTCTAATTCTACATCGGGATCAATTCGATACTGAATGGTTGTTGCAATACTATAGAAACCAGTATCACCTGAAGCAATGACACAAACGACGATGTCTCTCCCTTTATTGTTGTTGATGTAGGCAACAGTTTCCATTACCCCCATCACTTCCACTCGATCATTGAGCTGATCTATGCCTTCCGTTAATCTGGCTGAAGTCAGGACAATATCAGCATTTGCTATCGCCGATTTTGTTCTTTCCGTATATAAATCTGCGGCTCCAGGGCCTGCGCCCGCTACAATTACTTTCATCACTATTCACCGATTCTATCTACCAAAATATCTGCTAAACGTCGGTCTGCTCCTAGGGTTTTACCCATTTCCAATTTTACATTGGGGTATTTCTTTAGGATTTCTCCGATTTCATTAGGAATATCTTCTCTAATATGAATTCCTTCGAATAAGAAATATGGCACAGCCTTAATCTCGGTTACACCTTGATCCACCAAAGTCTGAACACCATGCTCAATATTCTCTTCACAAAATTCCATATAAGCAATTTCAATAGGCATTTGAGAAATCGTTTCCCTTACCATATCCACTACCTGATTGATTGTATTTTTCGTT
Source organism: Clostridiales Family XIII bacterium PM5-7 (assembly GCA_050435405.1). Taxonomy (GTDB): domain Bacteria; phylum Bacillota; class Clostridia; order Peptostreptococcales; family Anaerovoracaceae; genus Senimuribacter. The sequence goes on from JBNDKG010000002.1 coordinate 228,531, forward strand.
GATTCTACCCTGCTTCCATGAGCAAGAATTAGTACACCTTTCATTTGGTTTCTCCTTATCTTTATCAATTGCTTTATCTGTTCAATATTTTCTCATATACACCAATAGTATAATCCAATTCTTCTTTCGTAAATGCTGTGTTTAGAAACATCGCTTCGTATTGGGATGGAGCAACATAGATACCTTGCTCTAACAACTGCCTAAACACATGACTGAAGTTTTCAGTGTCCGATTTACATGCTGAGTCGTAATCGGTTACTGGTTCCTTAGTGTAAAACATACAAGCCAAGGAGCCTATATGATTCACGGTAAATCCACTTACTTTTCTTAGGCCATTTGCCAAATAATCGCCCATATCATTGATTTTCTGGTAAATTTCTGGATCCTCTAACAGCTGTGTTAATGTTTCAATCCCTGCTGCCATAGCAATTGGATTTCCTGATAAGGTTCCTGCTTGATATACGCTGCCACAAGGAGAAACACATTCCATGATCTCTCTCCGACCACCATAAGCACCTACAGGCATTCCTCCACCAATGATTTTTCCATAAGTTACTAAGTCTGGTTGAACGCCAAAGTATTCCGCAGCACCTCCGAAGGCTAACCTGAACCCTGTGATCACTTCGTCAAAGATCAGTAATGCATCATATTGATCGCACAGCGTCCTTAAACCGTTTAAGAAACCCTCCTTTGCTGGGACAACGCCCATGTTGGCTGCAGTTGCTTCAACAATAATGCAAGCAACGTCATCTTTGTTTTCCTTCATTAACGCTTCAACGCTGTTTAAATCATTATATCTTGCCAGCAACGTATCTTCTGCTGCGCCTTTGGTCACCCCTGCACTGTCTGGATCGCCAAAGGTCATAGCACCTGAGCCTGCCTTCACCAGCATGGCATCACTATGTCCGTGGTAGCATCCTTCAAATTTGATGATTTTGTTCTTTTTCGTGTATCCTCTGGCTAGTCTAAGTGCACTCATGACTGCTTCTGTACCGCTGTTTACCATTCTGACCATTTCTATATGATCAATATGACTGGTGATGAGTTCAGCAAGCTCTACTTCGGCTTCAGTGCATGCACCGAAGCTGAGTCCCTTTTCTACTCTTTTTTGCACTGCTGCAATCACCTTAGGATCTGCATGGCCTAAAATCATTGGTCCCCAAGAACCAACAAAATCCAAGTATTCCTTGCCATCTGCATCGTAAATTTTGTTGCCTGATGCTTTTTCGATGAATCTTGGGGTCAACCCCACAGATTTAAACGCTCTTACTGGGCTGTTCACCCCACCTGGCATCACCTTTTTGGCTCTATCAAAGAGCAATTCTGATTGATTACTCATTATCCAATATCTCCTCTTTTTATTGCATCTGCAATTTCCTTAGCGTAATAAGTCATGATGATATCTGCTCCTGCTCTATACATCGACGTGGTCGTTTCGCACATTACACCATACTCATCAATTAAACCTGCTTTTCCAGCGTTTTTGATCATGGCATACTCGCCACTTACACTGTATGTCGCAATCGGTAAATTGGTCTGCATCGTCAGTTCTTTGATGACATCTAAGTATGAAAGTGCTGGCTTGACCATCAAAATGTCTGCCCCTTCTTCTTCATCGTATGCCGCTTCTTTCATGCCCTCTCTCACGTTGTGCGGATCCATCTGATAGGTTTTTCTATCACCAAAGGATGGCGCTGAGCCTGCCGCCTCTCTAAATGGGCCATAAAATTTTGATGCATACTTTATGGCATAGGACATGATTGGTATCTGTTGAAATTGATGGTCATCTAAAGCTTTACGAATTGCAGCAACACGTCCATCCATCATGTCCGATGGTGCTACCATATCAGCTCCAGCTTGAGCATGGGATAGTGCGGTTTTCGCAATAAATTCCAAGGTTTGATCATTATCTACATCGTGGCCACATAAAATACCACAATGGCCATGGTCAGTATACTCACACATGCATACATCAGTAATGACATACACTTCATCGTTGTATTCTTCTTTTATGGCACGAACTGCTTGCTGAACGATACCGTTTTCTGCATAAGCTTGGCTTCCTTGACCATCCTTTTCCTGAGGTATACCAAACAGTAACACTTTGTTGACCCCATGTTCTAAGCACTGGTCAATCACTTCTTTTGCTCTATCAGGACTATATCTAAACTGCCCTTCCATAGAAGATATTTCTGCTTTAATATTCTTTCCTTCTTCAAAGAAAATCGGATAAATGAGACTATCCTTTGACGCTCTAGTTTCTCTAATTAAGCTTCTCACCTTAGCGCCTGATCTTAATCTTCTTCCTCTATTCATCATTTAGATTCCTCCTTACCTTTTCGCACATGCTATCAATGGTAGCTACTTCAGAAACCACAGTATTGAATCCGAATTGTTCTGCTTGTGCAGCAGTTTGTTTTCCGATACAGAGGGCGTTAATTCCTTGGAAGTTCTTTCGCTTCTGTGTATTGACGAAACCATCCACACAGCTTTTGCTGGTAAAGGTCACGTAGTCATAGCTGTCTAAATCTTCTATTTCTCGATGCTTTACATATGCCGTTTGATAAACTGGATAATCCAAATAGTCGATTCCTTCTCGATCTAACACATCGATAATGTCCTGAGAACCAATTTCAGCACGAAGTAAAATGACTTTATCGTTCTTGCACAGAAAGTTTTCTCTGATCATTTCTTCTGCCAAATGCTCTCCGTCAAAAATCTGCGGAATAAAATCAGCAGTCAACCCATAGTTTCGTAATTCTAATGCAGTGGCAGTACCGATACAAGCAATTCTCTTGCCAAACAGGCTTCTGGAATCAATGCCTTTTTCCAGCAACCAGTTAAAAAAGGATTTTACCCCTTCTGTGCTGGTGAATACCAATGTATTGTAATTAGAAAACGGTGGATTGATCGGTCTAATCACATTGGTCTTGATGCATGGATACAGCTTGGTCTCTGCGCCCAACTCACGTAGCTGACGCTCTAATCTAGACGCTTTGCTCTGTGGTTGAGTGACCACAATCCGTTTTCCCTTTAGCGGCAAATTCCCAAACCAATCAAACTGATCTGATAAGGCGCACACTTTTCCGACAGCAATTACTGCTGGGGATTTCACTTGATTTTCTGTTACGGTTTCTTCTATATGTTCTAGATCAGAAATAAATTTTCTCTGCTTCGCATAAGTTCCATTTTCTATGACTGCGCAAGGCATGGTTTTCTCCATCCCTGCAGAGATTAAGCCTTTTGCGATTCGACCAACAGTGGAAACGCTCATCATGAAAATTAATGTCCCCTTAAGTCTAACTAAGGCGTCAAAGTCAATGCTCAATTCAGCACCTGCTTTTGCATGTCCTGTAATAATATGTAGTGACGAACAAAAGTCACGGTGGGTGACTGGAATGCCAGCGTAAGCTGGAACAGAAATTGACGAGGTTATTCCTGGTACAACTTCGAAAGGAATGCGATTTTCGCTAAGTAATTCTAGCTCCTCACCGCCTCTTCCAAACACAAACGGATCTCCACCCTTTAGGCGAACGACGTTTTTCCCCATTTGAGCTTGCTTCAACAAAATATGATTGATTTCCTGTTGTGGCACAGGATGATCTCCTACATTCTTTCCCACATCAATCAATTCCATATGCTCTGGAATAAGGTTCATGATGTTTTCGCTAACCAAACGATCATAGACGATTACATCTGCTGATTGAATTAAGTTTAGGGCTTTTACCGTTAGTAAGTCTTTATCTCCAGGCCCAGCTCCGACCAAATATACTTTTCCCATTTAGATTCCTTTCATGGCCAATGCCAACTGATGTCCTAGTGTTTCACCATCATACTTATTGCCTTGGACCGTTTTTTTGAATTGTTGTTCCTGTTCATCTACATAAAACCCTGTAATGGTAATCTCTTCACCTTCAATAATTGCATAAGCCGCTACAGGCGAGCTACAACCACCATCTAACGTTCTCACAAAACTTCTTTCCGCTAGGGCAATCAATTTTGCTTCTGCATCTTCGAAGTCAGAAAGAAATGGTACATCATATCCAGCTCTTCCCTGGACAACCAAAATGCCTTGACAGGCAGCAGGCAAGATTTCCTCAGGTTCAAATATGCGGCTAACTCTTTCTTCTAGGCCTAATCGCTTAATTCCTGCATATGCAAGTACGATCGCACCATATTCTCCACTGTCTAGTTTTTTCAGTCGAGTCTGTACATTCCCTCTAATCGGCTTAAACTTTGCCTGAGGATATAGCTTTTCCAGCTGTAGCTTCCTTCTTAAACTAGAGCAGCCAATGGGTTTATCCATATCTAACGTTTCGATTCCTTCGGGCAGAATAAGCACATCTCGTGGGTCTTCTCTTTTTGAAAACGCCAACAACGGTAATTCCTCCGAAACCTCCATCGGCATATCTTTTAGACTATGTACCGTAAGGTCGGCTCGCCGATCCATTAGTGCCTTATCTAGTTCCTTAACAAACAGACCTTTTCCACCAATTTTATCCAAGGTTCTGTCCAATATCATGTCACCAGTGGTTTTCATTGTGAGCAATGATACATTCAATGCGTTGTCGTAGCTTTTGATGGCATCAATAACCATCTCTGATTGAATGACCGCAAGCTTACTGTCGCGGCTGCCTACTATTATTTCCATCAGTACGCCTTTCCTTTAATGATTTCTCTGATTTTTTCTGCAATCCTTTTGGTTAAATGATGTGTATTTCCTGTACCTACAATTCCAACTGTCGCTTCATCATTGACTGCAATTGCAGGAAAGTAAAATGTGCATTCCTCTTTAGCATCACAGACACTTACTGGGATTTTTTCTCGTTTGGCCGCTTCACCAATTTGCTCGTTTACGTTTCGTTCATTGGTACACGCCAGTACAAGATGATTTCTCGGAATATGTCTTTCATGGTAACGTTCTGCTACATATTTGATTCGTTGTTCGCTGACAAGCCGTTGCAGCTCTTCAGATAACTCTGGTGAAACCACTTTGATGGTAAAATCAAAATCTGCCAAAGTTTTCACTCGTCTTGTGGCAATTTTCCCACCACCAAATACAATCACATTTTTCTTTTCTGAATCCATAAATATTGGAAAGAACTTATTTCCCATAGTATTCATCTACCTTTCTCATGATTTCGTTCAGAGACAATCCAGTTTCTACAGATGGCCGGCCAATAACAATGATGTGATAACCCGCCTCGACTAATGGAAGCTTGTCATCAAAACCTCCAGGTTTTCCGGTGTTCTTGGTTACAAGCCAACGGCACTGATATTGCTCCATCGTGGCTAAATTCATCCCTTGGCTAAACGGTCCTTGCATAGCGATCACCTGTTTGGGTTGTATTCCAATCGCCGCACAGGCTTCTAATGACTCGGTCATCGGAAGTACTCTTGCAACAACACGATTGGGAATATCGTTCAACCCTTGATATGCCCTTAATTCTTTAGCACCTGTGGTCAGTAGCACTCTATCTTGATGCTTGTTCAGCAGATTGACGGCATCTTCAATGGAATCTACAGGATGTACGTTTGGGTGATCGAAGGAGCCTTCTTCTCTCAGTAACCGTAAGTAAGGTATGTTCGACGCGTTGCAAGCTTGGCGAATGTTATCTGTTACTTCCACAGCATAAGGGTGTGTCGCATCAACGACGAACCCATATCCGTTGGCCTGCATCAGCCTGCTCATTTCCTCTAAAGATAAACGCCCTTTGATGACTGATAAGCCGGGAACATCATCGAGAACATCTTGGCCATATTCTGTTGCAACGCAAAAATCAGCTAAGCTTCCATACCAGCCTCGCTTTGCAAAGTATTTTGCCAATTGATGTCCTTCATATGTACCTGCAAAAACAAGTAATTTCTTGCTACACGTTCCGATAACCACGTGGTGTTACCAACTTTCCATTGATGATTTTGGTTGCACTGTTTCCGATAAAAACCGTCGTAAACATGTCAATATCTTCATTTCCAACCAATTCCTTTAGTGTGCAAATTACGCCCTTCTCACCATCTCTTCCAATGTTCTTCACATATCCACATGGGGTGTCCCATGATTTGAATGCGCTCATGATTTCAGCAGCCTTGTCAATATAGTCATGGCGTTTTTTGCTCTTAGGGTTATATAGGCAGACAACAAAATCCGCCTCTGCGGATAATGCCAATCGTTTTTCGATTTTTTCCCAAGGGGTCAATAAATCACTTAGAGAAATGACCGCAAAATCATGAATCAGTGGTGCACCTAATACGGCTGCTCCACTACAAGCCGCTGTGATTCCTGGAACGGTAACAATCTCAACCTCTGGATGTTCAGAAGCAACCTCGCTCATGACGCCAGCCATACCGTATACACCGGCATCTCCGCTACACACAAATGCAACAGTTTTGTTTTCCAACGCACTATCTAGCGCCATTCTGCATCGACCTACTTCCTGCTTCATTGCCGTTGATTTCACTTCCTTGCCTTTGGTCAGTTCTTTAACCAAGTCGACATAGAGGGTATATCCTACAACAACGTCACTTTCTTCTATGGCCATTCTCGCCTGAGGGGTCATGTATTCACTATTTCCTGGGCCAATGCCCACTACGTATATTTTCATTAATGATTCTCCTAAATATCGCATTCTTTTACGATCATTTTTTCTCTAAACTCGTACCACTTATAGAAATCGTCAATATACTTCTCTATAATTTGTTCTATTTGTTTAAGTTGTTCTTCCTGCTTAGCGGTTCTAGTATCTCTGCTGATATCGTCAATATTGTAATAGTCAACGCCTTCAATTCCCTCAATGAGTGGATCAATATCTCTTGGCACTGCTAAATCGATAAATATCCGTGGCAGATCTTCAACTTCCTGTATTTGGTCATAATATACTGTATGATGCGGGCTTAAGGTAGCGCTAATTACTGCATCACTGTGTTCCATAGCCTGATAACGATCATTATAGTTTACAGTTTTACATCCTTTGGGAACAATATTGTCTCCATGCTTATATTGTCTTAAGGTCATTGTTGCTTCAATGCCCTCTTGAATCAATAGCTCTCCAACTAAGCGACCAATCATTCCATTACCAATAATCAGTACATGGTTTACTTCAGGATTTTTTTTAATCACTCCAACAGCTCTAGCAGCAGTCGAATTGTCATCAACTTTAAAATCGACCAACGTTTTCACTTTTTTCCCAGCACTGACGCCAGTCCTAAACACTACGTTAAGAATCGTATCTGATGCCTTTAATGCTCGTGCACGGGTAATGGACTCTCTTACCTGAGAGATGATTTGGTCTTCACCCCAAATTTGGGACTCAGCGCCTGCCGCTACTTTACAAAGGTGCACAATCGCATCTTCTCCTGAAAGGGTTTTGTTCATAAACGCATAATCTTCATACTTTACATCAATGCTACGACACAGTTCTTCGAATGGATTGACCTTTGTTCCCTCTTTTAGATTTAGGTAGAGCTCCGTTCGATTACAGGTTGCAATCAGCACTGCTCCAAGAATTTCTTCTCGTTCCAGCAGTCGATGATAGATTTCTTCTGTCTGTGTCGATGTGCAGGAGAAAATTTCACGTTCTGCAAGGCCTGCCATATTATAGTCGATGTATGACATAACGATGTTCAAAATTTACACTTCCAATCTTTCATGGCTAATGCAGCTGTAACGCTGCTTCCACTGGTTTTTGATAATATTTTTCTTCCGTTTCCACTACCCAGTATTGCGCTTCGTTCACAGACGTTATCTACACCTGTAATACTCTTGACAAACTCTGAGGATTCGAAGTCACCTTGTACTGCGTCCAATTCTTCTGGGCTAAAGGTAACAAAGGGAATTTGATATTTTTCTGAAAATGCTAAGATGCATTTTTCGAACTTCTTCAAGTCTATGGATGCAATTTTTTCAATTGCGTGAATGGATATATTCTGTTCATTTAATATGTCCAGAATATATTTTTCAAATAAATCCACACTGGTACCTTTTCTACAACCTACACCTAAAGTTAGGATATTTGGTACAACATTAAATGTGGTTTCATACGGTTTTACTTTATCGTTTAAGCTTACGGCAATGCCCAAGTCTGCATGATCGAGGGTCAGTTCCTTTGGTACATTTCCTTCAAAGGGAAATCCGCTTTCTATGCCAACTGGCTTTCCATTTAAGATTGCAGAGGAAATGATTTTGATGCCACTGATATCAATAATTTTACAGCCAGCATACTTGGTCCATAAATCCACCGCAAATTTTTCATTAATGTCTGTAGCCGTGGTCAAAACAGGTGTCGCACCAATCAATTGATGAATTTCTTCAGCTGCTTCATTACCACCGCCTAAATGCCCAGATAGAATCGGAATCACATATTGACCAAGTTCATCCATGACCAATACCGCTGGATCCACATCTTTCGATTCAATTAATGGCGCAATCATTCTCACTGCAATTCCAGCAGCACAAACAAAGATGAATGTATCTTGCTCATGAAATTTACTTTCTAAATAGTCAGCAGCTTTGATGGATTCTTCCATGATGTCAACTTGGTATTCCGCTGAAAGTGTTTTTTTTAATTTTAGGGCTTGTTGCCTACCACGCTGGGTAAACGCTAGGATACTTACTTTCTTCATGATTTCGTTGCCTCTCTGAATAAGTGGGTAAATGATGGATCATATAATTTGGATCGTTCGTATTCGCTTCCAAGAAATCCTCCTACCATAATCAACGCCATTTTATTGATGTCATTCTCCTCTGCGGCCTTAGCAATGTCCTTAACGGTGGTTCTAATCACCTTTTCATCAGGCCATGTTGCCTTATAGACGATGGCTGCTGGTGAATCTGGTTCATAACCGCCTTCAATGAGTCTTTCTGAAAGCTCTGCAAGCATAGTTGAGGTTAAGAAAACCACCATTGTCGCTCCATGAGACGCTAATTTGGAGATTTCTTCTTTCTCTGGCACTGGAGTTCTTCCGGCCATTCTCGTTAGGATTACAGTCTGGCTCACATTGGGCAAGGTATACTCTGCATTTAGCGCTGCTGCAGCTCCAATAAAGGAGCTTACGCCAGGAACAGATTCATACGCCAATCCTTCTCTATCTAAAATGTCCATTTGTTCTCTAATTGCACCGTAAATACATGGGTCTCCAGTATGCAATCTGACAATCTGGCTTTCCTTATTTTCCTTCATCACGTCGATGACTTCTTCTAACGTCATCTTCGCACTATCATAGATTTTACAGCTTTCTTTGGCATAATCTAATAATGATGGATTAACCAGCGAACCAGCGTAAATAATCACGTCGGCTTCTTGTAAAAGCTTCGCCCCTCTGACTGTAATCAAGTCAGCAGCGCCAGGGCCTGCGCCAATAAAATGAATCATGGTTTATTTCTCCTTTTGTCTTTCTTCAGAAGGGATGACGATTAGTGAGAAGTAGCTAGACTGTTCCTGAAGCTGGTTTAAATCCTTGTAGACCTTTTCGTTTTCCATGGTGGCACATTCTACCATCATGGCATGTTTTTCAGCCAATTGATTCCTTTGCTTCATTACAGTTTTTCCTGACTTCATTAACACTTTAGTACCTTCTAGCTGGTGAGCCATCTCCCCTTTATAGGTTGCAGGAATAACGTGAAGCATCTCATCACGTTCACATAATGAAGTGTTTAGACTTGCTGCTGCTGCGCAGAAAGACGGAATTCCTGGTACAATGGTCGTATCATATCCTCTATCAGTCAATCTTTTATGAACGTACATGACTGTACTGTAAATTGTCGGATCCCCTAAAGTGAGAAAGGAGACCATTTTTCCTTGATCTAACAAGCCAGCGATGAACTCTGCCGATTCATCATGGTATTGATCTAGCTTTTCTTTATCCTTAATCATCGGCATGTCGCTTTCAACAATTTCTTTATGTTGGATATACTTGCCTGCGATTTTCAATGCAATGTTTTCTGAAGCTCCGCTTTTGGGAAGAACGATAACGTCACTAGCCTGCATTACATTGATTGCTTTCACCGTCAGCAGTTCTGGGTCTCCTGGCCCTACGCCTACTGCATAAAATTTGCCATTCATTAATTGTCCTCCCTAAAATATTCTATCAGGCGATCTGCGCCTTTACTTTTCATGATGTGACTTCGATTGTTGGTATACATCACCACTTCTATTTCTGCATCACCTTTTAGTCTGTAGTTTAAATGATACATGACTTTATCCATAATACTATCTTTGACTTCCATTTCGTAAGGTGTATGCTGAAGTAAATCAAAGGCATCATCTGTAGTTACACATTCCATGATTTGTTTTAGCACATTGATGTCTGCTCCCTTAAGTGCACTGTGCATTCCGATAATTTCCATTCTTGCATCTGCATATGCTGAATGGGTATTCATGATACCCGCCGCTAGTTTCACCAGCTTTCCAGTATGTCCAACCAACAGGATTTTTTGGAACCCTTTATATTTAATGTAGTCTAGACACTCTCCCACAAAATTAGAAATCTGTACAGATTGTTCAATATCTAGATGTAAATACTCCTTGCAGAAATCTTTTCCATAGTTTCCTGGTGAAATCAAAATACACTGAGGATCCACAATATATCGTTGATCAATCACCGATTTCACAGTGTCTACTAAAGCCTTTTCACTCATCGGTTCTACAATTCCCGTAGTGCCTAAAATAGAAATGCCATCGATGATCCCCATTCTCGGGTTAAAGGTTCTTTTGGCAATGGTCTCTCCCTCTGGAACCGAAATTTCAATTTCTAGACCTTGATGGTATCCGTGTGCTTTCATAACTCGACATACATTTTCTTTGATCATTTTTCTTGGAACTGGATTTATGGCCCATTCTCCTGGAGGAATTTGTAGGCCCTTAGCCGTTACTTTACCAATGCCTACTCCGCCTTTGATCTGTAATTCGTCTTTTCTTCGAGAAACCTTGGCAACGATTTTTGCGCCATGGGTGGCATCAGGATCATCACCGCCATCTTTGACCGTTGAACAAGACACGTAGTCATCTCTCATCACGATATCTCCAAGATGAAACAAGACCCTATCGCCTGATGGCAGTAAAATGGTTACTTCTGTTATTTCTTTATGAGAAAGAAGCATTTCTGTCGCTGCCGTTGCTGTTGCTGTTGCACAACTACCTGTGGTATATCCTCGCCGAAGTGATTTTCCTCCGACTACTGCAAATTGATCCATTTTTCCCCTCAAATACAAAAACCGAACCCCTCAGGATTCGGTGCTTAATATCTTCAACTTTTCTATATTTGTAAATATTAACCTAAAACTCATATCCTGTGACTTTTATGGTAAATATTGGGATGTCTTCCGACTCTGATTTCAAACGTTTGCATGCACCTTCCCGGGTATTCCCAGTGGCTGGCGCTGGCCTTGCATGAAACTCAATCATTACGGCAGCAGGACTGTTCAGGTCTTTCACCTGATTCCATATTACGACAAAACTGTCAACCAATACTTCTATTTAGTTATCAACATGAAAATTATATTACACTTCTTTCTAAGTGTCAATGAATTTTCCCTAAATTTCAACGATTAGTCTGTTTCGTGTCCAGGTGTGGTTTTACACTAACTTTCCATCTAGACTAAAGCTTTTCCCTTTGGTGATTTCCACTTCTACGATTTCACCAATTAAGTTTTCTTCCCCAGGGAAGTTTACTGTTTTGAACCCGGCAGTTCTACCTGTAAGCACATGGTCGTTATTCTTGCTTAAGCCTTCAACCAATACCAGTTCTTTTCTTCCTACGTAGTCGGCATTTTTTTCAGCACTGATGCTATTAATCAATTCAACAAGTCGATTAAAACGCTGATGTTTTACTTCTTCTGGAACTTGAGGTTCAAAGTTTTCTGCTGGTGTTCCTTTTCTTATGGAGTAGAGAAAGGTAAATGCGGAGTCGTATCTGACCTTTCTAACCAAGTCTAAGGTTTCCTCGAAATCTTCCTCTGTTTCTCCTGGGAATCCAACGATAATATCCGTCGATAACGTAATACTTGGAACAGCTTTTTTCATTTTTTCCACTACAGTAAGGTACTGTTCCTTGGTATACTTTCGATTCATTTCGCGGAGTATTCTACTGCTCCCAGATTGCACCGGTAAATGTATATAATTGCAAAGCTTATCACAGTCGACATAAGCTTGTATCAGCTTATCCGAAAGATCCTTAGGGTGAGACGTCATAAACCTAATCCGCTCAAGGCCGTTGATCTCATTAAGACGGTAAAGCAAATCCGCAAAATCCGTTCCGTCCCCGTTGTACGAATTGACGTTTTGTCCCAACAGCATAATTTCCTTAACGCCATCGGAAACCAATGTACGTACTTCTTTTTCAATTTCTTCAGGAATTCTGCTACGCTCACGACCTCTTGTATAAGGAACGATACAGTACGTACAAAAATTGTTGCACCCATACATAATATTCACTAGTGCTTTAGATTGAAACAATCGTTTTGATGGCAAGCCTTCAATTATTTCTCCACCATCAGGCCAAATTTCAATCTGCTTGGTTTTTTCTTTGATGACATTATCGATTAACTGCGGGAATTGATGAATGTTATGGGTTCCAAAAATCACATCGACCCAAGGGTATTTAGCCTTAATGGTATCAATCACATGCTGCTGTTGCATCATGCAACCGCAAACGCAGACAATAAAATCGGGATTTTCCTTCTTCCTTCTTTTTAGCTGCCCAAGGATGCCAAAAAAACGCTCATCAGCATGTTCTCTTACGCTACAAGTATTCATGATGACTACGCCAGCGTCATGCTTATCGCTAGCTTCTTTATATCCTTTTTCCAGTAACATTCCTGCCATGATTTCCGAGTCATGTTCGTTCATCTGGCAGCCAAACGTTGTGATATGAAATGTTTTGTTCATGTAAATGTCTCTCCATTAATGTGATGATGTTAATGAATCTGTTTCTCGTTTTTTCTATCTCTTCCCATCAACAGCTCCACAGCTTCTTTTGCCGTGATTTCTTCGTTAATGCATTGATAAATGCTTTCGGTAATTGGCATTTCAACGCCTACCTTCTTTGCCAGTTGATAAGCGGCTTCAGCAGTAAACATGCCTTCAACAACCATGCCGACTTCATTGACTGCTTCACTTGGTTTTTTTCCTTCGCCAATCATCATTCCGCATCTTCTATTTCTGGAATGCATGCTGGTACAAGTTACAATCAAATCGCCTACGCCAGTCAGCCCCGAGAAGGTAGCCACATCAGCACCAAGCTTATCTCCTAATCTACACATTTCTGTAATTCCACGTGTCATCAATGCTGCTTTCGCATTATCACCAAATCCGATTCCATCAGAAATTCCAGCGCCTAAAGCAATGATGTTTTTCAATGAGCCACCTAATTCCACACCACAGACATCGTCGTTGGTGTACACTCTAAACCGATCAGTCATAAAGATGTCTTGAACGTATTCTGCTAACCCCATCTCTTTGGATGCAACAGCTACTGTCGTTGGAAGTGCTTTTCCAACTTCTTCTGCATGAGACGGTCCAGACAATACCACGTACTTGACCTCAGGCTTTACTTCATAAGCTATTTCCGACATTCTCTTCAATGTTCCCTGTTCAATTCCCTTAGCGACATTGACGATTACCATGTCATCTGTTAAGTACGGTAATGCACCAGTTAACGCACTTCTAAAGTGCTGTGCAGGGGCAGAAAACAATGCCACGTCTGCACCGCTAAGCGCTTCTTCTGCAGTATCGACAATCTGAAGATTGTCAGAAAATTTAATGCCTGGTAAGTATCTTACATTTTCTCTATGTTGACGCATTTCTGCCAAATGTTCAGAATTGATGTCACAAATCTTGACTTGATGTCCCTTATTGCTCAATGTGATGGCAAGTGCTGTACCCCAGCTACCAGCACCAATTACTCCAATTGTTTTCATGATCATTCACCTTTCTACTTCTTAAGGCTGAGCTTGTTCTCTTCGCCTTTAAGAATTCTGTTGATGTTCCCTCGATGGGCATATAATAATAGTAGTGCCATAATTGCACCAATCCAAAAAAAATCTCGTTCAAGCCAATATGATGTTATTGGAAATGTAATCGCTGCTACAATAGAACCCATAGAAACCATTTTCGTCAATAACACAGTAAGTGCAAGTATTCCTAAGGTAATGAGTCCTAATTGCCAGTTAACTGCTAAAATCGCGCCAAAGGCAACAGCGACACCTTTTCCGCCTTTAAATTTAAACAGCACTGGCCAAATGTGACCGATAAATGCAGCTAACGCACATAGCATTGCAGCTAAAGGCGTAGATAGCATAAAGCCAAGCTTTACCGCCAAAAATCCCTTGCCGATATCTACCACCAACGTAATTAGTGCAGCTTTCTTCCCAAGCACACGCAACGCATTGGTGGTTCCTGCATTACCGCTTCCCTCTTTTTTTATATCTACGCCCTTAGTTCTTCCAAGAAGCGTAGCTGGGGAAATATTCCCAAGAAAATAACCGATAACGATGACTAAGACGAACATAAAAGTTTCCATTATTGTTCTTTTTCTCCTTTTTCCCTAAATACAAATTTAATTGAGGTTCCTTCAAACCCAAAGCCCTCTCTAATCTTGTTTTCCAAATAGCGGGCATATGAGAAATGCATCAAATCTCTTTTATTGATTTGGAAAGAGAATAATGGCGGTTTTACGCCGACTTGAGTTGCATAGTAAATCTTTAGTCGTTTTCCTTTATCTGACGGTGGCTGTTTCATCATCGTCGCGTCAGTAATCAAGCTATTCAGTTGCCCTGTTGGCACACGCATTGCGCGTTTTTCTGCAACATATTTGGTCATTTGAATAACCTCGAACACCCTTTGCTTGTCTTTGACCGAAATAAACACTGAAGGTGCATAAGACATGAATAGTAATTCTGCTTCTATCAACCTTCTAAAATCCCTCATGGTGTTGGTTTCTTTCTCAAGCAAATCCCACTTATTGATGACCACCACGATTCCTTTTCCAGCTTCGTGGGCAACTCCTGCGATTTTTTTATCTTGATCGGTAATGCCTTCAGTAGCATCAATCATTAAGAGACAAACATCACAGCGTTCGATTGCTGCTACTGCTCTAATGACGCTATAGCGTTCAATGTCTTCATTGACTTTGCTTTTTCTTCTGATTCCAGCCGTATCAATTAACACATATTTATCTTCTCCCCATTCAAATGGCGAGTCGATAGAATCCCGAGTCGTTCCTGCAATAGGAGAAACGATTACACGGTTTTCGTTGAGCAAACAGTTAATCAAAGATGATTTACCTACATTTGGTTTTCCGATTACGGCTACCTTAATGGTTTCTTCATCCTCTTCCCCTGCATCTTCAGGAAAGCTTGAGACGATTTCGTCTAAAACATCACCGAAATTCAGCATATTCGCTGCGGAAATGGCAATAGGTTCACCAATTCCCAGCTCGTAGAAATCATAGAAATCATCTGGCACTCTTGAAGGGGCATCAATTTTGTTTACGAGCAAAATGACTTTTTTCCCTGTTCTTCTCAGCATATTGCCCACTTCGGCATCAGCATGGGTCAGGCCTTCTTTTCCGTCTACCATAAAAAGAATGACGTCAGCCATATCCATGGCTATTTGTGCCTGCTCTCTCATCTGTGATAGAATCACATCTTCACTGCTCGGCTCAATGCCGCCAGTATCGATTAGGGCAAAGGGAATTCCGTTCCACTCTGCTTCTGCATAAATTCTGTCTCTTGTAACGCCAGGCGTATCTTCTACGATAGAAACTCTCCGTCCAACAACTCTATTAAAAAATGTAGATTTTCCAACATTTGGTCTGCCAACTACGGCGACAATTGGTTTACTCACTAAATATCCCTCCTGCGAAGTCTAAAGAATCAAAGTTCTTCAAATCCTCCATCTTTTCTCCTACGCCAATATACTTAATTGGCAGGTCAAATTCATCTGTAATGGTAATGGCAATTCCACCTTTAGCTGTACCATCGAGCTTGGTTAGTACAACACCGGTAATTTCTGCCACTTCATTAAACTCCTGCGCCTGAGAAATGGCATTTTTCCCTGTGGTTGCGTCTAGAACCAATAGGGTTTCTCTCGCTGCTTCTGGGAACTCTCTGGAAATGACCTTATTCATTTTTTCCAACTCATTCATCAGGTTTTTCTTCGTTTGTAATCTTCCAGCAGTATCGCAAATCAGCACATCAATGTTCTTGGCTTTCGCTGACTGTATGCCGTCAAAAATAACCGCTGAAGGATCCGCGCCCTCTTGGTGCTTGATGGTATTGACGCCGATTCGCTCGCCCCAAATTTCTAGCTGCTCTCCAGCTGCCGCTCTAAAGGTGTCCGCAGCCGCTAGCAAAACGGTTTTTCCTTCGGATTTTAATTTATGGCCAATTTTCGCAATAGAAGTGGTTTTTCCACCACCGTTTATTCCAATCATCAAAATCACCAACGGCGTATCTTGGCATAATTGGTTTCGTTCTCCCTTGTCCATAATCTCAGCGATGACTTTCGTTAATGCCTCTTTTACGTCTGCAGGATCTTTGATGTAATTGTCCTTAATATATTGTCTTAATTGTTCCATGATGTTCATGGTGGTATCCATACCGATATCAGAGGTAATGAGAATCTCTTCTAATTCGTCCATTAAGTCTTCATCGATGGTTGGTCTCGCCATGATGACATCGCCAATTCTCTCAGATAGTCTTCCGAAAAAACCTTTCTTTTCACCTAATATTGCCATTGGGCTTCCTTTCTAACGTTAAAATTCAAAATTGTTTCCTAGTCTTAAGCTTAGCACTTTGGATATACCGTGCTCAGGCATCGTCACACCATACAGAACATCTGCATGCTCCATTGTGGCTTTTTGATGGGTAACCAAAGTAAACTGAATATCCGAGAATTTACGCAGATACTTGGCAAATCGCTCAATATTGTTATCATCCAGCGCCGCTTCCACCTCATCTAAGATGCAGAACGGCGTCGGTTTGGTTTTTAGCACTGCAAACATCAATGCGATGGCCGTCATGGTTTTTTCACCACCAGACATCAGGTTGATGTTTTGTAATTTCTTTCCTGGCGGCTGTGCGATAATTTCAATGCCAGACTCTAATGGATTATGCTCATCTTCCATTCGTAATTCAGCATGGCCTCCACCGAATAATTCTTTGAATATGTCCTCGAAATTGACAACGACCTGATCAAAATTCTCTTTAAACTTGGTTTTAATGGTCGTATCCATTTCTGTAATAATGGCACGAAGCTCTTCAACAGCCTTTAGTACATCTGTTCGTTGTTCTGTCAAGAAGCCATAGCGTTCATTTACCGTTTCATATTCCTTAATGGCTCCAACGTTTACTTCTCCCAGCTCACGAATTCGATTACGCAATTCTCTGCTTTCCTTGACCGACGTTGACATGACGAAATCTTCACGCTTGAAATCCATCGCTTGGGCAAAGGATATCTCGAAATCTTCCCATAATCTTTCTTTCAAGGTTTCTAGCTGTGTTTCGTTCTTGGCCATTTTGATTTCCAATTGGTATTTCTGATCCTGATAAGCGTTCAGGCTTTCTCCTGCCGATTGTTGCTCCTTGGAAATTGTGTTGATTCGTTCTGTAATGGTTGCTCGTTCTTGCTTTACCGTCTCAATATATTCCTCCAAGCTGGCTTTCTCTGCGAGCAAAGCTTCCACATTGGATTCTGCATCTCCAGTACCGAACAAAATCTGATTTTTTTCATCATCTAAGCCGACCAGCTGTTTTTCTTTTTCTTCAATTTGGAAACGATAATCCTCAATAGATTCATTGATTCGGCCAAGAAGATTTTCGACATTTTCTTTCTTGCCCTCCCATTCACTGGCAACGATTCTCGTCGCAGTAATCTCTTCATTGGCTTTGCTGACCACTTCTTTGGCCGCCTCATAATCCGCCATGGCAGCCTCAATTTCTCGGTTTATCTCCTCTATTCGTTCAGATGCTTTTTCTGCCTCCATAGTAAGCTCTTCGATCATCTTGTCCGCATCGGCCATTTCCTTGTCAATAGCAGAAAGCTCTCGGGTGAACTTATCGTTACTGGTTTCCATTTCTTTAATTGCATTTTCTAAGGAAGAAATACCCATCGTTAACGAGTTTAGTTCTAGCTCTGCTTCTCGCCTTTCGCTGATCCACTGTGACTGCTTTTCCAGTAACCTTTCCAGCTCCTCTTTTATACTTTTAGACGTTTCCGATGCCGTCAAAATCTCTTGACGTATGCGCTGGATTTCTTGCTCTAGGTTGGCAATTTCACTTTTTCGTTCCAGTAAATTAGCAGTCTTATTTTTATATTTTCCGCCTGTAATTGCTCCGCTAGCATTGATGATTTCTCCATCCATGGTAACAAATCTAATGCCGTTTCCAGCAATTTTTGATAGCTTGATGGCAGTGTCCATGTAATCCACAATGACCACGCGGCCAAGTAAATAGTCAAACACCTGTTGATACTTTCCATCAAAACCAATGCAATCAGATCCAATGCCTTTGTATCCAGGGTCATTGGTAATTTTCCCGTCTAACGCAACGCGATGTCCACGAATGGAAGCCACTGGCAGGAAGGTTAATCGTCCAGCTTTTTGTTCTTTCAGTACGTTTACTGCTTTCTTGGCGTTCTGATCGTTATCGCAAATGATATTCTGCATCGCTGCGCCTAACGCTGTTTCTATTGCTACTTCAAAACCTGACGGAACTTCCATCAGCTCAGCAACAACACCTTCAATTCCTGGCACGCCTGCCTTCATCATATATTTTACAGCAAAATTGTAACCCTCATAATTGTTTTCCATTTCTTCGATGGTTTTTTTACGTGAGGTTTTCTGACTGCCTTCAATTTTCAATTCTTCGATTCTTAAGTTTACTTCTCTTTGCTTTGCCAACAGTTGATTCGATGACGTTTCTTGATTGGCAAGATTTTCCGTCAACTCCTCTAAACTTTTTTTGGCTACTTCTCGGCTTTCTTTCGCCGATGCTAAGTCAGTATGGTTATCTGCACTGCTTTGACTTACCGTCGACGACTCAGCAATAAGTTGTTGTTTACGTTTAGTTAGCGTATCCTTAAAGCTCTCAATACTTTTGGCTTCGCTAGACTTTGTCGACATCACATTATGCAGTCTAAACAATTCCTCTTTACCTGCATCAATTCTTTCTGCGGCAGTAGATGAATCCTTGGTGATTTGATCAAAAATCAAAATTTTCTCTTGAAGCTTTAACGAAGCGTCTTTATGTTTTCCCAATATTTCTGTCTTCGCTTCTTCAAGCTCGCTTCCATTATTGACTTCTTTCGTCAGCTTGTCCCTTAATCCGTTGATTTCAACGTTTAGTCGCTGATGATCCTTCTCAATACCCGCCAACCGTTCTTCATTTAGCTGACTCTGATTGGTTAACTGGTTGATGGATTCTACCGTAAGGAGTAGCTTATCTCTCGCCTCATCCCCCAAATGCTCTAAGTGTTGGTTCTTTTCTCTCGCTGCGTCAATTTCATCGTCAACTGTCTTCTTAGATTCGGCAATTTTTCTGATGCTTTCTTCTAAATCCCGAATGTCATTGCGGTAGGTTTCCTCTTTGCTATTGATGTTTTCAATATTTTTAAGTGTAATATTAATGTCCAGATCCTTGGAGCGCTCTTTTAGTTCCAAGTATTCTTTCGCTTTGATGCTATCTTCACGAAGACCGTCAATTCTGCCTTCAATTTCTCCAATAATATCATTAATTCGCTCTAAATTATTGTTGGTTGAGGATAGTTTTCGCTCTGTTTCAGCTTTTTTGCTCTTATACATCACAACACCAGCCGCTTCCTCAAAGATTTCACGTCTGCTGTCTGGCTTATTGCTTACGATGTCCGAAATTTTTCCCTGTCCAATTAAGGAGTAACCGTCAACGCCAATACCTGTGTCCATAATCAATTCTCTAATGTCACGTAGTCTGCATTGATTATTGTTGATTAGGTACTCACTTTCACCAGATCGGAACATCCTTCTAGTAATGGCAACTTCATTATAGTCAATGTCTAAAATCCCAGAGGAATTATCGATAACCAAAGTTACTTCTGCCATCCCTCTAGATTTTCTGCTGGCGGTTCCAGAGAAAATGACCTCTTCCATTTTTCCGCCGCGAAGTGCCTTAGGACTTTGTTCTCCAAGCACCCATCTAATGGCATCACTAATATTGCTTTTTCCGCTTCCGTTTGGGCCTACTACACAGGTAATTCCCTCATGGAACTCTATGATTACCGGTTCTGCAAAGGATTTGAATCCGTGCATTTCCAATCGTTTAAAATACATGCTTACTCTATTCCTCCCTCTAAAGTCGCTCTGGCAGCGTTTTGTTCTGCTTCTTTCTTGCTTTTCCCGCTACCGCTTCCTAGCGTTCGTCCATTACACATTAAATGAACATAGAAGGTTTTATCGTGATTAGGTCCTTCTTCCTTATCTAAATGATAGGAAATCAACGTTTTCTGACCGCGCTTTTGTAGCGCTTCTTGAACCTGTGTCTTATAGTCAGTGAATAACTTTCCAGACAAAGCGTCATCAATGGTGGTTCCAAATTCTCTAGTAACAAATTCTTCCACAGCAGGATATCCGCCATCTAAGTACATAGCACCAACAACTGCTTCCACTGCGTCAGCAATAATCGATTCTCTGCTGCGACCACCAGCGTTTTCTTCACCCTTTCCCATATCAAGGAACTGGCCGATATTCAACCGAAGCCCTACTGCGGCAATGGATTTTTCACAGACAATCAATGCTCTTGTTTTCGTCAGCTTTCCCTCATTAACCGTTTCCATCCTTCGATAAAGCTCTCCACTGATTACTGCGTCAAAAAAGGCATCGCCTAAAAATTCAAGTCGCTCGTTGTTTCCCTTAACAAGCACAGCTTTTTCTCTACCAAAAGAGCTGTGGGTCAATGCAGTTTTTAATAGGGTTTTATCGTTAAACTGATATTTGATTATTTTCTCAAATTCACTGTTATTCACTAATTAGGATCTCCTCAATTTCTAAAACAGAATTTTGTATCGTATCTACTACTTTTCCTTCTACGTAAGGAATTGCCTTTAGGATGGTTTGTTTCACTGCAAGCGCATCGGAAGAACCATGCATTTTTAGCATTGCTCCCTTTACCCCAAGAAGTGGCGCACCACCGTATTCGGCATAGTTGAATTCTTTCTTTATCCCAGATAATTGGTCTTTCAACAGCATTGCACCTAGCTTGGATTTGGTTGAGGAAAGGAATCTTTTTTTCATTTCACGTAATACCATTAGTCCCATGCCTTCTGTAAGCTTTACAATGGCATTCCCCGTAAATCCGTCTGTAACAATGACGTCACAAACGCCATCCTGCAATACTCTCGTTTCAATATTTCCAATAAAGTTCAATTGGCTTTTTTCAAGAAGCTCATAGGTTGCCTTGGTCAAGGTTGTGCCTTTACCTTCCTCAGTTCCGTTATTGACAAGACCAATTGAAGGATTTTCTCGTCCTAAGACCTTTTCCATATATATGCTTCCCATGGTAGCAAACTCAAGTAAATTGCTTGGCTTGCATTCCGCGTTAGCGCCTGTATCAACAAGAAGCGATGGAATTCCACCAATTACGGGATACACTGTCGCTAGAGTCGGTCTATCGATCCCTTGTATTCTTCCAAGAATGAATAAACCACCTGCCATTAAGGCTCCCGTACTACCTGCAGAAATAAATACATCTGCTTCCTGATTTTTCACTAAATTTAATCCGACAACCATAGACGAATTCTTCTTGCTACGTATGGCTCTGACTGGGGCTTCATCATTGGCAATCACTTCGTCAGCATGGACAATTTTAATTTGTTCGCCGCGATAGCCTTCTTTTTCTAAACAATCTTTAATCGTATCTTCAATGCCGACAATAATCAATTCGTCGTCAATACTTTTCGTTGCTGCGATAGCACCTTTAACGATTTCACTTGGGGCATGATCTCCACCCATTCCGTCTAAAACGATTCTCATGATTTATTCCTCCTCATGTACAAAGCATACAAAGTTATTTTAGCATAATTATTGGGTTTTTGCAATTTTTTCTCTTCTGTTATATGGGAACTTTAGACCAAAGAAAAACATGGGATTTAGCGTTTTAAATCCCATGTTTCGTCTCGTTTTATATCATTGTTTTTATCACTGCATCAATTTTTCTCGCTACAGCTCTGAAATCTTCTTCATTGTACCCTCTCGAGGTCATCGGTGCTGTACCGATTCTCACTCCACTTGTCTCTTTCGGTGAACGAGTTTCATTAGGTACACAGTTCTTATTCAAGGTAATTCCCTCGTCATCTAGTTTTTCTTGCAGGTCTTTTCCGCTGAATGGGAATTTAGATAAATCTAACAAGAAGACGTGGTTTTCTGTTCCTCCTGTCACAACATCATATCCTAGCTTGATGAATTCATCGCATAGGGCAACGCTGTTTAGCACAACTTGTTTTACGTATTCTTTGTACTCAGGTTGTAACGCTTCTTCAGCGCATACTGCTTTACCTGCAATAACGTGCTCCAATGGTCCGCCTTGTGCGTATGGGAATACTGCACTATCAATTTTTTTCGCCAATTCAAGTTTGCCGAAAATCAGTCCACCACGAGGGCCACGTAATGTTTTATGGGTAGTTGTAGTCACAATATCTGCATGACCGAATGGCGTAGGATGTACACCACCAGCCACTAGTCCAGCTATGTGAGCCATATCAACCATGAAGTAGGCTCCTACTTCCTTAGCAATTTCAGCAAAAGCGGCAAAATCGATGATTCTCGAATATGCTGATGCTCCTGCAAGAATCAATTTAGGTTGATGTTCTTTCGCCTTTTTTCTCACATCATCCATATCGATGAATCCTTTTTCGTCCACATCATAGAATACCATGTCGTATAGTTTTCCACTGAAGTTTACTGCGGAACCGTGGGTAAGATGTCCACCGTTATCTAAACTCATGGACAAAATGGTATCCCCAGGATTTAAAATCGATTTAAATGCAGCGAAGTTTGCTTGTGATCCACTATGTGGCTGAACGTTTACGTGATAGTCCGTTGCAAATACTTCTCTCCACTTGTCACAGCAATATTCTTCTAGCTGATCAACATATTTAGTTCCACCGTAATATCTGCTGGTGTTGCCTGAAGTTCTTTGATATGGATATCCTTCAGCATATTTCCAAGACAAACAACTTCCACAAGCCGCAAGTACCGCTTCAGAACAATAGTTTTCTGAGGCAATCAACTCGATGTTGTTTTTTTGTCTGTTATATTCCTGTTCAATGAGTTCTCCAACGACAGGAGAATATTTCTTAATAAATTGATAATTATCAACATTGTAAGTATTGTTATCTGTTGCATCTTTGTTAAACATGTATCCACTTCCTTCGTATAATTTGATTTTTTATTATACCATAGCGAATACTTAGATTACAAGGGGATTGTACTCATTGGGACATTTAATCGTATACACCAATTGGTCAGCTTGACTTCCATTGATGGTCAACGGTGTTTCTCCGAAATAATAGGTAGTTGCTTCTTTAATGCCGTAACACCCTTCTCCAAAATAGATATAATTGCAATATAACTCCAAGATTTCATCCTTGGTGTAGTTCCATTCTAGAGAAAATGCAACGAACACTTCTGCGACTTTTCGTTCTAGTTTTTTTTCGAAATCAAAATACATGTTTTTTGCAAGCTGCTGTGTAATGGTGCTTCCTCCTTCAATAAAAGCGCCGGCGATAAGATCATTGCATAACGCCCGTAGAGTGGCTACAGGGTCGAAGCCCATATGAAAATAGAATCGCTTATCCTCAGATTTGATCATCTGCTCCTTGAAGTAATCCGATATTTGATCTAAAGCTATGTAGTCCTCATCTGCTCTGATTTCACTAACCTTTTCTGTTATACTGGTTTCCTCAACTGCGTCCTGATACAGCTGATAACCTTTTACTACAGTTGGCACTGCACAAATCACAGCGATGATCAATAATACTACGATAGCGTTTATTGTTCTTTTTACTATTTTTTTCAAGAAAAACACCCCTTCCCCCTTTTGATACATCCATTGTATCCCAAGAGGAAGAGGTGTTGCCATCGTTTTAGATTACAACTGACTTACAGTTTTGTAAGGTTTACCATCTTTTCAAATGCGTTAAATACTTATTCACCACTGCCACAAAGACAAATCCCAAGGAGATGGCCAATGCAATGACAATGGCTGTTGTTCCATTTTCCGTGAACATGGCAGCATCCTCACTAACCAATCCATACATGGTATAATACAGCCTTCCACCTGGTATCAGTGGTATCGCTGCCGCTGTAAGAAATATAGTTGCCGGCGCTCTGTTAACGCGAGCCATAATCTCTGCATATACTGCCACAAAAATTGCTGCAATCAAATAGGCAAGAAAATAGCTACTCAGCGCATCATACGCAATGAGATAAATCCCCCAGGTGACCAAGCCACCAAGGCCAGCATAAATCACTTGTTTCCCTTTGATTTTTAAAATCAACGCGAATCCTAACGACCCAAAAAAGGCGGAAATGAATTGAATCATCATAACACACCTCCAAGAATCAATATCGCCACAGCAAAGCCACCTGCAATGGCCGCCGCAATCAGAATGGCATTGCTTAATCTAAGCATACCTGATGCGATATCGCCAATGAGCATATCTCTGATGGAATTGGTCATGGCAATACCAGGAATAAGCAGCATGATGCCGCCAATCATGATCATGTCTGCATTCTGCCCTAATCCAAGCTTCACCATGAGCAATGCCACAGCTCCAGCTGCTACAGATACAACAAAGTGATACACGATTTGGTTTTTTTCTCTCGATAAAAGAAATAGCTCCATGAGGACAATGGCCATGCCCATAATCGATGCCGCTACCCCATCTCTCCAAGTGCCACCAAAAAACATGGTAAAGCTACCTGCAACTAGAATAGAAGCAATGAACTTAAGCGCTTTCCCTTGATCTGGCCGCGCCAGTACTTCTTCCAGTTTTCCTTCCATAGCGAGGTAATCTGGTGTATGTTGACACACATATCTAGATAAATCATTTAAGTAGTCTAATCGATCAAAATTAGCACTATACCGTGTAATCCTCCTGATGTGGGTTAGAATTCTTCCATCGGGAGCTTCCATGGTTACTTGAATGTTTGACGTGATGATGAACACGTTAATTCGGTCTGCTCCATAGCTTTTGCACATACGGAAAATACTATCTTCCACACGGCTAACCTCCGCTCCACAAACCATCATTTCTTCTCCAATGTCTAGGATTACCTGTAATGTTTTATCGTAATCCATTACTCCACCGCCAATTTCATCACTTCAGGATGGCAGGACACTTGATATTGTGGGCATTGCTTACATTCAAAGAAGTTTGGAGCAGTATCAGGATTGACAGAAACAAATCCATTTTTGCGGAAAAAGCCAGGAGCTCTTGCAACAAGATAGATTGAATCTCCACCTAATTCTTTTACGGTTTCAATTACCTTTTTCAGTAAGGCTTCTCCCACATTCAGCTTTCGATAAAGTGAATCCACGGCGATGCCATCAATGATGAATCTGCCTTCCCTCTTAGCCAGTACAGCGCCTCCAATCAACGCATCTTCTTCACCATGAGTCACCTTAAAGCATCTAACGATATCTGTATCTACTTCTTCGTCACCATCAAATTCCAATCCGTTTTCAACAAAAAATTGGACCAATCTATCGTATTCAGTTGTTGTTTTCATGATAAAACGCATTTATTCATCCCCCATATTGTTCTCTGCAGTATGAATTCTCAGTTTGCGATGTAATACGCTGAAATCCAAAGGAAACTTTTCTCCATGTTCACCGTCGATATCAGTAGGTAAGTCTGCATCAGCTTCTATTTTTAGACTGCTGGTTTGAAAGTGAAGCACCTTTCTACTCGATGGATGGCTTCCTTGCAATATCTTCATAAACACTGCTGGCATTTCAATGATGCTCATATTTCTAAACAGCATTACGTCAAGTAGTCCGTCGTTAATTTCCGAATCAGGTGAAATTCGTTTGAAGCCACCTGCTGATTTTCCATTCATCACCACCATAAAATACATTTTTTCTTTGTAGGTTTTTTCTGGTGTAGTCAAGGTTACTTTTATGGGTTTCATTGTTGGTACTTCTGATAACCCTTTTAGATAGTATGCCAATACGCCAATGGTATTCTTCAGTGCAGGATCCGTCTTTTGGCTTACGTCAACCACTTGACCAATGGCCGCTACATTAATAAAGTATCGATCATTTACTCTGCCTACATCGGCATAGGTGAAATTATTGCCAAAGGCAATGTCTAACATTTTGCCAATATCATTTGGCATATCAAAATAGTAAGCAAAATCATTGGCGGTACCGGCAGGAAAGATGGATAATGGCAAGTCAATGTTATTTTTGATCATTGCATTAACGCAAATATTGATGGTTCCATCTCCACCAGCCGCAATGATTTGGTGGTACTCTTCTTTATAAGTTTCATGGTCAAGCTCCGCTAAGTAATCGAAAATCGCATGTCCATGAGCTGCGCGAATAGGAACCAGCATGTACCCTTCGTTTTGGCATCTTCCGATGATTTTATCTAAGTTGTTCTTAAACATTCCACTTCCCGATTTTGGATTGTAGAACAGAATGACTTTTTTCAGCTTTTTAATCATTTTTCAATATCCCCCTAATTTCTCCAATCAAATACAATGATCCTGCATACAAAACCGCATCATAGTCCTGATAACGGGTTTTAGCATAGTCTACAGCATCTTTTGGTGAATCCAATACGATACAATTTCCACCCCTTTTCGTAATTTTATCGCCTAACTCTTTCGCATTCATCTTTCGTGGATTCTGTGGTTGCGTGGCAACAAAATCATTGGTTATTTCCATGAAATGATCTAAGACCTCAACGTCCTTATCTGCAAGAATACCCACCACCATCAAAATCTTTTTGCCGCTAAAATGATCCTTTACTGCGTCTCTTAACGCCCGAGAACCATCGGGGTTATGAGCACCATCAATGATGATGTAAGGATTCTCCCTCATCAGTTCGAATCTACCGATTTGCTTCGCCTTGCAAAATCCATGAGCTATAGCAGTAGGAGATAGACTGATTTTCTTTTCTTGTTGCATGATGATTAGGGCATATAAAGCAGTGATGGCATTTTGAATTTGATGTTTTCCCATCATGGAAATCTCTATATCATATTGATTCCCTAATACTTCGGTAGTAAACCGATATCCGCCTAAATGCTGGTTTTTAACCTCATAGCCAATTTCTGATGCATCAAAAAGTGGAGCTGACAATTCTGCAGCCTTCTCCTCAATAACACGCTTTGCTTCAGCACGGTCTGTGCCAATCACTACAGGACATTTTGCTTTGATGATGCCTGCTTTTTCTGCAGCGATTTCTGCAATGGTTGTTCCTAATCGATCTACGTGGTCAAGCGAAATAGACGCGATAATGGTGATTAACGGGTGATTCACCACGTTGGTAGAATCTCCTCTACCACCAAGTCCAACTTCCAATACAAGATAATCGATTTGTTTTTCCTTAAAGTACAGAAAAGCAATTGCAGTCACCACCTCGAATTCTGTTGGCGACTCTCCACCCTCTTCCACCATTTCCTTGGATTTTTCCAACACTTTATTGGTGTAGACTTCCAAATCTTCATCTGTAATGTATTGGCCGTCTAGCTCAATTCGTTCATTGAACACTTCCAAAAATGGCGATGTATATAGCCCTGTTTTGTAACCTTGCGCCCGCAGCACTTCATAGACGTATTTACAAATGGAACCTTTTCCATTGGTTCCAGCCACATGAATCACGTTTAATTCATTTTGCGGATTTTCCAGCTTTTCTAACAAAACAGTCATTCTCTCTAATCCAAGAACGCTACCAAAACGCTCAAATTCATGGATTTTTTCTAATGCACTATTCAACGATTATTTTCCTACTTTCTTTGCAACCATAGCCAATCTGCTCTCTACCTTTTTAAGCATATCTTCATATTTTTCTTGTTTTTCTTTTTCTTCATTGATTACTTTTTCAGGTGCCTTCGCAATGAACCCTTGGTTGGATAATTTACCCTTTACTCTAGCCACTTCGCCTTCTAGCTTTTTCTTTTCTTTGGTTAAACGATCATATTCAGTATGGAAATCAACTAAATCATCTAATGGAATAAAGAGCTCAATTCCTTCGATTACTGCTGACATCACTTCGTCAGGAACTTGCGATTTGTCTGTAACAAATTGAATGTCAGTAATATTGGCAAGATCTTTGATGTATCTTTCGCCGCCTTTAATGGTTTCCATCTTTATGCCTTCTGCAAGAATCACTGCAGAAAGCTGCTTGCTTGGTGCCGCATCTGCTTCAGCGCGAATGTTTCTAATGGCACGAATGGCTTCCATGGCAACTTCTAGTTTTGACTCTTCCTCAGCAAAAACTCTGTCTTGGCTATACTCTGGCCAGTCTGCTTTGATCAAGAAGCAGTCAGGATTCTTTTCACGCTCGCAAAGAGAATGTGGTAAAAAGCTCCAAATTTCTTCCGTAATAAATGGCATGAACGGGTGCAACAATTCTAGCATGTTTTTTAGCACCATGACCAAAACAAACCTTACTACTTTTTTGTCTTCTTCGTCATCGCCCCAAAGTCTTTTCTTAACCAGTTCGATGTACCAATCGCAGTATTCGTTCCAAATTAGCTCATAAACGCGCTGTCCTGCTAAGGCAAGATCAAATTTATCCAGTGAATTGGTCACATATTGTACTGCATCATTTACCCTGCTGATGATCCATTTATCTTCATCTCTTAGGGCAATATTGCTAAAGTTGGTTGTATCGCCACAAGCCATTCCACAACAATCGCTACAGCATTTAGCCAGCTCCTTGAAGTTCCCCTCGTCATCTTGTAAGTTCATAATGACGAATCTAGATGCATTCCATAGCTTATTGGCAAAATTTCTTGCTGCTTCTAGCTTGTCTTCCTTAAATCGCATATCATTTCCAGGTGTGATTCCTGTAGTTAACATGAATCTAAGCGCATCTGCACCTACTTCGTCAATCACTTCTAAAGGATCAATGCCGTTTCCTAAGGATTTACTCATTTTGCGGCCTTCTGCATCCTTTACTAATCCGTGAATATACACGTATTCAAATGGCGGTTCTTCCATGGCTTCGCAACCGGAGAATACCATTCTCACTACCCAGAAGAAAATAATGTCATATCCGGTAACCAAGACATTGGTTGGATAGAAATAGTCTAAGTCTTCAGTTTTGTCAGGCCAACCTAAAGTAGAGAATGGCCAAAGGGCTGATGAAAACCATGTATCCAATACGTCTTCATCCTGCGTTAAAACCGTGCTACCACATTTGGTGCACTTTGTTGGTGCTTCCTCGGCAACAATGATCTCACCACAGTCTTGGCAATACCACGCTGGAATTCGATGTCCCCACCAAAGCTGACGGGAAATGCACCAATCTCTAATTTCTTCTAACCAATGAAGATATGTTTTTTCGAAACGTTCTGGCACATGCTTTAGCTTTCCTGATTTAGCCGCTTCAATGGCTGGTATTGCCAGTTCTTCCATCTTAACGAACCACTGATCTGAAAGCATAGGTTCAATGACGGTATTACATCTATAACATCCACCAACAGGGATGACTTTTTCTTCAGTTTTCACCAAATAACCTGCGGCTTCTAAATCAGCAACCCACTGTTTTCTGCAAGCGTAACGATCCATGCCTTCATATTTTCCTGCCAAGCTATTCATGGTCGCATCAAAATTGATGCAAGATGGAGAATCTAATTTCGCTCTCTGTCCCACTTCAAAATCGTTAGGGTCATGGGCTGGTGTGATTTTTACTGCACCTGTTCCCTTTTCTGGGTCTGGATAGGTATCTGCGATAATTGGAATTTCTCTTCCAACTAACGGAAGAAGTACTTTCTTGTCAATCATGTCCTTATACCGTTCGTCACTTGGATGAACAGCAATGGCAACATCTCCGAACATGGTTTCTGGTCTTGATGTGGCGACTACGATATCCTGTCCACCTTCTTCTGCAGCAGGATATCTGAAGTACCAATACGTTCCGTTCTTGTCTTCATGTTCAACCTCTGCATCAGAAAGAGAAGTGCCACATTCTGGGCACCAGTTGATCAATCGGTTTCCTCTGTAAATTAACCCTTTTTCATATAGTTTAATAAAGAAGGCTTTTACTGCTTTGCTGCAACCTTCATCCATTGTAAAACGTTCTCTACTCCAGTCGCAAGAGTCACCTAGCTTTCTGCATTGTTTCGTGATTCTCCCGCCGTACTCGTCTTTCCACTGCCATGCTCGTTTCAAAAACTCTTCTCTGCCTAAGTCTTCTTTTTCTAGACCTTCGTCTTCTCTGATTTTGTTCACTACCTTTACTTCTGTAGCGATGCTAGCATGATCTGATCCTGGAAGCCAAAGGGCACTGTATCCTTGCATTCTCTTCCATCTAGTTAAAACGTCCTGAAGGGTCTGATCTAGTGCATGTCCCATATGAAGCTGCCCCGTAATATTCGGCGGCGGCATAATAATGGTATACGGTTCTTTATCAGGATCAACCTCAGCGCGAAATGCACCGTGTGACTCCCACATTTCATAAATTCTGTCTTCAAAATCCTTCGGACTATATGTTTTTGCTAAGTTCTTTTCCATTGCGTAATTCCCTTTCTCATTCTACAACTATGTTTCTGTAATAAAAAATCCTTCGTGAGTAATTTACTCACAAAGGACGAAATTTTTCCGCGGTACCACCTTTGTTCCATGTCGCTGTATGCAACATGACCCTCATTAATTGGCGAAACTCCAAAGCAACCTTCAGCGGATACGATTCTCTTAAGTCTCTCAGCCTACGGACTTAATTCTCTGTAAAGGGTTTTCTCGCTTACTCCTCTTTTTCAACGTTTCTGTATATAATTCCTAATGATAACAGTCTATAATATTCTAGCGAAAAGTCAAGTTTTTTTGCCATTTTGCTGATTTTGTATTGAAAAAAAACCAAAAAGTGCTATACTTAATGAGTATTTTTATGAACTGAAAAGGAGTAAGTAATTATGATGATATATAAAGCTAAAGATTATAATGAACTAAGCCGCAAAGCAGCGAATGTTATTGCCGCCCAAATTTTGATGAAGCCAGACTGTGTGCTTGGATTGGCAACAGGCTCAACACCAGTTGGAACTTACAAGGAACTGATTCAGAAGTTTGAGTTGGGCGACCTTGATTTTTCACAGGTAACCAGCATTAATCTTGACGAATACAAAGGGTTAAGTGGTGACAATGACCAGAGCTACCGTTATTTCATGAATACGAATCTTTTTGATCACGTAAACATCAACAAAGCTCACACTTATGTACCTGATGGCCTTGAACCTGATGCGGAAAAAGCTTGCAGAGATTACAACAACATTATCGCCGCTTCTGGTGGAATTGACTTGCAGCTATTAGGACTTGGTCACAATGGACACGTTGGATTCAACGAACCAGCAGATGAGTTTGTTAAGGAAACCAACTGTGTTGATTTAACGGAAAGCACCATTGAAGCCAACAAAAGATTCTTTGCTTCTGAAGCGGACGTACCTCGTCAAGCATACACCATGGGAATTGGCAACATTATGCAGGCAAAAAAAGTCTTAGTCGTTGTCAGCGGCGAAGATAAGGCAGAAATCCTTCAGAAAGTCATCGAAGGACCAGTTACGCCTCGCGTACCTGCTTCCATCTTACAGCTTCACGGTGATGTAATTATCGTTGCAGATGAAGCCGCACTGTCTAAATGTAAATAATAAGCGAAACGATTGAGGGAGAAACACGAATAAACATCGGTTTCTCCCTTTTTTAATTACTCCGGAATGTTGTTTACGTCCTTGCTTTCTACTAAAATATAGATTCCATCGAGATAATCTTGCTTATTTGTCCATGGATAGCAATAATGGATTGGTAACGTTTTATTTTCTGAAACAGCATAGCTGCCTGCAAACTCCACTATCTTTGGAATGAATAGGATGGCTGCGTAAGTGTCGCTTTCAGTGGGATATAGCCCTTCGGTTTCATTCTTACTGGTGTATGACGCACCTCTTGTCTTTACTTTATAATCTTCCCGTAATATCTCGTCTATTTCTTTTATCGCTTCATCAGTGTTGTATTCTCGTTCAATGATGGCTTCGCTTTTCATTTGAATGAAATTTGCTTTAAAAAATATTTGGGTCACTCTTTTTAATTGATCTACGTCATACTTCTTCTTCACATCTGTAATGCGCAAAGAGCTATTTGGCTCTGTTTTCTTTAACTCCACCACTTCAATGAAATCAATCAAATCCAAGTATTCTTCCTTAGACAGTTCCGAAGCAATCCCGTCTTCTAACAAAACTGCAGAGGTAATGTGATAGTCATCCATCTTGATATCTAAGTGTGATGGTTTATCATCTTCTGCTAGAATCGGAACATTCCACTGGATGTTATTGGTTTTAGTTTTAGTTTTGGTTTCTATTTCTCTATCTTCTTTTCCACAGCTTGCAGTCATAATGGACAAAACAATGCATAATATGACAATATATAGTGTTTTTTTCTTCATGATACACCTCTTAAATGTTAATCCGCCCATTACTTTTACTTGTTCAATCATTAATCCGGAAACGCACCTGTGCTATTTGCTTCTTGCAATTTGTATATTCCATCTAGATATGTTCCATTATTAACAGGATATTTCCAAGTCATATTATATCTTGACAAAATAGAATCTGTACCTTGCCATTCTTGTCGAAATCTACACTCTCCAGTTATTGTGGCTATTCTAGGAGTAAAAACGACTGCGGAATACCGGTATTTCCCCGATGGTTTAAATGTTCCTGTAACACTACTGCTAGTTGTAGACGTTGCACTTTTTTTATAATTGTACGAGGCTTTCACCCCTGCATCAACAGCTCCTGATATTGCAGCACTAATGCTTAATCCACCACTTTCAACAACCTTTCTAGTAAAAGTTTTTTTACTAGAAACAGTTAATGAGCTTGCTCTTTCAAAAATAGGACTGACTCTCTTCTTTTCAGAAGAAACATACGCAGTTGTTTTAGACTTAGGAACAAACTGGTAGTAATATGATGTTCTAAGCAAGACATTTGTTTTGTCTTCATCATACTTAATATCACTGCTATTGTCAATGTTTTCATCAACACTCGAAATATTACGATATTCCTCTTCACTTAAAAAGTATGGTACCCCATTTCGAACGATAACAGCAGCTGTTGTGTGCAGTCCGCAGTTTTCATTTACATCAAATTTTTGCTTTTCTGTTCCTGCAAAACTTACCATTGTTGTCGAAAATACAATAATAAGCGTAATCAAAAAAATAAAAATCTTTTTCATTTCAAATCTCCTTTCAAAATGCACGTTCTTAGAATAAAAGGTTATCGAATTGACTTTAGTGCACCTCCATTCCATTAGTTTAACAACCCTTTATAAACTAATACGGAGGAATGGTGAATGCGTTACACATTTTTTAATTTAATTTTTATCAAAACATTCTAGACCTCTCCATAATATAATCTAGTATGATGCAATTCGTGTTGTTCCATAAACTGTTTCGATCAACTTACTGTTTGTCCTGATAAAATAAAGTTGTAACACCTGTGTATAGTTTGGTAAAATACATACATAGTAAAAAGGAGATGTTACAATGGCAAACAATCATTATGAGCCTGAGCTCAAACAAAAAGTTCTTCGCCTCTATCTGGAAGAAGGACGAACGAAGAAAAGCAGGAAGAGTCCGATTCCTAATTCTTTGCGAAGGAAATGGAATAGCGCAGTACCTGTTCATCCAGAAATATCAACAAACATTTGGAGTTAGATGGCTTCTTTTAAGAATGCACATTTGTCCAAACGCATATTACAATTATCTTAGAAAACGAGCAGTAAGACGATGATACCCCCTAAGATAAATGCTCTTTTTTTCTTCATAAGTTCTTCCCCTTTCATTTCGATACCTCCTAAATCAAGTTTTACAACAAATGCATAACTGCAATGCAAGCGGAAATAATACTGAGAAAAATACTACTATTCGCAAGGAAGTCCTCTTTGTATTTTACACCAAAGATAAAAGAAATGATAGCAATCCCTATCGTAATAAGTCCAGAGTAGTGCAGTTCTGTTTGAAACGTATTTATCCCTAAGTTGTACAATACAAAATCCCCAGTTGTCACACCTTTATATCCCATTTCCCAAACCATTGCGAAACTACTAAGTATTAATGTGTGTGTTCCTGTGCCAATTGTTTTGACGTTGTGCTTTTCGATTAATCGGGAGAGCAATTGAAAGAATGCATACCCCAATAAGCAGCCTATTGTATTGGCTATCAAATCGTCAATATCTGCTAACCTTCCAATGAACAGCATTTGAATCATTTCTATAGAGAAAGAAGTCAAAATTCCATAGATGAAAATTCTTTTCCATGAATCCGCCTTTTTCCATAGTAATGGAACCAAAATGCCATATGGAACAAACAAAACCACATTAAGCACAATCAAAAGGAGAGATTCGTTTGTAAATGGAACAGCATTGAACGCAATGCTGTCAAAATCAAAACTCCACTGGTGAATATTGACAACTCCAGTAATAAACCCCAATACGATAGTATATGTTAACAAAAGAAAGTGTTGAAAGTATAAACTATCTGTTTTCTTTCGCATCATTCTTTGATACGCAAAAAAGATAATGTATATTGGAATGGATATAACCATGGCTTTCGTCAGGTATGCTATTCCGCTAATGATGTGTGTCATTACTTTATTTCTCCAAATTCACTCCCCATTTCCAACTTTTTGTATTCCATGATACGCGCGCTTCTTTTGCTTCCTTAAGTATTTTTTTTGCATCGCTACTTTTTGGGTTTTCTATTTGAGAAACCTTGAAAATCAGAGTCTTCACTTCGTTATAATCTCCCATTCCCTTTTGATGATTTGGAGCAGAATCTTGTAAAATGAATAAATGATTTATTTTGTTTCCCCAATTATTAAATCCATTTTCCTCTTCCTCGACAATAATTTCTTTCATATAGTAAAACGAATGATTCAAACTAAGAATTTTCCCTTTTTGTATTGCGCAATATTGACAAATGCAACATGCTGACAACAGTATTATCACTGTGCACAGCACCAATGGAATCACAAATTTCCTTGCTTTATTCATAGAATTCAATCCTTTCTGTTTTTTACCGTTCTACTTACTTAACGCATAGAAATTAAAAAATTGGACAAGTTTTAAAATTTTTTTCAAGAATAAAAAAGGATACAAGTTCTCCTGTATCCTTTGCTGTTATATTACTGCAAATCATGAATTACTTTTCTTATTTCTTCATCACTAATGAACCCAAGAATCAATATATACGTACTGCCTTTCCGTACTAGACACTGCGTTCCCCCGTCTTCGTCAAAATACCGATAAAAACGAGCTTCCATATCACCAATTATTTCTGTGGTGATTTTACAATCTTCGTTATCAATTTGCGCACTGAAGCTATCTTCTAACGCTTGATCAATATACAAATATATCCCTTCTTTATTTTGATACACATACGTTTTCATTATGTTTTCAAAATCATCAGTTAAGGTTAGCTCATATCCTTCTGGCACATATCCCAGCTCATAGAATCTCGTTTCTTCCGTTGTTTTCCCTGCGCTTTTATCCGCCGTAACTTCCGTGTGGTCTTTGAATTTTAAGCCGGATATTATTTTGATAAATTCTTCATCCTCAAGCACCCCATAAATGTAAATGTATATATTTCCTTTTCTCAACAAATAGGAACTTCCTTCTTCAGTATTGTGATAGCGCGCAACTCTCGCTTCTAGTTCCCCAATAACTTCTGTGGTGATTTCACAATCCTCATTATTCAAATTAGCGCTAAATGTATCTGAAACACTTTGGTCAATATATAAGTTGACACCTTCACCGTTTTCATAAACAAAAGATAATTCTTGTTCCAAAAAACCGTCTCTTCCAATAAGTTCGTATCCTTCCGGAACATATCCCAGCTCATAGAATCTCGTTTCTTCTGCAGTTTTCCCTGCGCTTTTGTCCATCGTAACTTCCGTGTGGTCTTTGAATTCCAAGAAGGATAAGTTGAGAAATTTTATGCCTAAGGCATTGGCACCGATAACCAGCATAGAGAAAGTTAGGATCAAAATCATTGCGACCAAAAGACATCGTTTCATCATATGCCTGTAACTGATTCGACCAAGAAAGGACGGATTTTCCACAGCAAACGTGTCCACATAGTGAATTCGTTCTTGATATATGGCTTTCCCAAACGCTTTCAATATTTTCCTTGCTTCACGTTTATCCCTCATGCCGATCCTCCTTTCTCATTTCTTTTATAATTAGGGCTAATTTTTCTTCTGCCCGTTGTAATCTCTTATAAACATAGTCTGGGCTATGACCAATAGCCGTGGCAATTTCTTTGGTCTTATACCCAGCACCATA
Organism: Clostridiales Family XIII bacterium PM5-7; assembly: GCA_050435405.1. GTDB lineage: Bacteria > Bacillota > Clostridia > Peptostreptococcales > Anaerovoracaceae > Senimuribacter. The sequence goes on from JBNDKG010000002.1 coordinate 265,060, forward strand.
TTTATAGCAAATGATATCTCTGTCCATTTCCCCTAACTGTGACAGTGCTTCTTTGAGTTCCTCGCTAAATCCATATTGATCAGCAAAAGCATCGATATCTAATGCCCCTTCTATATAACTTAACGCATTGTTTTCGAAAAATTGGACATCTTGACGAAACTTTTTTTCTTTTCTGTACACAGAGATTGCTGCATTCTTAGTCACCGTATAAACAAAGTTCTTCGTTCGATCCGAGTGGATGTTGTCGATATTGTTCATTTTTCCAGCTAACTTTATCGATGCCTCCTGGAGCGCATCTTCTGCAAGTTGGCTGTCTTTCAATATGGAATACGCCAAATTCAGCATCATTTTCTTATATTCAACAATTAATTGTTCTATGCCGTGATATATGGTTTGAATTAATGTAAATAACATAGTATTCCCCTTTCTCCCACATTTATCTTATCATAGTTTTAGCTTAGATTCAATTTAAGTCCACTTGCTTCAATTTTGTTCACAAAACCAATATTCCTGTATTATAATTGTTGACAAAGTACAATTTTTAAGTTAAGATATTGATAGATTTTGATAAGATTTGAAATAAGAAAAGAGGGATCAAACTAATGAAATACGAATTTTCCGTGACGAAAAACGAGAACCCAAAGAAAAAACCCAGCGCCAAAGGATTGCGCTTCGGAACAGAGTTTACAGATCACATGTTTATCATGGACTACAATCCACAAGACGGTTGGAACAATGGTAGAATCGTTCCCTACGGACCAATTCAATTGGACCCTTCTGCCACAGTGCTTCACTACGGTCAAGAAATGTTCGAAGGTCTTAAGGCCTATAAGACAACCGATGGGAAAGTACAGTTATTTAGACCATATATGAATGCAAAACGTGCAAACAGCACCAATGACAGACTTTGCATTCCAGAAATTGATGAAGACTTATTTGTCGAAGCGATCAAAGCTTTGGTGAGTATAGATCAGGATTGGATTCCTGAGGGTGAAGGGACTTCCCTTTACATCAGGCCGTTTATCTTTGGTGACGAACCATTTCTCGGCGTTAAGCGTTCTCAAACATACAAGTTCATGGTCATTTTAAGCCCTGTAGGTCCATATTTCGAAAGTGGACTTGCTCCAACGAAAATGTACGTTGAAGACGTGTATGTTCGTGCGGTTAAAGGCGGAACTGGCGAAATCAAATGTGGCGGTAACTACGGTGGCGCCCTAAAAGCACAAGAAATCGCTCACGAAAAAGGATACGAGCAAATCTTATGGCTTGACGCTTACGAGCAAAAGTATATCGAGGAAATTGGTGCAGCCAATGCCTTCTTTGTCATCGGTGATGAAGTAGTGACTAGTGCGCTTAACGGATCGATTTTACCGGGAATCACTAGAGACTCCATCATTGCGCTTTGTAAACGTAAAGGCATCAAAATTTCTGAACGTCAATTATCCATCGATGAATTGGTGGATGCATATAAAGCTGGCACATTAACGGAAATGTTCGCCTCTGGTACTGCTGCCATTATCTCCCCTGTTGGAGAACTGTTATATAAGGGCGAAAACATGGTCATCAACGATAACAAGATTGGACCAATTGCCCAAGAAATGTACGATACCATTTATGGAATTCAAACTGGTAGTTTAGACGACTTTATGGACTGGACCGTTCCAGTAGAATAGAGAAATTGATGAAGAATAAAGAAAACTTATTTACATTAAACTTAAGACTAAATGCCCTCTCCGTTTTTAGAAGTATACTGGAAACCCCTGTGGTTTCTAGCCTTCAAAAACTATTATTTGCGATTGAAAACGGCCCTTTGGCCGACCAACTGTTTTGCTACGGGGCGTTTTCAAAAGCAATCTATGACCAAGGGGGAGATTTATCCTCGTTTGTTAAAGAGTTTGTCCTCAATGACGAAAACCAATATTTGAACGCAATCTCTGCAAACGAACCAATTAGCAATCCCGTCTACGAGTGTCTCAACGAGGAACTGTCTGTGCTACAACTAGTCGCAGATGTTGCAACTCCTCAAATCGCAACACTAATTAATTATGATAAAATCCTCCCTCGTTGGGATACTCATTTTGTAGATTTAAAACAAGAATATATGGATATGATTGATGCACTACCTAAGCGAGGATATGGCATCTTTGCGAAATATCGTGCCTTCAAGGTTGTCTCAGGACAGCTTGTTCCGATACAATCACCTGACATGCAATCTCTTAATTCTCTTTATGGCTATCAGCGTGAACGAAATCAAGTATTAGAAAATACCCGAGCATTGGTTCAAGGACAGCCAGCAAGCAATGTTCTTCTTTATGGAGATGCTGGGACAGGAAAGTCCTCCACCATCAAAGCCTGCGCAAATGCTTTCTTTGAAGAAGGCGTTCGCTTAGTCGAATTCAATAAATCTCAATTAAGCGAAATCCCTGTGATTATCGAAGCACTTCACAACAATCCATTGAGGTTTATCTTTTACATTGATGACCTAAGCTTCGGACAAAATGATGATGCATTCTGTAATTTGAAGGGAATTTTAGAAGGCAATGTAACCAGTTATACGAAAAACATCGTTATCTATGCAACCAGTAACCGTAGACATTTAATCAAGGAATCTATGGAATCTCGTCTAGGCAACGATTTGCACTTAAATGATACACTGCAAGAAACCATGAGCTTATCCGCTCGATTCGGTCTCACCATTACCTTTTCAAAACCTGAAAAAGACTTATACTTAGAAATTGTCATGAGTTTAGCAAAAGAATATGGCATTAGGACTGAAACTCAGGAAGAGGAAGCTGCGCTATTAAGAAAAGCAGAAGCCTTTGCCATTAGATCTAATGGTCGAAGCCCTCGAACCGCCAAGCAGTTTATTCAACTCGTTAGTGCGGGAATTAAATAAAGAATAATTAAGGCCTGCCATAATGCAGGCTTTTTTATTTTATGATATACTATAAGTACAGATCTATTTAGGAGGAACGTCATGATTAGAAAATTCGCAAGATATTATAAGCCCCACAAGAGATTGTTTTTTTTGGATATGCTATGTGCCTTTATCGTTGCTTGCTGTGACCTGTTTTACCCGGTCATTGCCAAGAATATCATCAACGATTATGTGCCCAACCAAAACATCAGGCTCTTTGTCATTTGGGCTGTGGTTTTACTGAGCATTTACATCATTAAAGCGCTCTTGACCTTTGTCATCCAATATTGGGGACACATTGTTGGCGTAAGAATTCAGGGGGATATGCGTCGAGATATGTTTGCGCATTTGCAGAAACTACCCTTTTCTTTCTTTGATGAACACAAAACTGGCTCTGTGATGAGTCGTATGATTAACGACTTATTTGAAGTATCGGAGCTTGCACATCATGGGCCTGAAAACCTTTTCTTATCTCTGATTATTCTCATCGGTGCATTTATTATGCTTGCACAGATTAACATTCCGCTGACTTGCATTGTCTTTGCTATTCTTCCATTTATGATTTTCTTTGCCCTAAAAACAAGGCGAATGATGAATAAGGCTTTTAATGAAACCAGAGAAAAAACGGCAGAAATCAACTCTAATGTGGAAACAGCTATTGCCGGAATCCGTGTATCAAAAGCTTACACTGCCAACGATCACGAAAACGCAAAATTTGATCAAGCCAATGAAAATTTGAAACGTTCCCGTTATGGCGCTTACCGTGCAATGGGAATTTTCAACTCAGGTATGGGCTTTTTCATGGACTTCTTGTACTTAATCGTATTGGCTGCTGGTGGTCTATTCTTCTTTTATGGAAAAATCAACTCCGGTGAATTTGCCGCCTATTTATTATATATTTCCATGTTCCTCAATCCAGTGAACAAGCTAGTTTCTTTCTATGAACAGCTTCAAGAAGGTATGACTGGATTCAAGCGGTTTCGCGAAATCATGGAAATGCCTGAGGAAGATGAAGGCGCCGAAGGTCTCATGGAGCCTGATCATCTTGACGGGAACATTTGCTTCGAACAGGTGTCTTTTAGCTATGAAACAACCGACGGGAAAGATGATACCAAGCCAGTCATTAATCATCTGACCTTAGACATCAAGCAAGGCCGCACCCTTGCCTTAGTTGGCCCTTCTGGAAGCGGTAAAACCACCATGTGCCATTTGATTCCCCGTTTCTACGATGTGGACTCCGGTAGAATTACCATTGACGGTATCGACATCAAAAGCATCTCCCGTTATGCCCTCCGAAAAAATATCGGTATGGTTGCTCAGGATGTATTCCTGTTTAACGGCACCATTCGCGAAAACATCGCTTACGGAAACTTGGACGCAACTGATGCAGAAATCGAAGATGCAGCCAAAAAAGCCAATATTCACGACTACATTCTAACGATGGACGATGGATATGATACTCAAGTTGGAGAACGTGGAATCAAGCTATCTGGCGGTCAAAAGCAAAGGATTTCCATTGCGCGCGTATTCCTAAAGAACCCACCAATCCTCATTTTAGATGAGGCTACCTCGGCCTTAGACAACGCAACAGAAATGCTAATCCAAAAGTCATTAGAAGAATTGGGCCGCGGCCGTACTTCAATCATTGTAGCACATCGCCTCTCCACAATTAAAAATGCTGATGAGATTATTGTACTCACCAGCGAAGGAATTTCAGAACGAGGTTCTCATGAGGAGCTTGTAGCCGCAGGCGGCTTATATGCTACGCTATATCAATATCAGTTTAGAGAATAAACTAGTTAAGATTACAAAAGAGACTATCCTAAGCGATAGTCTCTTTTTTTACTTTCTGAATCAATGGAATAATCACTGCAGCACCAGCAATACAAGTCACCAAACAGATGAATAATAATATTTTAGCCCCTACCGTATCCAACAGCATGCCACCGGTAAAGGTTGCCACTACTGCGCTAATGGTAATCACCATGACATACATAGACTGCCCTCTCACCGCTTCTCGATGATCCATAATTTCGTTGATATATTTTACAATCGATACCAAGAATAACGGAAATCCAAATGGATTTACGATAAGAGACAATTGAACCGTTATGGGCGATGGTGCCAAAAACATCAGTAGTGCTCGCAAAACCAATCCAACGATAGAAATATTCAGCAGGGTTGTGGTACTAATCTTCTTATTTATCCAAGTGAAACAAACCAATGCGGGAATTTCTAACAGTGACATTAAGGAATAATAAGTGCCCATGTCCGAGCTATTGCCCCCAACGTTTTCAAAAACCTGCAACATGAAAAAATTGATGATTTGATGATCGTAGAACATGAGAAATATTCCGCCCATCATAATCAAAAACAACTTATGTCTTTTTACAAATTCTCCATAAGAAATGCTTTGCTCATTTTCTCCTTCACCAAACAAAAGACCTGTTTTGCTGGTCGGTTCATTGTGGTCATACTTTCTATTCAGTATCAGCAATCCGGCAATCATCAAAAGCACGCAAAATACACCTACAATTGGCAACACCTTAGGACTAGTTTTCACAACAAGCCATCCTAAAAACAGCGTCATCAGGGAATATCCAAGAGATCCCATCCCTCTGCCTATGCCGTAGTCGATAAGAATGCCTCTCCGCAGGCAAACCACGTTCATGGCGTTAAGTAGTGGCTGCATACTAACACTAAACCCTAGCATGGCAATATAAACGACAAAAAGGATCATGCCCTTTTCTTGCAGGAATAACGTAAATATCTGGAAAACGCCAAGCATCCCAGTCATGATGATTGAGATTCTAATGACATTTAAAGTTTTCGAACGATCTGCAATATTCGCGGCTATAGGCTGAATGATGACAGACAAAACATTACCAATGGCTATCAATACGCCAATTTCAGTATTGGTATATCCACAGCTTAATAGAAATACAGAAGAAAAGCTGGAGATTACTCCGAACGAACTCCAGTACATCCAAAAGATTTCCGAAAAAATTACATTAGGTCGATTCATGTTTCCCTCTCTTTTTAGTCTTTTTCCTCAATAACCATAACATTATTTTTAGTATTTGTATAGTGAAATTTTCTCAAGATTACCGAGAAAAAAGCGTTTACTGTAAATACCATACAGTAAACGCTCTAATGTGTCTTATGTTTACATCATCACTGTGCTTAGTTGAGGGTCATACCCTATCTCTTTCAACGCATTGATGATCTTTTCTTTATGTTCTGTACCAAAGGCTTCAATGGTAATGGTTAACTTTACTGCTGCATTTCTGTTGGTGCTGACAAACTGGTTATGGTCTAACCTTACGACGTTTCCTTGATTGTCAGCAATAGTGCTAGCCACACGCACCAGTTCTCCCGGTTTATCTGGAAGCAATACAGAAATAGTGAAAATTCTATCCCGTTGGATTAGCCCATGCTGTACCACTGACGACATGGTAATGATATCCATGTTTCCTCCGCTTAAGATAGAAACCACTTTCTTGTCCTTTACGTTCAAATGCCTTAACGCAGCTACAGTCAAAAGTCCCGAGTTTTCTACAATCATTTTATGGTTTTCCACCATATCCAAAAATGCTACGATCAATTCATCGTCTTCTACGGTGATGATTTCATCGATGCTGTCCTTCAAAAATGGAAAAATCGTGCTACCAGGGGTTTTTACTGCCGTACCATCAGCTATGGTGTTGACCTGATCTAAAGTGACAATTTTATCTGCTTCTAAAGATGCTTTTAGACAGCTGGCTCCAGCTGGCTCCACCGCTATGATTTTGATATTTGGATTCAACATCTTTGCTAGAGTCGATACGCCTGTTGCAAGACCGCCACCACCAACTGGTACTAAAATGTAATCTACCAGCGGCAATTCTTTTACAATTTCCATGGCAATGGTTCCCTGTCCAGTAGCTACGACAAGGTCATCAAAAGGATGGATAAAGGTGTATCCCTCTTCTTCTGCAAGCTTCTGCGCGTGGGCTGCTGACTCGTCATAAACGTCACCATAAAGAACCACCTCAGCTCCATAGCTTTTGGTTCGATTGACCTTCATCAACGGTGTCGTTGTTGGCATAACGATAATTGCTTTACAACCGTATGCTTTTGCTGCATAGGCAACGCCTTGGGCATGATTCCCTGCTGACGCAGTGACTAATCCTTTGGCACGTTCTTCATCTGTCAGCGTGCTGATTTTATAATAAGCACCACGTAGCTTATATGCCCCTGTTTTCTGCATATTCTCAGGTTTCAAGTAAACCTTGTTTCCACTCTGTTCACTGAAATGATCGCTGTAGATTAAATTGGTTTCGTTGGTGACTTTTTTGACGACATCTGTTGCCGCTTCGAATGCATCTAAAGTTAACATCTATTCTTCCTTTCTGACAGATTAGTCTTCCATCATGACTGCGCCCTTGCTGGAAGGTGCAACCATCTTAGAATATCTGTATAGCCATCCGCTCTTTACATTTGGCTCTCTTGGTACATAGGTTTTTCTTCTTGCATCAAAATCCTCATCGGAGACTTTTGCATTGATTTTTGCTCCTGGGATATCGATTTCAATCGTGTCACCTTCTCTTAACAAGCCGATGTTTCCACCACTGGCTGCTTCTGGACAAACGTGTCCAATAGAAGCGCCACGACTTGCTCCGCTAAACCGTCCATCAGTAATTAAAGCAACAGTCTTATCGAGTCCCATGCCTGCCAATGCACTGGTAGGATTGAGCATTTCTCTCATGCCAGGTCCACCTTTTGGTCCTTCGTACCTGATTACCACTACATCTCCCGCTTTGATTTTTCCGTTATAGATTGCATCGATTGCATCTTCTTCACAATCAAATACTCTTGCTGGTCCACTATGCTTTAACATCTCTGGTGCTACAGCACTACGTTTTACGACGCAACCTTCTTGGGCGATATTACCCCACATGATGGCTAGTCCACCAGTCTCACTGTATGGTTCATCCACGCCTTTGATGGAATTGTTGTCTTTGATGTATTTTCCTTCAATATTTTCGCCGACAGTCTTCCCATTGGCTGTGATCAAGGAAGTATCGATGAGTTGCTTCTTCGCAAGTTCGGCAAGTACTGCACCAACTCCACCAGCTCGATTTAGATCGTGCATATGGGTATCTCCCGCTGGAGCCAAATGGCAAAGGTTCGGTGTAACTGCACTCATTTCGTTGAACAGCTCTAAATTCAGTTCTACGCCAGCTTCATTGGCTATGGCAAGCAAATGCAATACGCTGTTGGAAGAACAGCCTAAAGCCATATCACAGGCCAATGCATTACGAATAGATTGCTCGTTGATGATGTCTCTCGCTTTGATGTCCTTTTCTACTAGGTTCATGATGGCCATACCGGCACGTTTTGCAAGCATGATTCTCGCGCTATCCACTGCAGGAATTGCTCCATTACCTGGAAGTGCAATACCGATTGCTTCGCAAAGACAGTTCATGCTGTTGGCCGTATACATCCCTGAACAAGAACCGCATCCTGGACAAGTGTTCAATTCATATTCTTCCAGTCCCGCATCATCGATCATGTCTGCTTTTCGTGCACCAACTGCCTCAAACATTTTGGATAGTGAGGTTTCTACCCCATCCACTAGGCCGCTCATCATTGGTCCACCAGAGCAAACTACTGAAGGTAAATTCAATCTTAGGGCGCCCATAACCATTCCTGGAACAATTTTGTCGCAGTTTGGTACTAGAACAAGGCCATCAAATTGATGAGCCATTGCCATGGTTTCCACGCTATCAGCGATGAGCTCACGACTTGCAAGAGAATATTTCATTCCCACATGTCCCATAGCGATACCATCGCAAACACCTATAGATGGAACCATAATTGGTGTTCCACCAGCCATTCTAACGCCTGTTTTTACTGCTTCTGTGATTTTGTCCAGGTGAATATGTCCAGGGACAATTTCACTATAGGCAGAAACAACTCCAATTAGCGGTCTTTCCAATTCTTCTTTCGTATAACCCATAGCATAAAAAAGGCTACGCATTGGAGCCTTTTCTATTCCTTTGGTTACGTTGTCACTTCTTTTATTCATCTAACACGAACCTCTTTTATCTAATTATTTTTTCAACCAACTCATCATATCACGAAGCTGTTTTCCAACCTTGCACAATAGATGATCTGCTTCTTTTGCTCTTGTAGCTAAGAATTTAGCTCTTCCACCAGCATTGAATTCTTGAACGAATTCGCTAGCAAAAGTACCATCCTGGATTTCTCCTAGGACTTTCTTCATTTCTTTTCTTGTATCTTCTGTGATGATTCTTGTACCAGTTCTGTAATCACCATATTCAGCAGTATTGGAGATGGAATATCTCATTTTATCAAAACCACCAGTATTGATCAGGTCTACGATTAATTTCATTTCGTGGATACATTCGAAATATGCCATTTCAGGTTCGTATCCAGCTTCTACCAATGTATCGAAACCAGCTTTCATCAATTCAGTTACACCACCGCATAATACAGCCTGTTCACCAAACAAATCTGTTTCGGTTTCTTCCTTAAAGGTAGTTTCTAGAATTCCTGCTCTACCTGCACCAATTCCTGATGCATATGCTAACGCATAATCCTGAGCCTTGCCTGATGCATCTTGATAGATAGCAATCAGAGATGGAACGCCTTTGCCCTCTTCATACTGACTTCTTACTGTATGTCCAGGTCCTTTAGGTGCAACCATGATAACATCGATATCCTTCTGTGGCTGAATTTGTTGATAATGAATGTTAAAACCGTGAGCGAACATCAACACATTTCCTTCTTTCATGTGCTTTTCTACCTGTTCACTGTAGATTTTTGCTTGCATTTCGTCTGGTGTAAGCATCATAACCAAATCACCTGCTTCAGCAGCTTCTTCGATGCCCATAACCTTAAGTCCAGCTGCTTCGGCTTTTGCCGCATGAGCTGATCCTGGTCTTAGACCAACAACTACATTTACTCCACTTTCATGCAAGTTCATTGCATGGGCATGACCTTGGCTACCAAAGCCTAAAACCGCAACGGTTTTACCGTCCAATAAACCTAAATTACAATCCTGATCATAATACTTTTTAATCATTTTTTCCGCTCTCCTTTTTTCGTTTAACGATTTATTAAATTCTTTCTGATTCGTTTTTAATGGCATTGCTTTCAATACCAGTAATACCTGTTCTGCAAACTTCGACAATATCATAGTCGCTCATGACGTCCATGAATCCATCAATTTTTTCTGGTGTACCCGTTAGCTCGATAATTAAACTATCCTTTGATAAGTCTACAATTTTACCTCTATAAATGTCAACAATTTCTTTAATGGCACTTCGCATTTCTTTGTCAGCATTTACCCTGAGCAATAGCAGCTCTCTGTATAGACTGTTTTTTCTATCCAAAATGTAGATGCTTTTCACAACCTCTAATTTCTCAGTCTGCGTAATGATTTGCTGCATAGATTGCTCTGTTGCATTAAACACAATGGTAATTCTTGATAATTCGGGATCATTGGTTGCAGATACTGTAAGTGAGTCAATATTAAATCCCCGACGACCAAATAGGCTTACCACTCTAGTCAAAACGTTCGCCTGGTTTAGGACAAGAACGCTGACAATTTCTTTCTTCAATGTTTTATACATAGCGTTCTCCTTCCTAATCAATGATCATATCTTCAACGGCTTTTCCAGCTGGAATCATCGGAAGCACTCGTTCTTCTCTTGAAATTGCACAATCAATCCAAACAGGACCAGACGATTTCATGGCTTTTTCCATAGCCTCAGCAAATTCTTCTACTGTTTCCGCTCGGTATCCTGTTCCACCAAAGGCTTCAATCAATTTAGCAAAGTCTGTTTTTCTCTCTGGTGTCGTATTGGAATATCGTTGTTCATAGAACATGGTTTGCCATTGGTATACCATACCAAGAACCTTGTTGTTCATGATTACCGTAATTATTGGCAAGTTTTCACTAACTGCCGTACAGGCTTCATTGAGATTCATGTGGAATGACCCGTCACCAGTAATATGGATGACTCTATTGTCTGGACATCCCATTTTCGCCCCAATTGCTGCTCCATAACCAAATCCCATGGTTCCTAATCCACCACTGGTAACGAATTTCTTTGCTTTGTTATGTTTAATGTATTGCGCCGACCACATTTGGTGTTGGCCTACATCAGTAACATATATCGTATCTTCTTCGGTCATGTCGCAAATTGTAGAAATGATTTCCTGCGGGTGAAGCTTACAATCTGGAGATTTAACTGCTCTGTCCTTTTGCTTCCAGCTTACAGTTCTCTCATGCCACTCTGCGTGTTGCTTTTCTTCAATATATGGCAATGCTCTTGTTAAAAACTCTTTAATATCTCCAACGCAGCTTTTATCAATAATGACATTCTTATTGATTTCGCTTCGGTCAATATCTACCTGAACGATTCTCGCTCTTTTTCCAAATTTGTTTGGGTTTAGTGCTACTCTATCGCTGAATCTAGCGCCTAAAGCAATAATTAGATCCGCTTGGTCTATGGCTCTATTCGCAGCTACTGAGCCGTGCATACCGATTAACCCTAGATTGTGCTCGCTATCATATCCAACGATACCTGCAGCCATCAACGTATAAGTCGCTGGAATATCGGCTTTTTCTAATAGTTGATTCAATTCTTTTTCTGCATCAGAAAAAGCGACACCTCCACCAATATACGCTACTGGCTTTTCTGCTGCGTTAATCATTTTCACAATTGCGGCGATATCTTCCTTCTCCATTTCAGGAAGCGGTTTCAGTTCTAATGGTTTCTTCGATATATATTCAATGCTCGCAGAGGTCACGTCCTTAGTAATGTCCACGAGGACAGGACCCTTTCTCCCACTGTTGGCAATCTTGAACGCTTCTCTTAGCGCAGGTTCAAGATCTTCAATGCCATTAACAAAGAAATTGTGCTTCGTTATTGGTAGTGTCACACCTGTAATGCTGATTTCCTGAAAGGAATCTCTGCCGATAAGGTGATCGGGAACATTCGCCGTAATGGCAACCATAGGCGTACTGTCCATAAATGCTGTGGCAATGCCTGTGACTAGGTTGGTAGCTCCTGGTCCGCTTGTTGAGAATACAACTCCGGTTTTTCCAGTGGCTCTCGCATAGCCATCTGCAGCATGGGCAGCACCCTGCTCGTGTGCGGTAAGCACGTGTTTAATCTTGTCGCTGTATTTGTACAGTTCATCGTAGATATTCAGGGCAGTTCCCCCTGGATATCCAAATACAGTATCAACGCCATGATCAATCAATACTTCGGCCACGATTTGTGATCCTGTCATTTTCATCCTATTTCTCCTTTTCATCAAAATTGATGGCTTTTCAGCACATCATATGAGTCTATTATAGCCTTCTCAATAAAAAAGTCAATAGTTTTTTGTTGTTTGTTCACAAAAAAATGCAAAAAATATTTGCAAAAAACACAACTTTCTATTGACAAGGAAATACTTTTCCTTTATATTAATAACATACTATATAATTGCGACGACGGGAATAAGCGTTAATGGTGGTTTTGTAGAGAGCAGTCGGTTGGTGAAAGACTGTAAACCTTTTATCGTGTCTCACCCCTGAGCAGATGTAATGAGTGGATACATTTATCGATGTATCAAAAAGAGTGGTACCGCGGAAGCAGGAGTTTTCGTCTCTTTTTCGATTTAATAGAAATCGTCAAAGAGGCGATTTTTATGCGCAAATACTAAATCCACGGAGGGAAAACAGATGAAGAATTTTGAAAAGTACAAGGTTGGTTACTTCCCACCTCCTACAGCGAGAATGGAATGGACCAAAAAAGATCATATTGAACAGGCACCTAAATGGTGCAGTGTAGATTTGCGAGATGGTAACCAAGCGCTAATCGTACCAATGAGTTTAGAAGAAAAGGTTGAATTCTTTCAATACTTAGTAAAGCTTGGATTTAAGGAAATCGAAGTTGGCTTCCCTGCTGCTTCTGAAACCGAATACGAATTCGCCAGAAAGCTAATCGATGACGATTTGATTCCAGACGATGTAACAATCCAAGTGTTGACCCAATCAAGAAAACACATCATCGAAAAAACCTTTGAATCCTTAGTTGGTGCTAAGAAAGCGATTGTACATTTATATAACTCTACTTCTCTAGCACAACGAGAACAAGTATTTAGAGCTTCTAAAGACGAAATCATCGAAATCGCCAAGGAAGGTGCTACACTAATAAAAGAAATTGCAAAGAATTATCCTGAAACCGAATTTCAGTTTGAATATTCTCCTGAAAGCTTTACAGGAACAGAGGTGGAGTTTGCAAGAGACATATGTAATGAAGTCATCGACATTTGGGAACCAACACCAGATAAAAAGGTCATCATCAACTTACCTGCTACCGTCGAAATGTCTATGCCTCACATCTTTGCCAATCAAGTAGAATATATGTGTGATACATTACACCATAGAGAAAACATCATTGTTTCTCTTCATCCTCATAACGACAGAGGTACTGGGGTTGCTGATGCTGAACTTGGGCTTCTTGCTGGTGGAGATAGAATCGAAGGTACTTTGTTCGGAAATGGAGAACGAACTGGTAATGTCGATATCGTTACGTTAGCCATGAACATGTTCACCCACGGTGTTGATCCAGGCTTAGACTTTTCTAATATGCCTGAAATCGTATCCGTATACGAAAAATATACAGACCTAAAGGTAGATCCAAGACAGCCATATGGTGGAGCGTTGGTTTTTGCAGCGTTCTCTGGTTCACATCAGGATGCTATTGCCAAAGGAATGAAATGGAGAGAAGAAAAAGATCCATCAAGATGGACTGTGCCTTATTTGCCAATTGACCCACATGATTTGGGACGTGAATATGAAGGCGATGTCATTCGAATCAACAGTCAATCTGGTAAAGGTGGAATCGCATATATTCTTGAACAGAATTTTGGATACATTCTACCGAAGCCAATGATGGCCGAAGTCGGATATATGATGAAGGATATTTCCGATAAGCATCATGAGGAATTGACGCCTTCTACTGTTTTCGACGTTTTTTCCAAGGAGTATATCAATGACTTCACTCCAATTGACATTACACATGCTACCTTTAACGACTTCTCCTCTACCAAATCTGGAGACGAACATAGTTATGGGGTGAATATCAGAGTAGATATTGATGGAGAAATCTTCAATTTAGAAGCAGAAGGAAATGGTCGTCTTGATGCAGTAAGTAATGCATTGAAGAAGACGCAATACCATTTCGATTATCAATTTGTCACCTATTCAGAACATGCCATTAGCGCAGATTCTAATTCTAAGGCCGCAGCTTATGTCTGCATTGCCGACAAAAACGGAAACGAGTACTGGGGCGTAGGCACACATGCCGACATCATTTTGGCATCGGTTAACGCACTGGTTAGTGCATTGAATAGAATGAATAAAGTAGTACATTTTGTAAAATAGATAATGAGGTAAAAAAATTATGGGTATGACAATGACACAAAAAATTCTAGCAGCTCATGCTGGATTAGACCATGTGGTTCCCGGGCAACTAATCAACGCTAAGGTGGATATGGTTCTTGCCAACGACATCACTGGTCCAGTTTCCATTAATGAGTTTGAGCATGCTGGTTTTGACAAAGTCTTTGACAAGAGCAAGATTTCTCTAGTCATGGACCACTTCACACCAAACAAAGACATTAAGAGTGCACAGCAATGTATGCAATGCAGAACCTTCGCTAAGAAATTCGACATTGACAATTTCTACGATGTAGGCAATATGGGCATTGAACATGCCCTCCTTCCAGAAAAGGGATTGGTTGCAGCTGGCGATGCCATTATCGGCGCCGACTCCCATACTTGTACTTACGGTGCTCTTGGTGCATTTTCAACTGGTGTGGGTTCGACCGACCTAGCAGCTGGAATTGCTACTGGACAAGCTTGGTTTAAGGTACCAAGCGCATTAAAGTTTAATCTAACTGGTAAGCTTCCTGCTCATGTCAGTGGTAAAGATGTGATTTTACACATTATTGGCATGATAGGTGTTGACGGTGCACTATATAAATCAATGGAATTTACTGGACCTGGCGTAGCGAATCTGTCTATGGATGACCGACTTTGCATCGCCAACATGGCCATAGAAGCTGGAGGAAAAAACGGGATTTTCCCTGTTGATGATGTAACCAAGGCATACATGGATGGCCGTGTAGACAGAACTTACACCGTTTACGAAGCTGATGCCGATGCACAGTATGACCAAATCTTTGATATTGATTTAAGCACCATTAAACCAACTATCGCTTTCCCTCATCTTCCTGAGAATACAAAAACCATCGACCAAGTTGGCAATGTGCCAATTCATCAAGTGGTTATCGGTTCCTGTACCAATGGAAGATTATCCGATATGAAAATTGCGGCGGAACTGCTAGATGGAAAACACATTCACCAAGATGTTAGAGCCATCATTATTCCGGCCACGCAAAAGATTTATAAAGAATGTATAAAGCTAGGCTATTTGGATATATTCATCGATGCAGGGTGTGTTGTTTCTACTCCAACCTGCGGCCCTTGTCTTGGCGGACACATGGGCATTCTTGCCGAAGGCGAACGATGTGTAGCCACCACCAATAGAAACTTTGTTGGGCGTATGGGACATACTAAATCAGAAGTGTATCTAGCAAGCCCTGCAGTAGCAGCAGCTTCTGCAATCGCAGGCAAAATTGCCGCACCAGAAAAGGAGTAATCGACATGGACGCAAAAGGAAAAGTACATAAATATGGAAACAATGTGGATACAGATGTCATTATTCCCGCTAGACATCTAAACACGCAAGATCACAAGGAATTAGCAAGTCATTGCATGGAAGATATTGACGCAGATTTTGTCAAAAAGGTAAAAGCCGGAGACATTATGGTTGCAGGAGATAACTTCGGCTGTGGTTCATCAAGAGAACACGCCCCTATTGCCATCAAAGCATCTGGAATCAGCTGTGTCATCGCAACCACCTTTGCACGAATTTTCTATAGAAACGCCATCAATATTGGACTTCCGATTTTGGAGTGTCCAGAAGCAAGTGAAAGAATTGAAGCTGGTGATGAAGTCGAAGTCGATTTTAATACTGGCATAATTAAAAATTTGACGAAAAACGAAACCTATCAAGCACTTCCCTTCCCTGATTTTATCAAAAGCATCATCACAAAGGGCGGCTTGCTAAACAGCATAAGGGAGGAATCAAAATGAATTACCATATCGCTTTAGTTCCTGGAGATGGTATTGGCCCTGAAGTCATCACCGAAACGGTTAAGGTGCTTTCCAAGATTGGCGCGAAATTCGGCCACCAGTTTAACTTCAACCAAGTTCTAGCTGGAGGAGCTGCCATTGACGCTACAGGCAACTGTCTTCCTCAAGAAACCATTGACCTATGTAAAAGCAGCGATGCTGTACTTCTCGGTGCCGTTGGTGGCCCAAAATGGGATAGCCAACCTGGAGATAACCGCCCTGAACGGGCACTTTTAGGTCTAAGAAAAGAACTTGGACTTTTCGCAAATTTAAGGCCTGCAATGGTCTTTGATGAATTGGCTGACGCCTCCCCTCTTAAAGCAGAAATCCTTCAAGGTGGATTGGACATTGTCATCGTCAGAGAATTAACTGGAGGGATCTACTTCGGAGAACGTGGAGTCAAAGAAACGGAAAACGGCTTGACCGCTTTCGATGTAGAAGCCTATTCAGAAATGGAAATCAAAAGAATTGCTGTGGTTGCCTTTGACATGGCCATGAAAAGAGACAAAAAAGTCACAAGTGTGGATAAGGCCAACGTATTAGAAAGCTCCAAGCTTTGGAGAAAAACCGTTGAAACCGTAGCAAAGGACTATCCAGAAGTTGTCCTAGAGCACATGTATGTAGATAACGCCGCAATGCAACTGGTTAGAAACCCTAAGCAGTTCGACGTGATTGTGACCAGCAATATCTTTGGTGATATTCTATCTGATGAAGCCAGTCAAATCACTGGATCAATCGGCATGCTACCATCGGCTAGCTTAGCTACGGGAAACTTTGGTATGTACGAGCCAGTTCATGGCTCTGCACCTGACATTGCAGGAGAAAACAAAGCCAACCCAATTGCCACTATATTATCTGCGGCAATGATGCTAAGGTACACCTTTGAACTGACTAAGGAAGCAGACGCCATTGAAGCGGCTGTGAATCAGTTTTTAGCTGATGGCTATCGTACACTGGACATAAGTGCTGGTGCTGCTGGTGCATTAGGCACTAAGGAAACTGGCGACAAAATCGCATCATTAATCTAAAAAAAGAGTGTCTCTTATTTGCATACTGCTGTAAGAGACACTTTTGTTTACAATTCGTTTTTATTTGGTGTGACTAAGAATAATATCTGTTAAATCCACTGGATCAACAATTTTACCGTCTTTATAGACTCTCATATTTCCACTGGCGATTTCATCGATAAGGATTACTTCATCATTGTTATATCCGTATTCGAATTTAATATCCCAAAGCTCAAGGCCCATCGTTGCTAAATCATCAGCAATAATCTTAGTGATGTTCACTGTTTGTTCTTTCATCTGGTCGAACATTTTCTGGTCCATAATGCCTAGTGCTTCTAGACCTTCGCTGGTGATCAGTGGATCGCCTTTAGCATCATCCTTTAATGTAGTTTCTACATATCCATGTTCAAAGGCAGTGCCATCTTCAATATATGCACCGTATCTGCGAATGAAGCTTCCAGTCGCTTTCAGTCTGCAAATTACCTCTAAACCTTTTCCGAAAGGGGTTGCTTTTAGAACTTCCATTGTTCCATTCTCTACATCTGCGCTGACATAATGGGTTTTGATGCCTGCTGCGTTAATCAATTCGAAATATTTAATAGACGTCTTTAGGTTCGCCTTTCCGATACCTTCAATGGTTAGGCCAACTGCGTTTTCACCTGGATCAAAAACACCATCTTTACCTGTTACATCGTCTTTAAACTGTAACATGACATTTCCGTTCTCTAATGCATAAACGTCTTTCGTTTTTCCTTGATAAATCATCTTCATTTTCTACTCTCCCTTTCTATTGATAACTTAGAACTTGTATATTATAGCACAATGGTTTAAAATGACAAGAAAAAAAATCGTGCCCTTAAGAAATATTAAGAAAAATATGCGCCCAATCTATTGATTTTTACTGATATTTTGCTATTATGGTATAGGACATGAAAAAATAATGAAAGGGATATAACCATGGGTAGAGCGAAAAAGAAATCTCATAGTAAATTTTATTTG
This sequence comes from Clostridiales Family XIII bacterium PM5-7, assembly GCA_050435405.1. GTDB lineage: Bacteria > Bacillota > Clostridia > Peptostreptococcales > Anaerovoracaceae > Senimuribacter. The sequence goes on from JBNDKG010000002.1 coordinate 283,250, forward strand.
ATATTTGTGATAGTCTTGCTAATATTGGTAAGTCTATTTTTTATAAACTTTTTGAAGAGTAATCAAGAGGCAGATACAACCGGCAAGGCCGTCAAAGCAAATATTTCGGCTATCTCCACCTTTAACTATTCAAGAGTTGTTACGGTAGAAGCGCAGATAAAAAAATTAGAAGATACAGAGGCCAGAGGAAACTTTGATGTTTCGAAAAAACTGACTAAGGCCCAATACAAGAAAATATTTAATTCCAGTGTGGTCATCGGCGACTCCATTACGGAAGGATTATCCGCATATGGATTCTTGACTGATGCGCAGGTGTTCTGTAAAATCGGGGCATCCGTCATGTATGGGGAAGATTTGTTTGCCTCTGCTGCTGGAACCTATCCTGCTTTTGCATTCTTGTCTTTTGGAATGAACGATATGGGCAACTATACAGGCCATGCAGATATGTTCATCACCAAATACGTCAAGCTCATCAAGCAATTTAAGAAGATATCTCCAGATACGCTGATTTTTGTTAATGGCATTACGCCACCTTCTGATGGTGCCCTTGCTGGGAACAAAATTCTCGGAAATTATAAGAAGTTTAACAATGCATTGAAAGAAATGTGCAAGACAGAAAAGTTAACGTATATCGATAATAATTATATCATTGAAGAGCATCCAGAGTTTTATGCTGGTGATGGCATTCATGTTAGCACAGAGTACTATCCACTTTGGCTAAACAATATGATATTAAAGGCAGGATTATAAATGATCAAAAAATCAATTTTTGTGGTAATACTTATCGGGTTCCTCTCTTTGGTATACGCCAACGGCAACGCCAAGGATGTTCCCATGAAAGACATTGAAGCCCTATTGAAAAAAAATACGACGATTGAAAAAATGAAGAAATGCAGCAACCGCGATTTGATGCAGTTCATGAATTTAGATGGCGAGCAATTTGATTCCCATATCTACTATAAAGGGAAAGAAGCCCTTAGCGTTGAAGAACTATTGATTGTCAAAGTCAGCGATAAAGAAACCCTTTCTTCCATAAAGGATCAAGTGGAGCAGCGAATCGAAAGCCAAATCACCACCTTTGAAAGCTATGGACCTGAACAGGTTGCTATGCTAGACAATGCCATTATCACCACTAAAGGGAACTACCTGTTTTATTGTGTAAGCAAAAGCCCTGATCAGTTTAAGGAGGTGTTTATAGATGCTATTTAGTAGTGTCTTCTTCCTTTTTTATTTCTTGCCTGTGGTTCTTTTGTTGTATTTTATTGTACCAAAAAAAGCCAAGAACTATGTATTGCTCGTTGCCAGCATTTTTTTCTATAGCTGGGGTGAACCAATTTACGTATTTCTCATGATATTCAGTGCAATCTTCAATTACTTTATGGCTATAGATATTGGCAGAGCAAGAGCGAAGAAACGAAGCAGCAAGTCAACCTTAATCTATACCGTAATTGTGAATTTATTCATTCTATCCTTTTTTAAATACTATGGATTTTTAATGGATACCATCAACGATGTGTTTGGCTTAGAGATTAAATATACCTCTCTTGCCCTTCCCATTGGAATTTCTTTCTACACGTTCCAAGCGCTGTCCTATATCTTTGACGTATATCGAGGAAACGTCAAAATCCAGATCAATCCGATTAAATTCACCTTGTACTTAGCGTTATTCCCCCAGCTTATCGCCGGGCCTATTGTTAAATACAAGGATATTGCAGAGCAATTAGATGATCGACAAGTATCCCTAGAAAAATTCGGCAGTGGTGCAATGCGATTCATTATTGGCCTAGGCAAAAAAGTATTACTGGCCAACAATATTGGGGCGATTTACGATGTGATTATGGATACCCCTGAGCAAACTGCTGTGCTAACCTATTGGATAGGCATTATCGCATACACCTTGCAAATCTATTTTGATTTCAGTGGCTATTCCGATATGGCCATTGGTCTAGGAAAAATGTTCGGGTTTGAATTTATGGAAAACTTCAACTACCCTTACATTTCTAAAACCGTAACGGAATTTTGGCGTAGATGGCATATTTCCCTCAGCACTTGGTTTAGAGAATATGTCTATATCCCACTAGGTGGTAATCGGGTTTCTGTACCAAGACACATTTTTAATCTGCTCGTTGTTTGGTCCTTGACTGGCCTTTGGCATGGTGCCAACTGGAACTTTGTGGTTTGGGGGCTTTATTATGGTTTCTTGCTTATTGTCGAAAAATACTTTCTCGGAAAATATTTGGAGAAAGCGCCAACTTGGGCAAGACACATCTATACCCTCCTGATTGTCATCATTGGCTGGGTCTTCTTTAGCAGTGAAAATCTTACTGCTGCTTGGGAATACCTGCAGGTTATGTTCGGATTTGGTGGTGTTGCCTTTGCAAATGTCAATACCATGTACTTACTGAAGACCAACTTCTTGCTACTAGCTATCGGTTGCGTCGTTGCTACACCAGAACCAATCAAGCAATTTGACACCCTATGTAATCGACGTGGCATTCTTGGTGTTGCCCTAATTTTAGGCATATTCGTTATCTCTGTGGCTTATTTAATCTTTAGTACTTATAATCCATTTCTGTACTTTAGATTCTAACTAGGAGGTATCGTTAATGAATAAAAAAATTATTTCTACAATTACAGGAATCAGTTTCGCGTTGGTCCTTGCAATATTCTTCTTTGTCAATATTCTCATTGATGATAAAAGCTTCTCTGAGGAAGAAAATAGAGTGTTGCAAGAAATGCCAGAGCTTTCTCTTTCTTCCTATATGGATGGCCGCTTAGAATCTAAATTAGAAACGTATGCAAGCGATCAGTTTTTACTACGTAATTCTTTCATCAAGGTCAAGGCTGCCGCCGATGTTACGCTGGGAAAAGTGGAATCTAACGGTGTTTATAAAGGGAAAGACCATTACTTGATCGAAACCCTTTCAACGCCTAACGAACAAATAATGAAATCGACCTTGTCCAGTCTTAAGTCGTTTAAACGACACTACAAGAATATGGATATGTATTTTCTTCTTGCACCGAACGCTGGTAATATCCTAAAGGATAATCTTCCCGCCTTTGTGAAGCTGGAAAATCAGGATCTCTCTATGGATTTGTTTTACCAACACATCGAAAAGTACGGTTACAAACCCATTGATGTGCGTTCTACGTTTAAGGAGCATGCAGAAGATACCCAAATTTACTATCACACAGATCATCACTGGACTACGGATGGAGCTTACCTAGCGTTTAAGCAAGCCACCAAAACAATGAAGATAAAAAACAATGTATCTTATGAGTCCTACGTCGTTAAAAACGATTTCCGTGGAACTCTAGCTTCTAAAAGCGGCTTTGTCAACGGGGAAAACGATGCCATCAAAATTTACCTTCCAAAAAAGGATAAGGATTATCATAACTCCGTCATCTTTTACGCTGACACGAAGAAAAAGACCACAGAATTCTATCAATTGGACAATTTGGATACCAAGGATGCCTATACTGTGTTTGGCGGAAGCAACCATCCAATGTACACCATTAAGACGCCAACTGAAAGCAATAAAAGACTATTGTTGATTAAGGATTCTTACGCCAACAGTTTCATTCCGTTTATTGCACAGCAGTACAGAGAAGTCGTTGTTGTTGATCCACGTTACTTTTTCGACAGCATTGATGACATTATCGAGGCGGAAAGCATTACGGACGTATTGTTCCTCTATAATGCCAATACCTTCTTTGAGGATGACTCACTACAAATGATGTTAAACGATTAAAAAAAGACGATTACTTATATAACGTAAGTAATCGTCTTTTAGATTTTCCCTTTATTTTCTTTCTGCCGCTTCAACCAAGTGTTTCATCAGTAAGCTGGTGGTTACACTGCCAACTCCTCCGGGAACAGGTGTAATCCCTTTCACCATAGGGCTGACTGCCTCAAAATCCACGTCTCCCACCATTTTTCCTTCATCGTTGAAGTTTATCCCCACATCGATAATCGTTGTCTTAGAGGATACCATTTCCGCTGTTACGGTATTTTCCTTTCCTGCAGCAGCAATAATGATGTCAGCGTTTTGACAATAAGAAATTAAGTCCTGTTTCTCGGTTCGTGTATGACATGTGGTCACCGTTGCATTTTCTGTTAACAACATCTGGGCAACAGGTTTTCCAATAACCATACTTCTGCCGATTACTACAGCTTTTTTTCCCTTGATGGGAATGTTGTAGTACTTGAGTATCTCAATACAGCTTTCAGCTGTACATGGCGCATAACCAGCATGGGGAGCCGTAAACAGCTTACCTAACCCATGGTCAGAAATACAATCTAAATCTTTTTCCGGTGCAAGTGTATTTCTCACGGCTTCGCTGTCTATGTGTTTTGGAAGCGGTTGAAGTAATAAAATTCCATCAATATCCACATTTTCATTAATGGAATGAATGACTTGAATCAAATCCTCTTGACTCATGTTTTCTGGACAAGTATATTTTTCTGGCTGCAAACCTAACTCTTTTGCTTTTTTGATGGCTCCACGTTCATAAGCAATATCACTAGGGTTTTCTCCAACTCTAATTATGGCTAAGGTTGGTACAATTCCACGTTCATATAACGCTGGAGTTCTACTGAGAATGTCTTCGTTGATGGCTTGCGCCACATCTTTTCCCTTAAGTAAATTATTCATTAAACATCCTTCTCCTTAGTGTTGCTGGTTTCTAAGCTGATTAAACACCTTTGCGTAGATTTCATCAGCCTTCACGGTATAAGTCAATAATAAGTCATCCGCTTCTTTATTGATTGTTTCAGCGTAATCTCTATCTGCCATGGAGCCAGTATTGATAAATACATTGAGGCTTGCCCCTTGCAACGCCGATTTGCAAAATATCACACCAACTCCTGCATCACTAATGGCAAGGGCGCTACCTTTTTGGGCGTATGCTTCCATTAGGTCAATGGCTTCACAACATTTCTTCATGATTTCTAGTGGAACATCGCAGGCATCTTTCAATACAATGGCCATTACCCGTTCCTTTTCTTTTTTTTCTTCTTCGGTGGTTTTTGGCATTCCATAAGCCTTAGCTAATGGAGCAAATGCTTCCGCATCTTTCTCTACCAGCTGAAGCAACTCATGTTCAAGAGCTTCGGTTTTTTCCATTAGCTCCATGATTTCTTCTTCTACATGGACATATTTCTTTTTACCAATGGTAAGCTGTCCTACCATGTTCCCAAGTGCCGCTCCTAAAGCAGCAACTAAAGCAGAAGCCCCTCCGCCGCCAGGTACTGGCGCTTTGCTCGAAAGAGCTCCAACAAAATCGATACAACTTTTTTCAATCATGGCCATATTATTTCCACCTCTATTTTTTCTTTCGTACAAACACACAATGTATATCCTTGCTGAAACGGAAGTATGGTAAAGCACACACCTATTGCATTCCATTGATTCACTTCAAATTCCTCGGCAATAACAGAAAATTTCCCGAAGGCTTCGTCGATTCCTGTTTTAGTAAATTTAACATAGCTTTCCTTCGCTGTCCATACCTTATAAAATTTGCTGTCATCAGATTGGTGATGACGAAGATATTCTGCTTCTTCACGATGGAAAAAACGATTGGCGATCAATTCACCTCTTGCCTCTCCACGATGAACCTGCAAATCTACACCGATTGGCTCATCGCTAACTGCAAGAACATCATATTCTCCGCTATGACTAATCGAACAACATGTTGTTCCCTCACCTAGAAGATACGGCGCTCCAATGGCATCCTTTTTGATGGTGAATAAATCGTCCCATCGCTGATGACTGTTTTTTTTCCTGCAATAAATGCGAACCTTGGATTGTTCCATTTAGACTTCCTTAATCCCTTTTTCTTCCATATAGGTAATGACATCCTGAACTCTATGCAATTGCCAAACGTCTCTCGTGGAAATTTCCATATCAAAACGTTCCTCAAAAGCACAAATGATATTCATGATATCAAATGAACTTAATCCTAAATCCTGTACAAAGTCAGTATCTAATGTTAGTCCACTTTTTCCTGTAACATTGCTTACAATCGTTTCTATTAGTTGAAATACAGATTCACTCATGATTGTCTCCCCTTCTACACTGTGTGTCTTTTAATTTTCATCATTGCGGTTTTGTTAAACTCTTGTTCTCTAATATTGACCATTTGAATTTGTTGATATAGCGGCAAGGTATCGTTCAATACATCGATTTCTCGCTGCAATTCTCCAAGAATCTCGTAAGAAGAAAGTCCAACTGCACGTTCTGTATCAGGATAAATGCTTACCGCAATTTTTACGTCATCGGCTGAAACTCCGCTAGTTGCTCCATAGACCATAACATCCTTTACCAAAGAGAACTGTCGGATTTTTTCTTCCAAGCTTTCTGGAGATACTTTCTTACCATTCTTAAATACGATTAAGTTCTTTTTCCTTCCGGTAATATACAAGAATCCGTCTTTATCCACTTTTCCGATATCTCCGGTTCTGAACCATTCTCCATCAAAGGCTTCCGCTGTTTCTTCTGGCATTTTATAATACCCGTTCATTACACTTTTGCCTCTAACGCAAATTTCCTCTTCATCCAACTTTACTTCATAGCTAGGCAATACCATACCGACAGAATCCATTTTGTTCCATCTGGTACCGTTTACTGCTACTAGTGGCGAACACTCCGTTATCCCATATCCTTGTAGAACAGTAACTCCCATAAGGTCAAACTCTTGGGCGATTTCGTGATCCATATGCGCACCACCACAAATCATCACTTCCAGTGATCCCATTACCGTTTTCTTCAGGTTTCTCAATACCTTTAGTGGTGTTTTAAATCCTAATTTTCGCTTAATGCCCTCCAGCTTTAACACCTTTCTCAGTCCATCTGCTTTGCCTTCTCTCTCGGCTGCAATCCACATTTGATTATGCATTGCTTCTAACATAAGAGGAACGGTTAAGATGGAATATGCTTTTGACTGGTGTAAATCCTGCATTACTGTTTTCAAGCTACCGTTTAATACAACTGTAGCGCCACGAATCCAAGTCGCCAATATAGAACACGTCATTCCATAAGTATGGCAAAGTGGAAGCGCAGTAAATACTACTGGCCCAGCCTCAACATAAGTGATGCTATCAATGGCATTGGCGAGAAGTGCACGGTGACTTAACATAACTGGTTTAGATAGTCCAGTGGTTCCAGAAGTAAATACAATCGCTGCAGTTTGTTCTGGTTTGATGGTTCTCTCAATTTCCTCTGCTTCGCTTAGGGTATCACCTTTTGCCAACAAATCCTCAATAGTGAGATATTGTTGATTTTCCTTCTTATCCAAAACCACGATTTGCTCTAATTGGTTCTCCGCGTCCATGGCCATTTTACCGATGTCTAAATTATTTTCACCAATGAACAATACACAAGCATCTGAACGAGAGGCAAGTTCAACTATGGTTTCTGCTGATTGCTCAATGTCAATACACACCGCAACTCCACCTGTCGCTACAGCAGCAAGGTAAACCAATGTCCATTCATAGCAATTCTCAGCAGAAATCGCAATATGCTTTCCTGCAATTCCCATTGAATCAAAGCTACGAATCAGTCGCTTTACGTCACTGGTCAGTTCCTTGTAGGTTCGTTGATGCTCCTCACGTTTTCTATCAAACCATTTGATTGCTACAGTTTCATCGAATTTCTCGATCTCACGTAAAAATCTTGCAAAATCATCATAATAGGTTACATTTTCTCTTAGTACGATATTCATATTAGTTCTCCTCACAGTTTACAAAAATTGACTTGAATTCTTCTGGCCCATATTCATCGACCAAAGCGCAAAATATATTTGCGATTTCAGCGTCAAAATGCGTACCTGCACATCGGCGAATTTCAGAAATGGCTTGTTCTACTGCCATACCTTCACGATATGGTCTAGTTGATGTCATGGCATCAAAGGCATCAATAATTGAAATAATTCTGGCTTCAAAAGGAATTTCATCGCCCTTTAATTTATCTGGGTAACCGTTTCCATCTATTCGTTCGTGATGCCCACGAACCATAGGCACGATAGAGTTTAATTCTGTAATGCCTGAAAGAATTTTTGATCCAATAGATGGATGTTTCTTAATCTGCTCGTACTCTTCGTCAGTAAGCTTATCCTCTTTCAACAAAACTCGATCAGGAACACCGACCTTACCAATATCATGAAATTGTCCTGCAATTCTAATGAGCTCACAGTGTTTCTCATCAAGCCCCATATGCCGAGCCAAAAGCTCAGAGTTTTTGGCTACGCGATCGGAGTGTCCACGAGTACCTTTATCCTTTGCATCAACCATAAACCTCAGAGTAGTTAATGTTTCAATATACCCTTTCTCTGTAGCTTCAAGTGCGTCGGTAAGTTTATCATGTAGCACACTATTGATCATTGCCGCAGAGACCTGCTTGGCAAAAACCTGTAGTAACTGCTTTTTCTGTTCTACAGTTTCTTCATCAAGGTTGAGGCCTAATTCCCCTAACGGCTGATTTTGATCGTCCACAAAAGGAATTAAATAATAGTTGGCTATTTCCTCAATGGTTTTTCCCATTGGTTTATGGATGATGATTTCTTGTTCATTTTCAATATATTTGATATAGCCTTCGTTGCAACCAAAAATGCTGAGTCCATGGTCTAATATCCCCTCTGCAAAATCTTCTGCTTTTTGCAGCTTGTAAATTTCAGGCATTTCTTCCACAATTACGGATAGTCCTGACTGATAGTCTTTAATGGTTCTCATCTGTTTGATCGATTTAATGCAGGATTCAACCAATAATTCCAATTGGTCAAATCGATCGCTTTTCTCATAATAGCCTTGGATATCTAATTGTCTAATGGACTGAATTGGCGGCGCCATACTTTTATGTCCTGTAAGCAAAATGATGAACAGCTCTTTATTAAACTTTCGAATTTCTTCTACCACTACGTCTCCGCAAATCGGACTCATTAAAAAGTCAAGGAGTAAGATGTCATAGTGATGGTTTGCCACTTTCTCGATGGCTTGATATGGATCATTTTCCGTCTCTACTGCATAACCACTTCGCTGGAAATATGCCTGCAACGCTGTGGTCATAATTGGGTCATCATCTACTGTAAGAATGCTAAATTGGGCTTGATTGGATCTTTTGTTCTTTCTCACTATCTTCCTCCTTTTCTTCTACCGCTGTTACTGTAACGATATTTTTTGGTATAGAAACGCCGAAAATGGCGCCTCCTTCAGGATTGTCCTTCATCCACATTTCTCCACCAAAGTTTCCTCTTATAATGGCGTTAGAAAAGTATAGTCCCAATCCTGTGCCTTGGTTACCCTTATTGGTGACCATGACTTTAAATAATTTTTCTTTTACTTGGTCGCTGACACCGATTCCTCGGTCAATGACCGCAATATTCAAGTTATCTTTATCGCAATCTATTCTAATGGTCACTGGACCACCTTCTTTTTTCTGCTGTGCATAAATGGCATTTGAAATTAAGTTGTTTAGTACTTGCACCAAGTTGTTCAAATCCCCTTTTATGGAAATACTATGTTCTTGATCGTATTCGGGAATTAGTTGGCATTGATTGACCATCAATTCATGTCTCATGAGCAGCATGCATCGTTTGATGACTTCATCAATGGTGAAGCTGGAATTACCGTCATTCATTGCCGTAGTGGTCTGTCCCTTAATGGCCGTAATAATGTCTGACATATACGCCAAGGATTCCTTCATTTTCTTCTGCCAGTCTTCTGCTTCAGCATAGATTTCCAAATAGTCTTCCTTGGTTACGTCTGGATCATCTAAGCTTGCTCGGCATTCTTGTAATAATACTTCTTCCGCAGAAATGCAACCAGAAATACCCATAATTGGCGTTTTCAAATTGTGTGCGAGACCACCGATCATTTGTCCTAAGAACGCCAAACGTTCTTGTTCCATCATTCTGTCTCTGCTATCCTGCAGCTGTCTTATGCTTTCTCGTAGCTTGGTTACATCCTTAAATACGATGGCAAATCCACCAATTTTGTCGTAATTTTTCAGTGGAGAAACCTCTGTTACATAATAGCATTTTCTTAAGCCATCCTCGAATTGTACCGTCATCGCCTGCTCGTAGGAGATGATTGCACCTGCATCTCTACAGGATTCTATCGCCGTCAGCATGTTATATACTGCCGTCTTTTTCGAAACATCCTCTTCCTTTATGGAATCCGACAAATTTCTATTCTTTGATATTCCGTATTTGGAAGCGAAAATCGCACTAAAGGGCTTGTTATAGTCGATAACCACGCAGCGTTCACTGAGAACGATATAGCAATCTGAAATCATATTCAGAATCTGCTTCGTCGCCATCGGTTTGATATCCAGTAAATGCATTTGATAGATGGCTATTCCATTGAGAATCAAGGTGAATGAAAATCCAAGTGGTGTGGCTGTAATTGGTACCTCTATATTACTAAACGTAGCTACAGAGCTAATCACCATCGGAACAAATCCACTGCCCGCAAGAAGTGCACATTGCATGTAGCACAGTCTACTGCCATTTCTAACGGCATAAACAAAGAGAATGATGATTCCACTGAGTAAGCAAAGATAACTGTGCGCCCCAGAAATCATCACAAATGGCCCGAAGACAATTTGCTCTTTGATGACAGAAAAGACTTCATACTGCAAATGATGGTAGTTGTTGGTAAAGGTAATGATTACCCCAATGGTCGGGACGATATAAAACGTCCAAAACCACTTAGGCATTTTTTCATAATTCCCCACAAATGCCAACACAATGCAAAGATAGATTGCTGGTGCAAACAAGCCTCCTGGTGCAGTAAAGCAGTCCAGAATAAACATGATGCTTTCATTATCTTGGTTTACAAATCGCATGATCATCAGTGGAATGATCCATTCCGCATAACATAGTGCTAGGGTTAAAAACAATTTGTGCATCAAATGCAACTGTTTCGCCCTCGCACACCAGATCGTAAATCCTGTGATGGAAATCAACGCGATGACAAAAATGAGTAGAGCCGTGCTTGATACCATATTATACCTCTTTCATCTTCCATGAATCTTCCATTGGAAATCTTAGCAATAATTGTTTTGGTGATGGTATTGGAAAGTTAAATCCGATATTTGCTAATGCTTCTTGCGTTTTCAAATTGGTTACATCAATTACTGGCGGCGCATTTTTCAGCTTATACCAATAGTCGAGCAGTACTGCAACGTCATTCCAATTTGCTCCGCGAGTTTCCTTCATTAATATTTCTGTAAACTGTTGGTTTTCGACAATTTTCACATTTGGATTCATTGCTTCAGTTACTTGTCCCACTGTCGGTGGTTTTGGATGAATGATGTGGAAGGTCGTTCCTGGCGCTACCGTTAATGCGTATACACTTTCTGCTGCATAGTCGATCGGCGTAAGATCCACATTGACATCTACAATCGCCTTTGGAATTGCTCCAACTGAGTAAAATGCTCGCATCAATAAGTAGAATGCATTGGTTTCCGGATTTTTCTGGAACATTCCATCTGTACTTCTTCCCACAAGACGACCCAACCTGAAAATTTTCGCATTTAAGCCGTTTTCTATTGCATCAAATACGAGGCCTTCTGCTTCAAACTTGCTTCTGACATAGATATTGTCTTCCCATTTTTGGCCTATATCATAATCGTCTTCTGTGAACAAGCCATGTTGATTGCCTTGTTTAAAATGCTCTCCGCTTACACTGCAAGTAGACATGTGATAAAACGATGCATTTGCTTGCTTCGCAAGATCTATCATAATTTTCGTACCATTAATGTTAATCTGCAAGTATTGTTCTGTGTCTGCTGCATAATGGCGAACATCTGCTGCACAGTGATAGATTTTCTGTAAATTCGTGACTAAACGCTCATACTCTGCATCAGGTAAGCCCAACCTCTCTTGGAAAATATTCCCCTTCACTACGGTGATTCGTTGACTCCACTTATCGAGAATATCTCCGAAATATAAGTGAAAGGTTTCCATTAGGCGTTCCATGCTGCCATCTCGCATTAAGCAAACTACTTGCGCATCGGTTTTTTCAAGAATCACCTTGGTCAGGTGCGCTCCAAAAAATCCTGTTGCTCCAGTGATCAATATTTTCTCATCCTGATTCTCGTTCATGCGGGAAATGCCTAAGAATTCCGCCTGCTCTATTGCTGTTGGATGTTCATAAAACTCCGACAATGACATGGCTAAGTTCTGATTGAAAAATAGGCTTAATACACTCAGTGCATCTAAGGAAGTTCCTCCCTGCTGGAAAAAGGAGACATCTTTTGCTAAGTCCTGTTTCGTCAATACATTTCGCCAAACCGAAAGGACAAATTCAGCACCATCTTCTGTTTCTACTGGTTTTGGCTCTTCCCTACCTTGCGTCTCTACTGCAGCCACTGTCTCTACTGCAGCCACTGTCTCTGGTATCGTAGCAGCTTCCTGAATTGGAGAAACCTCAGGAGCTTGAGTTATTTCTGGCTTCGCCTGCTCAACTTGTTCTACAGGTAATCTACTGATTTCATCGATGACCACGTGGTTCATTCCTTCTGTAGCCATTTTTTTCAATAGCTGTAAATCGATTTTGCTACTTGGCGTTAACGGAATTTTTTCTATTTTGATCAATCGTGATGGGCACATATACACCGGAAGGTTCTGCTGTAGATGCTTTTTAATTGCTTCTGTACTTTCTTCTTCAGTTAAACTGCTCTCAAAGAAGGAACACAATTCCATTGAACCGTCTTCTTTTCGCACTGCCACAGTCGCAGCCTGCGTTACCTTCTTGGATTCAATAATTGCACAAGTGATTTCATCTAATTCCACACGCTGTCCGTTGAGCTTTACCTGTGAATCCTTTCTCCCTAAGAAATCGTAGGATCCATCGAGTCTCATTCTTCCAATATCTCCACTCTTGTACATCAACTGACCTGGAAAGAATGGATCAGGAACAAAGGCTTTTTCCGTAAGCTCAGGGTTAGAAATATATCCTTTTGCTAAACACTCCCCTGCCATATACAGCTCGCCATATCCTGTTGGCGGAACTAAAGAGAGCTGTTCATCTAATACATAAATTCTACTGTTATATAGTGGACGGCCTATGGTAATATGATCACCAGGTTTTACATCAATCATGGTCATATAGACTGTAGCTTCTGTTGGACCATACATATTCACACTAATCGCATCGGTCTTTTCATGAAGCTTGCTTAATAGTTGTGGTGTTAAAACCTCTCCGCCGAGTAGCACTAGCTTTAGCTTTGCTACTGCTTCACAAAAAGCGCTATTGCCCAAACACATTTGCAATCTAGCTGGTGTTACTTGGAAAATTTCTGCTTTTTCTTCTAAGATGATTTCCGCCAGTTTCCAAGGCAGCATCATTTCTTCTTCATCGGCTAGCATAATGGTCTTTCCCATAGCCAATGGGAAAAGGGTCTCGCCAATAAAGCTATCGAAAACCACATTAGTTGTACACAAAATCCCACCATCAGCTCTTGAAAGCAATTCTCTGATGCTGACAAATAAACTAGAGACTGACCGGTGCTTCAGCATAACACCCTTAGGTTTTCCGGTAGACCCTGAAGTGAACATCACGTTAACTAAATCGTCATCCTTCACTGCTGCATCTGGGAATGATTCGGCACTACCTGGTTCACTGACCACAATGGTTGCAGGTATCTCTTCTGGCAGCTTGTCTTTAGTTGTACGATCGCAAAGAACGAAGCCAACCTTAGCGGTTTCTAACATATAAGTCAGTCTAGCCTTAGGCAATGACGGAAGAAGCGGAACGTATGCACATCCAGTTTTTAAAATTGCGTACATTCCTGCAATGATATCCGGTGTTCTTGAGAATCCAAGTCCAATGCATTGGCCAGGCTCTACACCTGCTTTCTTAAGCATCCAAGCCAAAGCGCAAGCACGCTCTTCCAATTCTTTTCGGCTCATTGCTTCTCCATGGAACACAATGGCTGCTCGATCCGGATCCGTGCTTAACTTCTGTTCAATCAGCTTATGGATCGGTAAATTAACAAAGGATGTCGTCATATAGTTTGGCGTATCAATAAGATTGCTTTGGTCTTCTATTGCCAAAACAGATATGTCTTTTAACGGCTTTTCAATTCCGCTCATGAATTGCTCTACAATCCGTTTCAAACAGCGTCCATAATACGCAATGGTTTCAGGAAGGAACAAACCTGTAGCATAGCTAAATTTGAAGATATATTCTCCTCCAGTTTTACTATTCTCCACAGTCATATCCATTTTCACTGTTGATGCTTCCATTGGAATAAATTCCATCGGTTTATTGTCAAGCTTAAAAGAAGCTTCATCAACAGGGCTCTGGGAAAACATGACTTGATACAATGGATTCTGTTCTCCTCTTGGAAGCTCTAGCATGGTGATGAGTTCTTCCAACGACACATCCTGATGATCAATGATCCCTGTGATTTCGTTTCTCAGCTCTTCCAAATAGGTTTTTACTGTTTTTTCTTTATTTGGTTTTAATCTTGCAGGAAGAGTATTGATAAACGGTCCGCAGATTTCTCTTGTCTGTGGCAATGTTCTTCCGGCAATCGGAATGCCGATCATCATATCTTCTCTGGAGCAAATTCTTGACGCCAATAAGCCAAACGCTGCAAGGAATAGCCCAAAGTTGGTGATTCCTTCTTTCTGACAGAATGTGTCACATAACTCGCTGGTTTTTTGATCTAATCTTAGCGTGTATTCACTTCCCTTAAAGTCGAAGTGATGTTGACGTGGGAAATCCGTTGGGAATTCAAGCGGTTCTGGGATTTGTGATAATGTATTACGCCAGTAATCCAATTGGCTCGATAGTTGGTTGCGGTCATGGTTCTGTAAATGCCACACGTAATCATGATACGAAAATTCAGGTCTAGCATCCTGACCACAAAAAATACTATTCAATCGATTCAATACTATCGGGGTGCTCATTCCATCTCCGATGATGTGATGGCTGTCGATAAACAAATAGTGATTTCCCTCTTCATCGTTCCAAATTCCAGCACGAAGCAAAGGCGCCTGCTGTAAATCAAATGGTCTGACAAAATTGTTCATCGCCTCTTCGATATTCGTTCCTGTGATTTCATCCATATGAAACGTAATGGAGTCAGCAATCGTTCCACGAATTCCGTCGCTTCCTTGAGTGAACGCCGTTCTAAAGATATCATCAGTATCAATTAGCCTTTGGAATGTGTCTTCAATTCTGGTGGTATCAATATCTTGGTGCAGTTTGAACGCACCTGGCATATTGTAGGCAACTTTTGTCTGATCCAAATAAGACTGAACATAAATTCCCTGTTGGAATGGAGAAAGCGGATAGGTTTCTCTCTTTGGTGATTTTTCCAATTGGAGAGAAGTCGTTTCTCCTTTGCCTAAATGATCCGCTAGTAGCCTTGCGTTTCGACACGCATATAAGTCCGCTACACGAATTCGTTTTCCTAGTTTATCTTCGATTAAAGCAATGGTCTCCATGGCATTTAGTGAGTTTCCGCCAAACAAGAAGTAATCGCTATCAATGCTCATTTCATGCTGATCCAAAACGTTTTTAAATAGTTCTAAAATCAAATTGGCTTCGCCCAAATGTAAGCTAGGCTGCATACTTTGTTCTACAGCTTCTAAATCAGGCGTTGGCAATTTTTTCATGTCCACTTTACCATTTTCGGTTATCGGAATATGCTCTACCTTTACAAGCTTTGCTGGAATCATATAGCTTGGAAGATAGGATGCCATAAATGTGAGCAATTCAACATCAGTCACCTTCTCCATGGTGCTATAATATGCAACTAAAACAGACTGTCCATTGATATCACATACCTTGGCCGCTGCTTGTTCAATTTTAGGGTGTCCCATAATACAAGCAGCCGTTTCTTCTGGTTCTACTCTTAGCCCTCTCAGTTTTACTTGTTGGTCTAATCGTCCAGAAATAATGATTTCACCATCTCTGCTCCATCGTGCAAGATCACCAGTGTAATACAATCGTTCCCCTTCTTCGAATGGAGAATCCATAAAGAATTGATCCGTCAGCTCAGGATTGTTTCGATACCCTTTTCCAACACATGCTCCACCAATATATAGGCGGCCATTGACTTCTACTGGAAGTGGGTTCAACCATTGATCCAAAACATACAAACGACAGTTATCCATCGGCTTACCTGCAGTAATTCTATTAGATTTGGATAATTCTTTCAAACTTACGGCAACGGTTGCCTCTGATGGTCCATACTGATTATAAATTTTAATATCACAAAGGTTTTTTAATTCCTTCAATAAGCTTGGTGGGAACGCTTCTCCTCCACAAAGTACGCCCTCCATCTGGCTTAGCGCTTTGCAGAAGCTTGGATCCTTAATGAATGCTGACAATCTTGAAGGGGTAAGAAGACAGAATCCTACAGCGTATTTCTTGATGATTTTTGCAAGGGAGCGCGGTGACTGCGCCTCGTCATCATCGGCAATCACAACGGTTTTTCCGCATAATAAAGGAACGATGCTCTCTAACATAAAGGCATCAAAGCCTACATTGCATATGGATAATATTGCATCTTTACCATAGATATGCTTCATTCCATTGGCTAGATTGATCAAGCTTGACTGGAACACTTCAACACCCTTAGGTTCGCCTGTGCTACCTGACGTATAAACGACATATGCTAGCTCCGACCATGATTGAACCTTTTCTTTTGCCCATTGATTTGGTTCAACATCTTCCAAATATAATACTGGTATTCCATAGTCTTCAGTATTGTCCTGTGCCAAGGTTCTAGACGAAATGAGCAGCGCCGTTTCGCTTTGATTCAAAATGTGTTTCACTCTTGCCTTAGGCAAGTCCGGTGTCAACAAGACATATGGTCTTCCTGTTTTCAGTACACCTACCATTGATTTTAGGAGGTTTATTCCTCTTGGCAGCATCAACGCCACCAATGTATCATCTTCGATTTGCTTTTCAGCTATGGCATAAGCTATATGGTCACTTGCTTCATCAAGCTGTTGATAACTGAGCTTTTCATGTTGTTCAATGGCAGCTATTCTGTCAGGATATTTGCTTATGGTATCCATTAGGGCATTGACCACTGTGGTCGTCTCCACATTGGTATCCGATTCATTAAATGTATAGACAAGCTGCTCTTTCTCAACCATGGATAAAATCTGAATATCCTTAATCGGTTTTTCAGGATTGCTCAATCCTTCAAAAAGAATATTGCACACCGTATGATGCAGATTCCGTATTTCTTCTTCGGTGAAGAATTGTGTCAAATAATCATAGTCAACACAATAGCTTTTTTGATTTTTAAAATTGGTCAAATGAATACAAAGCTGTTCTGCTTGGAATCCACTGTAATGCCATCTTCCTGAGACACTGACCGTCGAATCGGTGCTTTCAATCATCTGATTGTTCTGAAACGAGAGCGCAATATTAAATAGCCTGCCAGTTTCACCTTTTATGCTCTGCTGTAATTCTTCAATATGGCTGTATGGGAATCGCTGATGCTTCAGCATTTCTAACCATTCATCTCTCAACTCTAAGTTAAAGTCATTTAAAGACCAGTTGGGATTAATTTTCTTAAAAAATGGCAAGGTCGTCACATACATTCCCGTGATTTGTTTCGACTGGAATGTTGTTCGGTTTAAAATTGGTACTCCGATGGTAAACTGATCCGTCGATTTTGTTTTGGAAAAGTATATGGCAAGAGCCATGTAAAACACCGCAAATGGTGCTACTCTATTTTTTTTGCAAAATGCATTGATTTCATGATTGATTACCTGTGGAAGCTGAATGGACAAACGATTTCCTGCAGTACTAACCGCAGCACTATTGATTGGCTTTAACACTGATGGCTCATCCATTTGTTCTAAAATAGATGTCCAATAGTCCTTATCCTTTTGGTAATGTTTAGATTCTAGGTATTCTATTTCTTCATCCACGTGGATCTTGTAGCTTGGCCATTCCTTCATTTCAACATTGTTTTGGGCCAATAAATCCAAATAAGCCTTGGCGATTTTATTACAAATTAAGATTTGCGACCATCCGTCAGAAATAATATGATGGGTTTTTACTAGAATTCCCCCTTCATTTTCTCCAACATGAAAAAAAAGAAAGCGAAACAATGGGCCGCCCATAATGGGAATAGGCTCCCGCGTCATTGTTGCTTCCCAATTTGCAATTCCTTCTTTGCTGACTTGTGATAAGTCATAAATTTGAACATCTTCTTCATAAAATGGCTCGAAGTATTGATAAGGTTCATTGGCCTCATCAACTTCGATGCGCGTGCGAAGAGATGGATTATTTTTTAAAATTAGTTGAACACTTTGCTGAAGTAAGACAAAATCAACTCGCCCTTCAATTTTAATGGTTACGCTGATATTGTTTGCAGCTGACCCTCTTAAACTAGCCTCTAGATTCCAAATGTTTAATTGGCTTGAGGATAACGGGAAATAACCGGTTTTTTTTCTACTCAAATCTGACATATGTAACCTCTTCTTAATCTACTTGTACCACAACTACAGTTCAATTCTACCTTTTTCTTCCACATTCGTCAATGTGAAATTGTGAAAAAATGGAAAAGAACCGAGGCGGTTTGCCTCGGCTCTTAAATATCCTTTATTGTATACCTGTATTATTGATGATTTCTTGATTAATCTGTCCACATATATCTGATACAGTATAGTTGTTTTGTCCGAACGCTTTCTTATGTAAGCTGACGACTTCCGACTCCAATGTAATCGGTACCACATAAGAAATTCCATCAGATAATAGCCCTGCATAGTATTTCTTTGGCCAACTAATGCTACTTTTGATGTCATAGCCAGGAGCGCGTAATACTGCCGTAAACATGTCCATTTGACTCATGTTGGTTCTGATGTTCGGAAAAACAGTTTGGGACAGTTCACTTAATTTCCATGGCTGGGTGATGGCCTTTTTCATTACAGCCGCCACAATCTTTTTGTATCTCTGTCCACGACCTGCATCACCACCACTGGTTTTTCGGATTCTGCAATATGTTGTTGCTTGAACACCGTCTAATGTCTGTTTTCCCTTTTGGGTGATTTTCTTATACGTTCCGCCCACATTTTTGGCTGTTTCGTATCCGTATTTATTCATGTCCGCAATTTCGTTGGACTTAACATACACTTCTACACCGCCAAAACAGTCTACCGTATCTGAAACTGCTTTCCAGTTGAAAATGACAAATTCTTCAATGTTTAAATCCATGCTTCGATTTAATGCGGCAACGGTATTCAACCCGCCAGCATAATGGTGGGCATGGGTGATTTTGTCCAGAATCTGTTCATCATCAAAATATCCCATTTTCAAGTAGCTATCACGCATAACCGAAATCAAACGAATGTCTCCATTGGATTTTTTAATGCTCATGATGATAATGGCATCGGTTCTGCTTCCATCATAGCCTTCATCTGCTCTAGCATCTACACCGAGAATAGCAATGTTTCTATATCCGCTCAGTTCTTCATCTGCCTTACTGCTTATGGAAAAATTGGCATTTTTCGTGTCGATTTTGTCAAAGTTTCCAGTCAAGGCAAAGAATACCGCAGTAAATGCTACTGCAAGGATAATGATCAAAATCAACAAATTTCTCAGAAGCTTGAATTTGTTTAGCTTGTATTTTTTCTGCTTTTTACGTCTGCCACCATCCCCTGTTGGTGCTACATAATCTGTAGAAACGCCATTAGTTCCATGCTTCTTTCGCTTTCGTGCTTGTTTCTCATATTTGTCCGCTTCCTTAGCAAATTCCGGATTTTCTAATTGTCTGATCAATTCCGGACTGTATTTCATCTGGCTGAAGTCTTGCGTTTTTTTGTTGCTATTTCTATTGCTCCTCATGAAACTGCTCCCCTTTTGCTATTGTTTAATAATGGATGAATGTTAGAACAATCCAGTAATCTTTCCTGTGTTGTCTACATCAATCTTCTCTGCCGCTGGAACTTTTGGAAGTCCTGGCATAGTCATAATGTTCCCCGTTTTTGCTACGATGAATCCTGCTCCAGCATCTACCTTCAAATCTGTAACCGTAATCTTAAACCCTTTTGGTGCTCCTTGCAAGGAAGGATCATCAGAAAAGCTGAATTGGGTTTTTGCCATACACACTGGAATATCATTGAACCCTAATGCTTCTAGCTGCTTCATTTGCTTAGCTGCGTTGCCTTCAAAGATCACACCATCTGCTCTATAGATTTTCGTTGCTATGGCTTCAATTTTTTCTTTAATAGATAAGTCTAAGTCGTATACAAAATGGAAATTATTTTTTTCTTCACATAGTCTAAGTACTTCTTCTGCTAAGGCAACTCCGCCTTCGCCACCTTTTCCCCATACTTGACTGAGTACCACATTGACGCCAAGGGCTTTACATTTTTCTTCCACTAGATCAATTTCCGCTTGGGTATCTGTAGGGAACTCATTAATTGCTACAACTGCAGGGAGGCCAAAGTGCTTTGTTACATTTTCTACGTGTTGTAACAGATTTGGAAGACCGGCTTCCAAAGCCTTTAGGTTTTCCGTATTTAAGTCTTCCTTTTTTACACCTCCATGATATTTCAATGCTCTTACTGTTGCAACAACAACACAAGCTGAAGGAGTTAATCCTGCTTTACGACATTTAATGTCTACGAATTTTTCTGCTCCTAGGTCTGCTGCAAAGCCAGCTTCTGTAACCACGTAATCCGCCAGCTTCAACGCCGTTTTCGTCGCCATAATAGAGTTGCAGCCATGGGCAATATTTGCAAATGGGCCGCAGTGAACAAACACTGGGGTCTTCTCTAAGGTCTGCACCAAATTTGGCTTTAGGGCATCTTTTAGTAGGGCCGCAGCGGCTCCCTGAGCCTTAATGTCCCCTACCGTAACTGGTTTGTCATCATAGGTATATCCTAAGATAATCTTTGATAGCTTATCTTTTAGATCATCAATGTCTTTAGATAGGCACATGATTGCCATGATTTCGCTGGCAACGGTGATTTCAAAGCCATCCTCTCTCGGTACACCACTCATTTTTCCGCCCATTCCGTCAACGATATTACGAAGCTGTCTATCGTTCATATCTACCGCTCTTTTCCACGTAATTCTTCTTGGATCAATGCCTAGCACATTGCCTTGCATGATGTGGTTATCTAGCATGGCTGCAATCAAATTGTTTGCCGCACCAATTGCATGAAAATCTCCCGTAAAATGAAGATTAATGTCTTCCATTGGAACCACTTGGGCATAACCACCACCAGCAGCGCCACCCTTAACACCAAAAACTGGTCCTAAAGACGGTTCGCGAAGGGCTGCCATTACATTTTTCCCCAGGTTGTGTAGTGCATCTGCAAGTCCAACTGAAGTAGTAGTTTTTCCTTCTCCTGCTGGAGTCGGTGAAATCGCTGTAACCAAAATCAACTTTCCATCAGGGGTGTTTTTCTTGTCTTCTAAAATATTGTAATCCACTTTCGCTTTGTAATTGCCATACTGCTCTAGATATTTCTCATCAATACCCGCAGCCTTTGCAATTTCTTTGATATTAGCCATTTTCACTTCCTGAGCAATTTGAATATCACTTTTGATTTCCATGTTTTTCATCTCCTTCTTACTTTCCAACTAAGTTTTTCAAAAACGTTTTGCGGTGTATAGGCGTAATGCCTTGGGAATGAATCCCTTCGTAATGCGCTTTAGTGCCATATCCTTTGTTGTTTGCAAACGAATAACCTGGATATACACGGTCATAGTCAATCATCATCCGGTCTCTGGTCACCTTAGCGATTATTGATGCAGCTGCTATGGAAACACTTTTGCTGTCCCCTTTGATTAATGATTGTTGTGGTTTGTTTATGCTTTCAATGCTCATGGCGTCAAATAAGACGTACT
The DNA here is from genome assembly GCA_050435405.1 of Clostridiales Family XIII bacterium PM5-7. GTDB lineage: Bacteria > Bacillota > Clostridia > Peptostreptococcales > Anaerovoracaceae > Senimuribacter. Next base: position 305,085 of record JBNDKG010000002.1, read on the forward strand.
CCGTGGTTTTTCCAAGCCTTGTCATGAGCATGTCATCAACTTGTTCTATTGCTTCGATCATCGCTAGCTTAGTCGCTTCTAATATATTGACTTGGTCGATAATGAGATTATCCTTTATTCCGATGCCGTAGCCAATGGCTTTTTCTATGATTTCGTCATATAGCTGTTCACGTTTCTTTTCTGACAATTTTTTAGAATCGTCTACGCCTAATACATCAAAATCCTTCGGAAGGACTACTGCGGCAGCAATGACTGGCCCCGCCAATGGTCCTCTACCGACTTCATCTACGCCAGCAATTAATTGAAGACCCTGATCATAAAGTTCTCGTTCATAACCAAACATTTGGTGTAATTTTTCTCTTAAGTATTGCTCTCGTTCAGCCTTGTTCATGTATCACCTATCACTACAGTTTTTCTAACGTAATATTGCCGATTTTCCCACCCCTAAATTCATCTAGAAACGTTTTGGCACATCGTTCATAATCTATTTTCTTCCCTGGTCGAATAAAACCTCGTTTAATGGCAATATTCTCCATGGTTTCTAGCGGCGTTTCAGAGATTTCGTCCAGCTTGTATCGTTCCAACAGCAAATCTGGATATTCTCTTTGCAATACGCCAATTAGTTCTAAGCATAAGCTTTCTGTATCTAGCACTTCATCTTTAATTGAGCCACAAAAAGCTAAGTTTAATCCAGCTTTCGGGTCTTCGAACTTAGGCCAAAGTATTCCCGGTGTGTCCAGTAGCTGCATATTGTTTTTCAACGTTAGCCATTGCTTTCCACGCGTTACGCCTGGGCGATCTCCTGTCTGAGCACTTTTTCTCCCCGTCATTCGATTGATCAAAGAGGATTTTCCCACATTGGGAACACCAACAATCATCATGCGCAGAGGCTTTTTTCGTAGCTGTTCTTGGTTTTTCATTTCCTGCTCTCGATTGAGTAGCTTAAACAGTTGGTTTACGCCAGTGCCGCTCATGCAATTCATGGTCAATACAAGATTTCCTGATTTAGTAAAGAAATCAGCCCACTGTTCATTGGCATTCCGATCAGAAAGGTCGCTTTTGTTCAAGATGATTACCCGTTTCTTATTCTTGATGATGTCATCAATTATGGGATTTCTACTGGAAATCGGAATTCGTGCATCGATTACTTCTATGACTAGATCCACCATCTTCAAGTTTTCCTGAATTAGCTCTCTAGTTTTTTTCATATGACCTGGATACCAGTTAATATGTTCTATCATTTTTCATTCCTTTCAACAGGAGAATCTATCTAAATTATGTTATATAGTATAACATAAAATTCATCACTTTAGTATAAAAAAGGGGGAACCCAGCGGGTTCCCCTAAAAGAATTATTTCTTTTTTTGTTTAATCTTGGCTGCTTTACCAGTTCTTCCACGCATGTAGTGAAGTCTAGCTCTTCTAACCGCACCCTCTTTCACCACTTCGATTTTTTCAACCCAAGGTGAATGAATTGGGAATGTCTTTTCGACACCAACACCAGAAGCAATTCTTCTGACGGTGAATGTTTCAGCAACTCCGCCGTTCTGTCTTTTCAAGACAAAACCTTCGAAGATCTGAATTCTTTCTCTGGCACCTTCTTTGATTTTAACGTGAACCTTAACAGTATCTCCAACGTTAAATGCAGGGACTTCTTTTTTAATATAATCCTGTGCAATTGAATCTAAAATATTCATTGTATAGTATCCTCCTTCCCTCCAAGACGTTCATGGTACCTATCTCTATTTTCGTACCCAGAGGACCGCCCGTAATAACGCTAATAGTATAGCACAATAGGGCTTTCAATGCAAGGAGATTTTTTAGTGGCGTTTATGCTCTCGGATGAGTTTTATCATAAACGTCTTTTATTCTATTTTTTGACACGCTTAAATAGATTTCAGTTGCCGCAATATCTTCAAGACCCATTAGCTCTTGCAGTGATTTTAAGTCCGCTCCATTCTGCACCATATGTACACCAAATGAGTTTCTTAAAATCTGCGGGGTTAATTTCCCGTTTAAGTCTGCTTTATTCCCATACTCTCTCAGTATCTTCCAAAGGCCTTGTCTGGTCAATGGTTCACCCATAAAGTTGACAAACAGCTTGCCTTTCTCATCATCTAAATTTTGTTCACGCATCAACACATTTCTGCTGCTCATTAAATACTTGTCCAGGGCTTGTCTGGCAAGCGTTCCCATAGGTACAATTCTTGCTTTCCCATGTTCGCCGTTACAAGTGATGAAGCCCATTCTTAAGTTAACGTCTTCATAGTTTAGGGCGATGATTTCTGTCACTCTAAGTCCAGTAGCATATAGCATTTCCAGCAAGGCTTTGTCTCTAATTCCCTTTATCGATTCATCGGGCATACTAAGCAGCTTATCCACTTCCTCTACCGTCAAATACTCCAATTCCTTACGTTGAATTCTTGGCGACTTAATATCGTCCGAAGGATTTACTTTAATCAGCTCGTGATGAAGAAGAAATTTATAAAAGGAACGAATGGATGCCAGCTTTCGATTAATGGTCGATTTGGATTTCCCAGTAGATTTCAGTTCCATCAAATAGGCAACCACGTCAGTATTGGAAGCTTGGTTCAATCCAAAGATATTCCGTCCACTTAAAAAAAGATCAAAAGCAACTAAATCCCGACGATAGGCCTCTATTGTATTGGGCTTGGTTTTCTTTTCTTCTTTAAGATAAATTAAAAATTCATTGATTCCCATTTCGCTCTCCTTCTTCAAGAAGCCCTTTGACCATCAAAATGGCAACTTGTGATTTTCCGTCTTCTATTTCGCCAGCCATAACCATGTTATATAGCTGTTCTACTTCATACTCAACAATATCGATGGCTTCGTTTTCATCAAAATCCGGTTCTCCCTTAGTAAGTCCTGTGCATAAATAGAGATACAGTATTTCTTCCGAATAACCAACCGATGTGTACATCCTCGTCAAAAATCGAGCATGCTCTGCAGTATAACCGGTTTCTTCTTTTAATTCGCGAAGTGCAGTTTCTAAAGGCTGTTCATTTGGGTCTACTTTCCCCGCTGGAACCTCTAGCATTACTCTTTCCGCAGGCTTTCTATATTGCTTCACCATGACCATTTTACCATCATCATTGATGGCAGCAATTACCGATCCACCCTTATGCTCAATAATCTCTCTGGTGGAGGTTCCATTGATTGAAGTCACCGTGTCTTTTCTTAAATTTAATATTTTACCTTGATAGATTTTTTCACTGTTTATTGTTCGTTCTATGGAAATCATTTCGCCTCACTCATTAACCTTGTAATCTATTATGTAAACACATTCTATTATATCATCATTCTCTCAAATTAGGTGACAAAAACTTTTTTTATTTTTTTTATTCTTCTACTTGCTTTTTTCTACGGAATTATGTATAATCACAATGAGGTTATCCCCCTGATAACCTCATTAATCTCTAATCCCAATACCCCTTTTGAACAAAGTAGACTGCACCCCTGCGGTCTATTTTGTTATAAAGATATAATCAGGGAGAATAAGATGAAAAAAATCATTGAACCCATTCAACTAAAAAAGTACAACAGCAAGATATTAGATTTATATTTCAAGGATAAGTCCTATGCTGTTTTTGATATTGAAACTACTGGCTTATCGCCTTCCACCAGTCAATTGATTCTGTCTGGAATGCTTTTGGTGCGTGGTGATCAAGGTGAGTTTATCCAAATCTTTGCAGATCAAGTGGACGATGAAAAAGCCGTCATCACAGAAACCTTGGCGGTTTTAAATACCGTCGATTATCTTGTTACCTACAACGGGAAGCACTTTGATCTTCCATTCTTAGAACGAAGAGCCAAACACTACGGCCTGGACTACGATACCCTTCCCTACAATTTAGACCTTTATTTGGTCATCAACGGTCATTCTTCCCTTAGAGAAGTTTTGCCTAACTTAAAGCAGAAATCCATTGAAGTCTTTATGGGTCTTTCCCATAGACGTGACGATGAAATCTCTGGTGCTGAAAGCGTGGCGCTATATTATCGATATATGGAAACCAAATCTTTTGCTTTGGAGCAGAAAATTCTTCTGCATAATCATGACGATGTCATGCAGCTACAGCTTTTGCTTCCAATTCTTGCAAAGGTGGATATTCATCGCGCCTTGTTTAATCTAGGGCTCAATACTGATGATTTTCTCATCACCAAAATACGTCTATCTGGTCATGACCTTCTCGTCCATGGCACACAGAAATCCACACCGATCAACTATATGTCTTTTCCAACAGAAGAAACCCCCTATGCATTGATCATGAATCAAATGGATCGGAGCTTTCAGTTAACGATTATTGGAGAATCATCTGCCGATGCAGTCTACATTGATGCCAGTGCATTACTTTCTGATACCAAAGGAATAGAAAAATATCCATCCTATACGGACGGATATCTCATTTTAAAACAAAGAGGCAATGTGAATTATTTAGAAATCAATGCCTTCTTGATCGCATTTTTTGATGCTAATATATCAGCGTTGATTTAAGCTGTTCATAAGCGCCAAGTGAAAGATTTTTCGCATCGTTTCTCGCTTCAGCATGGGGTGCAATATATCCAATGGATATGTTGGTCACTCCTTTTTTATGTTTAAAATAGCTTGCCCTTTCGCTAATGCTCTCTACATTATTCGACTTGACGAACACAAAGGTTTTGTTCCATCCACCAAAGGTAAAGGAAATATGCTTTTTGTTTCCATAAATTCCAGTATGCTTATATCGTAGCACACTGCTCACTGCCGTGTAGATGATACACAGAACGCCAAAGATCCAAACGGTGCTAGCAATGGCATAGGTCAGAGAAACATAGATACTTGCAGCCATGAGGATAATTGCAGTGACTACTCCACCGCGAAAGAAGAAGTAGCGAAACGCCTTTCTTTCCGGTCTCTCATATTGACTCGTTTCTTTCATTTCTGGTAATATATCGCCCATTACCTTGGTTAACAATCTTTTCGGAAGAAGTGGAAACAGCATTGGTTCTTCGCTAGTCTGTTCATCTCCAGATTGTCCATAGCCTATGGCAAACAAATGCAATACTCCTGTATCTAGCAAATTCATCACCATGGATTGTTCATAAAAGAATCCTGTGATTTTTCTTTTGTGAATGGTGAATTTCTTCTTGGTGATTAGACCATATTCGATTCGTAATGATTCCCCATTATCTAAAACATGAAAATCGTAGTATTTGATCAATGTGCCTACTGCTCCACATACAATTGCAATGAGAAAAAAGACAAAAATACCAATCAGTGACATTATGGTCATGCCAAAATTTTGCGCTAAATCAATTAACGTGCTTGCAATCCCCTTTGATGAAATATCGATCATCTGAGAAAGAATTGAAACTCCAGTGATCAACAATGCACTTGCCTGAATGAAAAACGCGCCTTTTGATTTAATGGCGCCCATGATCAGCAAGTCTTTCGCCTTAACAATATAGGCATCTCCGGTTGCTTTCTTTTCTTCTTCTCCTGATGCATCTAAATTGAACCCATCGATGGTTGTTTTCCCTGAAAGCAGTAAGGATTTTACTAAGAATGCATCTTCCTTGCCAAAGGTCATTTTGATTTTCGTTTCTGAATCGGAAAGATTGCTGGCGTTGTCTGCCCTGAGACTATAGGTATTGAACACGCGATTAATGAGGGATTGTGATACATCAACCGTCGTAATGGTAGACAAAGGGATTTCTATGTTCTTTTTGGCGATCCAGCCCTGTTTAATGATCAATTTCTCATCATCGATGGCATACGTCGTCGTCAAATATTTGATGACCCGATTAATTGGGCCGAAAACAACAATCGCAACTAGAGGGATATTTTCGGTAAATATCTGTGGGTTTCTCGTGACGAGGAAAATCATGCCTGCAAGAATCAACAAGCCAAAGTCTTTGATGACATGCTCAAAGATAAATAGCACATGACCTCTTTTCGGACCAAATTTCATTATAGAACCCCCTTTTCGGCAATTCTAACATACAGTTTGGACTTTAGATTATCGCTGATTAAATCGGCTGTTTCTTTATTTAGGCCTTCAATCCCAAAGCTGCCACTGGCAAGGGACATTTCCACATTGTAAAGTCCTAAGGCTCTATTGATTGGTCCTTGCGACACCGTAATATTTTGGATACGAATGATGGGCACAATGGTTGTTTTGACGAAAAAAATCCCGTGACGAATCACGACGCGATCTTCCTCAATCAGGTATCCCCACTGTTTAAACTCAATCTGTGGGAAAATCAGCAATCCAATGAACGCATATATCTCTAATAGAATCAGTCCACCGATGATGACGAGCTTCCAAAAGGACTCCCAATGACTAGTGATTAAGAAATAAAGCACTGGGGCAACAATTAAGGTCAAGACAAGCAACGTAATTGCCCGTCCTATTCTCCATCCTTTGATGGCTTTTCGGTCTGGTTTATGATAGTCCATGTTTAGCTCTCCATTGATTGTAACGCACTTCTTTTTCTGGTCGATCAAAAGGTTGTCCATACTGATAGCAATCGATGACATCTGCATCCTTGACGATTTCTTCTATCGGTGAACCAACCTCTGTTTTGGAACTGTGATTCCTAACTGCTGTGGCCATCAGCTCGATTTCTTCCTCATTGAACATATCCAGTTCAGCAAGGAACGCTTTTACTGGTTCGTATCCTGCCTCCGCATGGCCGTTTTGTTTTCCAGTCAAAATCCGACCAAAATCATGTATTGCTGCTGCACATGCAGCTAGCTCTGGCTCAACGCCTCTTTCCAAGGCAAGTAACCACGCTGTACGAGCTGAAGACGCCATATGAATTCTTTCCCAGTCTAGGCTTTCATCTCGCTCAATCACGTTTTCCTCTTGTTCAGTAATTACTTTATTCAGTTGTAGTTCTAATGCTAATAGTTTATTCATAGACTCGATTATATCTCAATGGATTAAGTAAATCAAGATAGAATCTATGCCCCACTTATTTATCTTGTTAGATTCTAACCGATATCCCCCTTGCTTTTCTCCGAAAATAAAGTATAATATTATTTACATATACTTCCATTTATAATATTATTTTCCAATAGGAGGTACTGTTATGAATAAGAAACTCATTTTTGCGCTGACCATGGTATTGCTACTGATGATGATTCCACTTTCCAGCGCACAAGCTTCAGCAAAGTCTAGTCAATTGTTGAACTATCATATATCTGTTACTACTTCTGGCCAAGGCGAGCTTTACTGGACTCACGGGAAAAACATGGAATTTTTCCTCTGTAATGGCAACGATTCCTACAACCAAAATTGCTTAATCAAAAATGGCAAAGATTATACGTTTTCTCGGCTTATCGAGCGCGGAATTGTTCCAAAACCATCTGACGATTGGTACTTTGATGGATTTTACAACAGGTCAGGTGGGAAATTGAATCCTGATGTATATAACATCGATATTCTTCGCGTCACGGTAGATGGACTATATTATTACGATTATGTGCTTTCTCTAGATAATGCCAAGTATAAGCACTATTCCAAGAAAAAATACGAGGATACGGTTAAGGCCTACCTTAAGACAGCTTATGGAACCACTAGGTATAAAAAGTTATTCACCACTAAGCTGTATCAATTCCAAAACAAAACCGTTGATGTTTATGGAAAGTTTAAACCAAAACAACCTGTAAAGCTGAAGCAAATTGGGGATCTGCGAAAAAACATCGGTGATGACGTATTTCTGATTCCTTCACCAAACTCATCCATAAAGGAATTGACCTATAAATCTTCTAATCGTAACGTCATATCCATTAAAAAAGGAACCGACATTGCCACCATTAAAGGTCAAGGAAAAACCACCATTACCGTGAGTATTCCTGAAACAGAGACAACCCTTGCTACTGTGTCTAAATTCGTTATACGTGTATATCCATTAAAAATGAATTTGATTTCAGCATCGGCTTCTACCAAAAGTTATACCTTTAAGTGGAAATCAGATTTAAACTCCAGTGGTTATGAATTGCAATACTCACCCAATGCCAATATGACCAATTTTGCAAAGAAAAGCATCACCTCAGCGAAAGCCTCTACCACGAAAATTACGGCAACCAAAAAGATTCGCTACACTTATGCGCGGATAAGATCCTATAAAAAGTCTGGTGGAGAAACATTGTACAGTCCATGGAGTAACATCATCAAAATAAAAGCGCAGTAAATAAGGAGGTGCTTCCACAGCACCTCCTTTCTACTTGAGTATATCCGTTATAATGTGTTCTTTGGTTTCCTGTTTATCCTCAGTAATCCAATTAAGGCTGCCAACGACATCATCAATGTCATGATTGGCATTCTTGCGTCATCTCCTGTTTTTGGATTTTGATTTGCGGTTAGCTTCTGTTTGGTTTTATCAGGCAGATTACTCTCTGTGTTCTCTGGCTTTTCTGTTTCCCTGTGATTCACTATGGTTATGGAAATTGTCTTTCCTCCATTGACCTCAACACGATAATACTCCTCATCAATAAGGTAACCTTTTGGTGCTTTGATCTCCCGATAAAAATAAGTGCCTGGCGTTAAGTCGGAAAACATCACTCTTCCTTCATCATTGGTTGTTTTCGTCGCTATGGTCTCGCCAACACTATTGATCAACTGGAATTTCGCTCCACTTAGTTTCTTTCCCGTTGCTCCATCTTTTTTAATCAGCTCAAGCTTTCCCTTTTCAGGTATTTCAGGGACAATCCCAGGGTAATCCGGGTGTCTATCATTGGTTATACTGTCAATGACGACATTGATTGTATCTACTGTTGCATCGTGGCGAGCATAGGTTCTAGCCTCAGTATGTTTTAGCTGTGCATCCTGAGGGAGTGTCTCTTCTCCATCAATTAATAATTGACTTTTTCCTGTTAACCTGCCATCATACTGACCAGTGCAAGTCAAATTCAGCTTCCCTTTTTCATCAAGCTTTGCGGTAAAGCTTGCGCCATCGTCAAACACGATTTCAGTGCTTTCACCAGCTTTAACTTTGGTTTCCGTTTTTCCGTCACTGAGCAGTACAGAATCCTCTTCATCCGCTGTCGCGGTAATCTTTGATGTGGCCAAGGGTGAGATAAAGGTCAATATGCGCTTATCTAAGGTTTCTATATTTTTCCACGTCGCCACAGATCGGAAAGAGGTGTTCACCACTTTTGCTTGATAGAAGATTTCTGTATCTGCTTTTCCTTCTAAGAATACCGGTTGCTTTCCATCAAACCTTGCAATATAGCTTTGATCACTGATTTCAATCGTTAACGTGCCTCCATGTTCAAACTGAATGTTGATGGTTTCTCCAGTTGATTCAACCGTGGTGATCGTTCTGCCCTTTAGCACACTGGTTACCACTTTCCCGCCTGTTATTTTCGTTTCTGCGCTTGGGAAACGATATAAGGTATCTAATTCTACCTTAACCACTTTTCCTCCGTTATGGGTGATTTTTCCTTTGACCCCTATGTCCTTATCATGGAACCGAATTCTACCTGCTTCCAAAACATCTTCGACATCAAAATAGTATTTCGCTTCATCCTTGATATAGCCGGTAGGTGCCTTTAATTCTTTTACGTAATACTTGCCCATCGGTAATTTGACGGTTGTCGTTGCACTTCCCTTTGATACATGCAATACACCAACGAGCGCATCCGCTTTGACTCCATTATCTTTTCCGCTAATTTCAGCTCCCGTATAAATTCCAAAAATGGCTCCAGATCCAGAAACATAATCATTGCTTCCCGCTCTAGTTTCGAAAAGCTTCTTTAAATCAATTTTCACGTTGATTCCTCTGTTGCTAAAGCGTTCAGTTGTTGATACCAGCGGTGTGTACTGGTCTTTATGGGTAAGGGTAAAGAGCTTCCACTGCCCCTGATTGATATGTCCTATGGTCCCTTCCTTTTCGTGAACATAATATGTCCCAAGGGGCAGCTTTGATGATACCGCTTTACCGTCCTTGCCCGTAGTAATGGTTTCCACTGGACTACCAATAGGATAAATCAAGGTATGATCTGTAGCGGTGAATCGCAGTGTTCCTGTTTCACCATGGTCGCTAATCAACGCAATACACTCTGTAGTGTCTGGATACGTAACGATAAACCCTTGTTCATCTGTTTGGTTGCTGACAATATTAATAGCATAAGTGGTTTCTTTTCTGCCAGATGACCGCTCTAATCGTTCCACGTTGATATAGTTCTTTTCATCAATGATTTCTTCAAAGGTGTGATTATCCGGAGAAAGCGCACTGGCCCAATCGATGATGTTTCCGTTATACGTTATCCTTGGATATACACCATCAAAAGTAAACAACTGGCTTTGCTTCACGGTAATGTGGGTATTCGTCATGCCGCTCGATAGCATCATTGATGTTTCAATTCCATCTCCCGTCATAAAGTATACCGGAATGCTCTTTCCGTCAACAGCAGTAACGACCGTAGTGTTATTCTTCGTAGAATAAGTGTATCCGCCTTTGGTTGTAATTTCCGGCTTTACTCCATCAAACCCTTTGATGATGGTTTCCATTTGTCCGCTATCTTTTCGCTTTGATGTTAAAGAAATTCCATCAAAAGAAAAGGTGAAGCCTTCTTTCGCGTTAACATGTTCCATGACTTGAAAGTCATATTCCTGTAATATCGTTCGCTCGTCTATTTCTTTTTCTACGTTGGGTTTATGCTGAAGTATTCGATTTCCATTTGGCAAAATCACATCGATAATTTCTTGTTCCTCATCACCTATCTTCAGTAAAGGCTTTGTCAGCTTAACCTCAACATCCTCTTTTACCTTCGTATATGTTTTTTGGACATGAATGTTCGTATATGCCATTCCTCCTTTTATCTGATTCAGCTCATATTCAATGGTGTAGCTGGTTTTTATGCCATCAACAGGCTGATTCGTAAATTGCTCACGATAAGTCATCCCTTGGGTATTACTGATATGATACTCTGTTACTGTTTTATTCTGATCCGATTTCTTCTTCATGCTGGTTCTTGTAATCTTTTCCCCAGTAGGCAATGCTGCTGCCCATTTCTCTATGGCGTCTTCTTTATCTCCATGCTCTCTAACCGTTAACGTCAATGGAATCTTTTTTCCAGTGTTGGCATCCACTATGGATACTGGTGTCACACCATCCTTTTGCATAATATCCTCGGCGGCATAAATATCAAATTCTACGCCAGGTAATTTAATGCTATTCCAAATTGCCCGGTGCAAGGTATAAATTCCCTCTTTAATCAATTCCCAGCCGGACAGAACCTCTCCCTCTTTTTCTACACTAACTGATCCCTTTACTGGATTGTTTTCCATATTGAGCGTAACATAATAGGTCTGGTAATCATCTCCATCCATATGACTATTCTGCTTGGTTACACTAAAGCTGTACACATTGCCGTCAGGTTCAGTGTAATACCCTTCTGGTACTACGATTTCTTCTAGCTGATAATGCCCATATTCTAGTGGATACGGCAAAGCGATTTGTCCATTGATATCACATTCAAAAATGTAGTTTTTCCCATCAGTATAGCCACTTCCATTGGATAAATACTTTCCATAATGTATATCCTCTTCTGGATTTTCGACATCTGGTCGTCCGAGATATTTGATTCTAAACGCCGTATCTTTTACTCTGACGGTTTTTCCTGTTTCTGCATTAACCTTCACCACTTTAATTTGATTGGTTTTCGGAACATTTTCAATACTTTTCGATATCAATTGTCCATGCTCTGTTACTTGTACCACAAAGCTTTCCAATACGTATCCTTCACTATCTGCCGCAACTTCATCTATGCGATATGAACCAAAGGGCAAATCTACAATATTGATCTGACCAAATTTGCTTACGGTCAACGGATGATGTTCATCAGCTAAGCTACCTGAGCTATCCTTCACCACTTTATAGTTGTTAGCGAAAGCATCGAAGCCTTTTTCTCCATCAGTCAAAGGTACAACTCTAATATAAGGATTTCCTTCACTTCCTTCGCTTTCTAATCTAACTGTCCATTTTGATTTAGTTGAATACTGTTCAGAAGAAGAACCATTACGATTGTCGGTGTATGGATCTAAATCGGTTTTTGTTTTGATGATCTGCAATCGTCCACGATATAAATCGTTAACATAAACGTCTGGTTTTAACATCAATTCAATTTCTTCATCTACCTTGGTGTAAGATGTGCCATCAACAGTAAGATTATAGGTAAACGGTCCACCGTCTACAGATTGCGCCCAATAGTTTATCTTATGGCTTCTCGTTCCCGTTCCAGTGCTGCTTTCTTCTTCAGAAAATCTTCCATCAGGAACAATCTCTTCCCATGTGTTTACCGTTGCACTTCCTGTATAGGTTATATACTGATGCTCATCTTCATTGGTCTCTGTACGCGTAAGTCCCGATGTATCTATCCAAGGCCGGAAAGAATATCCATCACACGTTCCGTATTCATCAAGATCAATCATGTCTTCGTAAATTCCATCCTGGGTCTCAACGGAAACGCCAATACTAGCGTTTAGCGCCGCATCTCCCATTCCCGATGATGTATTTCCGTCAAAACCAAGGTGTTTATCTCTTTTCTCTAAATCTAAATGAAAAAACGGTAAAACCGGCACGCTACCTCCTGTTTCAGGCGTGGTTCCTTCTCCTAGTCTAAAATATAGCTTCACCGGATCGGTTGCACCCCAAACCACCGATTGCAAATGATTGGAAATAGATGAATTTTGACCTGTAGTGAATGCCAATAATGGTTGCTTCGCTTCAACCTTTGGCACATGCTTCGTACAATCTACAGTCCCTATTTTCTCTGGTGATAGCTTGGAAATCACCGTATATGTATTCCCCTCTCTAGTAATAGAAATATGCTTATTGGTTGTCTCTATATCTTGCCCCAGCTTTTTCGCATCTACAAACGTACCTTTCCACGTTCCATCTTCCTGTGCAGTCAATTTCAGCAACGGTGCCTTGTCCTTATCTTTAGCAGTAAAGCTTAACGCTTTATCATATTTCTCCATTTGCTCTAGCATCCATTTATACATCTTATAGGCGGGACGCCCTTTCATCGTTTTCGAATACCAATCAGCCGCTTGGGTTTTTGGATTGGATCGAATCGATGTTGGTGATGTTCTAAGCCCCTGTTGATACTCCCATAAAATGTTTTGTGTTGCAAAATACCAATCGTCTAAATTGCATCCCGACACAGGAACATCTTTAGCCGACATTCCCGGTTGCTTACCAAAAAGAAGGGTCAGCTCAATGCCGCGAATGGTCGACTCCTTATATGGTTTAAGCCAAAATAGCGACATTAAATTTGTCGAGCTTCCTGTGTATTTGGTAGATCCTGGATTCATCCATGCTCCATGCTCCAAACAATACCCTTGATATTTACTTTTTCCATTATTGATATTGATGATTTTCTTTGGCGAAACCGCTAAGCATACCCGATAGTCAAACCCAGTACCTGCCTTATTGGAAAATCTCGCATTGTAATACCCTTTCGCCAGATAGTATGGCTTATCATCGCTTCCGACCAATTCCCTTCCTTCCGATATGGTTACGATTTCTCCTTTATCCATCAACGCACCAAACGCTTCCATTGGCACATTGGTCATCGTGACCAAAATCGCAAGAATAATGATTACCCCTTTTTTCATGTTGTCTCTCCTTGTTTCCATTTTTTTACATTATCATATCTACCACCTTTCCTCTCGTCAATGATTATTCCGCTTAATGTAACATTTTAGAAATATAATGTTGATTTTTGCTATTTTTTTGCACAAAAAAACATCTATGTATCATCATAGATGCTTTTCTTTTTTTAATATTTTCCAAGTATCAATTAGGCTTTCGTGAACCACAGCTTTCGCATCAAATCTCAGTATGTAGAATACCCCTTGAAGAATGAATCCGATACTGAGTACTGCAATCACCGTACCTATGCCCACTTTTGCTCCGAGTAGAAAACCAACTAGAAGCGCTGTCGCTTCAATGCCCATGCGTACTGCCCCAATAGGTACTTTTGTCAATCGCTTTCCAACGGCAATCATAAGAGAGTCTCGCGGCCCACAGCCTAAGCCTGGACTAATATAAAAATAACTGCCAAAGCATATCACAATCTGACCAACGAGTAGAAATACTATTCCTAAAGCAAAGCTATCCAGCTTCGGCATCAGCTTCATCCAGTTCAATAAATTAACAAAAATGCCAATGAGTACTGTGTTTAGGATTGTACCGATGCCCACTTTTTCCTTTAATAACATAACGATTACAAGTATAACCATCCCTGATAGCGTAATCATCGTTCCTAATTGAATCCCTGTAAGAAAGCTTAGTCCTTGCGCAAAAGCATCCCAAGGTGCTAGGCCGATATTCGCCTGTACCGTAAGATAGATTCCTAATGCGTATAGGAATAAACCAAACAGGACTCTAATTGTGCGAACGCAATATTGCTTTATCATGATTCTCCTTTTCATATGACATGCAAATTACTCATTGAGCTTAAATGGGATAGTCCCTTTCTCTACTCCATTTACAATAAGGGTAAATGCATGTATGCCAGGGTAGTGTTTTCTTGTGCTTACATTGGCAAAGGAGTGTTTTTTGCGATACTCCTTCGTCGTATTTTTCGTTGCCGAGGATTCGGATATTTGGAATATTTTTCGGCTGTTTTTCCCGTTGGCTTTCACATAATCAATTGCGAATTCCACTCTAAGCTTTGTCGCTTCTTTTACCGTAATTAAGAAGGAAAAAGTGAGATCCTCTCCAATGGTAATCACGTTACGATCTACTGATAAATCGCTTACGTCAATCTCTGCATCGTGATATCCAAATAGATTGAGCACTTCACGATTCCCTTTTTTTAGCAGCGTTCTACATCCATGCTTAATAATCCAATCTGTATGGTTGTTTTTTCCATACCATTCCATCGCAATTTTTGTCACAAGCTGTGGATGGGTTTTAGAAATATCATTAAGATTATTCGCAACACTCTTTCTAACATATTGTGATGAATCTGTCTTTAACTGTTCTAATATTGGGAATATAGGTGTTGGGTCTTTTTTAAATGCTGGTAACGATTGTGCCCATGGTAGTTGCGGACGACAACCTTCGCTGGATAGTCTTCTGACGTGTTCGTTTCCGTGTTTTGACCATTGATACATCTGATTCATCATTTGGTCTTCATCTTTAATGATAAACGGTCTTACCGCAAATTCTGACGACCAAAATGTCGTATATTTTTCTAAGGCTTTCACCGATAACGCAAAGTGTTCTTCCTCTAATCCACGTATCGTTACGTAGTCTGGAAAGGATAGGCCAATTACTGCAATCTCTAACGCATACTGATCAACAATCTGGTCAATAATACGAAGGGCTTCTTCATAGTTCGTAGGTAAGTATTTTACTAGTCCGTCAGTAACCTTCCTCCCTCTTTCCATCAGTTCAAGGGCTTCCCAAGAATCGTCAACGGTAGCATCAACAAACTCATCCACTAAAAAATCAGGGTAAACAGATTGAATCATCATTGCATCATGGGCAATCGTCTCACGATTTAGACTGTTTTTCAGCGGGACTCCTTTTTCAATTTTGATTGCATTTTCTGGGCCAGTAACGTTCTTTTTCATCTCTTACTCCTTTTGATTATAAAATAATAAGATGGGCAAATGCCTATCTTATTATTGGTACTCGTGGAAATTATACGAAACGGTTTTACCCTGCCTGAACCCCATCGGGAACCGGTTTTTCAGGGATTGCCAGTACAGGAGTTATACCATTTTCATACCCGATATCATAGAGCATACCATGGGAAACTCTTCCAAACATTTTTTTCGGAGCTAAGTTTACAACAAATAATGCCTGCATTCCTTCGATTTCTTTCGGATTGTCTCTCTCCTTTTTCATACCTACTAATATAACTCGTTCAAACGTACCAAAGTCAACAGTCAATTGAACCATCTTATCAGATTCGGTAATATCCTCTACAGTCTTAATCGTTCCTACTCTAATATCGATTTTCTCTAAATCACTCATGTTGATTTCTGCTTTTATCGGGTTCATCATTATCCTCCATATCCCTCACTATTATTTCCTTACTCTATCATGGGTTTATCATTTAAGTCAATGCAAACTTTCACTACTTCTCTTCTTAAGTAGATATGCAACGGAACCTATACTCAACCCGATAAGGGAAAAAATCCCGCCTAATAAAATCATGAAGAAGTCAGGTGTGTTGATTTTTTGAAACTCAATCATATTAGCTGTGCTGAAAGTGGCATATTCAGCAAGCATGTACATTAAGCCAAAGATCACAGCAGAGAACCACTTCCATCGTCCCCAATAATTCCTTTTACCGATGATTAGTGATACTACAAAAATTGTGACGGGAAGAAGAATCCACATGAACATTAGACTATATCCAATTCCACCTGTTTCACTAATAAAAAACCAAAATACAATTAGAGAAATCGCCCAAATACCAAGACTGCTTAGGATTAGGATAAGCTTTGAAAGCTTGTCTTTGCTTTTAACAGTATTCGTACTCTCTTCAAGATAATCCAAATAATTTGACATACTTTTGTCCTCCTTTAAAAGGTGGTCGAGGCTAATATCATATACGTCACTCATTTTAATAACGCTTATAATATCGGGATAGGTTTTTCCCGTTTCCCAATTAGATATAGTTTGTCTGCTTACATCAAGTAATTCTGCTGCCTGCTCTTGCGTGAGATTTGCAGAAAGTCGTGCATTTTTTATCTTAACATCAATGTCTAATTGTTTTATCACCATTACCACCTTTCGCGCTTACATTATCGTACGAATATCATATAATTTGGTCGGCATATTGTCTATCAAATCTCTTTGACATGACGAATATTCTTATGCAAAAATGCTTTTACATTGTATTTTCTCTTCTATCAGGGTTAAATTCTATTATACATCTATTTAAAGAAAAAAGAGTAGAAACAAATCTACTCTTTTTTAATGGTGCGCGATGAGGGACTTGAACCCCCACGGTCGCCCGCTAGAACCTAAATCTAGTGCGTCTGCCAATTCCGCCAATCGCGCATATACTTTCTAGTAAATGAAAAAAATCGATAAATCGATAGTTTGAAAAAAAATGGTGACCCCACCGAGAATCGAACTCGGGTTACCGCCGTGAAAGGGCGGTGTCTTGACCGCTTGACCATGGGGCCACATAAAAACTGAACCGGCAACGTCCTACTTTCCCAGGCAGCTGCCCGCCAAGTATCCTCAGCGCTAGAGAGCTTAACTACTGTGTTCGAGATGGGAACAGGTGTGA
>JBNDKG010000003.1:0-219994 GCA_050435405.1 Clostridiales Family XIII bacterium PM5-7
CTCCGGTTAGTTTTTCTGGTAAATTAATTATACCTGAAAGTAGAGTTTCTGGCTCTTTTATTTTTTTGAATTTACACCATTATATGGGCACAACCATTTATTTGATGGATGATGTCAATGGGCCGTATTATGTCAACTGAAATGCCATCATTCGCAGTTTTAAATGCTACTGATGCCAACGACCATGTATTATGTAAACCAAAATGCCATCATTGCCAATATTTATGTTGCATGATGGCATTTTGTATTGATCCAGAGCCGAAATCCCTGCTGTATTCACTGGAATTGTCATAGAATTGCCATCAGCAAGCTTGTAACAGGCCGATGATGGCATTTCTCTTTCGAGAGAATCGCATATTGGCATCAGGAAGCTTTTTATAGGAAGATGATGGCATTCTCACCGCCGAAAACATTGATATTGCCATCAAGTCTCTTTATATTCCTAGTTGATGGCATTTCCGATGTACCGTCATCATCCACCCAACATTTGGCATAGAGCCTGAAAATTCCAGGTTTTCACTGGTCCTTTTTCTATTCCCTCTTAGAAAAAGGAAAATAGATATTGACGGAATAAAGGAATACTGATACTGTTTTCTTAAACAGAACGTCAATAATCAAGGGGGAGGGGATATCGTGAATCATAGGGAATATGTCAATGACATCAAAGATGGAAAAACCGTAGTGCTGTTCATTCACGGAATAGTAGGCACGCCGGATCATTTTGATGCTTTGATCGACATGCTTCCAGCCGATATTGGGGTGCACAATTTGCTGCTTCCTGGTCATGGAGGAACGCCAAAAGACTTTGCCAAAAGCTCCATGAAAGAATGGAAGGCGTATGTGTTCCATCGATTGGAGACATTGTTCGATAAATACGAAAACGTGTATATCGTTGGCCATTCGATGGGAACTCTATTTGCCATTGAGGCAGCAATCCAGCGACCTGACAAGATCAAAGGGCTATTTCTTATGGCGATTCCGTTATGCCCAATGCCCAAAGCTTCTGCGGCATGGAATTCCCTCAAGGTGATTTTTGATCGAATTTCCGACAAAGATGAGGTGGCGCAGGCGGCAAAGGAATCCTTTAGTATGGAGCCGGATAAAAATTTGTTGACTTATGTGACATGGGTGCCGAGATACTTGGAGTTGATTGAAGAAGCTGTTCACGTCAGAAGAAACATTGAGTTACTTGCCGTTCCTGGTGTTGCCATCCAATCGAAACAGGATGAATTGGTATCCAATCGAGCGACTGGATATCTGCAGCAATGCAGTGCCTTAACCATTCATGTGCTAGAAGAGTCCAAGCATTTCTATTATCCTGAGGAAGATTATCGAGAGCTCTTAACGATCTTCAGAGAATGGGCTAGGGTGATTGCACAATAGATTAGACAGTAAAAAAACAGCCATTAGGCTGTTTTTGATTATGCGAAAAGCTTTGATAGAAGGACAATCACTGCGATAGCAGCAACAGCAATTAGGAGAAAAGGGGCGTTTCCCTTTAATCTATGCTCCACTTCTGATTTACTTTGGTTCTTTAGGCAACGATCCATTTCGTATTTGGCAGCACCTTTGATTCCTGGGTCTGCTTGTTCTTGTTTTTCCTGTTCCATGTTTACCCTCCTCTCGTTTGTTCAGTATAACATAAATTGTCAAAGGGTTCAAATTGTGATATGATAATGGCAGATGAATTAAAGGAGGATGTACGAATGAGTATAAAAATTGCGATTAATGGTTTTGGTAGAATCGGAAGACTATCCTTTCGAAAGTTGTTTGGCGACCCTGCCTTTGAGATAGTGGCAATCAATGACCTTGCAAAACCGGAGATGCTTGCCTATTTATTGAAATACGATAGTGTGCAGGGATGTTACGACGGTCACGAAGTAACCAACGACGAGCACTCAATCACCATAGATGGAAAACAAATCAGAATTTATGCTGAACCTGATCCAGAAAAACTTCCGTGGAGAGATTTGGAAGTGGACATTGTGTTGGAATGTACAGGAAGATTTGCCGGAAAGGGGAAATCTGCCGTGCACCTTATGGCGGGAGCTAAGAAGGTGCTGATTTCAGCACCTGCAGGAGATGACCTTCCGACAATTGTTTACGGTGTAAACCACGAAAAGCTAACAAAGGATGATCACATTGTTTCGGCTGCTAGCTGTACAACCAACTGTCTTGCCCCTATGGCAAAGGCGCTGAACGAATACCGTGAGCTGAGAACCGGGTTTATGACCACAATACATGCCTATACAGGAGACCAAATGATCTTAGATGGGCCTCACAAGAAAAACGATTTTCGCCGTGCCCGTGCAGGTGCCATTAACATTGTACCTAACAGCACTGGTGCAGCAAAAGCCATCGGCTTAGTGATTCCGGAATTGGACGGAAAGCTAATCGGGTCGGCTCAGCGTGTACCGGTTGCCAGCGGATCCATTACGATTTTAGATGCCACCCTAAAGGACGATACAGAATCGGTAACAGTGGAAGGCATCAACGAAAAAATGAGGTCTGTTGCTAGTGAATCTTTCGGCTATACAGAAGAACAACTGGTTTCAAGTGACATTATCGGGATGAGCTATGGCTCGCTCTTTGATGCGACCCAAACCCTGGCTCAACGCTGTGGAACCAAAATTTACGAAGTTCGTGTGGTTTCTTGGTACGATAACGAAATGAGCTATACCTGTCAAATGATTAGAACCCTAAAGCATATGGGGACGTTGTTATAACGAAAATTAAAGACTTTATGTCAACAATGCGATAGCGCAAACTTTAATAAAATATCGAACGTTTTTGCCAGAGGTAATTTTGCCTCTGGTTTTTTATACAAAAAGTGCCGTTTGGTACAAAATCGCCATTTTTTCACTTTTGGTACCAAAATCCTGTTCTCTTTTTTGCCGGAGGTGCTGAAAAAGCTGTGATCGATGGAAAGTATCTACTTTGTGCGAACGAAAAAGGAGTTGTGTTGGTCGCAACATGAATAATCATACAAGAAACAACCCTTTTTCTGCTTCTTATGCCAATGGAAATGCTGCCGCTAAGTAAAAAATGGTACCTTTTTTAAGAAAACGATGATTTTGTACCAAAAGCATGGTTTGTATGGGGACGTTTCCCTTGGAACTGACATAGAGCCGGAACATCAAAAGGAGAGCATTAGATGCTCTCCTTTTGTGTGCAACTGAAAAGGTTTCCCCGCGGTTATATCCCCAGCCTTTGGCATTTCTTCACTAGGGTAGAATGATCCACTCCGAGAGAGGCAGCGGCCTTTCGCTTGCTGCCGCATCGGCTCAAGGCCGCCTTGATCATCTGCCGTTCCACGGCTTCTGTGGCCGCCTTCAGCGTCCCCAGCCCAGAGCTAGCGGAAACAATTTGTTCTTCACTGAGGCCCAGTACCCGGGCCACAGTTTCCCCATCAATCACATTGGTGAAATTTATCACCACCATTCGTTCCACTACGTTTTTTAACTCTCTAATATTTCCTGGCCACGGATATTCCACCAACATGGACATGGCCTCTCTGGTCACGATTACTTTCTTATTATATCGTCCATTGTATTTCTTGAGGAAAATCTCCACCAACGGCTCAATATCAGCTTGGCGCTCCTTTAGCGGCATCAGAACAATAGGAACTACGTTCAGTCGATAGTATAAATCTTCTCTAAAATTGCCGTCCAAGATTTCCTGCTTCAAGTCCTTATTGGTGGAAGCAATCAAACGAATATCCAAGGAAATTGGAGTTTGTCCACCGATTCTTGTGACTTGGTAGCTTTGCAATACCCTAAGCAGCTTTGCTTGAAGGGCTAGAGGCATATCGCCGATTTCGTCTAGTAGCACCACACCGCCATTGGCGATTTCGAACAATCCTGGCTTGCCGCCTTTGAGGGCACCAGTAAACGCGCCTTCTTCGTAACCGAATAGTTCCGATTCGAGTAAATTGGCTGGAATTGCAGAGCAATTCAGCTTAATAAACGGCTTGCCATTTCGGTTGCTGGTCAAGTAAATGGCGTCGGCAATGATTTCCTTACCTGTACCACTTTCTCCAGTAATGAGCACCGTAACGTCAGTTGCCGCAACGGATTTTGCAATGGAGAAGGCCTCCTGCATCGATTGACTTTCTGCAACGATGTCGCTATCCACAATTTGTCGGTCACGAAGATATTGAATTTCTAACGCACCTTGGGAGTTTTCTTTATGGAGCTCTGCCAAATGCTCTTTTAATTCTTCTAGTCGTTCTACATCCTTTTCCGTGGCAATAGCGTAAATGATGTTTCCATTTTTGTCGAAGACGGGAACCCCAGTAATATGCACCTTTTTGTTGGTTCGTGTCATGGTGCCGACTCGCTCGCAGCGTTGCTTTGATGAGAGGACTTCAGGCAACACACCGCCAGAATATAAATCCTTGCTTCTGTTCAAGTTAAAAATATTTTGACCGATGATTTCGTCTCTACTGATATTTCCAAGCTTCGAATACGCTTCATTGACGTAAATGGTATTGCCTGAACCGTCAGTAACGTAAATTGCATCAATGAGATGATCGCAAATCTGTTTGAAATCGATATGATCCATAGAAGAACGCCTCCTTTGTGGTGAAAAAATTCAACATAGTATGGTTATATGGTGACACAATTCACCAGAAAAAGCAAGTTTTTTTCTAAAATGAAAAACAGAACCAGCGATTGGGCAGAGTTGAAAATAAAAAAACGTTGAAATACAGCCAGTTTGCCATAGTTACCAATAAGTTATCTGAAAATTTGGCACAGGGCTTGCTCTATACATTGGCAACAAATAAAACTGGAGGAAACGATTCATGAGTAAAACCAAGACAATGATCACGGTAGCAACTACTGGTGCATGGCCGACGAAGGAAAACAATCCCAACATCCCAATGACACCACAAGAAATTGCCGACGACGTATATGAATGTTGGAAAGCAGGGGCCGCAATTTGTCATCTACATATGAGAGATGATGAGGGCAAGGGCACCATGGATACCAAAAAATTTGAAGAAACCGTTAGATTGATTAAATCCCATGAGGATTGCGACATCGTCATCAACCTGACCACTTCAGGAGATTTAAATGCTACAGATGAAACGAGACAAGCCCATATTAAAAGCGTAAGACCTGAGCTTGCCAGCTATGACTGTGGTTCAATGAACTGGATGCACAACAGCTTGTTCATCAATCACCCTCACTTCTTAGAGCAGTTGGGGATGACCATGCAAGAATATGGTACGAAACCAGAAATTGAAATTTTTGATGCTGGAATGATTTACAATTCCCTCTACTATGTGAAAAAGGGTGTGTTGAAAACTCCATGCCACTATCAGTTTGTATTAGGTGCAGCTGGCGGATCTACTGCAACCGTAGAAAATCTGGTCTATCTAAAGAGCCTACTACCTGAAGGGTCAACATGGGGCGCCCTGGGAATTGGACATGGACATGTGCCGATTATGCTTGCAGCAGTAGCTATGGGTGGACATCTTCGCGTAGGCATGGAAGATAACGTCATGTACGAAAAGGGTGTATTAGCAGAATCAAACGCTCAGCTTGTAAAAAGAGCAGCGGACATCATCAAAGTTGCAGGCAATGAAGTTGCCACACCAGACGATGCTAGAGAAATTTTAGGATTGAAGAAATAGAGGTGATCAATATGATCAAAACCATTGCTGTATTAGGTGCAGGAACCATGGGACATGGCATTGCAGAATATTTTGCCATGAGTGGATATCCTGTCAATCTATACGAGCCGTATGAGCCAATGAGACGTACTTGCATGGACACCATAAAAGAGGAATTGGTATTCTTAGGGGAAAATCAACTGATTAAGCCTGAAGAGGTTGAACCGATTTTAGGAAGAATCACGGTGTTTGCAGACTTAGAAGAAGCGGTGAAGGATATAGATTACGTCATTGAAGCGACGAGAGAAGATGTAGTATTAAAGCAGGAATTGTTTCAGCAGCTTGAACAATACACCAAGCCAGAGGCGATTTTGGCCAGTAACACTTCATCCCTTGCACTGAACAAAATGATTGAGAAGCTAAGCGACGAAAAGAAAGCCAAATGTATGGTTTGCCACTGGTATAATCCAGCGCATTTGATGCCGTTGGTTGAACTATCCTTCTTTGGGAACATGGACGAGGAAACCTTTAGAACGGTAGAAGAATTGTATGAGCAAGCTGGAAAACAAACCTGCCGCGTATTAAAGGATGTGCCAGGCCTTGTAGCCAACAGAATTCAGCAAGGCGTTGCAAGAGAAGCGTTTTCACTGATTCAGGAGGGAATTGCTTCTCCGAAAGACATAGACAAGGCGCTGAAGTTTGGGCCTGCATTTAGATATGCGACTACTGGTCAGCTGGAAGTAGCCGATATGGGTGGACTGGATATTTGGTGCACAGTAGGAGACAATTTGCTTTCTGTCATGGATAACCGCACAGATTCCAACCCGATTTTAAGAAAAAAGGTGGAAGAAGGCAAGCTAGGCATGAAGAGCGGTGAAGGCTTTTTCACTTATCCAGAAGATCAAATCCAGGAAAAGAAAAATGCCTTTAACCGGAGGTTAATCGTCCAGCTAAAAGCATCAAAGCATTATAGTGAATAAAGATAATCCCTCTGTTTAGAGGACATCATCTTCGTAATGTTTTAGAAATTCCTGAATTGCCTTTTCGTATTTTTCTTCGGGGTGCACGATAAACGCATCGGGATCGATTTCAATATCAAGCTCTCTCATGCGATCGATGCTCCACACGTAGATCAAATCCAAGGCAGGAATAATTTTCTGGCCCACAGGGGTCAAATGATATTCCACACGGAGAGGTATTTCATTGTATTGAATCCGTTCAATCAAGCCGTCAGCCACTAGCTCCTTAAGCTGTTGACTTAGCACCTTTTCGCTGATGGGAAATGTCTTCTTGGTCTTGGAGAAGCGAATAAAACCATAGTGGTGAATATGATGCAAAATGCTCGTTTTCCACTTACCAGAGATACAAGAAAGTGCAAATAAGTAAGGGTTAGTACCCTGAATAGCGTCAGTCATTATTGTTCTCCTTTCATGATAATATCGCCATTATATACCAAGGGATGATGGTTGGCAAGTGAAAAGTAACTATCTTACCAAATGGTAACTGCCTTACTAAAAAGTGCCGATTGTCAGACAATTTGAAATTTGATATCATGAACGAACAGGATAATAATTTAACAAAAATAGTGTTTATATTCATAAATAAGTAGGAGGAATCCAAAATGATTAAGAGAACCTTAAGCGAACTAAAAGCATACGATGCACCAGGACATTACAACATGACGGCCATGAGAATTCACGGCAAAGAAGAAACTGGCGCAGAAAAATTCTGGATCGGAAAATCAGTTTTCCTACCAGGTGGCGGAGCAGAATGGGCATACGATGACAATCCGCTAGAAAAAGTGTATTACGTCTTAAAAGGCGAAATGACCGTTACCGACAAAGATGGCAAAGAATATGTGATTCACGCCAATGAATCTATCTCTTTCCCACCAAATGAAGGTAGAGGTCTCGAAAATAAGTCAAATGAAGTAGCAGAAATGCTAGTTATTATTAACTATCCAAACTAAGGAGGATGATCATGGTAAATGTTCAGAAAGAATTCGTACAGAATTTGTTTTCAATCAAAGATGAAGTTGCATTGGTTACCGGAGCAACAGGAGCACTAGGCTCAGCAGTAGCCGTAGGATATGCCTTAGCAGGCGCAAAGGTTGTTCTTACCGGTAGAAATGCCGCTAAGCTAGAAGAAGTCGCAAAGCAGATCAAAGATGAAGGTGGCGAGTGTGCCATCGTAACAGGAGATCCGGCAAAAGAAGAAGACGTAAAGGCGATGGTAGAATTTGTCGTAAAAACCTACGGCGAGCTAAATATCCTAGCTGCTTGTCATGGCTTCAACGCACCAAAGAATATCTTAGACCAATCTGTTGAAGAATGGAAAACCATCATGGATGCGGACTGCACCAGCGTGTATCTATTAGCAAAATATTCCGCAGACCAAATGAAGGCACAAGGAAAAGGCGGAAAAATGGTCATCACCTCATCCGCAAGATCCAAAGCAGGTATGGCCGGATACACCGGATACTGCACCGCAAAAGGTGGCGTGGACCTAATGGTTCAGTCCCTTGCCTGCGATTTAACCGCACAGTATGGAATTAATGTAAATTCCATCAACCCAACCGTATTCCGCTCCGATTTAACCGAGTGGATGTTCGACCCAGAATCAGAAGTCTACAAGAACTTCCTAAAGAGACTGCCAATCGGTAGACTAGGCGAGCCATATGACTTCGTCGGACTAGCAATATTCCTAGCATCAGAAGCATCTGACTTCTTGACTGGGGGGAATTATGATGCTACTGGTGGGTACTGGGCCTGCTAACTTGTTAATTTACCGCACTGCTTCGCAATTACTGCATTCGTGCTCGGTTGTGTACGTCTATGTACACGCCCTCTCACTCAATTGCAATTGCTGTGCATTGCAGCAAATTAACTGCGTTAGGTGCTAAGTCTGTGCCTAGCCACCCGAAAAAATCACTGTGTAAGCAAGTGACATTGCAGCAAATTAACTGCGTTAGGCGCTAACTTTGTGCCTAGCCACTGGAAAAAATCACTGCGTAAGCTGACTGCTTCGCAATTACTGCATTCGTGCTCGGTTGTGTACGTCTATGTACACGCCCTCTCACTCAATTGCAATTGCTGCAAGCTTTGCAGCAAATAAATGAAGTCCAAAATTAAATAAGTATAAATAAGTAAACATAAACTGTAAAACATGGAGGAAAATAAAATGGGAAAGAAAGTATTCGTAGATTTATCACATCCGTTCAGCGCTGAGATTCCAAGATGGCCATATTTTGATAAACCAGTAATTGACTCTAAGCATACAATGGCTAAGGGTGGAGTATTGACGCAGTACATCGGATGTACAATGCACACAGGAACACACTGTGATGCACCTAGACACGTTATGGAAAAAGAGTTTGATGGAAAAAGAGCTCGTTATACTCACGAAATGCCAGTAGACGCTTACACCGGCGATGCGATTTGTTTGGAAATCGATATTGAACCTTGGGGTTTAATCACAGACAAGCATTTAGACGCAGCTTGTGAAAAGTTCGGGATTAAGCCAGAAGAATTAGAAGGCATGATCGTTTGCTTAAACACAGGAATGCATCGTAAATTTGACGATTCTAAGGAATATTACCATTACGCATGTGGAACTGGAGTTGAAGCAGGAAAATGGTTCGTTAAGCATAAGGTAAAATGTGTAGCAATGGACTCACAGGCGCTTGACCACCCACTACATACAGCAATGGGTAACAATGGTGCAACAAGAATGAACTTAATCGGTGCATCTGGTAGACCAATTACAGAAGAATATAAAGAACAATTCGGTGAAGAAGCTTACGCTGAATTTGATAAAGAAGAATACATCAGAATTCACGGACAAGCAGCTTACGATGAAAAATTCGGAGAGCTAGAAGCAATTGGATGTTGGGGAACTTGGGAACCATGCCACAAGATGATGCTTGGAAACGGCATCGTAGGTGTTGAAAACCTTGGTGGAGACCTAGACAAAGTATCTGGAAAGAGATTCAGATTCTTCTGCTTCCCACTAAGATGGTACATGGGAGACGGTTCAATGGCTCGTTGCGTTGCTGAAATCGATGAAGATGACGTGAACAAAGACGTAGAAGATAGAACTTACCTATACTGCGGAACAGGCGTTCAAAGCAGATAATCAATAGCTAAATATTAGATAATCATCATACCTGACCAATGGAGCCCAGCTGGGGAGTACAATCCTGTATTTCCTAGCTGGGCTCCGGTGCTTAGGTTCTCTGTTATTTGGGGTAATGTCTCTATAATAAATCTTGAGTTGGACAACTCCATGCCGCTTTTTGTTTTTTTTGAGTGACCGCAGTATTTCGAAAATAAAAGGCCTGATAAGGCGATTTTTGAAGAAATCCGTGAAAAAATCGCAGTATTCTTTCATATATATTGGCCATAAGGCGATTTGTTAGCGGAAACCCACTAACCACTTGCTCAGCCGTGGCCTGACCTGAAATATTCCTAGTGGTCAGCAGGTAAAATTTCCATATCTTACCAAAAATCAAGTCTGATATTGGGTTATCGGCTCTCAAAGAAGCTTGAAAGACGGGGAGCTTTACAAAACCGCAGTACGACCCTTTTTATTTGGAAAATACTGCGATTTTCCAGGGCAGTTTGACCAAAAACCGCCGTATGCCCTCAAAAAAACGCCGAATACTGCGGTCTTGGAAATCCGCACATTTTCTACAGGCAACCTTGGCATTTTTTAAAAGCGCATGTGCCCTCTAGCAAAACAAAACCAGAGGCAAGTTTGCCTCTGGAAAAATGTTCAATAATCAATCAATGTTTACGGTTTACGCTGCCCCAACATCTGAGCTAGACCCGATATTTATTTCATAAACTTTTTCAACAGTATTGGGGTAACCATGGTGGTGACAATAACGACCACAACTACTGGTGAAAACAGCGGTCCACTGAGCAATCCCATATGGGATCCTTTTTGTGCGACAATCAGTGCAACTTCTCCTCGAGAGACCATGCCGATACCGATGTTCAGCGATTCACGATTAGAATAACCACAGAGCCTTGCGCCGACGCCGCAACCGATAACCTTGGTCATGATGGCGATGATGAGAATCAATGCAGAAAAAATCAGCAAAGAAGCGGTCATGCCGTTTAGCTCGGTTTTGATGCCGATGCTGGCAAAGAATATTGGTGAAAAGAACAAGTATCCTGGAACGGTCATTTTCTTGGCGATATCTTTTTTCACGTCAAAGGTGGAAAGGAACACGCCAAATAAATATGCGCCGGTAATATCGGCAATGCCGAAATATCGTTCTGTAAGAAAAGAAATGATTAGCAGCAATGCCATAACATAAATGGTTACTCTTCGTTTATCCTTTAGCTCATCAATGGTTGGCTTGGAAGCGTTAAGAATCACGGCCAAAACACCCATAATGATGGCATAGAGGGCAATTCTAATGAGGATTTCCGTTATGCTAATAGAGGTGTCCTTTAGACTGGATACAAAGGTTAAGATGATGATGCCGATGATATCATCAAGAACGGCAGCGCCTAAAACCGCGTTGCCTACTTTTCCATTTAGTTTTCCCATTTCTCTTAAGGCTTCAACAGTAATACTTACTGATGTTGCGGTGAGAATGACACCCATAAATACTGCGCGCAGTACCTCGTTAAAATCTCCAGCGTCTACGTGGAAATAGAAATAGTAACATGCGGCGCCGCCGATTAACGGAAGAACCACACCAAGAGAAGCGATCACCACTAGGGATACGCTGTTCTTTTTTATTTCCTTTATATCTGTATCTAATCCAGCCATAAACATGAGCAAAATTACGCCGATTTCAGCTGACTTGGCGAGAAAATCGTCTTCACTTACCCAACCTAAAACAGAAGGACCCAGAATCACTCCGGCCAATAAAGCACCCACAACCTGGGGCATATTGACTTTTTCCGATACGTTACCGAAAAACTTTGTTGATAATAGAATAACTGCTATAGTAAGCAAAAAATAATAACTGGTCATTTTTTTCTCCTTTTCGTTCTACAAAACGATTACGATTGTAGCACTTTGTAGGGGAAAAGTCCATACATATTTATGATTAGTAAAAAAAAGAGCAAAAAAAGGAAAAATTATGCCAAATCCCTTTGACAAGGGGAATTTATTGTAGTAAAATAGTCTTGGAAATAATCTGAGAATCTCAGAATTCGTTTCCAAGATTATAGTTAATACTATGCGCCAGAAATATAAGCTAAGAAAAACACATTGGGAACACCGATGTGTTTTTTATTCTCATTGAGATAGATTCATCTAAGATGGAAAGGAAAAGCCATGAAAAAAGCAGTACTGATTACAGGTGGTTCTAGAGGAATTGGAGCTGCAGCTGTAAGAAAATTTAGTGAAGCAGGTGATGCAGTTGCCTTTATTTATGAACAAAACAAAGAAGCTGCTGAAAAGCTATGCGAGGAAACTGGAGCTGTTGCCATTAGGTGCGATGTTGCTGATGATGAGGCGGTGGCCAAAGCCGTAAAGGATGCTAAGGTTTTACTCGGAGTCAGTGCTTTTGATGCGGTGGTTTGCAATGCGGCAATTTCCGAAAATGGGTTATTCTTGGACACGACCATCGACCAGTGGAAGCGGATAATTAACGTCAACCAATTAGGGACAATCAATGTGACAAATGCGGTGCTAAAAGACATGATAAACGTTGGAAAAGGAAGCATTATCATGATTTCTTCCATTTGGGGACAGACGGGAGCTTCTTGCGAAGTTGCCTACTCAACCACCAAGGCGGCCATCATCGGACTGACCAAAAGCTTAGCTAAGGAAATGGGCCCATCAGGCATACGGGTGAACTGCGTTGCGCCAGGTGTGATTGACACAGACATGAATAAGCAGCACAGCCAAGAGACTATGGAAGCCCTTTGTCAGGAAGTGCCGCTAAATCGAATTGGCACACCTAAGGAAGTTGCGGAAGTCATCTATTTTCTTTCAGGAGAAGGGGCATCCTATATCACAGGACAAATCATTGGTGTCAATGGAGGGTTCCTAATCTAAAAAAAATATGGTACAATGATTCCAAATAGCATCTTGCAAAAGGAGGGATTATGGAGACAATTTCAAAAGTATTTAGCAGCATAGGAGATTTTTTCAAGGATTTACTAGATGGTATCACAGGGGTTTTTAGTGCTACCGATAGTACAGCGTTGATTTACACTGCCATCGCAAGATGGGTGTTCGTGTTCCTTGCTGTTTTTGTTTTAGTCAAAGCGATTATGTCGCTGATTAAAACCAAGAATCCGTCAGAGGTGTGGGCATATTTGCATTTAAGCTCAGGGGAAAATGTGCCGATTACACACTGGGAAAACGTATTAGGTAGAGCAAAAAGCTGCGACATCAAAATGGAAGATCCCAGGGTGTCCAGAAATCACGGAACCTTATCTAGAGATAATAAAGGAAGATGGACTTATCGTGATTTAGGCTCGAAAAATGGAGCATATATTAATGGAGAAAAAGTGGAGCCAGATGCACCAGTAGAAATCTCACCTGGAGATGTCATTGCCATCGGGCTTACGGAATGCACGTTATTCCCTATTAGCTTAGAAGAAAGAAGAAATAATATTCAGCTGCGAAAAGAAGACACCATTCTTCTTTCACCGTGGCCGTCTTTAATTGCCATTACTATTTTTCAAATGATGACTGTCATACAGCTGAAATTCGCCCTTGGAGAGAGCTTCGTCAATTCGATTTATCTTGCTTTCTTCGGTCTTTGCGGCGTAATGTGGGCGTATGTCATCATCTTAAGATCCATGCGGCGAAAGGGATTTGAAATGGAAACCATTGCGTTTTTCCTTTCGACCCTAAGCCTTGCCGTCACTGCCTCGGCTATGCCTGGAGCAGTGTTCAAACAGTTTATCGCCATTACTGTTGGCGTGGTACTGTTCTTTTTCATGTGCGCGTACCTGCGCAATGTAGATAGAGCTAAAGCCATTCGCAATTTCATGTATATTGCTGCAGCAGCCTTGCTGGTGTTCAACTTGATTTTTGCCACATCAAAATTCGGTGCGGACAACTGGGTGGTAATCGCGGGATTTTCATTCCAGCCGTCAGAAATCGTCAAATTGGCCTTTATCTGGGTAGGCGCAGCGTCCCTCGATGAACTTTTTGAGAAGAAAAACACCATGATTTTCATGGGCTTTTCAGGATTTTGTTTCTGCTGTCTAGCCATTATGGGCGACTTCGGTACAGCCATCATTTTCTTTGTCACCTTCTTGGTGATTTCCTTTCTACGAAGTGGAGATTTCACCAAATTGATTTTGATCATGGGTGCAGCCTTTATTGGTGGACTTATGGTATTGAAGTTTAAATCCTACATTGCCGATCGATTCTCAGCATGGGGTCATGTGTGGGACGTTCCTGAAGCAGGAGGATTTCAACAGACTAGAACCATGACAGCAGCAGCCAGTGGAGGCCTTGTAGGTGTAGGCGCTGGGGATGGATGGTTAGGCCCAGATATTCCAGCATCAGAGACGGATTTGGTCTTCGGCCTGCTCATTGAGGAGTGGGGATTATTGATTGCCATCTTGGCAGTGTTATCTATTATCACCTTATCTATATTTGCCGTTCGATCAATTTGGGCAGGAAGATCCACCTTCTATACCATTGGTGCCTGCTCGGCGATGTCCATGTTTTTGTTCCAGACCATTCTCAACGTGTTTGGCTCTGTAGATTTATTCCCCCTAACTGGGGTAACCTTTCCTTTCGTATCCTACGGAGGAACCAGCATGATTGCGGCTTGGGGATTGTTAGCATTTCTCAAAGCGGCAGACACGAGGCAAAATGCCAGCATAGCCATTAGCCTTTCGGAACAAGGACTACATGTAGAAAGGGAGGATGACTGATGAAGAAATTAGAACAAAGAGCCATTATTTGCTTGACTTTGGCAGCCATTCTATTCTTAGGGTTATGCGTATTCGTATATCGGTTTGTGGCTTACGGCGATGAATGGGCAACCTTTTATGCCAACCAACATGTCTACTCAGAAGGTCAGTTAGCCCTAGGCAGAATTTATGATCGCAACGGCGTATTGCTTGTAGATAATAACGAAGGCAAAGCAAAATACAATGACGATGAAGCCATTAGAAAAGCTACGGTTCACGCAGTGGGAGACAAAATCGGAAATATCTCCACAGCAGCCAGAAGTGCATATAAGAGCAAAATCGTCGGATACAATTTAATTACGGGAACCTATAGCATTACAGGTAAGGGAAATGACTTGAATTTAACCATCGACGCAGAGGTCAGCAAAGCGGCTTACCAAGCCCTTGGCGGGCGAGACGGTGTAGTCGGTGTGTACAATTACAAGACGGGAGATATTGTTTGTATGGTCAGTGGGCCAAACTACGATCCGGAAAATCCACCAGAGGTTTCGCCAGACGACACCTCCGGGCTATACATCAACAAATTTTTATCGGCCAATTTGATTCCAGGCTCAATCTTTAAGCTGGTCACTTCAGCGGCAGCCATTGAAAATGTCAGCGGGCTAGATTCGTGGAGCTACTATTGCGAAGGCGTTAGCTACATCAACGGTGAAAAAATCACCTGTACGGCTGCCCACGGAACAGTAGATTTTGAACGCGCGTTAACGGTTTCCTGCAACTGCGGGTTTGGAGAATTAACGAGAAAAATTGGCGCATCAACCATGAATCGTTATGTGAAGAAAACAGGCTTAACCACTTCCTATGATATTGATGGCATCAGTAACCGAAAAGGAAAGTTTGAGTTCCCATCGGAAGCACCGCTAAACTTAGCTTGGGCAGGAATTGGACAGTACAACGACCAATTAAACCCTTGCTCCATGATGGTATATATGGGGGCAATTGCCAACGGTGGAAAGGCAGCAGTGCCGAATTTCATCCAATCAGCGCTTTCAGGGACAGATGAAACTGACCGCATGATTGATTCGGCTACGGCGGCTAAACTGACCAAAATGATGAAAAACAATGTGACCGACAACTATGGGGAAGGCAATTATCCAGGGCTTGATCTCTATGCTAAGTCAGGAACAGCAGAAGTTTATGGAAAAGAGCCTAATGCTTGGTTCACCGGCTTCATCAAAAATGAGGATTGCCCATACGCCTTTATCGTATGTGTGGAAAACAGTGGATATGGCAGCTCTGTTGCTGGCCCAGTAGCCAATGCAGTGCTTCA
Source organism: Clostridiales Family XIII bacterium PM5-7 (assembly GCA_050435405.1). Taxonomy (GTDB): domain Bacteria; phylum Bacillota; class Clostridia; order Peptostreptococcales; family Anaerovoracaceae; genus Senimuribacter. The sequence goes on from JBNDKG010000003.1 coordinate 15,794, forward strand.
AGCCATTGTCAATCAGTAGAAGAAGAACATTTGCCGAACCTTATTTCATTAGGGTTCGGCTTTTTAAGAAAATTGTAAGAAACGTGGTAAATACTTTGTAATAATTAAGGATTATTCTATACTTGTAAACGGAGGGAGAGAACGGCAATGAACATTCTTGTATGCGATGATGATAAGGAAATTGCAGGAGCAATCGAAATCTATTTGAGAAATGAAGGGTACACTGTATTTAAAGCTTTTGACGGGGTAGAAGCGTTGAATGTTGTGGGCAATCAAAAAATCCATTTAATCATTATGGATGTGATGATGCCGAAAATGGATGGCGTTCAGGCGACCATGCGGATTAGAGCGGAACAAAATATTCCCATCATTATGCTCTCTGCTAAATCAGAGGACTACGATAAGATTACCGGTCTTAATGTAGGCGCAGACGATTATGTAACGAAGCCGTTCAATCCGTTAGAGCTGATTGCTCGAGTGAAATCCCAACTGCGAAGATACGTTAACCTTGGCAGTATGGAGAAGAAAACTGGCGTTTACAAAACAGGGGAGCTAGTCGTTGATGACGGCGAAAAAACAGTAACATTAGATGGGGAATATGTTACGGTGACGCCAACAGAGTTTGGCATTTTGAAGCTTTTGATAGAGAATGCAGGGAAAGTGTTTTCCATGGAACAGATTTATGAACACGTCTGGAATGAACCAGCGTACAATCCGGAAAATACGGTGGCAGTCCATATCAGAAGGATTAGAGAGAAAATAGAAATTAATCCTAAAAATCCAAAGTATTTAAAGGTGGTGTGGGGAATTGGATATAAAATTGAAAAACAATAATGGTAGAACCATTGCATATGGATTTAGTACGCTGATGTTTCCTTTAGCGGCAACGGTGGCTTATGTGGCAACCATGGCCTTAGTGATGAGTTACGAAATGAGCAATGCCACAGGAAAACCGGTTTCTGCTCTGGTGAATGTTGAAATAATCTGGTGGTCGCTGGTAGGCGCTCTTGTTATTGCCCTGTTGACCATGGTATTGTCCTTCGTCTATGTAGGGAAAAAGAATCATGAAGGAGAAATGAAACTCAATTGGTTTGATCGTATTTTCACTGATCTGCAATTGGCAGTAGGGGCATGTGCGATTGCAGGAATTGGTGGAATGGCCTACATCGTTCAGCATGTCATTACCCAAAGCAGTTATTATGAGTTTGCACTAGGCACATTGTCGGAAGAAGAGTGTACCCAGTATATGGAGTGGTATGGCTGGTGGGCCAACGCAGACGGTTTTGAACCTTACTCTATTGAAATACTCTTCATGATTGTTGCACTTGCAGCGCTTTTCGGCGTGCTACTACTATTATGTCAATCTTTGATCAAAAAATTGAAAACCGGAAACTTCTGGAAGACGACCATCATTGGCAAGTTTGGGTATTATCTTCTAGATGCAGCTCAGCGTAGCGAAGGCGTATTTTGGAAGGTGATTGGCATCTTGGTAGGAGGGGCACTTCTTTCTGCAACGTGGTTTGGCATTATTCTCGTGTTCATCGGCATCTTCGCCTTTGTTCCGAAAATGCTTCGAAAGTATGAGGCCATAAAAACAGGCGTCAACGAAGTAAAACGTGGCAATCTAGACTACAACATTCCTGTAGAAGGAAAAGGTGAATTGGACAGATTGGCAGCAAGCATCAATGAGATTTCAGATGCTACCAGCGTGGCAGTGCAAAACGAATTAAAAAACCAACGGTTGAAGACCGATTTGATTTCCAACGTTTCTCATGACTTGAAAACGCCATTGACGTCAATGCTGTCTTATGTAGATTTGCTGAAAACAGAGGGGCTAGATAGCGAAAATGCCAAGGCATATTTAGACATTATCGATGAAAAGACGAAACGATTACAGCAGTTGACGGAAGACTTGTTTGAGGCTGCCAAAGCGTCCAGCGGAGCCGTGCCAGTGAACATGGGTAAAATTGAAATGACCTCTATTGTCAATCAAGCGTTAGGGGAGCTGGAAACAAAGCTGATGGAAAACAATCTGGAAGTGATTTTCGCGCAGAAAACAGAGCAAACCTACGTTATGGCTGACGGACAGCTTTTGTGGAGAGTCATCGAAAATCTGTTGGTCAATGCCAGCAAATATGCTTTGCCAGGCAGTCGAGTGTATGTAGACCTTATTGCGTCCAATGATGAAGAGGTAACCTTAGAGGTGAAAAACATGTCTAAGGATCCGTTAAACATCGATGCTGACGAGTTAATGGAACGATTCAAACGTGGAGATGAATCGAGAAATACTGAAGGTAGCGGACTTGGTCTTGCCATCGCCAAAGACTTGGTAAAGCTGATGAATGGACAGTTTATGATTACCGTTGACGGAGATTTGTTCAAGGCAAGCGTAAGCTTACAGCGACCAGAATTGTAGACCAAATTCACAATTTAATCACTATACTAATTTATGCAAATAGGGTATAATTGGTATAGTGATTTTTTAATGGAGAAAAAAAGATGAAAGATTTTTATGTTGCGGACCTACGTCATGCGTCCGAAATAACCGATTTTTATATGGTGAAAACCGTTGGCATTAAAGTTGGAGCCAACAAAAAACAGTATTTGGATATTACCTTAGGAGATAAAACGGGAGAAGTTTCCTCCAAGAAATGGGATATCGATAGTGAACTAGACCTACTATCTGCAATCAAAGAAGGCGATATTGTGAAAGTGAAAGCCCAAGTCACTGATTGGCAGGGACAGGTGCAGCTTAGAATTTCACGCATTCGTTTATCCAACGAAGAGGACGATTTGGATATTACTGACTATATCAAATCAGCGCCTGAAGCGTCTGAAGAAATGTATCAATACATTTACAGTGTGGCTGAAGGATTTCAAGATGCAGACTTGAAAGCCCTATGCACCAAGGTGTTGGCGGACAACTACGAGAAGCTGCTATATTATCCTGCAGCATCTAAAAACCATCATGCTGAATATGGTGGACTGTTATACCACGTGAAGAGAATGCTCATGACTGGCCTACATATTTGCCAGGTATATCCCAACTTGAATCAGGATTTGGTCTGTGCAGGGGTAATCCTTCATGACATCGAAAAGCTCAATGAAATTGAATCGAATACTTACGGAATTTCTTCTGGTTATTCTTTCGAGGGACAAATGCTAGGCCATATTGTTCAAGGAATTAAGTATTTAGATAGAATGACTACAGCGTTAAACTTTCCAAGGGAAAAGGCGTTGATGTTAGAGCACATGATTCTGTCTCATCATTATGAACCTGAATTTGGAAGCCCTAAGAAGCCGCTGTTCCCTGAAGCAGAGCTGCTACACTATTTGGATATTCTGGATGCAAGAATGTTCGACATGGAAGATGCGTTAGCCAATACTGAACCAGGTGGCTTCTCTGAACGAGTATGGACACTGGATAATAGAAGATTATACAAGCCACTGGATAAAGAATAATGGAGGAATTGAACATTGATAAAGTTTGATCGTGATGTACATCTAGCATTAAAAGCGTTGGAAAAAGAGGGATTTGCTACTTATGCCATTGGACCTTGTGTGACAGCTTGCCTAATGGGTGAGGTTTCTTACGACTGGGACTTGGTTACAGAGGCTAAAATCGAGGACATGGTAAAAATTTTTCCAGAGGGGAAAATCGTCAATCAGGATAAGGGCATCCTAAGAATGGATTATACCTACGAAGTGGCTGAAACCGATGATACGCCAGCATATTTGGAAGGTGCAATTGTGGACATTAGAGCCATGAAAGGCACCATTAACGATGAAGTGAAGCAATATGGCTTTACGGCTGAAGCCATGGCAGATAATCCAGAAAGAGGATTCATTGATCCCTTTGGCGGAAGAGAAGATATCAAGAAAAGACTGGTTCGCACCACTTACGATGCCAACCGAATGGTAATAGACAACCCAATTTGTATGATGGAAGCCATTCGCATGGCGTCTGAATTGGATTTTGACTTGGAAAAGAGCTTATATGAAGCCATCATCTCCAATTGGAAGCAATTAATGGATTATGATAAAAAGCAAATCGCTCAGGAATTGGAACGCATTGTGTCTGGAAAGAACGCAGGAAAAGGACTGAATATGCTGATGGATTCAGGACTGATGGTGGTGGTTCTCGGTGAAGAGGTCTGCCAGAAGATATCCATGACCGATAAGCGCTCCTTTGCAACCCTATGTGAGAACATAGACAAGACCAAGCAGGTTCCGTTGCGGAGACTAGGTCTGCTATACACTGTATTTGCAGAGAAACGCGGATTACGTGCTGTTGAGCATTTGGAATTTGATGAAAAAACGAAAATGCATTTAATTGATGGAGTGAAAGAAATCATTAGCTGCAATTTTCTTCCTAACGAAAAGGAATTCAAAAAGTATTTATTTAAGCTAGGTATGGAGCGTTACGAATACATTCATAATCTGGCGAAGGCAGTGAGAATTGTCTACGATCAGCCAACATCCAAGGTAGAAAGCAGAAACTACCTATTGCGCAAAGTCATTGGAGAAGGCGCTCCGATTTTCGTAGAGGACTTGGTTATCGATGCCAATGACATTATGGAAGCAGGTATTACAGACGTACCAGAAAAGGCAGAAGAATTGCTGGATTTGATTATTGCCAAGGTTCATGATGATCCGAAAAACAATAATCGCGATTATCTATTAAAGACTGCAAAGAAGTTTTCAAGAAATAAATTCTTGGCCAAGACTAGATACGTCAAATGGGTAAAATAATGGAAGAAAAACAAGGAATAATCACGGAAATCGTTTTTCATAATGACGATAACGGATACACCATAGCAGTGATGGAAACCGACGACGAGTATTTTACCGTCGTCGGATGCTTACCCACTTGCAGAAAGGGTTCCGGTTATAAACTAAGAGGAACCTTCAAGGTCCATCCTACTTATGGGGAGCAATTCTCCTTTTCAGAATTTGAAGAGGTGCTCCCAACAGGCAGGGCTGGGATTGAAGGTTTTTTGGCGTCAGGCGTAATTAAGGGAATCGGTCCTAAAACTGCAGCGGCCATTGTTCACCGATTTGGTGAAGAGACCTTTGAAATTATGGAAAAAACACCAGAAAGGCTTTCGGAAATTAGCGGAATTGGACTAAAAAAGGCTAAAGATATCGGAAAATATTACGTTGCCCACCGAGAATTTGCCAATGTATCGATGTACTTTCAACAGTTTGGCGTATCAGCAGATTATGCCCTTAAATTGTACAAAATTTATGGCGAAAACACCATTCAGTTGATCGAAGAAAATCCTTATCGCCTCATTGAAGAGGTGCAGCATATTGGATTTAAAAAGGCTGATGTCATTGCCGAAAAAATGGGCATTGCCAAGGAAAGCAGCTTTCGGATAAACAGTGGAATCAAGTATGGATTGAGCTACTATGTAGGCGAAGGCAATACGTATATGCCATTTCAAGAGCTGTGCGAAAAGGTGGCAGACCTTCTCGACGTTTCTATTGAATTGGTACAGGAAAATATGGTAGAAATGGCCTTTGCTGGTGAAATTCACATTGATTCCTTAGACGACGTGAAGGTGGTATACCTGTATGGATATTATGCGGCAGAACAAAAGGTCTGCGCCAATCTATCTGCCATCCACCAAGCAAATCTAAAGCTATTGTCTGTAGACATTGATAGCATGATCAAAATGACAGAACGGGATACAGGTATTGCCTTGTCAGAAGGACAAATCGCTGCCGTTAAAAGCTCGTTGACTTGTGGCGTATCGGTAATTACCGGTGGACCAGGTACAGGAAAAACCACCATCATCAACACCATCATTAACATTTTCGAGCAAAGCGAATTTAAAACGGCCATTGCAGCGCCTACAGGGCGAGCAGCAAAGAGAATTACAGAAACCAGCGGTCACTATGCATCTACCATCCATCGTTTGCTGGAATACTATTATAGCGAAGGTGACGATTCTATGCGATTTGGGAAAACGGAAGAGGATCCGCTAGATTATGATGTGGTGATTGTAGATGAAGCATCGATGATTGATTTACTGCTGATGCAAGGTCTTACAGATGCCATTAAGCCAGGAACCCGATTGATTATGGTTGGTGACTATGACCAGCTGCCATCGGTTGGTGCGGGCAATGTACTGAGAGACATCATCGAAAGTGAATACGTGCACACCGTCAAGCTGAAGGAAATCTTTCGACAGGCGGAGGAAAGCATGATCGTGGTCAATGCCCATAGAATCAATAAGGGAGAGGAACCGTTTTTGAACGGAAAGGATAAAGACTTTTTCTTTATGGAACGCGCTTCTGAAAAAAAGATATTAGACCTAATGATTGAATTGGTCACCAAGAGATTGGCCGCCTATTACGACGGTATCATACCAGTAAGAGACATCCAAGTGTTGACACCAGTGCGCAAAGGACTTCTTGGAAGCATTGCGTTAAACAACGAATTACAGTCGGCGTTAAATCCACCGAGAGATGATTTAGCAGAGCGAAAATATGGAGACAAACTATTCCGAGAAAACGACAAGGTGATGCAGATTAAGAACAACTATCAAATGGGTTGGAAAAAACGAAGAGATTTCATCGAAGGGCAAGGGGTGTTCAACGGTGACGTCGGATTCATTGAAAAAATTGACAAAGAGTATAATCAAATGACGGTCATCTTCGATGAAGATAAATATGTGACTTATGAATTCTCGCAGCTTGATGAGCTGGAGTTGGCTTACGCAGTTACCGTGCACAAAAGTCAGGGAAGCGAATTTCCTATTGTGGTTATGCCGGTTTCTTGGTTCCCACCAATTTTGGCAACGAGAAATTTGCTGTATACGGCAGTGACTAGGGGGAGAGATCTGGTTGTATTGGTCGGCATGGAAAACAGAATGCATGCCATGATTGAGAACAATCGAATCAAAATGAGATATTCAGGATTAGCCAGTCGCCTTCGGCGGTTGATGGAGCAAGAAGAGGGATAAGGAGAGATGAACTTAAAGGGGTTAGGGGAAGCGATGCTGGATTTGCTTTATCCGCCATCGCTATACTGCAATTGTTGCGGAAACATTATTGATGAAACAAGAACGTATAATCTATGTGACCATTGCATTACGCACATCAAGTGGGATCTGGATCAGATGACCATCCGTGAGGGATTACCCATGGCCAGATGCACTGAATATGGACTTTACGAGCGAACGCTAATTTTTGGGTTAAAATACAGCGGGAAAACCCATATGGCTCGAGATATTGCGCAGATTATGGCGGAAAAACTGGAGCTGCTTCAGCTGGATGTGGATGTGATTGTGCCGGTGCCCATCCATGAACAAAAGGAACGGCAGCGTGGATATAACCATGCGGCGTTGATGGGGCACTACTTAGGAAAGCTGGTAAACAAAACCAACTATCCCCACGCGTTGCTTCGTACAGAGGATACCCTACCTATGCGTGGACTTAATCCAGCTGAGCGGAGACAGAATGTAAAGGGAAAGTTTGCACTTAACGAAAAATATGATAAACTATTGGAGAACAAAAGGATTTTGCTCATTGACGATTTCTTTACTACAGGTAGCACTGCGCTAGCATGTAAAGAAGCGCTACAAGTAGCCAATCCAGATGAAGTGTACCTGTTGGTATTTGCAGCGAGGTATGACCTTCATCAATAAGACGACATTGCAGTTGTCTGGGTCTGTGGTTGAAAATCCAAGCCAGTTGCGGGCAAAGGGATCCACGTAAGCTACCTGCAAGGCGGGTAGTGATCATGGCGCAGCTTAGAAGTAAGTCCTCGGAAAAATTCCGGTAAAGGCGAGTGTGGGGGCAAAGATCAGGTCAGCCAGACAACTGCAATGTCGTTTTTTTTCTTGTCTAAATCACATAGATTTCACGAGAAAACTATGTGACTTTTTCTAAGCAATATGGTATAATTGAGTCATAAATAACTTATGGCAATTAAGCCATGAGCTGATAAAGGAGGTCATCAAATGAAGGTTAACATCACAGGCAAAAATTTCCACACCTATAAACATTTACAGGAGACGTTGGAAAAGAAATTCGAGAAGCTAGGTAAGTATTTTTCAGATGACATTACAGTGAATGTGGTCTTATCCCAAGAAAGAGGAAAAGACAAGATTGAAGCGACAATCAATGCTAAGGGCGCAGTGTTTAGAGGAGAAGAAGTTTCCTCAGACATCTATGAAAGCATTGACCGCATCGTAGATAAACTATCTAGCCAAATGTCTAAATTTAAAGGCAAGCTTCAGAAACGATATAACGATAATAAATCGGTAAGATTTGAGTTCGTTCCAGAATTTGAAGAAGCGATTGAAGAGGCTAAAGTAGTGAAAACCAAGAAGTTTGAATTAAGACCAATGACGGCGGATGAAGCCATCTTGGAAATGGAGATGCTACAGCATGACTTCTTTGTATTTTTAGACATAGAAACCGATAGCGTAGACGTAGTTTATAAGAGAAAAGATGGAAATTACGGATTACTAGAAACAGCATACTAAACATAAAGGGCTGCCTTAGTGGCAGCTCTATTTTTATACACACTACCACTTGTATTTTTGTGGGTTTTTTAGTAAAATTAATATAGTGTGTAAAGAGGAGTCGTTATGAATAGTTTTATCAACAATCTTATCTCGAGTATTAGCATAACCGATACGCTAGACATTCTCATTGTGGCGTTTGTTATCTATAAGGTTCTCGGATTTATTAGGGAAACAAGAGCACAACAGCTGGTGAAAGGGCTACTGGTATTAGTCGTAGCATTTTTCTTGTCTGATTTGCTTAAATTATATACACTGAATTGGATTTTAAAAGGAACGATGACCCTGGGTGTAGTAGCCCTCGTTGTGGTATTTCAGCCTGAGCTTCGTAGAGGGCTAGAATACGTTGGTAGAAGTAAAATTGTAAAACCGCCCTTTGGCGTATTAGACAAGGAAAAGGCAAAGAAAATCACTGATGAATTTGTTAAGGCAGTGGACAGCTTTTCCAGTTCGAAGACAGGCGCATTGATTATCTTAGAAAGAGAAATTGCTTTGTCCGATATTGCAGAAAGTGGAACCCAAGTTAATGGCGATATTTCTGCAGAGCTTTTGGAAAATATTTTCTATGAAGGAGCACCGCTACATGACGGTGCTGCAATCATTAGAGGCGAAAGTATTTTTGCAGCTGGTTGTGTATTGCCACTAACTGAAAACAAGAATTTGAATAAAAGCTTAGGCACTAGACATAGAGCGGGAATTGGTATTACCGAAAATTCTGATGCCATAGCCATAATCGTCAGCGAAGAAACTGGTGTGATTTCCATGGCAATCGATGGAAAGCTAACCAGATTTTTGGATACAAAGACAGTGGAAAAAACGTTGCTCAACTTATACCTTAGTGGAGGCAGTCAAGATGCAACGGTATTCAATCAAATTATCGATAAACTAGGGAGGAATAGAAATGCTAAAGGATAAAAAGCTTAACATCATCATTTCCCTAGTGATTGCCATTGGGCTTTGGGCATACGTCATTGGGGAAATCAACCCACAGGATAGCCGTATGTTCAGAAATATTCCGATCACGTTTTTAAACACGCAGGTATTAGAAGACCAAAATTTGGCCGTTCTCAGTGCAAGTGTGGAATCTCTTAACGTGGAAATTTACGGAACCAGAACAGCAATTAATGAGACCCATGTCAATGATATTGTGGCTACTGTTGATTTAGCCGATGCAGAAAAAGGAAACAACGACTTAATCGTCAACGTGATTATTCCGGACAATGTAGAATTAGAGAACAAAAGCTTAAACAAAATCACCGTAGTGGTAGAGGATAAGATCACGAAGGAAGTGGATATTCGCGTAGGTTATTCTGGAGAATTCGATAACGATACAGAAGCGCTCACCTTAGAAACAAGTCATAAGACAACTACCGTATCAGGGGCCGAAAGTCAGGTGGAAAAGGTAATGTATGCCAATGCTACAGTATCGGCAGATAGAGTGAAAAGCAATCTACGAACCGTCAGAGCAAAAATTGTTCCTGTGGACAAAGACGGAATAGAAGTGGAAAACGTTACGGCCACCAACGAAATCGTTAAGGTGACTACGGTTTTAGCGAAAACGAAGACCGTTCCCCTTAACGTAGTCATTAGAGATGATTCGGATGGTACCGTGGAGCGTAAGGTATCAGCACCGAAGTATATTACCATTAAAGGAACCAAAAGCGTCATTGATACCATTGATGCAGTCAACTCTCAGGAAATTGACATTACGAATATATTAGAAAATACTACAGTAGAAATTGTACCGATTCTCCCAGATGGCGTACAAATTTCCGATCGCTCCCAGGCCATGGCCGCAGTGATCAAAGTGGAGTCCATCTTCAGCAAGACCTTCACTTTTAAAACTGACGATATTGAACTTATCGGCCTTTCCGATAGCTTAACATCGAAATTTGATGCAGAGAAGGTTGAACTGACCATTACAGGAAAAAAAGCAATCATTGATGACCTGACCATGGACGACATTAGATTGTCTATTGATTTGGCCAAGCTTGAAGCTGGCGTGCATCAGGTTGCAATTAAGGCGGAATGTAGTAAGGAATATGCGGAAATCGTCATTAAACCAGCAAAAATTAAAGTGACAATAGAATAACGGAGGTAACTATGGGAAGATTATTTGGAACAGACGGTGTCAGAGGAGTAGCAAATTCTGAATTGACACCTGAACTCGCGTTCAATTTAGGTAAAGCAGGCGCACATGTGCTTCGCAAGGAAAACAAAAGACCAATTATCGTCATTGGAAAAGACACTAGAGTCTCTGGAGATATGCTAGAGAATGCGTTAACCGCAGGAATTCTAGCCGTAGGTGGAAATGTCATTAAGGTTGGGGTTGTTCCGACTCCAGCAGTGGCATATTTGGTTAAACATTATAAGGCAGATGCAGGAATCGTTATTTCGGCATCTCATAACCCTTACGAATACAATGGAATCAAATTCTTCAATGGAGAAGGCTTCAAGCTAGACGATGCCATCGAAGAAAAAATCGAAGACATCATCATTCGAGACATTGACCCGAACGGTCATATGACGGGGGAAGATCTAGGCAAATGCTTGGAAGCAGAAGACAGCGCAGTTGAACTGTATTGCAGATTCCTGCTATCCACCATCGATGTTCGCTTAGATGGAATGAAAATCGTATTAGACTGTGCCAACGGTGCGGCTTTTAAAACTGCGCCAGCGGTGTACAAAGCGTTAGGTGCAGAGGTCATTGCCATTGGATGCGATCCAGATGGCGTTAATATTAATGACCAAATTGGATCAACGCATCCAGAGAAGCTGCAGCAGAGAGTTGTTGAAGAAAAAGCGGCAATGGGGTTAGCCTACGATGGCGATGCCGATCGTTTAATTGTAGTAGATGAAAAAGGCATGCTCATTGATGGCGATAAGACCATCTGTATTTGTGCCAAAATGTTAAAAGACGCTGGTCAGTTGACCGCGAACAAAGTTACAGCCACCGTCATGAGCAACATTGGGTTCCACAAGTATATCAATGATGTTGTAGGCGCAGAAGTAGAAGTCACAGCGGTTGGAGACCGTTATGTCCTTGAGTCCATGTTAGAAACAGGATGTGTTATCGGTGGAGAACAATCAGGACATATCATTTTCTTAAACCAGGCAACTACAGGTGACGGAATTTTATCTTCTTTACAATTCGTAAAGGCGGTACTAGCCTCAGGTAAAAAACCATCTGAATTGTCTTCTGAAATCGATATTTTCCCTCAGGTTTTAGTCAACGCTAAAGTCAGCAACGACAACAAAAAAACCTTCGGTGAGGATGCTGAGGTAAAGGCGATGATTCAAGCAATTGAAGAGGAAATGAAAGGTTCAGGACGTGTGCTCATCAGACCTTCTGGCACTGAGCCTCTAGTTCGTGTCATGATTGAGGGGCAGGACATTGAGCGCATTCATCAGTTGGCTGAAGAGCTAGCTGACCTAATCAGTAAAAAATTCGCATAATGAGAAAGAGGAACGTGAATGATAAATTATGAAATAAGAGATATAGGGTTGGCGCCATCAGGTCACCAGAAAATTGAATGGGTGAAGAACAATATGCCCCTTCTTCGTGGCCTTGAAGAGGAATTCTTGAAAACGAAGCCCTTTGAGGGCATCAAAATTTCCCTTTCGGTGCATTTAGAGGCAAAAACCGCGTATCTTTGTTTGGTGCTTGCTGCAGGCGGTGCAAAAATGTCTGTAACCGGAAGCAATATTTTATCGACCCAAGATGATGTAGCAGCGGCTTTGGCTGATAGTGGCATTAAGGTCTTTGCTTATCACGGTGCAACACCTGAAGAATATGATCGCCATATTGAACTGTGTCTGGAGCATAAAGCCAATATCATCATCGACGATGGTGGGGATTTAGTTGGATTGTTACACACCAAAAGGCCAGACTTGGCAGAAGATGTTTGGGGTGGTTGTGAAGAAACCACCACTGGTGTCATTAGACTAAAGGCCATGGAAAAAGAAGGAATTCTAAAATTCCCAATGGTTGCAGTTAATGATGCGGATTGCAAGCATCTCTTTGATAATCGTTACGGCACAGGACAATCTGTTTGGGACAGCATTATGCGTAATACCAATTTGATTATTGCAGCAAAGGTTGTCGTGGTTGTTGGATATGGCTGGTGTAGCCGTGGAATTGCCATGAGAGCAGCCGCTCTTGGAGCGAAGGTCATTGTCACCGAAATCAACCCAGTAAAAGCCATCGAAGCGAAAATGGACGGTTTTGATGTAATGACAATGAAGAAAGCTGCGCCGCAGGGAGATATCTTTGTTTCTGCTACTGGCTGCTGTAAAACCATTACCATGGAGCACATGCTAACCATGAAGGACAGAGCCATCTTAACCAATGCTGGACACTTTGATTGCGAAGTGGATATGGAAGCGTTAGAAGCAGAGGCTGCAGAGAAAAAAGAAATGCGAAAGAACATTATTGGCTTCAAGCTAGCCAATGGCAAGTGGGTCAATGTCATCGGCGAAGGCAGACTGGTTAACATCGCTGCGGCTGATGGACATCCTGCAGAAATCATGGATATGAGCTTTGCAGTACAAGCGCTATCAGCGATGTACATCAAGGACAATTACAAAAAATTAGAACATAAGGTAATCGACGTAAGTGGTGAAATCGATGACCTAGTTGCTAGAAGAAAGCTGGCAGCTTGGGGAATTGAAATTGACCATCTGACTGCTGAACAAGAGGAATACTTGGGAAGCTGGAAGTAAGAAGGTGAACTAGATGACATATGAAGAAATAAAAGCGCAGGCGAAACAAGCGATGGAAGAATTGCTTGAGGTCATTGTTTTAGAAAAAGGTGATATTTTTGTTGTTGGATGCTCTTCTAGCGAAGTCAAGGGCGCCCAAATTGGCAAAGGCTCTGACATTGATGCCGCCAAAGCAATCTACGAGGGCATATATCCCCTGCTCAACGCCAAAGGGGTCTATTTAGCAGCCCAATGCTGCGAACACCTGAATAGAGCAGTAATCGTAGAACAGGAGGCTCTGCCTCAGGGCACGGAAATCGTCAATGTGGTGCCGCAGCTTCATGCTGGTGGATCCTTTTCGATGACCGTATATGAGCAAGCAAAGCATCCAGTTGCAGTAGAAGAAATCAAAGCAGATGCAGGCATGGACATTGGCGACACCCTAATTGGGATGCAGCTAAAGCGAGTTGCCGTTCCTGTACGCATTCCAACCAAGAAAATTGGAGAAGCGAATTTGGTTTGCGCTAGAACTAGACCAAAGTTTATCGGTGGTAGCCGCGCGGTTTATGATGATCAACTTTCCGGCGGAGATGTAATGAGAAAGGAAAAGTAAAAATGACGGTTGAAAAAGCGAAGAAAATAAAAGAATACTGCTTTCGGAGAGCCATTTCCTTTTTGGTGCTAAGTGCAGTATGCCCAATAATTATATTTATTTCGACCCAACTCTTCCATAATAACAATGCCTTTAGCAGTCTTAAATCACTTACGATTATTTCCATTGTCCTCTGTGTGATTTTGTCGATTGTATGGCTTGCAAGTAAACTGTATTTGGATAAGCACGAAAAACAAGACCAGTAATGGTTTCAGGCTCTATGTCAAATGTTAGAGCAACACAAATTCTCATAAACGATTGAATGTTTTCCAGAGGCAAAATTGCCTCTGGTTTTTCATTGGGGAAAATGGCCGAACAGCGCCTTTCGTCTTGGGATTGCCATCGTCACCAAATAGTCTCCATAATAAATGTTGGGATGTATAGCTCCTTGCTGCTTTTTTGAGTGACCGCAGTATTTCAAAAATAAAAGGCCTGATAAGGCGATTTTCGAAGAAATCCGTGAAAAAATCGCAGTATTCTTTCATATATATTGGCCATAAGGCGATTTGTTAGCGGAAACCCACTAACCACTTGCTCAGCCGTGACCTGACCTGAAATATTCCTAGTGGGCAGTAGGTAAAATTGCCATATCTTACCAAAAATCAAGTCTGATATTGGGTTTATCGGCTCTTAAAGAAGCTTGCAAGACGGGGAGCTTTACCAAACCGCAGTACGACCCTTTTTATTTGGAAAATACTGCGATTTCCCAGGGCAGTTTGATCAAAAACCGCCGTATGGCCTCAAAAAAACGCCAAATACTGCGGTCTTGGAAATCTGTGAATTTTCTGTATGAACCCTACGAGCTTTAACGGAGCCTGTGCCTCGCCACAAGACAAAATAACAGAGGCAATTTTGCCTCTGGAAAATGGCCAATAGTTTATTATAGTTTGCGCAGCCTCAACATTTATAGAGCATGAAAAAAAACGGATGCAGCTGCATCCGTTTTTGGTTTACTTTATTTGATTATTCCCACTGTAGTTCGTAGTAACCGTTACCTTGTCCGCTCTTGCTGACTTTTAGATAATAGGTTCCAGGCCCTAATGTGGTTTTTCCAACGGTATAAATTGGAATTGATCCACCAGTCTCGCCAACCTTAACAGTTGTATATGCATCAGCATAGCTTCTGCTACCTGAGTATAAGGAAAGCTTTAATCCACCAGTGTATCCACCGATAGCAGTATTAAAACGAACACTTACTTTTTGTCTTTTCTTGATGGTGAATTTATACCAGTCCCCAGGGGAAGTTCCCTGAGCTACAGTAATGATGCCTTTTTTCGTTGTGCCTGCTTTGTACAGTCTAGTTGCTTTTGATTTGGTGCTACCAGACTTTTCAACTACTTTAGTAAAGGTAACATCTGCTGCGAAAAGGGGATCGCTTGTTTTCACTGCAATGTAGTATGTTCCCTTTTTTACTCCCAGTCTAGTGGTGTAATTTTTGTTACTAGATGAAGATGAAATGCGTTCATAACCTTTAGCATACTTATAAGAAGTCTTTTTGCTATTGGTTAATTTCACATTGTAGGTAGGATAGCTGGTTGATGTTCCAGTGAAGTTAATTGTCAAGTATCCTGTACTAGGCGCAGTCACCTTATAATAGGTTACGGAAGTGCCCGGGTTCATGCCGCCATATCCATAGAACTCAGTTCCTTTAGTAATGGTAGAAGTTTTAGGGGCATAGTAGATGGAGAAAGTAGCTTGACCATAAGCAGGTATTTCTAAATAGTACTCTTTACCTTGAGTAGCTGTGAATTTGTCTGCTTGACCTAAATACGAAAACCCATTGACAGTAGTTTTAATTTCAGGCGCATCAGCTGAAGCTTTTGCCTTTATCTTCACAGATCCATAATTTGAATAATCTACAATCATCGTTCCAGCGTATGGCATTTTAAACTTAATATACATTGGCTCAGCGCTACTATTGTATTTTACATGAGTTTGAATAGTATCGACATTTTTAAGTAAGTTTTGAGGTACAACAGTTTCGCCAGTCAACGCTTGTACGTTCTGTGCATTTAGTTTTACATCGGAAGTTTCTGCAAATACACTCTGTGTTCCAGCGAATACGGTGGTCAACACAAGAGTCATGGTCAGAACGATGCCTAATATTTTTCTCTTCATAATTATTTGTCCTTTCTTTGCATAATTCACACTTTATTATAATGGAATGCGCAAAAAATATCAATGCAATATAAGGGAAAAATCGAAAAAGTAACGGATAAATAACCGGCTGAACGGTTTCTCGTAGGCAGATGAAGAAAAATATGATATACTATTTGGGAATAAAAAATAAAAGGGGGACAAAACTATGTTTTTTGGAGGTATGTTTTTACTATTCTTCATTCCGATTATGCTGTTGCTTTCTGTTGGATTGCCAGTGATTATTGGTGTATGCGTGTATAGAGATGCATCTAAGAGAGTGGACTGTAGCCCATGGCTATGGGCTTTGGTTGCGGCATTAGTACCTAGCTGTATTGGGCTGATTGTCTATTTGATCATCCGCAAAGATTATCCGCTTATGGGCAGTGGTTCGGGAGAACAGTATCAACAAGGCTATACTGAGTATAGAGAAGAGGCACCGAAACATGGAATGCCTACTTGGGGTAAAGCACTGATCATCATCGGGTCAGTTATTCTTGGTATCTGTATACTAGCAGGTATAGGCACAGTGCTTTATGGGATTTTTGGTTATCATGAAGTAGGAACTGGAATAGACTATTATCAAGGATTTTAATGAATCATTTGCACGAAAAGGAGACGTTCTATGAACGAAAATCAATTAGCTGAATTGCTCTTTCCCAATATCGCGACAACGGCTGAGGACATTGAAGCAAGCTACCCTGATAGACAATTGCCAGATGGGGCTAAGGTAACTAGGCTAGGGCCAAGTCCAACCGGGTTTATCCATTTAGGGAATTTGTATGGAGCATTTGTTGATGAGCGACTGGCACATCAAAGCGGTGGCGTTTTTTACTTAAGAATCGAAGATACTGATGACAAACGATTTGTGGAAGGTGCAGTAGAAACCATTATCAACTCATTGGATTTTTTTGGCATCCATTTTGATGAGGGGGCAACCATTGAAGGAGATAAAGGTCAATATGGTGATTACACCCAAAGTAAACGAGGAGCAATTTACCAAACCTTCGTGAAAAAGCTTATTGCTGAAGGCAAGGCGTATCCTTGCTTTTTGACGGAAGAGGAAATTGGAGAAATCCGCGCGAAACAAGAGGCGGACAAGGTGAATCCAGGGATTTATGGAGAATATGCTAAATCCAGAGATTTATCTTTTGATGAAATCCAAGAGAATATCCAAGCAGGGAAATCTTATGTTATCCGTCTTAAATCGGATGGCATAGATGGAGCGGAGAAGAAAATCCATGTGCAGGATGCAATTCGAGGCGTGTTAGAGGTGCCGGAGAATGTGCAGGATGTGGTCATTTTAAAGGCTACAGGCATTCCAACTTATCATTTTGCTCATGTTGTTGATGACCATTTGATGAAAACCACTCATGTGGTTCGAGGTGCAGAATGGCTTCCTTCATTGCCAATCCATGTGGAGCTTTTTGAAAAGCTAGGTTGGGAGGTTCCGATCTATTGTCATACTGCTCAATTGATGAAGCTAGATGAAAATGGGAACAAGCGCAAGCTTTCTAAGAGAGAGGATCCTGAGCTTTCTTTGGACTATTATAGAAATGAGGGCTATCATCCGGCAGCGGTAAGAGAGTACCTACTGACCATTTTGAATTCCAATTTTGAGGAATGGAGAATGGAACATCCAGATGCATCCATAGACGAATTTGATTTTACCACAGAAAAAATGAGCAATTCTGGAGCCCTTTTTGACCTAAACAAGCTAAACGATATTAGTAAAGATGTGTTGCTGAAAATCAGTGCAGCAGACCTTTTCCAATTCCTAAAGGCATGGGCAGAAGAATTTAAACAGGAAGTTATGCACATCTTTGACGATAGAGAATACCTAGAGAAGATATTAGACCTTGGCAGAAATGACCAAAAGCCAAGAAAAGATTTGATCTATGGACAACAAATTGTAGAGTTTATCAGCTACTTCTTTGATGACTTATTTAAGATTGAAGAAACCATGCCAGCAGAGGCGGCAGAAGATGCATCAAAGATTTTACAGGCTTACCTGGATTCTTACAACCACAGTGATGATCAAAGCCAGTGGTTTGACAAAATCCGACAGATTGCGACAGAGCTGGGATATGCAGCAAAACCAAAAGACTTCAAAAAACATCCTGAGGAATACAAGGGACACGTTGGACACGTCAGCACGGTAATTAGAATTGCACTAATGGGACGTAGTCAGTCACCAGACGTTTGGGAAATTCAGCAGATATTAGGAGAAACGCGGACTAGGGAAAGATTAACAAATTACAAATAGACAACTGATGAGTGAAAAATGAAAGAAGTGGAGGATTATTCATGGCTTTTTTGCAGGAAAGTGAATGGATGTTTTTAAATGAAATTGCATATAATGTTTCTTTTATTTATTCTTTTGATGAGATGCGAAAAACTGCTCTCAAATGGCTTCATATGCTTGTAGGTTTTGATGGTGCCATATTTTCTTTGGTTGAAGGTGAGCAAATAAAAGAGAGCCTTGCGTACGGCATGGATGAAAAGGCTGCGGCTATTTTTGAAGAAACTAGTGGCTCGGGAAATCCCTTGCAATGGCTGCAAATTAGTGGACGCACTGCAGCTTGGTTACAAAGTGAACTTTTAACTGAGGCGGCAATGGAAAAGTCAGACATATATCAGAAGTTCTATAGGCCGGAGCAGTTTCAATATTCGATGGGGGTCAATATCGTTTTTCGAGAAGAAGTTGTTGGACTCATTACATTTTATCGCAGACGAGAAAGCGGAGATTTTACGAAAAGAGAGCTTTTCATTATGGATCAGCTTCAAAAGCATTTAGCCTACCGACTTTATTATGAAGCGAAGAAGGGGGATACGCGATATTTCTTTGCAAAGGGATATCACGAGCGAATCAGTAGAGAATTTAGCCTGACGGGAAGAGAATCGGAACTTCTGAACTATGCAGTGAAGGGGTATAGTAATGAGAGAATAGCAGATCTAATGCACATTAGTGTAAATACAGTTAAAAAGCATTTACATAGTCTTTATGAGAAAATGAATGTAAAGAACCGTGTGCAATTACTTCAAAGCCTTCCACTATCTACAGACAAAATTAATTTTGATGAATTATAGAGTCTGTATGTTAATCACAGATTAAGATCTATATATAATACAATGGTTTGTAAAAAACCCTAAACTAATCGGATGAGAGTTTAGGGTTTTTTGTTTTTAAATACCACACAATAGTATCCGATAGAGTAATTTTTATATCCAAAGGTATCATTAAAGTCAAAAACCTATTTATTAAAATTAAACGGTCGCACGATTCTCTCAGTGTGTAGGAGTTGATATAGTAAGATTAAGAATTTGAAGGAAGGGTGAAATAGGATATGAAGGAACAATTACAAAAAGCTGGTATCGTACCAGTAATTAAACTAAGCGAAACGGAAAAGGCAATAGACTTAGCTAAGGCATTACGCGCGGGAGGTATTAACTGGGCGGAAGTTACTTTTCGCGCAAAAGGGGCTGAGAAAGTTATAGAAGCAATGGCAACGTCTTATCCAGACATGTTTGTTGGTGCAGGCACAGTGCTAACTATGGAAGAAGCGGAAAAGGCTGTATCTGCTGGAGCGAAATTTATCGTCAGCCCTGGTTTTGACAATGAAATTGTGGACTTTGCCCTAGCTAAAAAGGTGTTGCCACTACCAGGTTGCGTTACACCAACAGAAATTCAGATGGCAATAAAAAAAGGTCTTTCTATTGTAAAATTTTTCCCCGCAGCTCAATTTGGAGGCATAAAGACAATTAAGGCATTAGCAGGTCCTTTTGGAACATTGCAGTTTATGCCTACAGGTGGAATTTCATTGGAGAATTTGGAAGAGTATCTACAAGTGAAGAATGTTATTGCTTGTGGAGGCTCATTCATGGTGAAAGAAGAACTTATCACAGAAAACAAGTGGGATGCGATCACAGAGATGAGTAAATGTGCTATGGAAATAGTAACGCGTGTAAGCAAGTAACATAGCGAGTACTTGCTAAAGATTGGAGGAAAAAAATGGCGAAAATTGTAACTTTTGGAGAAATTATGTTGAGACTTGCCCCAAAAGGTTATCTCAGATTTATGCAGGAACCCGAATTTCAGGCAACTTTCGGTGGAGGTGAAGCCAATGTAGCAGTTTCTTTGGCCAACTATGGATTGGATACTGCATTTGTAACCAAATTACCAGATAATCCAATTGGCCAAGCAGCTATAAAAGAGTTACGCAAACATAGTGTAGACACAACATCTATTACAAAAGGCGGTAGCCGTGTCGGAATCTATTATCTTGAAAAGGGAGCTTCTCAAAGACCATCAAAGGTGGTCTATGACAGAGCATATTCTGCAATTGCAGAGTCTGAAAGTAAGGATTTTAACTGGAATGAAATATTCAAGGAAGCGCAGTGGTTTCACTTTACTGGGATCACACCAGCGCTTTCACCGAATGTTGCCGCCATTTGTCTAGAAGCGGTGAAAGCGGCAAAAGAGAGAAATATCACTATTAGTTGCGACTTGAATTTCCGTAAGAATTTATGGACAAGTGAAGAAGCAGGAAAAACTATGGGTGAGCTGATGAAATACGTAGATGTATGTATCGCCAATGAAGAAGATGCGGAAAAAGTTTTTGGTATTGTGGCGGCTTCCACCGATGTAACTAGTGGAAAACTAAATCATGATGGGTACATAGATGTTGCCAAGCAGTTGGTTGAACGATTTGGCTGCAAATATATTGCAATTACTTTGAGGACTAGTCTTTCTGCTAGTGATAACAAATGGGCAGCCATGTTGTATAACGGAGAAGAAGCAATGTTTTCAAAAGAATATTTAGTACATATTGTTGATAGAGTAGGAGGCGGCGATAGTTTCGGTGGTGGATTAATCTATGGTTTATACACAGGCATGAGTGATAGTGATAGTCTGGAATTTGCAGTAGCTGCTTCTTGCTTGAAACATACTGTAGAAGGCGATTTTAACTTAGTGTCTGAAAAAGAGGTTAAAGCATTAGCCGACGGTGATGGATCAGGTAGAGTGCAGAGATAACAAATGGAAGATGGAGGTAACCTTATGGAAATGATATCAAATAATACTAAATCAATTGAATACTCCAAGATTAGAAAGATGTTTAACAAGGCATTAGAATATGAAAATCCTATTAGCTTTACCATTGGAGAGCCGGACTTTACTGCTTCGAAAAATATAGTAGAGGCAGGATGTAATGCCATGTTGGAAGGAAAAAGTAAGTATTCAGAAAATGCGGGAATTTTACCACTTCGTAAGGCAGTTAGTGTCTATCTTAAAGACAATATTGGATTAGATTATGACCCAATGACACAGATTACGATGACACCCGGTGCCATGGCAGCATTATATCAAGGGCTGAAGGTTGTTTTGAACCCAGGGGATGAAGTCATTGTAATTGAACCATGCTGGACTAACTATTTACAGCAAATTCTTATGTGTGGTGGTATCCCGGTGAGTGTTAGCGCAGATATGGAAAATGGGTTTTCTTTAGACATAGAGGCAATAAAAGGAGCGATTACAGAAAAGACGAAAGCAATTATTATTAACTCACCATGTAACCCAACAGGCACAGTACTTGAAAAAGCAGTGCTTGAACAGTTAGCAACTATGGCGATTGAATTTGATTTTTTAGTCATCAGTGACGAGGTATACAAGCATATTCTTTTTGATGATACAAAGTTTACCAGTATTGCAACGCTTCCAGGAATGAAAAACCGTACGTTGGTTATTGACAGTTTCTCCAAAACTTTCGCCATGACTGGTTTTCGTGTGGGTTATGCGGCTGGCCCAACAGAGATTATTGCGAATATAACCAAGCTGCAAGAAAATGTAAGTGCCTGCGTTGCTATGCCAAGTCAATATGCGGCGTTGGAAGCGCTTACGGGAAGCCGCGAGCACCTGAAGCATATGGTTGAAAGCTACAAGAATCGCAGAGATTATCTTGTGAAGCGTCTTTCCGCTATGCCGATGGTTCATTATGTACCATCAAAGGGGACTTTTTATGCTTTCATTTCTATTAAAGAAACCGGATTATCTAGTGAAGAATTTGCCATGAAACTTTTAGAAAAGAAGCAGGTTGTAGTTGTTCCTGGCGATGCATTTGGAAACTATGGAGAAGGATATATTCGCATCTCATTTGCAACCTCCATGAAACAGATTGAGAAAGGTATGGATGCGATAGAAAGCTTTCTTCAAGATCTTACTGAAGCGGGTGAGAAATAATGAGCATCAAAATTGAACGGCTAATGTCTGATTTAAAAAATTTAGGGGGCATTGGATTTGAACAAGGCGAGGGTGCAAATCGTATGGCCTATAGCAAAGCATTTTACGAAGGCAGGGATTTTGTTAGGGAAAGAATGCAAGCTGCAGGATTGCGAACTAGCATTGATGCTGTAGGGAACTTGACCGGCTTACTCCCTTCAGCAACAGGGAAATATAGAAAAAAAATCGCCATAGGATCACATATTGATACGGTGCCTAATGGAGGTATTTATGATGGAGCACTAGGCGTTTTAGGTGCAATCGAAGTGGTTCGCGCATTGCAGGAAACTGGGTGGCATAATGATCATCCTATTGAAATTATTGCTTTTAACGAGGAGGAAGGGAACGTAGTAGGCGGGACCTTTGGTAGCAAAGCATTTTCGGGAACCCCTATAGAAGAATCCATGGTAAAGCCGATGAACGCTCAACATATATCTTTGGAAGATTTTTTGAGTTGTAAACGTTGTGAAGATGATTATTTGACCTATTTGGAATACCATATAGAACAAGGTGGAATACTTGAAGAAAAAAGGAAAACTATCGGAGTGGTAGAGGGTATTTTTGGAATACTGCGATATCGGGCAACTATACGGGGAGAGGCAAATCATGCGGGGAGTACACCAATGTCCCTTCGAAATGACGCGATGGAAACGACCTGCAGGGTGATTATTGACCTCTTAGACAATGTCAGAGAAATCAGTACTACCATGGTCTGTACCGTAGGAACAATGAATGTCAGCCCAGGTGCAGTGAATGTAATTCCTGGTGAAACACAGTTCGTTATTGAGCTACGTGATAAATCTATGGGACAGATGTACGAAGTAATTGATATGCTTCTTACAAAGTGGGGCGAGAAAGGGCTTTCTCTTGAAGAATTTATAACACAACAAGAAACACTTTGCAACCAAAAGCTTTGCGAAATAGTTGAGGAAACGGCGCAGGAACTTTCATACCCATCCATGAGAATGTACAGTGGTGCAGGACATGACTTAATGAATACCTGCTTTCTCATGCCAGCAATGCTGATATTCATTCCAAGCAAAGGAGGCATTAGCCATCGATTTGATGAATATTCAACACCGGAACATATTCGGAAAGGTACTGAAGTGCTTTTGAAAACACTTCAGAAAATAGATAAAGGAGAGTTTATAGATGAAGATTAAAATAATAAACCCAAATACAACACAGTCTATGACAGATAGTATTTGCAATATGGCAGTAAGATATGCAGAAGTAGATACAGAAATTGTGGCAGTAAGTCCAAAGACAGGACCGGATAGCATAGAGTGTTATGTAGATGAATATCTAGCTGTTCCAGGAGTAATTCAGGAAGTTATCAAAGGCGATAAAGTTGAAGGAGCAGATGCGTTTATCATTGCTTGCTTTGGTGATCCGGGCCTTTCGGCGGCAAGAGAGGTGACGGATAAACCCGTTTTAGGAATTTGTGAGTCGGCTATCACCACTGCAAAATTTATTGCGCCATATTTTAGCGTAGTGTCAGTACTAGATCGTTCACGAAAAGTAACTGAGGATGTTGTTAAAGCTTATGGAGCAGAGAGCTTTTGCCGATCAATTCGAACAACGGGGCTTTCCGTATTGGATTTTGGAAGAAATCCTGAGAAGGGTCTTGCGGCATTAGCGGAACAAGGCCGAAAAGCAGTGGAAGAAGATGGTGCAGAATGCATTCTTTTAGGTTGTGCAGGATTTGTCGATTTTGTTGATACACTTCGCCATGAGTTAGGGGTACCAGTGCTTGATGGTGTAATGCCTGCAGTAAAATTGGCAGAGGCATTGGTGAAAATGGGTGCGAAAACCAGTAAGATAAATACATGGAAAGCGCCAGAGGTAAAAGAATTTAAAGGCTTTGACGGAATTGTGGATTTATAAAGAATTGACCAAGGAGATGTGAATATATGAGAACTTTAATTAAAAATGGTACAGTTATTACAGATAGAAACGAATTTATGGGAGATATTCTCATAGAGGATGATAAAATTGCAGCGATAGGAGAAGGCCTTAATGTAAAAGTGGACAATATCATTGACGCAAAGGGCAAGTTGGTAATGCCTGGTGGTGTAGACCAACATACTCATTTTTCGGCATTGTGCAATGTAGGAGATCGAGATACAGCAGGGTATGAAACAACAGACGCTGTCATTGTAGGAGGCACCACCACTATCATAGATTTTGCACCACAAGATCCGGATACGGGGCTTTTAGATTCCATTGACTATCGTATCAATGTTCGTGCTAAAGACAAGGCCTGTGTGGATTTTTCGTTGCATGCGATGGTGACATATCTTATGGATAGTATATTTGATGAGATTGATTTTTTCCCGGAAAGAGGTATCTCCAATATTAAAATATTTATGGCATATAATGGCTCCCCTCTGCATGTTGACGATGGATCCTACTATCGTATTTTAGAAAAGGCGAAAAAGGTGGGAGCTACTGTTTTTGTTCATGCAGAGAATGGAGAAATCCTTGATTTTCTAAGAAAAGAATGTGTCAAAAAAGGGCAGCTGACACCAAAGTATCATTATGTATCACGACCTCCGTTTACGGAAGCAGAGGGAGTTCGCCGAGCGGCATATCTAGCCGGGAAAGTAGGGACACCTCTCTATATTGCTCACGTAACTTGCCGAGAAGCGTTGGATGAAATTGTAGAAGCACAAGGAAAAGGGATTAATGTCAATGGTGAAACGTGCACACATTATTTAACTACCACCAAGGAGGCTTTAGAGAATCCTGACTTTAATGAGGCGGCAAAGTATGTCTGCTCACCTGCACTTAGAGACCAGGAGGATATTGAAGCCCTTTGGCAAGCACTGGACAATGGACTCCTAAGTGGAATTTCTTCGGATCACTGTGGTATTGATGTGGCAGAGCTAAAACAAGCTGGAAGAGATAATTTCACCCAGATTCCTAACGGCTCGCCTGGAGCAGGAGATAGATTTTCTATGATTTGGACTTATGGAGTGGAGACCGGCAGAATTTCTAGACAGAAATTTGTAGAATTGATTGCCACCAAGCCAGCAAAAATAAACGGTATTTTTCCACAAAAAGGAGCGTTAGAAGTGGGGTCTGATGCTGACATTGTTATTTTTGATCCGACATGGGAAGGAAGAGTGCATTTAGAGGACAACCCGAACGGAGTAGATTACAATGTTTATGAAGGGAAAAAGCAAATTGGTAAAGTTGAAACTGTGCTTCTTCGTGGTAATGTAGCGGTGGAGAACGGAAAGTTTGTGGGAAAATATGGAATGGGACGCTTTGTCCCTGCAAAAATGTATGCAGGATGCTATACAGGAATTTAATCAAAAAGGTGATTTCCCATTGAATGCTTTTATGATAGAATGAAAGTAATATTTTTAGATGAGGTAACCGATATGTCAGACTTTAAAATCGAGAAAATACTAAATATATATAACTATTTTGACGGAATTATGGTCACAGATGAAAACGGTGTCATCAAGTATTACACTAATTTCAGAACTGACGTATACAGTTTGCAAGTGGAGCAAATTGTGGGGAAGACAATCTTAGAGATTCATCCTGATTTGACAGAAGAAGACAGTACTATTATGCAGGTACTTAAAACGGGGCAACCAATTTATGATAGAGTAGAGCACTTGACTACTGATCATGGAGATTATGTTACCAATATTTGCAGTACGCTTCCTATTTTGCAAAATGGAAAGATTGTTGGGGCAATTGATTTCTCAAGAAGTATTGATGACGGTCGAAATCAGAATATACAACGAAGGTACATTAATCTTCCCAAAATGCAAAATCAGTCAGATGCGTTGTATCATTTGGATGATATTGTATCTGCATCTCAGAAAGTGAATGAGATAAAAAAGCAGATTCCTATGATTGCGAACACAGATTCCGCAGTGATGATTTATGGTGAGACAGGTACAGGGAAAGAGATGATTGCGCAGAGTATTCATACATCTGGAGTAAGATGTGCGAATCGCTTTGTATCTCAAAACTGTGCAGCCATCCCATCTAATTTGCTAGAAAGCATCTTGTTTGGCACGGTAAAGGGGAGTTTCACTGGGGCAGAGGATAAAGCGGGCCTTTTTGAATTGGCGGATGGAGGAACATTGTTTCTTGATGAGGTTAATTCTATGGAAATTGCCATGCAGGCAAAGATTCTTAATGCGATTGAAGAAAAGAAAGTGAGACGCATTGGAGGGGATAAAACAATTCCTTTTGACGTAAAAGTTATCAGTGCTGTTAATAAAAACCCTTTGGATTGTATTAAGGCAGGGCTTTTGCGACAGGATCTTTTTTATCGACTTAGCACGGTACTAATAGAAATCCCAGCACTTCGAAATCGTCTTGCAGATATTCCGATAATGACCAACTATTTTATTAACCAAAATAATCGAAAAATGAATAAAGATGTTGTTGGCGTTAGTGATGACGCAATGGAGTTATTTTGCCAGTATCCATGGCCAGGCAATGTGAGAGAATTGAAAAATGTAGTTGAGGGAGCGTTTAATGTGCTTAGTTCAAGGGAAATTAGGATGGAAAATTTACCCCCTTATCTAACGACTCATTATGAAGAAGAGAAATCACTAATGATGAATTATGAATGTAGTTTAAGCTTGATGGAGAAGGTTGAGGAGTATGAGAAGAGACTTATTATGCGTGCCATCGACTCAACAAAGAATATTTCTTTAGCAGCAAACAAACTGAAGATTTCCAAGCAGACATTAAACTATAAATTATTGAAATTTGGGTTAAAAGAAAAAAAGAAATAGCAGATAGTCTTTTTCTAGATGTTTGCAATGTGATGATAAACTAAAGAATATTTTCAACCGTAAGGCGGCAAGCTTAATAACGCCTTACGGTTTTTTTAGAACAAAATGACAGAATTGTCAGATAAAAAAGGTAAAAAGTAAAAATTTTTTGTCCGAAAAAGTAAAAAAAATTACAAATGCTTTTATTTTACACGAAATAAACGTTGAAGGCGCTAAAGATGTCATTTTGGCATGACCGTTGCAATGTAAATTAGAGACATGAAAAGAAAGAAGGAGAGAAGATGAAGAAGTATTTAGTCAAACGTTTGATTCAGTTGCCAATCATCATTTTAGGCGTAATCATTGTCACTTTTTTGATAGTACAATTTACCCCAGGTGATCCGGCAGTAAAATTGGCAGGTAGTTCGGCTCGTGTGGAAGATATTGAAGCCATAAGAGAACAGTTGGGACTCAATAAGCCGATGTGGGAACAATTTATTGATTATTTTACCAATGTACTTCACGGTGATTTCGGAAGATCTTTTCTGAGGAAAACCGAAATTAGTAAAGACATAATGACTGCTTTAGTAAACACAATTTATCTGATTGTATTTGCTAGAATCTGGTCTGTTGTTGCGGCAATTCCGTTGGGGATTATTGCAGCGCTCAAGCAGAATACTTGGATTGATAAAGCGTGTATGGGACTGACTTTGGTGGGAGTGTCCATTCCTCAGTTTTGGCTGGGGCTGATGCTGATGAAAGTATTTTGCCTACAAATGGGTATATTTCCTTTTTCTGGAATGGGCGACTCCTTCTTTAGTTTAGATGGTATAATGCATGCATTTCTCCCGGCACTGATGCTAGGGCTTCCGCAAATGGCTTCGATTTCAAGGTTGACTCGTTCAGAAATGCTTGAAGTTATGCGTCAAGATTATATTAGAACAGCGAAGGCGAAAGGATTACGGTATAAGGCAATTGTAATCAAGCATGCACTTAAAAATGCATCGCTCCCGCTGATAACGATTATTGGAACACAGACAGGATACATGTTAAGTGGCTCTGTGGTCATTGAGAGTATTTTTGCGTGGCCGGGACTTGGCAGATATTCCATTACCGCGATTATAGGGAATGATTATCCAGTTATTCAGGCTAGCATTTTGCTCTTTGCAATCATGTTTTTGATTGTAAACCTGATTGTGGATTTGACCTATAGTGCGGTCGATCCAAGAATCAAGTATTAAGGTGGTGAAGAATTTGGAAACTTTAAATAATAGCTCAGCATGGATGTTACTGCAGAAATGTTTTCATAATAAAATTGTGGTTATCGGTACAGTCATTTTGTTTATCATGATTATGATTGCCATTTTGGCACCGTTACTAGCGCCGAATGATCCGTATCTAACAGATGGAGCTGTGGCCCTTAGAGGCCCAATGAAGGGATATCCCTTTGGTACGGATGAACTTGGCAGATGTCTTTTAAGTCGTATGCTGTACGGTGCAAGAATTACCATTCCATACAGTTTGATGTCCCTGGCTGTAGCAGTTTTCATCGGCGTGCCTCTAGGGTTGATTTCGGGATTTTATAAGCACTTGGATAATCCATTAATGCGTTTTATGGATATTCTTATGGCATTTCCAGGGATGCTCCTTGCGATTGCCATTGTAGCAACATTAGGCCAAGGACTAGGCAATGTTACGATTGCAGTAGGCCTTGGATCCATGCCGGCATATGCAAGACTAATTCGTGGTTTGGTGCTGTCACTGAAGGAGATGCCTTATATAGAAGCATCCATTTCTGCAGGTGGTTCGGACTTGAGAATTTTAGCGAAGCATATTTTGCCAAACTGTATTCCAACTATTGTAGTTTATTCGATGTTGGAAATGGCATGGATTATTATGTCAATCTCAACATTGAGCTTTTTGGGTATTGGGGCAACACCACCAATGCCTGAATGGGGAGCATTGATTAGTGCCGGAAAGGACTATATTAGTTCATCGCCGCATATTTCAGGATTCCCTGTCATCTTCATTTTTATTACTGTAACTGGATTCAACCTGCTGGGCGATGGACTTCGTGATGTCCTAGACCCTCGCATGTAGGAAGGCGGAGAGGAGTCAGAGATGAACAAGAATGATAATCTAATTGAAGTCAATCATCTTTCCGTTACCTTTTATAATGGAAAGGATGAAAATCATGCTGTGCAGGATGTGACTTTCAAAATAAAAAAGGGTGAAGTGCTTGGAATTGTAGGAGAATCAGGAAGTGGGAAAAGTGTATCAGCCATGTCAATTATGCAACTAATTCCGTATCCTCCGGGTAAGATTACAGGGGGCAGCATTATTTTCAAAGGTGAAAACCTTTTAGAAAAACCAGAAGAAGAAATGATGAAAATTAGAGGCAATCAAATTTCAGTAATCTTCCAAGAACCAATGACCTCTTTTAATCCACTGTATACCATTGGTTCGCAGATAGAAGAAGCAATTGTACTTCATCAAAAGAAGTCAAAAAAAGAGGCTGAAGAGATGGCAATTGATTTACTTAGAGAGGTAGGAATATCTTTTCCGGAAAAAAGAATTAAGGAATATCCCCATCAAATGTCCGGTGGCATGTTACAGCGTGCAATGATTGCAATGGCATTATCCTGTAACCCGCAACTTCTCATTGCAGATGAACCGACTACAGCACTTGACGTAACGATTCAAGCACAAATTCTTGATTTGATTCGTAAACTTCAGTCAGAGAGAGAAATGTCTATTATGATGATTACCCATGATTTGGGCGTTATTGCAGAAGTTGCGAAATATGTAGTCGTAATGTATGCAGGAAGAGTAGTTGAGGAAGCAACTGTCGAGAGCTTATTCGAGAAGCCAATGCATCCGTACACGGAAGGTCTGATGAAGTCGATTCCGAAAATTGGAAATCATGAAAAATTATACATGATTCCATTTAAGCGTGGTGCGAATAAGATTGAACAAGGATGCAGATTTTGTCCAAGATGCGAATATGCTTTGGATATATGTAGCGAGAAAGAACCAGAACTTTTCGGAATCGGTAATGGTAGAAAAGTCAGGTGCTGGTTACATATCAAGGAGAAGGAGACAGGTGAAGTATAATGGAAAAAGAAATACTGTTATCCATAAAAGATATAAAAAAATGGTTTGCTGTAGACGATAAGCTTATAGGGAAACCAACATCATTTGTAAAAGCGGTTGATGGCGTTTCCTTTGACGTTTACAAGGGAGAGGTGCTAGGCCTAGTAGGTGAGAGTGGATGCGGAAAGACTACTATTAGTCGTTCAATTTTGGGGTTAACCCAGCCAACATCAGGAAGCATTGTCTTTGATGGCAAAGAGCTGATGGGAATGAAGAAAAAAGATCTTAGAAAAATGCGTAGTGACTTGCAAATTGTGTTTCAAGATCCTTACTCATCCTTAAGCCCAAGAATGCGTATTGCAGATACTATTGCAGAACCTATGGAAATTCAGAAAAAAGGAACACGAAAAGAACGGCGACAACGAGTGGAGGAACTGTTGGAAATTGTTGGACTAGAAAAGGGTTTTGCCGATCGTTATCCGCATGAATTCTCGGGAGGACAGCGACAGCGTATTGGGATTGCTAGAGTTTTAGCAGCTGACCCAAAATTCATGATTTGTGATGAGCCTGTATCAGCATTGGATGTTTCCATTCGTTCTCAGATTCTTAATTTACTCTTGGAACTGAAAAGAGATTTTGGATTAACGATGTTGTTTATTTCCCATGACTTATCGGTAGTGGAATATATTTGTGATCGGATAATCGTTATGTATTTAGGAAAAGTTATGGAAATCGCAGAGAGAGATGATTTATATAGAAATCCTGCTCATCCGTATACAAGAGCACTACTTTCCGCTATTCCTGTTCCAGATCCAACGGCAAAGAAGGAGCGCATTCTATTAGAAGGAGATACACCAAGCCCTGTGGATCCACCAATAGGCTGTAGATTTTGTACAAGGTGTGCAAAAGCGGAGGAAATCTGCAAAAATCAAGCACCAGAACTGAAGGAAATTGAAGAAGGTCATCTGGTGGCGTGTCACTTGCTGTAAAACATACTGACAGGAGGTAAATCTGTTGAATAACGAAAGCTTTTTTCTTAAGGCCAAATATATCATTATTTGGGATGGTACACAGCATTGTCAACTAGAAGATGGTTATTTAGAAGTGAAAGGAAATGATATTGCAGGATTTCATAAAGAACTCAGGAAGGAAATACCCTACGAGGATCTAGGAGATGTGGCGATTGTGCCAGGATTCATCAACCTGCATTGTCATCCTTCGGAGGTGTATGGAGGGAGAAGCTATAAGGAAGATTGCGGTAATTTGAATTTTTACGATTCGACATTATACGATTATGCTGGACTGGTATCCTTTGGCGCTGAAAGTGCAGAAATACAAGCTAAATTAAATATGGCGGAAATCTTAAAGAGTGGTTGTACTACTTCCTTAATTTTTGGAGGACCGGAATCTGAACTTGAAGCGGAAATTGCCGATCAAATGGGAGCAAGAGCGTATGTTGGATGGGGCGTTCGAGCGGGTGACGCAAAGGAAGAGATTAGCATCTGGGATTCTCCGGATGGTCATAGTCTTACCTTTTCTTTTGATGAAACAAGCGGGATGGAACGTTTGAAAGAGGCGGTTGATTTCGCTAAAAATCTTGAAAACTCTCGAAGCAGAAGAATAAAGGGATTGCTTGCACCAACACAAACAATGACATGTACTGAAGAAATGTTACGGCAAGTCCGAAAGCAAGCTGATAAGCATAATATAGGCATTACCATTCACGGGAGCGAAGACTTTATAGAGTTTGAAACTTCGATTCGCCAGAGAGGAAAAACCCCAGTGGAAGTAATGTATGAGACTGGTCTTCTTGGTGAGGACTTAATCATTGCACATTGTTGCTGTATTACGGAGCATTCTCAGATTTATATGAGAGGGAGGGATTTGCAGTTGCTGGGCCAGGAAGGTGCTACTGTGGCACATTGCCCGATTGTTCTTGCTAGAGAGGGAGATACCTTGGAGACATTTGAGAGGTATCAGCAGACAGGTGTTAATATGGGAATCGGAACAGATACCTTTCCATCAGACTTCATTCAAGAAATGCGAATGGCAGCAATAATGGGAAAGGTCGCAGGCCGAAGTACCTTTGCGACAAGTGCAAAAGA
The DNA here is from genome assembly GCA_050435405.1 of Clostridiales Family XIII bacterium PM5-7. Lineage (GTDB taxonomy): Bacteria > Bacillota > Clostridia > Peptostreptococcales > Anaerovoracaceae > Senimuribacter. Next base: position 48,046 of record JBNDKG010000003.1, read on the forward strand.
TGTATTTTATGCGGCTACCATCAATGGGGCACATGCTCTGGGTAGAAAAGATTTAGGAAAGTTAACAACAGGATGTAAAGCGGATTTTTCGGTCATTAGATTAGACAATATTGAAATGAGTCCGGTTCGTGATGTGGTGAAAAATATAGTTTATAGTGCAACTAGACATTCAATACAGCATGTGTATATAGATGGAGAACGCATAGTTGAGAATGGGAGGCTGATAGGTATCGACGAAAAAATATTGAGTAGCCAATTGCAGGGACTTGCTGAAGAAGCATGGGAAAAAGCAAGCAAAAAAGATAGACAGTGTCGTGGAATTGATATATTGTCTCCACTGTCCTGTCCTAAATTAAAACTTAACGTTTAAATTGGAAAGAGGAGGAGGAACGTGAGCAAAAATACGAAATTTTTAAAGGCTAAGTACATTGTCGTTTGGAAAGATGGGAGCCATCATATTCTAGAGAATGGTTATTTAGCAGTAGAGGGTAAAAGAATTGCTGGATATATGGCTAATTTACCGGAAAATGCACAGTACGAAGATTTAGGGAACGCAGCGATTTTGCCTGGTTTTGTAAATCTACATGCGCATCCGTCAGAAGTATTCAGTATTAAAAGTTATATTGAAGATTGCGGAAACCCCAATTTCTTTGAATCCACATTAATGGATTACCCATTCCCGTCATTGGGAAAAAGAGGCGCTGAGATTCAGACTACTTTAAATCTAATCGAGCTTATTAAGAGTGGCTGCACCACTTCATTGATTTATGGAGGACCATATTCAAGGCTAGAAGCAGACACTGCTGGTGAGATGGGGCTAAGGGCTTATGTTGGCGCAGGAATTAGAGCTGGTGACAGAATGGAAGCAGATAGTGTGTGGCATTCTCCTGACGGGCATTCTGTAACTTATGATTTTAATGAAGCAAGCGGCTTTGAGAGAATTCGAGAAGCGGAAGCCTTAGTTAAGGATTATGACGGCACTTATGATGGTAGAATTCGAATCATGATGGGGCCAACTCAATCCATGACTTGTACACCTGCAATGCTAAAAGAGACTCGAAAGATTGCAGATAAACTGGGGGTTGGCATCACCGTTCATGTAGCTGAAGATCTTGCAGAGGTGGAAGGCTGCATCAGACTTTATGGGAAGACTCCAGTAGAACTATTAAGTGACACAGGTCTTTTAGGGGAAGATGTGGTACTTGCGCATTGCGTGTTCATATCAGGGCATAGTCAAGTTTTTATAAGAAATAATCGTGATCTTAAACTTTTAGGAACAACAAAGAGTAATATCGCACATAGCCCAACCCCATTCATTAGGGTCGGTACTAATTTGGAATCCTTCGCCAAGTACACGGATGCTGGGGTTAATGTAGGAATGGGAACAGATACATTTCCTTCGGATATGATTCAGGAGATGAGGCTTGCTGCATTCATGGCCAAGTCACAGGAACGCACAACTTATAGAACGAGAGGCAAGGATATCTTTAATGCTGCTACAGTTAACGGAGCTAAAGCTCTTGGAAGAGACGATCTCGGCAAACTATGTGAGGGTGCTATGGCAGATTTTTCTATTGTAGATTTGGGCACCATAGAAATGACTCCATCTAGAGACATAATAAAAAGCATCATTTATAGCGGAACTAGACATTCTATTTCACAGGTTTATGTTGAAGGAAAGTGTGTGGTAAGAGATGGGAAAGTTTGTGGAATTGACGAGAGAAGTCTCTGCGAAGAGTTGCAGGCAATTGGTGAAGAAGCGTGGAAAACATTAAGAACCCAGGATGGAAGACTAATGGATGAATTCTATCCAATGAGTTTCCCGCGATTAAAATAAGAAAGGTTGAAAAATGAGCGAAATCAAATACTATAAGGCCAAATATATCATCGTTTGGGATGAAGGACGGCACAAAACATTGGAAAATGGATATTTGGGTGTAGATGGAGATACTGTCGCTGGGTTCTACACAACAATTCCGCAAGGTGCGCCTTTTGAGGATTTGGGAAATGTAGCAATTACGCCAGGTTTCATAAACCTTCATACACACCCGTGTGAAGTTTATAGTTTGAAAAGCTACAGGGAAGATGTGGGTAATCCATATTTCTATGAAGGAACACTTTATGATTATGCTCTTGTTATGTCGCTAGGGGAGAGAGGCGCATTTTTGCAGGCAAAATTGAATTTAGCCGAAATATTAAAGAGTGGCTGCACAACTTCCTTGATTTATGGCGGGGGGTATTCTCGGATAGAAGCGGAACTTGCTGGAGAAATGGGAATGCGTGCATATATAGGCGCACCAGTAAGAGCAGGTGATCGCTATGAAGAAAAGAGTGTATGGTATTCTCCAGATGGTCATTCTGCAGTTTGTGACTTTGATGAAAAGGAAGGATTTGATCGTATTGAAGAGGCAGAGCAGCTGATTCGTGATATTGATGGAACTTATGACGGTAGAATCCGCGGAATATGGGCGCCTACCCAAACTATGTATTGTACGCCTGATATGTTAAAAGAGGTTAGAAAAAGAGCTGATAAGATGGATAAGCGGATTACCATTCATGGAGCAGAAAGTCCACTAGAGTTCGAAACTAGCATTCGTATGTATGGAAAAACACCAGTTAAGCTAATGGCAGACACAGGTATGCTAGGCGAAGATGTAATCGTGCCGCATTGTTTGTATATTACAGGACATAACTCAATCAATATGGCTGGAGATAGTGACTTAAGATTGCTTGGCGATAGTAAGACTACCGTAGCGCATTGTCCAATTGCGATTTCGAGAGGCGGAAATACATTGCAATCCTTTGCTAAATACCAGGAGTATGGTGTGAATATGACCATCGGTACAGATACATTCCCATCTGATTTTATCCAAGAAATGCGAATGGCTGCTGTCATGGGAAAAATTGTAGATAGAACTACTTTTGCAGTAACTGCAGGTGATATTTTCAATGCAGCAACTATTAATGGTGCAAAAGCGCTAGGGCGTAAGGATTTGGGAAGACTAGAAAAAGGAACAAAAGCAGACTTTGTTGTATTTAAATTGGATACTATTGAAATGAGCCCAGTCCGCGATGTAGTGAAGAACATTGTTTATAGTGCCACAAGACATTCTGTGAAGCAGGTTTATGTAGGTGGTAATTGCATCGTAAAGGACGGTAAAATCACCGGTGTGGATGAAAGAAAACTAGCGCTTGAATTACAAGAAGTGTCTGAGGGATCATGGAGTAGAACTGCTCAACATGATCGTTTTAATCGAAGCGTGGATGAATTGTCTCCATTGGTATGCCCAAAGTATGAGGGCAAATAGAAAATGTTGAAAGAGCGATGTGATTTACAAGCTTTTCAAAATATAAAGAAATGAGGTAAGAAAGATGTTAAAACAGAAATGGAAAAGAATCGGTGCATTGCTACTGGTCTTCGTCATGGTATTTACACTAGCTGCATGTGGCGGCAATGACGACAGTGGTACTGATTCAGGATCAGAAGAATTGGTTATCGGTACTTACTCTGATGGAAGTGGTTGCATTATGGATCCACAGATGACGTCCTCCTATGGTGACTGGCAGTATGTAAACCAGATGTACGATACAATCGTAACAACTGACTTTGATGGAGAAACAATCAAAGATGCATTGGCAGAAAGCTGGGAAGTCGCAGAAGACGGAAAGACTTACACTTTCCATCTAAAAGATGGAATCAAATTCCACAGTGGTAAGGAATTGACATCTGAAGATGTAAAATGGACATGGGAACGATGGAGAACAGAGTCCGGTACTTGCTACTCCTATTATTTGGATTTCGTTGATACTATCGAAACCCCAGATGAAAAAACTGTTGTAGTGAATATGAGTAACCCAGATAATAACTTCTTAGTAAACATGACTGTTCCAGTAGCATCTATTTTGAATAAGGATGCGATAGAACAGGCAAAAGCTGATAATAAGGTTTACGGTGTTGAAGTTGTAGATGGCACTGGCCCATTTAAAATGGAAGAATATGTTGCAAGTGATTACCTAAGAATGGTAAGAAATGAAGACTACACTTGGGGATCGTCTGGCTTTGAAAATCAGGGTCCTGCACATCTTCCTGGATTGTTAGTAAGATTCCTACCTGAGCCAGGAACAAGACAGATGGAATTTGAAGCAGGCAATATTGATGTTTTAGGTAATGGATGTGTATTTGCTAATGAAATTGAAGGGCTACTTGAAAAGGGAGACTTTACATTAGTTGAGTATGCTCCTCCGTACCCTGTATTCTTAATGTTCCAAACAGAGAGAGTGTCTGATAAAGTGGTAAGACAGGCGTGCAATATGGCTATTGACAGAGATGAAATCGTAAATACTACCATGGGTGGTCACTCTGAGCCAATGTATTCAGGCTTACCAGAAGGGTACAAGTGGAACTGGAAAGACGGAAAAGATTTCTATAAACATGATTTAGATGCTGCTGGAAAGCTCTTAGAGGATAATGGATATAAATTAGATAGTGATGGCTATCGTTATAAAGATGGAAAGAAGTTGTCTATGGAAGTATCCTATTGTTCTTCTGATGAAGATGCAAAGACTGCAGAACTATTCCAGGCTCAAATGAAGAAAATCGGTATCGATGTAATCGTAAATACCTCTACTGCTGACTTCTGGGATAGAATCGGTGGAGCTGGCGATAATGATTTTGATGTATTGATTATGGGTACTTACATTAACTCTGCTGAGGACATGCTGCAAGAATATATGTATAGTAAGAATATGCCTGCACCTAATCGTTCTAAGTGGAGTGATCCAAAGATTGATAAGCTTTTAGCTGAGGCAAGAAGTGCTACAGACGAAGCCAGAAGAATGGAATGTTATGAAGAAATCCAGAGAGTAGCTGCTGAAGAAGCACTTTGGGTTCCTCTTTATAGCAAAAATGGATGGTCTGTATTGAACAACCGTGTGAAGGGCTTTAAGGCACATCCAACCATCATGGAAGGAGAACCAAAGCTCTTAGACGTTTCTAAATAGTAACGAGGCCTGTTTTGCAGGCGGCGGATAAGAGGAGAACATGAAAAAAGTAGACATGATTGTAAAAGCGCCGCACTTTTATACAATGGAAGGTGGGGGCGTTGGATATAAAGCTGAACAAGCGATGATTGTTGATGGTGGAAAGATTATCGATTTTGTAGATTTAGAAAAATGCGAAGAAATCTATCAGGCAGAGGAAGTGCTGCACCTGCCCCATCATGTCGTATTGCCTGGCTTTATTGACGGACACATGCATACAGCTTGCAATGTAATGCGCGGCCTTGCGCAGGACACTAATAACTGGATGATGTACGGCTTGCAGCCATTTGATAATGCTGTAACCAATTCAGAGCGAGATGCTGGAAGCGAAGTAGCAATCATAGAAGCAATAAAGGCAGGGACTACCACGCTGGGTGATTATGATGCAGAAATGAATAATGTGTGCCATTTTATAGATAAGATAGGCGCAAGAGGAAATATTGCACAGACGATTCGCGCAGCAAAACGAAGAGTATACCAGCCAGGGGAGCTATATGAGATGGATGACGCCCAAGGAGAAGAAGAACTTGGTCGGAATCTGGAACTATTTGACAGATGGCATCGCAAAGGAGACGGCAGAATCCGAATTCTGTTTGGACCTCAAGGTGTCGACTTTGTCAATCCGCATCTGTTAGAGAAAATACAGAAAATTGCTAAAGAACGCAGCACAAAAATTCATATGCACGTACAACAAGGTGACAGAGAGAGTTACCAGATTGAAAAAAGGTATGGAAAAAGAACAACAGAGTTTCTTCAAGAGTTGGGATACTTAGATAGTTCTTTGATTGCAGTACATTTAACGGCGTGTAATGATGAAGAAACACGCGTCATTGCTAAAAGTGGTGCATCTATGGTGGTTAATCCAGCGTCGATTGGAATTATTGACGGGTTGGTATGTCCGAGCACAATCTTTCAGGAAGCTGGAGGAAGTGTGGCCCTTGGATCAGATCAAGCACCAGGGAATAACTGCCACAATATTATTCATGAGATGAAGAACATCTGTATGTTCAATAAATTGAAATACCATGACCCTGAAAAAATGCCAGCATGGAAAGCGTTGCGTATGGCCACAATTGAAGGTGCAAAAGCTATTGGAGTAGATGATATTGTAGGATCATTGGAAAGAGGCAAAAAAGCGGATTTCATCGCGATTGATCTTAAATTCCCGTCGATGCTTCCAGTATATACTTACCCGATGCGTAATATTGTACCAAATCTAGTGTATAGCGCTAGAGGTCAAGAGGTAGCATTGTCTGTAGTTGATGGCAAAATCATTATGAGAGACCAAAAGATTTTGACCATAGATGAGGAGGATTCCTTACGAAAAATACAGCAGTGTCCGAAAGAAATTGGCATTAGGGCGTCAGAAGAATTTTTCAAAATTCATGGCACCAATGCACAGTTTATGGAAACAGACAAATTATAAATAGATAATACCTCAGAAAAGAAGCGGATTTTCTTATTGAAAAGGAGCCGCTTCTTTTCATATGAAGATATAGAAGATGGGATGTGAAATTGCATAGGCAGATTGCATAAAATGTGATATATTAATTTAAAATAAAATGAGAAGAAGAACGAAAATGTTTTTTCACTACTTCTTTGGTCCAATGATTATCCTAATTAATGAAGTTTGGAGAGTGTGATGAAGAACAAAATTGGGCAGGCGATGATCACGTTGCTTATCATCATTTTATTGTTGGTGGGCGTGTTCATTAGCAAGAACTACAATTTGCCTCAGCATAATGGAGGCCAGCTTACACAGACAAATTGGACATTATTAATTGACGCAGGTAGAAAAAAAGGCGAAAAGCGTTATTTGCTGCGAAGTGTGATGCCAGTATTTGTCGGTGTAATCATAGATGCCTTTGTGTTTTACGGGGATATTTTGCAGACAAAGAGCAATACCCAGTTTACCCAATTAGGAATTATGATATTCTTTGGTATTGTGACCGTAAAGCTAATTCGTGATGCCATGGAGACTTATAGAGAAGGGGTTCGCAGTGACTTCTACAAAACCCTTGCTTATAGAGACGGCTTGACCAAAATCCGAAACAGAGCCGCCTTCCAAGAAGAAATAAAGAAAATTGATGAAAATCTGGACAAATACGCCGATGTGGTTTGTATTTCTGCAGATGTCAATGGGCTGAAGGAAATCAATGATACCCAAGGACATTTGGCTGGAGACGAAGTGATTTGTAGATTATCCAGTTATCTCACCAAGTTCTTTGGGCCGATAGGAAAAATATATCGAGTGGGGGGAGATGAATTTATCACCCTTGTTTACGGTAAAACTATGGCGGAAATTGCATCCATATTAGAATCGATGAAGAAAGAGACTTTAACGGAAAATGAGACGAAAAATGTAAAGCTTCAGTATTCTGTTGGCGTTGATCAAAGAAGAGAAGAAGACCAAACCATAGAAGATTCGGTGCAACTATCGGATCATCTGATGTATAAGGATAAAGCAGAGCATAAGAAAATGCAGCCATAGGCTGTATTTTTTTATGTAATTTTGGTGAAGAAATCTTTTTTGTATTGACTTTCAGAAGCAATACTGATAATATACTTAAAGAATTTTAGTTAAAATATTTTAAGTAAAATTCTTTAATCATTTGAATATAATTAAAGGAGAATAAAGAAATGAATTTTGACAAAGTAAAAGAAACAATGGTTAACACTCTAGGATGTGATGAAGAAAAAATCGCGTTGGAAGCAAGTCTTGCAGAGGATCTAAACATCGATTCATTGGATGCAGTTGAATTGGTTATGGCGTTAGAAGAAGAATTCGGCGTAAAAATTCCTGATGAAGAATTGGCAAACATGAAAACCGTTGGAAACATCGTAGCGTGCATCGAAAAGTATCAGGCATAAGTTATGGATCAGAAAGAGATATTTGCATTCATCTCCAGATTTGAAGAGTCTTCTCTTACAGTAATGGAAATTGAAGAAGAGGATTTCAAACTGAAACTGGAAAAACCAGGGCCACAGACAGTAGCCGTTGCACCAGTGATCAATTCCGTGCAGGAAGCCTCCGCGGCACAGCCTGCTGCGGCAGTATCTCAGCCATCGCCCGATAATGGATTTGAAAAAGTGAAATCTCCAATTGTTGGTGTTTATTATCAGGCACCTTCACCGGAGGAACCAGCTTTCGTATCCTTGGGTCAGAAGGTGAGCAAAGGGCAAATTCTTTGTCTAGTAGAAGCCATGAAAATGATGAACGAACTAAAATCACCAGTAGACGGCATCATCAAAGCCGTTCACGGAACCGATGGTCAGCTTGTAGAATTTGACCAAGTACTATTTGAGGTTGAACCATGTTAAAAAAAGTGTTAATTGCCAATAGAGGAGAGATAGCCGTTCGAATCATTCGAGAATGTATGGATTCGTCTATCGAAACCGTAGCCGTATATTCTACGGCGGACAAACAGGCACTTCACGCAATTTTGGCCAGCAAGTCAATATGTATCGGTGGACCGAGAGCCTCGGAAAGCTATTTGAATATCAACAATATTATCGAAGCAGCCAAAGCCACAGGGTGTGATGCAATCCACCCGGGATTTGGCTTTCTTTCAGAGAACAGCCAATTTGCGAGACAGTGTGAAGAAAACGGAATCAAATTTATAGGGCCGTCTTCTGACGTTATCGACCAAATGGGAAACAAAGCGGCAGCCAGAACCTTAATGACTGCGGCTGGTGTTCCAGTTGTTCCAGGATCGGATGGACCAGTAGCCACAGCAGAAGAGGCGGCGGATATTGCCGAGGAAATCGGATATCCAGTGCTTATGAAAGCATCGGCAGGCGGCGGCGGTCGCGGCATGCGAAAAGCATATAATCGTGAAGAAGCCTTGGCAGGATTTGCATCAGGATCATCAGAAGCGGAAAGCTGTTTCGGCAATGGAGAAATGTACGTTGAAAAGCTAATCGAAAATCCGAGACATATCGAAATTCAAATTTTGGCAGATAGCCAAGGAAACACCATTCATTTAGGGGAAAGAGATTGTTCCATTCAGCGACGAAATCAAAAGTTACTAGAGGAAGCACCAGCTTGGGGATTGGATGAAGAATTAAGAACCCAAATGGGCGATGCGGCGGTAAAGGCAGCGAAAGCGGCTGGTTACGAAAATGCGGGAACCATCGAATTTGTCGTCGATAAAGACAACAATTTTTATTTCATCGAAATGAATACGAGAATTCAAGTGGAGCATCCAGTGACCGAAATGGTTACTGGCGTGAACATCGTTAAGGAACAATTGCGCATTGCTTCTGGCTTGCCATTAAGCTTTACCCAAGAAGACATCAAAGTAGAAGGCCATGCCATTGAGTGCAGAATCACAGCAGAAAAAGTCTTTGAGCACTTTGCGCCATGTCCAGGAAAAGTAGAGTTTATTCATTTTCCGGCAGGAGCAGGAATCCGTGTAGACAGTGCATTATATAATGGCTGTGACATTAACCCTTTTTATGATTCAATGGTGGCAAAGGTCATTGTCAAAGGTGACACCCGCCTTGATGCAGTACGTAGAATGCGACGGGCACTGGAAGAAACCGTCATCAAGGGAGTGGAGACCACACTGCCTATTCAGCATCTCCTCATGTTCAATGGAGATTTCCTCAGAGGAGGATATGATACGGGCTTTATGGAAAAGCATTTAAAAGAGCTGTTAGACATATATGAAGCAGCAGGAGGAAAGCATGAATCCGTTTAAAGAAAAAAAAGAATTTCTCACTGCGCTGAGAAATCTAAATGAAGATGATAGGATACTCTGTCCAAGCTGCAAGGACAAGGCGACTAAAGATCAACTGGCAGAGCATATGTATGTATGTCCAGTTTGTGGACATCACTATAATATATCGGCCAAGTATAGAATCAAAACCTTGGTGGATCCAAAAACCTTTAAGGAAATTTGCGGTAGTGTCAAGGGAGGAAATCCTTTAGACTTTCCGGATTATGATGAAAAGCTGACAGAGCAGCGGAAAAAAACCTCTATGAGAGAAGCCGTTCTCGTTGGAACAGGCAAAATCAAAGGAACCAAAGCGGTTCTTTGTGTCATGGACAATCGATTTATGATGGGTAGTATGGGAACAGCAGTTGGCGAAAAAATCACCAGAGCTTGTGAATATGCTACGAAAAGCAAATTGCCATTAATCATTTTTTGTGCATCAGGTGGAGCGAGAATGCAAGAAGGGATTTTGTCGTTGTTTCAAATGGCAAAGACTTCAGCAGCAGTATCAAAACACACTGAAGAAGGCTTATTATTCATTTCCGTGATGACCCATCCGACTACAGGAGGGGTGACTGCAAGCTTTGCTAGCTTGGGCGATATTATCTTGGCAGAACCAAAAGCCTTAATTGGATTTGCAGGGCCAAGAGTCATTGAACAGACCATCAACCAATCCTTACCAGAGGGATTCCAAAAGGCTGAATACCTTCAGGAGCATGGATTCGTAGATGCCATCGTGCAACGGGGAGAGATGAGAAATACCTTAGGATTATTACTACATTTACATGACAGGAGGGGCAGAAAATGAAGATAAGTGAAAAAACTGCTGCCCAGCGGGTAAAGCTGGCAAGAATGCCAGGAAGACCCACGGCAAGAGAATACATTGACGCCATCTTTGATGATTTCTTCCCTCTATCAGGAGATAGAAAAAACGGTGATGATGAAAGCGTCCTTGGTGGATTAGCTTTTTTTCATGGAGTGCCGGTGACCATCATTGGACACCAAAAAGGCGTAGATCTAGAAGAAAACGTCAAGTATAGATTTGGTATGCCAAATCCAGAAGGTTATAGAAAAGCAGAAAGATTAATGCTACAGGCAGAAAAGTTTCATCGACCAGTGATTACCTTTGTGGATACGCCAGGTGCTTATCCAGGCTTAGAAGCCGAGCAAAGAGGTCAGGGTGAAGCCATTGCCAGATCCATAGCAACCATGAGCAGACTAAGCGTGCCAACCATATCCGTATTTATCGGTGAAGGTGGAAGCGGCGGAGCCCTTGCAATCGGCGTGGCGGATAAGACCATTATGCTGGAGAACAGCATTTTTTCCATTCTGTCACCAGAAGGATTCGCATCGATACTTTGGAAGGATGCGTCTAGATGGGAAGAGGCTTGCGAAGTGATGAAGCTGACGGCAACAGATTTGCAGAAGCTGGGCATTTGCGATGTGGTCATCGCTGAGACCAAGGAAGGTGCTCATGAAGCGCGAGAATATATTTTTGATGCAGTGGAAAAAACCATCGAAGAACAATTGACCCCATTACTGAAAGTGAACGGTCAGACTTTGATGAAAGATAGATACAAGAAACTACGTAATGTAGGAAACATGAAAAGAAAGGTAGAAAGATAATTATGGCAGGAATCAAAATTATCGGTCTAGGCAAAGCCCAAGGGAGTCGGGTGGTAACCAATGATGACTTGGCGGAAATTGTAGATACCAATGATGCTTGGATTCGCGAGAAAACTGGCATCCAGTCTCGCTTTTTTGCAGAAGGGCAGACCAACGAGGATATGGCAGTTAGCGCGGCGGAAAAAGCAATTGCTCAGGCAGGCATCAATCGAGAAGATATTTCCATGATGTTTGTCTGCACCTTTACTCCAGACGATTTTACTCCAGCAGTAGCCTGCGGCGTGTTAGGCAGATTAGGGCTGAAAGAAACCACTTTGGCTGTAGACTTAAACGGTGCATGCTCTGGCTTTATTTATGGATGTAATATTGCCAATGGTATGCTGGCGGCCCAAAAGGGTGGATATGCCTTGGTCATTGGAAGTGAAAAGATTTCGCCACTAATGGATATGTCAGACAGAGCCACATGCGTACTCTTCGGTGATGGCGCAGGTGCAGCGGTATTGGCTTACGATGAAGATGCCCAGTTCACCTATTATGGCGGGTGTGCGTCTAATCATGACATTCTCTACTGCGGTAAAGACGGTGAGTGCATTCAAATGGCAGGACAAGAGGTATATCGATTCGCAGTGAGCAAGGTTCCTGAATGCATCAACAAGGTATTGTCACTGGCCAATTTAACCGACAAGGATATCGACTATTTTGTTTGTCATCAGGCTAATGAACGAATCATTGACAATGCCGCCAGAAGAATCTCCAAAGATAAAGAAAAATTCTTCAAGAATTTATACAGGTACGGAAACACGTCGGCAGCCAGTATTCCTATAGCCCTTACTGAAATGAACGACGAGGGATTGTTGAAGTCAGGAACAAAATTAATCTGCACAGGATTTGGTGCAGGACTGACTTATGGAAGCATGTTCATTGAAATTTAAGAAATGAGGAAAGGAAAATGATGAAAATAAATCAATTGTTGAATATTGAATTCCCCATTGTTCAAGGCGGAATGGCCAATATTGCTACAGGTGAATTTGCAGCAGCAGTATCTAATGCAGGTGCTCTTGGAACCATCGGCGCAGGCGGAATGGATGCAGAAACCTTAAGAGAACACATCAAAACAGCTAAGAGCCTTACAGACAAGCCTTTTTGTGTCAACATCATGATGATGAATCCAGACGTAGAGAACATTGCTACAGTTGTGGCAGATGAACACGTGGCGGTTGTCACTACAGGCGCTGGAAATCCTGGAAAATATGTACCCCTATGGAAAGACGCAGGCATCAAAATTTTCCCTGTAGTCTCCTCAGTAGCTTTGGCGAAACGACTTGCTAGCTTAGGCGTTGACGGACTAATTGCAGAAGGCTGTGAAGCAGGAGGACATATTGGTGAATTGACGACCATGGCCATTTTGCCACAGGTATGTGATGCAGTTGACATTCCAGTTATTGCAGCAGGCGGAATTGCTGGTGGCAGACAGATGAAGGCAGCAGAAATTCTAGGCGCCAGTGGAGTCCAAATCGGAACCATTTTGCTGGCAAGTGACGAATGCCCGATCCATGAAAACTATAAAGAGGCCATCGTTAAGGCCAAAGACAACGATACCATCGTCACCGGTAGAATTGCAGGAGCACCAGTGAGATGCCTGAAAAATCCTATGACTAGAGAGTATGTAAAGCAAGAGAAAGCAGGAGCGGAAATGATGGAGCTGGAAAAGTTCACTCTAGGTTCACTGCGCAAAGCCGTAGTTGACGGAGATGTGAAAAACGGCTCATTAATGGCAGGTCAAGTAGCTGGATTGGTAAAGGAAATCCTTCCGATTAGAACGATATTGGAGAACATGGTAAGCGAATATGAACACATTAAGTAATTTAACCGTTCCAGTCATTCAAGGTGGGATGGGTGTGGGAATTTCCCTTGGAGGGCTTGCAGGTGCAGTAGCAGCTGAAGGCGCAATGGGCGTTATTTCCACTGCAAACATAGGCTTTAGGGAAGATGATTTTTGGACAAATACAGAAGAAGCCGACAGACGTGCGCTGGTAAAGGAAATCAAAAAAGCACAAAAAATCGCTGGAGGAAAAGGGCTGATTGCCATTAATGCAATGGTGGCTACGACTAATTTTGCGGATATGGTGAAGACGGCTTGTGAAGCAGGTATCGATGCCATTATCGCTGGAGCAGGATTACCTTTGGAGCTTCCTGAGTTTGTAAAAAAATATAAGGTAATGATTGCCCCAATTGTATCTAGCGGGAGAGCGGCAAAAACCCTCAGCAAAATTTGGGAAAAACGCCATCAACGAAAACCGGACTTTTTCGTGGTAGAGGGCAGCCAAGCTGGCGGCCATTTAGGATTTTCTCAGGATGCAATGGATACCAACACAGCACAGCCTTTAGACGAAATACTAACCGATGTCATAGAAGAAGCTGGAGACATTCCAGTGTTCTGCGGCGGAAGTGTCTTTGACCAAAAGGATCTAAAGCGTTGTATTGATCTTGGAGCAAAAGGTGTCCAAATCGGCACGAGATTTATTGCAACAGAGGAATGTGACGCAAGTCAAGGGTTTAAGGATGTGATTCTTTCTGCTAAGGAAGAGGACGCCATGATTTTAAAAAGTCCTGTGGGAATGCCAGGGAGAGGCTTACGGACACCGTTAACCACCAAGGTAAGTGAAGGTCTAAGGTTTTCTCCAGAAACCTGTATTGGTTGCATTCACACCTGTAATCCGGCGACAACGCCATATTGTATCAATGAAGCGTTAATCAATGCATTTTACGGAAGGTATGATACGGGGCTGTTCTTTTGCGGAAGCAATGTAGGCAAAATCAACGAAATGACCACAGTGAAGAAAATAATCGAGGAATTAGTATCATGAAATTAGGAATATTATTTGCCGGACAAGGCAGTCAAACAGTAGGAATGGGCAAAGATTTATATGAGCAATATGAAGGCTTTAAGGCCGTCTTTGATCTGCTTCCGAAACACCAAAGGCAAATTGCCTTTGAAGGACCGATGGAAGCACTGTCCGACACGAGAAATACACAACCCATTATGGTGGCTTTTGCAGCTGGGATAATGGCTGAGTTAAGCAAAGCAGGCATTGAGCCGCAAATGGCAGCAGGCCTTAGCTTAGGGGAATATTCGGCGCTGCATAGCGCAGGAGTTTTCGATGCAGAGACAGCCATCAAGCTGGTTACCCGCAGAGCACTTGAAATGCATGAAGCAGCCGAAGGCGTCGATTGTAAAATGTCAGCGGTGCTGAATTTTGATCGAGAGGCTCTCGCGTCATGCTGTCAGGATGCATCTGATGAAGGAATTGTCCAAATTGCCAACTATAATTGCCCAGGACAAATTGTCATTGCTGGCGAAGGTGCCGCAGTGGATAAAGCTGTAGCACTGGCTACGGAGAGAGGTGCCAAAAGATGTATTCCTCTTCCAGTAAGTGGCCCATTCCATACTGTATTTATGGAACCAGCAGGGAGGGCGTTAGAAACGGTTTTTGGAGACATCGACTTTGCTGACATGAGGTTTCCTGTCGTGTTCAACGCCATTGGCAGAGAAAAAGCCGAAACCCAAACCATTGCAGAGCTTCTCGTTAAGCAGGTTTCTAACAGCGTATATTTCGAAGACACCATCAAGGTCATGCAACAAGCAGGTATCGATACCATCATAGAAGTGGGACCAGGAAAAGCCCTTGCTGGGTTTGTGCGCAAAACGTGTAAAGACATCAAGGTTCTAGGCATCGAGACAGCCGCTGATTTAGAAAAGGTGATGGAACTACTGAAAGGAGAAGCATAAATGAAAGGGAAAATAGCCATTGTAACTGGTGGAAGCCGAGGAATTGGTAGAGCAGTTTGCGAAACACTAGCAGCAGCAGGAGCCAACGTGGTCATCAACTACGCAGGCAATGAAGCTGCAGCCAAGGAAACAGAGTCAATTTGCAAATCCTTTGGTGTGGAAACCTTAATTGTCCAAGGGGACATTGCCTCCAGTGAGGATTGTAGTCGCATTGTAGATGAAGCGATAAAAACCTTTGGCACAGTAGACATTTTGATCAATAATGCAGGAATCACCCGTGATAATTTGCTCATGCGCATGACTGATGAAGAATTTGATGCAGTCATTGCGACAAACCTTAGAGGGACTTACTCCATGATGAAAGCAGTGAGCCGGGTAATGATGAAAAATCGCTATGGAAGAATCGTCAATATGGCCAGTGTAGTAGGGTTAATGGGAAATGCCGGACAAATCAACTACTCGGCCAGCAAAGCAGGGGTTATTGGCATGACCAAATCCTTTGCACGAGAAATTGCAACCCGTGGAATTACAGTTAATGCAGTAGCCCCAGGATTCATTCAAACAGACATGACTGCGGCCCTTTCTGAAGAAATGAGCAAATCTCTTGAGGAGAGTATTCCCATAAAGAAATTAGGCCGAGCAGAAGATGTGGCCAACGCAGTTGCCTTCTTTGCCAAAGAGGAAAGTGGATATATCACCGGTCAAGTACTAGCCGTTGACGGCGGTATGGCCATGTAGTTGTAAGTATAGAGGAAAAAATATGGAAAAGAGAAGAGTAGTAATTACAGGAATGGGAGGCCTTTCTCCTATTGGAAATACCACAGCAGAAATGTGGGAAAATGCGAAAAACGGAGTTTGCGGCATCGACTATATCCAAAGCTTTGATACGGAAAATCACAAGGTGAAAATCGCTGGCGAATTGAAAAATTTCAATATTGAAGATCATATGGACAAAATGCAGGCAAGAAGAACAGCGAAATTTAGCCAATATGCTATAGTGGCTGCTAGAGAAGCTATGGCCCAAAGCGGATTAGTGATTAATCAGGAAAACGCAAGCAGATGTGGCTGCAACGTTTCTAGTGGAATCGGTGGTCTTGGCGTCATTGAAGAGGAGCATTCAAAAGGACTGAAACGAGGATTTGATCGCATTTCACCGTTGTTTGTTCCTATGGCAATTACCAATATGGCGGCTGGTCTTGTGGCGATTGAATTGGGATTAAAGGGAAGCTGCACCTGCGTGGTTACAGCTTGTGCATCGGGAACCAATGCTATTGGTGAAGCCTTTAGACAGATCCGTGATGGCTATGCAGATGTCATGGTAACCGGTGGGACAGAAAGCTGTATCAGCGAATTGGGTATTGGTGGATTCACCTCCATGAAAGCCTTAAACGAAGTGGAAGATCCTAAGAGAGCGTCAATCCCTTTTGACCAAGACAGAGGCGGATTTGTCATGGGAGAAGGTGCAGGGGTTTTGGTATTAGAAGAATACAATCGCGCTGTAGCTAGAGGTGCTAAGATTTTAGGCGAAATAGCAGGGTACGGTGTTAGCTGTGACGCCAATCACATGACGGCGCCCCTAGAGGATGGCAGCGGTGCAGCAGCTTGTATGGTTAATGCAATGGAGGATGCAGGGATTACCCCTTCAGAAATCGGTTACATTAACGCACACGGAACGGCAACGCCACTAAATGACAAGTGTGAAACAGCGGCGGTGAAATTGGCTTTTGGTGATGCAGCAAAATCTGTTGCTATGTCCTCAACAAAATCCATGACTGGACACTTGCTAGGAGGTTCAGGGGCCATTGAAGCTGTGTTTACTGTTTCTGCTTTGGCGGATCAGTTTGCTCCACCGACCATTGGATATGAAACGCCAGACCCAGATTGCGATTTAGATATTGTTCCCAACAAAGGGCGCTCCATGGAAATGGACTATGCCATGTCTAACTCTTTAGGTTTTGGCGGGCATAATGCATCGCTGATTTTTAGGAGGGTAAAATAATGGAATTGAATTCAAATCAGATTCAAGAATTAATCCCCCACAGATATCCGTTTCTGCTGGTGGATAAGATTATCGATATGGAAGTAGGGAAATGGGCAAAGGGAATCAAATGTGTTACTGCCAACGAAATGCAGTTTCTGGGGCATTTTCCTGAAAAACATATTATGCCAGGGGTTTTGATTATGGAAGCATTAGCGCAGACGGGTGCAGTTGCCATTTTGTCAGAGCCAGAATACAAAGGAAAAATTGTCGTATTTGGAGGCATCAAAAACTGTCGCTTTAAGCAGCAGGTAGTACCGGGAGATGTGCTCGAGCTGTATTGTGAACTGACTGAACGACGTGGGCCAATAGGCTACGGCAAAGCAGTGGCCAAAGTAGGGGAGAAAATCGCTGCCCAAGGAGAGATTTCCTTTGTCATCACCGATTAATTACTTAATTGCAAATGTTGGCCTTCTTTGGTAAAATAGGAATAAGGGAGTGAGCTGTATGTTGGAAAAAAGTTTTGCAGACATTTATACAAAATTTAAGATGAGCCTTTATTCTAAGGTATTTAACCAAAACGTAACAGTGGAAGACAACCTTTCTGCCATTGAAGTTCTTTGCGTGGAAGTCATCTATGCTATGGGGAGACCGACGATCAACGAATTTGCGTCGTTTGCCCAGCTATCTGCACCGAATGCAGCATATAAGGTGAACAGCCTGATGAAAAAAGGGTACGTGAAAAAGACCCAGAGCGAAGTAGATAAGCGGGAATACCATTTGGAGGTTACAGATAAGTACATGCAGATTTATGGCGTGACCTATGACTATATTGGTACGGTGATGAAACGAATTCGTGAACGCTTCTCTCCAGACGAAGTGGAAGAATTAGAAGAAATTCTCAGTGTCATTGATCGTGAATTGATGCCAGAAGTGAATATGAAAAATCTAAGAGGATAGCAAAAGCTATCCTCTTTTGTATGTGCCACTATGTGGTTATCCAATCATTGGCCAAACCATCTGGACGAAATTGACAAACAGTTTGATTCCGTAGATGATGATCACGCCACCACAGATGATGTTGATCCAGCGTAAAACTTTATCGGTCATGATGCTGCCGAATAAGGTCAGTATTGTAGAAACGCTTAAGAACCATGTGCAAGAAGCGATGGCTACACCGATGATGAATGGAGCGTTTGAATCGGCAGGTAACGTTGCCTTGATGGCACCTAACATCATGGAACCGTCAATCAATGCTTGAGGGTTGAACCAAGTAACTACACATGCTGTGGAAATCACCTTTAATATTGGAACGTCAACCTTAGTGGACGTATCCAGCTTGTCCTTTGCTTTTAGCAGACCGAAACCGATCCACATGACGATGATGCTTCCGATAAATAGTACTGCAATTTGAACCCATTGAGATTTCTGCATAATTGCACCAATCCCGTAGAAGCACGCTAGCGCTAGGGTCACATCAAAGAAGATGATGATCAATGCAGTCGTATAAACACGGCTTCTTTTCTGGGTTAATGCTGTATTGATGACAAAAAGATTTTGTAGGCCGATAGGTGCTACATAGACCAAGCCCCAGATAAACCCTTGAATAAAAAACGTCATTTCATTTCCTCCGTAAATTCTTTGTTCTTTTCTCTCATTTTATGATACAATACTATCATAGAAAATCAACAATGTAACCCACCAAGAATCTGCAATTTGACCCAACCATTCAGAAGAGGAGAAGCAGTAGTTCATGAGAATTGAAATTGATTGGAAGCCTTGTAAAGAAACTAAGATACCATTATATAGACAAATCGTCGAATACATTAGCAATAAAATCGCTGCTGGTGACTGGGTCATTGGTAGCCGCCTTCCTTCTCAACGACATATGGCTGAGGCGTTTGGCGTCAATAGAAGCACCATTGTAACTGCCATGGAAGAATTGCTGTCTTACGGCATTTTGGAAAGCGATTTTGGTGGTGGAACCAAAGTGAAAAGCAATACTTGGTCGCTGCTGATGAGTCAACCACCAGATTGGAACAAGTATATTCAGAGCGGACCGTTTCGCGCTAACGTACCAACCATTCGCACCATCAACAAAATGGAATTTGAAGAAGGCTATGTCCGCATCGGCACGGGAGAAATATCGCCAGACCTTTACCCAACCAAATTGATATCTAAAATTTTGAGAAAAATGCCACAGCGCATTACCAATTTAGGCTACTTAGGACCGCTTGGTCTTCCTGAGCTGGGCAAGGTGTTGTCGGAAAGGCTAAAAATAGATCAGGGCATTGAGGCGGAACCATCGAATATTTTGGTTTCCTCAGGCTCGCTTCAGGCGCTGCAGCTAATTTCCGTTTGCATGCTGAAACGAGGAAGCAACGTATATACTGAGGCGCCAACTTATCTGAAATCCTTGCAGATTTTTCAATCGGCTGGCATGAATCTTCATGGCGTACCGATGGACAATCAGGGATTGAAATATTGGAACATCAAGGATGCGTCTATTGACTCACTCCTTTACACCATTCCCACCCATCAAAACCCAACGGGGCTGGTGATGAGCGAGGAAAGACGAAAAGAGATATTAAGTTTTTGCCAGAGCCGTAGCTTGCCTTTAATTGAAGATGATGCTTATGGACAATTGTGGTTTGATCAAGAGCCGCCAAAGGCCATCAAAACCTATGATACTTCAGGGTCGGTGCTCTATATGAGCACCATATCGAAAACCATGGCACCGGGGTTGCGCATTGGCTGGACAGTTGGGCCAGAAGCAGTAGTAGAACGATTAGGCGATGTAAAAATGCAAACCGATTACGGTGCTAGCTCTGTTTCCCAATGGATGATGACCGAATTGTTCGCAAGCGGAGATTACGATATTTATCTTGCCAACTTACGGAAAGAGTTGAAGGCAAGAAGAGATAACGCATTAGATGCACTGCAAAAACACTTTAGCCAATTGGCCGATTGGGAAGTCCCTTCAGGTGGATTTTACATTTGGCTTAAACTAAAGCAAAAGGTTCACATTGACCGGGTGTTTGCCCAAGCGCTGGAACGGAATATTTTGCTCAACCCTGGTAACGTTTATGACTTTACCGAGAATAATGCAATTCGTTTATCCTACGCGTATGCGAAACCAGAAGAATTAAGTCGCGCCATTGAAATTTTGGCAGACATTGTCAGTAAAGATAAGAGGTAATTATGGCATTTACACATTTACATGTACATACAGAATTCAGTCTTCTTGACGGCGCCGCTCGTATTACAGAGGTAGTGGCTAGAGCCAAGGAATTAGGCATGGATTCTCTCGCCATTACAGATCATGGAGTCATGTTTGGCGTCATTGATTTTTATCGAGAATGCAAGAAGCAGGGAATCAAGCCGATTATCGGCTGTGAAGTCTACACTGCTGCGAGAACCATGCAGGATAAAGATGCCGACAGAGACAAACATCAAGGCCACTTGGTTTTGCTCGCCAAAAATCAGGAAGGCTATCAAAATTTAATCAAAATCGTATCTAAGGGCTTCACCGAAGGATACTACTATAAACCGCGTGTCGATAAAGAGCTATTGACAGCACACAGCGAAGGGATCATTGCACTGTCAGCTTGTTTAGCAGGAAAAGTGCAAAACTGCCTTCTCAACCGAGATTATGCTGGAGCAAAGGCAGAGGCCATGGCCATGGATTCCATCTTCGGCCACGGTAATTTTTACTTGGAATTGCAGGATCAAGGGTTAGAAGAAGAGGCCATGATCAATCCAGAGTTGGTCAGACTATCCAAAGAGCTGGATATTCCTATGGTTGCCACCAATGATGTTCATTATGTAAAGCAGTCCGATGCAGAGATGCACGATGTACTCCTTGCCATTCAGACAGCAACTACCGTTGATGATGAAAATCGCATGCGTTTTCCTAATGATCAGTTTTACCTGAAAAGTGAAGATGAAATGCGGAAAATCTTTGCCTATGCCCCAGATGCATTAGACAACACACAGAAAATCGCCGAAGCTTGTAACGTGGAGTTTGAATTTGGCCAGTATCATTTGCCGGAGTTTGTTCCGCCAGAAGGTAAGACCAATGCAGAATATTTGCGTGAGCTTTGCCATCAAGGACTAAAAAAGCGATATGATGACATCACCAGTGAATTGACTGAGAGAATGAATTATGAGCTAGATGTTATCGAAAATATGGGGTATGTGGAATACTTCCTCATTGTTTGGGATTTCATTGACTTTGCCAAGAGAAATGGCATTATGGTCGGACCAGGACGAGGCTCTGCGGCAGGAAGCTTGGTGGCTTATGCGCTACAAATTACCGATATCGACCCAATTCGTTACAGCTTGATCTTTGAGCGTTTCTTAAATCCTGAGCGTATCAGCATGCCCGATGTGGACATTGATTTTTGCATCGAAAGGCGAGGCGAAGTTATTGATTACGTTATTGAAAAATATGGAAAAGAAAACGTATCGCAGATTATTACCTTTGGAACCATGAAGGCTAAGGCTGCCGTGAGGGACGTAGGCAGAGCGCTGAATTTAAGCTATGCAGATACAGACAAAATCGCCAAGGCGATTCCCTTTGATTTGCATATGACCATAGAAAAAGCCATGAACTTAAACCCTGAGCTTCGTGCTATGTACGATAGTGATGAGCGGGTAGCAAAGGTATTGGACATGTCCAAAGCAATAGAGGGTATGCCAAGACATTCGTCTACCCACGCTGCCGGCGTGGTGATTTCCAAGGAGCCTCTTGATGAGTATGTTCCGCTATATATGTCCGATAAAGGTGTTGCAACTCAGTTTAATATGACCACCATTGAAGAACTGGGCTTGTTGAAAATGGACTTTTTAGGATTGCGAAACCTGACCGTCATTAGAGATGCATTGGAATTGATTGAACGAAATTACGGTGTGACCATTGATTTTGCCAAAATGGGCTATGACGATAGCAGTGTATATGAAATGATTGCCAGCGGAAATACGGAAGGTGTCTTCCAGCTAGAAAGCGGCGGCATGACCCAGTTCATGAAAAACCTGAAGCCGTCTTGCTTCGAAGATATTGTGGCGGGAATTGCCCTATACAGGCCAGGCCCTATGGATTCCATTCCTAAGTATATCGAAAACAAAAAGAATCCCCATAAGGTTAAATATGTTACCCCTGAGCTTGAACCGATTTTAGCGGTTACTTATGGTTGCCTTGTATATCAAGAACAGGTTATGCAAATCGTGCGTGACTTGGGAGGATACAGCTTTGGCCGTTCTGACCTTGTGCGTCGTGCCATGAGCAAAAAGAAGGCCGACGTCATGCTGGAAGAAAAAGAATACTTTATTCACGGCAAAAAGGATGACAACGGAAATGTTGAGCTGCTTGGTTGTGTAGGCAACGGAATTTCTGAACAGGCAGCAGAAGCCATCTTTGCAGATATGGAAAGCTTTGCCCAATATGCCTTTAACAAAAGCCATGCGGCAGCCTATGCGGTGGTTGCCTTTGAGACGGGCTATTTGAAGCGACATTATCCATTGGAGTTTATGGCAGCATTGATGACCAGCGTTATGGGTGACGCAACGCAAATTTCAAAATATATCCGTAACTGTCAGGAGATGAACATTGAGGTTTTGCCACCATGTATTTACGAAAGTGGAAAGAAATTCACTGTGGTGGATGGAAAAATCCGTTTCGGTCTTTTGGGTGTTAAAAACGTTGGTGAAGGCGCCATTGATGCCATCATCAAAGCAAGAGAGGAAAAAGGAAAGCCTAAGGATATTTTCCAATTCATCAGCAACTTAGAAATTAGTGAGGTAAACAAGAAAGCCATAGAAAGCTTGATTAAGGCTGGTGCTCTTGATTGTCTTGATGAGAATAGGGCTGCACATTTGGCTATTTATGAAAGCCTAGTGGAGTCAGCACAGAGTACGGCGAAGAAAAACATTGCAGGGCAATTGTCCTTATTCCAGCTTAGTAGCGAAGAAATGAGCAATGGAGATACTTCTGGTGTCTTGCCGAACATAAAGAATTTTGATAAAGAGATTCTCTTGGCCATGGAAAAAGAAATGCTAGGCGTCTATATTACGGACCACCCGCTCAATGAATATGCGGAGAGAATGAATCAGCTGGTATCGGTTAACACCGATCAGCTTGCCCATGCTTCTGCGGAACATCACAACGACATCAAGGACGGCATGCAAGTCGTTATGGCAGGGATGATCAACAGCAAGAAGAATTTGGTCACCAAAAACAATAAGATG
Source organism: Clostridiales Family XIII bacterium PM5-7 (assembly GCA_050435405.1). Classification (GTDB taxonomy): domain Bacteria; phylum Bacillota; class Clostridia; order Peptostreptococcales; family Anaerovoracaceae; genus Senimuribacter. Next base: position 71,444 of record JBNDKG010000003.1, read on the forward strand.
ATGGCGTTCCTAGGCATGGAAGATTTATTCGGCGTTGTCGAGGTGGTGGTTTTCCCTAATGTATATGAACGTTATATGGAGGCCATTGAAGAGGACAATGTGGTGGTCGTAAAGGGTAAGCTGAACTTTAAGGAAGATGAGATGCCGAAGCTATTGGCAGACTCTATTGTGGATATTCACCAAGTAGAAGAAACTTTGGTTGAGCCGGCTAGAGCGGAATCTCACTCTCAGCAGAGAGAAGAACAACCAGTTAAGGTAAGAATCCCCAATGAGGCTGACGAGCAACAGGTGCTATCTCAGCTGCAAGCCATGTTCAATGAATATCAAGGCATGGTGCCAGTATTGATTTACTTACAGAACGGAAAGATTGTAAAAACTGGTGATAAAGCAGGGGTAAGACCTACTGCCGCTTTTGTAGAACGTGTGGCTGCTTTAGTAGGCGATGCCAATGTGAAAGTCGAAAGGATAGAAGGATGAAGAGAATTGGAGTATTAACCAGCGGTGGAGATTCGCCGGGAATGAATGCAGCAATTCGAGCAGTTGTTCGATGTGGAATTGAAGAAGGCATGGAAGTCTTCGGTATTTACCGAGGCTACGAGGGATTGCTAGAAGGCGAAATCGAAGCCTTGGATCGCTGTTCGGTTGGAGATATTCTTCAACGTGGAGGGACCATTTTAAAAACGGCGAGAAGTGAACGCTTTATGACGGAGGAAGGGTTAACTCAAGCAGTGACCATGCTAGAGACCTTTGGCATAGAAGGATTAATCATCATCGGTGGTGATGGTTCACTCCGCGGGGGAGTCGATTTGACTAAACGAGGGGTCAAGGTTATGGGATTGCCTGGAACCATTGACAACGATCTAGCATACACTGATTTCACCATCGGTTTTGATACAGCAGTCAACACCGTTCTTGAAGCCATAACGAAAATTCGTGACACGTCTTCCTCTCACGAAAGAACCTCAGTAATAGAGGTGATGGGTAGGCACTGCGGAGACATCGCTTTACATGCAGGCTTGGCTGGCGGAGCTGAATCAGTATTAATTCCAGAAATCGAAGCCGATATCAATGAGATTTGCAGAAAAATTTTAATTGGTGCAAATCGTGGAAAAGAGCACAGCATCATCATCAATGCAGAAGGCTCTGGCATCACTTCTCCTCAGTTGGTTTCAGCCATTGAGGAAAAAACAGGAAGAGAAACCAGACTTGTGGTGCTTTCTTATCTTCAGCGTGGTGGAACGCCACTACTCAAGGATAGAATGTTGGCGACGCTGACTGCTTCTAAGGCAGTTGAATTGTTAAAGGACGATTCTGAAAGCAAAGCCATTGGAACGGTAGATGGGGAGATTGTCGCCTTTGATTTAATTGAAGCCCTTGATCAAACCATGGAAATCGACCGTGAATTATATGAACTAATTAATGTATTGAGCAAATAGAAAGGGAATAATCATGAGCAAAATTGCAGTTGTGTATCATAGTAAGCATGGCTCTACAGAAACCTATGCCAAGTGGATTGCAGAAGAAACAGGGGCTACGTTGTATCGGGAAAAAGAGTGTAGCTTCAAAGATTTGGAAGCATATGATGTGATTGTATATGGTGGAGCAGTCCACGCCGGCGGCATTGGCGGCATCAAATTGTTGCAGAAGAACAGCAGCGCATTAAAAGACAAAAAAATCATCGTCTTTGCTGTTGGTCTCAGCTTAGACGACGAAAAAAATCAGAAGGATTGTAGAGATATTAATTTTGTCAAAGGCCTCAAAGATGTACCATGCTTTTTCCTTAAAGGCGCTTATGACCCAGAAAAAGTCAAAGGCATAGATAAAGCCATTATGGGCGCAGTGAAAAAGATGGTTGATCATAGTAGCCAGTTACACCATGATATTACCCATGGCGCAGACTACGTGGACAAAGAGCAAATTGAACCAATTCTTGCGGCATTATAAGTCAATGCCCAAGTCGTTTTCCATCATCTGACCGAAAATAATGGATTGATCACCGTATTTTTTTCGAATATCGTCCATCGTTCGTTCAATTGACTCGCTTTTCTCCCGTTGTTGATTTATGGGCGCAAAAAGGGAAAGCTGTTCATCTATAGTTTCATCAGTTAAATTAATTGCAGTTACGGTTAGCAGTCTAATTGGATCGGTAATGCGCCAAGCGTCTTCGATGATGCTTAGTGCTTCCTGTTTGATTTCGGCTGCTAAATTTGTCGGCAGAGAAAGCTGCCGTTGACGCGAAATGGTGTTAAAGCGTGGGTCTTTGATGTCCACCTTCACCCCATACGCCTTCATTTGATATTTTCGCAACCTACTGGCAACGGTGTCAGAAAGGCTGGTCAATGCAGTGATAATATCCTCGCGGGTTTTAAGATTTCGTTTAAAGGTAATTCCATTGCCGACGGATTTTATTTTCTCTCGTTGGTTATATAAGCATACAGGACTATCATCAAAGCCGTTGGCATAATTGTATAATACAGGGCCTTGTTTCCCAAGTAATGTTTCTAGGGCATGGAGGTCGCCTTGGGCTAAATCGCCAATGGTTTCAATGCCGATTTTGTTCAATTTTTCGGCCGTAGCCCAGCCGACAAAAAACAGCTCACCTACAGGCTTTGGCCACAGGAGACTTTGGTAGTTGCTTCGGGTGATTTCTGTTGTTGCATCAGGCTTTTTATGCTCGCTACCCATTTTGGCGAAAATTTTGTTGTAGGACACGCCAGCAGAAAGGGTAAGGTTTAACTCTTCTTTCACCTGTTTTCGTATGGCGTCAGCAATGTCCTTCCCGCATCCGAAAAGGGTTTGGCTTGCCGTTACATCTAGCCAAGATTCGTCGATGCTAAAGGGTTCGACCATGTCGGTATATTGCAAATATATTCGATTGATTTTTTCGCTATAGGCCTTATATGCCTCGTGATGAGGACGTACCAGCTGAAGCTCAGGACACTTCTTTTTGGCCTGCCAAATGGTTTCTGCAGTGACAATGTTGTATTTCTTTGCCACTTCGTTTTTGGCCAATATAATACCGTGACGGCTGTTTGGATCACCGCACACCGCCATGGGCTTATGGATTAGGTCGGGGCGCTTTAGAAGCTCCACTGACGCATAAAATCCATTCATATCACAATGTAAAATCACTCTGTCCATAATTACATTATAATGGAATGAGGAAAAGATATCAAATAACAATCACAATTATAGGATATAAGCGTGGTAAAATAATCATGTAGACATCTGATTACTAATAAGGGGGAATGAGGATGAATAACATTATGGTTTGTGTTACGAAGCAAAAGACTTGTCAAAGACTAATCGATTTTGGAAGTAACCTGAGAAAAGAGAAAGAGGATCAGCTCTTTGTCATTCATGTGACTAAGCCTGATTATGATTTTTTAGACCATGTCGAAGAGGGCGAAGCACTGGAATTTCTATATGAAAAAGCGAAGGAAGCGGATGCAAGTCTAATGGTTGAACGTTCTGATCGTGCCATTGACACCTTGACCACCATTGCAAAGAAGAACCAAATTACCCATGTGGTTGTAGGACAGTCTGGGGAAAAAGAGGCTTCCGAAGGATTTTTGATGCAGCTAGAACAAGCATTAGGCGAAAAAGCAGAATTGGTGGTTGTTCCTGCCGTTTCTTGACACGAGAAGACATGACAAGTATAATAAATAAGATAAAAACGAAAAACGAGGAGGTAATTAAGTGAGAATATTGACTATAATCGTCGGCGCATTGCTCACTATTGCGGGGATTTTCTCCCTAGGCAACGCCGGATTATCATTTATTTCACTGGCCTTTCCTATTGGAATAGTATTGATGATTACTGGATTGGTAGAATGTGTAGCTTACAAAAGAATGATTGAAACGCCAGAAGAACGACACTGGATATTAACCGAGGGACTCACCACCTTTATCCTAGGGGTAGTGGTGCTGACTGGGCAACTGGCAGCGGAGATTGCAGTTCCTGTGGTTTTCGGAATGTGGAGTATGGTTTCAGGTATTAGAGGCTTTGTGGTGGTAACCCAAAAATCTGTACCGAAAGAGAAGGACATTGATTTCTATTGGACCATCATTGTCAGTGCGTTGAACTTGATTGTCGGGTTATACTCATTCTTTAACAACGCCTTGTTCCAATTGAGTGCGTTGATGATTTTGGGCTTGTGCTTTATGGTTCAAGGAGTAGACCTGATCAAAATTGCAGTGGACATTCCATATAAGAAGCCTGATCTCATTAAATCCAAAGGGGAAAAAATTGCCGATGCTGAACAGGCTGCAATTAAAGCTAAAGTGGAAGCAAAGAAGGCAATCAAAGAGGCAAAGAAGGCGCGTGATGCTGTAAAGGTCGCAGAAAAAGCGAAAGAGTTTACAGAAATCATCCAAGCAGTAGAAGAAGAGAAGGAATAGCGGAATTAATCAGGGATTTGACATCGTCAGATCCCTGTCTGTTTAGAGAGGAAGAATGATGTACGATATCTGTATCATCGGAGGCGGGGCTAGCGGCATGACTGCGGCCATTAAGGCAAAAATGGTCAATCCATCCCTGTCTATAGTGATTGTAGAAAAGAAACCTGAGTTAGGGAAAAAAATCATGGCATCAGGTAATGGGAAGTGCAACCTTTCCAACCAAAAGTGCCAGAACTATGAGCGAACTTCACAGTTTTTTAGTGAAATTGGTGTGGTGACGAAAATCGATGATGCTGGCAGGGTTTATCCCTATAATGAGGATGCGAAAAGTGTAGCTTATGCCCTTGCACAGAACATAAAGGCCTTGGGCATCAAGGTGTTAACGGACGCACAGGTGCTTAGCGTAAGTAGAAATGATGGTTTTTCTGTTCATACATCCAAAGACACCATCAACGCCAAAAAGGTACTTTTGGCAACGGGCGGCAAGGCGGGCCCGGCATTTGGTACGACAGGAGATGGATATGCCTTTGCAAAAGCCTTCGGTCACCAAATACATAAGCCGATCCCAGTGTTGACTGCAGTGGACACCGAAGAGGATGTTTCGGAGCTGGCGGGCATCAGGGCTAAGGCCGTGGTGTCACTTTATATTGATCAACAGCTGCTATTTCAAGAGCAGGGGGAAATTCAATTTACTAAGACGGGACTATCTGGAATTTGCGTGTTTAATTTATCTCGTTTTCTGCTTATTCCTGAAGGGAAAACCTTACAGGATGGATTTAAGCAGTATCAACTTTTCGTTGACTTCTTGCCAAATGTTACAGATTTAGAAGCTTACCTTTCTGATCACCCAGAAGGCTTGTATTCCTTGGTGAAAAAACCCATTGCAGAAAAAGTCATTGCCCTTACCCAAGGTGACGTAAAGAAAAAGGTGCAGTTGCTTCACCAAATGCCTTTTACACCGTCTGGGGTAAAAGGGTGGGATTTTGCTCAGGTAACCAAGGGTGGAGTACCCTTGACTGAGATTGATGCTGACACGATGGAATCTAAGAAAGAAATTGACCTTTATATTGCAGGAGAGCTGCTGGATTACGATGGCCCGTGTGGCGGATTCAACTTACAAAACGCTTGGGAGACAGGACTTATCGCAGGGGAGGCGATGGCACATGTATAGAATGCATCAACTGAAACTAAACCTATCGGAAAGCACAAGCGATTTACCGAAGAAAATTTTAAGCAAAATTGGCAATAAGGATTTACTCATTGCTGATCTTCATATTGTCAAAGAGTCCATAGATGCGCGAAACAAACAAGACATTAAACGAGTATATACGGTGGATTTTGAAGTGGTGACCAGGCAACGGCCGAAGCAGTACGCCAAAATCCCAATGCATGGAAAGTTAAACATAGAAGAAGCACCGAATATGGAATACAACGAAGTGGAGTCTGGAACGGAACTGTTAACGCATCCGCCAGTTATCGTTGGATTCGGACCTTGTGGGATGGCTGCGGCTTTGCTTTTGGCCAGACGCGGATATCGTCCCATTGTTATTGAACGAGGGAGCGACGTAGATCAAAGAGTCAAGGATGTAGAAGCTTTTTGGAACGAAGGCTTGCTCAATACAGAGTCCAATGTCCAGTTTGGTGAAGGTGGCGCAGGAACGTTTTCAGATGGAAAGCTGACTACGGGAATCAAAGACCCAAGAATCAGAAAGGTTTTAGAGGACTTTGTTCGGGCTGGCGCAGATCCAGATATTCTCTACAAACAGAGACCTCACATCGGAACCGACGTACTCAGAGGCGTGGTGAAAACCATTCGCCAAGAGATCATCGCTTGCGGTGGAGAGGTTCGCTTCAATACTCGTTTTGTCAGGGTGAATACCAAATCCAAGGCAGTTAAATCTGTGACCGTAGTTGACAAAGACGGAGAGTATGAGCTTCCGGCGGAGCACGTGATTTTGGCCATTGGGCATAGCGCGAGAGATACCTTCCGTTATTTGTGCGAAAGAGGCATCAAAATGGAACAAAAGCCTTTCTCCATTGGTGTGCGTATTGAACATCTTCAGAAGCTTATCGACCAAAGCCAATATGGAACTGTTGAAGGCTTGCCGCCAGCAGACTATAAGCTGTCCTATCGATGCAGCAATGGTCGTGGGGTATATACATTTTGCATGTGCCCAGGTGGACAGGTGATTGTAGCATCCTCTCAGGAGGGTGGTGTTGTGACCAATGGCATGAGCAACAGAGCGAGAAATAGCGGTATGGCCAACAGCGGATTGCTGGTGGATGTCCATACTGAGGACTTTGGCTCGCCTCATCCCCTTGCAGGTGTAGAATTCCAAGAAAAGTATGAAGCCTTAGCATACCTCCATGGAGGAGGAACGTATCAGCCGCCAACGACAACGTGGAAGGATTTTCGCGATGGAACAAAAACAGCGACCCCTGTCATTGAGTCGCTGCCAGATTTTGCGGTGGAAGCCATCAGGGAAGCCATGCCCAATCTAGGGCGAAAGCTATCAGGCTTTGATGGGGATAACGTCCGCATGACTGCAGTGGAAACGAGAAGCTCGTCGCCAGTGCGATTTGCAAGAAACCACCAGATGGAAGGCACCTTTGCCGGTTTTTACCCTGCAGGTGAGGGAACCGGGTATGCTGGAGGCATTATGAGTGCTGCCTGTGATGGCATGAAAGTGGCTGAAGCCATTATTGCAAAATATCAACCGTTGAATCAGGAGTAGGCTCTAGGGTCTGCTCCAATCGATGACATCCTATGGCAGTGTGCATCAAGTATGATTCTAATATTTCGTCTGTTCTAAAATTGGTAATTTCTCTGATTTTGTTCAGGCGATATTGGACGGTGTTTCGATGAAGAAACAGGATTTCGGAGGTCTTTTTCACTTCACATTCCGTATCTAAGTGATACACTGCTAGGGTTGAGAGAAGCTCCGGGTGTTCATCAGTTTGAAGCAAAGGCTTAAGGATGTTTTTACAAACTCGATAGTCTTCATTTTTTTCTACAATCATCCGATAGCATTGTTTCGTAAAGAGTATGTCGCCATAGGTCAGCTCTTTTTTATTTGGGAAAATTTTTACGGCGTGGGAAATATATTCTGAGTATAACAGGTAGGTTTTTCTCACATCGGTCACATTGTCGTCATTTGGGAAAAAAGCGATGGTGTATTGCAAGTCTATTTTGTCCAAGTATGCGATCAACGCTTCAATGTATTCAGCGTCGCTGCTTTTGGCCGAGGATAAAAAAAGAAAACCAATGATGTATAAACCGTATGCATCGACAATGATGTTTTTTCCCATTTCTTCGGAACAGTCTTTTACGGCCTTAATCATGTCGCGCTTAATTTGGAATTGTTCCTTAGCACCTTTTGCGGAAAAGTCAGGCCTGATGATCATGGCGGTGTTGATTAAATCGATGTCGATATTCAGTTTGCCGCTTAAGGTTCTCATTTTTTGCTCTTCGCCTTCGATGATGGCAGGAACTAGAGCGTTTTCTAGCATACTGTTAGAATCCGTATCCCAAATTTTGGAGAAGATTTGGAGTAATTCTACCACCTTGAACATATCGTCCAAGGTGAGCCGTCCTAATTCATCTACAGCATAGATGGAGAAATTTCGAAATTCGAATGCAGTGAACGGGAGACAATACACCTTCACGGGAATGTTTTGATGGGTAACCTCGACACAGTATTCGCCCTTGGTCGAAACGGAATCATACAGCGTACAGATGGTATCCGCAGTAATGCCATTGGATAACGGCCACTTGCTCATATAATTGCTGTCGTGGGAAATATCGGATAAAAGCAGCGTAACCTTTAGGTTGGCACTGATGACACGAAGTAAGGTATTGATGCTACGCATATTTTCTGGAAGTCTAGAAATGAAGGAAATGACGCTGTCGATTAAATCGTTGCCATTGGAACGATCGCGGAATATGGCCTCATAGACTTCGCCAATGACCTCGTTATAGAAAAAATCCATGCGATTTTCTGGCATGACAATAATGGGGAAATCCAGCTGATTGGCTGCTTCAATAAGGGATGGATGGATCTCCTTGATGAAAATCCCCACATAATATAGTACTATACAGCTATCTCCCAAATGGTACATGTATTCCAAGTGTTGACGCTGTTTTTCTGGATCGTCTTTGATGGAATAAAACGAGGTTAATAACATATCCCCGTTGTTTACGGGCTTGGTAAAGTCGAAGACGGCTTCGTCAATGACCTCTAGAACCGATACCGAGCTTACTACTCGGTTTAACCCCTTATGCCCTGCAACAACTGTTCCCAGTCGCAAGGAAGGGAGCTTCAATGTATCTGCAACAGTTAAACTCATTTTGTCACCTCCGCACAAATGTTGACTTCATTGTAACCTAAAATAAATGATAAAACAAGCTATTGTTGTGCACGTGAACAATGAATTGTCAGAAAAATAAGTAAGCAGGACAATGACACGGGTGAAGCGTGTTTGGTATACTGAAAAAAATCAATTACTGTTTAAGGAAGAAAGGAGGTGTTCTTATGACTGAAGAAAAGAAAAGTCATATTGAGAACATCACACTAGAGAGAGTTCCAGACAATGAAAAGAAAAGTTGGCCGTCCATAGCATTTATTTGGGCCGGCAATGTCATTTGTGTACCAGCGCTGATGGTTGGAGCCATGGTTTCAGCCGGATTGAATTTCAAGGAATCGATTATCGCCATGTTCCTCGGATATGGAATCGTAGTCGTTTTGATGATGCTTATTGCTGCGCAATCTGCACAAACAGGCAGACCTTCAATGGTGGCTGTATCAAGAGCCCTTGGTGATCGAGGATCACAGTATACCATTTCGCTAATCACTGCAGTTTCCATGATTGGATGGTATGGATATCAGACCATCGTTTGCGCTGAATCCTTCTGCACATTGATGCAAACCAGCTTCAACATTAATTTCCCACAGTGGGCTGCATGTATCTTATGGGGCGGATTAATGCTCATTACAGCGTTCTATGGAATTGGACTGACTAAGGTGCTTAACGTGGTCAGTGTACCGCTATTATTTGTATTTTTAATTTATGGTGTATCTATTGCTCTTGGCAACGGTGGCGCTGAAGTATTGGCAGCATATCAGCCAACAGGCGGCGGCGGAATGCTTGTAGGTGTAACCATTTCTGTAGGTGGATTCATTTCTGGTGCAGCCACTTGTGGAGACTATAACCGCTACAGCAAAGACGGTAAAAGTGCCGCATTATCCTGCTTGTTCGGTGTAATTCCAGCTGGTGTTGGTGCATTAGCATGTGGTGCGATTTTGGCCATCACTTCTGGAGATTCAGACATTACAGTTATGTTTGCCAACGTAGGTTTACCGGCAATTGGAATGATCGTACTGATTCTTGCAACTTGGACCACCAACGTTGGGAATGCCTATTCAGCAGGAATCGCAGTAGTAAACATTTTTAAAATGAAGGACGACCGTAGAGCCATTGTTACAGCGATTTGCGGCATTATCGGAATCTTATTGTCCTTTGGCGGAATCGTCTATTACTTCGTTGATTTCTTATCCATCTTGAGTTATTTGATTACCCCAATATGTGCAGTACTAATTGCTGACTATTGGTTTATGGGAAAAGGAAAGGCCGAAGGCTGGGAACCATTCCCTGGTGTAAACTGGTTAGGCATCATTGCATGGCTTGCAGGAGCAGTAACGACTTACATGGTTAAGTTCTTCATTCCAGAAATCATTGGAATCGTTGTAACCATTATCATTTACGTTGCATTGTGCAAAATCGTGAAGAATCCGAAATACAATCCATTTGCATAAGAGGTGACAAAAATGAATAAAACATATGAAGCCGCAAAAACTGCAATCGCATCATGTATGGGTGCAAAACCTGGAGAAAAACTATTGATTCTAACTGACGTTGAGCAAATTGACTTAGCAAAGGAATTTGTTCAGGCAGGAAATGATTTAGGAGTTGAAACCGTAATGGCCTGTGGGCCAGTGAAATTATCTGGTGAAATGCCAGAATTGAGCAGGTCCGCCCTTGCGGGGGCAGATGCAGCGATGATGATTACCTCAGGTTCCTTTACCCACACCAAAGGTAGAGCTGAGGCAACAGAAAGAGGGTGTCGCATTGCATCTATGCCGACAATTACTGCCGAAATCGCAACGATGACCTTAAATGCCAATTACGATGAAGTAGAACGAATCGGAAACATTTTGGCTGATAAGCTAAATCGATGCGAGAAAATCCATATTACAACCAAAGCGGGAACGGATTTAGTCCTTTATTGTGGCGGCCGTACCGGAATTGCAGATACAGGAAAGCTGTTAGAAAAAGGAGCCTTTGGTAACTTGCCAGCTGGAGAAGCAATGGTTGCGCCAATCGAAACAAAAGGCGATGGCGTACTGGTTGTAGACGGCGTAATTGCTGATTTCAAAGTCATGGAAGAACCTTTGTCCATTACCTTTAAGGATGGCAGAATCGTGAAAACGGAAGGTGCTGACGCGAAAGCCTTTGATGACTTTGTTGCTCAATTTGACGATACCGCAAAGAATGTGGCAGAGTTTGGCATTGGCACCAACCCTAATTGCAAAATCATGGGTAATGGCTTAGTTGATGAAAAAGTTTTTGGAACCATCCACATCGCATGCGGAAACAATCTGTTCATGGGTGGACAGCAGGATTGCAACATGCATTATGACATGATCATTCAACAGCCAACAGTGTATTTGGACGATGAATGCATTATGGAAGAGGGAAAACACATTTACTAGGAGGATATAGAAATGAGAAAGTTAACGAAGATAGATTTTGAGCGTATTGTTCTAGGATCCAGCTTTTATGGCGGAGGCGGAGGCGGTTCTGCTGATGAAGGCTTCGGATTGATCAAAGAAATGTTAAAGGTAGACCCTAATGCGTCTATTGATATGTATGATATTAGTGAAGTGGAAGACGATCCTAACGTTGTATCCACAATGGTAGCTGCACTAGGTTCACCAGTCGCAACCAAAGGAAGAACCTTCCAGGATGAGTCCACCAATTCTGTTATCGGAATGGGTGAAGAGGCTAAGGCGCAGGGAAAAACATTGAAGTATGTTTATTCCGGTGAACAGGGTGGTGGAAACACCATGCTTCCATTGTATGCGGCATGGAGAAATGGCCTTCCGATTATCGATACTGATGGAAACGGAAGAGCAGTTCCTGAGCTAAACACAGGGTTGACTCCAGTCCATGGCATCGCTACTAGTCCAGTAGTATTGGCATCAGAAAAAGGAGACACCATCGTTGGCAGAACCAAAGATCCATTTGATAGCAAATCCTGTGAAACCATTGCAAGATATATGTGCCAGGCCTATGACCAGGGTATTGGTTTCGCAGCTTGGATGATGAACAAAGAAGATCATCTAAAATCGACGGCCATTGGTCAAATGACGGTAACCATTGATGTTGGAGAAATCTTTGCCGACAATCCTGGCCCAGTTGCCATCGAAAAGCTAGAAGCGTACTATGTAAACAAAGGCGAACAGTACAAGACCTTCATCAAAGCAGGAACCATCACTGACATGCAAATCGACTCAGCCGGCGGATTCGATACTGGTGTAACCACCATTAAGGATGATGAAACTGGAAAAGAGTATAAGGTTACGTTCCAAAACGAAAACCTATTCGTAGAAGACGAAGCTGGTGAAGTGTTGATTACCATTCCAGGAATCATTTCCGTGATTCTGTTAGATGATGGAACAGGTCATGCAAAAGCCATTTCCAACAGTGAAACAAAGGTTGGACAGAAAGTAGCATTGGTTGCAGTAAATGCCCATGAAAAATGGTACGATGTGCCAGAGTGCTACGGTTGTTGGAATGACGTTATGGTCAGTGCAGGCTATGGCGAAGGCGACAAAGCAAAACCAGAAGTTAGACTATAAGTCCTATATAGATAGAAATCAAAAAAGCAAGGCATGCGATTCAGCTGCCTTGCTTTGCACGTTTTTTGACTCTAGGTCAAATGTTGGGGTGTGTAGCGCCTCTCCGTTTTTTTGTTTTTTGAGTGACCGCAGCATTTTGAAAATAAAAGGCCTGATACTGCGATTTTTGAAGAAATCCGTGAAAAAATCGCAGTATTCTTTCATATATATTGGCCATAAGGCGATTTGTTAGCAGAAACCTACTAACCACTTGCTCAGCCGTGGCTTGACCAAAAATATTCCTAGTGGCAGTAGGTAAAATTACCATATCTTACCAAGAATCAAGTCTGATATTGGGTTTATCGGCTCTGAAAAAAGTTTGAAAGACGGGGAGCTTTACAAAACCGCCGTACGACCCTTTTTATTTGGAAAATACTGCGATTTTCTAGGGCGATTTGACCCAAAATCGCAGTATGCCCTCGAAAAATCGCCGAATGCTGCGGTCCTAGAAATTTGTTCATTTTCTGTATGAACTCTGCGAGGCGTTAAGAGGTGCCGGTGTCTTCTACGCAAAACAAAACCAGAGGCAAGTTTGCCTCTGGAAAAACGTTCAATACTTTTTAAAGTTTGCGCTACCCCAACATTTGACGTAGAGCTGTTATTTCACTAGACTTGTTCCTGTCATTTCCTCCGGTATTGGCAATCCCATTAGCGTCAGCATGGTCGGCGCAATATCTGCCAGCTTTCCCCCTTCAGCCAAAGTCACTGGTTCGGCAGAAATGTGAACCAACGGAACTTGGTTTAGAGAGTGAGCAGTAACCACATTTCCTTCGTCATCTAGCATGCAGTCGGCATTACCGTGGTCAGCAGTGAGCAAAATTTGTCCGCCGGCAGCAAGCACGGCTTCGACGATTTTTGGCACACATTGATCCAGGGTTTCGATGGCCGAAATTGCCGCATCCATTACGCCTGTGTGTCCAACCATATCGGCATTGGCAAAGTTCAACACAATGGCATCATAGGTGCCGTTGTAAATTTGTTCTAATACGCGCTGGGTGACTATTGGAGCGCTCATTTCAGGCTGCAAGTCATAAGTGGCAACCTTAGGAGATGGAACAAGAATTCTATCCTCCAATGGAGTAGGCTCTTCCACGCCTCCGTTAAAAAAGAAGGTGACGTGGGCATATTTTTCTGTTTCTGCAATGCGAAGCTGTTTCAGGCCAAGAGAAGAAAGGTAATCTCCTAACGTGTTGCTCAGCGTCTGTGGCGGGAATGCGATTTCTACATTAGGCATGGTGGCATCGTATTGGGTCATGCAAACGTAGTTTAAATTCTGAATGACCTTCTTTCGATCAAATCCATCAAAGTCTTTATCCACAAATGCGCGAGTGATCTCCCTAGCACGATCCGGCCTAAAGTTATACATAATCATGGCGTCGTTGTCGTTGACAGTAACGTTACCGATCACTGATGGAAGCACAAACTCGTCGTTCTCATCGCGGCTGTAAGCTGCGTCTAAAGCGGCAAGAGGCGTAGAGGCTGTGAAGCCTTGTCCTAATGTCATGGCATCGTACGCTTTTTCTACACGATCATAACGCTTATCTCTATCCATGGCATAATAACGACCAGAAAGTAAGACGATTTCCCCTAGGCCAAGCTCATTGATATATTCTTGTAGCTGTTCAATGTATGTTTTTGCACATCTAGGCGGCACATCGCGGCCGTCTAAGAAACAATGAATATAAACGCGAGTTAAATTACGGCGTTTGGCCATAGTCAGCAATGCGAATAAATGATTGATGTGACTGTGAACCCCTCCATCGGACAACAGCCCAAGAAGGTGTAACGCGGAATTGTTGCTCGCAGCATGATCCATAGCGTGAATCAGCGCAGGGTTTTGGAAAAAATCTCCATCCTCAATGGATTTGGAAATTCTGGTTAATTCTTGATAGACAATTCGGCCAGCGCCAATATTCAGATGACCTACTTCTGAGTTTCCCATCTGGCCCTCAGGAAGCCCAACAGCTAAGCCGCAGGCGTCAAGACGAGTAGACGGGTATGTGGCAAAAATCTGGTCAAGAGCTGGCTTCTTCGCCAAAGCAATGGCATTACCTGTTTTATGTTCGTTAAGACCAAACCCATCGAGAATCATCAACATGGTTGGTCGCTTTTTTATCTGCATCTTTTTTCTCCTATTTTACAATTACCTTTTCATTATACCAAAATATTTGGTATAATCAACAGTAGGATAGATTACAATTGACGTGAGGAAAGAAATCATGTGGAATGAAGGCCAACAAAAAGCAATAGATCAACGAGAGACCAATATGCTGGTTGCTGCAGCCGCTGGATCAGGAAAAACGGCTGTACTTGTGGAACGAATTAAAAAGCTCATCATCGAGGAAGGGGTACCTATCGATCAAATGTTGGTGGTTACCTTTACCAATGCTGCCGCAGCAGAGATGAAGGAGAAAATTCGCATTGCCCTTAACGAAGAGATAGAGGCGAATCCTAAAGAAAGCCAAAAACTTCGAGAACAGCTAAGACTGTTGCAAAGAGCCAATATTAGCACCTTTCATGCGTTTGCTTTAGAAGTCATTCGAAACTTTTTTTACCTAATTGATTTAGAACCAGGGTTTTCCATCTGCGACGATGCGCAGAGCACCATTCTCAAAGAGGAAGCGCTGGATAGTTTGCTTGAACTGGAATTCGAAAGAGAAACAGAAGAGTTTCAACAGTTTCTTGACTGGTATAGTTCAGACCGTAATCAACACAAGATTAGAGAAATCATCGCAAAAAACTACAATGTGTTACAAGCCTTACCCAATTGGAAGGGTTGGCTTAGGGAACAGGTTGACCAGTTGTCGATGACCACTGCAGAATTTGAAGCCTCCCCATTGATGCCTTTTATTTGGTCCTACTGTGCTGATCAAATGAAGGAAATTATGGAACTGATGAACAAAGCCATCGACACATTGGAAGATGCGGACTTGATCAGATTGGCAGATATTGTTCGTGAAAAAGAAGTTGCCCCATTAAACCTAGTCGCCAAGGCTGGTGCCGATGGTGAATATGACTTAATGGGTGAATATTTAGCTGACATTTCCTCTGCTAGATTGGCGGCGAAAAAAGAGGAAAAAGAGGCTTATGAATCAATAAAGGATACAGTTGGTGCTTACCGAAAGCTGGCAAAAAAACGGAGAGATGCCTTGGTCACCCAATTATTCAGTAGCCCACTAGATCAGCAAATTCAGGAAATGAATCAAACGGCTCCAGTGGCCAGTACGCTAATGTCCCTATTGCTTTCGTTCCATGATGAATTTCAACGAGGAAAAGAAGCAAAAAAACTGATCGACTTTAATGACATTGAGCACTACTGCTTAGAAATTTTAGAACATGAAGAAGCTGCCGATCATTATCGTCAGCGATTTGAATATATTTTTATTGACGAATACCAAGACACCAACGTGCTGCAAGAAGAGATTATTTCCAAAGTGAAACGACAAAACAACGTGTTTATGGTAGGAGACATCAAACAGAGTATTTACCGCTTTAGGTTGGCGGAGCCAGATATTTTTAAAGATAAATATGCTCGCTATCAAAATCCAGAGCAAAAGTACTCGACCAAAATTGACCTCAATCGAAATTACCGAAGCAAACCAGCCATCCTAAAGGAAATCAATCACATTTTCAAAGACATCATGGAAGATTATGATGAAGAGGCACACCTGTACCCTGGCTTAGACTATGAGGGGGAATACGATAGAGTGCCAGAGGTAAAGGTAATCGACCTTGCATCGATAGATGGTGAAGATGAAGAGCTGGCTGGGCTAAAGGCAACGGAAATCGAAGCCCTTGAGGTGAGCAAGCTAATCAAGAAAAATTTAGGCAAGAAATTTTACCACTCCAAGGCAGGAGAGGAAAGAACCCTTGAATATCGAGATATGGTGATTTTGATGCGCAGCGTGCGAAATTCTGCGGAGGTGTTTTATCGTGTGCTGAAGGAGCAAGGCATTGATGCGTATGTTGATGATAGCGAAGGCTATTTTGATTCCATGGAAATCAACATCATCATGAATTTGTTATCGGTGATAGACAATAAACTGCAAGATGTTCCGTTAATCAGCGTGCTTCATTCGGAAATCTTCGGCTTTTCCACAGAGGAGCTTGGGATTATTCGTAGCGAACATAAGCAAGGGGCATATAGTGAGGCTTTCCTGTGGTATGGAAGCAACGGAAATGAACCGGAATTGAAATCAAAATGTGCCAACGCACTGGATTCCATCAAAAAGTGGAAAGGATGGGCGGCGTCCATGCCTTTGGGCAAATTTATCTGGAAGCTGATGATCGAAACCAATCACTATTTGATTATGGGGGCAATGCCAGCGGGAAGACAGCGGCAGGCAAATCTTCGAGCGTTAATTGATAAAGCTGAAAAATTTTCTGTGGATCGACAAAGCTCCTTGTATAGCTTCATGAATTATATTGAGGCGGTGAAAAAGCGAGGCGTGGCTACAGGTCAGGTGAAGCTAGTCGGAGAAGCCGACAATCTGGTTAGAATCATGACCATTCACAAGAGCAAAGGATTGGAATTTCCTATGGTCATTGTAGCAGGAATGGGGAAGCGGCTGAATTATGAAAAGCTTGGACGAGGCGTTTATCTTCATAAGAATTTAGGTATCGGCATGACACTGTCCAATTACGAGGAGAATTGGTATAAACAGACGATGATTCAAAAACTCATTCAGATTTTAACGAGAAAAGAAGAACGAGGGGAAGAAATCAGGGTGCTTTATGTAGCATTAACGCGAGCGAGGGATTTGCTCTATATGATTGGAACCACGAGAGATGGGCAAAAGTTTTTGGAGAATAGAGAAATCGGCATAAGTGGTGACAGCACCTATTTGGATATGATACAATCTATTTCTAAGCTGCAAGTGATTCCTTGCAGTGGCACTGAATGTAGCGGGGACAAGGTGCACAACGATAGTGGAGAAATAACCTTTGATGCACCAGCCCTTTTGGCGGAACGGGAAGAAGTGTTCCGTAGACTGGATTATGTGTATCCGCACCAAGAGGCAAGACGGCTAAAATCAAAGTACGCCGTAACAGAATTGAACCAAGAGGAACATGAGAAAAACCATATTTCGCGAGAATTGGCTGTGCCGAAATTCCGTCAAGGAGAAAAGAAGCTAACTGCAGCGGAAAAAGGAACGGTGTACCATGGGATTATGGAACGCATCGATTTTGTTCGGGGATATGAGGAAGGCATGACCTATCTTATTGAGGCGACAAAAGAGATGATTGCCAAGGAAATCTTCACTGAGGAGGAAATTGAAGCGGTAGACTTGAAACGAATTGAAGGCTTCTTCTCTTCGGATTTAGGTAAACGGTGTGCTACGGCGGCGGAAACTGGGACACTTCAACGAGAGAGACCGTTTAATCTTCAGTACCAAAAGGATGGAGAAACCATCATTGTTCAAGGAATCATAGATTGTTATTTCGAGGAAGCCGATGGACTGGTACTTTTGGATTATAAGGCGACCTTGGTTAACGAAGATAAAGTGAAAGAAACGTATAAAAAACAAATAGAAATCTATGGCCAAGCCTTAGAAGCAGCAAAAGGGAAGCGCGTAAAAGAAGCGTATCTCTATCACTTCGGGCTAGGCAAAATGATCGAGATGTAGAGGTGAAGAGATGACAACAGGTTTAATATTAGAAGGCGGCGGAATGCGTGGATTGTTCACGGCGGGAGTAATCGATTACTTCCTTGATGAAGGATTTGCATTTAATCACGTCATTGGTGTTTCGGCAGGAGCTTGTCATGCTTGTAGCTATTTATGTGGACAGCGTGGCAGAGCATATGCGACCAATACAGACTATATAAACAATAAGGAATATTGCAGCTACTATAGCCTGAGAAAAACTGGGGATTTGTTCGGCGCGGAATTTGTATATCATAGAATCCCTGAGGAGCTTTATCCTATCGATAATGATTATTTCAGACAAAGTGACGTTCACTTTCAAGTTGCGGTAACCAATTGCAAAACGGGAAAAGCAGAATATCCACAAATTAAGGATATGTTCAAGGATGTGGAATATGTAAGAGCTTCCAGCTCACTGCCGTTTTTTGCCAATATGGTAGAAATGGAAGGACAGTTATACATGGATGGAGGAATTGCTGATTCCATTCCCATTATGCAGTCCGTTCGTCAAGGCAATGAGAAAAACGTGATCATTCTAACCCAGCCAAGAGATTACCAGAAGAAACCGACCAAATCGGTAGCTCTTGCAGCATTAAAGTATAAACAGTACCCTAATTTGGTAAAGGCTTTAGCCAGAAGACATCGAGTGTATAACGACACTCTGAATTATATTAAAGAGCTAGAAGCCGATGGAAAAGCATTTGTCATTGCGCCAATGGGCCCGTTGGACATTGGACGAATCGAAAAAGACATTCGAAAAATGGACAAAGCCTATTACGAAGGATATTTTGTTACTGAGGCACTAAGCAAAAAGTTACGTGCATTTCTGGATGAATAATGGGAGTTGCAGATAAGAAAAATTAGAACAAAAATGCGCATAAAAAAAGCAGGATGATGATTGACCATCCTGCTTTTTATTTGATGGGTTATACAATACCCTGAGCCATCATTGCTTCCGCAATTTTTTCGAATCCAGCAATGTTAGCGCCTGCAATTAGATCGTATTCTAGACCGTATTTCACACAAGCCTGAGCTGAATTGTCATGGATGTTAACCATGATGGTTTCTAATTGTTCATAAACCTGAGCAGGTGAGAACAATGTGTGTCCAGCATTCTGTCCCATTTCGATAGTTGAGCATGCAACACCACCAGCGTTAGCTGCTTTGGAAGGTCCGATCACTACGCCGTTTTCCTTTAGGAATTCAATGGCATCGTTGGTTGTAGGCATGTTAGCACCTTCGCAAAGGTATTTACATCCGTTTTCAACCATTGCTCTAGCATCTTCAATGCGGATTTCATTCTGTGTAGCACATGGAATGTATAGGTCAGCCTTAACTTCCCATGGCTTCTTGCCAGCATAGAAGGTTGCACCTGGGAACTTCTCTGCATAAGGAGCGCAAATGTTCTTTCCGGAAGATCTAAGCTCAAGCATGAAGTCTTCTTTTTCGCCATATACGCCATCTGGATCGTAGATGTATCCATCTGGACCAGAAATGGTGATTACCTTAGCACCTAACTGGTTAAGCTTCTGTACAGTACCCCAAGATACATTTCCGAATCCGGATACAGCAACGGTCTTACCCTTTAGTTCTTCTCCGCAGTGTTTTAGCATTTCTCTTGCAAAGAATACGATTCCGTAACCAGTTGCTTCAGTTCTTCCAGCCAATCCACCGTAAGAAAGACCTTTACCAGTTAATACGCCTTCGTATCTGTTTACTAATTTCTTGTACTGGCCAAACATGTAGCCGATTTCTCTTGGGCCAACACCTAGGTCGCCAGCTGGAACGTCAGTTGATGGTCCGATGTGACGATAAAGCTCTGACATAAATGACTGACAGAATCTCATTACTTCTCCGTCGGATTTTCCGTTAGGGTCGAAGTCAGCTCCACCTTTACCACCACCGATTGGAAGTCCAGTTAAGCTGTTTTTGAAAATCTGTTCAAAACCTAAGAATTTAACGATTCCTGGGTATACGCTTGGTGCAAATCTTAGACCGCCTTTATAAGGTCCGATTGCACTGTTAAACTCGTATCTGTAGCCTCTGTTCACTTGAACCTTACCGTTATCATCAACCCAAGGAACTCTGAAGCTGATGCCTCTTTCAGGCTCGATTAATCTTTCGATTAGACCTGCTTCAATATATTCTGGATGTGCTTCTAGCACTGGTTCAATTGAAAGTAAAACTTCTTCAACTGTTTGTAAGAATTCTGGCTCGCCAGGATTTCTTTCTGCAGCAATATCGATATATTGCTGAACTAAATTTGCCATTTCGATCTCCTTTTTCTCTTTAAAAAATTAGTTATCTAAAAATTCTTCGCTATACCATAAAATATAACACTTTGATAATTCATAGTCAATATATAAAAGGAGATTCAAATAATGTTTTTATTCTCATACAACCCTTGATATTTTTTCTTGAAATTTCAACAGTTTGACCTTGAACAAAGGGATTGAAATGTTGGGATAAAAGGGTTGCAAAAATGGACTATTTTAGGGTATAATGAAGTATTAATGCAAAGATTTTTCAGAAGAAAGGAAGTGAAGTCATGGACAATGGTCCGGTCCCTAAACCGATAGAGCGAATACGAAGATATCCCTGTCTTCACTTGAAGAATATAACCTAGCTTTGGTTCTATTTCTCAAGGAAAAGGGAAATAGAAGAAAGCGAGGAAGTTACCAATGGAAAACAAAGTATATGATTTCAACGAAATCGTAGAAGAAACCTTAGAAAAACTATTGGCGTTAATTGGCGAGAAACGATATTTCTTGGCAAGAGACGAACTATTGAAATTCAATGCAATTGACATTGCAGAATTACTAGAAGAAATATATGAGGAGACAGATGACATCCAGAAAATGGTGATTTTGTTTAGGCTCCTCCCAAAAGATGTTTCGGTAGACGTATTTTCCAATCTGCCATCTGATGATCAGGTGGAGTTGGTCAATGTGATTACAGACACAGAAATCAGTTATATTATCCAGGAAATGGACTTTGACGATAAGATTGACATTTTAGAAGAACTGCCTGCCAACATCGTTGATAAAATTCTGGAAAAAACACCGAAAAACGAACGAAATTTGATCAATACCTTCTTAAACTATCCGGACACCTGTGCGGGTAGCTTGATGACGCCAGATTACATCAGCCTTGAAAAAGAGTGGACTGTTAGAGAAGCCCTTGAGTACATCAAGAAGGAAGGCATGGATGCGGAAACAGTGTATACCTGCTATGTCAAGGACGGCGGAAGAAAGCTAATCGGTATCGTGTCCTTGAGTACCTTAGTCATCAGTGATGACGAGGTGAGAATCAAAGACATCATGCGTACAGATTACGTTTATGAAAATGTCCATGATGACCAAGAGGATGTTTCTGAAGACTTTAAAAAATATGGATTCCTAGCGATTCCAGTTGTGGATAATGAACACAGGCTCGTGGGCATCATCACCGTCGACGACATTTTGTCCGTTATGGAAGAAGAGGCCACAGAGGACATCGAAAGAATGAATGGTGTCATCGACTGGGAAAACTCAGACAAAGGTTATTTGGATATGTCGGTATGGCAGCATACCATCAACCGACTGCCTTGGCTAATCATTCTCATGGTAGCTTACGTTTTTACGGGAATGATCATCACTCGGTTTGAAGGGACCTTATCCTCCGTTATTGCCTTGGTGGCATATATGCCGATGCTCATGGGAACCGGGGGAAATACAGGGTCTCAAGCAGCGACATTGATTATTCGTGGTTTAGCGACAGACGAAGTGGATACTTCTGATGTCCTGAAGATATTGTGGAAAGAAGTGCGCATTGGATTGCTCATCGGCGGAATATTAAGCGTGTTGAACTTCTTTAGAGTTTGTTGGCTTGATGGAAATGGCCCAATGGTCGCATTGACGGTATGTGCAGCAATGCTATTTATCGTTATGTTTGCAAAAATCATTGGAAGCATGATTCCACTCTTTGTCAAGAAGATGAAGTTGGACCCTGCATTAATTGCAAATCCAGCGATTTCTTCCGTTTCTGATATCGTTGCGTTGACGATTTATTTTGCCATGGCAATGGTATTTTTGGGGTTATAATCAAAGAATCGTGATTTGAGGAGAAAAACTATGGGGAAAAAAGTATTGGTCGTGATCATTGCGTTGACCGTGATTGCCGGCTGTTTTGTGCTAAATGGGTGCAAAGAAAAGGAAGAACCGGTAGAAACACAATCGGAGCTAGAGCCTTTTGTTGGCGCGTGGGAATGTGAGGGAAATCCCCTCAACGATCCGCAGTATTATACTGGATATTTGAAACTAGAGATTCAGGAAGACGGAACTTTTTCTATGTATGATGCCGAAGCAGGCAATCCAGGACTTTCGGGAAAACTCATCATCAACGAGAATGATGAATTGGAACTCGATTGTGACGAAGTGGAGTTTGATCCTCCACCAAATTGGAGCGATATGAAGACGAAAGAAATCCTAAAGTATAAATTTAAATCAGAAAAGAAAATGCACCTGACCTATACAAGTGAGGAAACAGGGGACGCATCTACGTTGATTTTTAGTCGGGTGAATGAATAATGAAGTTAATGGGAGAGATTCAACGGGACTTCGTTTCGGCGCAGTTTCATCAGCGGCCCAAGGAGATTCATAAAGGCGACTGTGGAAAAATCCTTATTGTCAGCGGATCAAAAGGAATGACAGGTGCAGCAGTTTTTGCATCAAAAGCGGCCATAAAGGCCGGAAGCGGCTTGGTCAAAGTATGCATCAAAAAGAAGCTGTTCCCCATTGTGCAAATCTCTGTTCCAGAGGCAATATGCGTTAAATGGGGAAAAACGAAAAAAGCCTTGATGGACTACGATGCCATCGCCATAGGACCTGGCTTAGGCCAACGTAAACGAACAAAGAAGATGCTTAAACGGATTTTGCGTGAATATGACAAACCACTCATCATCGACGCCGATGGACTTAACGCCATCGCCAAGGATAAACAGCTACAGGAATTGATGAGTAGCACCAAAGCCCAGACCATCATTACGCCTCACATTGGAGAAGCGAAGCGGTTGCTGGGCAGTACCATGTTAGAAGACCTGACCAAAGTACAAATCGCCGCATCTCTGCGAAAACATTATCAGGGAATTACTGTGGTGAAAGGCTCAGAGTCTTTGGTTGCCATTTCAGACGATAAAGCATATACTAATACTACAGGCAATCCAGGAATGGCTACAGCAGGTTCTGGAGATGTACTGACGGGAATCATTGCGTCCTTTGTGGGGCAAGGGTTATCCCCTGCTGATGCGACAATTTGCGGCGTGTACATTCACGGATTGTCGGGAGATTTGGCCGCCGAAGAAATCGGAGAATATGGCCTTACGGCTAGCGATATCGTAAGCTATGTGCCAAAAGCAATGAAAGAAATAATCAATAATCGATAGTTTATCATATGGAGGAAAATCATGAACAACAAACACTTTGAAGATTTGGCTGCAAAGATTAGAATTGATGTCATTCGTGCAGTACATCATGCGGCTTCAGGTCATCCTGGAGGATCCCTTTCTGCTGCAGATATTGTGACAGCACTTTACTTTAAGGAAATGAATATTGATCCTGCCGATCCTAAGAAAGCGGATAGAGATAAGTTTATTCTGTCCAAAGGCCACGCAGGCCCAGTGCAATATGCGGCATTAGGAGAACGAGGCTATTTTGATATAGAAGAAATGATGACTCTTAGAAAGCTAGGTAGCGATTTCCAAGGCCATCCGAATATGCATAAGGTTCCAGGCGTGGAAATGTCAACTGGCTCTTTAGGCCAAGGTATTTCTGCCAGCGTAGGCATGGCGTTAGCCAACAAAATGGACAAAAATCCTGGTAGAATATACACGTTGCTTGGCGACGGTGAGCTGCAGGAAGGTTTGGTCTGGGAAGCGGTAATGTCTGCAGCCCATTACAAACTGGATAACCTGGTGGCCATTGTAGATTTTAACGGTCTGCAAATCGACGGGAAAAACGACGACGTTATGACGGTCAATCCGATTGATGAAAAATTTGCTGCATTCGGTTGGAATGTTTTGGTTGTAGATGGACATCAATTTGATGAACTGTTTTCTGCCTTTGACGCGGCGCGACAGTGCAAAGGAAAACCTACAGTACTGATTGCGAAAACCCATAAGGGAAAGGGCGTATCCTTCATGGAAGACCAGGCAGGATGGCACGGGAAAGCGCCAAACGATGAAGAGCTTGCATTGGCTATTGCTGAATTAGGAGGTGAACTATAATGACAGACAAAATCGCAACAAGAGCCGCCTATGGCAAAACCCTTGTAGAGGTAGGCGCAGAAAATCCTAATTTGGTGGTTATGGATGCAGATTTATCCAAATCGACAATGACTTATGAATTTAGTCAAGCTTACCCAGAACGTTTTTTTAACATGGGGATTGCAGAGCAAAATCTCTATGGTACTGCGGCAGGACTGGCGTTATCAGGAAAAACCGTTTGTGCTTCGACCTTTGCCATGTTTGCGGCAGGGCGAGCATTTGAAATCATTCGAAATTCCATTGGATACACCAATGCCAATGTGAAAATTTGTGCAACCCATGCTGGGATTACCGTTGGGGAAGACGGAGCAAGTCATCAGACCTTTGAAGACTTGGCACTAATGAGAACCATTCCGGGAATGACCGTGGTTAACCCGTCAGATGGGGTAAGCGCTAGAATTTTATTGAAGCAAGTCATTGATACTGATGGGCCTGCTTACGTAAGACTTGGACGAGCTGCTGTACCGACTTTTTATGATGAAACAGCGGAACTAAGCATCGGAAAAGGTAACGTAATGCGTCAAGGAAAAGACGTGACCGTAATTGCTACTGGTATTATGGTTGCAGAAGCCATGATGGCAGCCGCTCGCTTGGCGGAAGAAGGCATTGACGTTCGTGTCATTGACATGCACACCATCAAACCTCTTGATGAAGAACTGGTTATTGCTGCGGCAAAAGAAACCAAAAGGATTGTCACGGCGGAAGAACACTCCATCATTGGTGGACTTGGAGGAGCAGTTGCAGAAGTGTTGGCAAGGAATTGCCCTGTCCGCGTGAGAATGGTTGGACAGCAGGATACTTTTGGAGAATCTGGAAAACCAGAGGAACTGAGAGAAAAATATGGAATGACCGCAGAGGCCATTGTCAGTGCAGTGAGAGAAGTATATTAATCTAATTGTTCACCTTGCATTATTTTACAGATTATGGTAAAATAAGGATATGAACAGATTGTTTATTCGAGAGAAGAATTCCCGTCAGTCAACGGCGGATGGAAAAATCAATATAGGTGTAACTGGACTGAGCCAGAGTGTTGGAGCGACGATGATTGCTTCCTCTCTGGCTTTTTTCTTTGGGGAAAAAGGAAACCATACAGCTTATGTGGATTGTCATGATCCAACGCAGATGAACAACCTTCTTTTTGATATGGTTTCTATGGATAAACGATTCTCCAATAGAACGTTTCATTCTTTCTATGCACTGATTCGAGAAGGAAAAGGGGTTAGGGATAAACAGAACAAGGAATTAGGTATCAATTGGGTACTGATTACTCCCGATGATTGTAAAGAGAAGAGAACCCTGAGTAGAGAAGAACAGGGTCGATTGATTCATTGCTGTGGCGGCGATGTGGCTGTTTTCGATATTGATAGCAACGGAGGGTGGGACTACTTTCTTGTAGACATGGACTATTTGGTTGTGGTGGTGGATCCTTTGCCATCTAAGCTGATTCATCATGCAAATCGATTTAAACTACTGAAGAAACTGGAATTGTCTGGATTGCCAGTATTTTGGCTAGTGAATATGGATAATACAGGCATTAGCCGCCGTCAAGTTCATCAATATTTAAAAACCAAAGAGGCCATTTGGGTACCGAAAATTCCGGCAGAGGAGTTTTATCTTGATGAGTTCTCTTGCAAATTTCATTGGGAAAACCCAGCAATTCGCAGCAAGCTCATGGAGGTCTTCACCAAAATTTCACACTAAATGTAGACATATTATTGATTTTCTGTTTCAAAAAAGGACAAAATGTAGTATAATTTCTATGTGTGAGTTGAGAAAACAAATTGAAAGGGAAAGTACATGATAACATTCGACAATGTGACGAAAATATATAACACTAACGTTGGACTGGAAAACGCAAGTGTACATATCGATAAAGGGGACTTTGTGTTCCTCGTTGGACATAGTGGTGCAGGAAAATCTACGTTTATCAAATTGATTTTACGAGAAATCGAAGCGGATGAAGGCAGCATTATTGTTGACGGAAAAGAAGTAACCAAATTAAGCAATCGAGAAGTTCCGTTGCTGCGAAGAAAAATTGGTATTGTGTTTCAAGATTTCAGGCTGTTGCCTAAGAAAACTGTTTTTGAAAACGTTGCCTTTGCAATGGAAATTCTTCATAAAAGCAAAAGACAAATCAGGAAAAAAGTACCTCAGGTGTTAAGCCTTGTGGGTATTAGCGATAAAGCAGATAAATACCCTGACGAATTATCGGCAGGAGAACAGCAAAGAGTTGCTATTGCCAGGGCGATCATCAACAATCCAACCCTGCTCATTGCAGACGAGCCTACAGGAAATCTTGACCCACAAACGGCCACAGATATTATGGACTTGTTGAATCAAATCAACTTGACAGGGACGACCATTGTGATGGTAACCCACGCGAAAGACATTGTAGATAGAATGCAAAAGCGCGTAGTTGCCATTGAATCAGGACACATTGTAAGAGACGAATTTGGCCAGTATGGTCAAGGAGAAGACAGCGTTACTGAAGAGGAGATCTTTGATGTTGAATAGTATAGGATATAACCTGAAGCAGGCATTCCTGCAAATCGGTAGAAATAAAGGAATGAGCGTTGCATCAGTATTTGCCATTACGGCAATGATGATGATTTTAGGGTTGTTCTTTGTCATCACTGTAAATGTCAACTTGTTTACAGAAATGGTAAAGCAGGACTACGACCAAGTGGAAATCTTCTTAAAGGATGAGACTACTGTAGAACAAGCCCAAGTCATTATGGATAAAGTAGAAGATTATAAAGACGTAGAGAAGGTTGAATACAGAACCAAAGAGGATGCGCTGAAAATCATGAAAAAGCGTTGGGGAGAAAGCAGCTATTTGCTTGATTCTTTGGGAAAGAACCCTCTGCCTAATTCGATTTTGATTACGGCTAACTCCTTAGAAAGTGCCAACAAGGTAACGGATTTTGCAGGCAGCCAAGAAGGCGTAGAAGACGTAAAGTATTATAAAGAAACCGTAGAGAAACTTACTTCAGTGACAAACTTTTTACAGCTTGCAGCACTGGTCATTATGGCGTTCTTGATTGTGGTTTCTGTAGTGGTTGTATCAAATACCATCAAGCTGACGGTATTTGCAAGAGCAAAGGAAATTTCCATCATGAAATATGTCGGCGCGACCAACTGGTTTGTGCGCGGGCCATTTCTCGTTGAAGGCATTGCCATAGGCGTGTTTGCTTCATTGGTTTCTGCTGGAGTGACCTTCCTGCTCTACAGCCAAATTGTTAAGGCATTAGGTACACAAGTGATGACCATTATTTCATCACCACTGGTTCCGGCAGGATATTTAGCAGGGAACTTAATTTGTATCTTCCTCGCAATGGGGATAAGTATTGGAGCTTGTGGAAGTATTATTTCCATGAGGAGATTCTTAGATAAATAGAGGGATTAAGACATGAAAAAGAAAAAACTATTAATCAGCTTCGTTGTTTTTGCTTTAGTCGCATCATTAGGTACGTACAGCTTGGCTTTTGCCGACAATCTGTCCGATAAGCAAGATGAACTGAATAACTTAAACAACGAGAAGAACGAAGTATCTCAAGATATGCAAGAGCTTTCTTCCAAGATAAAGGAACAGGAAGCTGAGCTTAACGGGATACAATCTGACTTAGATAAAAAACAGACAGAAATCGATAAGAAAGAAGCCCATATCGCAAAGACCAAAAAAGACATTGAAAAGAGAAGAGACGGACTTAATGGCAGATTGAGAGCCATGTACAAAAATGGATCAGTTGGCTATTTGGATGTTTTGCTTGGTTCCAGCAGCATTTCGGAATTCATTTCGAATATCGATATGATTCAGAGAATCTACAAGAACGACCAAGACACCTTGGCGGAGCTAAAGACGCAGCATAAAAAGCTAGAAGATGAGCAACAAGAATTGCTGACCGAGAAGAGCAAGCTCAATGAGGAAAAAAGCATCGTTCAGCAGAAAAAGGATGCACTGCAAGCAGACAAAAATGCGTTGCAAAAGAAATTAGAAGAGCTTAATGCAGAAGCAGATAGAGTCAGTGGAGAAATTTCCAACCTCCAGGATAGCGACAAAATTTACGAAGGTGGTCAATTTATGTGGCCAACAACGTCAACTTATATTACTTCAGAATTTGGATTCCGTATCCATCCAGTTACCGGTATCTATACTGGACATACGGGAATTGACATTGGAGCAGGCTACGGAGAACCGGTTTATGCAGCTGCTTCGGGCAGGGTCATTATTGCGAGTACCTATGGCGGCTATGGCTATGCTGTGGTTATTGACCACGGTAGCGGAATCAGCACGCTATATGGCCACAATAGCAGCTTAAACGTTAGCGTTGGCCAAAACGTAAAACGAGGACAGGTTATTGCAAGAGTCGGCAGTACAGGTATATCTACTGGTCCTCACTTACACTTTGAAGTGAGAATTAATGGAAGCTATGTTGACCCAATGTCTTATTTTTAAGAACAACTGGTGAGTGAATGAAGTTACAACCCAAACTATTAGCATTATTACATAAACGTGGAATTACCACTGAAGAAGAGCTTACAGAATTTCTTTCAGATAAACCACAGAAAACATATGATCCATTCCTGCTCCATAATATGGAAGCAGGAGTGGATTTAATATTGTCTACGATTGAACACTATGGCAGAATCTGCATTTACGGAGATTATGATGCAGATGGAGTCACCTCAACAGCACTGATGATGGACGTGTTAGGTCAGCTGACCGATAACTTAACCTATTACATACCGTCCAGATTTTCTGAAGGGTATGGACTGAACTGCAGTGCCTTAGACAAAATCAAAGAGGATCATGTGGATTTGGTCATTACCGTAGACTGCGGCAGTGTATCCTGTGATGAAGTCCAGCATGCAAAAGCAATTGGTCTTAACATTTTGGTGACTGATCACCACACCATTGCAGATAAAATTGCCGACTGCTTAGTCATTAATCCTATGCAGCCACAGTGTCAATATCCGTTCAAGCATTTAGCGGGCGTGGGGGTAGCGTTTAAGGTTGCGCAAGCCTTAGCCGCAAAATCCGAATTACCAAAAGAAGCAGTAAATAGAACCTTAGATTTGGTGGGCATTGGAACGATAGGAGATATTGTACCGTTAATCGACGAAAATCGAACCTTAGCCAAATTTGGCATAAGAGCAGTCAATGTGACTAAGAGAAAAGGCTTGGAACAGCTTATTCTTGGCATTGGCCTTCAGAAAGGAAATGTTCGAAGCGAAAACATTTCTTATATCATTGTGCCTCATCTTAATGCGGCGGGAAGAATGGGCGATGCTTCGGTCGGAGTTAAGCTATTGACTTCCAGCGATGATGGTGAAATTGCCGAAGCAGTGGAGACATTGATTTCACGGAATCATGAACGAAAAAAAGTCCAAAACCTTACCTTTGAACAGTGCAAGACCGTGCTAGAAGAACAATATCAAGATGACCTGTTTTATGTTATCGATTTGCCTGATGCCCACGAAGGCATTACGGGAATTGTAGCAGGAAAAGTGAAAGAAGCATACGGAAAACCTACGGTGGTGGTAACACCAACAGGAGAGGATTGCCTAAAGGGAACAGGGAGAAGCATTGAAGGTGTAAACATCTATACCTTGCTGAAGAATAGCGAAGCTTTACTTGAACGCTTTGGCGGCCATGAAGCAGCATGTGGGTTCACCATGAAAAAAGAACACCTAGAGCAGCTTCGTGGGAATCTGAATCGGGAAATGGAACGGCTGTTAGCAGATAATCCAAATCTTTTTGATCAAAGAACCCAAGCGGATCTATTCCTTTCTGGCCCAGATGTCTGTTTGGAACTGATAGAGGAAATAAACAAGCTAGAGCCCTTTGGCTGCGACAATGAACAACCGAAAATACACTTAGACGTTATGCCAAGGATGATGCAAAAAATGGGCAGTGAAAAGCAGTTCACCAAATTCGTGGGAATTCTTTCAGACGGAAGCCAGCTTCCATGCGTCATATTTAACCAAGCCGACCAATATGATGAACTGTTGCAAAAGAACGAGAAAGTTAGTATAATAGGAGCGTTAAGTAGTCAAACTTGGAACGGAAAGACCAATCTACAGTTTACGGTTCAAAATGTGGAACGCAGGTAACATCATGATAAAAATGAGAAAAGGAAAATTTGCCACATTGATCATCTGCACAGTCCTTGCAACACTTCTTGCAGTGGCTGGGCTTGTTATTGTTCTGTCCAAAACCAATTCCATCGTATTGGTGAATCAATCGGATTACGATACGATGACCGAAATCACAGAAAAGTATGGGAAGCTATATTCCATGCAGAACACCATCAATGAAAAGACCCTCTGGGAATTGAATCCGGAAAAGCAAATGGAAGGCATTTATAACGGGCTGTTAGATTCCTTAGAAGACAATTATTCTAACTATATGAATGCAGAAGAATATGAAGCCTTAAAGAAATCGGTTAGCGGAACCTTTACGGGAATCGGTGTCTTTTTTACCATAGATGAACAAGAACGTGCCCTTGTGACAGGTGTTATTTCTGGTAGCCCTGCTGATTTAGCAGGACTGAAGGAAGGCGACATCATCACCAAGGTAAACGGAAAAGCATATACTGATGTAGATAAAATCACGGCAGCTATCCGTGGAGAAGAAGGAACGAAGGTTTCCTTAACTTACAAGCGGGGCAGCAAAACCAAGACGGCAGATATGGTTAGAGCTGTAGTAGAAGATATTAGCGTACGCTCGGCAGTACTAAAAGGTAATATTGGCTATATTTCCATCAAAGCCTTTGAACGAGGCACAGCTGATCAGTTTAAAACAGAGTTAGCCAGCTTAGAAAACAAAAATGTTAACGGGTTGATTATCGACCTGAGAAATAATGGTGGCGGAGTTTTCGAGGAAAGTATTGAAGTGGCAGATATGCTTCTCCCTGAATGCACCATCACGTTTACCAAGGATCGTGAAGGGAAAAAGAAAACCTTTAACTCAGATGGTGAATGCACCAAGCTTAAGTATGTGCTATTGGTCAATGAGAATACAGCCAGTGCATCGGAAGTCATTACCGCTGCCGTAAAAGACAACCAAGGTGGGAAAATTGTTGGCATGAACACCTATGGAAAAGGCATCATTCAAGGCATCATCGAATTTGGAGATGATACAGCAATGCGTCTGACCATTTCACAGTATTTTTCTCCAAAGGGAGACAAAATTCAAGAAAAAGGCATTGCACCAGATTATAAGGTGGGCATCAAAGTGAATGGAGACAAGCAGCTGGAGAAGGCCATGAGCCTCTTCAAGTAACATCAATATTGACTTTAGTGCGTAAAAGTGCTATACTTGACTCGTTAAAGTGTTAAAGTGTGCGAAAGGAGTCAGTAAATGGCATATGATTCGAAGTTTAAGAGAGAAGATATAGATGAATTATTTGATGGAGTGTTAACCTTGAAGGACAGAGAGGATTGCTACCGATTCTTCGAAGACATTTGCACCATTAATGAAATTCATGCAATTGCACAGAGATTACAGGTGGCAAAGCTTCTTTCACAGAAAAAGACTTATAGCGAAATTGAGGAAATTACCAACGCATCTACAGCGACCATTAGTAGGATTAATAAATGCTTAGTCTATGGCGCTGATGGATACCAGAGAGTGTTAGAGAGACTAGACAATAAATAATAAGATGAACAAGACGCCACTTTGGCGTCTTTTGTTTGATGAGGTGAAAAAATTGAACCATATTTATATCTATGATGGCCCTTTTGAAAAGGGCTCAGGCGGATATGCATTAGTCAGGCGCGCAGCCGAGAGGTATTGTCAAGAGGTAGGGCTAACGATTGATGTCCAAAGCGTAGAGATTGCCAAAGAGGATAAGGGGAAACCCTTTTTTGTTGATACACCACTAGGGTTTTCGCTGACCCATAGTGAGAACCTTTGGATGTGTATGATCAGCCAAAACCCATGTGGCTTAGATCTACAGGTTGTAAAACCGTGTAATACTGAAGGAATCGCCAAGAGAAATTACACCCCTGAAGAACAGTACTACGTTACATTATGGGGCATTGACGGGTTCTTTGATGTATGGGTGAGGAAGGAAGCCTTTTGCAAACATACGGGGCAGGGGTTCTTTACCCAAATGCCTTCCATGGTCAATGGACAAGGCGATCTAGTTGACCAAGTGGAATGGAAAGGAATAACCTATTACCTGAAGGAAATTTTCATTGCTGATTACCTAAAATGTGCCGTTTGCACCAGTGAAAAAACCGAAATAGAAATAAGGAGTTTAACATGATTCGCTTTACCTTTTTATCTGAAAACAAAACCGAACATCCAGCTTGTAACGCAGAACATGGATTGTCTATCTATATTGAAACGGAAGAAAAGAAAATTCTTTTTGATACAGGCGCATCAAACTTGTTTTATACCAATGCAAGGCACTGTAATGTGGATTTAACTAAGGTGGAAACTGCGGTCATCAGTCACGGTCATTATGACCATACAGAAGGCGTTCCGAAATTTTGCCAAATCAATCAAAATGCACCTGTTTACATTCATCAGGATGCCTTTGCTCCGTTTTATGGAATGGAAAACGGCGAGATGGATCAGGACCCTTGTGGTCTATTATGGTCAGAGGAACAGCGTGATGCCATTGCAGATAGGCTAAAGCTAACCGATGGACCGCTATGGCTTACAGAGAATATCGTCATATCAGGAACCATTCCTGATGTTCCTGGAAATGTTCCGACAGAGCAGTTCTATCAAAAACACGAGGATGGCAGTTTTTCAATCGACTCCATGAGTCACGAACAATTTTTGGCCATCAGAAACGGCGAGAAAGGGATTGTTGTTTTTTCTGGTTGTAGCCACAAAGGGGTTATCCCTGTGTTAGCCTACACCAAAAAGCTTTTTCCTGGAGAAAGAATTGCGGTGTTAGTTGCAGGCATGCATCTGTACGGATCGTCAAATCAGGTGCGCCAGCAAGTGGTGGAAAACATCATGGCAGAAAAACCAGACGTGGTGATGCCAGTTCATTGTACAGGAATTGATGCGATTTGCATGCTAAAAGCAGCATTAGGCGATGGATGTGTCGTTGCTACCGTTGGAGAGAGCTATGAATATTAATGATGTCGCGTTAAGGAGACTGAGCAGTAGAAATCGCACGGTCATGGAGATGCGAAGGTATCTGACCGAAAAAGGCTTTCCCCTCGAGGAAGTTGAGGAAACCATCAAGGCGTTTACGGAATACGGATATTTAAATGATGGACAGTACTGCCTAGAGTATTTTCAGTACGCCTTTGCTAAGGGGAAGGGAAAGCAGCGAGTACAGCGCGAGTTAATACAAAAAGGCGTATCGCAAGAGGTTATTTTGCAGGCCTTTGATGAATATGAAGTGGAAATCGACGAACTGGCTATGGCGAGAAAAGAAGCGGAAAAAATCCTGAGAATGGTTGATCTTCCTGAAGACGAACCTATCCCTGAAAAAATCATGGGAAGGATTGCTAGACGCCTAGCGACTTACGGCTATGGATCTGACGTGGTGTACCGCATAATTGGAGAGTTAAGAAAATGAGTGAACCGTTTTTAGAACGAACAAAATTGTTAATTGGTGAAGAGGGCATTCAAAAGCTCACCTCGGCTAAAGTGTTAATTTTTGGTGTTGGAGGTGTCGGTGGTCATGTCTGCGAGGGATTGGTTCGGGCTGGTGTGTCTGAACTGCATTTGGTGGATCATGACATCATCAGCGAAAGCAACATCAATCGCCAAATCATTGCAAATCGAGATACTGTTGGACAATCAAAGGTTCAAGTCATGCATAAAAGAATCCAATCCATTAATCCAAAATGCAAGGTGGTTGAGATTCCTCTGTTTTATTTGCCCGATGAAAAAGCGACCCAAGACTTTGATTTTTCGGCGTATGATTATGTAGTTGACGCCATTGATACGGTTGCCGCCAAAATTGACATCATCGCAAGGTGCAAGGAAGCAAAAACCCCTGTGATTTCGTCTATGGGGACAGGCAATAAGCTGGATCCATCAAAATTTCAAATTGCGGATATTAGCAAAACCAGCGTATGCCCCTTGGCAAAGGTAGTGCGTAAGGAATTACGTGATCGAAACATCAAGGGCGTAGACGTCTTATTCTCCACAGAAGAACCAATCAAAACAGGAGTGCGTACACCAGGAAGTATCAGTTATACCCCGGCAGTAGCAGGGTTATTGATTGCTGGTCACGTCATTAGAAACCTGTTGAAATAGCTTGTGAAGTAAAGTATAATTAAAGGGTTATTGAATAACAAGGAGGAAAACATGAGAAAATATATTGCAGAGTTTATTGGAACCGCAGTACTGGTTACTTTCGGATGTGGAAGTGCAGTAGCGGCCAACGCACTATTTGGCGCAATGGGCATGGGCTACCCACTTGCATTTACTACATTACTAATTGCCTTTGCCTTTGGCTTAACTATCGTTGCCATGGCATATTCCGTTGGAAACATCTCTGGTTGTCACATTAACCCAGCAGTTTCCATCGCAATGCTGATTTCCAAACGAATGAGCGGAAAAGACTTCATCGGCTATGTCGTTGCTCAATTCTTAGGCGGTATCGCTGGAGCAGGCCTTCTATCCGTTATTGTCAACGGAAGAACTTCATTAGGCACCAACGGGTATGATTCATTGAGCACCTTCGGTGTTTCTATGTGGATTGCATTCCTCATCGAAGTGGTATTGACCTTTGTCTTTGTTATGGCAGTTCTTGGCGTAACAGAAAAGGCAGAAAACAGTTCCGTTGCAGGATTGGTTATTGGTCTATCTTTAACCTTAGTGCATATCTTTGGTGTTCCATTTACTGGAACTTCAGTTAACCCAGCTAGATCCTTCGGTCCTGCATTACTGCAGGGAGGCGAATCCCTTACTCAGGTTTGGGTATTCATCGCAGCGCCACTGGTTGGTGCAGCCATAGCAGCACTTGTCTATATGTTCTTAAGACAGGAACCAAAAGAAGAAGTAGAAGTGGTTGTTGAGACCATTGAGGTTGTTGAAGAAATTGAAACAGAAGGTACCGAAGAGGTATAAATGCGTATAAAATGAAATGCCGCTGAGATTGAATCTTGGCGGCGTTTTTCGTTGTGGCTTTAGCGGCGGTTCCGCGAAACGGTAGTGAGAGGAACAAATAACCACCGGCTATGCTGGTGAGGTTGAAGAACTTTAGCTTCAAGCAAAAAGAATACCTCCTATGTTACAATAGTGATGGTTCCCCAACCATACTATGAACAAGGAGGTAAGTCATGAATGACAAAAACAGTTTATCACATACAACCTGGAATTGTAAGTACCACATTGTCTTTGCGCCGAAGTACAGAAGACAAGTAATCTACGGAAGAATTTATGCCGACATAGGAAAAATTCTTCGAATGCTTTGTCAAAGAAATGGAATCGAAATTACCGAAGCAGAGTGCTGCAAGGATCATGTACATATGCTGGTTAAAATACCACCAAAAGAAAGCGTATCCGACATTTTTGGTGCCGTGGCTACTATGTAGACACGGTAGGCAAAAATGAAAGGAAGATAGCAGATTATGTTCGTGGGCAACTTCAAGAAGACATTGCAAGTGACCAGATAAGTCTGAAGGAATATATAGATCCATTCAGTGGTGAAAAAGTAAAACGGTAGACCCGGAAGCGAGATAAGCCTTTAGGCTAACCGGGGGAAAGATGTGCGGTTGGGAAATCCATTCAGTGCGTCTTGAGACGCTCGCAGGTAAAGGCCCCTTATAGGGGCAAAGACAAACCACCGGCTGAGCCGGTGGTCATGATTCCATTAGTTATGTAGGTATCCCTTGAATGAATATAAATATGATGTATAATAAAAGTATATAAAGCATGGAGGATTAGGGAATGAGACAAAGACCCAAAATAACTGTTGAGGAGCAGATTGAGCATTTGAAATCAAAAGGAGTGAAATTCGAATTGGTTTCATCGCAGGAAGCAGCGGAATATTTGTCAATTCTAGCAATAGCAATGGCTATGACATTGTAGACACTTTTTTTAGTAGAGATATTGATGCAAAAAACAAAATTTTAGTGAAGAAAAAAT
The DNA here is from genome assembly GCA_050435405.1 of Clostridiales Family XIII bacterium PM5-7. Lineage (GTDB taxonomy): Bacteria > Bacillota > Clostridia > Peptostreptococcales > Anaerovoracaceae > Senimuribacter. The sequence continues at coordinate 107,822 of JBNDKG010000003.1, forward strand.
CTTCATATTGCAGAGATTTGATTGAGAAATTGGAACAAGAAGGATATGCTGTATGGAATTTGATTGAAATATTACCGCTAGGAGACTTCATAAATTTATATAGGCTATTCTATGAAGAATTCCCAGAAGCAAAAAATGGAATTAATTTTACTTACCCAATGTTAAGCATAAAGAACTTAAGGAATGCTGCGGCTCATAATAATTGTATATTAAATCAGCTAACTAAGGGAGTTCCATCTGAGGTACATACTAATGGTAAAATCACTTCATATGTCTCGAGTATCCCAACAATTAGCAAAGATCACCGAAAAAATTGCATGAAAATGCAGGCGGTTCATGACTTTGTTACTTTGCTATTTGTTTTGGATAATGCAGTTGAAAGCGAAGGGGTTAAAAGAAAGATTATCGAAGAGCTTAGAGAACTAATAAATGTGCGAATGCTTAAACATAAAGATTATTTTAAAACAAACAATGAACTGAAAACTGTCCATGAGTTTATAAAGAAAATTGTTGACTCTTTCCCGGATTCATAGTAACATGAATAGTGTAAAGCAAAAACGAGAGTTTTATGTGGGGGGACGCCTGCGTCGCCCCGCTTTTTTGTTTTTTGATAGGCAAGGCGCGAGCTTTGTCTGTTTTGCTTTTTTGTCCACGCTTTGTCCACGCTAAACAAGATTTAATAAAATATTCCTTTATACTCTAAGATATGATATAATAAGCAAAAGGCATTAAAACGTTGGAATTTCAATGCCTCTAAGATACGATAAACTACAGCAAAATTAACGAGAATAAATGACATTATTAATCTATTTTTAATCTTTCTCCCATTACAGTTTAATCTGGGTCAGTTATGATATAGGAAAAGATGACGAAATAGAAAGGAAATAAAACAATGGATCAGTTAGAAAAAGTAGAAAAAATAAGAGAGAAAACAGGAGTAACTTACGAAGCGGCTAAAGAAGCCTTAGATGCTACTGATGGAGATGTGCTAGATGCCATCGTCTATTTAGAAGCTAATGGAAAAATCAAGGAGCCAGAAGTAAAGGTATACTCAACCAAAGAGGACACGGCTTCTGAAGAAGTTAAGGAAGCAGCCAAGCAGTATCAAACGCAGCAAGAAGATTTTGGTGGATTGGTGAGAAGATTTCTAAAGTGGTGCGGAAGCATTATCAAGAAAGGCTGTGAAAACTTCTTTATCGTTTCCAGATACAATGAGGAAATCATGACCGTGCCAGTGATTGTGTTGGTATTGGTGCTATTGCTGATGTTCTGGTGCATTTTCCCATTGATGATTGTTGGACTCTTCTTCGGATTCAAGTATTCCTTCAGAGGAGCAATTGCGCAATCGGTAGACGTAAACAAAGCCTGCGACATTGCAGCAGATGCTTGTGAATCCATGAAACAAGAATTCAAACAGGGGATGAATAAGGAAAACCAAAACAAGGAGAAATAAAGTGACACGTAAAATTTTGCTCATTGAGGACGAGGAAAAAATCGCAAGATTCATAGAACTGGAATTGCATCATGAAGGATACGAGGTGAAGAAGCATTTTAACGGACGAGAAGGTCTAGAAGCGGCAGAATCGGGAGATTTTGATCTAGTCCTTCTAGACGTTATGCTCCCAGAGCTTAACGGCTTAGAGGTGCTCAGAAGATTGCGCCGCAGCTCGAACATTCCAGTCATTATGTTGACGGCAAGAGATGCGGTAATGGACAAAGTATCTGGACTTGATGCTGGTGCTGACGATTACATCACCAAACCATTTGCCATCGAAGAGCTGTTGGCTCGAATTAGAGTGATTTTTAAGAAGCAGGCTGGTGAAGAAAAGTCCACGCGCAAAATTACCGTCAAAGGGGTAACCATGGATATAGATCGACATGAGGTTACATACGGGAGAGAAATAGTAGAACTGAATCATAGAGAATACGAGCTGGTTCACGTGTTGATGGAAAACAAAAACATCGTGATGAATCGAGATCAGCTGATGAATAAAGTCTGTGGATATGATTACGTGGGCGAAACCAACATCATCGATGTGTACGTCAGATATATCCGTGGAAAAATTGACGACCACTACGGCATCAAATTCATTACAACAGTCCGTGGCGTTGGCTATGTGATCAAAGAGGATTAAAGGCAATGAGTGAAAAGAACAACAGAATGACCTCTTCTATAGCGAGAAAAATCAATATGGACTTTTGGCTGGAGCAGCTTAGCACCTTCTTTGCCATCAATACGGTTTTGGTCATTCTTGTGGTGGCAACCTTTTTCTTTTGGAGAGAATCGGTGATACCAGACGGGGATGACGTTGCACGACGGTTTTTCCGAGAAGATGCCCAAACTGACCGAACGGAATACGTCATTGAAACCAAAAAAGGGCAAGAATATCCGTACCATATCATCCGAATTTGGGAAATGTGCAAGATTCCTGGGATCATCATTTTGACCTTGGAAGGGTGCATATTGATCGGAAGCCTATTCTCGACCAAAAAAGTAAGAAAAAGATTAGCACCTTTATATGAGATGGCACTGCGTACAGAAGAATTGAGCAAAATGGATATTAGCAGCAATAAGTTTGTTGATTTTGAGCAGGCCATTAGCAGCGTTAATCCAGAAAGTCCCGATGCCAAAGTGGCAACAGGAGATGCAGATCTTCGAAGCTTGGAAATCGCCATCAACAACCTGTTAGAACGGATGAGAGAAAGCCACAGACAGCAGGACAGATTTGTATCAGATGCATCTCACGAGCTTCGTACACCGATTTCTGTCATTCAGGGCTACGTGAACTTATTGGATCGTTGGGGAAAAGAGGATGAGCAAATTCTTGGAGAATCCATTGAGGCCATAAAAAATGAATCTGAGCATATGAAAAATCTGATTGAGCAGCTGCTGTTTCTCGCTAGAGGAGATAGCGGTCGCAATACGCTGAACTTTGGGGATTTTGATTTGGCAGAGACGGCTCGTGATGTTTACGAAGAGTCGCTGATGATCGATTCATCACATCAATATGTGATGGACGCAGAAGAACCGGTAATGGTCCATGGAGACATGGCAATGATCAAACAGTCCATGAGAATTTTGTTGCAGAATGCATCAAAGTATTCGGCAGAAGGTGCCGTAATCAAAATCGCGGCAAAAAAAATTGACGGCAGGCCAGCTTACATCATTCAGGATGAAGGCATTGGCATGGCGGCAGGGGAAGTATGTCAAGTATTTGAACGGTTTTATCGATCCGATAGCGCAAGAAACAGTGCTGAGGGAGGAACAGGCCTTGGACTATCTATTGCAAAGTGGATTGTGGATGCCCACAAAGGCACAATTGAAATTCTGTCAAGACCTGAATTTGGAACTAGATTTACCATAAAATTATAAGCTAACGTTAAACCAAAGAGCCTATGGCTTTTTCTAAGGTACGAGCAATAAGCTGATGACCTTCTTTGTTTGGGTGCATGCCATCGATGCAAAGAAGGTTTTTATAATTCTGCTGATTGAGAAAATCTGAACGAATGTCAATGACGGGAATCGAGTATTCAGCTGCCAATTGAAAAATCATATCGTTGTATCCTTCGTGCCACTTGAAGATGTATTCCACATCGTTGTTCAAATAAGTTAAGATATTGTCTTTGTTTAAGTCTTTGGCAACCCAATGAAAGAATCGTTCAGCATCCAGAGGGGGCAAAGAGAGCAAAATAGGGTTGCTCCCAGCGGCTCTAGTGGTTTCGATCATCTGCTCGTAGATTGCTTTAAACGACTCGATGGGAACCTGTGCTTGGTGAACTATGTTTGGCATCTGAGCCACTTCAGCCCAGTTTAAATCACAATCGTTACCGCCGAACTCTAAAATGGTGTAGGGATATGCGGCAAGATTATCTGCTTGCTTCTTTAGAATTTCTGACCCTTTGGAAACAGTACAGCCGAATTTGGCGAAGTTTTTAAACCCTACGGTCGTTTTTGATTGCACTAGATTGACAAAATTCTCTTTTAAAAACGTATACTTATTCTTGGCTTCATCGAAGATTACTCCTTTTGCTACGGAATCTCCGAATACACATATATTCATCATTATCATCATCCCTTCTGGAAATATTGTTTATTATATAATCTAATATTGAATATTATATTTAATCATTATGAAAATGTCAATATATAATTGCAAAATTTCGCAAAATGTTTTATACTATTAGACATGAATAAGATGAATGAATTTATTAAAAAACTAAATACTTCGAGACCAGAAGAATGGGAACAGATTCCAGACATTGATTTGTATATGGATCAGGTCATTGGTTATATGACGCGTCAACATATCGGATTAGAATTAGACGATGAAGAGACGTTAACCTCTGCCATGATTAACAATTACATCAAAAGTGGGCTTCTTCCTCGCGCTAAGGGGAAAAAGTACAATCGGGAGCACATTGGATACCTTACCGCCATTTGTTTGCTGAAACAGGTGCTTAGTGTAGGTCAAGCAGGAGTGCTATTGGAAAACCAAATGGAACAACGTGACATTAAGGATTTCTACCAGCATTATAAAGAAACTCTAGACGTTGAATTTGAAAAAACGGCAAAGCTGCTGGAGGGTCATGAGTCTGATGAAGAGCTATCTCAAATGGCGCTACAGCTGGCGATTTCTAGCTATGCACAGAAATTGGCTTGCCAAAAGATTTTACAGTCATTGACGGAGGAAGACGATGTTTAAGCAAATATTTTTTCGCATTTATGATCGGAAAATCGCATCTGGTGAAATCACCTTTAGCAAAACTGGCATAGACCGCAATGATTTCACGCGGTTGTGTACGGAAGATGGATTTACTTTAGACAAAGAAACCATCGAAAAAATTGCTGTGACCATGAATCTTAGTGAAGAAGAAAAGAATCAGCTCCTAGAAGCGAGGGCATAGATATTGAAACGGTACGCATCATTACTGGTTATCTTAGCAGGAGCTTGCTGGGGATCCATTGGCGTCTTTGTGAGAGCGCTTAATCATTATGGCATAGAAACCATGGAAATTGTAGAGGCGAGGGCAATCATTGCCCTGGTCTTTATTGGTGTAGGCATATTGGTTTATGACAAGAAACTATTCAAGGTGCAATGGAAGCATCTTTGGTGTTTTGCGGGAACTGGAATCATCGGTATTATCTTTTTCAACCTTTGCTATTTCATGACCATTAAGGTGACCTCATTGTCGGTTGCAGCAGTGCTTCTCTACACGGCACCGATTTTTGTCATGATCCTATCCGCACCATTGTTTAAAGAAAAAATCACTTCGATTAAACTGCTTTCGCTGCTGATGGCCTTTGTTGGCTGCATGATGGTGAGCGGAATCTTTGATGGTGGAGCAGTGCTAAACACAAAAGGCCTAATCATCGGCATTTGTTCAGGAATTGGCTACGCATTGTACACGATTTTTACCAGGTATGCGTTAAACTATGGATACCATCCGCTTACTGTACAATTCTACACCTTCGTGTTCGGTACAGTTGGTGGAGCATTTCTTACGGATTTCAAGCAGATGGGAGAAACCATCTCCATACATTCTCCAAGAATTCTCTTGGTTCTTTTTGCCATTGGGTTTATCGCCACTGCGGTTCCCAATGTCGTTTATACCATGGGCATGAAATACATCGAAAATGGAAAAACCAGTATTATGGCATCAATGGAACCGGTGATGGCCATTGCATTTGGCATTTTCGTCTTTCATGAAATCCCTTCTTTTGTTGCAACCATAGGCATTTGCTTGACCTTAGGTGGCATTATTCTAGTGAATTACCAACGTAAACCATCTTAGTCTCCCCTTGGTAATATTTATTTTAACTTTGGAAGAATCTTCGGCAGATGCTGAGGAAGTATTGCCATGATGATTTTTATATAGTACCATATCTCTTAGTTGACAAGGTCTAATGGATTAAGTCTAATAAGAAGTGTGGAGGTTTTCGTATGAAGAATAGAACGATGGTGAAAGTGCTTTGTGGATTGCTTATGCTATCCATACTATTTGTTATGGCAGGTTGTGGGGAAAAAGAAGAAGCTTCCTCAGAGAACGTCACGCTAAAAGTTGGGATGCTGGGAACAGACATCAAAACTGCGTGCTACATATTGGCCAATGAGCTTGGTTACTTTGAAGAAGAAAACCTAGACGTTCAATTTGAAAAGGTGAACTCCTTGCCTGACGGTGTGACAGCAGTGAGCATGGACAAAATAGACATTTTGCCGTACGGTGTAATCCCAAGCTGTAGTTTCATTTCTCAGGGTACAGACGTCGTCATTTTTGGAGGAACGATTTCTGAAGGAAGCGAAGGCATCAGCTTAGAGGAGACTAAGATTACCAGCCTTGACCAGTTAAAGGGAAAGAAAATAGGGTGCTTCCGTATGGAGACTGGCCATATGGTGTTGAAAGGCTTGCTTCGAGATGCGGGAATAGAGGATGGTAAAGATGTTGACTTTATCTATTTGGATTCACAGCAGTCCATTGTGGAGGCTGTAAAAAAAGGCGAAGTAAATCTCGGAATCGTCAACACAGGTTTTGGTTACGTAGCAAAGCAAGGCGGCCTTAATGTTGCGTTCCAAGTTGGAGAATTTGAAGCTGACTTTCCATGCTGCAGACAGACGGCATCTAGAACTGCGGTAACAGAAAAGAGAGATGCATTGGTTCGACTAGAAAAAGCATTGCTAAAAGCATATGCCGTGTATCTAAATGAGCAGGATACAGCCATTGAGCTGTTGGCTAAATATTCAGGGCAAGAGGAGTCATATGTGAAAGCCGTAATGTATGGAACAGATGACTATGATAACGCCATGATCGTGTCCTTAGACCCAAACAAAAAGAAGGTTTCGGATTTTTATGAGGTCATGAAGGCCAATGGCGATATAGCAAACGACACTGAGTATGACATCAATGACTATATTGACACAAGTATTTATCAAGATGCACTACAACTACTCATTGATGCAGGTGAAGATAAAGAACTATATGAACAGTTAATGAAGGAATTTTTGAAAAACAATGATTAAACTAAACGACGTAACATTTTCATATCCTAAGGGGAAGTTCCCGATAATTGATGGGCTTAACCTTCAGATTCAAGAAGGGGAATTTCTATGTATTATCGGAGAATCAGGCTGTGGAAAATCGACTTTATTACGGTTGGTTGCGGGGCTAGATAAGCCACAATCTGGCTCCATAACCATAGATGGGAAAGAGGTAATCGGTGCGGGTACAGATCGAACCCTCGTATTCCAACAGTACTCGTTGTTTCCGTGGATGAATGTAAAAAAGAACGTTGTCTTTGCAATGAAAAAAATGGGCAGATTCACTGAGCAAGAAATGGAAGAACGAGCCGATTTTTTCTTAGAAAAGGCTGGCTTGTCTGAACATAAAGAGAAGTATCCTTATCAGCTTTCGGGAGGCATGAAGCAAAGAACAGCCATTGCAAGAGCGTTGGCGATGGATTCACCATACTTGCTTTTGGATGAGCCTTTTGGAGCGCTGGATACGAAGATAAGAAAAGAATTGCAGTCCCTGTTGAAACGGTTATGTGCAGAAAGTGCAGAGAAGAAAACCGTCATTTTTGTGACCCATGATTTGGAAGAAGCCATGATTATGGGCAACAGAATTGTATTTTTAAAGGACGGCGTAATTGCCCATGAAAAGGAAATAAAGGAAGACATTAACTGTTGCTGCAGCGAAAAACTGGAGCAGGCAGAATGCCTTTCTCTTAAGGCAGAATTAGCCAGGTGGTACCAATGAAGAAAACAAACGTATCTATGGTGGCTTGCCACATTTTGCTCATCGCTTTGGTGGTTGTGATTTTTCTTCCAGGAGAGAAAAAAACTGAAGGGCCTGAAAGCTTGTTAGTCGCAATGCTCCTCATGGAAAGCTATTATATATATCGCATTATTCGCTATCCGGAAAAGCGCGCAGCTGCCTCGGATATTATGTCCATACTGTGGGGGCTGATGCTGGCTTGGGAGATTTGCGTGACCAAGCTGGATTTGATGCATCCTGTTTTGGTTCCTGCCCTAGAAAACATTTTCACCGTGTTCAGGAACGACTACTTGATTATGGCAGTAGGCGTATTGTCGTCGTTAGAAATACTCTTCATCGGCGTAGCTGTAGGCCTTGCTCTCGGTACTTTTCTGGGCTTATTTTTTGGATGGAACGATCGACTAAGGCATATTTTCGGGCCTATTGCCAATGTGCTTGCACCAATTCCGTCGGTGGTATTTGCACCCTACGTTATTGCCATTATGCCAACCTTTCGCAGCGCATCGGTGGTGGTGATTTTGCTGGGAATCTTTTGGCCTACGTTGCTAAAAACCATTATCTCTGTAGAATCCATCGACAAAAATATTGTAGATTCAGCGAGAACCTTAGGGTTAAAAAATACTGCGATGATTTTCCAGGTACTATTACCGTATTCAGTACCAAGCATCATTAGCGGATTAAAGGTCACCATGACCACAGCAGTGATGATGCTGACTTTTGCTGAAATGATGGGATCGACCAAGGGAATGGGTTATTACATTGTGAATTTCAATACCTATGGAAATTACACCAAAGTCATCGCGGGCATTATTGTTGTTGCCCTAGTAGTGACCTTGCTCAGTAGCGTCATCCATCAAATTCAACAACGGGCAATTAAATGGCAGAAAGATTGATTTTGGACTAGCATGATTAGTCCAAAATTGATATAATAAAGAAAAACTGCCAGGAGAGTGAAGATGAAAATTCAAATTAACCGGGACGGAGGCAGACCGATTTATCAACAAATTGCACAAGCGATTGAAAAGAAAATCGAAACGCAAGAACTGGTCAGCGGAGCGAAACTGCCAGCAGAAAGACAGCTGGCCACACAGCTACAGGTTCATCGCAACACGGTGATTAAGGCATACGGAGAGCTAGTCAGTCGTGGACTAGTCCAAGCTTCTCGTCAAAAACCAAAGGGGTATTTTGTTGAGGCGCACCAAGAACAGAATTTCAGTCAACGCTTTTTCCCGTTGGAAAAGGCGTTTCGCTACGAGTATCGACGTGCAGAAAGAAAATTCAATTCCATCTATTGGGATTCAGATGAGGAAGATTACATTTCCTTTGGCGGGATGATTATGGATCGAAAGATTGAGCCTGTTAAAGGAATGCAAAATGCGCTAAAGAAAATATTCGACACCGACGAAGGTGGCGGAATCATTTCTTATATTCGCGAAACAGAGCGGCTGAAAGAAAATTTGTGTAAAAAGCTAACGATGCAGAATATTTATGTTACCCCTAAAAACATTCAAATTACTGCAGAAACCAATCAGACCATCAGCTATTTGATGACCCTTTATGTGCGGGCGGGCGAATGCATCATTGCTGAAGAGCCGATAGTTCCAGACGTTTCAAACATTTTCTACAATAGAGGAATTAATGTCGTTACCGTTTCCATGGAAGAAGATGGCATGAACCTAGAGGAGCTAGAAGAAAATTTGCGGATGTATAAACCAAAGTTTATTTATACCATTCCAAATCATCATAACCCGACAGGTATTCGCATGTCGCTGAATAAACGAAAACGGTTGTTGGAATTGGCAGATACGTACAACGTACCGATTATCGAAGACGATTATATGAACTATTTTCAGTACACAGAAAATAGCATTCCGTCATTGTATTCCTTGGATACGAATAAACTCGTGGTATATGCAGATTCCTTCACGTTAACCTTTCCCTATGGAGTGAAGGTTGGATACGTCGTAGGACCAGCAGATTTTATCGACATGCTTGGATATGCCATCAGTACTGACGAAACCCTCATTGCCAATGTGGGTCAGTTCTTTTTGAACGAATATATGGAAAGCGGAGATTTTGAACGACATATCGACGTGCTATGCAACCATTTTCGCCATAAGAAAGACTTGATTTGCGAGCAGCTAGATTTAATCAGCCATAAAGGGATTACGTACCATCATCCAGATGGAGGATTGGTGATTTGGTGCACCTTGGATAAGGGAATCAACGAACGACAGTTGACCAAAATCGCCAAAGAGAAAGGCGTTTTGATTATGCCAGGGTGGATATTCTGCAAGGAGGAACGCCAAGAAAAGGGTCACCTTCGCCTTTGCTTTTCCAATGCAACAGATGAGAAAATCATTGAAGGCATTAGGTTGCTTGGCGAGGCATTGGATGAATGCAGAAAGTAAATTTTGGACTACTATTTCCTTCAGATAAGTTTTATTTTGGTACTTTCCTCAAAACCAATTTCATCGTATGATGAAGAAAATTATCAAAATAATCCAAATAAGGAGGAACAAAAAATGAGTTCAGAATCAAAACTGAAAAAACACATTTTTCACCTGATCGTTATTACGATCGCAGGAGCGATGATTTACGGATTACCGTATTTCAGATCCTATTTCTATGACGCATATCTAGAAGCCTACAATTTAACCAATACCCAGATGGGTACCTTCGGGTCCATGTTCGGTATTTTCGGCATGATTTCTTATTTATTCGGCGGGGCTGTAGCAGATATGATTTCCACAAGAAAGCTGATGTCAGTTTCCTTGGTTTTAACTGGGTTGGGCGGATTGCTTCACCTGTTAAGTCCTAACTACATCATGCTACTTGGCATCTACGCATTATGGGGATTCACCTCACTTTTCGCATTTTGGCCTTCATTGCTAAAGAGCCTTCGTGAGATCTCCAATGAAAATGAGCAAAGTAAAGCTTACGGTTTTATGGATGGCGGAAGAGGTTTAGTTTACGCAGTTGATGGTATTGCTATCGTTTCTATCTTTGCTTACTTCAGCAAAGTATCTAGCGACCTAGCAGGATTAAACGGCGTTATCACTTACTACTCCATCATTGCTATCTTGCTTGGTATTCTGTTATTCTTCTTATTGAAAGAACATAGAACAGATGAGCAGGTGCAGGCTGATTCACAGAAAGAAAAATTCAGTCTTTCACAGGTGGTTGAAGTTGTTAAAATGCCAGCAGTATGGATTCTATCTTTAATCCTATGTTGCACCTACACCATGAATATTGCATTCTACTACTTCACACCATACTCTACATCAAAATTTGGTATGGCAGCAGCGGCAGCAGCAGTTGTTACGATTGCAGCGCAGTATGTCCGTCCAGTGGCAGCTTTCGGTGGCGGCGCAATTGCAGACAAAATCGGAAGATCCAAAGTCATGTATGTTACCTTTAGCATGATGTTAATCCCAACATTACTACTTGTATTCATGGGCTCTATGGGACAGACAATGTTCATTGCTCTATGTATCATTATCTATGCAGGTATGTACGGCGGATACACCATGGTATTCTCCATGATGGATGAAGGTGGTATTCCACTAAGAGTTTCTGGAACAGCAATTGGCTTAATCTGTACAATTGGTTACCTTCCAGAAGTCATCGTTCCATTTACAGCAGGAAAAATCCTAGACACTTTCGGCGAAGGCGGATATCGTTACATGTTCATCGCAATTGCCATCATCTTGGCAATCGGTATTGTCATGCTGACTGTTTGGGATCGTTATAGAGCTAAACTTAAGGCATCAGAAGCTGTTGCAATAAAATAATTGACAAAGGAAGGGAAAGGAGACTATGAACAAATACATTGAATGGCGAAGAGAATTTCACCACTTTCCAGAACTTGGCTGGAGAGAAATCAGAACTAGTGCGAGAGTTGCAGAAATCCTAGAAGAAATGGGCTATACTTGCCTTATGGGCACTGCAGTCATCAACGAAGAATCTTTAGATTTTGAGATGCTCTCCGATGAACAGAAAGCACTGGAAAAAGAGAGAGCCATTGCACAAGGTGCAAACCCTGAATACGTTAAACGTACAGAGGGTTACCCAGGTGTAATTGCTGAACTTGACACAGGTAAAGAAGGACCGATTACGGCATTTCGATTTGATATTGACTGCTTGCCATATGAAGAACCGAAAAAACCTGGATACAGACCATTTGATGAGGGGTATGTTTCCTGCAATCCCGGAAATGTTCATGCATGTGGACATGATGCACATACTGCAATAGGCCTTGGACTTGCGGAAAAATTAATGGAGAAAAAAGATCAGTTGAAGGGGAAAATGAGAATCATCTTCCAACCAGCTGAAGAAAGCTATAATGGAGCACATTCCATTGTAGATAAAGGTCATTTAGATGATGCGGATAATTTTATCTCAGTTCACGTTGCGTTGACTGCTGAAGGATATCCTCTTCCATCTAATACCATTTGCTGTGGCACCAAGGACTTCTTAAGTGATGATCAACTTGATGTTACCTTCCATGGTAGAGCGGCCCATCCTTGCGGCGCAGCCCAAGAAGGAAAAAATGCCCTTCTTGCAGCGTGCACAGCAATGTTGAATTTGCACACCATTGCACCACATGAAGCGGGGCTATGCAGAGTCAATGTTGGTAAGCTTGAAGGCGGTGTTGCGGTTAACACCATTGCACCAACTGCTTACATGGAAATCGAATACAGGGGACAAACCCAAGAAATTGCCCAGTATGCTAGAAAGAGAGTCTTTGACATTCTTGATGGCGCGGCAAAAGCCCATGACATGGAATATACCTATGTTGACCTTGGGGAAATTCCTGCCGGAAAAAGCGATGATGCCATGATGGAAGTCATCCAAAGAGCGGCAGAACAGGTTCCTTGGTTCAAGAAGATTTACTTCGAAGGCAACGTTGGTGGAACTGACGACGCAACAGTAATGATCAACAAGGTTCAAGAGCATGGAGGACTGGCAACATATATTGGTCTTGGAACCGATACAACTCAACCAGTTCATAATGAAGAATTCGATATTGACGAAGAAGTCATCCCACAATCAGTGGACATGCTAGTACTTGCAGTGGAAGAATTACATCGTTAAAAATCAAAAATCACAACCGTCTTGTAGATGACTATGAGGCGGTTGTTTTGTTTACAGAAGGCCCATAAGGGGTATGAATCATCAAAGGGGGATTAAAACATGAAGAACAACCAACAACGACCATCAGCGGAACAAGCTAAAGCAAGGCTCAACGAGGAGCAATATCGAGTCACCCAGGAAAATGGAACGGAACCACCATTCATCAACGAATTTTGGGATAAATTCGATCGGGGGATTTATGTAGATGTGGTCAGCGGTGAACCATTGTTTGTCTCAACAGACAAATATACCAGCAATTGTGGATGGCCAGCATTCGCTAAACCTATCAGTGAACAAAACATTGTCTTACAGGAAGATACCAGCCACGGCATGGTTCGAACGGAAGTAAGAAGTCAAGGTGGTAACTCACATCTTGGCCACGTATTTGATGGAGATGCGGAATCACCAACAGGGATTCGCTACTGTATCAACAGTGCATCGCTTAGGTTTATCCCCTTTGATAAAATGGATGAAGAAGGATATAGTGAATTTAAAAAATTGATCAAATAATACAGGAAAGCTTCGATAATTGCATCGAAGCTTTTTTATTCCGTGGAAAAGGCGAATAATCTAACGAAAAATCAGGCCAAAGTGAAGATGTAAGAAAATAGCGACACCAAAGACTTGACGATTCATCCAATTAAGGGTATACTCGGGTTAATCAATTACTTCTTTTATATCGGAATAATGATGGATTAAGAAAGGATGGAGGAATATGTATTTTATATTTGGATTTATTTGTGGACTCTTAAAAGGATTTGGTAAAATCATAAAGAATTCTTAAGCTTGTATTAATGTAAGAAAATAACGACAATAAAAGTTTGGGTGATATTAGCTAATTGATTATAATCAGCAAAAACAAAACATTAAAAAAGCATGCTATCAAATGATTTGGTTAGCATGCTTTTCTCCTGTGTTTATTAATCCTTATCAAGTGGTGCAAACAGGTCTTCCAAGCGATCGTCCCAGCCATTCCCGTCTCGATCATGCAAAAATACATCCAGAAAATACATCTCTTCTTCGCTATTTTCGTCAATATCTGGAATATTGAACATAGAAAATCTAGGGCGCTTATAGGAACCACTGTACGTGTACTCCTCTTTTTTCGGCTCATCAAATCTGCCTAATGTAGAAGGATCGATGGAACGATAAGAATAGGGGTCATTAATTCTTTCGAGTATCGCTTTCATCTTTAAGTATTCTTCGTTCTTCTCTTCTACTAGTTTTTCAATTTCTTCCTTTGTTAGACGTGATATGTCTGGAATTAAGGAAGCGTCATTATCAAAAGCTTCTTCTGTGACATTGATGTCAAGCCGCATGAGAATCCTTCTCTTGTAATTTAAGATTTCTTCTTGTATAGCAGATAAATATGGACGCTTTTCTATAATGAGAGAATCTCGCTCGTAGTCAGTAGGCAATGCTGCACCAGCATCAAAACAAAGGTCGATCAATTCTTGGATTTTCTCCTTTGCGTAATGATCAGCCCATTCAAGTGCATCCTGCAAATAGGGGAGGGATTCCTTCAATACAACGGTCTTTCCATCAAAGCATACGGCTCTTCGCTTTGTAATCAATTCAATTTCGTCGTTATCCTTTTTCTTATTCATAAGGTACTTAACAACCGCTTTATCGGCATGGCGAAAATTGTTTAAATCCGGCACAGTGGTGATGATTCTCAAAAGCGGTTGAATTTTTTCGTTGTGGGCCCATACAGAATCGACGCATAGATATCGAATCCCAAAGGGAAGGGCAGTTAATGCGAGAAGCGATAAAATCGTAAGAAAGTCATCTAGCATAAACACTTGAAAAAAAGAAAAGGTTTTTGGTCCATACCCTTGACCGGTGGAAGTTAAGTTAACTCCATACCAAATGAGAAGAGAGAACAACAATGCGATGATGAATGAAGTGATTTTATACTTCTTTAAATCTCGATAAGGTTTTCCTGTTAATTCCCCAATATATAAGTCCAGTTGATAATCGTTCATATTTTCCCTCCTTAGCTTTTTCTTCATTGTACCACACTAAATGATTTCCACCAAATCCATTTTCCCTGTTTTAATCCGCACCCTTAAGGTGTATAATTTATCCTAGAGGATTAAAAGGAGAGAGCAATGGAAACCATAATCAAAACAGAAAGACTAAACATTGATTTGGCAACGAATCAAGACATAGAGACCATCATTGCGTTAGAAAGCCATCCGGAAAACAGGGATTACTTGTGGATTGGGACGGAAGCTGAACATCAAGATGAAATCGAAGATCCCAACCATATTTTGGCGGTGTTTAGAGAACGCGAAAGTGGTGAAATCATCGGGTATGCTTTAATTAGACTGGATTTCAAGTCTAATATTTTCGAGCTTCGCCGAATTGCTATTGACCGTAAAGGTCAGGGCTATGGCAGAGAAACCATGGAAGCGTTGATTCAATATGCGTTTGAGGAACTTAGAATCAATCGTTTATGGCTTGATGTGTATCCGGATAACGAGATAGGCATCAAATTGTATGAATCTCTAGGCATGCATAAAGACGGCGTATTAAGACAAAATTACAAAAGCCAAAGAGGTTACTTGGATCAGATCATTTATTCTATCCTTCGAGAAGAATATGAACATCGTAAATAAAATAGAGGAGAAAGAGAAGAACATGACTAAAGTAGATATATTTTCCGGATTTTTAGGTGCTGGAAAAACCACATTGATCAAAAAACTAATTGAAGAAGCTTATACGGGAGAAAAAATCGTTTTGATTGAAAACGAATTTGGAGAAATTGGCATTGACGGCGGTTTTCTAAAAGACGCAGGTGTAGAAATAAACGAAATGAATTCTGGCTGCATCTGTTGTAGCTTAGTTGGCGATTTTGCCAAGGCATTGGAGCAGGTCATTGAACAATTCAACCCAGACAGAATTTTGATTGAGCCATCAGGTGTAGGCAAACTTAGCGATGTGATTCTCGCAGTAGAAAATATCGAAGACGAGCGGATTGTGCTCAATGGGTTTACAACCATTGTCGATGCGAAAAAATGCAAAATGTACATGAAAAATTTTGGCGAATTCTATAACAATCAAATCGAACATGCTAGCTCGATTATTCTCAGCCATACGACAGGATTAAGCCAAGAGAAGTTAGACGCTTGTGTGGCGTTAGTGCGGGAGCATAATCAGGCGGCAGCCTTGGTTACTACGCCATGGGAGCAAATTACCGGCATGCAAATATTGGAGACCATAGAGCAAAAGGCGACCCTGGCGGCAGAGCTTCAGCATTTGGAAGAGGAAACCCACCATCACGATCACCATGACCATGACCATCATGAGCATCACGAACATAGCCACGATTGTGGGTGCGGACACGACCACCATGACCATGACCACGGTCATCACCATGCAGACGACGTATTCACTAGCTTTGGCGTGGAAACGACACATAAATTTACAGAAAAACAAATTGAAGAGGTGCTTACCCAGCTTCAGAATTTTGCTGAATACGGTCAGGTGCTTCGTGCAAAGGGCATTGTAGAAGGCCAAAACGGGCAGTGGATTCATTTTGATTATGTGCCTGGTGAGCCTGATGTAAGAGCCGGCAGTGCAGCAGCGACGGGAATGATTTGCGTCATTGGTGCAGACATTGAAGAAGACAGCATTAAAACGTTATTTGGAATATAGAGGGCGAGAGAACATGGAAATACCAGTATATCTATTCACAGGATTTTTGGAAAGCGGCAAGACCACATTTTTGCAAGAAGCATTGGAGGGAAGCGACTTTAATGCAGGGGAAAGAACTCTTTTGCTCTTGTGCGAAGAGGGTGAGGAAGCTTATGAGCCGAGCAGATTTTTCAAGAATAATGTGTACATTGAACAGGTTGAAGACGAGGGGCAGCTGGATAGAGAATACTTGTCAATGCTGAGAGACAAACACAAGGCAGAGCGAGTAGTTGTAGAATACAATGGCATGTGGAATTTAGACACGTTTTATCAGAACATGCCGGATGAGTGGGTGACGTATCAGGAAATGTTTTTTGCTGATGCTAGCACTTTTCTTACCTACAACGAAAACATGAGACAGCTGGTGTTCGATAAACTGCAAAGTGCAGAGCTTGTAGTATTTAATCGGTGTGAAAAAGATTTTGATAAAATGACATTTCACAAAATCGTTCGTGTGGCCAACAAAAAAAGTGAAATTTTGTATGAGTACGGGAAAGATGACGTGGAAATTGATGACATTGTTGACCCACTTCCCTTTGATCTAGAGGCAGAGCTGGTGGAAATTACCGACGATGCTTATGCGGAATGGTACAGAGACATTAACGATGACCAGGAGAAGTACCAAGGAAAATCTGTGAAAGTAAAAGGCCGAACGGTTGTAGGCGGTGGACTTCCCGATGACAAATTCGTCTTCGGGCGTCATCTTATGACCTGTTGCGTGGAGGATATTCAATTTGCCGGGTTAGTGTGCAAGTGGACCTCGGAAGCGGCAAAACTGGAGCATGGCGGTTGGTACACCATATTTGCGGAGATCAAAGTGGAGCAGGATCCAGTTTACGGAGAGGTTGGCCCAGTGCTTTATTGCACAAAGGTAGAGAAAGCGTCAGAAGCACGTCCAGAGGTTGCGCAGTTTTAAAAAAACTTCGACATTCACTTACCTAAATTTGTGAAAAGTGGTATACTATTAGTAGAAACCATATGCAGAAAGGAGTTGTGAATCAATTATGTATGAAGTTGACGATTTGGTCATGTATGGAGCAACAGGAGTATGTAGAGTATCAGGGATTACGAAACCCAGCTTTGCAGGCCTTAATGAAGATAGACTTTATTATGTTCTAGAACCTCTTTACCAAAACGGTGTAATCTACGCACCCATTGAAAACAAAAGTGTATTTATGCGCCCAGTGATTTCGGAAGATGAAGCGAAGAAGCTAATCGACACCATGCCGCAGGTTCATACCGAGATCTACAAGAGCAGCAGTATGCAGCAGTTATCTAAATACTATCAGTCTGTCATTGATACACACAAGTGCAAGGATTTAATAAAGCTGACCAAGTCCCTAAATGAAAAACGGGAAAAAGCAAAAAAAGACAATAAGCATTTAGGACAAATTGATAAGAAGTTTATGAAAAAAGCAGAAGAATTACTGTTTGGAGAGCTTGCTGCCGCGCTACACATGCCAAAAGATGATGTGGAGGGGTATATTAGACGCAGGCTTGGAGAGTAATCAGCGAAAACTACAGAATAGACAGCATGTGACGAAACGATGCTCGTCTATTTTTTTGCGTTTATTTTCCCTAGCCTATTGACACCAAATGGTGCAAATGATATTATATTCTTCGCACTGAAAGTTTAGGAATACTAAACAACCAGTTTACCGAATGTGAGAAAAGATGTAGAAAGGCATAATCATGGAAATCGGATCGAAAATAAAAGAAATGAGAGTCCTTAAGGGATTAACCCAAGAAGAGCTTGCTGACCGAGCAGAGTTGTCTAAGGGGTTCATCTCACAGCTTGAGCGAGATTTAACCTCTCCCTCTATTTCTACCCTTTCAGATATCCTACAGTGCTTGGGCATGTCAGTAGGAGAGTTTTTTGCGGAAGACCACGATGAACAAATCGTCTTTGGAAACGAAGACTATTTCGAAAAAATAGATGGCGAATTGAAGAACAAAATCGAATGGATCATTCCCAATGCACAGAAAAACATTATGGAACCCATACGATTGACATTAGAGCCAGGTGGCGAAACTTATCCAGACAATCCTCACGAAGGAGAAGAATTTGGATTTGTCGTCAAAGGAGAAATTACCATTCATTTAGGAAAGAAAACCTATAGGGCGAAAAGTGGAGAATCGTTTTACTATACGCCAGAGAAAAACCATTTCATTTCATCAAAAAAGGGAGCGGAAATCCTATGGGTTAGCTCACCTCCAAGCTTTTAAGGAAAGGACGAAGGATGACATCACTAATCGAATTAAGACACATATCCAAATCATTTGATGACACCTTAGTGTTGGATGATTTCAATCTAACGGTTCATGAAAATGAGTTTATTACCTTGTTAGGGCCATCTGGATGCGGAAAAACCACAACCCTCAGAATTGTTGGAGGATTTGAAACGCCAGATCAGGGACAAGTATTTTTTCAGGGAAAAGACATCACCAATGTACCACCCAACCAAAGACCACTCAATACGGTGTTTCAAAAATACGCCCTATTTCCTCATATGAATGTGGAGCAGAACATAGCCTTTGGACTGAAAATCAGTGGAAAAAGCAGTCAATATATTACGGACAAGGTAAAATATGCCCTTAAGCTAGTGAACCTAGACGGTTATGAAAAACGAAAAATCGATGCGTTGTCAGGTGGACAACAGCAGAGAATTGCCATGGCTAGAGCCATTGTCAACGAGCCAAAGGTATTGCTCCTTGACGAACCACTAGGGGCGCTGGATTTGAAATTGAGACAGGACATGGAGTACGAGTTGATTCGCCTGAAGAACGAGCTGGGCATCACCTTTATTTACGTTACCCACGATCAAGAAGAAGCCTTGACCATGAGCGATAAAGTTGTGGTCATGAATGGTGGATATATTCAGCAAATGGGTACACCGGAAGAAATTTACAACGAGCCGGAAAATGCCTTTGTTGCCGACTTTATTGGCGACAGCAACATTCTGGACGGAACCATGATAGAAGACCGCGTTGTGCGGATTTGTGACGTCATTTTCCCATGTATAGACGACGACTTTGGTCGCAACAAACCAGTGGACGTTGTCATTAGACCGGAGGACTTAATTGTCGATAAACCTGGAGAAGGAAAACTAGACGGAGAAGTAACCCACAATGTGTTTATTGGGGTACATTACGAAATGGAAATCGAAGCAGGTGGCTTCTTGTGGTTGGTTCAAAACACCAAGAGCTTCCCAGTTGGTGCTAAGGTTAGTCTGGATGTGGTTCCAGAAAATATTCAAATCATGCATAAACCACAATCCAAGGAAGAGGAGGCAATAGAACTGGATGTCTAAAAAGCTTCTGGCCAGTCCGTTTCTCATTTGGATTGCTTGTGGAACGATTATTCCTCTGGCTGTAATTGCATATTATGGATTCACTGATCGTAGTGGAGCGTTTACCATCGACAACGTCATGGCGATTTTTGGTGCAGATCATGCGAAAGCGTTAATTCTTGCATTGGCGCTGGCGTTGATTAGCACGATCATTTGCTTCGTGTTGGCGTTTCCGCTGGCATTGATTTTAAAAGAGAGCAAAATGGGACGTCGCGGATTCATCGTGTTCATTTTCATTTTGCCCATGTGGATGAACTTCTTGCTTCGCACCATGGCGTGGCAGGTGATTTTAGAGAAGGGTGGGCTTATCAATACGTTGCTTGCGTCAATAGGTCTTCCAAGCCTGGAAATCATCAATACGCCAGCAGCTATTGTACTTGGTATGGTCTATGACTTTTTGCCCTTTATGGTTCTTCCGATTTATAACACCATCATGAAAATTGATGATCACATCGTTGAAGCTGCCCATGATTTAGGTGCGACCAAAAAGAGAGTACTTTTTGATATTTTGTTGCCCCTAAGCGTTCCGGGAATTGCCAGCGGTGTAACCATGGTATTCGTACCATCTTTGACCACCTTTGTCATTTCCAATATGCTTGGTGGAGGGAAAATCAATTTGATTGGTAACATTATCGAACAGGAATTCACCACCAGTGCTAACTGGAATTTAGGCTCAGGATTATCCCTAGTCATGATGGTCTTCATCGTGATTAGTATGGCGGCATTGACCAAGCTAGATAAAAACGGGGAGGGCAATCTATTATGAGCAAAATATTGAAAACTGGATATTTGATCATCATTCTGCTGTTCCTTTATCTTCCCATTGCCACGTTAATGGTGTTTTCCTTTAACGAAAGCAAATCCATGTCCATTTGGACGGGCTTCTCCTTCAAATGGTATGGGGAAATGTTCAACAACAGCATGATTATGGAGGCCATATGGAATACCTTTTCCATTGCCTTAGTGGCAGCGATAGTTTCTACAATCATCGGCACCGTTGCTTGCATCGGCATCAATAGCATGAGAAAAAGAACAGAAGCGGTGATTATGGGACTAAATAACATTCCACTGCTCAATGCAGATATCGTAACAGGTATTTCTTTGATGATGGCGTTCTTGGCCTTTGGCATCACCTTAAGCTGGGGTACGGTCTTGCTGGCCCACATTACCTTCTGCATTCCCTACGTGATTCTTTCTGTATTGCCTAAATTCAAGCAGCTGCCGGGAAATACGTACGAAGCAGCATTAGACCTAGGCGCTACGCCAATATATGCTTTTTTTAAGGTGATTTTGCCAGAAATCAGGCCAGGCATTGTATCTGGATTTTTGCTGGCGTTTACCATGTCGGTTGATGATTTTGTCATCACCCATTTTACCAGAGGCGCTGGAATCAATACGATTTCGACATTGATTTACAGTCAGGTAAAAGTAGGCATAAGACCTACCTTGTTTGCACTTTCCACCATAATCTTTATTGTGGTTATGGTGATTCTGGTTATATCAAATATTATTACTGCAAGAGGAGAGAAAAAATGAAGAAAAAAATTATAGGCATAGCCCTGTCATTGACCTTGATGTTAGGACTTTCCCTTTCTTTGACCAGCTGCGGAGGCAGTGATGGTGGAGAAAACGGAACGGTTCATGTGTATTGCTTCGGTGACTATTTAGACCCTGCTTTAGTGGATCAATTTGAAGCGGAAACGGGAATTGAAGTGGTGCTAGACACATTTGACACCAACGAAGAAATGTACCCCGTAATCAAAAACCAGTCTGCAGAATACGACGTGGTTTGCGTTTCGGATTATATGGTAGAAAAGCTGATGGGTGAGGAACTTCTTACAAAAATAGATTTTGATGCGATTCCAAACAAAGCCAATTTGCTAGAAAAATATATGGAACAGTCGAAAACCTTCGACCCGAATAATGAGTATTCCGTTCCGCATACTTGGGGAACGTTGGGCATTCTCTACGATACGACCAAGATTAAGGAAGGCGAGCTAAAATCGTGGAATGACCTTTGGGATAAACAGTACGATGGAAAAATCGTTATGCCTGACAGCATGAGAGATACCTTAGCCATCGCCATGAAGGCAAAGGGATATTCTCTCAATACGACCGATGAGGAAGAAATCAAAGCAGCTTCTGAATATTTAACAAAGCAAAAGTCAATGGTTTACAAATATGCGAACGATTCTGCGAGAGACCTCATTTTAGGCGGTTCTGCGGACATTGCCGTTGTATGGAGTGGAGAAGTGCTGTATTGTCAAGAAACTAGACCAGAGCTTGAATTTGTTCTTCCTGAAGAGGGCAGTGAAGAGTTCATTGATGCATGGGTGATTCCAGCAGCATCAAAGAATCAAGAAAATGCAGCAAAGTGGATCAACTTCATGTTGGATAAAGACGTTGCGTTAGTCAATTATGAATATTTGACTTATACCATTCCCAACGTTTCGGTATATGATGGCGTCAAAGATGATGCAAAGAAAAAGGATATATTATTCCCTGCAGATTCTCTGCTAGAAAAATGTGAATCCTTGAAGAGTTTCCCACCTGAAGTGGAAGACATGTACAGTAAGTATTGGAAGAAATTTAAATCATAATCTAGATAAATTAATAGGAGATGCCTCGTTTGAGGCATCTCCCTTTTTTATGTCTTTTATTTCGCTATGCGATTGACCACGCCTGACCACTTGGTGTAGATTGTCTCACCAGCGACAGTTCGGTACCCGCGTACTTTGTAGTAGTATCTAGTACCCTTGGTCAAATTTTTCGTGTTTTTGCACGTCAGTTTTTTTGTTGAGTAAATGGACGTGAATCCACTGGTCTTTTTCGTTGATCTGTAGAGCTTGTATCCGTCTACGAGAAATCCTTTTTCTCTTTCCCAAGTCAACTTGATGTATCCAGTGCCAACAGAGGAGGAAATGGTCATTCCTGTGTCCTCAACGCCTTTGATGATGACGTCATTGCTGGTAAACTTGGCTGTACGGTAAACGGTTTTGGACCATTTGGTGTATATCTTAGTGCCATCAATGGTACGGTATCCGCGTACTTTGTAGTAGTATCTAGTACCCTTGGATATATTCTTCATGTTCTTACAAGTGGTTTTAGTAGAATTAAAGATTGATTTAAATCCAGTGGTTTTCTTGGTGGAACGGTACAATTGATAGCCATCAACCAAATATCCTTTTTCCTTTTCCCAAGTTAGCTTGATGTAATTCGTACCAACTGTGGAAGTAATATCAATATCAGTTCCCTGTACACCAGCAATCAATTCATCTGAACCAGTAACGGTAGAGCCGATGGTGCAGGTGATGGTTTTTGTTCCAGCTTTGTAAGTATTAGTTTCGGCTGTCGAAATGGTGAATTTCACGGTGCCTTGCTTTAGTATGGTCACCAGTCCGGTGCTGGATACTGTAGCAATGGTGGTGTCACTAGACTTGAACGAAACCGCGCCATCGCTGTTGGTGGTGTATTCAATATGAAATGCAGGGTCATCCACTTCCTTTTTTATGGAAGTGGTAGTGGTAATGGTTGGTGCAAGTTTGGACTGATCTACATTAACGGTTACGGTTTTGCTCTTTGCAACATAATTGGTTGTTGAAGGGCTGGTAATGGTAATGGTAGCCGTTCCTGTTTTTCCTGTCAGCGAAACCTTCCCTTCAGCAGATACCGTTGCTATAGCAGTATTGCTAGATTTATAGGTTAGCTTTCCGTTACTGGTGGTTTTCGCTCCAAGGGAGAAATCTGCGCTAGCAGAGGTTTTGTTGTAGGTGCTAGCTGATGTGGTAATGGTCGGTGTGGCTTTCTTGATGGTAAACGTTTTGCTGACCGATCCAGTATAGTTTCTCACGCCAGTTGCAGTTACTGTAGCGGTTCCAGCGTTGGTGTTGTTTGTGTATGTTAGGGTGTAGTTTGAGGAGGAAACTGTAGCGGTTCCTCTCTTTATGGTTACGGTTGGCTTTTTCGCTGAGCCTGAATAAGTTACATCTGCAATATCGTTGATGGACACGTTGCTTGCGCTTAACGTTTGTGGCTTGATGGTGAAGGCTTTTAGCGCCACATTAGAGTAGCTGCCTTTTCCGTAGATCATGGCATAAGCTGTTCCAGACAATACATTTTTGATGTAACGCACTTCATAGTCTGTTCCCACTGTTAAGGTTTGGCCGTTAAGCGTTACCTTGACTGACGGTTTTTTTATTGAACCGTTATAGGTGTAGGTATTTGTCCCTAAAGTGACTGTGCTGTCTGCTATGGAAGTCGTACCTGTTTTAGTGGTAAAGCTAGCTGGATCCAAATACCAGAAGTTGCAATCGGCTCTTCCGGAAATTCCGTTGACGCTACCACTAGAGGTGTACTGCCAAACATCATATGGTCGAGAATAACCTGTGGATGTATTGTAATGTGCTAACCAAACTTTGTAGCCACCATCAATGAGGGGCATATCGAAACTATTATTCATCATATTATAATAGGAATAGAACATTGGCTCATAACCGGCCTTTTTAATGGTGCTTAAGAACATTAACGCATTGGCAGACATTTTTGCTTTCCTAGTGCTGCTGGACCACTTGTTATATGCGGTATTTAATCGGCCGCCACCAAATTCATAATCGAAAATAATCGGCAAATCTATTTCTCTGCCGTTGAGCAATTTCAACACATAGTTGGCTTCTTTTTCTGCTTCTGCAGTGGAAATCGACTGAGCGTAATAGTAGATTCCAACTTGTACGCCTGCTGCTTTTGCTGCACTAAAGTTGCTCTCGAAATAGCTGTCCGGATTCATGTTAAATGGGGAATCAAGTCCAGTGTAGCCGATGCGCATATATACAAAATCTATACCCGCTTTTTTTACCTTAGTCCAATCGACGTTGCCTTGCCAATAGGAAGTATCTACGCCATCAATTACAATGGTATTGTCGAACTTGCTATGGTGGGAATAGGTGTTATTGTCAACTTTTGCATCAGCTGCATATGCTGAGCTACCAACAATAATCAAAGCGGTTAGTGTAATAACGAGTGTAAAAAAACTTTTTCTTAATATCATGTTCTTTCTCCTGCTTGGTGTTCATTTATATCGTACATAGTATCTATGGTAACAAGTATTGCACCGAATTGTCAACCTTATGAGGGCAATCTTCACATTTAGTTCTTGAAAACTCCATATAGATGGTATACTATTTAGGTATTAATATGTATCGGGGAATAGGGAATGCTAGGTTATGTGACCATTTACAAAAGCGAGATGAAAGTCCGTGAATATGAGCTATATCAAGGGTACTATTGTGGGATTTGCAAATCCATTGGTCGGCGATATGGACAAATTCCGAGACTGACCTTAAGCTATGACGCAGTATTTCTTGCGCTGATGATTTCTAGTCTTAGTGAAGATGAGGAATTGGTAAAGCATGAGCATTGCATCACCCATCATATGAAAAAGAATCCTGTGGTTTATGACAATGAAGTGGTAGACTACGCTGCAGACATGATGGTTATCCTTGCTTATCATAAATTACTTGATGACTGGAAGGACGATAGAAAT
The DNA here is from genome assembly GCA_050435405.1 of Clostridiales Family XIII bacterium PM5-7. Classification (GTDB taxonomy): domain Bacteria; phylum Bacillota; class Clostridia; order Peptostreptococcales; family Anaerovoracaceae; genus Senimuribacter. The sequence continues at coordinate 133,316 of JBNDKG010000003.1, forward strand.
ATTAAGGCTTTTGGCGGCAAAATCATGCTTGAAAGAGCATATGGAAAGCTGAAAACCAAATACCCCGAGGCATGTGAATCCATTGAACTGTCTTTAGAGAAATTATCCCAATTGGAAAAAAGAAAATCGGGAAGCTTAGATGAAGTTAGTGCCACCTTCGCCGACATTATGGAAGTGCTGTTTACTGGATTTGGGCAAGAGCATAGCCAACAACGGATGCTAAGGGAAATCGGCAGAAATCTAGGGAAATGGATTTATGTCATTGATGCCCTTGACGACTTAGAAGAAGACAAGAAAGACGGTGCTTACAATCCGCTGATTTATAGAAGAAATGAGGCATTAGGCGTAGAGGATTTGCTGTACGAGTATTTGGCAGCAGTAGTCAATGCTTACGACCTTTTGCCAATAAAAAAGAATAAAGGAATATTAGATAATATTATCTTCATGGGCCTGAGAAGTCAAACTGACACCATTGCCCGGAAAGGAAACGAACTAGATGAACAATCCATATGAGGTGCTCGGCGTCAAACAAGGGGCTTCTGAAGCGGAAATCAAATCTGCTTACAAGAAACTAGTAAAAAAATATCACCCAGACAAATACCAAAACAATCCTTTGGCAGATTTAGCTGAAGAAAAGCTTCAGGAAATCAATGAAGCTTATGATATGCTAACCAAGAAAAGTCCTGGATTTGGTGGAAGCTCTGGTGGAAGCAGCTACGGCGGAAACCAAAGCTCTGGTGGAAGCAGCTACGGCGGAAACCAAAGCTATAGTGGAACAAGTGGCAGTCGCCCAAGTGATTTCTATATTGTGAGACAGGCCCTTGACCGCAATGACTTGGTTAATGCAGAACAGATATTAATTCAAACCCGTGACCGCAATGCCGAATGGTTTTTCTTAAGCGGTGTATTATCCTACAAAAAGGGTTTAGTCGATGATGCGATTAGCAACGTGAGACAGGCAATGAGTATGGATCCTAATAATTTTGAATACCAGCGGGTTTATCAGCAGATGATGTCAGCTGGTAGCATGTATCGAGCAAGATCCAATACCCAAGGATACAATTCCAATGGGAATAACACTTGCACTGATTGTATGCAGACGGCATTATGTATCAGCTGTGTTTCTCCTTGCTGCTAAACGAAAATGGCTCTAGATCAAATGTTGGGATGGGGCAAACATTACAAAATATTGAACGTTTTTCCAGAGGCGATTTTGCCTCTGGTTTTTTCATCTTGCGGCGAGGGCACAGGCTCCTTTAAAAAACGCTAAGGTTTCCTATAGAAAATGTACAGATTTCCAAGACCGCAGTATTTGGCGTTTTTTTGAGGCCATACGGCGGTTTTTGGTTAAACTGCTCTGGAAAATCGCAGTATTTTCCAAATAAAAAGGGTCGTACTGCGGTTTGGTAAAGCTCCCCGTCTTGCAAGCTTCTTTAAGAGCCGATAAACCCAATATCAGACTTGATTTTTGGTAAGATATGGCAATTTTACCTGCTGCCCACTTGGAATATTTTTGGTCAGGTCACGGCTGAGCAAGTGGTTAGTGGGTTTCCGCTAACAAATCGCCTTATGGCCAATATATATGAAAGAATACTGCGATTTTTTCACGGATTTCTTCGAAAATCACCTTATCAGGCCTTTTATTTTCAAAATGCTGCGGTCGCTCAAAAAAGCGGCAAGGAGCTATACACCCCAACATCTGACATGGTCAGCTTTTTTGATGCTTAAATGATGTGAATATATTCTTGTAATTCTTGTTCCATTGCTAATCGGTGATGCTTGGTGTAAATCCCTGGAATGCCGCCAGTGTGTAGCATGACCACGGTTTCGCCTTGTTTGATTCGACCGGTTTTCGCCATATCGATGATAGCGGCAAAGGTCTTTCCTGTATAGCAAGGATCTAGGATAATGGCTTCTTTTCTGCCCATATAATAGATAGCATCTCGAACCTCCTTGACGGGGTTGTTGTACGCGCCACAGTCATAGTCTTCAATCAGATCAAAATCTTCCTTCGGAATGTCGAGGGATAAATCGAAATACTGCTTCACGCGCTGATAGTAAGCAAAGGCGGAATTGGCAAATCCGTTTTCATCTGGCATAATGCCGATGCCAGTCACATGGAACGGCAAACCTTCATTTTTGCTACCAACAAGTAGGCCGATGTAAGTACCCATGCTGCCGACAGTTGTAACAACACGAACGTCAGATAGTCCTAATGCATTGGTTTGTTTTGCTAATTCTACAGCACAGTCATAATAACCAAGAATGCCCAACTCGTTAGAACCGCCCATAGGAATGAAATATACCTTTTCGCCTTTTTCTTCCCATTCTTTTTTCACGGTTTCCACAGTGTTGTTGAGCAGCTGTTCCTCGGAGTGGATACCGTCGGTTTGTACCAGATAAACTGGACAACCCATAATCCCGTCTAACAAAAGATTTGCTGACAGCTCGCCAGGATAAGCGTCTACGGCAACAATGGCGGATCGTAGTCCATATTTTGCGGCAACGGCAGCAGTCAATCGACCATGATTGGTTTGGGCGCCGCCAACGGTTAGTAGCATAGTTGCCCCTTGATCCATTGCGTCTTTCACCAGATAATCCAGCTTGCGCAGCTTATTGCCGCCAGTTCCGAAATCGGTTAAGTCATCTCGTTTAAGATATAGGTTAATGCCTAAATCCTTGGAAACATTGTCGAGACGCTGAAGCGGAGACGGAACAGTTAAATATCCTAATTTTTCGTGTCCTAAAGTCATGATTCTACCTCCAATATCCATAGTATAGCACTTTCTGCTAATAAGTGGAAATATTCTTTTGGTTTGAGTTGATTAGTTTACGGCGATGGTGTATATTATTTCTATTACGAAAAGAGGAGAGCAAAACATGGTTGGAGTCATCGCAAATACGTTATCTATTATTATCGGCGCATCAATAGGCGTTCTTGCCCATAAGATTATCCCGGCATCTTGGAACGAAATCATCCTTAAGGGATTGGGACTTTGTACGATATACGTTGGAATTCGCGGATCCTTTGATGGGGAGAATTCCTTGGTGCTGATTATTTCTATTGTGGTAGGCGCCATGATTGGAGAAGGCATACGTATCGAGCAGCGATTTAATAGCTTGGCGAAAAAAATTGAAGCCCGGTTAGATAGAAAAGGCGGGAAATCCAATTTTGCACAAGGGTTCATCACCGCCAGCTTGATGACCTGTGTAGGCGCGCTGGTCATTGTTGGCCCGTTAAATGCAGGACTAAAGGGTGATAACACCTTGCTATTTACCAAAACCGCCATTGATGGTGTTGGACTGATGATGTTTGCGGCGTCTCTAGGGGTAGGGGTGATTTTTTCTGCCATATCGGTGTTTATTGTGGAAGGTAGTATTTTTCTCTTGGCGGGAATGGCTGCGCCAGTATTAACCACTGGTGTCATCAACGAAATCTCCTGCGTAGGTTCAGTAATCATCATTGCCATGGGCATGAATTTGACAATAGATAGCAAGCTAAAGATTATGAATTATATGCCAGCGGTGTTTATGCCAATTGTAGTCTGCCCGCTTTATGATTGGGTAGTGGGGTTAATGTAATGAAAAGAATTGCAGTGGTAGCAACGAAGAAGAATTATGCCAATTTCCTTAGGGACAATGTGGCAAAGTATATGAGCAGATATTGCAGAGTATCTAGTTGGGCAAGGTGTCCCGTTTAGAGAGGCCCACGAAATCGTAGGTAACTTGGTAAAATATTGCGAAGCGTGTCAAAAATCCTTTGACCAGGTGACGAAGGAAGATTTGGAACGACTGAATTTTGACTATGGACTAGAAGATTTGCATAGGTTTACCGTAGAAAATTGCATAAAAAACCGAAATAGCTTTGGAGGAACGTCTCATGAAGATGTGGACAGACAAATTGCTAATGGAAAGCGGTTTTTAAATATAGAATAAAAAAGATAAGGAGAATACAAGATGGCAAGTTTATGGGGAGGCAGATTCGAAAAAGAAATGGATGAGCTGGTAAAACAGTTTAACGCATCAATCGGATTTGACCAAAGAATGTATAAAGAAGATATTGAAGGCAGCATTGCGCATGTAACCATGTTAGGAGAGCAAGGCATTGTAACCATGGAAGAAAAAGAGCAGATTATTGCTGGCCTTGAAAAGATCAATGAAAAAATCACCAATGGGGAAATTGTATTTAACCTAGATGATGAAGATATTCACATGGGTATTGAAGCTAGACTCATTGCCGAAATTGGCGATGTAGGGAAGAAGCTTCATACGGCAAGAAGTAGAAATGACCAGTGCCAAGTTGACGGCAGAATGTATCTCCGAAAAGAAATCGAAGAAATCTTGCAGAGACTATACTATCTAGAATCTGTCATATTGGAAAAAGCTGAGAAGTATGCGGATTCAATTACGGTTGGTTTCACCCATATTCAGCATGCGCAGCCGATTACCGTAGGATTTATCTTTATGGCCTATTTCCAGATGTTCAGAAGAGACATCGAAAGACTAAAGGACACAGCTGATAGAATGAATCTTTGTCCGTTAGGTGCTTGCGCCTTGGCAGGGACTACTTTGCCAACAAACCGTCAGAGAACCGCAGAACTGTTAGGGTTTGATGCTCCAACAGAAAATGCCATGGACAGTGTCAGCGATCGAGACTACAGCATAGAATTCCTCAGTGATGCTTCAATTTCTATGATGCATTTGTCCAGATGGGCAGAAGAATTCGTATGGTGGAATTCACAAGAATTTTCCTATATTGCCATAGATGATAGCTATTGCACTGGGAGCAGCATCATGCCACAGAAGAAAAACCCAGATATGGCAGAGCTACTGAGAGGAAAAGTTGGTAGAGTTTATGGCGATTTAATGCAGATGCTTACCGTAATGAAAGGAACGCCGTTGGCATACAATAAAGATTTTCAGGAAGACAAAGAAAGCCTATTTGACGCCATTGATACGTGGAAAGCTAGCATTCAAATTTTTGCTAACATGCTAGAAAAAACCGAGTTTAGAATGGACCAGATTGAAAAGCAATTCAATAAAGGTTTCCTCAATGCAACCGATATTGCGGAACATTTTGTTAAATTGAATATTCCATTTAGAGAGGCCCATTCCATCGTAGGTAAAATGGTAAAGGCATGTGAGAACAAAGACTGTGATTTCGAAGATTTAACAGATGAAGATCTTCAAGCAATAGATGAGAGAATCAACAAAGCAGCATTAGGGGACATCAGCATCAAAGCATGTGTTGACGCAAGGGTTTCCTTTGGTGGAACGGCTCCAAGTGAAGTGCGCAGACAGATTGAAGTCGGCACAAAATGGCTAGAAGAACAGACTCGTTAATGGAAAGGAACGTTAAGATGAACATGAAGGAACTTGCAATTCAGAAACATGCTGAATGGAAAGGTAAGCTGTCCATTACCACCAAAGCACCAATTACCAATAAAGAAGAACTGGCGATTGCGTACACTCCTGGTGTAGCAGAACCATGCCTAGAAATTGAACAAGATGAAAGCTTAGCCTATACCTATACCGGAAAAGGGAATTTGGTGGCAGTCATCACCGATGGAACTGCGGTGCTAGGCCTCGGAGACATTGGACCATCTGCAGGAATGCCGGTAATGGAGGGAAAATGCGCACTATTTAAGGCCTTCGCTGACATTGATGCAGTTCCGATTTGTATTGATTCAAAAGATCCACAAGTGATCATCGATACCGTTTATAACATTTCTAAAAGCTTTGGCGGAATCAACTTGGAAGACATCAGCGCACCGAGATGCTTCGAAATCGAAAGAGCCTTAATTGAAAAATGCGATATTCCCGTCTTTCACGATGATCAACATGGCACAGCCATCATCACCTGCGCAGGCCTGCTCAATGCAGTGAAGGTCACCAATAAGGAAATGGGCAAATTGAACATTGTCATTAGTGGTGCAGGTTCAGCAGGAATATCCATTGCCAAAATGATTATGCGATTAGGGTTTGGAAACGTCATTCTTTGTGGAAGCAAAGGCACCATATATGATGGCGCACCGTATAATAATAGCGAACAACAGTTAATGGCGAAGGTGACCAACCAAGAAAACTTGAAGGGAACGCTTTCTGATGCAATGAACGGAGCTGATGTGCTTATCGGTGTATCAAAACCTGGAATTGTTAGTCAAGATATGATAAAATCCATGGTGAAGGATCCAATTGTATTCGTTATGTCCAATCCAACGCCTGAAATTATGCCGGACCTTGCCAAAGCGGCAGGAGCTGCAGTAGTAGGAACAGGAAGATCTGATTTCCCAAATCAAGTGAATAACGTCATTGCGTTTCCGGGGATTTTCAGAGGCGCTCTAGATGCTAGAGCTGGAAAAATTACAGAAGAGATGAAAGAGGCGGCAGCAAGAGCCATTGCTGGCGTAATACCAGAGGAAGAGCTTTCCGCTGATTATGTTCTTCCAGATCCGTTCAACCCGCTAATTGTGGAAAGAATTGCCCAGGCTGTAATGGCAGAGGCAGAGAAAGAGAGAAAGTAGATGAGCTATAGAATCGAACATGATACCATGGGCGAAGTCAGAGTTCCAAAAGACAAATATTGGGGTGCACAGACACAGCGCAGCTTAGAAAACTTCCAGATCGGCAAACAAAAGATGCCTATGGAAATCATCTACGCATTTGGTGTGCTGAAAAAGGCCGCAGCACGAGCGAACGAACGCTTAGGAATGCTTGATTCACAAAGGGCGGAATATATCTGTCAGGCTTGTGATGAAATCATTGGTGGCCAGCTAGATGACCATTTCCCACTGGTCATCTATCAAACAGGAAGCGGGACACAATCCAATATGAATGTCAATGAAGTCATTGCCAATCGAGGGAATGTGTTGGCAGGTGAGAGCCTGCTTCATCCCAATGACCATGTGAACAAATCACAAAGCTCCAACGATACCTTTCCAACAGCAATGCACATTGCAGCAGTAGTAGAGGTAGAACGCAAGCTGCTTCCTGCAATTAGCGCATTGCGTGAGACTTTGTTGACCCTAGAGCATCAGTATATGGATGTGGTGAAAACAGGTAGGACCCATCTTCAGGATGCCACGCCAATTACCTTAGGGCAGGAAATTAGTGGATGGCGCTCTATGCTTGACCACTGTGAAACCATGATACATTGTGGATTGAAGGGTCTAACTGAATTGGCCTTAGGCGGAACGGCAGTAGGCACAGGCCTCAATGCTCACAAAGATTTTGGCATGGCTTCCGCTAAGGAAATCAGCAACATCACGGGAATGGAATTTGTAACGGCAGAAAACAAGTTCCACAGCTTGACGTCAAAGGATGGATTGGTTTTTGCCCACGGTGCACTGAAAGCCCTTGCGGCAGATTTGATGAAAATTGCCAACGATGTTAGATGGTTAGCATCAGGGCCGAGATGTGGCATTGGCGAAATCAATATTCCAGAAAATGAACCAGGAAGCTCGATTATGCCAGGAAAAGTCAATCCGACGCAGTGCGAAGCGTTGACTATGGTATGCGTTCAGGTAATGGGCAATGATGCAACGATTGGATTTGCAGCATCTCAAGGCAATTTCCAACTCAATGTGTTTATGCCAGTGATGATTCACAATTTCTTGGAGTCAATCAATCTGCTTAGTGATGCAATTAACTCCTTTAGGAAGAATTGTGTAGAGGGCATTACTCCTAATAGAGAAAAAATCCAAGAAAACATGGAAAAATCCTTGATGCTGGTGACGGCATTAAATCCACATATTGGTTATGAAAACGCTGCTAAGATTGCCAAGCTGGCACATCAAGAGAACATTACACTGAAAGAAGCGGCGATAAAACTAGGCTTAGTTACAGCGCAAGAATTTGATGAATTTGTTAATCCAAGGAGGATGGTATAGTCGATGGTTGGTTACGGAATAGGCTACATCGGACAGGGCAGCTCATATAACTTTATGGGCGCCTATTTTGTCGTGTTTCTAACCAACTCTGTAGGCCTTAATGCAGGAGTTGCGGGGACGATTTCCTCAATTGCCATGCTGGTGGAAGTGATTGCGGGAATGATCGTAGGGAATCTATCGGATAACTGTACATCGCCAATGGGAAAAAGGCGGCCATTTCTGTTAACGGCTGCCATTGTTTTACCTATTGTGATGGTATTGATTACCAGAACCATAGATGGAAGCGATACCACAAAGCTGGTCTACTATCTGATTCTTAGCGTTCTGTTTCGGTTGGCCTTTGCAACCTTTGAAATTCCCAATAATGCCTTTGGTGCGGAAATTGCCACTGGCTATGATGAACGAACCAAGCTGAGAACCTTATCCAGAGTGTTTTCCATTTTTGGAAATGCCTTAGGGTATGTTATGCCTTTATGGATTTTAGATCTTTTTCCGAAGAATCCATCGATGGGCTGGCAGGTGAACGGAATCATTATTGCCGTCGTTTGCTTCATCAGCTGGATGACTGCGGTAATCATCACTAAGGGGAAATCTGCTCCAGCAGAGCCAAAAGAGAAAAAGAGCAATGTACTTAGAGAAATTGCTGTCAACTACATTGAACTAAGCAAACTAAAAACCATGCGAATTTTAATTGTCTACAAAGCAGCATTTGCCAGTGCTTTTGGCTTGTTTAATATTGGAACGGTCTATTACTTGAAATACTGTTTAGGCTTGGATAATCGATATTCATCCTATATGTACGTACTGACCATTACCATATTCGTCATCATGACCCCTATTGCCAATAAAATAGCATTGGTCTTTGGAAAAGCCAATCAACAGATTTCGGTCATGGTCTTTTCCGCAACCATAGGATATCTAGTATTCTTCCTTGCACCAGATTCAGTGATTGGTGCAGCGCTATATGTCATTGGCTTTTCAGCCATGCAGAGTAGCTTTTGGCAGCTATCCAGCTCGATTTTCTACGATGTGGTAGAGGTAGACGAGTTCGTTAATGGGAAACGGCGCGAAGGGGATATTATGTCCTTGGTTTCCGTATTAGGCACGCTAATTACTGCCATTATTGTACAGATGTTTGGCTTCATTTTGGGACAAGCGGGATTCGTGTCAGGAGCGGAGACTCAACCTCAAAGTGTGCTGGACTTTCTCAATATCTCCTACATCTTAATTCCATCGGTCTGCTTTACCATCGGGTTTGTGGCCCTGAAAGTTTTCCCCATAAACAAAAAAACGTTCAACACGCTGTTAGACGCGTTGCACGCAAAGAAATCAGGACAAGATACTTCACCATACATGGAAGAGTTACGGGAAGTGATTCGAGTGAAATCCTAAGTGGCATCATCTATCATAGACAAAAAAGCAGAGGCAATTTTGCCTCTGCTTTTTCGTTCAATATGATTAAAACCATTTTTTGTGTTTAAAGTAAGCGATGAGTCCAAGCACAACGACAACGCTGACACCAATGACGAAAGGGTATCCCATGGCCCAGTTAAACTCTGGCATCTTTAGGTTCATTCCGTACCACCCTGTAATCAAGGTAAGCGGAAGGAAAATAGATGTGACTACGGTAAATATCTTCATCAAGTTGTTTTGTTCATAATCAATTTGTGCTTGGTGTGCTTCTTGTACTTGCTCAATGTATTCCTGCAAATGAAGAACGAAGTTTAACAGTCGGTCAAATTTTCGATCAATCAACAGAAAAGAATCGTCTATTGCAGAGAGTTCGTCAGTGAGAAACTCCATTTCTACGTAGTAACGTTTCATTTTGATTAGCTGTTTGCGGATGGTCAAAATACGTGAGTTCCATTCTGCTCCAGGTTTTTTCTCGGTCAACAGTCGATCTTCCAAGTCCACGACGCTATTTTCCATAGCCTCCAGCTGGAACACATCATTGGCACTGATTTCTAAGAAAAACTCGTAAAGCTGAAGGATGCCGTCATCCGGACTGTTGATGCGTTCAGCGGCTTCTCTCATGGTACTACTGTCAGTAGCAAGGATAAAATGATCCTTGTCCGCATAGAGAATCACCAAATCTCCATCGATATTTTGGAATTTCAACCAGTATTTCTTCTCTCCAAGGGCGACGAAAAAGTATCCGTTCTGCCCATTTCTAGCAAAAAGACTTTCTTCGATATATGGATTCATTTCTTCCAATCGTTCTATTGGTAAAATCGTGATCATCAGTTCAACCACCCTTCTAAAATCCGCAGTGATATCTTAAATGTTAAACGTCTGAAACTTTCCTTCTTCTGTATTGTCCTCTTCGAAATCGTAATCATTTCCTGGTAAGATGGCATTAACGATAATACCAACCAAGGCAGCAATGGCTAGACCTGATAAGGTAATCACGGTGCCAGAAACGGTAAAGGAAATTCCGCCTACAGCGTTAAATCCAAGAGCGCAAACCAAAATCAATGCAGCGATAATCGTATTTCTTGATTTGGTAAAGTCTACACGGTTTTCTACAACATTTCGAATACCTATGGCTGAAATCATTCCGTAGAGAATCAAGGAAACTCCACCAATGGTTGCGGTTGGAATGGTTTCGATGATGTAGCTTACCTTAGGAATGAAGGATAGAATAATGGCAAACCCAGCAGCAATTTCAATGACTCTTGGGTCGTAGATTTTGGTTAAAGCCAAAACGCCAGTGTTTTCACCATAAGTCGTGTTTGCAGGTCCACCAAACGCAGCTGAAAGGGAAGTGGCAATACCATCTCCGAGTAAGGTACGGTGAAGTCCTGGGTCAGCAATGTAGTTTTTCCCTGTTGTTGCACCAATGGCAGTAATGTCACCAATATGCTCCATCATGGTAGCAAGGGCAATCGGCATAATGGTAATAATTGCGCTGACATCAAATTTCATCAACACTAGGTTAGGGAATCCGAAAACAGCTTTTTCACTAATACCAGTGAAATCAACGATGCCTAATAGTAAAGCAACGATATATGAAGCCATAACGCCTAAAATAATCGGAATAATCTTGGTCATACCGCGACCCCAAATATTGAATACGATAATGGTAACCAAAGCGACCAAAGCCACAAGCCAATTGGTTTGACAGTTGGTAATGGCAGTCGGTGCTAATATTAATCCGATAGAAATAATAATTGGTCCAGTTACAACCGGTGGGAAGAAACGCATAATTTTTTTCGCGCCAAAGGCTTTGATCAGTGCGGAAAGCACCACATAAACCAAGCCTGCACAGAATACACCGCCGCAAGCGTAAGGCAGCATCTCTGTATTTGGAGAACCGTCTTCCATTAGGGGTGCCACAGCAGCATAACCACCTAAAAAGGCGAAAGAAGAGCCTAGAAAGGCAGGAACTTTTCCCTTAGTGAGTAGGTGGAATAGCAAGGTTCCTAGACCTGCCATGAGTAAAGTTGTGGACACGCTTAATCCGGTAAGGATAGGAACCAAAATGGTTGCACCGAACATGGCGAAAGTGTGTTGCAAACCCAAGATGAGCATCTTAGGTAGGCCCAGCTTAGTTGCATCGAAAATACCATGCTTGTTAATGTCTTTTGTTGTCATATTTTTTCTCCTTCTGTTCAAATAGTAATAGCAACTGAAACATCTAGGAATTTTTCTCGTATAAATTGACGCAAGGCATATTGGTCTCGCAATCAATGTCTACAGAGATAATTTCATCTCGAGAGGTGGGAACGTTTTTCCCCACAAAATCCGCACGAATCGGCAATTCTCTGTGGCCTCGGTCGATGAGGACCGCCAGCTGAATCGTTTTGGCTCTGCCATAGGTAGACACCGCATCTAGCGCAGCCCGCGCAGTACGCCCAGTGTACAGAACGTCATCTACTAAAATGACATGCTTTTCTGTTACATCAAAGGGGAGCGCAGTGCCATTAACCGTAGGAGGTTCACTGAATTCTGTTAGGTCATCACGATAATGGGTGATATCCAGTGTGCCAAAGGGCACGTCAACGCCCTCAATGGCCTTCAAATGTTGGACCAGCTGCATAGCAATAGGTTCGCCACCTTGGAGAATTCCAACGATGACAATATCCTCAGTACCGCCATTTTTTTCTACGATTTGATGGGAGATTCGCTTTAATGCGCGAATCATTTCTTCTGTTGTCATGAGCTTAGATTTTCGTTTCATTTCTCTCTCCAAAAAAATAATCTTGTTCGGACATGCCAACAAGATTATTGTTTCTCTAATGAAAATTTGCAAAATCTTATCGGTATCTCTGTACCAACTTAAAGATGTTCTGCTAAAATACTACCCTATATTCAGTTGTTTGTCAAGAATCAGTATACGTAAATTCGTTCAACCCTTGGTCCAATAGTGCCATAAAGATATTCGAAGGTGTTTTCCGTGAACTGCTCCATATCCCATGTGGTGATTTGTTCGTTGCCGTCTTTTCCGATCAAAATGGCTTTCTGCCCAATTTCACAGGGAATTCCAGTGACATCAACGAAGGATTGATCCATACAGCAGCCGAGGAAACGAGCTCGTTTTCCATTGATCAATACAGGGCCTTGACCGCGCATCCATTTCGGATAGAACCCATCGGCAAAACCGATAGATAGAGTAGCAACCGTCATCGGCTTTTCAGCAATAAATGAGCGACTATAACCGACACTATCTCCAGGCGAAATGTCATGGACATTGGTAATGTATGCGCCAATTTCCACTGGCTCCACAAGACCAATAGGCTCTCTGCCGTCTTCCATGGCCATATGCCCGAGTACAGAGGAGCAAGAGCGCACATGGGTGCTAAATTCAATGGCTTCTTTATACCAAGATGTGGCAGCTGAGTTGCAGCAGTGAATGTAGTTTAGTTTGATTCCACTTTCTTCAATCTGTGCGATGGCTTTCTGAAACGTTTCAAATTGTTTCACTGCAAAAGCATCATAATAATCAGCTGTTGAAGTAGCAAAGTGGGTAAACGCACCAACGATTTCAACATGAGGTAGGGTTTTCGTCAAGGTCAATAGTGCTTCTAATTTTTCTCCAACCGAAACCCCTAATCGATTCATCCCTGTTTCGATTTTCAGATGAACCTTGACCTTTTTTCCTGCTTCTTTAGCTAAACTGTTGATGGTTCGAGCGGTTTTTTCATCAAAAAGAGGAATTTGCAGATCATAGTTGATGGCACCATCGAGCAAATGCTGAGGAATGCCACCCATAACCAAAATGTCACATTTGACGCCAGCTTGTCTAAGCTCTACAGCCTCAAACATAGCCGCATTGGCTAATAGCTTGACATGACATTGTTCTTCGAAAAGCTTGGCCATGGGAACTAGTCCGTATCCATAGCAATTCCCTTTGATGACAGGGATAATTTCTGTTCCCTCGCCGATGTGCTGGGCTACCTTATGATAGTTGCGGACAACCTCATTCATATCGACACGGAAGTATGAATTGTAGTACGTGTTCATAAAACCCTCCACTATAGATGAATGGAGTACCCTTAACTGTTAGGGTACTCCGAAAATGTTAAACTTGTTATTCGGTTAATTCTAAATAATTGATGACCGAAACCTCTAGGTTTGTATCCTTACGGCAACGTTGACCTGCGATATTGATTTTACCAACGGCAAATTGACAAGCCTCCTGATACGGCATTGGTTGATCTAATGTTAGCTTTTTCCATTGGGCTTTTTCAAAGCCTGCCAACATGAGCGATGTTTTAGGGCAAAGATGCACAAGGCAATCATCACCTAAAGCCTCACTCAATGCCTTAAGCAGCGGCACCGTAAATCCTTCGACAAGCTGTTTGGCATATTTTGGGCCAATAATGTCTAGGCTTCCTGGGGAATCCGTGTAGTAGATGACATTACAACCAACCTGCTTTAGCGCTTTGGCATAGTCGACTAATCCAACAATCATGTGTTGGAAAAAAGCATCCATGATTTCTGGCTTTTTCCGCCATCCCATCAGTATCTTCATGATGTCAGCAACGCCATTGATGACCGTAATTGGTCCGTGTAGCTCTGCAGTAGCATCGATGCCATTTTCTCGAAGAATGGATAGGGCGTTGATCGTCTCGGAAAGACGACCTTTAGTCACGTCAATCAAAGGAAGCGCAGCCAACTCATCAATAGAGGTGACGATATCCTCCGCTTTCCGTGGTCCTAAATTCGACTCGTCATATTTTACCAGTCCACCGATATTCTCTGCTTCTAAAACAGGATCAAAAGGTAGAACGTGAGTGTTGGTCGCTATTGCTAGCTTGGCAATATCTGCAGCAGTTTTATATGCATCTGGAATAATCAATCCATGGGCATCGGTGACTTCTTTAGATATTCCGCTAAATTCAGCGTAGCGACAATGAAAATCAATTAGCTTATTCATAGGTTATCCTTATACAAATACAATCTGGACGTTTTTGCAATTGGTCACATAAACCATTGATGCGTAGTTAATGACAAAGGAAACGATGTCTCCAGGCTTTAAGTCTCTTTCTGCATCTTCAATATCAAGAATGGTATGGTCGCTGGAAGCGCCGATGATTTCCACACCTTTATCTACTGGGAATAGCTCTTCGAAGCTACCGTAATCCACTTTTCCGATGCCAAGCAACGCTCTTTTACGAATGCCTCTATCCTCGTAAGTAGGAGTATGACCGAAAGCGTCATGACCTAACCGACCAACTGGATGAGATGGTTTATCTTTTACTTCGATGACTTCCGCTTTCAAGAGATAAGCGTCTTGATGCATAAAGCTCATGTCGTATCCAGAATAGATATCTAAGTCTCTGGCAAGAATAATGCCTTCGCCGACTCTAAGCATGTTGATTCTCTTAGGCATGTCACCATCAAAGATTCTTGGAAGACTAGTGGTGCCGCCTCCGGAAATGAATTCTAGTGTTCTGCCGATTTTTGCTTCAATACGCTCAGCAATGTCAACCAATTCATCTAATTTATCCGCTGTAGCATCAACTGAACCGTAGCAACCAAGGTTAGTACCTACACCCGCAAGTTCCAAATTCTTCAATTCGTTTTCTACGATTAGGGCAACCTCTACCATTTCGTCCTTATCCCAGTAACCTTCACGAAGGTCACCAAGGTCAGCCATAATGATGACCTTATGGGTTTTGCCTTGTTGTTCAGCGGCTTCGTTTAAGGCTTTTAATACAGTGAGTTCACTGTTCAAGCTCATGTCGCAAATTCTAACGACTTCGCTGGTTTCGCTGAGCATAGGTAATCTTAATAGTAGGGAAGGAAGCTTAATGCCATATTCCTTTGCTCCTTCGATCTGTTCGAGTCTGGAGGAAGCGATCATCTTAGCGCCGCCTTCTTCGAACTGCTTGGAACATTCAGGAATTCCTGTAGTTCCTTTCATTACGCCGGCAATGTCGATGCCGAACTCGCCGCAACGATTTACAATCTGTTCAACGTTCTCTTTCAAATACTGTAAATTAATTTCTACTCTAGGATATAATTGTTTTACCATTTCTTACTCCTCGCTATTTGACTAAATAATCAATTATAATGTAATCTGATTTACAATCATTCTAACATTAGTCACAATTTATGTCTAATAGAATGATTATAAACTTTGGTATTTTCTTTATTTGAGTTTTCAGAAAAATATGTTTTCGGAAAATTATAATAATTTTACAAATATAACTAAAATACAACCTACGACAAAATATTGAAAGGGGTTATAATCTAAGAAAGACATAAATAACGATAAGAGAGGCGAAGGTATTTTAAAAATGAGTAAGTTTGATTTCCATTCGTTGCCACAGTTGAGAGTATTAACTGATGCACAGATAGATGAGATGCACGAAAAGGCATTGTATGTTCTAGAGAATCTAGGCATTATTTTCGCATATGATGAAGCCCTTGATATTCTAGAGAATGCAGGATGCAGTGTAGATAGAGAAACACAGAAGGTAAAATTCCCAAGAAGCGTTGTAGAAAAAGCCATTTCGACAGCTCCTGGAACTTTTGATTTATATGACAGAGAAGGGAACTTCTATTGCACATTTGGTGATGGAAAAACTAGATTCAACCCAGGCAGCAGTGCAGGGAATGTCCTAGCCAATGATGGAATTACAGCAAGACCATCTAATGTAAAGGACTTTAAGCTATTGACTAAAGTAGCCCAGAGCCTACCGAACATTGATTTCGTATCTTCATCCATCGTATGTGAAGAAGCACCTGGCGAGTTGGGATCACAGTTCCTATACTTTACGGAAATGCAGAACTCCATTAAGCCAATTATCGGTGGAGCAACAGATGCAGAAGGTGCTCCAAGAACCTTTGAACTCCTTAAGGCAGTTCTTGGCAGTGAGAAGAATGTTATGGAGAAACCATACACGATTTTCGATATTTGTGTCACTTCTCCACTTAAATGGTCTGCAATCGGTGCAAGAAACATCATCGACTGCGTAAACCTAAATATTCCAATTGAATTGATTTCTGCACAGATTGCGGGAGCAACTGGCCCGATTACATTGGCTGGTTGTATCTTAGAGCATACTGTGGAAATTTTGGCAGGACTTGTTCTTGCACAGGTAATGAAACCAGGCCATCCAGTAGTATACGGCGGCGCACCATGTATCTTCAACATGAAGACCATGTACACCCCAATGGAAGCGATGGAATGCAGCATGGTTACTGCAGGTTATGCGTTAATGGGTAAGTATTATGGACTTCCAGTGCATACGTATGCGGCAATGTCCGACTCTAAGGTAGTAGACTATCAAGCAGGAAGCGAATCTGCTAGAAGCGGATTGATGGCAATGCTTGCTGGTGTCAGCAATGTATCTGGAGCAGGCGGACTTAATGTTATCGCCGAAATGAGCATTGAAAAACTGGTCATCGACTCCGATTATATCGGAACCCTAAAACACTTTGAACAGGGAATCCGTTTTGATGAAGAGGCTCTTGCAGCAGACCTTATGCTAAAGGTTGGCTCCGGTGGAAACTTCATGACAGAAAAACACACCCTAAAGAATTATAAAACTGAACAGAACTACAACAATATCACCATGAACTATCAAGAAAGAGCCGCTTGGATGAAGGAAGGACATAAGTCCATCTACGACAAAGCGAAGGAATACGTTCAGGATATTGATGGAAAAACCATCTGTGCCATGAGTGACGAACAGACAAAGGCACTGAATACAGCATTTATCGAAGTTTGTCTGGATGCAGGATTAACCAAATCTGTAGCAGAAGACTTAATTGCTAAGTATAACGAAGCTTAAGATATATAGGGAGTATCGAAAGCTTGTTATAAATGAAATTATCATTTATTTAAAGAAAATTGTAAGAAAGGAAAATGTATATTTAAGATCCCCTAAATCTTATTTATGCAAGGGAAAACTATGGGTAAACGAGTTCCTATGTGGCAAATCCTAATCTGTATCGTATTTACATTAGGATCCATTTGCTACTCGATTTTCTACACTACTGATGAATACTCGAATTACTACTACGCTTCAGCACATATGCCAATGATTTTATCTGCCGCACTTGTAGCAGTGGTCGGGGCTCTGAATGGTTGGAAATGGAATGTAATGGAAAAAGGCATGATTGCAGGTATCAGCCGTTCCATGCAGGCGAACCTCATCCTATTAACTGTAGGTATTTTGGTTTCCACGTGGAAGGCAGCAGGTATCATTCCATCCATGATTTATTACGGATTGAATATCATCAATCCATCCATCTTCCTCGTAACAGCATGCCTATTATGCACCATGATTTCACTGGTAATCGGTTCGTCCTATACTACCGCTGGAACCATCGGTGTAGCGATGATCGGTATTTCTATCGGTCTAGGAATTAATCCAGCGCTTACTGCAGGAGCAGTAGTGGCAGGTGCTTACACTGGAGATAAAATGTCTCCAATGTCTGATACTACCAACATGGCACCGGCGGTATCAGGATCAACTTTGTTTGAACATATTAGACACATGGTATACACGGTTGTGCCATCCTATTTAATCGCCATTGTGCTGTACTTCATCCTAGGAAGATCTGCAGCCCCTGGAGATGATGTTCAACTAGAAATGAAGGATATTTTACAAAATGCGATTCAAGACGAATTTACTGTAACACCATGGTTAATGCTACCAATCGTATTTCTACTAGCTGCAGTAATCATGAAAGTTCCGGCACTTCCATCTATGTTTGTTGGAGTATTGATGGGACTCATATGCATGGGTTTTGTGCAAAAAATCGGTATTAACGACTTTTTCTATATTATGCATTATGGGTACGAATCGACCAGTTCAGGAATTGAATTAGCTAATGGCTATACTGTAGCTGACGTAGTTGGCGGCGGTGGATTCGATGGAATGTTATGGACAGTATCTATTGTACTTTGCTCTATGTCTTTTGCAGGCGTATTGGAAGCAACAGGTATGCTTGGACAGTTAGTTGAGAAGATATTAGTGGTTGCAAAGACCAATGGACTTCTAGTTATGACCACCATCCTAACTTGTCTGTTTATCAACTTATTGTGTGCAGACCAGTACTTGGCAATCATCCTACCTGGAAGAATGTACAAGGAAGCGTTTGAAGACAGAAAGCTAAAGAACAAGAACTTGTCAAGATGTCTAGAAGACTCTGGAACATTGACTTCACCGTTGATCCCTTGGAATGTATGCGGTGCAACCATGACAGGATTCCTTGGAATCGGTACTATAGCTTATGCACCATATGCATTTGTTAACTACATTTGTCCAATTGTTTCCATCTTCTATGGGTTCACTGGAATTACCATGGAAAAGATGACTGATGAGGAATATGAAAAGATGCTAGAGGCTAGAAGGGCTGAAGCAGAAGCAACGGCTAGAGAATTAGAAGCATAAACGAATAATCATTATATATTTAAAGACGAACTGCCTCGTAAGGCAGTTCGTCTTATGTTTTTTTAAAAAACAAAATAAATGTTGTCCAATTTCTTTTTTCGATTTCGTTAAGTATATAAAGAGCAGTTTCTTAAAGCAACTTTTTTAATCAGAAAACGATTATTTCACGACTAGTGAAAGATTTTGTTTCGAAGTCGAGAAGGAGGAAATTAAAATGACAACGAAAAAGAGAAGAACGATAGTTATTACTGTGGTATTAGCTTTGGTACTTTCGATGACAGCTACTGTGTTTGCAAGTACCGTATCAGTATCAACAACATCAGTGACCCTTTGGGTGGGTAGTGATAATGCGGCGGCATATTCGAATCGAAAAACAGTATCCGTGAACGGAGTCGCTTGGGTAGCAAGTATGGATCCAGCATCTACGGGAAAAGGTGTTGTCTGCAAACAGAATAGAATGTCAAGTGTTACATTTACTGCAGCTAAACAAACGAAACCTGGAACATATTATGCATTTGTCAAAAAAAATGGGGACAAGATTAGAATTACAATATCTGTAAAAAAAGCACCGTTTTGACAAAGGTTATTAGTGATAATTAAAATGGACTGAAACTGCTTAGAAAAGCCCTTCAGCGCACCGAGTTTTAATGGTGCACGGAAGGGCTTTTTGCTAGATTTAGATTAAATTTACTCATTAACACCGCCGGAATGCGATGAACGGTATTCTTTCGGTGTAATTCCTTTAGCTTTCTTAAAGACCTTGGTGAAATAGCTTTGGTCATCGAAGCCTGTAGATAAGGACACGTCGATGATGCTTAAGTTGGTGTTGGTCAGCAAGGTACATGCACGTTCCACCTTTAGCGAATTCAGGTAATCGGTAAAGGTGACTCCCATTTCATGCTTAAACAAGGTGGAGAAATAAGAGGAATTGACGTGCAAGTTGGTTTCGATGTCTTTTAAAGAAATCTTGCCGCTGTAATTCTTATTGATATATTGCAGTGCCTTAGCAACGATTTGGGATTTCCCACTATAGATTGAAGACAACATATTTTTGGTGATCAATTCAATCAGTTCTAGGGAAACTGAAAGCAATTTCTTATAAGAGGTAGCATCGTTTAGTTTATTGATGATGTCCAAATCGGCATCGATAATCTGGTTAAAATTGTTATCATTCTCATTGGCAATTCTAATAATAATTGCAAAAAACCATAATGTCTTATATCGGATGCCATCCAAATTTCCTGCTTCTAATATAGAAAACGTATCTAGTAATTTTTTTAGATTATCTTTAGCCAAAGCAACTTGTCCGTTACTTACATTATCAATTAAGACTTTTTCAATATCGTATGGGTATTCTACAGAAACATGTTCTTTTTTATAGTTTTGAATATCAAGATTAATTTGATTTTGCTCGCCATATTGATTACGAAGAACGCTGTACACATTGTCCGAGGATACCGACGTAATGATGCAGTTATAAAATAGCAGCGCGATTTCGGAAATCTGACTAGGCTGATAAACCCACATCTTATTGGCGTACATCCGCGCGATTGTTGATGCTGAGGCTGATAGGTTATTCAGTGCAACGAAGTTTTTCGTCGTACTGCTTCTAAGCTCTCCCATAACAATAGGACCAGCAATAAAGTATCCAGCGAAAACATTATCGATAATCAACGAAACTGCAATGTTTGCAAGGCCTGCCTTACATAAAAAAATGTAAGGTTCGCCAAGACGAGATGCGAATTGTCCAGCGGAAGCCAAGCTTTTTCTGCAACTGGATTCTTCTGTTTTATACACATCGAAAATGTTGCAAATCTTATCTTCCGATTCGAATTCTTTTACAATCTGATCCTTCCCGTTAAAATATGTAACGGGGATACCAGTGATGCTAGAGAATGCCTCAATGGAACGATTCAGATATTCAGAAAGGTGTTCTGCATCGGGTTTGTCTAGATTTGGTATAACGAAATTTTCCATAATGTTTCTCCATATAGATAAAGGGGTATAGAATAGAAATTATACTAAAAAGTATAAAAATTTTCATCTGCATTATAGCACACCAAAAAAGAAAAGACAAGCCATGTTTAAAGGAAATATACCAAAAAAATAGTATATTTTTTAGGGTGACAAAAATAATACTAATTTTTCTAAAAAGTTCCATATATCTATTAGGTCGAAAACAGGTACAATAAGAGCATAAAAGCATAGTCTTTAATAATCAAATCGATAATTTTATTTTGGAGGTAACAAATAATGAGTAAAGAAGCTATTATGGAAGCTGCAAAGCAGTCAATTGTTGAAGCTGACGAAGATATGGCAATGGAAGCATTGAAAGATGCAGAAGCAGAAGGTTTGGACATGGTAGACCTGCTAAGTAACGGATACAGCGCAGGCATGAAAGAACTAGGCGATTTGTTTGGAATGGGAGAAATCTTCCTACCAGAACTAATTTTCGCTACAGAAGTAATGAAGGCAGTAAGTGCTGAAATCGAAAGCAAAATGGACATGTCAGAAGTAAAATCTGCAGGTACATTGGTTATCGGTACAGTAGAAGGCGACGTTCATGACATCGGTAAAGGTATCGTAGCATCATTGGTTAAGACTAATGGCATTGAAGTTGTTGACCTTGGAAGAGAAGTTCCAGCTCAGAATTTCGTAGATGCTGCTATCGAACACAATGCAGAATTCGTTGGAAGTAGTGCTCTTTTAACTACTACAATGACTGTACAGAAAGACATCGAAGATGCGTTGAAAGAAGCTGGTGTTAGAGACAAGGTTAAGACAATGGTTGGAGGAGCTCCTGTTACAAATCGTTGGGCAGAAAAGATCGGTGCTGACGCTTATTGCGAAGATGCTGCAGATACAGTTAACTTCATCTTGAAATGGATTGAAAGTCTGTAAACTGATCTAAGATAACCTAACGAATAAATAATTGGAGGAAAAATCATGGGTAAATTCATGCATGAAACTGACATTACTGGATATAATATATTCACTAATGAAGATTTAGATGCGCTCCATGAAGCCACACTAGACTTGATGGAAACATATGGTCTACAAATGCACGGTAAAGAAGCGCTTGACATTTTGGCTGGCGCTGGCTGTGAAGTAGACTACGAAACTGATAGAGTCAAATTCCCAAGAAATTTGGTAAATGACGCTATCGAAAAATGCCCACCTGAATTCACCCTTTGCGGAAGAGATCCTGCCAAGGATACCGTAATCGGCGGAAAGAAAGTGGCATACAAGAACTTCGGTACAGGGGTATTCATTTTTGACCCATATACTGGAGAACTAAGAGAATCAACGAAAGAAGATTTAGGAAACGTAGCTAGATTTATCGATGCGATTCCAGAAATCGACGTATTCTCCATTGCAGTTACTGCTGGCGATGTTAACCAGAAGGTTAGATCTCTTCACGAAGCGGAAGTTATCTTCAACAACCTGACGAAGAACTTTGCGCATGACCTTGAAGGCGTGAAAAATACGCAGAGATTCATCGACATGGCAGCTGCTATCCAGGGCGGATATGATCAGTTAAGAGAAAGACCAATCGTAGCGATGGGTGCTTGTCCTAACAGCCCTCTGGAAATCAACGAAAATGAAACAAGCATTATCATTTTATCCGCTAGACACGGATTGCCTATCGACATCCTATCTATGGGATTATGCGGTGCAACAACTCCTGCAACCTTAGCAGGTACATTGGTTTGTACCAACGCAGAAATCCTAGGCGGAATTGTATTGGCTCAGATTGTAAACCCAGGAAACCCTATCCTTTACGGAAGTTCCACTACAATCATGGACATGAAAACAGCCCAGTCTCCAGTTGGAGCGCCTGAACATGCAATGTGCAGTGCTGCTGTTGGACAGTTAGGCCACTATTACGGAATTCCTACTAACGTAGGCGGCACGTAGGCAGACAGTAAATGCTTTGATGTTCAATTAGGACATGAAAAGACCATGACAAACATGTTACCTGCTTTGACAGGAAGCAACGTTATCTATGGTATGGGCATGATGGAAATGGGTATGACCATGAGCTACGAACAGCTTCTTACGGACGCAGAAATCGTGAGGATGACGAGGAGAATTCTTCAGGGTATTCCTGTGAACAAAGAAACAATGGCTGTAGACGTGATTAAAGCAGTAGGACCTGCTAACAATTACTTAGCACAGAAGCATACGAGAAAGTACATGAGACAAGAGCTGTCCACCACTCAGTTTATCGATCGTACACAGAGAGAAAGCTGGATGAAAAAAGGCGGCATGACCATGACTGAAGCAACTAGAGCAAAAGCAATTGATATCTTAGAGAATTATGAAGTAACTCCACTTCCAGATGATGTTAAGAAAAGGATTCATGACATCGTAGTTGAAGGTGAAGAGGAAGCAGAAGAATTGGCTAAGTTCAAAGCAAAAAAAGAAATCTAAAGGAAAGGTAGTGTAAGTATGAGCGATCAGAAAAAATTCTTTACTCGTATGGGCGACGGTTCACCGGTCTATATGACTGAAGAAGAAATTAGAGCTGACATCAAAGCCGGTATGGACGATGCGGTTCTAAGAGGAAAGATTGATCCACTGTCAGACGAAGACGTAGAGAGACTTTACGAAATCGTTACCATGCCAGGAAACATCGTTGGTGTTACTCCAGGTATGGAAATCGTAACTTCCAATGACTCAGGATCAGATAAAATTAGCACAAAGTGCGGTATCTCCACTTCAAGAGATACCAATGCACTAATTCATGAAAGAGTATTAGGAGCTGACTCCGTAGATATCGGTTACAGTGACTACAACTATAAGACCGTTAAGGGTGTAGCAAAGAGAGAAGCAACTGTTTTAAAACAGGCTTTGACCAAGGCAACAATGCCACTGTTCTACGGTGCGATGCCTAACCTAGGCTTCTACACTAAGCCAGATGGTCCTGTAGACAACTGGGCAGTATTGCTTCCTGAAGGAAAAATCAAAGAAGCGATGGCAGCACAGGAAGAAGCTGTGGATCACGCAGTAAGAGATATCGTTTATGTTGCAGAACAGATGAACGATGTTGGTGCTGATGCTTTCATGCTAGATACTTCTGGAGCAGCAGGAGATGCTGACCTTCTAGTAGCGCTAAAAGCATGTGAAGCCATCACAAAGAAATTCCCAGATATGCCGGTTGAAATCGGTTTGGCTGGAGAGTTCGTTTTGGGAATGCACGGAAAATTAAAATACAACGACACTAGACTTGCTGGATTATATCCACATAAGCAGGTAAAGGTTGTTGAAGAAGCTGGTGCAAGCATCTTCGGTGCTGTAGTAAACACCAACTGTAACAAATCCTTCCCATGGAACATTGCAAGAGTTTGTACATTCATCAAAGCATGTACAGACGTAGCAAACATCCCAGTACATGCAAATGCAGGTATGGGCGTATGCGGTATCCCTATGGTAGAAAATCTTCCTTCCGACGTTGTATCAAGAGCAGACAAGTGCTTGATCGAAATCGGTAAGGTTGACGGATTGTAGATAGGCGTTGGTGACCCACTTGGTGCAGAAGCTACACATGCTCTTGCTGCAGGTATGGGCGGTATTCGTACAGCCGGAGATCTGGTTATGCGTTTACAGCTAGCTAAGAAGATGAAAATCAACGAAGCGAAAGCATACGTAGCAGAGAAGCTGAATGTATCAGTGGAAGAATTATGCGACATCGTAACCATGAACGATAAGAGAGAAGAATTAGGACTTGGACTTGCTCACGTTGAGCCATGTGCAGAAGCAAATGCAGGAATGGAAGCTAAGTTCAGAATTCAAGAAATCTTAGGAATCAAGGTTAATTCTGTAGAAAAATTCAAAGAAAGAGCCGGGATCAAATAAATTGTATTGACATGTAGGGTAGGCTTGCAAGGAGTAAGCTTATCCTACATCTTAAAATACGAGGCTTTTATCCCATAGGAATGTAAAAAATACATAGCCAAGGTCAAAATTATATGGTAAAATATGTGCACATGAAGAATGTTATTTTTTTACCATTGTACAGAAATTTGAGGAGGCGTTAAATTGGAAAGACAGGAACTGTTTAACAAGGCAAAAGATGCAATCGTAGATGCAGATGAAGAAAAAGCTCTGAGTGTTATTACAGAGGCTGAAGATGCGAATTACGACTTGCTAGATTTGTTGCTGTCTGGATTTGGTGCCGGTAACGAGGAAATTGGTCATAGGTTTGACAAAGGCATTATTTCCTTACCAGAGTTGATTTATGCGGCAGAAGTCATGAAAAATGTCACCAATTCGATTCTGGAGAAGCTAAATACTGGGGAAGCGGAGAATGTTCCGACGAAAAAGGGCACAGTCCTTTTGGCAACAGTAGCTGGCGACGTCCACGATATTGGAAAAGGCATTGTTGCATCAACCCTTCGTACAGCAGGATTCGAGGTAATCGATCTAGGCTGCGAGGTTCCCGTTGAGACAATCATTGAAGAAGCAAAGCGGTATAATGCTGATATTATCGGCACCAGCGCATTGCTTACGTCAACAATGGTTGAACAAAAGAAGCTAGAAACTTTGCTCACGGAATCGGGGAAAAAGGAAGACTTTATCACCATGGTAGGTGGCGCACCTTGCACACCGAGATGGGCGAGGAAAATCGGAGCCACTGGGTACAGCGAAGACGCAATTGATGCGGTTAAAATAGCAATCCAGTTGATAGAGGAAAAAAATAAGAAATAATTTATGCGGAGGAAACTACAATGGGTAAAGAATTAATATTCCAGACACTTAGACACGAAAAAGTAAACGAAATTCCTTGGGTGCCATTTGCAGGCGTCCATGTAGGAAAATTAAAAGGATATACTGCTGAAGAAGTTTTAAGAGATGAAGACAAATTAGTTGATGCGCTGTTAGAAGCAAACAAACTATATTCACCAGATGGACTTCCAGTATTGTTCGACCTTCAGGTTGAAGCAGAAATTTTAGGATGCGATTTAATGTGGGCAGAAAACAATCCGCCTTCAGTTAAATCCCACCCATTATCAGGAGAAAAAACAATTCCATGTAACTGCAAAATTCCAACACCAGAATCCGGAAGACTTCCAATGATTCTATCTTCCATGAAGAGAATCAAGAAAGAAATCGGCGATGATGTAGCATTATATGGACTGATTTGTGGACCATTCACTTTGGCTTCTCACTTGAGAGGAACCAACATTTTCATGGATATGGTTTCCGATTCAGAATACGTAAAAGAATTAGTAAATTACTGTTCACAAGTAGCAATTGCTATGTCACAGATGTATATAGATGCAGGTATGGATGTCATCGCTGTAGTTGACCCACTTGTATCACAGGTATCCCCTAAGCATATCGAAAAGATGCTTTCTGAAGGATTCAAAGCTGTATTTGATTATTGTAGATCAAAGGGCGTATTCTCATCCTTCTTCGTTTGCGGAAACGCAACTAAGCAGATTGAAGTAATGTGCCAGATGGGTCCAGACGGCGTTTCCGTTGACGAAAACGTTGATTTACCAACAGCTAAGGAAGTTACTGACAAGTACAACATTACCATCGGAGGTAACATTCCACTAACAACTACAATGCTTCACGGAACACAAGAAGACAACATGAAGGGTGTAATTGACTTAATTGACTCTTTAGATCACTTCAACTTAATCGTGAGCCCAGGTTGTGACATGCCTTACGACACACCAATTGAAAATACAGTTGCTTGTGCACAGGCTGTAAAGCATCCTGATAGCGTAAGAAAAATGATCGAGAATTACGAAACCACATTTGATGATTCAGATGTAGAAATTCCTGATTATGAGAATTTAGATAAGGTATTAATCGAGTTGTTCCTATTAGACCCAGAACAATGCGCAGCTTGTACTTACATGCTAGCAGCAGTTGAAGATATCTATGAAGAAATCAAGGATATTGCAGACTACAGAGTATACAAGTACTTCATTAAGGACGATATTGCAAGAACCAGAAAAATGGGCGTTGCAAACCTTCCTACAATGTGCATCAACGGTGAACAGAAGTACATCTCCATTATTCCTTCTAAGGAAGAACTCATTGCATCAATTGAAGCAGCTAGAAAATAAAATGATTATGTAACAATGTGGTAAGGTGGTAGGCCGTGTAGGTCTATCACCTTATTTTTGAAGAGGTATGAGATGAATAACCAAAAGATGATTATTGATGAGCAAAAGGCGTATCCTTTAGCGGAAAAGCGATTTGTTCGTACTTGTGGATTTGACTTATCAACAGAAAAGCACCAACGTATGATGAATTTAGGATTGAAGGTTCTGGAAGACGGTGTTAGCGGCATCAAAATTCAGGCGGTCACCTCTTTTTATGGTGCGGAGGTATGGCAGGATGGAAAAATCATCATCGATGGGATAGAGGTTAAGTGCAACTATTTCGAACAGATTCCAAAAGAAGCCGTTGAGGGGATATACTTCTATATGCTTTCGGTGGGAGAGTGCCACTTTTCTAGTGAAGAGAACATTATGGACTTCTTGTATGCAGACATTTGGGGTAGTAGCTATGTTGATGCAGGCATCGATTTACTAAAGGCAGAATTAATTGCTGACATGAAAGAAAGATTGGGAAATGATCAGGAGCTGTATTTGTCTGAAGAATTTGGCCCAGGATATTTCGGTATGCCCGTTATTGAATCAAAGAAATTTTTCCAAATTCTAGATGGAGATTCCATTGATGTTTGGGTGAAGGATAGTGGACTGATGATTCCACAAAAAACTTGTGCTGGGCTATATATTGTCCTGAACACGCCAGAGGTAAAGGCCGAGCCGGAGTGTCTAAGATGCCACGGCAATACAGCAGGGTGCAAATTTTGTAAAATTAAGGCGGAAATGGAAGAGGAGAGACAATGAACATTACATTTTTACCACAACAGATTACTTGGGAAGCAAAAGCTGGCGAAACCATACTGCAGGCTGCAGTAAATGCTGGCGTCAATATAGATGGAAATTGTGCAGGTGTAGGAACCTGTGGCAAATGTAAGGTGAAGATTCTGGAAGGGAGCCTAGAACCCATTGAGGATCACCATCATAAATTAACTGCTGGAGAAATCAAACAGGGTTACCGCTTGGCATGCTGTCACCTTGTATCTGAAGGCATGGTCATTGAGATGCCAGAGTCGGAAACCACTGCGTCAAGAAAACGAAAGATGATTCATCTTCCGGATAGCTTCGCAGCTGAGGTTGCCGTTGAAAAATATGTTATTGATATTGAAGAATCTTCTTTACAGGATCAAAACAGCGACGAAATTCGCATAAAATCTGCATTAGGCAGAGAGAATTTGACGTTTACGAAAGAAGCGCTCATTAAGTTACCAGAGGTCATCAAGAACTCCTTGCAGCTAACCGTTGCCATTAGAGATAATTTGGTGATCGATGTGGAAACAGGCGATACGGTGAAAGAAAACTATGGTATTGCAGTAGATATTGGGACAACCACAGCTGTGGTTATGCTTTGGAATTTGCATACCAAGGAGATGGTGGACATTTTTGCCACTACCAATCCACAAGGTGCGTATGGCGCTGACGTCATTTCTAGAATCACCTTTGTAATGGAGAAAGAAGAAAACCTAAAAATCATCCATAAGGCCATTATTGACTGTATCAATAAAGCCATTGCAGAATTCAGCGAGGAATGGAAGATTGACAAAGAGAACATATACGACTTAACGGTGGTAGGGAATACGACCATGAGTCACATTTTCCTAAATGTTAATCCTGCGCAGCTGGCGGTAGCACCGTTTACACCTGTATTTGCGTGCGGTGTAGATACCCTTGGGGTTGATTTAGCTTTGACCGTTAACCCTCATGCACAGGTGCACGTGGCGGCAAATATTGCAGGCCATGTTGGATCTGACATTACTGCGGGAATCATCACCACAGACTTAATGGACTGTCAGAAAGGGCATCTGTTTATCGATATTGGAACCAACGGGGAAATTGTACTTACAGGAAACGGTAGAGCCGTAGCTTGCTCAACTGCAGCAGGACCTGCTTTTGAGGGAAGCTCAATTAAGCAAGGAATGAGAGCTGCGAGAGGGGCCATTGAACGAATCGACATAGGAGAAGATGGCGTGAGCATTGAGGTTATCGGGGATACACAGCCGATAGGGATTTGTGGTTCTGGCATTATTGATGCAGTAGGTGAGCTCATTCGTGTAGGCATTGTGGATCGCTCAGGACGACTTCTCGGCCGAGAGAGACTAGAGAAAAAAGGAATTCACGAAAATATTCTCAAACATATCAAAGAGACAGACGGTGGAAACGATTTTGTGTTATACTTTAGTGAAGACGGTGAAAGCGATGTGCTGATTACCCAGAAAGACGTTCGTGAAGTGCAGCTAGCAAAAGCGGCAATTTCAGCAGGCATCGCCATTATGATGAAGGAAATCGGAATTACGGAGGAAACCTTGGAGAAAATCAGTATTGCTGGTGCATTCGGTAACTATATTCGTAATGCAAGTGCAATTCATATCGGTCTTCTTCCAAAAATTGATGAAGAAAAAATTTATTCCTTGGGGAACTCTGCAGGAATTGGGGCATCAATGATTTTGATGTCAACCAGTTGCAAGAAAGAAGCGTCAAACGTGGCTAGGCAGGTTGAACACATTGAGCTTGCAGCCAGAAGCGACTTCCAAGACCAATATATGATCGCAATGAGATTCTAAGCATTTAGGGAGGGAAAAGATGTTGAACAAAACTGAACTGCTGAACATAATGAACAGTAATGACCAAGACGAGCTGCAAGAACTATTTCGCAAAGCAAGAGAAACTAGAGAAAGTAATCAAGGGGACAAAATTTTCGCCTATGGTTTTGTCTATTTCACGACTTATTGTAGAAACAATTGCAATTTTTGTTATTACCGTAAATCCAACCCGATTCAGCGTTATCGAAAGACAATGGAAGAAATATTGGCAACATCCAAAACCCTCATTGAGTCTGGGGTCAATTTGATTGACTTGACCATGGGTGAGGACCCTAAGTATCACACTGAAGATTTTGACAGTGTAGCCCAAGTCATCAAAACCATTAAGGAAGAGTACGATACACCAGTGATGATTTCACCGGGGGTAGTTGACGACCAAATTATAGATAAACTTGCTGATGCTGGAGCGGATTTTTATGCCCTGTATCAGGAAACTCACAATCGACAGCTGTTTGAATCCCTGCGAATTGGACAAAGCTATGATGCACGAATGAATGCGAAGCTTCATGCCAAAGAAAAAGGAATGCTCATTGAAGAGGGGCTTCTTGTCGGTGTAGGAGAGAGCAATGAAGATATTGTAGAATCGTTAATGATTATGGGCGAAATTGGTGCGAGTCAAGTGAGAGTCATGAGCTTTATTCCGCAAGAAGGCAGTCCGATGGAGAACTATCAGACGCCTGATAGAATGACGGAGTTAAAGATTATTGCATTGATGCGTATTTTGTACCCAAATGCACTGATTCCAGCGTCACTTGACGTAGATGGAATTAAGGGCCTTGAGGACCGAATCAATGCTGGGGCCAATTTGATTACTTCTATCATTCCACCAAAATCTGGGTTCATGGGTGTTGCACACAATACCATGGATGTAGATGAAGGTGGGAGAACTGTTGAAGAAGCCAGTGCGATTCTAGGAAAAATGGGATTGCGCATTGCCAGCAAAGAAGAGTATAAAGCGTATATCGATAGGTAATAAAAAATGAAGGTAGCAATTATTGGTGGTAAGCTGCAAGGAATTGAAGCAGTTTACCTTGCAAAAGATGCAGGATACGAAAGTATTTTGATTGATCATAACCCGAAAGCACCGGCATCTGGATTTTGTGACCGGTTCGTTTGCGGAGACATTATTGCTAGAGAAGAAGCGGTGATATCGGCCTTGAAAGAGGCCGATTTTGTTCTGCCTGCCAACGAAAATGAGCAGGTACTTCAGGCGATTAAGGAGATTTGCGAAGAGGAAGGTCTTAAACTTGCATTTGATTTCGCGGCCTACGATATTTCTTCATCAAAACGGTTATCGGATCAACTGTTTGCTGAGCATGGGATTCCTTGCCCCCTTCATTATCCGGAGGGAAAGGCGCCATACATCATTAAGCCTTCTGGCGAAAGCGGCTCTGTTGGCGTGACGTATGCCGAAACAGAGGAAGCGGTAGAAGCATTTTATCTAGCCCATCCAGACAAAGAAAATTGGATTGTGCAGGAATATCTTCAGGGAGACTCCTATTCTATTGAAGTCATTGGAAACCAAGAGGCTTATCGAACTTATGCCATTACACAGATTCATATGGATAACAAATATGACTGCTGTAAAGTGACATCTCCATGCAATATTTCTAGTGAGCAAAAAGAAGCATTTGCTGAAATCGGGAAAAAAATTGCGTCGCTGATTCATCTACAGGGAATCATGGACGTAGAGGTTATAGACGATGACGGACAACTAAAGGTGTTGGAAATCGACGCAAGAATTCCTAGCCAAACACCAATTACTGTGCTTTATTCATCAGGTGACAATCTTCTTGTTCAGTTGGCAGAGATTACGTTATTTGGAAAGTTTTTGACCAAACAGCAAGGGAAAAGTCAACCCACGGCTTATGAACATTACCGAAGATTCCACGGAGAAATCATACAAGACGGGGAACACGTTATGGGCGAAGCCAAGCCGCTGCACTTGAAACAAGGATGGTGTGGTAGCGACGTTGTCATTACCGATTACGTGCAGGATCAAGATGACTTTAGAGGAATTTTTGTCAATTGGGCTGATACAGAGGATGCCCTTTTAACCAAACGAGAAGAGGTCGTAAGGCAACTAAAATTGTTACCATAAAAGCAAATAATAGTATTATCGTGATACTACTTGATATGGTACAATACTATCATAGAAACAATAATGCTTGAAGGAGCTTTTGATATGGAAAAGTTTACAATTACCCAAAGAGAAAGAATAAGTGAGCTAAACGGCACGACAGACATCATGGAATTGGAATTTGAGACGATGGCTGAACGAGACGCAGAATTTCGCCGGTTAGAAAAATCCATGGTTAAGGATAGCCGTGACCAAATCAAGAATCTTTTAGCACAGAAGCACATGACCCAAAGCGATACAGTTGGACGGTTACTGGAACAATGGTTAATTGGAGAAGGCTATACCAAGGTGATGACACCAACAATCATCACGAAGCAGATGCTTTCCAAGATGTCTATTGACGAGTTCCATCATCTATCTGAGCAGGTATTTTGGCTTGACCAAAAGCGATGCTTACGTCCGATGCTTGCCCCTAATTTATATGTGGTCATGCGTGAATTGAAGAGAATTACCAACGAGCCAGTGAAAATATTCGAAATCGGTTCTTGCTTTAGAAAAGAATCACAAGGGGCTCAGCATATGAATGAATTTACCATGCTCAACTGTGTGGAATTAGCCACAGTAGAAGATGGACAACAGGTAGAAGAGCTGAAGCGTTTGGCCCACAGTGCAATGGACAGCTTGGGCATTGAGGATTATGAACTTGTCGTTGAGGAATCAACGGTTTACGGCAGCACTGTTGACATTGAAATCAATGGAATTGAAGTGGCATCAGGCTCCTACGGACCTCATGAATTATTGGATAGTCAATGGGGTGTCTTTGACACATGGGTCGGCATCGGCTTCGGCATTGAGCGATTGACTATGGCGTTAAACCAAAGCAAAACAATCAAACGGTATGGTAAGAGCATTACCTTTATTGATGGTCAACCATTGAACATTTGATGCTCATTGGGAAAGGATATTCATGACTAGATTAAAGACAGAGTGGATAGAATACATGCTAGATGGCATGGATGAATACAATAGAAATCTCCAAGCAAAAACGGGGATGAACTTAGGTGGATTGATTCAGACGACTTTTTCCATCGGTGATGAGGCCTTTGAACAGAAAAAGCAGGAGAACAAAATTGCAGTGGTTCCCATTACCCAAGGCGAAGGCATTATCGGAAACTTTAGCGAATCGATTGCTGCAATTCTTCAGTCTATCGGCTTTGATGCTCAGGTGACAGCCCACACTGATGTGGATGGCATTTATGACGCACGCCTTGCAGAGCGCAACATTTTGTTCTTTGCTGATGACATAAGGTATCTAGCCCTTAACGTAAAAACTGGCGTCGCTTCTGACAACAATTATGCTACGGCATTAGGATTTATTCAGGTGCTATCCGCCATGATGCAGAAGCAAGGAAAAGATATTTCTAAGGAAACCATTCTGCAAATCGGATACGGGATTGTCGGGAAAGAGGCAGAAAAGCTCCTGTTAGAAAAGCATATTAACTTTGCAATTTACGACAAAGATCGTCAGATAATCGAGGGGCTACCCTATCAAAAGCTGACCAGTGTCGATGAAATAAAACAATACCATTATATTTTAGATTTTACCAATGAAGGTGGATGGCTAACGAAGGAGGATTTAAATCCAAACACGTTGTATGCCAGCCCAGGCGTGCCTTATTCGATGAATGAGGCGGCAGAGAACTGCTTTGAGGACAGAGCAATTCACGACAACCTAGAAATAGGCACTGCCATTATGCTGGGACAAACCATCATTTAATGTTTGGGGTGCGGATCGTATGGATCACATAGACTCTAAATCTATGAAGCCGGGTGAGACTCCCGGGCACCTCGCCATTTTTCTACAGTGTAAAATGTAGGAGCGCAGGAAAGCTGCGCGTTGCCATTTTTTTACAGTGTAAGCTGATTTAGGAGGAACATCATGATTCAAATCGTATTACTTTCTGGATTTTTAGGCGCAGGAAAAACCACCTTGATGCAGCGCTTGTTAGATACATATAAAGAACATAAAATCGGTGTAATCATTAATGAGTTTGGACAGATCAATATTGATGCTAAGCTGGTTAGCCGAGACGGAATCGATATGGCGGAGTTATCCAATGGCTCTATTTTTTGTGCGTGCATCAAAGATAAATTTGTTGACGGATTAATCGAAATGTCTAAAAAGGAAATAGAGTATTTGTTCATTGAAGCTTCTGGATTAGCGGACCCATCTAACATGGGCGATATCATTGACGGCATCAAGAGAGATACCAACGACAATTATTTAATCAAAGGTGCAATTTGCATTGCTGATGGAACCAACTTTACAGAAATGGTAGAGGTGCTACCAGCTTTGGAAAGACAAGTAAAGCATGCCAATGCAGTCATTGTAAACAAAATGGATTTAATCGAT
Source organism: Clostridiales Family XIII bacterium PM5-7 (assembly GCA_050435405.1). Classification (GTDB taxonomy): domain Bacteria; phylum Bacillota; class Clostridia; order Peptostreptococcales; family Anaerovoracaceae; genus Senimuribacter. The sequence continues at coordinate 167,280 of JBNDKG010000003.1, forward strand.
GATGAAGCCTTTAGAGAAATCGTAGATAAGGTTGGCGAAATCAATGATCGAGTAAAAATTTACGGTGCAACCCATTGCGATGTGGACATTCAGAAAATTGTAGAAGCCTTTTCACCGAATGTGGTCATCAGCGAAGATACCACCAATACTTATGAAAGCAGACCAACAACCTTTATTGTAAAGGCTGATGAAAAAATAGAAAAAACCAAGCTTGAAGCGTTCATCAAAGCCATCGCAGGTAGTAGCTACAGAATCAAAGGATTTGCTGACACTGATGAAGGCATGGTTGAAGTGAGCGCAGTAATCAACAACATCATTCTATCGCCTTGGCCTCATGAAGAAAAAACAGAAATCGTAGTGATTTCTTCAGTAGGCATTAAGATGCTCAGCATGATTACAGAAGCATCAAATACTCTTGTAGAAGGAAGGCTGTACATTTAATGGGTGACAGTAAAAAAAGATATTATCGAAAAAATGTAGAACTTTTTGTTCTCTTAGATAAAATGAAGCTATGGCCAGCTAGAAGTGGACTGCTCCACGGAATTCGTGAAATTGAGCCTCACGGCAACTATGCAATCATCACCACCCACTGTGGAAAAACTATGCGCATATATAATTCACGCCATTCTAGAGCTGCCAGGTGGCTGCGAAACAAGTGGGCAGTATCACCGTGTAAAGCGTGCCGTGTACCGGAATGGAAGCTGGAGAAGTATTCAAAAACCTTTTTCGATTCACATTATGGTAGTGATTTAGTGCATAAGGACAAATAGTCAGGAGAGACGAGATGTATATTGAAATGGATTGCCCTTGTCAAGGGAAGAATTTGGACAAACTGTTGCAACCCTTAATTCTCTGCATTTTATTAGAAGGCGGAGATATGCATGGATTTGGGATTTTAAAAGAAATTAGCAAAGTGCCTCGGTTTGCAGACAAAGCGCCAGATGCCGCAGGAGTGTATAGATACTTGAAAAAAATGGAAGCCTCTGGATTGCTGACGTCTAAATGGGCGTTAGATGAAGAAGACGATGCAGAAAAGCCAAAGCGCATATTCAGCATCACAACAGAAGGAAAAGGTTGTTTGGCAAATTGGGCAATGGCACTTTCGGATTATCAAAAGTACATTATCGAATTGATTGATAAAATCAACACATCCATATAAACTAAAACGGGAACCGATGTTTCCCGTTTTCTTGCTAAAGAAATGAAAGGAGAAAAACGTATGGCATATGTAGCGTTGTACTGGGGTGTAATGCTCATTGGCTACTTTTTCGGGAGCAAAATGAGACCAAAGGCAGACCAATTTCGGTTTATGGGAACCATTATGATAGTTTGCATTTCCCTATTGGTTTTGGTCATGGGCGTGCGAATGGGCTCAAATGAGGAAGTCATTAACAACTTAGGAACCATTGGAGTTACGGCGTTTGGGATTACCATTGCCTTGATGATTGGTGGCGTACTGAGCGTAACGATAACGAGAAAACTGCTAAAAATCAACAAGTATGGACTTCTCGTCGGACAAGAAATGGAAGAAGAACAGCTGGTGAATGGAGAGGAAGTTGAGGGAGAAAAATCCTCCAACGCAATGACTTGGGCAATCGTCATCTTTGTCATTGTTGGATTGCTCCTTGGATATTTTGTGGTGAGAACCGAGATAGAGGATTTGGATCGATTCAATGAAATCATTGGCGTTGGCATGACTGTAGGTTTGGCCATCATGATGACTGCCATTGGATTTGACATGGGCCTTGCAGGAACTGTAATTAAGCATTTGAAAGCCATAGGGCTTCGGGTTATTGCTTTTCCCATTGCAGTGTTTGTGGGAACAACCATAACCGGAATTTTGCTCAGCCTTGTCTTAGACTTTTCAGCGAGAGAATTACTGGCTATCAGCTATGGATTTGGATGGTATACCTTTGCTCCTGTGGCAATTTCCAATGCTGGCCATGTGATTGTCAGTGCAGTTTCATTTATGCACAATGTGTTTAGAGAGCTGGGCGGAATTGTACTCATCCCAATTCTAGCAAAAAAAATCGGTTATATTGAAGTCACCTCCTTGCCAGGCGTTGCGGCAATGGACATCGGCTTACCAATTGTGGAAAAGGCAACGCGACAAGATATTATTGTTTATTCCTTTGCCATAGGTGTATCACAAAGCTTATTGGTTCCATTGATGGTGCCACTGGTTATCGGATAGGAAAAGAAAGAACAGAAAGGGAACGACTAGATTGATGAAAAAGTTCACAGGAAGTAATGATTATGTAGCATCAAAGGAGCTGATGAATGCAGTAAATGTGTCCATCGCCTTAGAGAAACCGTTGCTCATTAAGGGAGAACCGGGAACGGGAAAAACCATGCTGGCAGAAGCCATAGCCGAATCTATGGACATGGAATTGATCATTTGGGGAATCAAATCCACTACTAAAGCACAAGAAGGCCTGTATGTTTATGATACAGTTCAGCGATTGTATGATAGTCAGTTTGGAGAAGGAAATGTTGCGGATATCAAGCAATACATTAAGCTAGGCAAATTAGGAGAAGCGTTTACTGCAGAAAAGCAAGTGGTGTTGCTCATTGATGAAATAGATAAGGCGGATTTAGAATTCCCTAACGATTTGCTTTGGGAATTAGACCGGATGGAATTCTATATTCATGAAACCAAGGAAACCATTAGAACAAAACACCGTCCTATTGTCATTATCACGTCTAATGCAGAAAAAGAGCTACCGGATGCATTCTTGCGTAGGTGCATTTTTCACTATATTGAATTTCCAGACCGAGAAAAAATGATGGACATCATCAATGTTCATTTTGAAGACATCGACAAAAAACTGGTCAATAGGGCAATGGATGCGTTTTATGATATTCGGGATATGCGCCAAATGATGAAAAAACCAAGCACTTCAGAGCTGCTGGACTGGATACAAGCACTGAAAATCAGTGGAGTGAATATAGACGAGATTACGGAGAAGATTCCGCATATCGGTGTTTTGCTCAAGAAAAATCAGGATATTGACTTGGTAAAGGATAAACGGCATGTTTATTGATTTCTTTTATCTCATCCGTTCCAAAGGCATCGCGATTTCGTTAGATGAATGGTTATGCTTAATCGAAGCACTGGAAAAAGGACTGGCAGGAAATTCTTTGGTGGAGTTTTACTATCTTTGCCGTAATATTTTGGTGAAAACGGAAAGCGACTATGACAAGTTTGACATGGCCTTTGCTGAATACTTTCAAGGCATTGAGTCTATCGAAGACATTCCTAAGGAATTGCTTGATTGGCTCAGTGAAGGAGTTCGTCAGCGGGATTTAGAGGACAAACCTGACGGGCTGAAGGAATACGATTTTGATCAATTGATGCAGATGTTCAAAGAACGTTTGGAGGAGCAAACCGAAAAACATGATGGAGGAAATTACTGGATTGGTACAGGCGGAACCTCGACTATGGGTCACGGCGGGTACAATCCGGCAGGCATTAGAGTTGGTGGAGAAAGTAGGCATAAATCGGCGATCAAAATTGCAGGCGAGAGAAATTTCAGAGACTTTCGTCAGGACAATGCCCTAGATACGAGACAATTCCAAATGGCATTTCGCAAATTGCGCCAATTTTCGACCAGAGTGGATGCAGCGAAAACAGAGTTAGACATTGATGGAACCATTGAAGCCACCAGCAACAATGCAGGTATGCTCAAGTTGGTTTACGACAAGCCAAGAAAGAATACGGTGAAGCTATTGCTTTTAATCGATTCGGACGGTTCGATGATGCCCTATACAAGACTTTGTAACCAATTGTTCCATGCGGTAAATCAAGCAACCCATTTGAAGGATTTGCAGGTATACTATTTTCATAACTGTGTGTATGACTATTTGTTTACTAGCCCAGAATGTCGCCGAGGGAAATGGGTGGAAACCGATTGGGTTTTTCACAACCTAGACAGTGAGTATAAGGTGATTTTCGTTGGTGATGCATCGATGGCACCGTATGAGCTCATGGCTAGAGGCGGCAATCAGGATTGGGATATGTATAACGACGAACCCGGCGTAATCTGGCTAAACAAGTTTAAGCAGCGATATAAAAAGTGTATTTGGCTCAACCCCATTAAAGAAGAACGATGGGAGTGGGCGTATGGGTCTAGAACCATCAATACCATTAGAGAAGTTTTCCCCATGTTCGAACTGACGTTGGATGGTTTGGACAAGGGAATTCAAAAGCTATTAGTGAGGTGATATACCATGTATTTAACCGTTGGTGAAATATCCAAGACCTTAGGCATTTCCACGGAGGCAATTCGATATTATGTGCAGGAGGGACTGATTTCCCCTGTCAAAAATGAAGGCAATAGCTACTGGGAATACTCGTCAGATGACTTGATGAAATTGACAGACATTCTGTTTTATCGAAGCATGAATTTGACCATGAAGGAAATCAAAACCATCTTAGGCGGCCTACCACTAGAAGAAAAATGAAGAAAGCAGATATGCTTGATGGTCTAACGGTATCAGGAGCATATATTCACAGCATCCCATATATGCTATATGGATGGTTGGCGGTAATATGCGTGCCACTATTTTGCCTGAAAGTGTTACCACTGTTTGGACCAATGAAAAAGGCAGAACAAAGAGCGCTTCAAACTGGAGAGGTTTTTTCACCAGAAGCAAAAGCGCAATTAGGAGAATTACCTGATGACGAATTGAAGTTCAAGGACAAAAAATGTAGAGCAATGAACTTTATCATTCCGATTCTGGTGGTTGCGGTAGTGACCGTCGTTGTCGATGACCTGCTTATTGGAGTATTTGCGGCACTAGCAGCTTGCTTTATTTTATATCTTCCACAGAGATTGATGACGGTCAGAGAGTTCTTTGGAAGCACAATGAATGGAATTATTGACATGTGTGGCATGTTGGTTGTCATCATTTTATCGTATACACTAATCGAGGTAAATGGTCAACTTGGCTTAATCGACTTTATTGTAGATGTTGCGCTTAAGGCAGTAAACCCAGCATTATTACCAGCAGTAATTTTCGTAGTTATCGGATTATTATCCTTTGCTTCTGGAAGCTTCTGGGGCCTTGCAGCGATTGCGTTCCCAATTGTAGGATCACTTTCAGCAGCATTAGGCGTAGATCCATTCATCTGCTCAGGTGCATTGATTTCAGCTGTAGCATTCGGTGGACATATTTGCCTATACTCTGATACAGTAATCCTTACTTCTGCGTCAACGCAGATAACCAATGCTGAATACTTCAGAACTTCAGCGCCACTAGTTGCAGTACCATTCGTACTGGCAACCATTGGATTCGTCATTTTAGGATATATGATGTAATCATTTTCGCGAATATTCAAAAACGACACATCTTATGATGTGTCGTTTTGACATAGAGTCAGAAGTTTTTAACTGAAATATCGAAAGACACCTTTTACTTTACCCAATACCTTAACGTCCTGTACAATAATCGGACTCATGGTATCATTTTCGGGCTGTAATCTTACATGATCCTTTTCTTTATAGAAGGTTTTCACTGTTGCTTCGCTTTCGAATCCATCGATCATGGCAACGACAATTTCGCCATTGCGAGCGGAATGTTGCTGTTCCACTAGGATTAAGTCTCCATCCATAATACCGACGTTAATCATACTTTCTCCGCGAACACGAAGCATGAAGTTGGTTCCACCAGCAAAACGGGCAGGTACAGGGAACGTATCTTCGACATTTTGCTCGGCTAGAATTGGTGTACCAGCAGCAACTCTGCCGACAACAGGGATATCAATCACATCTTCACGTTGAGAAACATTAGATATGCTAGATGTCGCCTTAGGGGAGGATTCTTTTTCGACAACCATTAAGGCTCTAGGCTTGGAAGGGTCTTTTTTCAAGAATCCTTGCTTCACCAAACTGTCAATATCCTTATGGGCAGTAGAGGTAGATTTAATATTCAATGCAGTACAAATTTCACGAACTGTAGGCGGATAGCCCTTCTTTTTAATTTCGCTTTTCATGAAGTTGAGTATTTTCTGTTCTCTCTCTTTTAAATTATTCATCATGGCGCCTCCCTTGTCTTTGTTCGCAGTATATCATGAAAAGAACAAAAAGTAAACATTTGTTCACAAAAAAATAAAGAATACTTTACATCAAAAAATTGACAGCAAAGGAGAAATCCAATATACTGAATATATAGATAAGTTTTAACTATATTGGGAGTAACGTACATTTATGGTAAGAAACTGGATAAAAACGACAATGATTTTATTTGCAATTTGGATGATGCTATCCGCCAGATTAGAGCCAAAACTTCTCGCGGCGGGGATCATATCTAGCTTTATCATTGCGTTTTTTTGTCAGCCCTTACTGTGGATTGGCGAAACTGCCCACGGGCGACGACGATTCCTGCTATCCATAAACCTGTGGCAATTCATCCTGTATTTGGGGTGGTTTTTCGGAGAAATGATCAAGTCTATTCTTAGCGTTTCATGCGCATTGGTCAAAATCAACATTCCGTTAGAACCCCATCTGATCACCTTTCGATGTGTATATCAAAATCCAGTTGCAACTGTTTTCTTAACAAATTCAATGATATTAACACCAAGCACCTTAACGATTGAAGTGAAAGAAGACAACACCTTTGTTGTCCATGCACTAACCAAAAAAGCAGCAGACACTTTACTTTCCGGTAACCTACAACAGAGAATCGGGAAGATTTTTGATGAGGAAGTGGAGGTGCTGTCATGACGACAATCTTTAATATGCTACTATATGGAACGATTTTTCTCATCGGGATTATCCTCTTTAGAGTGTTTAGAGGGCCATCTCTTTACGATAGATTGAATGGAATTTTCATGATCGGACTCAATGTGGTCGTGGTCATTGTCCTCGTAGGCTTTATCGATGGAAGGGCAGATATGTATGTGGACATTGCCATTTCTTATGGTGTTCTAGGATTTATTAGTACGGTGTTGTTTACTAAATTCTTAGCGGGAGGTGGCAAATAACATGATTAGAGAAATCATCGCCGCCGGTTTCCTGCTGATAGGGTTTTTATTCCTGGCCTTATCTGCAATCGGAATTATTCGCTTACCGGATTTTTATTCTCGCATGCACGCTTCAGCAATTGGTGAAACCTTAGGTATGGCATTAATGGGAATTGGTTTTATCGTTTATACAGGAATAAACGATACTGCCGTGAAAATTATGTTCATTTGCATTTCGATTTTCATTGTGAACCCCATTGGAATACATTTAATCAGTAAAGCAGCTAAATCATCAGAGATAGATGGAAAGGAGAAGCAAGATGCAGATATTCGTCATTGAAGCAATAATATTATTATTTCTCATTGTGATTGCCATTGCCATTATTCTGAATAAAGACTTGTGGGCAACAGTGATCATTTACTGTGTATTTAGCTTCTGCACCATGCTGCTATACACCATGATGGGCGCGCCAGATGTGGCGTTTACGGAAGCAATCATAGGAATTGTTTCGACAATCTATTTTATCATTGCCATAAGAAATACAGATAGGCGGTGTAAATAATGAAAAGTAGCAAGCGCAAAATTCTCGCCATGGTACTGTTAACCGCCATCATTATTTTTGCATGGGGGCTGATAGATTATCTTCCGGCAATTGGAGATCCAAATTCTGCACCAAATCAGCATATTTCTAAAATCTATATCGAAATGGGTCCAGAAGAAACAGATTCGCCAAACTTAGTTACCGCTGTTTTTGCTGACTATCGCGGCTTTGACACCTTTTTGGAAAGTGCGGTCATGTTTCTTGCGACGTTTTGCGTTGCCATGGTGCTCATTGGACGGCCGAAAAAGAATAAGGCAACGGATCTTTCTTTTCTGGTTGAATCCTTTGGCGGTCCATATACGAAAGTCATTATGGCCATGATTATTCCGATAGTATTGCTCTACGCAGCCTATGCGTTTTTCCATGGAGAAGTCAGTCTAGGCGGAGGCTTTCAGGCAGGAACGCTAATTGCGCTTTCCTATGTGTTATACACCTTGGTGACAGACAGAGAAGTATCTGGTATCCATTTGACGCAACCAATTGTCATTGGAATTGGCGCTATTGGCGTGTTATTATACGGATTTACTGGTTTACTTCCTCTATTCTTTGGTGGAAAATTCTTAGAATATACTAAGCTGCCATTTGCAGCAGAAGAAACAGCGCAGCGCCATTCAATGGGCATCATGTTCATTGAAATCGGCGTAGCCATCTGTGTGATGGCAGCCATCATTACCATGTTAGAGGCTGTATTAGAAAGGAACAAATTGCATGAACGCATTAAATGACTTTTTATCGGAAAAAGGGATATATATGTTGACCATCATTCTGTTCTTTTTAGGAATGTTTGGGATTGCAGCATGCGGAAACTATATGAAAAAGCTGATGTGCCTAAACATTATGCAGATTTCTGTCATCTTTTTCTTTCTTTGCCTTGGACAAAAAAGTGGAGGTACAATCCCAGTAATCATTGAAGGGATACTGGATCCAGATAAGTATATCAACCCTTTACCTCATGCGTTGATGCTGACCGCTATTGTGATTAGTCTAGGGACAACCGGAATGGGGTTAGCTTTGCTCATGCGAATCAAGGAAAAGTATGGTTCCATCGAAGAAGAAGACATTATCAAAAAGGAGGGGGATACATGATTGCTAACCTTCCAATTTTGGTCGTATTGTGCCCTTTGTTTGGCGCACTATTTTGCCCAGTCGCTTCTTGGATCAATAAACGTGCTGGACAGGCTGTGGTGGTGTTATTTATGGTCGCCGCTTTGGTGTTGTCCATTCTGCAACTGCGAGAAATCGTTACAACAGGAGAGCTTCATTATTGGTTTGGAAACTGGCAACCGCCATATGGCATTGAATTCGCGTTAGACTCCTTAAGCGGCGTTTTGGTGGTACTGATTTGTGCCATGGGGCTTCTCAGCGTAATCTATAGTATGGCTTTTTACAAAAACGAAAGTAAGTTCAAAAGCTGTGGTTATTTTTCTATCATCTCTATGTTGGTGACTGGCCTCATTGGAATGACCTCAACAGGAGACGTCTTTAACTTATATGTATTTTTGGAAATTACGGCTTTATCGGGCTATGGGCTAATTGCCATAGGAGGAGATAAAGGTGTCCTTTCTGCATTTAGGTATTTACTCATTGGAACGGTAGGCGCATCCTTTTATTTGCTAGGCGTTGCCTTCCTTTATGGAGAAACCGGTACGTTGAATATGGCAGACATGGCAGAACTAATTGGACCAGTCATTAACTCTGGAACCACGGTAGTTGCCATGGTATTTTTCATTGGTGGATTTGGCATCAAAATGGCACTATTCCCACTTCATGGATGGCAGCCTGCAGCGTATTCCAATGCGCATCCAGGGGCAGCTCCGCTGATTGCTGGCGTAATGGGGAAAATACCTGCATACGCCTTACTTCGGTTTTTCTATTTCGTGTTTAATGCCAATCAAGGCTTAGTCGGAGAATTAATGATTGTCGTCGGAACCATGGCATCTTTCGGCATGATTTATGGTTGTATCAAAGCCATGCAGCAACGAGATGTAAGAAGAATGCTAGCCTATTCCAGCATTTCTCAGATGGGATATATTGGTATCGGTATTGCCATGGGAGATTTATATGGACTTGTCGGTGCTGTGATGCACATTGTTGCCCATTCCTTTATGAAGGGTGGCCTGTTTTTCTGCATTGGTGCCATTAAGTATAAATATGGAACCACATCACTGTTGAAGCTAGGACAGATCTATAAATTGATGCCAAAAACTTCTGCGGTCATTGTTGTTTGCGCCCTTTCAATGGTGGGAATTCCACCATTTGCAGGGTTTTTTAGTAAATGGGATTTAGCTTTAGGTGCAGCAACTGCTCACGCCTATATTTATATCGCGGTGCTTATTGTCAGCTCTTTGCTCAGTGCAATTTACTTCTTCAAGTTAATCGAAGTCATTTTCATGGAAGAAGGGGTTGAGCTAACCGATCACCATCCAGAGGATAAACGGGAATTGCCAATTACCATGATGAGCACCATTGTAATTTGTGGTGTAATGGTCCTTGCGTTAGGGTTGGGAAACACCTGGATTTTGCGTGTGCTCTCGTCAGTAATTATGGGGGTGACCTAAATGATGGATATGTTGCTCAATGGAAGACCGCTAATTGCCGTGCTGGTGTCAATGATTGCAGCAGGGTTAATTTTGATTCTCGGAAACAAAATATCTGCCAACCAAAGAGAAAGCATCACCATGATTGCGGCTGTGTGCAAGGTCTTATGCGTTTTCTCTATGATTTCTGCGGTCATGGGGGGAGAGTCCTTTCATCTAGTGTTGTTTGAGGTTGCAGGAGGAATCAATTTAGGATTTAAGGTAGATAGTGTGGGAATGGTATTTGCTTGCGTAGCATCTGCCTTGTGGTTGGTGACGTCAATCTACTCTATCGGCTATATGCGAGAACATAAAGAAAAAAATCAAACAGGGTACTTTTCTGCCTTTGCACTATGCGTTAGTGGCGCAATAGGCATTTGCTTTTCGGCTAATCTACTTACTTTTTTCGTATTTTATGAACTATTGACCTTAGCAACGTATCCGCTGATTACTCATTATCGTAATGAAGAGGGAAAACGTTCAGGTAGAAAATATCTTATTTACAGCTTAGGCTTTGGACAACTGATGTTTGCGGGAATTATATATGTTTATGCCACTTGCGGCACGTTGGAATTTAGACCAGGCGGGTTCATCGGTCATTCCTTAACCTCTGGACTCACTTGCCTTGCGTTTGCACTGTTGATTGTAGGGGGTGCGGTAAAAGCCGGATTGATGCCGCTGCATAGCTGGCTTCCATCTGCCATGGTAGCACCAACGCCGGTTAGTGCATTGCTCCATGCTGTAGCTGTGGTAAAAGCAGGCGCTTTTTGTGTGATTCGCATTGTCGGATATACCTTTGGCCCTCAGCTCTGTGCGGAAATCAAAGCGACAGAAGTATTGGCGTGGATGGCAGTGGCGACCATTATTCTGGCATCATTTATTGCGATGCAAAAGGATAATTTGAAGGCAAGGTTGGCCTATTCGACGGTAGGACAACTGGCCTACATCATATTGGGTGCGAGCATTTCCTCGGAGGCAGCCATGACGGGCGCAATTTATCACATTGTTGCCCATGCAGTCCTAAAAATCACGTTATTTATGTGTGCAGGTGCAATCTTTGTCACTGCCCATAAAGACAAAATCAGCCAAATGAAAGGCATTGGAAGAAAAATGCCCGTTACCATGACAGCTTTTACTGTAGCATCACTGGGTATTGCGGGAATGCCGTTTACGGTAGGCTTTGTGAGCAAAATGAACATCATTCAAGGGGCGGCAGAAGCTGGACAGCCGCTATTTATTGCGACCCTAATTGCCAGCGCATTGCTTTCCTTGACGTATTTAATCCCCATCGGATACATTGCCTTTGGAAAAACATCCGATTCAAAAGAGGGGATAACCTTATCGACGGAAGCAGACCCGAAGATGTTGATCCCTATTGTCATCACTGCCAGCCTATCCATCTTATTGGGGATTATGCCTAATTTTGGAGCGGGGCTCTTATCCTTGGCAGAAAGTGCTTCGGCAGCAATATTTGGAGGTACGTGGTTATGATGACTTTTTTAGAATACATTGCCATTGGACTGGTAGGTGGAATCGTATTGATTTTCCTTTCAAAGAATATATTGGGAAGTGTGATTCGCAGAGATGATCAAGGAGGTGACCAAGATGAATAATCTTCACCCAGGGCTATTGCTTATTGCGGCTGGGATCATCCTGCTTGTTTTGCCGAAAAAGCTTTGGAGATGGTTTGCCGTATTGGCACCGATAGCAAGCGTAGTGGCAGCCTTTTTCTTGACGGAAAATAGTCAGCTTCATTACGCGTTTACCTCTACATTTACCATGGAGCTCCTTCATGTCGATCGACTATCTTGGGTATTTGCTCTAGTGTTATGTGTCATTGCTGTCATTGCAGGAATATATAGCTTTACCACGAAGGGAAAACTAGAAAAGGCAGCGTCGCTCGTTTATGCTGGAGGCAGCATTGCGGTGGTATTGGCAGGTGACTGGATTACCTTGATTGCTTTTTGGGAATTGACCGTGGTTGCATCCACCTACTTAGTGTGGGCAGGGGGGACAGCTGCGTCAGTTAAAGCATCTTATCGATATTTGGTTATGCATTTCTTTGGTGGGAATATGTTGCTCGGTGGAGCATTGGCTCTGTTTTTTGATGGAAATGGCGTTGTAGGGGCGTTAACCGATGCTAGTGGATATGGTTACTGGCTTCTGTTACTGGGCCTTGCAGTTAATGCGGCGTTACCACCATTACATGCTTGGGTGGCAGATGCGTATCCTGAAGCGACAAGTGAAGGAATGGTTTATCTCGGATCGTACACGACAAAAGTGGCAATTTACGTATTGATTCGCGTTTTTGCCGGTACAGAGCTGTTGATTTATGTAGGGGCATTTATGGCGGTGTTTGCTGTTTGCATGGCACTACTAGAAAATGACTTGAAAAAATTACTGTCTTACCATATTGTGAGTCAGTTGGGCATGATGGTGGCAGCACTGGGAACTGGAACCATGGAAGGGATAGATGGGGCAACCATGCATGGGCTGTTTAATATTCTATATAAAGGCGTACTGCTGATGGCAGCAGGCGCAGTTGTACAGTCCACTGGTAAACGAAACATCAGTGATCTAGGCGGATTAGGAAAAAAGATGCCTCTGGTTTCAATATGCTTTTTCATTGCATCCTTAGCGATTGCAGGAATGCCGTTGCTTAATGGATTCGTCAGCAAAGGACTGATTATGGAGGCACTTTCAGACCCTGCATATCAGATTGCTTTCTGGATGGTGACCTTGGCGGGAATTGGTACATGGCTGTCGATTACCTTGAAAATTAATTACTTCGTATTTTTCGGTAAAACGAAAAAAGATATCCAGTGCCAGCCAGTATCCTTATCCAAGAAGATTGCCATGGTCATCGGGACATTGCTATGCGTGATTACTGGCCTATTTCCAGAGCTTAGCTATCGACTCATGCCAAACCAAATTGTGGGACATCCGTTTACGGCAGACCACGTTTTGGAATATTTAGGCTTGTTCCTCGGTGGAACCATAGCCTTTGTATTGCTACGCAAAAAAATGGTACCTCACGAGGGGGTAACATTGGATATTGATTTGATCTATCGGAAACCGCTTGCGAGATTACTAGGTTGGATTTCCAGTGGAGTTCACCGATTTTTTGATCAAATGGATAAACGATACGTTTCTTTTTCGGATTACATTTGTACAATGCTCAATAATCCAGGAAAAATATTTAGTCGGATTGAAGAAATCATTGATGATGATTCAGCTGGGGAAACCTACGAAGAACATCCGATAGGGGAGTTGGTACAGACCATTATCATTTTCTGTGTCATTGCCTTCCTCATTTTCATCATCATAGACTAATGAGAAATAAAAAGGTCCCTTATGGACATCAGAGACCAAAAGAGACCAAGGGATTAAGCATTTAGCTTAGCGATTGCTTCAGCACCAGTCATGCCTACAGTAACACCTAAGTTTGCAGCTTGAGTGGTTACCGCCTTCACTGGATTTGCAAGAGTTTCAGCGAAACAGCTTCCACCAACAATTGCAGCAGCATCACCAAAGCTTTCGGCGGCGGCTTGGTTCAAATAACCACACATAACGTAGCCGTTTTTGCACTGAATGACAATCAGATTTGGGTGACCTTCGCCACCAGGGCTAACCATTCTCATGCCTTGCACGTTCTGGCCATTCACGGTTAATAATTCGATTTCAAACATGATTCATTTTTCCTTTCTTTGCTATTGATAAACTCCCATTATTATAACAGGTTTTTGTTGACTTTGATAGAGAAAGATGATATAGTAGTCGAGTAATAAAGAAGAAGTTATCCGCTTCTCACCTTTCAGACGATTGAGTTTGCTTGGTTAATACACGAGAAATAGCACGTTATTGTGCTTTTGGCGGATACTTTTGTATCCGCTTATTTTATGCGAAAATATCACAGGAGGTGCTAACAATTAGCAAGGGAAACAAAATCAACGAAGAAATTCGTGATAAAGAACTACGAGTAATTGATGATGAAGGAAACATGCTGGGCATTATGTCTAGGGATGAAGCCTTAGATTTGGCTGACCAGAAGAAACTTGACCTTGTCAACATTTCTCCAAATGCGAACCCACCAGTTTGCAAAATTCTCGATTATGGAAAGTACAGATATGAACTCCAGAAGAGAGAAAAAGAAGCCAAGAAAAAACAGAAAACCATTCAGGTGAAAGAAATCAGACTGAGCACATTTATCGAGGATCATGACATTCAGGTAAAGGCGAAAACAGCCTGCAAATTCTTGGAAGAGGGAGATAAGGTGAAAGTAAGCCTTAGATTCCGAGGAAGAGAAAAAGATTACACTGCGAGAGGCCGTGAGGTTATGCAAAAATTCGCAGAATACTGTAGTGAAGTAAGCGTAGTTGATAAAAGACCGACATTTGAAGGAAGAAGCCTGACAATGTTTCTAGCACCAAAAGCTGATAAGTAGAGTAAAGAATTAAAGAATATAGGAGGAAAATGCATCATGGCAAAGAATAAGATGAAGTCTCATAGAGGCGCTTGCAAAAGAATGAAATTGACAGGTACTGGAAAGATTAAGAGAAGCAAAGCATATAAGAGCCATATTCTTACGAAGAAATCACCTAAGAGAAAAAGAGGCTTGAGAAAGTCAACTATGGTAACAAGTGCAGACTTAAAGAGAATGCTAAGATCAATGGCGAAATAATATAGGAGGTAAAGAATTATGGCAAGAGTAAAAAAAGGCGTTAATGCCCATAAAAGACATAAAAAAATATTAAAACAGGCTAAAGGTTTCTACGGAACCAAGAGCAAAGTATTCAGAGCAGCGAATCCTGCAGTAATGAGATCCTTAAGATCTGCTTACATTGGAAGAAAATTAAAGAAGAGAGATTTCAGAAAGCTTTGGATCGCAAGAATCAATGCTGGAGCTAGAATGAACGGAATTTCCTACAGCAGATTAATGGATGGACTAAAGAAGAGTGGCATCGAAATCAACAGAAAGATGCTTTCCGAACTAGCAATCCACGATGCAGCTGGTTTCACTCAGCTTTGCGAAACTGCAAAAAAAGCTTGCGGAAAATAAATCGTATCATCAACGGTATCGCCCTTTAGGGAGATGCCGTTTTTTGTTGCAAAAATCATCATGGCTTGCAGCACTGCAACAAAAGCTAGCTTGGTGAGCAAAAAACCGTTGAAATCCCTTGATTTTATTTTTGGCATAGTTTATGCTATATATAGCGATATGCAAGCAAGTAGATGCATATACCTTTCACGAAGAAAGAGAAGACCGAGAAACACGAAAAAATATGTTAGCATTGTTGCCACGAAGGCAGCGCAAGGTTCAAGAAGAACAGCGTTGTTTTCGTGTTTTTGTTTTTGGTCATAAGGAGAGATAAATGGA
This sequence comes from Clostridiales Family XIII bacterium PM5-7, assembly GCA_050435405.1. GTDB lineage: Bacteria > Bacillota > Clostridia > Peptostreptococcales > Anaerovoracaceae > Senimuribacter. The sequence goes on from JBNDKG010000003.1 coordinate 182,799, forward strand.
GCTTAAAGCATTTTTTCAGGCGCATAACAAAATTGCCTTAGGATTTTCTGGAGGAGTAGATTCGTCTTATCTATTGTACGCAGCCAAGGCGTATGGAGCAGATGTTTTCCCCATATTCATCAAAAGTCAATTTCAACCAGATTTTGAACTTGAGGATGCCACCAGACTTGCAGATATGCTGGACATAAAGATGAAGGTGGTTTACCTTGACGCTTTGCAAGATAGTCAGGTTGCTGAAAACAGCCAAAAACGTTGTTACTACTGTAAACAAAACATGTTCAACGCATTGACCAAAGCTGCCCGAGCAGCAGGTTATCTGGAAATTATTGATGGAACCAACGCTTCAGATGAAGCGGAAGATAGACCGGGGATGCAGGCATTAAAAGAAATGAAGGTGTTGTCACCACTGCGATTATGCGGCGTGACGAAAGAGGCCGTTCGCCAGCAATCGAAAGAAGCAGGATTATTTACTTGGAATAAGCCAGCCTATGCTTGTCTGGCAACGCGGATTCCAACAGGAGAGACAATTACCGATGACATGCTGCATAACGTAGAACAAGCAGAAGCGGAATTGAGTAAAATGGGATTTCACGACTTTAGAGTAAGAGTTTTTGGTGAGGCAGCCAGACTACAGCTTACTGAAGCTCAACTGGAAAAAGCCATTGCAGAACGGGAGAAAATCAGAGAAGCACTCAACCCTTTCTTTACGGCGGTGCTTATAGATTTGGAGGAAAGAAAATGAACAAAGTGGAAATAAAAGAATTGTTAGAGCAGGTGGCATCAGGTGGACAATCAGTAGAGGAAGCATTGTTAAAACTGAAAATGGAGCCCTTTGAAAATATCGATATTGCTAGCTTGGACCATCACCGTGGGTTGCGCCAAGGCGTTGCGGAAATCATTTACGGTGCGAGTAAAACGCCAGAGCAAATAGAAAAAATTGCAAACACGTTATACCACGGTGGGCAAGAGACCATTTTGATCACCAGAATGAGTCAAGAGGCCGCCAATCATATGACGGAAGGATTGCCCTTCACCTATTTTCCTGAGGGAAAAATAGGTTTAATCGGGGAAAAAATAACGCCGCGAACAGAAGGGAGCATTCTCATCGCTACAGGCGGAACCAGCGACATACCTGTTGCCGAGGAAGCCGCATTGACTGCAGAAATATTAGGAAACCATGTTAAACGAATGTACGATGTAGGTGTTGCAGGAATTCATCGACTATTGGCTCATACAGAGGATATTATGACGGCTAGGGTCATTATTGCCATCGCAGGGATGGAGGGTGCTTTAGCTAGTGTCATCGGTGGATTGGCCGATTGTCCAGTTATTGCTGTTCCTACTAGCGTAGGTTATGGAACTGCGTTAGGAGGAGTGACTGCACTGCTTTCTATGCTAAACTCCTGCGCTAGCGGTGTTAGTGTGGTCAATATCGACAACGGATTTGGAGCAGGATATCAAGCGCATCTCATCAACAACATGGAGGCAGTGAAAAAATGAAGACATTATATATAGAATGTACAATGGGGGCAGCAGGAGATATGCTCATGGCAGGCTTGCTAGAGCTAATCCCAGAAAAGGAGCAGTTTCTAGAAACCTTAAATAAGCTGGGAATTCCAGGCGTCAATGTTTGGGCAGAGTCAGTGAAGAAATGCGGTGTTTCTGGTACACATGTTCATGTGGTGATTCACGGACAGGAAGAGGGTCATGGGCATCATCATGAGCAGGAGCATCAACACTGCCACGGAGGGGTTGCCCAGATCAACCATTTGATCGACCATTTTGATGTCAGCGACCAAGTGAAGGCTGATGCGAAATCCATCTACCAAATCATTGCTGAAGCCGAGTCAACAGTCCATGGAGAGCCGATCAGTGACGTTCATTTTCATGAGGTAGGCACCCTTGATGCAGTTACTGACGTGGTAGCTAGTTGCATGCTGATAGAGGAAATTGGTGCTGAACAAATTGTTGTCTCTCCCATTCACGTGGGAAGCGGAACGGTTAAATGCGCCCATGGAGTTTTGCCAGTGCCAGCACCTGCGACGGCTTTGATTTTAGAAGGACTACCGATTTATTCTGGTGAGATCAAAGGTGAGCTTTGCACGCCAACAGGAGCGGCAATACTCAAGCACTTCGGGCAGGGATTTGGAGAAATGCCAAAAATGACGTTAGAAAAAACGGGATACGGCATGGGCACCAAAGATTTTGATCAGGCAAACTGCGTGAGAGTCTTGCTGGGAGAAACGGAAAAAGGAAAAGATCAAGTTGTTGAGCTTGCAACCAACTTAGACGATATGACTGGGGAAGAAATTGGATTTGCCATGGAAGTATTGCTGGAGCAAGGTGCGTTGGACGTTTACACGGAATCGATTACCATGAAAAAGTCTAGACCAGCAGTAAAACTGGTATGCATGTGTAAACCTAAAGATAAGCAAAAGTTTACGGAACTGATCTTCGCCAATACTACGACCATTGGCATAAGAGAGTACCAATGTGAACGGATGGTTTTAGACAGAGCTATAGAGACAAGGCCAACAAAGTGGGGCGAAATAAAGGTGAAGGTTTGCAGTGGGTATGGTGTAACAAGAGAAAAGGCTGAATATGAAGACATAGCTGCCATTGCGAAAAAACATCAGCTCACCTTGAAGGAAGTAAAAGATGAAGTATATCGTTGAAAAATTAGTTCAAATGCTAGTGGTTTTGCTTTTGCTGTCCATCATTGTCTTTGCCATTGCAAGATTGTCCCCTGGAGACCCGTTGCGGTCTTACTATGGAGATGGTGCTCAGCAGATGAGTGAAATGCAGCGAGAGGCAGCGAGAGAAAAGCTAGGGCTAAATGGCTCTATCCTTACCCAATATGGGAAATGGGTCAACAATCTCATTGATGGGGATTTAGGCATTTCCTATAAATATAAGGAACCGGTGACAACGGTAATCGGGAGAGTGATGGGAAACACATTGCGTCTCGGCGGAACTGCATATGTCCTTACCTTTGTTCTCGCTACGTTCATTGGAATGTTCTGTGCCCTTCGAGAAAATCGGTTGGCAGATAAACTCATCTGCAAAATTGGAATTGTCAGCAATTGTATTCCATCATTTTTCATTGCGCTGATGTTGATTTTGGTCTTTGCAGTGAACTTGGGCATATTTCCGACTGGAGGCGCATATTCCTATGGTCAAAGTGACAACGGACTGGATCGGGCGTTTCATTTGGTTTTGCCTGTGACGGTTTTGGTCATCGAGCATCTGTGGTACTACGCATATTTGATTCGCAATAAATTGCTTGAGGAAACGAGAAAGGATTACGTCTTGCTCTGCAAGAGCTCGGGGATGTCAAGCTGGCAAATCATCAGATGGCAGTGCCTTAAGAATGTTCTGCCGTCAATTTTGGTCATGATGGCCATTGCGTTACCTCATATTCTTGGCGGAACATATGTGGTAGAGATGGTGTTCTCTTACCCAGGCCTGGGAACGTTGGCTTTTGAAAGTGCTAAATATCAGGATTATCATTTATTGATGGCAATTAGCCTGCTTACTGGAATCGTCGTGGTGGTTTTTCACGTATTGGCTCAAGTCATTAGCGAAAAAATTGATCCGCGAATGAAGGAACAGGGGGTGGGAAAATGAAAAAGACCCCTTTGGTGATTTTGCTTGTGATTTTTGCCGCAAGTGTTTTTGCAGGAACCATTGCACCGTTCTCACCGGAAACCATGAATACAGAGATGATTAGCCAGCCGCCAGGGGGAGAGTATCTCTTTGGGACCGACAGCATGGGAAGAGATTTATTTTCCTTGGTTTTGTATGGGGGAAGAGCATCCCTGTATATTGGACTGCTCAGTGGATTAATTGCAACAGCCTTAGCCATTGTCTATGGAACCATTAGCGGACTTGCAGGTAAGCGATTGGATGACTTTTTGATGCGTTTGGTGGAATTGCTCATGAGCGTTCCTTCGATTTTGCTCATCATTTTTTTGCAAGCCATATGGGGAAATGCAACCTATACATCCCTCTCTGTGGTTATCGGTGTCACAAGCTGGATGAATATTTCCAAGATGGTTAGAAGTGAAGTGAAGCAGCTAAGAAGTAGTGATTACCTATTGGCTGCCAAAACCATGGAAGCAGGGTTTTGGTACATGCTAAGGGTTCACCTGCTCCCTAACTTTATCTCGTCGATTATGTTTATGGTGGTGACCAATATTGGCCAAGCCATGATTACAGAGTCCACCTTAAGCTTTCTAGGATTAGGCTTGCCTTTGTCGGCGGTCTCTTGGGGTAGTTTACTGTCCATGTCACAAGAAATGCTACTATCCAATTGTTGGTGGATTATAGTCATTCCGGGAGCTGTATTGATTGTGACCTTGGTGTGCATTACCGAAATTGGAGAACAGGTAAGGCAGAAAACCAATCGTTTATATAGTAATTTATAAGGAGAATATACAATGAAAAAACTAGCTACACTATGTATCATCGCCGCACTGATGACAGGCGTGTTTCTGTCTGGATGCGGAGAAAAAGAAACCCAAGGAAGTGAACAAAGGTTGATTTACGGAAGTCAAGATTATACATCGATTAATCCGGCCTTATATGAACATGGGGAAATCAACACGTTGATTTTTTCTGGATTGACAGCCCATGATGCGGACAATCATGTGATTCCAGCCTTGGCATCTTCTTGGGAGTGGGATGAAGGGCAATTGACGTATACCTTTAACCTGCGCACAGATTTAACCTTTCACGATGGAGAGCCGTTAACCTCCGAAGATGTAAAGTTTACACTGGAAGCCATATTAGATGAGGATAATCAGTCAGAAATCATTTCTAATTATACGGACATTGAAACCATTACTTGCCCAGATGCCCAGACGGTTTTGATTAAGCTGCGTCAGCCTAATGTGGCATTTCCTGATTACATGACCATTGGAATTTTACCTAAGCATTTACTGGACGGAGAAGATTTGGCCACTTGTGAATTCAATCGAAACCCAGTGGGTGCAGGCCCATACAAGCTAACGTCATGGGATGTGGGACAAAGCATAACTATGGAACGTTTTGATGACTATTATGATGGAGCAGCGAAGATTGAAACCGTTGTGTTTAAAATTGTACCAGACTCTGATGCTAGAGCCATTCAGCTAAAGGCTGGGGATATTGACATGGCACAGATTACACCAAAAGCAGCCGCTGAGTTTGAGGACAGTGACAAATATCAACTATATACCATGGATACTGCTGACTATAGAGCCATTGCCTATAATTTTAATGCACCGTTGTTCAAGGAAAATCCAACCTTGGCCAATGCCTTAAGCTATGCCATCGATCGAGAAGCAGTGCTGAATAGTGTCCTTCTTGGACAAGGAGAAGCAGCTTATTCTCCACTACAGAAAAACATATACGGTAGCGAAGACTTGAACCAATTTACCTATAGCCCAGAAAAAGCACGCCAGCTTTTGGAAGCCGACGGGTGGACGATGGGAGACAAAGGCTATTATGAAAAAGATGGTGTTGAATTGGGATTCGCCATTTGTGCACAATCTGATGATAAAGTGAGAGTGGATATGGCGAAGATTTGTGCTAACCAACTACAAAGCATCGGTGTTAACGCAGTGGCTGAAGCAAAGCCTTCACTGGATTGGGCCAATCAGGATAGCTGTATTATCGGTTGGGGAAGCCCTTTTGATGCGGACGATCATACCTACAAGGTGTTCACTACAGGAGCAGGAGATAACTATACTGCATATAGCAACAGTCAGGTAGACAAGCTTCTTGTCAAGGCCAGAAAAACTGTTGATGAAGATCAGAGAAAGAAATTATACGGAGAATTCCAAAAAGCCATGGCTAGCGCTATGCCATATTCCTTTATTGCGTATGTAAATGCAAATTACGTAGTACGAAACAATATTTCTGGCATTACGGAAAACACTGTTTTAGGACATCACGGCGTAGGTGTATTTTGGAATATTGCAGAATGGGAGATTGAGAAATAATGGAACCGTTACTTGCCATTGAACAATTGAAACTGTCTTTTCATGGTGGGGCTGGCATTGTGCCTGCGGTAAAAGGTGTTGATTTAACCGTAATGCCTGGAGAAACCGTCGCCCTAGTCGGTGAATCAGGCTGCGGAAAAACTGCCCTATGCAGAGCGATTTTAGGATTGCATCGTGGACACGCAATCATTGAACAAGGGCGTATTCTCCTTAATGGTAGAGATGTGGTGCCCCTAACAGAGCGAGAAATGGAGAAAGTACGTGGAAAAGAAGTATCGATGATTTTTCAAGATCCAATGGCTTCCTTGAATCCGGTGTTCTCTATTGGAAATCAAATTATGCAACCTATGGTTGTCCATGACACCATGACGAAAGGGGAAGCAAAGCAAAAAGCACTAGGATTGCTACAAGCAGTGCAAATCCAAGAGCCTGCTTCGAGATTTCATCAATATCCGCATCATTTTTCTGGAGGTATGCGTCAACGTGTGGCCATTGCCATCGCTTTAGCATGCAATCCGACATTGATTATCGCCGATGAGCCAACCACTTCTCTAGATCAACAGACTGGAATTGAAATCATGTCGTTGCTAAAGGACTTATGTGCCTCGACAGAAAGGGGCATGATTTTCGTCACCCACGATTTAGGCTTGGCATTTGATTTTGCTGATCGCATAGCCGTGATGCAAGATGGGGTCATTGTAGAATGCAATACAGCTGAAGAAATTCGTGAGCATCCTCAGCATGGATACACGAAAAAGCTGTGGGGGTTTGCGCAGTACGGTAAGGGAAGTCACTATCATGGGAGCAAAGAAACAGAGGAAATCCAGGAACGCAGAGAGCCATTGGTCCAGGTAAAAGCCTTAAAGAAAACCTTTGCCCTTGGACGAAAGAACAGCAAAACAGTATTGGAGGATTTCAATTTAACCATTAACACTGGTGAAATTCTAGGAATTGTAGGAAATTCAGGATGTGGGAAATCTACCTTAGCCCGATGTATGATGGGAATTCATCAACCTGATGGTGGGGAAATCATCTACCGAGACCATTGCCGAAAACAAATGATTTTCCAAGATTCTGCTTCAGCCTTTAACCCAAGAATGACCATTGGCCAAATCATTGCAGAACCAATCGTGATCAAAAACGGGAAAATTCAGCAAGAGAAGGTGTTTGACATGATGGATCAGGTTGGACTAGAACGAGAATTGGTTGATCGTCATCCTTATGATGTGTCAGGTGGCCAACGGCAGAGAGCGGCCATTGCTAGGGCGCTGATTACTGACCCTGACTTTCTCATTGCCGATGAACCGATCTCCTCACTGGATGTATCCATTCAGTCCCAAATCATTCATTTGCTTCGAAAGCTCCACGATGAGCGAGGGCTGACCATGATGATTATTGGACACGATTTAGCCATGATAGACCATGTAAGTGATAGAGTAGTGAGAATGTAGAATGGGTATTGAAATTGTGGAATGATATGGTATAATAAGTTAAATAAGAGCTACCGATAGACGGTTAGCCGAGATTGTTATAAAAAATAACCGAACCTCTAGGCATAAGGGCGGTTATTTTTTATTGTTCGAATATGTCAATATCAGTACAATCAGTGTTGATACACTAATTACTACTGATAGAGTTTCATAACTCGTCAACTTATCACCTCCCTCCGTTCATGCGATTAGGACTTGCCAAAAGGCGTACCTTACTGCAATGATAACGTGGAGGCTAACCGCCTACCGTATATGGTAGCTTAAATCTATTATAACATTAAATTACATTATTGACAATATATGTAATTTAATTTACATTTACAAAAAGAACAATTTCATAGTATAATATCATCATCAACGAGACAGGAGAAATAGAAAATATGATGATTATGGTAATAGATGGACAAGGTGGGCGATTGGGGAAACAATTGGTTGAAGCTGTTTGCAAAACCTTTCCTGATGCTGAAATACTTGCAGTTGGAACGAACAGTATTGCCACATCTACCATGCTAAAGGCAGGGGCCAAAGATGGGGCTACTGGAGAAAACCCTGTAGTGGTAGGTAGCCGAAAAGCTGATGTCATTGTCGGCCCTTTAGGAATCGTCATAGCAGACGCACTTCTTGGAGAGGTAACTGCCGAAATGGCCAACGCTGTGGCACGAAGCAGTGCAGCGAGAGTGTTGATTCCCATGAATCGATGCGATAATTTGGTTGCTGGTGTCAATGCCCAATCCATGAATGAATTGATTGATGATGCAATGGAAAAAATAAAAAGAGCTTTGGTAGAGCATTGCAAACTATAGTTTTTTATAAAAGAATACACATTAAATATGCTGGCATATATTTATGCCAGCTTTTTAATACAGAAGAAAAAATGGCATAAACTTTGCGACTAATTAATGTATTAGGAGGAAAAGGGTATGTATAACTTTGAATTAAAAATCCCAACAGAAATATATTTTGGCTCTGAATCGTTAAATGATGTAGGGTTGCTCATGAGGAAACATGGACGGAAGGTTTTGATGGTTTACGGAAGCAATCGTATCGTGAATACTGGTTTATGTGATCGAATTATGGCAGAATTAATATCAGTGGGGTGCCAGGTGGTTTTGTGTGGCGGCGTGAAACCAAATGCTGATGTTGGATTCATCAACGCAGCAGTTGAACAGGGCCGCCTTGAAGGAATTGACAGTATTCTTGCCATCGGTGGTGGAAGTGTGATAGATACTGCAAAAGCCATTTCGGTCGGATTTTTTTATGGTGGTCAAGTGGAGGATTTATATCTAGATAAAGCGACACCCATTGGATTTTTGCCTATAGGTGCTATTGTTACCAATCCAGCTACTGCTAGTGAATCTAACGGAATGTCAGTAATATCTGATTCGGTAAGTGGTAAAAAACTCGCCCATTTTTTTGAGGGCGCTAAACCAAAATTTGCATTGCTGAATCCTGAATTGACCTTAACCGTTAGCGCTTATCAAACTGCCGTCGGTGGTTTTGACGTTTTCGCTCATGCATTTGAACGATACTTTGATTTGAATAGAGATAGTCAATTGTTAGATGTCATGACTGAGGGGTTAATGAAAACAGTTATTGGTGTGTTACCAACATTGGTCAAAGATCCAAACGATATTTTGCTTCGATCGGAAATGATGTTAGCAGCGACAGTTGCTCATAATGACATGTTAGGACCAGGTGGAGATTTTGCTTGCCACCAGATTTCCCATACATTAACAGAAGCTTATGGTGTATCTCATGGTGGTGCATTGGCTATGATTATCCCATCATGGTGCGAACATCTACAGGAAGAAAACCCTCAGCGTTTTCTTGAGTTTTACCATAGGATTTGGGGTGTTGAAACCCTAGACGACGGCTTATCACGACTAAAAAACTTTATCGGTTCAATCGGATTGCCGATACATATAGATGGTAAGGCAGACGATGCAAAGCGGCTAGCAAAAGCCTGTGTAGCGACGATGGGATACATCGGCGGAGGCTTTAGAAAAGTTACAGAAAATGATGTAAAGCAAATCCTAAAGAGAATCATCGTCCCTGTTGCATAGTTGCAACGGCGCAACAAAGCAATGCAACAAATGTCGTTATTTTTCTGTCAAAATGGTTGAATTCCGTGGATAATCATCTTGGCATACTCCTTGCTCTAGTAGGTGATGACATTATATTTAGACATTATTAATCATCATTCTATCTAGAGAGAGGAGAAAAAATGAGTAAAGGAAAATCAATAGTAGCAATCGCTAAGGATCCTAACATCCAGACAATGGTTGACCAAGTGCTTGCTGAACTAGGTGGAGCAGAAAAACTAATCAAAAAGGATTCCACCGTTATTCTAAAACCTAATGCAGGACACCTTGGTGCGCCAGGAACCAGCATTAACACTAACCATAACTTTTTAAGAGCAGTCATCAAAGCAGTAAAAGCTGCAGGTGCGAAAAGAGTTATCGTTGGAGAGGCAGCAGCTATCGGTTGCGATACGATGGCATGTTTTGAATCAGCAGGTCATGCTCAGGTTGCAAAAGAGGAAGGCGCAGAATTGTATGATATTAAGTCAGATAAAGATCTCATCGATGTGAAAATCAGAGATGCACATTCTGATATTGATCATGTGAAATTACCGAGACTTTTACTTGAAGCGGATCACATTATCAATCTTCCAATTTATAAATCACATGCTAGTATGGTATTTAGTTGTGCACTGAAAAATATTAAAGGTGTAGTACAAGACAAGGTGCATTACGACATGCATAAGACCAATTTAGCCATGGCAATGATGGACATTTGGTCAGTAGTGAAAGCTGACTTAAACATTGCAGATATGATTTATCCAGCAGAAGGGTTTGGACCGCATTCTGCAGTGCCTCTTGATTTTGGCTGCGTTGTAGCAAGTAAAGATCCAGTTGCTCTTGACGCAACGGCATGTAGAATGATAGGCTTAGATATCAATATGGTAGATTACTTCCAAGCGGCAAGAGAAAGAGGTCTTGGAACTAGCGATGAAGATCAGATTGTCATCAAAGGGAAATCCATAAAAGAAGTCTATAAAGAAATGTGGCTACCGTACATTGCTAAGTTTGATACCTGGTCAGAATATGATATTAGATATGAAAATTCTTGTTCTAGTTGCCAGTCACTATTAGCAATGACCATGGAAAAACTAAAGGCATTAGGTGAATATGAAAAGAATCAGGATGCTACAGTGATTATTGGCGCGAAAAAAGAAATCCCGGATAAACCAAAAGAACAAATCATTCTTTGCGGTAACTGTACAGCCAAGTGGAGAGGAAAAGGCATTGCCGTTCATGGTTGCCCACCTTCAGAACCACATATTGCTTGGGCAATTATCGATAGAGAAGACCAGACGGAGATTCAACCATGGCTCAGAGAGAGAATGGCAAAAGAGGAACCAGCCTGGACAGCATATATTGATCAAAAGGTTGCTGAAAAAAGAGCAGCGAGTAGTAAAAGTAAATAAAGTGGAGGTTCACTATGTCAAATAATACGAAAACACAGCTTCAAAGCGAAAATACAAAATCCAACTTTGGTAAAGGCTGGATTATCATACTATACAGTATGGTTATGTTCTTTTTCCTTATTGGTTTTTCTATCGACGGACAAAACATTGTTATTGATGTGTTCGCGGGAACCCATTGGGAATCATTAGGATTTGAAAGTCAAACTGCACTTCATGCTAAGCTTCTCGAGCTTGCAATGTGGGCAGGGTTCATCGGCGTTCTAGCGTATTTCATTATCGGTAGGATTACCACAAAAATCGGCGGAAGAATGGTTGCAACGATTTGTATGATTCTTGCCGGAGCATCCTACATTTATTATGGAAATGCTGACACCATTACATCTTATTTTGTAGGGCTAACTCTTGTTACTATTTTCATCAACGGTGCAGCATATATTGGTGGCGGAAATTTAGTTACACAATGGTTCCCTAAGAAAAAGGGATTAGCAAATGGATATACCACCATGGGGCACAATCTTGGATCTGCATTGTATGTACCACTAATTGCTGCGTTAATCGGTGCACTTGGAATGGCAAAAGGGATGACGGTTACAGGCGTAGCAGCCATAGTAATCGGTATAATCGCGTATTTCTTCATTCGAAATACACCACAAGAATTAAATATTTACCCTGATAATGTATCTAAGGAAGTATTTGAAACAGAGTATGCTTCCGATGATGAGGTTACAAGCCGTTGGACTGTTGGAAAGCTATTAAAAACAAAGGAAATGTGGTTGGTTGCAGTAATTATTGGTATCAATCAGCTTGTAACAACAGGCGTAATGAGCCAAATGGTTCCAAGAAACATGGAATTTGGTTTTTCTCAGGCTACAGCAGTATCGTTGATGACCGTCTGTGCTATTGTAGGTCTAGCTGGAAGCTTTGGGTTTGGATTCATTGATCAAAAGTTAGGCGTAAAGACAGCAGTTAAAGGTTACTTGGCATGGTATGCTGCAGCACTACTAATCAATGTTATTCTAAATAACGCGATTGGTGGATACATTGCCGTTGCAATGATTGGTATTGCTATCGGTGCAGCAGCTAACTTTATGACATCACTTCCTGCGTCTGTATTTGGAAGACATAACTTTGATTTAGTTTATTCTATTTACTTCCCAATTATGCAGATTGTACTAATGTTGAATTATATTGTTAATGCGAAAGCACTTGAGATTACTGGGAGCCTAAGAGGCGCATACATTGTGTTCATTGTGCTATTGGTCGTAAATTTCGTGTTAATTAGCGTACTAGATACGAAGAAATACAATCTTGACTATATGAAGGAAGAACAAGTACTAAAACAAAAAGCTTAAGGCTTCATTTGACAGAGGTTGCTTCTGTAAAGCAACCTCTATTTTGATAGAGAGGTGTATAATGAGAAATGTAGTTATTGTTGCAGGATGTAGAACACCAATTGGGACTATCGGAGGGCAGTTTAAATCCATAACCTCATTGGATTTATCTATTCCAGTAATGCAAGACTTGGTGAAGAGATCAGGAGTAGAACCAGAATTGATTGAAGATGTAATTTGGGGATGCAATTATCAGAGAACCTATAAAGAAAACAATCTCGCCAGAGTAGCAGCAGTAAAAGCAGGTTTGCCTGAAACGGTTCCAGGCATTACCGTTCACCGTAACTGCACTTCGTCTATGTCTTCTGTACAAATGGCATATTATCAAATCAAAGCTGGTGAAGCGGATTGTATTATGGCAGGAGGTGCAGATAGCATGAGCACTGCGCCACATATGGTGTTTAATGCTCGATATGGACAGAAATATGGACACATGGAATTGCGCGATTCCATGTGGGATTCCTTAACCAATTTAGGCGTTGGGCCAGCTATGGGAATTACAGCAGAAAACGTTGCAGAAAAGTATAATGTGACTAGAAAAGAAATGGATGAATATGCTCTGAGATCACAACAAAGAGCCGTTGCCGCAATAGACAGCGGGAAATTCAAGGAAGAGATGACTCCAGTTATTGTCAAGGAACGAAAAGAAGAAAAAACAATTCTAACCGATGAATATCCAAGAAGGAATGCAACGATTGAGTCATTAACAAAACTGAACACCACGTTTAAAGAAAATGGTACAGTTACTGCAGGAAACGCATCTGGTATGAATGATGCAGCCGCAGGAGTGATATTAATGGATGAGGAAAAAGCAAAATCCTTAGGAGCGCCAATATTAGCAAGAGTTAAATCTGTTGCTACAACGGGAGTACCCCCAGAGTATATGGGCATTGGCCCGATAAGTGCATCAGAGAAGGCACTAGAAAAAGTGGGGTTAACCGTGAATGATATTCATTTATTTGAGATAAATGAAGCATTTGCTGCTCAATGTATCGCTTGTCAGAGGGAATTGAATATTCCTGAAGAAAAGTTGAATGTCAATGGAGGTGGAATTTCCCTTGGTCACCCAGTAGGAGCTACAGGAGTGAGGTTAATCGTGTCATTGATGTACGAATTAAGAAAAAGGAAAGAAAAGTATGGCTTGGCGACCCTTTGCGCTGGTGGAGGAATGGGCACGGCTGTCATCATAGAAATGGTTTAGTTTTAGAACAGAAAAGCGGGTAGTCATGTTAAGACATTACCCGCTTTTTTTATTTATCGTTTGCATTAGCATATTCAATTCCGTACTGTCGAATTTTTCTGGAAATCGTTGATGCGTTAACCCCAAGTTTAGCACCTGCATCACGTAAGCTTTTAGAATTTTTTAACACTGATTCTAGTAGAGATTTTTCATAATTCTCCATGGATTCTGTTAGAGAGCCTGTGCTGGTAATGCTATCGTCGCCTTGGGAAATATCTAAAAGTCCAGTTAACATTTCGTTGTCTATCTCTTTTGCGCCTGAAGAACAGATGGTTAGGTACTCAATGACATTTTCTAATTCACGAATGTTACCAGGCCAATTGTACCGTTTCATAATGGCAAGGTGCTCATCGGTTAGATTAAAATGTCTATTATGCTTTTCAGTATATTGATTCACAAAATGGTGACAAAGCTCATCCAAATCGTTCAATCTTTCGCGAAGAGGAGGAATGTAAATTGGAATAACATTTAGACGATAATACAAATCCTGTCTAAATTTTCCTTCGGAAATTTTTTGTTTTAGGTTAGAATTTGTAGCAGCAATAAAACGAATATCCAATGGAATCGGTTTGGTCCCACCGACTCTCGTAATCTCTTTACTTTGAATGGCACGTAAAAGCTTTACTTGTAAATCCATAGGCATATCGCCGATTTCATCTAATAACAATGTCCCTCCATCAGCTAATTCGAACAGTCCTTGCTTACCGTTGGTGTTTGCACCAGAAAAAGCGCCTTTGTCATAACCGAATAGTTCTGACTCTAATAGATTCAGTGGGATAGATGCACAGTTAACTTTGATAAAGGTTTTTTCCCGTCTTTCGCTCATTCTATATATTTCATCGGCCACAATTTCTTTTCCTACACCTGATTCTCCGGTGATTAATACGGTCGCATCAGTTGGAGCTGATTTCTCAATGGTGTCCCAAACTTTACGTAGATAATAGGAGGAACCAACTAGTCGACTTGATTGTAATTGTGGAATATTTGAATTAGGTAGAATCCTAATTTTATCTCTAGTCTCATTAATAGAATTGGCCTCTTTCAAAAATCTTCCAAAATCTTCTTGAAGTGCCTGTAAGGATAAAATTGGTCGACTACTTACAACGACCTGGTGGAGTTGACCAGATTGGTCAAAAATTGGAACGCCTACAGCATAGCCGACTCCAGGTGGATTGGTTTTCTGTACTGTAGAAAGTCGAAATGATTTCTTCTTTGTTTTTATCACATCTAAAGTGGCTCCTCCAGTAAACAATTTTCCCTCTTCCACAATGTCATTTACGGTTCGGCCTAAAACTTCTTCGGGGAGAATAGATGTGTTTATTTCATGGGCAGGGTTAACATACATTACTCTACCGTCTTTATCGGTGATAAATATACTATCGTCAAGAGAGTCAACAACAATTTTAAAATCAATACCTTGCTCAAGAAAGACTTGTAGGTCATTGTCGACTTCTTTCAATAAATTTAGCATTGCTACACTGTCGGTGTTTGTACCGCTAGCGATGGCTTTTTGTAATTTTTCTTTTACCATTTGGATTGCCAAAACCTGATTCATCATTACTCCTCCGTTCCTCTTAGATAAAAGTATAACAAACGAATGAGAAAATTGGAAGGCAATGTTGTCATTTTGCAACAGAAAAAAGACGCTATGCAAAAACGACTGCTTGAAACCTAGTAATTTCAATAAAAACGAGTTTGGCATATTCTTTGCTTTATCTATTGATAACAAAAATAGGAATGGTGAGGTGAGAATATGCAATACCCATGTGATTGTGAAAGTAGCACATACACCAGAATGGTGGCGCTATACGAATCAAGAGAAGAATTGGAACAATTATTTCATGATGACTTTATGCAAAAGTACACTACGTTTCAAACCTTTGAAGAGTTCACCTTCTCTGGAGCCGTATTCGTAAAATGGAATGCAGACTTTATTGTGGAAGATCGGCAAGCTTTTGATTGTTGTGTAAAAGGAAAAACCAGGTTTAATACTTGGCAAGAGATGTATGATAAAGCATATGAAGAGAAAGAGGCTACAAAAGATGAACGTGCTATTGATTAATTGTGATTCGGGAGTTAGTGGGGATATGATGTTGGGTGCCTTTATTGATTTAGGTGTACCACTGGACTATCTTCAAGAGAAATTAAATCGCCTTAAGCTTGGTGGCTATCGATTGTTTGCGAAAGATAAAGAAGTTGATGGAACGATAGCAAAGGACGTAGATGTGATTTTGGAACATGAAGAGGACCTAGTCACAAATCCGTATAGTGGAGATTATCGAAATTTTGCGCAGATTCTAGAGATGATCAACAATAGCTCGCTACCCAATAATGTAAAAGTTATGAGTCGACGGATTTTTGAAATCAAAGCAAAGGCAGAAGCGGTGGTTCATGGCGTCCCTATTGATGAGGTGAAATTTCATGAAGCTGGTGCGGTGGATTCAATTGTAGATATAGTAGGGACAGCGATTTGTTGTGACTATATTCAACCTGAAAAAATTATTTCGAAGGAAGTACCCACAGGTTCAGGGGAAGTGAAATGTGCATGTGGGATATTAACTGTTCCAGTGCCAGCAGTGCGACAAATACTCTCTGACACCAAAATCCCTTATTATCAATCCGAAATTAAACAAGAAATCTTAACACCAACTGGTGCATCTATTATTGCTGGTCTAACCGATGAATTTCAATGGGACTCAATAGACGGAGAAGTCTTACAAAGAGGCTACGGAACTGGAAAAAGAGATACAGGGCTTGCACCTTTGGAATTAACCCTATGTAATATTAAATAGAAAGAGGAGAAAAAATGCTAGAAACAAGAAGACTTAACCACAAAAACAAAATCATTCTGACTGCAGCATTAACCGGTGCAGTAACAACAAAGGCGCATAATGCAGCGTTACCTACACAACCCAAAGAGATTGCAGAGTCGGCAATTGCGTGCTATGAAGCGGGGGCCTCGGCTGTGCATATTCATGTTAGAGATGACGCAGATGCTGCTAGCATGGAGTTTTCTAAATTTGATGAAGCAGTAGGTTTAATTAGAGCAAAAAAGTGCCCTGTCATCATTAATCTTACCTCGTCTGGTGGGCAAGGTTTTTCCTGGGATGATAGAATAAAGCCCTTCAAAAATCTCAAACCTGAAATGGCATCTTTCGATGCGGGAACCATGAATTGGCTACACAGCGTGGTTTTTATGAATGAACCGAAATTTTTAGAGCTTTGTGGTAAAGAAATGATAGCCGCTGGTGTGAAACCAGAGATTGAAATTTTTGATATTGGTATGTTAAACACGGCGAAATATTATCTGAAGACTGGGATTCTTCAGAAACCAGCACATTTTCAGTTGTGCCTAGGTGCACCTGGAGGCATGGAAGCAACAACCGAAAACTTGGTGTACCTGGTCAATCACCTTCCTGAAAAATGCACATGGAGTGCTTTCGGAATAGGAAAAGGGGCAAATGAAATCATGATGTCAGCCATTGCAATGGGCGGAAATGTAAGAGTCGGTTTAGAAGATAATGTTTATTATAATCAAGGAGTATTAGCTGAGTCCAACCAACAATTTGTACAGCGTGTTGGACGAATCGCCAGAGAACTAGGAAAAACAATTGCAACGCCTGATGAAGCGAGAGACATTCTAGGCATTTAAACAAGCAATGATGTTGTGCCTGTGCAACAAATGTATCTATTGTGCAACGACCATATTCTGGGCTAACACAAGTAGAAGGGGCAATATCATTGGAAATGCAGCCCTTTCTAAATAGAAAGTAGTTTGGCACAACCTTTGCTTTTATATTAGATAAAGTTAATAATCAACAGTTTATAACATAAAGGAGAAGAAAAATGGGAAAACAAGTATTAGTAGATTTATCACATCCTTTCGGTCGCGGCAATCCACTCTGGCCGTCCAATGGGGATTTTCATATTGACAGAGTGCAGCATATGCCGATGCATTATAGATTGCTTCAGACATTTAATGATTTTCATATGCACAATAGTACACATGCGGATTCACCTTCTCATGTTATTCCTGAATCACCATATACCCATGAGCTTCCATTGGAAAACTATTATGGCGAAGCAGTGTGTTTAGACATTCCAAAGTCTCATTGGGAATTGATTACACCAGAGGAAATTGAAGCAGCCGCTGAAAAGGTAGAAGGAGGCATCAAAGAAGGAGACTGGGTATTGCTCTGCTCCGGTATGCATAAACGCTGGGGCGAAAACGACGATTACTTCGCATATAGCCCAGGTCTATCTATCGAAGGCGCACAGTGGTTTATCGATCATAAAGTTAAGGGTGTCGGATTCGACATGCAGGCTTTAGACCACATCTTATATACCTATGCGGCTGACCACGGTCCAGGGCCTTATGTTCCTAGAATCATTGAAGAATACAGAAAAGAGTTTGGACACGATCCAAGTGAAGATTTTCCCGAATGGGAACCGGTGCATACTATGCTTTTGGGTAACAATGTTATGGGTATCGAAAATTTGGGCGGTGATATTGAAAAAGTCAAAGGCCAGAGGTTCATGTTCTGTGCGTTCCCATTGAGATGGTACATGGGAGATGGAACCATCGTTCGTGCAGTTGCATTTATCGATGAAGACAAGATTAACAAAGACGTACCAGACAGAGTTTATAAGTACGGCGTGTACTAAACACAGGCGAGATATAGGGGAGTTAAATGAACAATAAGAAGAAAATTGCTATCTTGGGCGCAGGAGTCATGGGCGTAGGCATCGGCCAAATGTTTGCTAGTAAAGGACATGAAGTCATGATGATTTATGTCTATGATGACAAGGAAAGAGCCAAACCAATAGAAACAATGACCGAAAATCTAAGGATATTGTGTGAACACGGCATAGTCGATGAAAAGGAAATCACAGAGATTACTAATCGTGTAAGATGCACGGAAAGTCTTGAAGAGGCTGCGGCATTTGCAGATGTAATCTTCGAATGTATTGTGGAAAACCTAGGCATCAAGCAAGATTACTTTAAAACTCTTGATGAATTGTGCCCTGAGTCCACAATATTGGCAACCAACACTTCAGCCATTAGTGTAACTGAAATTGCGGAAAAATCCAAGCATAAGGAAAGAATTATCGGTACTCATTTTTGGAAACCTGCATATCTAGTTCCGTTGGTTGAAGTCATCAAGACGATTCACGTTTCCGATGAAACAGTGAACACGATATATGGTTTATTGGAACAAACTGGAAAAAGTCCTGTAATAGTCCAAAAGGATGTTCCAGGGTTTTTAGCCAACCGAATGCAACATGCGCTGTTTAGAGAGGCGATATCCATCGTTGAACAAGGAATTGCTACGGCAGAAGATGTGGATAAAGCAATCAAAAACGGATTCGGC
This sequence comes from Clostridiales Family XIII bacterium PM5-7, assembly GCA_050435405.1. Classification (GTDB taxonomy): domain Bacteria; phylum Bacillota; class Clostridia; order Peptostreptococcales; family Anaerovoracaceae; genus Senimuribacter. Next base: position 201,766 of record JBNDKG010000003.1, read on the forward strand.
ATGCGTTTAGGTGTAATGGCTCCCATGGAAGTAATAGATACTGGCGGCTTAGATTTAACTTATAACATACATGAATATTTATTTCCTCATATAGAACATTCATCTAAGCCGTCCAAACTTCTTAAAGAAAAATTAGATGCTGGGCATCTAGGGGCAAAGAGTGGAGAAGGATTCATGAAATGGACTGAGGAAGATGTGGAGGCTTCTCAACAAAATCTAATTGAAGGCTTGATTAAAGTTGGGAAAGCGCTAGGGCGGATATAGGAGGAAAGAATATGGCACTGATGACAGCAGAACAATACGTTGAGAGTCTGCGAAAACTCAATACAAGAGTGTATATGTTTGGTGAACGAATTGAAAACTGGGTAGATCATCCAATGATTAGACCATCGATTAATTGCGTTGCCATGACGTATGAACTCGCTCATGAACCAGAATACTTAGACTTGATGACGGTCAAATCCAGTTTTACAGGAAAACTCATCAACAGGTTTACTCATTTGCATCAGAGCGCAGACGACTTAGTAAAAAAAGTAAAAATGCAAAGACTTTTGGGACAAAAGACTGCCAGTTGCTTCCAACGTTGTGTTGGGATGGACGCATTTAACGCAGTTCATTCGACTACTTTTGAAATCGATGAAAAATATGGCAGTAATTATCACACGAGATTTAATCGTTTTTTGGAAATGGTACAAGACGAAGATTTGACAGTTGATGGTGCAATGACAGATCCTAAAGGAGATAGGGGGAAACTGCCTCACCAACAAGATGATTTGGATTTATATTTGCATATAGTAGAAAAGAGAGATGATGGAATAGTAGTACGTGGAGCGAAAGCACACCAAACAGGCTCCATTAACTCGCATTGGCATATCATTATGCCTACCATCGCCATGGGAGAAGCTGATGCGGACTTTGCCGTATCTTTTGCTTGCCCAAGCGACGCAGAGGGTTTATACATGATATATGGTAGGCAGTCGTGTGACACGAGAAAAATTGAGAAAGATGCAGATGTGGACTTAGGAAATAAGAACTATGGCGGGCAAGAAGCATTAGTCGTTTTTGATGATGTATTTATACCAAACGAATATATCTTTATGGCGGGTGAATATGAATTTGCAGGCATGATGGTAGAACGATTTGCGGGATACCATAGACAAAGCTATGGTGGATGTAAAGTTGGTGTTGGTGATGTTGTCATTGGTGCCGCTGCATTAGCAGCCGAGTATAACGGCTGTGAAAAGGCTTCAGCGGTAAAAGATAAGCTAATTGAGATGACTCACTTAAATGAAACCTTGTATTCCTGCGGGATTGCTTGTTCTGCAGAAGGTCATAAAACAAAAGCAGGAAATTATCAAATCGACTTGTTATTAGCAAACGTCTGTAAACAGAATGTGACCAGATTTCCGTATGAAATCGTTAGATTGGCAGAAGATTTAGCTGGAGGATTAATGGTAACGATGCCTTCGGAAGCGGATTTCAAATCGTCTACAGTAGTAGGAAAAAATGGACAGACAATTGGAGATATCTGCAATAAGTATTTTGCTGCAAAAAATGGTGTAAGTACTGAAGACAGGATGCGTCTACTTAGATTTTTAGAGAATATCTGTTTAGGTTCAGCAGCAGTAGGATATCGAACAGAATCCTTACATGGAGCAGGATCACCACAGGCACAGCGAATTATGATTGCTAGACAAGGAAATATTGAAGGCAAAAAGGAATTAGCGAAAAATATTGCATCAATAAAGTAAAGAGAGACCACCAGCTCCCTGAAAGCGAATTGAGTATAATTGGCTTTTAGGGAGTTTTCCTTTCCTTGCAATCCCTCCATTCTAGTGATATACTGTTTTCGATTAGAACGTAAAGAATAGAGAACTCAAGGAGTCATAAAAATGTTAGAAAACAAAACGGTCATTTTAGGCGTCAGCGGTGGAATCGCAGCGTATAAGTCGGCTAGTCTTGCCAGTATGCTGGTAAAGGCTGGTGCTAAGGTGCATGTGTTGATGACTGAGCATGCGTGCAAGTTCATCCATCCCATTACCTTTGAAACACTGACGGGAAATAAAGCCATTGTGGACACCTTTGATCGAAACTTTCAATATAGTGTTGAACACGTAGAATTGGCAAAAAAAGCGGATGTATTTATCATTGCACCGGCCACAGCCAATGTTATCGCTAAGGTTGCTCATGGCTTGGCGGACGATATGTTGACCACAACCTTTCTTGCCAGCAAGTGTCCGAAAATCATTGCACCTGCCATGAATACTGCGATGCTTGAAAATCCAATTACCCAAGAAAATCTGTTGACGTTAGAGAAGTACGGCATGGAAATCATCAACCCTGCTGAGGGATATTTAGCCTGTGGAGATACTGGCGCAGGAAAGCTGCCTGATCCAGAGGTGCTATTTCAGTTTATCGAAAAGACCATTGGTAAAGAGAAGGATATGTTAGGTAAACGTGTGCTCATTACCGCTGGTGCAACGAGAGAATCCATAGATCCAGTACGTTTTATCACCAATCACTCCAGCGGAAAGATGGGATTTTCTTTGGCCAAAGAATGCATGCTTCGTGGAGCAAAGGTGACCTTGGTCAAGGCCTTTACCACCGCCACGCCGCCTATGTTTGTAGACGTTATTCAAGTGAATAGTGCAGAAGAAATGTTCCAAACGGTGAAAGCAATAGCCAAGGAGCAGGACATCATCATTAAGGCAGCTGCTGTTTCTGATTATACTCCAGCGCAGGTAAGCGATGAAAAGGTGAAGAAAAAAGATGGCGAATTGACCATAGAAATGAAGCGAACGGAAGATATTCTTCGTTACTTAGGAGAACACAAGGAAAAGGGACAATTTCTTTGTGGGTTTTCCATGGAAACTGAACATGTCATAGAGAACTCTAAAGCAAAGCTGATCAAGAAGAAGGCGGACATGATTGTGGCAAATAATCTTAAAGACAGCGGCGCAGGGTTTGGAACGGATACGAATTTAGTGACCCTCATTACTGCTGATGGAGCAGAAGAGCTAGAGTTAATGGGAAAAGATCAAGTGGCAACGGCCATTTTAGATAAAATCTTAAGTAGCAATTGACCCTAATCAGCAAAGATGATATAATCAAAAACGCAAATGATTTGCAAATTCAAATCAGTTGCGTTTTTGTCTATTGAGGAGGGTATATGCTAGAAGTATTACAAGAAGCATTGATTGATAGTTTGAAGCTGTTGCCATTTTTGTTTATCGCATATTTAGCGATGGGGATTTTCGAACGAGCAACAAGTGATAAATCCAAGCGGTTAATTCAAGAGGCTGGAAAAATCGGTCCATTATGGGGTGCTATTTTAGGAGCGTTCCCCCAGTGCGGCTTTTCTGCAGCGGCAGCAAATTTTTACGTAGGAAGAATGATCTCCCTTGGCACGTTGATTGCTATTTATCTTTCGACGTCTGATGAGATGCTTCCCATACTGATTTCGGAAAAAGTGTCTGGTAGCGTGATCATTAAGATTTTGCTCACAAAAATGGTTATCGGCATGGTCTCTGGTTTTCTCATTGAGCTGCTGTTCGGATGGATGGCGAAAAGAAATCTTGGGTCTAACGAGTTTTCGTTTAATCATGATGACCACCACGAACACTGTAATTGTGGGGCGGGGCTCATTTTTGAAGCCGCTAGTCATACTGTAAAGGTGTTCGGGTTTATTCTCATCAGCAGCGCCATTATTGGAACCATCATTCATTTTGTTGGGGAGGATAATCTCCAACTGGTTTTTGCAGATATTCCTATTGTAGGGGAAATGATTTCGGCCTTTGTCGGATTGATTCCCAACTGCGCGGCGTCTGTAGTCATTACCCAGCTGTATTTAGATGGAATTATCGGAGCGGGACCAATGATTAGCGGACTTTGCGTTAGCGCTGGAGTTGGACTGCTGGTGCTGTTTAAGGAAAACAAGCATCTGAAAGAAAATCTGATCATTATCGGCATGTTGTATACGGTTAGTGTGGTATGGGGAATCATCATTACCACCCTCGGTATTACCTTTTAGTCAGGAGAACGGAAATGACGAAAGCAAGTTATAAGACCAATAATCGAACGAAAATATTAGGCTTTTTGATGGAGAATTCCAATCGGGCGATGAGTGTTAACGATATTAATGCTCATTTGCAGGAAATTGATTGTCCGGTAAATACCACCACCATTTATCGGTACTTAGACAAATTGGAAAAGGACAATCATGTCATCAAATATGGTACGGCATATCAATATGTTGATGAGCACCATGGCTGCCATGAGCATTTGCATCTCAAGTGCACAAGCTGTGAAACCATTACCCATTTAGATTGTCATTTTATGGACGAGATTGAGGAGCACATTTGTAAAGATCACGGATTTCAAATCCAATGCAAAGAATCGGTGATTTATGGTCTTTGCAGCAGGTGTCAGAGGGAAAAACAAAAACGATGAAAATCATTGAAACTACGTGCCAAGTGGCGTGCAACAAACTGAAAAGACGGTTTCCTTATCCATACGATTTGAATGTTTATCGAGGCTGCCAGCATGGCTGTAAGTACTGCTTCGCCCTTTATTCCCACGATTACGTCGATGGAGTCGGCGCGGGCAGTTTTTTCAAGCATGTGGTGGTAAAAACCAATATCGTTGAGCAATTGGAAAAGCAACTCTCCAGTCCGTCTTGGAAGGGAGACGTGATCAATCTTGGTGGCGTTACCGACAATTACCAGCCCATAGAAAAAGAGTATCAGCTTATGCCTCAGGTGCTTAAGCTGTTGATTCGCTATAAAAACCCATGCATCATCTCGACCAAATCCGATTTGATTTTGCGAGATTTTGATTTAATCGACCAACTGTCCCGTTTGGCTCACGTCAATATTGCGTGCACCATTACGGCTTTTGATGAAGACGTGCGAAGAAAGCTTGAGCCTGGTGGAGTGTCATCGGCAGAACGCTTCAACGTCTTAAAGGAAATGGGAAAAACCAAAGCCAGCAGAGGCGTTCACGTCATGCCGATCGTACCTTATCTCACCGACGATTTGGACAACCTGGAGAATATTTATCGAACCGCATCGGAAATCAACGCCAGCTATGTACTGCCATCGAATTTAAACTTAAAAGGTCCGACAAGAAGTGCGTTTTTTGCCTTTATCGACAAAGAATATCCTCATTTGTTTACGCCAATCGCTGAGCTTTTTCAGGGGCGTGAGGTCACTGACCTTCGGAAAGCATATAAATCACAGCTATTTAGTCGCATAAGACGACTTCAGGATAAGTACCAGCTGTACGCCAATTATATGGACTTTGCTGGTGTAAGAAAAAAAGAAAAAGAAGAACAATTATCCTTGTTTTGAGTACCATCAAATGATATACTAGGGTCATTAAATCTAAATGGAGGTCAAAGATGATATATACGAAAGAAATAGAGAACATGTGTATAGTAAACAGAGGTGCCAATCATGGACCTGCCCCAATTCCAGAAGAAGGAAAATGGGTTCAGGCCAAGGAAATCAAAGACATTTCCGGACTGACTCACGGTGTCGGTTGGTGTGCGCCGCAACAGGGGGCGTGCAAACTAACGTTAAACATTAAGGACGGAGTGATTCAGGAAGCATTGATTGAAACCCTTGGATGCTCAGGCATGACCCATTCAGCAGCGATGGCAGGGGAAATTTTGGTGGGCAAAACCATTTTGGAAGCACTGAATACTGACCTTGTGTGCGATGCAATCAACACAGCCATGAGAGAATTATTCCTTCAAATTGTGTACGGCAGAAGCCAGTCAGCTTTCTCGGAAGGCGGACTAGCTGTAGGTGCAGGGCTGGAGGATTTAGGAAAAGGGACGAGAAGTCAGGTGGGTACCATTTACTCCACAGAAGCGAAAGGACCAAGATATTTGGAACTTGCTGAAGGCTACATTTTAGAAGAAGGCCTTGACGAGGACAATAATATCATCGGATATAAATACGTCAACCTAGGCAGAATGATGGACTTCATCAAAGACGGGGTTGATCCTATGGAAGCAATTGAAAAAGCCAGTGGAAAATACGGCAGATTCGACGAAGCGGTGAAGAAAATCGATCCGCGTAAGGAATAGGAGGTTGACCATGGAATTATTTGAAAACTACGATAGAAGAATCGGAAAAATAGAAACAGTCATGAAGCAATATGGCATCAAGGATTTACAGGAAGCCAGAAAGATGTGCACAGATAAAGGCTTCGATCCTTACGAATTGGCGAAAAGTATTCAACCAATTTGCTTTGAAGACGTTTGCTGGGCATATGTTTTAGGCGCAGCCATCGCCATGAAAAAAGGTGCGACAGGTGCCGCCGATGCAGCGAAAGCCATTGGAGAAGGCCTGCAAGCATTTTGCATAGAAGGCTCTGTTGCGGAAGACAGAAAAGTTGGACTTGGTCACGGAAACTTAGGCTCTATGCTGTTAAGCGAAGAGACGGAGTGTTTCGCCTTTCTTGCTGGACATGAATCCTTTGCTGCTGCTGAAGGTGCCATCGGCATCGCTAACTCAGCCAACAAAGTCAGAAAAAAACCGCTTCGTGTAATCCTAAATGGACTAGGAAAGGATGCGGCGTTGATTATTTCTAGAATCAATGGATTCACCTATGTGCAAACAGAGTTTGATCTTCATCGCGGAGAACTGAGTGTTGTACAAGAAACGCCATATTCTAAAGGTGACAGGGCTAAGGTGAAATGCTATGGTGCCAACGATGTAAGAGAAGGCGTTGCCATTATGCATAAGGAAAGTGTAGACGTTTCCATTACAGGAAACTCCACCAACCCGACGAGATTTCAACATCCTGTAGCAGGAACATATAAGAAAGAAAGAATTGAACTGGATCGCAAGTATTTTTCTGTAGCGTCTGGAGGCGGCACAGGAAGAACCTTACATCCTGATAATATGGCTGCTGGCCCATCATCTTATGGAATGACAGATACCATGGGAAGAATGCACTCTGATGCACAGTTTGCAGGAAGCTCTTCGGTTCCAGCCCACGTGGAAATGATGGGATTCGTTGGAGCAGGAAATAACCCAATGGTGGGAATGACTGTTGCTACAGCTGTAGCAGTGCAGGAAGCCCATAAATAAAAAACTGTTCATCTGCCACCGGGTAGATGAATCAAGTGTCTCACAGACTCCGATAGGTCTTAGCAGGAGTCTTTGGGATACTTTTTTTTCCCACAGAAAGGACACGTTATGGAAGGGACAATCAAATATAACTTTATTAAATATGTATCGCTAAACATTTTGGCGGCGATGGGTGCATCTGCCTATATTTTAGTAGACACCTATTTTGTTGCCAATGGAATAGGTGCAACGGGACTATCCTCGTTAAATCTAGCCATTGCTTTATTTAGCTTCATTCAAGCATCAGGATTAATGCTAGGAATTGGTGGAGCAACAAAATTCGCCATTGAAAAAGCGAAAGGCAAAGAAGACGGCGGAAACAGTGCGTTTACGTTGGCGGTGAAAATGGCCGTACTCATTGGTGCAGTATTTGTACTAGGGGGACTCTTTTTCTCAAGGCCTCTTGGATATCTCATTGGTGCCAATGGTGAAACCATAGAAATGACCAGCACCTACTTAAAAACCATCATGATTTTTGCTCCTTTTTTCATCATCAACCACATTATGGTGGCATTTATTCGTAATGACGGAGATCCGAAGCTGGCAACAATCGCCGTTCTGATGGGAAATTTGTTCAATGTGATCTTTGACTACATTTTCATCTATCCATTTGGATGGGGTATCTTTGGAGCAGCGTTTGCAACGGGGGTATCACCAGTGGTCAGCTTGGCGATTTTGTCATTGCACTTTTTCAAAAAGAAAAACACCTTTCATTTGGTTAAAGGAAAGACGCAATCCTTACTGGCCAGCGTCACCAGAATATGTAGCATGGGTGGATTTGCCTTCGTCAATGAAATTGCCATTGGACTAGTTGTATTAGTCTTCAATCTGCTTTGCTTAGGACTTGGTGGGAACATGGCAGTTGCCGCATATGGTGTTGTAGCCAATCTAGGGTTGATAGCAGTTGCCACCTTCTCAGGGGTTGCCCAAGGTATACAGCCGCTCATCAGCGCTTGTTATGGTCGTGGGCAAAAGGCAGAAATGAAACAGATTTACAAATGGGCGATCGGCCTAGTTGTGGTAATGGCAGCTGTGTTTTTGGCCATTGCGTTGCTTTTCTCTACAGAAATCGCGGATCAATTCAATCGTGAGCATTTGGCACCATTAACCTTAATGGCGTCAGAAGGACTGAAAATCTATTTTGCTGGACTGTTCTTCGCAGGGGTAAACATAGTCACAGCAGGTTACCTTGCCGCCAAAGAAAACGCCATGGAAGGATTCGTCATCTCCTTGGCGAGAGGTATGGTGGTCATTATTCCTGTAGCCATGATATTATCTAAGCTTGCTGGTCTTACTGGAGTTTGGATGTCCTTTGGCGTGGCTGAAGGCATAACACTGATTCTCAGCTTGGTCATTGTGCGCAGGGGAGAAAAAAATGCTTAGGCATTCACCTAAGCATTGGGTTTCTGGTAGAAATAGTTGTCTAAAATGACAGAGGTTTGTGATACACCAAAAAATTGAATTTTAGCCAATAGCGCCGCAAGGGCGTTAGAGTCGGATACTGCAACGCGAAGCATGGCGTTGTTCGGGCCGATAATATGAAAATGTGCGATAATCAAAGGCTCTTCGTTGCAAAATGTACAGAAGGCATCATATTTCTTAGGTTCGACATCAACAGCAACAAAGGCCTCAATGGTTTTTCCTAATTTCAAATGGTTAATCTGGGCGTGATACCCTTCGATGACACCGCTTTCTTCTAAACGTTTCAGTCGCTCGGTTACAGCGGGAGAAGAAAGGTTCACTTCGTTACTGATTGCTTTGATTGTTGCCCTGCCATTATTCTGCAGACAACGGATGATCTTTCTATCGGTGGAATCCATAATCGACCTCCTTAATTTTTTAAAGTTTTTCCTTTAAATAGTTTATATGTTTAAGGAGAACCTGTCAATGTCCTTATGAGACATATGTACAAAAATCTTTATCCCAGTATAATTAGGGTATAAATATTATCTCTATGAGGAGCCGCTTCTATGGTTGTGGTTTTTCCAATAAGCAAACAACATCCCTACAGTTTGCCTCGGAAAACCTTTACATTGGAAGCAGTTTCTTTTTTTTACCATTTTATGAGAATATTTAAATTATGGTGTTGAAATAGTTGCTAATCCACACACGGTATGGTAAAATTATGGAGAAAATATATCTTTTATTTAATTACGGAGGATAAACATGAAAAAAATTATTTCATTATCATTAGTGGCCATTATGGTCCTATCCATGTCCCTCTTTATGGCAAGTTGCGGTGGCAATGATGATGCTGCTGGCGGTGAAGAAGAGACAAGCATGACAGTAACTATGGTAGTTGCTGACGGATTTGGAGACAAATCTTTCTATGATTCATCTAAAGATGGTCTTGACAGACTAGCAACAGATATCGGCATCACAGCGAAAACTGTTGAGTGTAAAGGCGAGAACTTCGAACAGCAGATGAGAAACGCTGCAGATGTTTCAGACGTTGTTATCCCTGTTGGATTCCAATTTTCCGACATTGATAAGGTAGCTGCTGATTATCCAGACAAAAAGTTCATCTGGATTGACAACGCTACAGAAACAACATTAGATAACTTACTTTGCATCACTTATGCACAGAACCAGGGATCTTTCTTGGCAGGATATATTGCTGCTGAGCTAAGTGAAACTGGAATCATCGGCGTAGTTGGCGGAGACGATAGTGCGACAATCAACGACTTCATCGTTGGTTACGAGCAGGGCGCTAAGTATGCAGATAAAGACGTTAAAGTATTGGTAAACCACATCAATGATTTCGTTGATGCTGCCAAAGGTAAAGAAGCAGCAACTTCACAGCATGATAAAGGTGCTGACGTTATCTTCCAGGTAGCTGGAAATGCTGGTTCTGGTGTATTCCAGGCTGCGAAAGAAGGCGGTTTCCTTGCAATCGGCGTTGATACAGATCAGAAATGGGTAGACCCAGAAGTGATTGCATTCTCAATGATTAAGAATGCAGGACAGTCCATTTATGACGTAGTGAAAGATTACGTTGAAAACGAAAAATGGGAAGGAAATAGAGTTTGGGTTGCAGACATGGCTGGTGGATATATTGGCATCGGTTATGGCGAAGACGGAACTACACAGCAGGTTAATGATGACATCAAGGCTAAAGTTGATGAGTTAATGAAAGACATTGCTGATGGAAAAATAGAAGTTAAGACTACTAGAGGATAATTTTCATAAAGGCGTGGCATAATTCATGCCACGCCTTTATTGAGTTAAGAGGTATTTGTTTTGCAGGATACGATTGTTAAATTCGAAAACATCTCCATGCAATTTCCTGGCGTGTTAGCCAACGATAACGTCTCTTTTGATATTAAAAAAGGAGAGGTTTTTGCGTTAGTGGGAGAAAATGGAGCAGGTAAGAGCACACTGATGAATGTGCTTTACGGAATAAACGAGCCTACTAGTGGAAATGTATATATCAAGGGTGAAAAATTAGAAAAGCATCACCCTAGTGAATCCATTGCTAAAGGCGTAGGCATGGTACATCAGCATTTTATGCTGGTACCTTCTTTTACGGTGGCCCAAAATGTGGTCATTAGCAAAGAACCAAGGAAAATGAAGTTTTTTTATGATCTAAAGGCGGCAGAGGAAGCAACCCTAAACTTAGTTAAGGAATATGGGTTGGTTGTTGATCCGAAAGCCATCGTTCAGGAGATCAGTGTAGGGCTTCAGCAAAGAGTAGAAATATTAAAAACCTTATACAGAGGGGCAGATATCTTGATTTTAGATGAGCCTACAGCTGTATTAACACCACAAGAAACGGAAGAATTATTTGCGGTTATTCGCAGAATTGTAGAAGAGATGGGCATGACCGTCATCATCATTACCCATAAGCTGTACGAGGTTATGGCAATTTCTGATCGAGTAGGTGTAATGAGACAAGGTAAGCTTGTCGGTGTGGAAAAAACTAAAGAAGTAAACGAACGCATTTTGGCCTCCATGATGGTGGGCAGAGATGTTTTATTTGATAAGATTGAAAAGAAAGGAACCATTGGTGATGTTCAAATTGAAACCAACAATCTAATGGTTTGTGATAATCGCGGATTGGCAGCAGTAAATGGAATCTCCCTTCAAGTGAAGGCAGGCGAAATTCTAGGAATCGCAGCCATCGAAGGTAATGGTCAAAGCGAATTGGTCGAGGCCATTACAGGCATGCGCAGAATCGAAAAGGGTGAAGTGAACATTGTCAATAACTGCATCAATGGGAAGACACCGGGCCAAATTAGAAAATTAGGTCTGGCCCATATTCCTGAAGACAGATTAGCTACAGGTGTATCTAAGGACTCTTCCATTACGGACAACTTAATTGTAGGGAAAGAAAAACGGCCAGAATACTCTGTGAAGGGGATTCACCTAAAAGGGTCTTCGATTGTTCGATATGCCAAGGATCTATTCGAAAAATTTGATATGCGAGGTGCAGGTGTAGACACGAAAGTCGGGTCTTTATCAGGCGGAAATATGCAAAAGGTTGTTATCGCCCGCGAGTTTTCCTTTGATACGCCTGTATTGGTTATTGCACAGCCTACGAGAGGTGTGGATATCGGTGCCATTGAATTCATTCATCAGAGCATTATTGAAAAGAGAAATCAAGGCTGCGCAGTTTTGCTAGTCAGTGCAGACTTAGACGAAGTTTTCCGTCTAAGTGACCGAATCATTACCCTATATGAAGGAAAAGTAACTGGCGAGTTTAAGGCTGGCGAGATTGATAAAATGGGCATCAGTTATTACATGACTGGCGACCGAAGCAACGAAGGGCAGGTGAGTGTAGATGAATAGATTAAAAGAGAATAAGTCTTATCTGTTGTCTCTCATTGCAAGCATTGTCTTTGCGTTGTTTATTGGCGGAATACTAATTGCCGTTACTGGACATAGCCCGTTTGAAGGCTATGGCGCCATGCTTCAGGGCGTTTTTGGAAATACCCGAGTGTTAGGAAACACCATCACCAAAGCCATGCAGCTTTGCTTGACTGCGTTAGCCATGTCTGTAGCAGCAAAAGCAGGAATGTTTAACGTTGGTGGAGAAGGACAGCTATATCTTGGCGGTCTTGCAGCAACCATGACGGGGTTGTGGTTGACGGATTTGCCACCGATCATTGTTGTTCCGTTAGCATTTATCAGTGCAATGATTGCTGGCGGTCTATTCGCTTTGATTCCAGCGTGGTTAAAGGTAAAGCTCCATATTAGTGAAGTTATCACTACAATCATGCTGAATTCGGCAGCAATATTCTTCTGTAAGTACTTGGTCAACGGACCAATAAAATCTACGGAAAAAGGCATTTTAGCGGGAACCAATAACGTGCATATGTATCAGTTTACCAAATTGATTACAGGATCCAATTTAACGACCTCATTGCTATATGGAGCAGTTATTGCGTTTCTCATTTGGTACATCATGGGTAAGACTACTTTGGGTCTAGAAATGAAATTAACTGGAGAAAATGAGCGATTCGCCTTCTTCTCTGGATTAAAAAAAGACAAGCTGATGATCTGGTCCATGATTGCATCTGGAGCAATTTGCGGCATTGTAGGCATGTTCGAGGTTTACGGAATTCAGGGAAGATTTACGGGAGCCATCAGCAATCAGTTCTACTTTGATGGAATGCTGGTTGCGATGATCATGAATTATAATCCAGTGGGCATCATCATCATGAGTTTCTTCTTCGCAATATTGAAAATCGGTGCGTCGGCTATGGAGCTTACTACTGGAATTTCAGGAGAAATCAGTCAAATTGTGTTTTCCATCATCATTTTCTTGATGGCAGCACAGAACGGAATCAGAAAAAACATTACGCAAAAGTATGCGAAAAGCAAGGCAAAAAAAGATGCCGGAAAGGAGAAAGTCGATGGAACAATTCATGCAGATATTTAGTGTTGGATTACTACAGAACACGCTTCGTACAGCCACTCCGGTTATTTTAGCTGCGATGGGAGGCTTGCTTACAGAGCAAGCAGGAATCATGAACATCGGTATGGATGGAATGATTGTAACAGGTGCATTCGTTGCAGTAGCTTGCAGCTTCGCATTTTCCAGTGCAGGGCTTGGCGTTCTCGCAGCAGTAATGATTGGCATCATTATTGGACTTTTCTTCGCGGTATTCGTTGTCAAGTTCAAAAGTGATGAGTTTATCATCGGTATGGCTCTAAACACCTTTGCCGCAGCATTGACTGTATATTTACTTCGCTCAATGTTTGGCGTTAAAGGCACATTTTCAGACAAAGGAATCGTTGCATTGCCATCTATTCACATTGACTTTTTGGATCATATCCCCGTATTGGGACCGCTATTAAATGATAACTCAATATTCGTATATATTACGTGGTTGCTGGTATTTTTAGTATGGGTATTCCTATACAGAACCCCTTATGGATTCTGGCTAAGAGCATCTGGGGAGCATCCTGAATCCTTAGAAACTGCAGGCATCAGTGCAACCAAAATGAAGTTTACCGCTAGCATCTTGTGCGGCGTGATGTGTGGTTTTGCTGGAGCGCATTTATCTCTAGGTTACTTAACCATGTTCATCGAAGGCATGAGTGCAGACAGAGGATTTATTGCCTTTGCTTGTGTAATCTTTGGTATGGCCAATCCGCCTAAGGTATTCTTGGCAGCGTTATTGTTTGGATTTTTCAACGCCTTTGGCTTGAGATTACAATCAGTTGGCATCCCGGCAGACATAACGGCGATGACGCCTTACGTGGTTACCGTTTTGATGCTGGTCTATGTGGTTACTGCAGGAGCAGCTAAAAAGCGTAGAAAGGCGCAAAAATCAATAAAAACAGAAGAAATATTACCGCAATGTGAATGATTGTGTATTTTCTGTGAAATATAGCGCCAAGGTTTGAAAAAACAACAAACCCATGATAGAATGATAAAGTCTGGAAACGGATATAGAAATAATGATTAGAGGATGGAAGACATGAAGAAAAAACTTTATTCAATAGGGGTAATCACTGCACTATGCGTGACATCTATGGCGTTGTTCACTGGATGTGACAAAAAGGCTTACGATTACGAACTGTCGGAATATGTAAAGGTTGGCGAGTATAAAGGACTTGAATACGAAAAGGTTACCGTATCCGTATCTCAGAAAGAAATCGAAGCGGAAATCGATAATCGATTGACTGCCGCCACAACAACTGAAGATAAAAAAACTGGAACCGTTAAAGATGGCGATACCATTAACATTTCTTATGAAGGAAAAATTGATGGAAAAACCTTTGATGGTGGAAGTGCAGATAATAAATCCATTACCATTGGAAGTACATCTATGATTGACGGATTTACTGAAGGGTTAATTGGTAAGAAGGTTGGAAAGACAGTCAAACTTGATCTTAAATTCCCTGATGACTATCAGAGTGAAGACCTTGCAGGAAAAGACGTTGTGTTCGAGATCACCATCAACACAAAGCAGGTGAAAACCGTTCCTGAATACGATGTAGACTTTATTAAAGCCAATAGTGAATTTGATAATAAAAAAGACTATGAAAAATCAGTGAAGGAAAGCTTGCTGGAAGAAAAAGAAGCTGAAGAGGATACTGCACTGAAGAATAAACTTTGGGAAGCCATCATTGAAAAATCAGAGGCGAAAAAATACCCTGAAGAAGAACTGGCAGCAAAAGAAGAGAAATTAATCTCTACTTATACCAAAGTGGCTGAACAGAACAGAATGGAATACAAGGACTTCATCGAGCAGATTGGCTATACGGAGGAAACGTGGGCTGAATTGATGAAGGAAACAGCAGAATCTACGGTGTTCCAAGAAATGGTGCTATACTCTATTGCTAGAACAGAAAACATCGAAATCACAGACGATGAATACGATGACTATTTAGCTGATCTTTTAGAGAGAGTTGGTATGACTGCGAAACAATATGCAGATAGCAACAATGGCGTAACCATTGAAGAATGGGGCGAACAAGAAGAGGTTAGAGTTGGACTACTGCTGAACAAGGTTCTAGACAAAGTCGTAGAATACGGAAAAGCGAAATAACCTAAAGTAAAAAAAATATTGCAATAGACCAGGTGGTATGATACACTCAGTACGTTAGTGATGTGGTTGACCCTTGGTCTATTTTGATTTTTGTGGTTAATTGATCGCTAAACTCTCTGGAGAGTACCGAACGGTCGCCGAAGGTTTAAGCGGACAGGCATAAGCACCCTGTGCGTGATATCTCAGGCAAAGAGGACAGAGCAAACTAGTGAACCTAAATAGCTTATGTCATCTCTCTAGAGCCGAATCATTTATTCGGCTTTTAATTTTGCCCAAAAATGGGCAAACCATACTATTTTCGACAAGAAAGAGGAGATGAAAAATGAATTTTACTGAATTACTAAAGTACATTGATGATCTGGTTTGGGGAATTCCCCTAATTGTACTGATCATGGGTACAGGTATCCTGCTGACCTGCAGGGTAAAAGTGTTACAAGTGAGAAAGCTTGGTAAGGCACTTAAGCTAATGATTAAAAACGATGAAGGCGAAGGAGCAGAAGGAGAAGTAACTAGCTTTGGTGCTTTCTGCACAGCTATGGCGGCAACCATCGGAACGGGAAATATCGTTGGTGTAGCTACAGCCGTTACTGCTGGTGGTCCAGGAGCGTTATTCTGGATGATTCTCGCAGCGTTTTTCGGAATGGCAACTAAGTACGCAGAAGGACTACTTGCCGTTAAGTACAGAACCATTGATAGCGAAGGACACGCCCTTGGCGGACCATTCTATTATATTGAAAAAGGAATGGGTGCGAATTGGAAATGGCTCGCGAAAATGTTTGCCATCTTTGGCGTTGGTGCAGGCCTTCTTGGCATAGGCACCATCACCCAAGTAAATGGTATTGCCTCAGCAGTGAAAGGATTCGCAGATCCTGACAACCAGCATATGGTTAGCCTTTTTGGAAACAGCTACTCCATCAGCGTTGTGATTACGGCAATCGTCATTGCATTAGCGACAGCTCTAGTCGTTATTGGCGGAATTCAGCGTATTTCTAGCGTAACAACCATCGTCGTTCCATTTATGGCGATAACCTATGTGCTCGTATGCCTTGCCATCATCATTTATAATATCGATCAATTCCCCGCTGCCATTGCGACCATCGTTAAATCGGCATTTGGATTGAAGGCAGTATCAGGTGGCGCATTAGGCGCGATGATGATCGCCATGCAAAAAGGTGTTGCTAGAGGAATCTTTTCCAACGAAGCAGGCCTTGGAAGTGCTCCAATTGCAGCAGCAGCAGCGAAAACCAAATCAAGCGTTAGACAGGGTTTGATTTCCATGACTGGAACGTTTATCGACACCATTCTAATCTGTACCATGACTGGTACTTGTTTAGTCATTACTGGTGCAACAGAACAAGGCCTAGAAGGGTCTGAATGCACAAGCTATGCTTTTGGTCAAGGTCTTCCTTGGAGCCAGAGTACAGGTGCATTTATCCTGATGATGTGTCTTGCATTCTTTGCGTTTACAACCATCCTAGGTTGGGACTATTATTCAGAACGTTGCTTCGAATATTTAGTGGGCAAGAAAAAGATGGCATTGATGACTTATAAATGGTTGTATATCTTTGCTGTACTCATTGGACCGTTCCTCACTGTAGAAGCAGTTTGGACCCTTGCAGATATCTTCAATGGAATGATGGCGTTGCCAAACTTAATTGCATTGCTTGCATTAAGCGGTGTGGTCGCCAAGGAAACAAAAGACTATTTCACCAAAGAAGCTCATCTAGAATTATAATCTATATAGACCATCAAAGAGGCAGTTTATACTGCCTCTAATATTTTTATGGAAATAAACCACAATATATAGTAAAATAATGTTGTGAGCAAATTTCTGTAGTGGTTAATAGGAGGATAAGAGAGATGAGATGTCCATTTTGTGAGAATATCGATACGAAAGTAATCGACTCAAGGCCTACGGAAGAGGGGCATGCGATTCGCAGACGAAGAGGCTGCGAAAACTGCGGCAAACGATTCACGACTTACGAAAAAGTTGAAGAATCCATTATCATGATCATCAAAAAAGATGGCAGAAGAGAAGCCTTTGATCGAAATAAGGTCATGAGTGGCATCACTAAGGCTTGCGAAAAAAGACCAGTGGCTATGGCAGACATTGAGCGAATCGTTGCGGAAATTGAACGTGGTCTAAATAACCTGATGGAAAAAGAAGTGGACAGCACATTTATCGGAGAGTTGATTATGGAACAGCTGAAAAAGGTTGATGAAGTTGCTTACGTTAGATTTGCGTCAGTATATCGTCAGTTCACCGATGTAAATACCTTTGTAAAAGAAATAGAAAAATTAATTGGAAATAAGTAGAGGCATAAGATGAAAGAAATTATCAGAATTGCGGTAGATGGTCCTAGTGGAGCTGGGAAAAGCACCATTGCTAAAGCCGTAGCAAATAAACTGAGCATAGATTATATTGACACAGGGGCCATGTATAGAGCCATTGGACTGAAAATGATTCAGGATGGTGTCGCAATGGATGACCTTGCGGGTATTGAGCAGCTATTAGACTCAACAGAAATAGATTTCGTACATGGAGATATTATTCTTGATGGTGTTGTCATCAACCAATTCATTAGAACGCCAGAGATTTCCAAGCAAGCGTCAGATTGCTCTGCAATTGCCATTGTGAGAAAAAAACTGGTGGCATTACAGCAAGCGATGGGCAAAAAGAAAAGCGTAATCATGGATGGAAGAGATATTGGCACCGTAGTTTTTCCGGACGCACAATATAAATTCTACATTACAGCATCTCCTGAAGAACGAGCAAGACGAAGACATAAAGAATTGCTAGAAAAAGGGCAGGATATCAGCTATGAACAGGTTTTTAAGGATATGGCACAGCGGGATTACAATGACTCTAACAGAGAAGTCACGCCTCTGCGAAAAGCTGATGATGCAATCGAAATTGATACAACAGACATGACCATTGAAGAAGTGGTAAAGCATATTTCTGAGATGATGAATGAATAAAAGAACGCAAAAAGCCGGCTCTATGTCAAATGTTGGGGTGGAGCAAACTTTAATAAAATATTGAACGTTTTCCCAGAGGCAATTTTGCCTCTGGTTTTTAAATACAATAAC
>JBNDKG010000004.1:0-206684 GCA_050435405.1 Clostridiales Family XIII bacterium PM5-7
CTTTTGAATACATCTTCCTTTCCATGACCTGTCCTCTCTTTCTATGGCTATATTATACCATACTTTTTTTACTTTACTTTTTGGGGGACGGGTCAACCCCGTCTTTCCAACTTTTTTCAGTGCAAATAAAGGGTAGTATCGGGCTTGAATATAGGTGAAATATGGTGATTTCACCTGTTATCAGCAAGGAATATTCTTGCCCTAGCCACAGCTGGGCGAGGGTTAGTGGATTTCCACTAGAAAAGCGCCGTATGGTCAATATATATGAACGAATACTGCGATTTTTTTACGGATTTCTTCGAAAATCGCCTTATCAGGCCTTTTATTTTTGAAATACTGCGATTCCACGAAAAACAAAAAATAGTGCAAGACCTTCACTCAGCATTAACTAGAACGGCTTTTTGCTGTAGATGATACCAAGTCTCATAAACCGACATTATGAACTTTTGGTGATACTTGATAATGAAGGGTTATCAAATGGAAAAAATGTGTTAAAATGGTAATAGCGTAAGTTCCCAACAATTCTGTTTCTCAGAATTGGGGCGAGAACCATTATACGACAACCGCCAAGCCAGCTAAAGCCGGGGCGGTAAAGCATAAGGTCTCCCCAACAATTCTGTTTCTCAGAATTGGGGCGAGAACCATTATACGACAAGTTCCTAGCTGGCTGAAGCCAGGGAACTAAAGCATAAGGCCTTCCATCAGTTTGCTGTGCAAACTGTGGCAAGCGCCATTATACGACAACCGCCAAGCCAGCTAAAGCTGGGGCGGTAAAGCATAAGGAGTTCCAACAATTTACTCCGTAAATTGAGGCAACTCCATTAGGAGATAAATGAATGTTAGGATTGACCAATCGAGAAGCGGAAGAAAGAAAACGGAATGGATTAGCCAATGAGCAGGTGGATTCTTCAACGAGGAGTACCAAAGAAATCATTAAGGCCAATGTGTTTACGTATTTTAACTTAATTTTTACGGTGCTTGCAGTACTGTTGATTATTGCAGGATCGTTGAAGGATTTAACCTTTATGGGAATTGTGGTGGGCAATGCGTTGATCGGTATCGCCCAAGAGATAAAATCCAAACGAACGTTAGATAAGCTGAAGTTACTGAAAATGCCTAAGGCGCATGTCTTCAGAGAAGGACGGGAAACTACAGTACCAGTAGAAGAACTGGTGATGGATGATTGCGTAATTCTTTCGGCAGGCAGCCAAATTCCGGCGGATGCAGTAGTGGTAGAGGGAAGCATCCAAGTTAACGAAGCATTACTTACTGGTGAAGCTGACGAGATCGTGAAAGGCCCAGATACAGAGCTTCTGTCAGGAAGTTTCGTGGTTTCAGGAAAGTGTGTTGCTCGTCTTACCGCAGTAGGACGTGAATCATACATTTCCAAATTAACCATCGAAGCGACCAAAGATAAAAAAGAAGAACAGTCGGAGATGATTAAGTCTTTAGATAAATTGGTTAAAGTCATTGGAATTATCATTATTCCTGTAGGGATTGTGCTATTCGTACAGCAGTGCTTTATTTTGGATGATACCTTTTCGGAAAGCGTCACGTCTATGGTTGCGGCCGTATTGGGAATGATTCCGGAAGGCCTATACATGATGGCCAGTATTGCTATGGTGGTCAGTGCCATGAAGCTGGCGAGAAAAGACGTTTTAGTGCAGAACATGCGTTGCATTGAAACCCTAGCGAGAGTCAATGTGCTTTGTGTTGATAAAACGGGAACCATTACGGAAAACGAAATGAAGGTTTCTGGAATGGAACCAATCTATAAAGGCGTTGCGCCAGAAGACCTTGCAACGTTAATTGGCGATCTTGCCCAAAGCCAAGACCCGGATAATATTACCATGAAGGCTTTGCAGGAGTATTTTGATCATACTTCTGGAAGAACGCCACAAACCATTTGCCCTTTTTCATCAAAGTATAAATACTGTGGAGCCAGCTATCAGGACGGTAATTTTGTTCTTGGCGCGCCTGAATTTATTTTGGGATATGGGTTTGCTGAGTTTGAGGAAGAAATCACCCAAATGAGTGAACAGGGATACAGGGTTCTGGCATTTGCAAGAACAACAGAAGTTCCAGAAGGGCAACAGCTAAGCGGAGATGCACAGCTATTGGCGTTAGTTTATTTGACCAATCCAATTCGAAAATCAGCGAAAGAAACGTTCCAGTTCTTTGCGGACAATGGCGTGGAGATCAAAGTCATTTCAGGAGACAATCCGGTAACGGTTTCCAACGTTGCTATAGAGGCGGGAATCGCCAATGCTGACCGTTTTGTCGATGCGAGACAGCTAGTTAACGAGCGCGCGATTTATGAAGCGGTGGAACGATATACCGTCTTTGGCCGTGTTACCCCTGAACAAAAAAGGATGTTTGTCAAAGCCTTGAAAAAGCAAGGAAAAACGGTGGGCATGACCGGCGATGGAGTCAACGATATTTTGGCCCTTCGTGATGCGGACTGTTCAGTCGCAATGGCATCAGGAAGTGAAGCAGCATCCAACGCAGCGCAGCTAGTCCTCATGGATTCGGACTTTTCCAAAATGCCGTCGGTAGTTCGAGAAGGCAGACAGGTAGTCAACAACATTCAGCGAACTGCAAGCTTATTCCTCACCAAAAATGTATTTTCCCTACTATTGGCGTTATTTTCCATGATTAGCGTGTTATCTTACCCACTGAAACCATCGCAAATTACGTTGATCAGCATGTTTACCATTGGTATGCCATCCTTCTTTTTATCGCTAGAACCTAATCGATCGTTGATCAAAGGCAAATTCTTTGGCAATGTGTTTAAAATGGCGGCACCAGCAGGAATCACCACGTTCATCAGCGTCAGCTCTTTGGTCATTTTTGGACAAGTTTTTGATATTGATGGAGAGTGTATTTCTACGGCGTGCACCATGCTAGTGGCTTTGGTAGGCTTTATGATTTTGGCGAAAATCGCAAGACCGATGAATGGCGTTCACATTGCACTCATTGGAACCATGATTTTAGGCATGGCGTTTTGCATCTTTTTCGTCAATGGTTTCTTTGGCATCAACAGCATTTCAGCCCAGGCAGGCATGCTATTAGCCGTGTTCCTCATTGCGACAGAAGGCCTATTCAGATACATTTACAAGTTCACCAATTTATGCGGGAGAATATTGAATCAGCCTTGGAAAAAGAAGAAACGTTAATCTTCGGCAATTTTCCCTTTTTCCTTCATCCATCTTGCAGCATACACTGCCGGAGTATCGGCCAAGCTGGTAACGATAAAGATTACATAACTGGACAAGCAGATGTTCAGTAATGTTGGGATTTCATAGATACCATAAAAAGCCCCGAAGGTAAATAGGAACGTGTTCAATAGTTGAGAGAGCAGCGTGGAACCGTTATTTCTGATCCATAGGCCTTTATGACTATTGCCAAGCCATTTTTCGGTGCGTTTCCAAATCAAATGGTACATCCATACATCGAAAACTTGGACAATGCCGTAAACGGCTACACCGACGAGCATCAAGCGTGGAGTATTGGAAAATACAGCTTTGATGGCCGGTGAAACCCAGTCGTTGCCGTTTGGCGTGTAAAGAAACCAAGATTGAGTAATCAAAATAAAGGCGATGCTGACTAAAATACCAATGCGAACGGCTTTGCCTGCGTATTTTCGCCCTTCCGTTTCGCTGAGGATATCGGTAACCAAAAACGTGGAGGCAAACAAGGTATTTCCTAAGGTCATTTCCATACCAAAGGCGTCCACCAAAATCAACGCTTCGATGTTGGCGGCAATGGTTGCAACCACAGTCCACATATACAATCCCGTTCGACCCATCAGTTTATAAAACAGCAACGCCCCCAAGTACATTCCGGCTAAGCTGAGAATCAATACCAATTCATTATTCATGTTCAATTTCCTTTCCCACACCAAAATCTGTATTTTCCATTAATACATCAATTCTCTGATTTTCGAGACAATCCGCATACAGATGGTCTCTAAATTGTGCGATCACTTCTGGATCCGCCTTTATCGGAGTGGTATTATCCACCATAATGTTGACACAAACCCGTTCAAAATAACGTAATCCTATGGATATGTCGTTTCTCATGGATTCCAAAATCTGCCCTGTCAGTCCAAAGAGGAGACAGCATTCGTCAAAATATTCGGCGATGTCTTCGGGGCGGCTTGTATCAATGCCCTTGACCATAACGGTTTCTCTGAAATCTCGATCAAAGGTTTCTACGCCAATTTTCATCTTAACCGCAATGGCATCTTTTTGGAAAAAATCCCGAAGTGCCTGGATGTCTTGACGATGTAGCCAGTGAGATTCAAAGTGAATTTGGCTGATGTGTTTTGCGATGCAAGTCTCTTTGATCAATTCCATGGTTCGCGCGTCTAAATCGACGAAGCTGCCAGAGTTGATGATTTCCAGAACGCCGAAATCACCAGTAACCTGAGACAATACTTCTTTGTTCAGTTGGGCATTGGCCTCTTGGTCAAGACTATAGTCTAAGTGATAATCGCAAAACCGACAGTTTCTCCATGAGCAACCTTTGCCTCTAAGTAAAAGGATTTCCCGCGGATTTTTTTGCGAAATCACGCTGTATCGTTCTAATTGTTTATTCATTTTTCTCCGTTTCCCGGGACAAAAAATAAAAATGCACACAAAAAACGTGCACATCATACGCCCGTAGTTTTGTTTATAGACAGGATGGTTACGAACTGTCTTATTCGTTATGTTTAGATTAATAATATACCATAGAAAAAAACAGAAGTCAAAAGAAAAAAACATTGCAATTTAGAGAAATGTGCTATATAATGTTCGTGCATTGTCTTTTGATGATGTTTGTAGCAGGCAGGATGGGAATCCGTCCGTTACCTGCAAACTAAAGCAAATTTTAGTCATGTCGAAAAAAATACTGCTCACGTATTTCAGTAGACAGCGCCGA
This sequence comes from Clostridiales Family XIII bacterium PM5-7, assembly GCA_050435405.1. GTDB lineage: Bacteria > Bacillota > Clostridia > Peptostreptococcales > Anaerovoracaceae > Senimuribacter. The sequence goes on from JBNDKG010000004.1 coordinate 4,924, forward strand.
ACCCAATCCGTTAAGGATTCTAGTAGGTAGAAAGGAAACGAAAATGAAATCATTTATTGCAAAACCTGCAGAAGTAGAACGTAAATGGTACGTTGTTGATGCAGAAGGCAAAACTTTAGGTAGACTAGCGACAGAAATCGCTACTGTACTTAGAGGAAAACACAAACCAACTTTTACCCCTCACGTTGACTGTGGAGATTATGTAATCGTCATCAACGCAGAAAAAGTAGAAGTAACTGGTAAGAAAAGAAAAGAAAAAATCTACAAGAGACATACTGGATATCCAGGTGGTTTAAGAGAGCTTACGTTCGAAAAACTACAGGCAAAGAAGCCAGAAGAAATCATCAAACATGCAGTTAAAGGCATGCTTCCTGATGGAAAACTAGGTAGACAGATGTTCAAGAAGTTAAAAGTTTTTGTTGGTCCTGCGCATCCACATAATGCTCAGAAACCAGAAACTTTGGAAATTTAGGGAAAGGGAGGAATAAACAATGGCAAAGATGCAATATCAAGGAACAGGCAGAAGAAAACACTCTGTCGCTAGAGTTAGATTAATCCCTGGAACTGGCAAGATCACTGTAAACAAAAAGGATCTTGATGAGTACTTCGGAATGGAAATCGTTAAGAGAGAAGTAAAAAGACCTTTTGAAATCGCTGGATGCGAAGGCAAGTTTGATGTAATCGCTACCGTTAACGGTGGTGGATTCACTGGTCAGGCTGGTGCCCTAAGACACGGCATTTCAAGAGCTTTATGTCAGGCAGATAAAGATGCTTACAGAGCACAGCTTAAAGCTGCTGGTTTCTTAACAAGAGACTCCAGAATGAAAGAAAGAAAGAAATACGGATTGAAAAAAGCGAGAAGAGCTTCACAGTTCTCAAAACGTTAATCAAATCGACATCAAAACCCTTGGAACTTCAATGTTTTCAAGGGTTTTTTGTTTGCGGTTTTATGTAATACTCAACATTAAAGCCAGCGCGCAATCAACAAGTACAGATATTCCGTTACGCCACGTTTTTCAAGAGGGATGATGTATTCATCAACTGTTTTTTTATCAGCAAACGCCGTTATATCAATCTCATACTGCTTGGAATAGCTCATTTGCCCTTGCAGGAGAGCTATCGGTGCATCGCTGGTATCCACAATAAAATTAGGTGACCTGAAAACCACACGTTCTAAGGGTATACCTTTTTCTTGCAGTGGACGAAGCGTTTCCTGTAAGGCGGGCACATCAATTACTAGGTTGCCATCGACAATTTTAAATGATTGTTGCAACTGGATATACTCTGGGGACTGTTCTGCGTCCGTTGTGCAGACTTCCACAACCTCGCCGTCCGTGGAGGCTTTCGGCACGGTGAGCAGATCGATGGCTCTTGTTTGGATTGTGTCATCAAACAACGGGTCATATTGCTCAACGTAAACATCAAAATCGGTATTGTATTCCTCACTTAAAATCAGCCATGGGGCGGGTTGTAGGTAGGAATATACCATTGCAATCAGTGGCAAGAGAATAAGCCCAATTGCCCAGACGGTAGCCTTGTGTGGTTCGGGTTTGTATCGGTACAATCCTTCTAAACGATATTTCAACGTGTGATAGGAATCGGAAAAAGCAATCCCGCGTACCGCACTGCTGTGAGAGCACTCCTTTATCAGCAGATCCCCATATGCGTTTCGATCTGATGCATCCATCCCCATCACTTGGTTGTCGCACAGGAGCTCGGTATCTCGACGGAAAGGCTTGTTCAAGGGACGTAATATCCAGAGAAAACACTCGGCAAGGCTGATAAAAAATGCTTTGATTGTATCATGATTTTTGATATGTACCATTTCATGCAGTAGTAGTGTATAAAGTTCCTGTTCTGAATAGCGGCTTTCGTAATCTTTTGGCAGCAAAATTGACTTTGTAAAAACGCCATAGGATACCGGAGACGTTACAAAGTCTGCAATCAAAACTCGAAGCCTCTTTGATTTGAGTTGGGCGCTACGCTTTGCTTTTTCTTGCAAGTGGTCGCTATCGCGGAATGTAGGAAGATGCCGGATTGCGCGATTTATTTTTTGGGTCAACGCAATTTGCGAAACCAGTCGGATTACCACGATAGCCGACCATGCCAAGAGGAGTCCCTTGCTGATCATCTGCCACTTTAAACCAGAGCTTAAGCAGGCGTAAAGCGCTACTTTCACCGGGATATTCCAGCTTGCACCTGCAAGGGGAAGGCTGAGCAGTAAGACGTACCAACTAAAATAGTTCGCCCTCACAGATATCCGTTCGGAGAGAGCTGTCTTGACACAGCATAGGGCACCATAAATTAGACCACCATAGATGCAAATCAGTATGGATTGCACCATCAACGCAAGTAGAAAAAACAAGATTGGATTGCTTTCGCGCAGTAGTTGCTCCAAAAAATTAATCATTGGCTTCAGCCTTCTTCCGTTCTAATAAGTCTTTTAAATGGTCAATTTCTTCAACGGATAAATCGGTGTTGTCCATGAAGGCAGCAAACAAGCGTGGGGCGTTATCCTGATGGTATTGCTTTAGAAACTCTTTGCTCGCTTTCTTTACGCAGTCTTCCTCACTGACAAGTGGAACATAATAGTAGAGCTTTGCGTTTTTCTCATCTATGGTAAAGTCGACGGCCTCTTTTGCAATCAGCCTCCGCAGCAGAGTTTTTATTGTGGTTGAAGCTAGTGCTTGCTTCGACTGAATATTCTCCACAAGCTCGGCAACGGTAAGCGGAGACTTTTTCCAAAGCTCTTTCATCACTGCCCATTCACTCTGTGTAATATGTGGTAAATCATTCATCATGGTTCCCCTTCCTAAAACAATTCGATACTATATTGTAACATGCAGAAAAAGAAAAAACAATTGTAGTTGATGTCGGAAAACAATTGTGGTAAAATAATAAAAACAAATGTAGTCATTATGTGCGGAAGACACTGTTTACCCTAAAAGAACTCAACGAAAATGTAATATTGTGTAGAGAGGACATCTACATGGCAAGAATATCTGACCCAAATGTCAATCCCAATTTCGTAATTTGCAAGGATAGGTGATGGTGTGAAAATTTGCATTGTAGCATCTGGAATCGCACAGTAACCATTCATAGTTTAGGAGGATGTTATGACGATTCCAGAGAAAAAAATCTACCCCCGCACGGGCGGTTGTGACAAAGGATGTGCCGCCCTATACCATTGTGGGAGGTGTTCCCGCAAAGGAAATCCGAAAACGCTTTGATGAGCACACGGTAAGCGGACTGCTTGAAGCAAAATGGTGGGATTGGTCTTTTGAAAAGATTCAGCGGGCACTTCCGTTGATTCAGCGCGGAGATTTCAATCAATTATTCGAAAAGGAGAATCAATTATGAATCAAAATTTAATTTGTCAAAGTTGTAGTATGCCGATCAAAGAAGAAAGTCACATTGGAACTAACCTCGATGGCAGCAGGAATCAGGATTATTGCGTGTTCTGCTATAAGGACGGTGCATTTCTTCAAGATGTCAGCATGGAGGAATTTATTGAAAACAGTCTGCAATTTTCCGCTGAGGTTGGCATGAGCAGGGAGGAAATGCGTGAATACTGCAAAGCGACTTTACCGAAATTGAAAAGATGGCATTGCACCTGTACAGAAGCGTGTGCAAGTGGCTACAATCCAGACTGCACTTGTACCTCCAGTGAGTGTCATTGCCGGGAAAATCATAGGTAATGTGATGTTGGAGTTAAGAACACAAAAAGGTGGTGAATGATGAAGAAAACGCTAATAAACTGGTTGGGATTATTGGGTGTGGTTGGGCTATTATCCTACACCGCAGGGGTTGTGTTCAGCCCCCTTGCATATCCGGGGTATGATTGGAAAGCGCAGGCCGTGAGTGATTTGTTTGCGATGAATGCCCCCTCTTTGCTGCTTTGGAATCAGTTGACCAGCCTATGTGGCACTTGCGTTATGGTGTCAGTCATGTCTGTGTGCGTGTTCATACAAGGTAAGTTGAACCGAATGCTTCGGGCAGGGATATATTTGTTTGCTGCCATGCAATGGGTATCAACTGTAGGGTACGCCATGTTTCCCCTTGCTGAAGGAGGCATGGAGGGAACGTCCTTTCAAGATATGATGCATATTGTCGTCACTGTTTTAGTGGTATTGCTTTCAGTTGCCTCGATGATTGTGATCATGCTAGGCAGCTTTCGTAAAAAAAGGTATCCCTCTTTGGGAATATGGGCAGCGCTCACCTTATCACTGATGTTAGCTGGCGCCATTGGAGTTAACCTTGTTTCGCCGAGCTATTTTGGGATTCCCGAACGTTTCAGCGTGTTTGCCGGAATGGGATTTGCGGCGGTTTTGGGAATATACCTTTTCCATGGGTTTAAGAAGGATGAAAAAAAGTTTTTTTGAGTAGAGGCTACTAAGCCATAGAAAGGATATAGAAGATGAAGAAAGAAATTCCATCACCAAGCGAATTGCAAAACTTGTTCGGTAAAGAGAGATTGGAAGCATGGAATGCTGTATGCAATGCCGTTGATTCCGTCTATGAAATGGAGAAGCTCTGGAACGATGGCGGGAAGAAATGGGACTATGAATACAAATATCGCCGGGGCGGGAAAACACTGTGTGCCCTGTATGCCCGCGAAAATTGTTTTGGTGTTCTCATCATTTTCGGCAAGGACGAGAGAGCTAAGTTTGAAGAGTCCCGCAGCCAGTATTCCGATGCGATTCAGCGCGTTTACGATGCTGCCGAAACCTACCACGATGGCAAATGGATGATGATTGAAATGGACGACAGCTCATTGCTTAATGAAGTGATGCAGCTATTGGCAATCAAGAGAAAACCTAACAGGAAACAATCATAAACGTGGTTGGCTTTTGGAATAGAAGATAAATTAAGCAGGTGATGGAATTTGGAGGAGAATAGTGACGAGAACAATTATTGATATTCCACATCGCATGGATGACTATGTGTGTATGTGGAACGGAGTTGAAGATATTTACATACAAAATACCGGCGAAAAACTACCACCCAAGTTTTTCTTTGTACTAAGCAGTTTTGGCTCGTTTTGCTATATGAAAACGCCAAAGGCTCAACTGAAACGCATGGTTGCATTAGGTGATGGAAGAACACGGCAGATGTATGAATTTCTCTCGCCAATTGTCGGCTTTGATTATAAAGTCTGCGAATATAAGACGTTTGAAAAGGCACTTACGAAGATTAAATCTGAGATTGATGCTGGTTATCCCTGTATGATTGGCGCACTTGATATGTTCTATCTTCCGCATTTTGAAAAAATTTATCATAAGGAGCATATTCCGTTTCACTACGAACTGGCCATAGGCTACGATGATAATGCACAGACTTTATATTTCAACGATTGCGGCAGACAGGAAACACAGTCGATTTCCTACGACGAACTGCGCCTTGCCTTTGATTGCGCCTATCCCGGATTGTCCAAACCGAATACAGTCTGGACTGTCCGTATGCACACGGATAAGAACAAATATGAGATAGCTAAAGAAGCGCTTGCTAAAAAGCGAGAATTATATCTGAATCCCCCCGTAGGCTTTATAGGCAATAAAGGGTTCGAGAAATTCATCAAGGATTTGCCAAACTGGAAAATCGAACTTTCAAAGGAAGATTATGACAAGTTGCTTTTCAACATGGTTCAGTTCTTCGGGACTGTTCCCTCTGTCCCCAATGCCCTGCGTGGTATTAATGAACCAGATACAATGGAGTTTGGGGGAGGCTTTGACAAAGTATCGGTTGTGCTTTCTCAACTTGGTACGGAATATAATCAGCCAGACATGGTCGAAGCGGCAGAGAGATTCGGCTGCGGTGCAGCGGTTATCGCCGAAATCAAAGAAGTGATTGTCGATTATTTAATCGATAGATATGATGGGACTGATAAACTGCCAACACTATTTACACAGGTAGCCGGCATTATGAAGAATGGCTTCGCAGCGCTGGAATCGACTACTTGATTGGTGAAGCCGCGTACATTGGCAAGGGCTTGGGCAAGGAAATGATTGCCTTGCTTGTGAACAAGATTTTTTCGTTTCCCGATGCCGAGCGAATTACCACCGATATTGACAAAGAGAACAAGGCGTCTGAACGGGCACTACTTTCGTGTGGATTTACATTAGTAGATACTGCGCGCAGTCGCTATGTTTTAGAAAAGAAATAATTTACTATCATGACAGTGTCTATGCTACTGATGTTCAGAAAAGCTTGACATACTGAAAATGATAAAAGTGGAGGAATCACAATGAAATTAGGGGCAATCGTATTAGACAGCGACAACATTGAGGCATTGTCCGATTTTTATGCAATGTTGTTGGGATGGAATAAAAGTAGCCAAAATCACGATGGGGAGAAATGGATTACCGTAAGCAAAGCGGATTATACAGAAACACCTTTGGTTTTTCAGGAAAATCTCGACTATCAAAAACCAACATGGCCATCCACCAAAACAGAACAACAGCAAATGGTTCATTTGGACTTCTATGTAAAAGAGGATGAATTTGATGCAAAGGTAAAGTATGCGATAAAGTGCGGCGCGAAAATGGCAAACAGTCAATTGTCGCGTGATTGGACGGTAATGACAGATATTTCCGGCCATCCTTTTTGCATTATTCCAATCCCCAATGAGGTATATGAACAGCGATATGGTTCATGAGCCTTCGCGGCAGTATACTAAAGCGTTGGGGGGGAGGATTTGATATCTGAGTATATCGAATACCTATCTGCGACTATCCCCGAAAAGGATAGCCTAAAACTGGTGCGAAGCGAAGCAGAACAATTTTTCAAAACCCATTTTGCTGAGGAGTGCCACACGGCCATTATTCCGCTCTACGAATCTGACAATTTTCAAATACAAGAGGTTGGCGTATTCCTGTGCGGTTACATCGGCAAAGAATATCCTGATACAATCCAGTTCCTGCGAGACACCGTCAGCAGGCACGAAAACTGGAAGGTGCAGGAAATACTTGCTATGGCCTTTGACATTCATTGCAAAACCATTGGCTACGAGAATGCGCTTCCCCAGATAAAAGAATGGCTCGGAAGCGACACCGCCAATGTGCGCAGGGCAGTTTCAGAGGGCTTGCGGGTTTGGACGAGCCGCCCTTATTTCAAAGAACATCCGGATGTTACCATCAGCTTGTTGGCGGCGCACCGAAGCGATGAAAGTGAATATGTCCGAAAGTCCATTGGCAACGCTCTGCGGGATATTAGCAAAAAACACGCTGAGCTTGTGAAAAACGAACTGGATAAATGGGATTTGTCCTCAAAACAGGTGAAACAAGTACATAAGTTAGCCAGTGCGTGGCTTTTGAAACAAAGATAATAAGTTGATTAATATAGACAAGGAAAGCGTGACCCTCGGAAAAATATTGCAAAAATCTATCTAGGTCAGTATCGGCAAGGAATAGCTAAAGCACTCTATCAAACAGTAATGGGGCATTATCGAGACAACAGTGATTATACCGAAATGACGGTAAACTCCTCTCCATACGCGCTTGAAGCGTACCGTAGGCTTGGCTTCCTTGATACCCATTCAGAGCAAACTGTTAATGGCCTACGCTTTATTCCTATGAAACATGCTTTTCGTTAGCCAATATGCATTAGATCAATCAAAAGTGGAAACACCATATACTCCTATCCTTTAAATTAAAATAGAATCGAGTTGAATCAATGAATCAAATAAATAAATCATTCAGTAAATTTCTTCTGCTGTGGTCGGGGCAGTTTGTCGCCGCCATCGGCAGTGGCCTGACCTCCTTCGGTCTGGGCGTATATATTTATCAGCAAACCGGCATGGCGTCACAGATGGCCCTTGTCACCCTGCTGGCTTTTCTGCCGGGATTGTTGTTATCGCCGATTGCCGGAGTGCTGGCAGACCGCTATGATCGCCGTCTGTTGATGGTGGCTGGTGACGGACTTTCGGCGCTGGGTCTCGCCTTCATTCTTGTCTGCATGGCAAATGGCGACGCGCAGCTTTGGCAAATTTGCATGGGCGTTACCATAAGCTCGGTGTTTTCCTCTTTGCTGGAGCCTGCATACAAGGCCACCGTCACCGACCTGCTGACAGAGGAACAGTATAGCAAGGCAAGCGGTCTTGTCCAAATTGCAGGTTCTGCCAAGTACCTGCTTTCGCCCTTCATTGCAGGGTATCTGCTCTCTATTGCGGATATTAAGCTGCTGCTGGTCATTGACATCGGCACTCTGCTGCTGACCGTTGTGACCACATTAGCCGTCCGCAGCCACATTGAAACTAAAACACAGAAAGAAATCGCCCCATTCCTTAGGGAGCTGCAAGACGGATGGCAAGCCGTATCACAAAACCACGGCGTTCGGGCATTGGTGCTATTGGGAATGGTAATTACATTTGCCATTGGCTTTATCCAGACTTTATTTGCGCCACTTATCCTTTCCTTTGCAGATAGTGCAACCCTCGGACAGTTGGAGTCCATCGCGGCATTAGGTATGCTTGTTACCAGCTTGATCATCGGCATGGGCACCATCAAAAAAGGGTATGTGAAAATGCTTACATTCGCTCTGTTCGGGGCGGGGATATTCATGGTTGGATTCGGCTTGAGGGAGAATCTACTTCTGATTACGATAACCGGTTTTCTGTTCTTTGCCATGTTACCTTTTGCCAACACGGCGCTGGATTATCTACTACGCACCAATATCGACAATTCACTGCAAGGTCGCGCGTGGGGTATCATCGGGATTGTATCGCAACTTGGCTATGTGGCGGCCTATATGCTTTGCGGCGTGCTTGCTGACTACATATTCACACCTTTGCTGGTGGAGAGCGGCGCTTTGGCTGGTAGCATCGGCAAAATCATCGGTGTGGGTAGCGGACGTGGAACTGGATTGCTGATTATTTTGGCGGGAATTTTGCTGTGTTTTATTGCAATCATTCTTTATCAGAATAAATCCGTAAGAGGGCTTGAAAGAGACAACAATTCATTGCTCGATGGAGTGATGTAACTGATATTGAACGTTTCCCAGGGGCAATAGCCCCTTTTTTAGTGGAGTCTTTTTAAGAATTGACCCGTTGAAACGAGCAATTTATAAATTAATTGCAAAGTAATTAGGTTTTTGATGAAGGGTTTTATTCTTTTTTACTAAATAACAGGTCAATGACCTAACGCCCACTTTTGAAAACTTCGTTGTTTCTTGTTCATGACAGTGTTAAAATGTAGTATAAGATTTACGCAAGGAGGATGATGAACATGAAGTACGATTTTACCACGTATATAGATAGAACGGGAAAGGATGCGATCGCTTTCGATGGGGTTGGACAAGGCTCTGCGGCAGCACCTAAAGCGCCTAAGGAAGGATTCGACATTATTCCCATGTGGATTGCAGATATGAATTTTGCTACAGTTCCGTCAATTCCAGAAGCCATGATTGAGCGGGCGAAGCATGCACTATATGGATATTTTCCGGCTACGGAGGAATATTACGATGCCATCATCAATTGGCAGAAAACAAGAAATCAGGCGGAAGCCTTGATGAAGGAACACATTAGCTATGAAAATGGAGCATTAGGCAGCGTCATCAGTGCGCTAAATGTGCTTTGTTCCAAGGGAGATCATATTTTGGTCCATTCGCCTACCTACTTAGGCTTTACGGCAGCCGTCAACAATAATGGGTACCGATTTATCCACAGCGAGCTGCTGGTAGATGCCGACGGGGAATACCAGATGGATGTTGAAGACATGGAACGCAAAATTGTGGATCATAAGATCCATGTGCTTTTGTTTTGTTCGCCCCATAATCCGACAGGACGAGTGTGGAAACGTCACGAGCTTGAACAGATGATGGAGCTATGTAAAAAGCACGATGTTTATGTTATTTCAGATGAATTGTGGTCGGATATTTTGCTCGATGGAAACCAGTTCCTCCCAACACAGAGCGTTTCTGAAGACGCTAAGCAGAGGACTGTGGCAATTTATGCACCGTCCAAAACCTTTAATTTGGCTGGATTAATCGGTTCTTACCGCATTGTCTATAACCAGTGGCTAAAGGATCGCATAGACAAAGAATCATCATTATCCCACTATAACGAGATGAACGTCATGTCTATGCATGCCTTAATTGGAGCATATCAAGCTGAGGGACACGAGTGGGTAGATGAATTGTGTCAAGTTCTTTCAGGGAATATGAATTATGCCTACGATTACGTTAAGGAACACTTTGATGGGGTGAACGCATCAAAACCGGAGGCAACCTATTTGCTATACTTGGATTGCACGGATTGGTGCAAGGCCAACCAAACCACCTTAGATGAACTGCTAAAAGCTGGATGGGATGTCGGCGTTGGCTGGCAGGACGGAAGACTTTTCCGCGGGTCATGTCACATTCGAATGAACCTAGCACTTCCTACGGAAAAAGTGAAAGAGGCCTTTGAGCGACTAGCCAAACATGTATTCAATTAGAACGATAAACAAACAAAACACAAAAAAACATGGGTGAGATAGGTGTAATATGGAAATAAATCAATTAGTAAAACTGCAAAAAGAGTATTTTCGGACTGGTGAAACTAGGTCAACTGGCTTTCGCGTGGCCCAATTAAAAAAGCTATATGCAGCGGTAAAGGCCAATGAAGCCGAAATTGCTCGCGCAATGAAGCTGGACATGAACAAAGCGCCTGAAGAGGTTTACATGACCGAAACGGGATTGGTTCTTGATGAATTACGTTATCACATCAAGCATTTGCCTAAATGGAACAAGAGAAAATACGTCTCAACACCTTTGGCTCAATTTGCGGCCAGATCCTTTGTTTCGCCAGAGCCATATGGAACGGCGTTGATTATGTCACCTTGGAATTATCCAATACTGCTTTGCTTGGAGCCGCTCATTGGTGCGATATCAGCAGGATGCACCGCTATTGTCAAACCATCTGCTTATGCAGAGCATTCCAGCAACGTGATTGGAAAGATCATTGAAGAGACTTTTGATGCGCAGTATATTGCCGTTGTGCAAGGAGGAAGGCAAGCGAACAGCCAATTGCTAGAGCAAGCCTTTGATTATATTTTCTTTACGGGAAGTCCAGTGGTTGGCCAATTGGTTATGGAAAGTGCAGCAAAGCATCTAACGCCAATGACGCTGGAGCTGGGCGGAAAGAGTCCGGTTATCGTGACTGCTGATGCAGATATTCGATTGGCAGCAAAGAGAATCGCTTTCGGGAAAGTGCTTAACGGTGGGCAAACCTGTGTTGCCCCAGATTATTTATTGATTCATTCTCAAGTAAAAGAGCAATTCGTTACAGCGTTTCAGGAAGCCTTAAACGAGTTTTTCCCAGGCGGTGAGACGCAGGATATGAATGTCATCATCAATGAAAAACACTATCAACGGGTCAAAGGGCTAATGGACAGTGGAACGGTGGTTGCAGGTGGAGAGACCGATGATCAACAGAGATTCATCGCACCGACCCTTCTCGATGAAGTATCTTTCACGTCACCGATTATGCAAGAAGAAATTTTCGGACCGATATTGCCGATGATTATCGTTGATGAGCTGGATCAGTGCATCGATTATATCGTTAGCAGACCCAAACCTCTGGCGCTATACTTGTTTACCAATAATCGAGAGGTTGAGGAAAGGGTGTTAAATGCTTGCTCCTTTGGTGGAGGTTGCATTAATGATACGATGATTCATTTGGCAACATCCAAGATGGGATTTGGTGGAGTAGGTGCGTCTGGAATGGGCGAATACCATGGGAAAAAGAGCTTTGATACGTTTACCCACTACAGAAGCATCGTGAAAAAAGCCAATTGGATTGATTTGCCAGTAAGGTATAGACCATATAGCGAAGCAAGAGAAAAACTGATGAAGATATTCTTGCACTAATCTTGAACTAGGCGGTGAAATCATGTATATTAGAAGTGCTTAATTGGAAAGGCCGTTGAGCACGCACCATGAAGGGGGAAGGAGTTTCAATGGAAATGAGGTTAAACAAATACAAACGACGGATAAGCAGAGGATTAATCGGCTTTTTAGTTGTGTCCCTTTTAGTGGGGCTGTTTGTTTTGCCAGTCAACGCAACAGAGGATGAACAGGTCATCAAAGTAGGGGTGTTCCCGTATAAGGAATTGATGATGAAAAGCGAAGATGGCAGGTACAACGGGTACGGCTATGAATATTTGCAAGAAATATCAAGGTATACTGGATGGACTTATAAATATATTGATGGCACTTGGGAAGAGTGCTTGGAAATGCTAAAAAACGGCGAGATTGATTTAATGGGTGGTCTGGTGAAAACGAAGGAACGCGAGAAATTCTTCGATTTTGTCGACGAACCATTTATTGATGCGTATGGTGTTTTGATCACCAACAAAAGCAATAAAGATTTGCCATTTAACGATTTTGAGGCATTCGAGGGATTGCGAGTTGGTGCCATCGAACAGAATATACAGGCCGAAACCTTTTTGAAATTCAGTAAAGACGCAGGGTTTACGCCAAAAATTGTATATTATAAGACTGAGGATGAATTGGACAAAGCGCTGAAAAAAGGGGAAATTGGAGCAAAGCTAGCAACGAGCATGCTGATTGCACCTGAGCTAAGAGTCATTGCCAAATATGGGGAAAGCGAAGGCTGTTTCGCTACCACCAAGGGAAATACTGCTCTACTTAAGCAAATGAATGCGGTCATGGAAGAAATCAAATTGCATGATCCATATTTTAATAGTGTTCTTTCGAAAAAGTATTTTGATATTCAAACACAAACGCAGATTTCTTTTACTCGCGAAGAATTGGAGTACATTAAATCAGCGAAAACTTTGCGATGCAATTATAATCCGGAGTTAAGGCCGATTAGTTATAGCGATGGCGATCAAAATGTGCCAAAGGGAATGGCCATGGACATTGCGAAAATCATTGAAGAGAAAACCGGTTTGGTTTTCGAAATCATTCCGACAGAAACGCTCAATGGTGCCATCGACGAATTCTATGATGGTGATGCAAATCTGTTTCTAACCAAAAATAAAGATGTAACGTGGAGGAATTCCAATAAGGGATTCATCTCCATGCCATACTTAACTGGACAGCTTGTGACCATTGGAACCCACCGAGAAAACCATGAATGCAAAGTTGCTTGGTATGATGGGATGCCTGAATCGGCTATGACAGCAGAATTTCTTCACGAAAATGCTAGTGTAGTTAAATTTAGCACCTTAGAGGAGGCACTAAATGCTGTAAATGATGGCGATGCAGACATTACCTTTGCTAATTCTGTGGTCATGTCTTATTATATGAATGATCCGAAATATGGAGGTCTTGCCAGCTCACCGGCCTATGGGCATTCTGTGGAGGTGTGTATTGCCGTTAATCCAGAAGAAGATCCGATATTATTGTCTATTCTAAATAAGGCTCTGGCCAGCATTTCCGAATCGGAAATCAATCATATCATCGCGCAGAATACCAGCAACCCAGAGGCGAGAACCATTAAGAGCTTAATCTATACAGACCCAATTGCAGTGGTTGCAGTCATTCTCATCGTGTTTATCGCCATTACAAGTGCAATCTTCATTTTGTTCCGAACCAAAAGCAAGAGTGAGCAATCCATGAAGAAAATGCTATATACAGATCCGATTACGGGCTATCCAAACTACAAGGCCATGGTGGAGGACGCACCGAAGCTTATCGGTGATTCGCCTGAGGATTTTGTGTTGATTTACATGGATATGCATCAGTTTAAATCCATTAACGATATCTTTGGATATGAAGTAGGCGATAACATTTTAAGGTCTATTTCAGAGTGTCTGAAAGAATTTATCCGTGACGATGAGCGATTTGGCCGTGTATATGCGGACAATTTTGCTATTCTTCTTCGCTACACCACTAGAGAAGAATTGGAAGAGCGACTCAGGAAGCTATCCGGTCAACTATCGGCAATTTCAGAAGAACACTTCGACAATTCGTCATTTATCTTTACTGGCGGTATTTATCGTTTGGAAAAGGATTACGGAAATCTTGATTATGCGTGTGATAAAGCCAATTATGCCAAGGATAGCATCAAAGGATTTTTCTCCAATACATTTGTAGCATATAACGACGTATTGCATCAACAGATTTTGAATCAAAAGAATCTAGAAGATAAAATGGCGTCTGCGCTGGAAAACCATGAGTTCATTCCATATTATCAACCAAAGGTAAATGCCTTAACGGGAGAAGTCATCGGTGCAGAAGCGTTAACACGTTGGAAAACTACGGAAGGAAAGATTATTCCTCCGATGGAATTTCTACCGTTTTATGAAAAGAATGGATTCATTGTCCAAATCGATTTTGCCATGTTTGAAGCAGTTTGCAAGGACATGCACGATTGGCTTGAAGAGGGGAAACAAATCGTCATTACATCGGTGAATTTCTCCAGACGGCACATGACCAATAAGACGTTTGCCCTCCAATTAATGACCATTGCAGAACGTTACCATATTCCGCCCAACATGTTAGAAGTGGAAATCACGGAAACCATGGGCATGGAAAGCATGGAAGTGGCAATAGAATTCGTTCGCTCCATTCAGGAGTATGGTTTTGGTGTATCTATTGATGACTTTGGTGAAGGATATTCTTCAATTGCGCTCTTACAAGAAATGCCGTTAGACGTATTGAAGCTGGATAAAAAGTTCATTGAAAATGCCATGAAGATACCTAAAGCCGGTGACGTCATGAAGTATCTAGTCAAGGCGATGAAAAAGAATAACATTAAAATCGTTTGCGAAGGGATAGAAACTGAAGAGCAAAGAGATTTTGTGCTGAAGCAAAACTGCTTATATATTCAAGGATACTTGTATTCCAAACCGTTGCCACTTGAGGAATTCCAAGAATACCTCAATAACAGCAAGGTTGCATTGCCGCAGCAGTTTGACATTGTTTCCATTACGGATTTTGATCCGAAAATTTGGGGAGATTCAGATGACTTCTTGAACCGAGCAATGCCGGGATGGATGGTGGCGTTTTATCCAGAAGCTGGATACCCACTCTTCTACGTTAGCGACGATCTATTAGATGCGCTTGGTTATGGAGAGCAGGAGTATCGAACGGTAACGGGAGGTCTCTTTTCAGGGGTAATGCATCCGGACGATTGGAAAGAAGTAGAGAATCAATTAACCTCGCTGGATATGGAAGAAGGAGAAGTCCACTTACAGTATAGAATGCTGAAAAAAGATGGATCTGTTCTTTGGATTAGAAACACAACAAAGCGCATCATCATTGATAATGGAAAAGAAGCATTGCTGGGTGACTGCATCGACATCACGGATATTATGATGCTACAGCTAGAAAAAGAAGTTGCCCATACGAAATACGAAATGGCCCTTCAGCTAACGAACCATGCGATTTATGAATATGACATTCGAGAGAAAAAGGTCATAGCCTATAGCGGACCGGAAAACTTTGATGTGCTGAAAGGAAATACCGAAAATTTCCCTGAAAGTATTCTAGAAGCCGGTATCGTTCATCCTAATGATGAAGAGATAATTGTTGCACTGTTTGAACGTATCCATGCTGGAGAAACAAGCTGTAAGGCTGAAGTGCGTATCCGATTGAATGAGGGGCAGTATGTTTGGATTCGCATCATCACCACGACGGTTTTCGCAGAAAGTGGAGAACCGTTTAAAACCATTGGCGTTTTAGAAAACGTCGATCAGCGTAAACGATTTGAAGAAGCATATCTGAAAGAAGAACAGTATCGTATTGCCATGAAGAAAACGTCCATTATGGCGTACGACATCAATGTAACCAAGAATTACGTTGACGATATTGACGGTACTTATAGTGAACGGGTAAAACGAATTGCAGCGCTACTTTCAGACAGCCATAATTACACCCAGATGCTAGAAACTTCTGTAAAGGCGATTATTGCCAAGTGTGACCAAGATCAATTCTTGATGGAAATGAGCCTAGAAAATCTCAATACACTTTACAGCAATGGAACGATGGAAAAAGAGTTTGAGTACAGATATTTGCTTGTAGATGGAGCAGAAGCTTGGGTATCTGTATACCTACACTTTACACCAGATACGGAAACTGGCGATATCATTTGCTTGGTACACTGCAGAGATATTCAGAAACGAAAAGAAAGAGAAATTCAATTGATCGCCCAAGCAGAAAGCGACCCATTAACTGGATTGCTTAACCGTTCATCAGCAGAAAGAATCATCAAAGGAAAATTATCCAGCTTGAACACCTATAATCGAAAGCATGCGTTCTTGATGATTGATATTGATTTGTTTAAGTCAATCAATGATCAGTTTGGACACAATGTGGGAGATCAGTGTTTGATTAAGATTGCAGATATGCTGAAGGCTAAACTGAGAACCAACGATGTAATTGCCCGAATGGGTGGTGACGAAATTGCGATTTTCTTGCAGGATATTAGTCACTATCATCACGCAAAAACCATAGCAGATAAAATCAAGTTAGGCGTGAAGGACTTAAGTCGAGAAATTGACGAAGAGGTAAATCTGTCTGTCAGCATTGGTATTGCCATGGTGCCAGATAATGGGGAAACCTTTGAAGAACTGTATCAATATGCAGACAAGGAAATGTATCAAAGCAAAGAGAAGGAGAGCAGAAGATGAAATTGATGGTGGCATCAGACATACATGGATCGGTGTATTATTGTAAGGAAATGCTAAGTGCATTCCAGCGGGAACAGGCAGATCGACTAGTCTTATTGGGAGATATTTTGTACCATGGACCGCGAAACGATTTGCCGAAGGATTATGCACCAAAAGAGGTCATTGCCATGTTGAATCCCATGAAAGAACAGATTTTTGCTATCCGTGGGAACTGTGAAGCGGAAGTTGACCAAATGGTGCTAGCATTTCCAGTACTAGCAGATTATGGAGTAATTTACTCAGGAGATATGTTGATTTACGCCACCCATGGCCATGTGTATAACGAGGAGAATCTTCCGCCGTTAGGCAAGGGGGACATTTTACTGAACGGGCATACTCATGTACCAAAATGCGTAGATTATGGAACCTATGTCTATATGAACCCTGGTTCAATCTCAATTCCGAAAGAAAACAGCAAGCATAGCTATATGATTATAGAAGACGGTGAGTTTTTCTGGAAAGCGCTAGATAGTGGAGAAACCTACATGAAGTGGGAAAAATAAAGCATGAAAAAGGAAGGTACTTGAATGAGCACCTTCCTTTTTTAATTATTCTATACTATCCATGGTTTTTTTATCATAGATGGTGAATTGATTACGTCCGTTTTGTTTGGACTTGTAAAGTGCGATGTCAGCACGATGAACAAGCTCGTTGTATAACACACCATCGCGAGGAGCAACGGAAATACCGATGCTGAGGGTAGAGTGAAATACTGTGCCATCAGTTGCTTCGATTGGTGTTTCGTTCCAATTCTTAATCAATTGCGCAACACGACAATCAATGTGATCGTCATCGCCGTTGAGCTTGCAGAATACTGCAAATTCGTCTCCGCCGATTCTGGCCACAATATCCGTTGAACGGAAGTGTTTTTTCAAGGTGTTGGCCAGAGCGACAAGGGCCTTGTCTCCAGTTAAATGTCCGTAAGTATCATTGACATTTTTAAAGAAGTCGAAGTCGATCATCATGTAGGCGAATTTTCCGCCAGTTGGCAATTCTTCCTGCAGCAATTCCATTGCTCTTTGCTCCATTGCACCACGATTGAAAATTTGGGTAAGCTCGTCGGTTTGCGCTTGCTTCGTCGCATCATCTAATCTCTGGTGCATCAGTACAGATGCCAACAATGACGTAATGGCTTTAGTTGTTTCTGCATCCCCTTGGCTAAGTGGTGAAAGCAATGGTGGAGATTCCATCATTCTTCCAGTAATTAGCACGGCTACCACTTGATTTTCGACCACAACAGGAGCGGCAATGAAGTACGGTAGCTGCAAGGTTTTTCTGAGATCCGCAAAGCGATGTTCCCCATCAGCAGAAGTGACAATGATCATATTCTCAGGATTTAGGATTTCTTCATCCAATGTAATATGCCTTCCGACCAACCGAACCTTTTCTTCAGTAGTGTACCCTTGCAATATGGAAGGGGTAAACTTTCCTTCATCATCTTTAAACAAAACTACAGTTCGCTGCATATTTAGTGTGGCATTGATTCGCTGCGTGGCAATCAAGAAAACGCTCTCATTGCTATTTTCCTGCTGCAACGAAACGGATAATTCGGACAGAAGACCAAACCCACGTCGTTTTTGTTCTAATTCAGTACGGATTGCAAGAAGGCTGGTGCCTAAGCGCAATACTTGTGCAATGTTCTCTTCATTGATATTGACAAGGGCATCCATAGGAGTCGTTTCTTCGACGGCATCCTTGGTTTTTGTCTTGTCCCACACTGACATATCAACATCAGCTCGGTGAGCGGCTTCTCCGCCTTTTTTCTTAGAGAAAACACATAGTACACCTGTCCAGTCTAAACCGCGAGGGCGTCCAGCTACAGATGCAATTTCTACACCGGTATATAAACCCAATAATGGGACTCTATTTCTTGTTGCTTCCTGAATGACATAGGCGTCCTCAAGATCGATTCCGCCGTATCCTGCGCAACGGCCGGCACAGTCAATATAGATGGCAAATATCGGTTCCTGATCTCCTAAGCCGGAAAAAAGCGCATCCGTCTTTGGCTTCATGTAGTCCAATTCCATGCTTCTGTACATGATCTGAAATTCGGTGCCTTCAATCATATCCGCTTCAAACATGATGATGGCGTCTTTTTCCTTATCGATGCTTAAACAAAGTCTGCTGGCATAATTGTTTTCGTCATAAGCAGCCCAGCGTTCACCGTGATTGATGCCAAAGGTCAAAAAGAAAGGATAATCGTCTGGAGTGATGGCGGACTTTAGTAATGAATCAATAAACGGAATAGCAGGCTGTCCGTTGATTTCCAAAATAGCTGGACCATCTGCCTTGGTAACAGTATAGTACGGGGATGCAGGGCGGCATCCGTGCATGATGACACTATCTACAGAAATATCATCGGAGAAGGTAAGGGCAAAGGCACTTCCAGAGCCAATGGTATCTCCAAGGAACTGTTTTGTAGCACTGCTGACAAAATCGCCTTGCATTCCAGCGCCTGTTAAATCTGGCAAGAAACCCAATCCTTTTTCTAAGCCTTCTAAAATCCAAGTCGCCATCTTCATTCTCACATCGCCGTGAGACCGATCTATCGCGTCATAAAAAAGCATGACTGGTGAGTCTTTCGTGATGCCTTGAGCAGCAAGACGTTCTCCTAAACGTTCACCAGTTTTCGTTTCCCCTACATCGTTATGTAGTCCTAGCTCTGTAGTGACATTGATTTCACTACCATCTAGCCAGATACATGCAACACCAACTTGATCACCAGCATATCCAAAGGATTCATTGGTGATGATGCCGACAGCACCACCGCCATAAACCGGTGCCTTGTTTCCTACGATTTCGGAAACCTCATATCTAAGCAATTCTTGATTATGTCTCGCAGTACAGAAAAGCAAGACTAAATCACAAGAATCCTCTCGTTCAACATTTGATAAAGCCATTTTAGCAGCTTGTTTCCCGGCTCTAATACTGTCCGGGTTATCGCTAAAACCTACGCCAACTTGCATATAATTACCTCCACTTAAAACACAACAAAACAAACATTCCTCAGAGTACTCACACGCTACTCCAAAATGCTTGCCTTCGTTGAAAATTATTTCACACGTTTATATGCAAATTATACCACCATTATTCCAAAAAAACAATGGAAATCTTAGTGGGAAATGGCGATTCCTTTCACTTGCTTTTTTCTCCCATCGTAGTATAATAAATATCCGAGGGGAGCTCACCGAAGTGGGCTGAGAGTAAGCTTGAGGCTTTTACCCGTTGAACCTGATGGATAATGCCAACGTAGGGAAAATACTTAGCGTAGTAAGCTGTGTATCTGCTGTTTGGTAGATGGACAGCTTTTGTCGTTATACGGCCTAATCCAATCAATCTAAGTGTCATGCCTTTATCGGCTAGATTAGGAGGAAAAATGTTAAAGGAAAAATTCGATTCACTAAAAAAGAGCGGTGTCTTGGTACATAACATCACCAATTATGTTACGGTAAATGATGTAGCGAACATCGTATTGGCGGCAGGAGCAAGCCCAATTATGTCAGATGAGCTAGAGGATGTAGTTGACATTACCACCATTTGCGGTGGGCTAAATATCAATATCGGCACACTGAATTCGCGCACCATTGCAGCCATGGAACTAGCAGGAGATACAGCGAAAGCATTAGGGCATCAGGTTGTGCTTGATCCAGTTGGAGCAGGAGCAAGCAAGCTGAGAACCGAAACAGCATGCAAGCTCATGGATCGTATCGCCTTTGATTGTATCAGAGGAAATATTTCGGAAATCAAAACTTTGGCCATGGGCTTTGGGAGAACAAAAGGTGTAGACGCAGATGTGGAAGATGCCGTTACTGAAGAAAACCTTGAGGAAAGAATCGCCTTTGCAAAGCAGTTTGCGAAAGAAACGGGAACCATCGTAGCCATTACTGGCGCAATTGATTTAGTAACAGATGGGGAAATCTGTTATGTGGTGAGAAACGGTAGACCTGAAATGGGAAAAATTACAGGAACAGGCTGTCAGCTTTCAGCTTTGATCACAGCGTCTTTAGTAGCAAATCCCAATGAGCCATTAGAAGCTGTTGCCACAGCGGTATGCGCTATGGGCGTTGCTGGAGAAATTGGCTGGAGCCATATGGAAGCCCATGATGGAAACTCCACATACAGAAACCGAATCATCGACGCGATTTACTGTATGGATGGAATGCAGCTAGAACAAGGAGCAAACTATGAACTTCGATAAAAAAACATTGCAGGTGTACGCCGTAACCGATCGATATTGGCTTGGTGACGCAACATTATATCAGCAAGTAGAACAGGCACTAAGGGGAGGAGCTACCTTCGTTCAGCTTAGAGAAAAGACCTTAGACCATGAGGCGTTTTTGGCCGAAGCCATCAACCTCAAAACCCTTTGCAAGCAGTATCACGTTCCTTTTGTTATTAACGATAACGTGGATATTGCAATGGAAATGAATGCCGATGGGGTTCACGTAGGGCAAAAGGATATGGAAGCAGCAGACGTGAGAAAGAAAATTGGGCCAAACAAAATCCTAGGGGTCTCGGCACAAACGGTGCCCCAGGCTATACTTGCCGAAGAAAAA
This sequence comes from Clostridiales Family XIII bacterium PM5-7, assembly GCA_050435405.1. Lineage (GTDB taxonomy): Bacteria > Bacillota > Clostridia > Peptostreptococcales > Anaerovoracaceae > Senimuribacter. The sequence continues at coordinate 26,093 of JBNDKG010000004.1, forward strand.
GGAGCAGACTATTTGGGTGTAGGTGCAGTTTTTGCTACAGGATCAAAGGCAGACGCCGATCAAGTCAGCCTTCAAACTCTACAAGAGATTTGCCAAGCAGTGAATATTCCCGTCATCGCCATAGGAGGAATCACGCAAGAAAACGTAAATCAGCTGAGAAGCAGTGGCATTTATGGCGTTGCCGTTATCTCAGCGATTTTTGGTCAGTCAGATATTGAGACTGCCACCAGGCAGTTAGTTGAAACAACGAAAGAATGGGTGGATTATGATTAAGGGCGCAATTTTTGATGTTGATGGGACGTTGCTGGACACGATGCACTTGTGGCATGATTCAGGGGCGCGTTATTTGCAATCTATTGGTATAACCGCAGAACCAGGGCTGGGAGACAAATTGTTTGCCATGACTGTGGATATGGGTGCACATTACCTCATACGGGAGTATGATTTGCAGCTTCCTCACGAAGAAGTGAAGCGCAGCATCAATGCCATAGTGGAAACGCCATATATAGAAACTGCTACGTTTAGACCAGGTGGATTGGAGCTGCTAAAGGCCATGAAAGCCGAGAACATTCCGATGACCGTAGCGACATCTACGGGGAAACCATTTATCACAGGCGTGTTCCAAAGATTAGGCATTATGGACTATTTCGAAGAGTTGTTTACTTGCCCAGAAATGGGCGTGTCAAAATCTGATCCCTTCATTTTTCATGAAGCGGCAAAGGCTATGGGAACGAAGCCAGAAGAAACGTGGCTTTTTGAAGATGGACTCTATTCGATCAAAACCGCCAAGGCGGCAGGGTTTAAGGTGGTCGGCATTTACGATGAAGTGAGCAAAGCGGACCAAGAAGAAATCAAAGCCCTTTCGGACATATATGTCAGAGAATTGACTGAGTTTGATATAGGAGGAGCCAAATGAAGAAGACCGCATTGACCATAGCAGGAAGCGATTCAAGTGGAGGGGCTGGAATTCAAGCAGACTTAAAAACCATGATTACCAATGGTGTTTACGGCATGAGTGCCATCACAGCGTTAACTGCCCAGAATACCACAGGTGTAACTGACATACTAGAATCTTCTCCAGAATTTCTGAGAAAGCAACTGGATGCAGTATTTACCGATATCTATCCAGATGCAGTAAAAATCGGAATGGTCGCATCTGCGGGGTTGATTGATACGATTGCAGAGACGTTGGCTTGCTATAAGGCTAAGAACATCGTGGTGGATCCAGTTATGGTTGCCACCAGTGGAGCAAAGCTGATTTCTGACGACGCAGTGGATGCATTGAAAACCAAGCTGTTGCCTTTGGCAACTTTGTTGACCCCAAATATTCCTGAGGCTGAAGTCCTTTCGGGCATCTCCATCAAAACGGCAGAGGACATGGAAGCGGCGGCAATGCATATCGGAAAGACCTTTGGCTGTAGCGTGCTTTGTAAGGGAGGACATCAGCTTAATGATGCCAATGATTTTCTGTATCATCATAACGGAAACGGAAAATGGTTTTATGGAAAGCGCATTGACAACCCGAATACCCATGGGACAGGATGCACGTTGTCCAGTGCGATTGCAGCAAATTTAGCAAAGGGTGACGATATGGAGGTTGCCGTAGAAAAGGCGAAGAATTATTTGTCAGGGGCATTATCCGCTATGCTGGATTTAGGGAAAGGCTGTGGGCCTATGGATCACGGATACGAAGAAAAATTTCACAATTAAAAGATTTTCGTGTATAATATAGGGTATGATGGATAGGAGATGAGAAATATGAAAACAAGAGAAGCAATGGCGAAAAGATGCTCTTGCAGGGCATTTAGACCATATCAAATCAGCAACAAAGAGTTGGAGATCATCGTGAAAGGTGGTAATGCAGCACCGGTTGCAAAAGGCGACTATGATCTGGTAAAGCTTACCGTTATACAGAACGGAGAGCTACTGCGCAAGCTGGATATGGAGGGGGCGAAGATTGCGGGGAATCCAGACCTACATCCGCTATATGGAGCACCAACATTGATTTTGGTCTCGGGGAAGGATGGGGATCAAGGTCAAATAGAGCGATCCATGGCCAACGCATCATGCATCATTGAAAACATGATGATTCTTGCAGCCGATATCGGCTTAGGAAGCTGTTATATTTTCGGCATGATTGAGCCAATGAGAAATGACCAAAAGCTCTGTGAAGAATTGAAGGTTCCGGAAGGATTTTTCCCTTGTGCAGGGGTGGCGCTTGGGTATCCGGATAAGGAATCTGAGATGCGAGAATTTGTTGCAGACAGAATTGCAATAGAATACGTAAAATAAGAAAACGCCGTGTAGCTCCAAAAGGAGACCACGGCGCTTTTTTTAGGCGATATCGGGGTTATTGGGGCGATTTCGATCTAAGAGAAATCTGCGTTTGTATTTCAGCTTAGCGTAGCTTAGGACCTTTTGCAGATAGACCGTATTATATGCACCACCGACCATACCGACAATCGGTAGACCTTGCAAGAATTTCAGGTATAAAAGTTCAGTGGACAGGCTTACGGCAGCGGAGCGAATTTCTGCCTGTTCGTCAAAATCTTCAGGCAGATGCCCATGTTCAATAAAGTCATTGATTTGCTCGTCGCTTTCTTTCAGTTCGTCTCCATAAGAAAATGCGGTTTGGATCAACCGTAAGATAAACAGCTTTTCCTCCTCTGTATCGTAAGGGTAGCCAAAATGAAGGGCGACCTCGTAGATGCTCTTTAGCATTACACCAACATAAACGGGGATATCAGGAAGTCCAATGCCTAAGGCGCCAAGGCCGATGCCTTCCACACCTGAGAGAAGCAGGTTTTTGGCTGAGGCATTATTGGCCTTTTTTGAAAACAGACCGAGGGTTTTTCGATTTTCTTTCAAATCCACCGAATAGGTGTTGACCTTATAGTCGTGCTCCAAGTCTTCCTTTCGATAGGTTTTTTCAATGATGCCAGTTCCTTTATCAAATACCAATGAAAAGGCTTTTGCAAAGGCGGTGTTTAAGGTGCTTTCCAAGCTTTCGGGAACCTTTCCCTCTAGTGCCTTGTTGATGAGGGAGGATTTCTTGTTTTCCCCTTTTCGTAGAAAAGCTTGTTCTTGCTTTACTAGCGTATTCCATTCCTTTTGCCATGGTGTGATTTTCATGTATTCATCCCCTTTCCCATATTTTGTATAGTATACCATATTCATAGATCGTTGTATTTCTTAATATTTCTTAATTCTATGGAAAACTATATATTTTTGTTCGAGAAAGTTATAAAATGTTCATGCAGAAGGGAAAAGAAAGGACATATTAATGGAAAAGAATAGAATTTTGATCGTTGATGACGATCCGAATATCAGAGAAGTATTGTCAGTTCTTCTTGGAAGTGAAGGATATGTTGTTGAACAGGCAGAAGATGGGGAAATCGCCTTAGAAAAAATCAACAACCTTAAAGATATAGATTTGGTTATCTTAGATATTATGATGCCAGGATTATCTGGAGTTGAGGTTTGTGCCAACATTAGGAAAATCTCCTTGGTACCAGTGCTGTTTCTCACGGCCAAGTCCCAAGACCAAGACAAGGTAGATGCTTATACTGAAGGTGGCGATGATTATCTAGTCAAGCCGTTTTCGCAGACAGAACTGTTGATGAAGGTTAAGTCGCTTCTGCGTCGTTATAAAGAATACCCAACCAAGGGAATCGTAAGAACGTCAGAAGTGATTATTGGTGGAAACATTCAAATTGACCGAAAAACTAGAGCAGCAATCAAAGCGGGACGTCGCATAGGGCTTACCGATAAAGAATACGATATCCTGCAATTTTTCATGGATCATAAAGGCGAAATTGTAGAGAACAAGGAACTATACGAAGGTGTCTGGGGAGAAAAATATCTTCCTTCAGCGGGCAATACCATTATGGTTCATGTGCTTAACCTGCGAAAAAAACTAGAAGAAGATGTGAACAACCCGAAAATCATAAAGACTGTTTGGGGAAAGGGGTATAAAGTTGAGTAAACGAAAAAGATATATCCCGTTGAATCTGAAGATGATTGTGGCAATTACCGTTGGAATTATTCTTGCTTGTGGCATGTACGTTCTTTGTCTCCTCATTGAAGATTATACCGTGAACAACATCTACTTGAGCGAAAAGGCAATCCAAAAGGAAGCCGATGAGGCTTATGCAGAATTGGAGAAAATGATTAAGGAAGATGATCTTAAGGCTACCGACACCAAAGCCCTTGCCAAATGGGTGAAGGATCGAGAGTACACTTACTTTTTTGTTTATGATAATTACTACAATGTCTTTGAGGCAGGATGGTGGGTCAATGAAAGCGCCGATGTAGGAACAGAACAGCTAGAAGAAGGAACGGATACCTTCATCACCAACAGTGAAGTCCCAGAAAACATCAGCGGCAGAATTGACGAAAGCACATTTGAATCCGATGCCAGAAACCGAATCGTCGAGTTTACCGATGGGAAGTACTATACGTATATCGATGTTTATAAATACCGTAGATTCCAGAGCATTATGGATTTCCTTGCGTTAGGACTAAGCTTCCTTACGCTTTTTGCAGTGGTGCTTTTATACAATAAATTGATGCTGGTTAGAATTGCACGACTAGCTAGCGAGGTGCGGAAAATCAGTAGCGGCGATTTGGACAGTGAAATTCATCATTTGCATAATGATGAAATCGGTACGTTGGCCATAAGCGTGGACAACATGAGAAATTCCATCATCCAAAAGCACCAGAACGAAATTGATGCGTGGGAGGCAAATACCCAGTTGATTACGGCAATGTCCCACGACATTAGAACGCCATTAACATCGATGATTGGATACCTAGACATTATTGAAAGTGAAAAATTTGAAAGTGAAGAGGAGTTGAAAAAATACATTTCTTCTTGTAGAGATAAGGCGTTTCAGCTAAAAGACTTATCAGATAAGCTATTCCAGTATTTCTTGGTTTTTGGCAATAAGGAAAATGAGAAAAGCATGGAACGATTCGATGCGAGCATTTTGTTCCAGCAGCTCCTTGCTGAGCACGGAGCAGAAATTGTCAGCTATGGATATAAAGTTGATTTACAGTTTAATCTTCCAGAAGTTGACGTGCTGGGAGACATTTCTGGCTTGCGAAGATTGTTTGACAATGTATTTTCCAACGTGATGAAATATGCCGATAAGAAATTCCCGGTAGGTATTAGCGCTGAAATTAATGAAGAAAACATCATCATTCGTGTCACCAACCACATTCCAGAAGAAACCAAAAAAGTGGAAAGCACGAGAATTGGGCTAAAAACTTGTGAAAAAATTTGTTCGGATTTGAACGGACGTTTTGATTATAAAGAAGAGGATACGGTGTTCTTGGTGAGCATCTCGTTTCCTGTGGCAGAAAAAGAATAACCCAGAAAAACCAAAGGCAATTCTGGGTGTATTTATCTGATATAGGATTGATCGAAGTTGATGACCGTATAATAATTGGCATCGATGGCCTTAGCGGCTTCGTCAAACTTTTGGTGGATTTCCTTTTTCGAGAAGGAGCACTCTGTAGACATGACGACGTCAAAGATAATATTGGTGTGAGTATGACCAGCAACGACCCGTAGGTCATGAACATTGGAGATACCCTCAATTGATTCTGCCACCTGTTCAGCGACTTCTTTCATTTTGATTACCACTGGATCGTTAAACCGAGTAGGGTCTAGATGTGCAGTAATGGCAATATTCATTTTGCTTGCGATTTCTCGCTCAATGTTGTCAACCATGTCATGGCTTTGCATCAAGTCACCGTCAGCATCTACTTCGATGTGAATCGAAGCGAAAACTTTTCCAGGGCCATAGTTGTGAACCACCAAATCGTGAATGCCTAGAACGCCTTCATGGGCTTCTGCCAATTGAAAAATGGTATCGACAATTTCTTGATCTGGGGCTTCGCCGAGAAGTGGATTGATGGTCTCGCGAATGAGGCCAATACCTGACCAAATGATAAATAGTGCGACCAGCATACCCATATATCCATCAATGAGAAGGCCAGTATACTGACCAATGAACACGCTGATTAATACTGCTGAAGTAGCGATGACGTCATTGCGACTATCAGTGCCAGTGGCCATTAGGGTTAGGGAATTGATTCTTTTTCCCACCAATACATTAAACCGTGATTGCCATATTTTCATGAGAATAGATGCAATCAACACGGCAACCAGTGTCCAACTAAAAACGATTGGAGCAGGATGGAGAATCTTGTCGAAAGAAGACCGACCAAGCTCTATGCCGACTACAACGATGAGCACAGAGACAATCATTCCAGAAATGTATTCAATACGAGCGTGACCGTAGGGATGATCCTCATCTTCTGGCATGGCAGCCATTTTAAAACCAACCAACGTGATGATGGAAGAAGAGGCATCTGCTAGGTTGTTTACTCCATCTGCGATGATGGCAATGCTGCCCGAAAGAATACCTACAACTACTTTACCGACACATAAAAGGGCATTGGAAATAATCCCGATGATTCCGGCAAGCTTTCCGTAGTTTTCCCTTACCTCAGGGTTTTTGGTGTCCTCATGGTTCTTAATGAATTTTTTACATATCCATCGGTTCATGATTACTCACCTTTCATGGCTGCTTCCATGGCCTTAATCAATTGATCAGGGCAAGACGTGGACTTGTATCCACAGGTGATCCCAGACAGCTTGTCTTTAAGCTGGTCATAAGTGTGGCCTGCAGCGAGGGTGCTGATTCCTTGGAGATTTCCATTACAGCCGCCGTGAAAAACAACTTGTTTTAGCACGTTGCCGTCCATTTCTAAATCTATGTAAGCGGAACAAGTTCCTTGTGTTTTATATCGATAAACCATTGTGCTTTCCTTTCTCTGTTCAAATATAGTAAGTATAACATAGAAAAGACATTTTATGAACAAAATTTCATTTGAACCCTAAGAAAAATCAGTATATAATAATGAATACAATAAATGAATAAGAAGAGGAGGAGCTAAATGGGAGATAGAGAAATTCCAAGAATTAACGGATCACTACGAACAAGAAGCATTCAAATTCCCGACGTAATTTGGCAGGCAAAAGGCATCGTCGTTATGGGACGACGCATTAAGTCCGTTATCTTTTCTACAGATATTGCAATCATCAGAAATTGCAACGCAGATGCAGTGTTGGCGGTTTATCCGTTCACTCCACAGCAGATCGTATCACAACCGATCATCAACGCTTCATCAATACCGGTTTTTTGTGGTGTCGGTGGAGGCATGACCACGGGAACTCGCTCGGCGATTTTGGCCAAGGACTCAGAAGCCCAAGGGGCGTTTGGGGTTGTGGTCAATGCACCGATGAGTAACGAAAACATAGAAACCATTAGTAAAGTTATTGACATACCCATTATTGCCACAGTGATTAATGGAAATGTAGACATACAAGCAAGACTAGATGCAGGCGTATCCATTCTCAATGTATCTGCAGCATCAAAAACAATAGAGCTGGTTAAGGAAATTCGAGCAGAATTCCCTAAAGTCCCTATCATTGCTACAGGTGGGCCGACAGATGAAACCATCAAGGAAACCATTTTAGCAGGGGCGAACACCATTAGCTATACTCCACCATCTACAGCGGAAATCTTTGGCGCTGTTATGGCAAACTACCGCGCAGAAGCAGAAGCGGCAACAGAGCCGGTTAGCCCGCCTGAAGAAGACGAAAGCCTAATCAATCTGTTGGAATTAGTCTGAATATGTTCATGCGCCTCGGAATCGAGGCGTATTTTTTTAGGATCAATCGCAGCATTCGGCTCATTTCAGACGGCATGCTGCGGTTTTTGGTCAAACGGCCCTGGAAAATCACAGTATTTTCTAAATAAAAAGGGTCATACTGCGGTTTTACAAAGCACCCCGTCTTTCCAACTTTTTTCAGTGCAAATAAAGGGTAGTATCGGGCTTGAATATAGGTGAAATATAGGGATTTCATCTGTTATCAGCATGAAATATTTTTGGCCTAGCTATAGCTGGGCGAGGGTTAGTGGATTTCCACTAGAAAAGCGCCGTATGGTCAATATATATGAACGAATACTGCGATTTTTTTACGGATTTCTTCGAAAATCGCCTTATCAGGCCTTTTATTTTTGAAATACTGCGATTACCCGAAAAACAAAAAGTGGAGAGGTGATAGTCACCCCAGCATTTGACAAAGAGTCATTTTTTATAGTTGGAAATATCAGCGGAAAAAGTCGGGGTAAATTGGGATTATTCTGTTGACTTTTAGTGATCAAAATGATAAACTATCAAATGTGCCAAATACGGCAGAATAGAATAATGTGCATCCATAGCTCAGTTGGTAGAGCACCTGACTCTTAATCAGGGTGTCCACGGTTCGAGCCCGTGTGGGTGTACCAAATTAGAAAACCCTTGGAAATAGATGTTCCAAGGGTTTTTTGTTATTCTTAATATTACCAGTTTTTTACAAAATGACCGAAAAAGGTGTCTACGCTTTTGTAAGCAGGTCCAAATGTGAGATATGGTCAGTCATTGCAATGTATTGGTTCGCCATATGCAAGTAAATTCTTGTCGTTTCAATATCTTCATGACCCAAGATAACCATTAGCTTATAAATATCAATATAGCCCTTTGCTTTGTAAGTATCTAAGCAATAATTTGTAGCAAAATTGTGACGTAATTTATGTGATGAAAAGTTCAGTTGAGTTTTGTTTTTTATGAGCCTGCAAAGAAAAGCCTGCAAATAAGGATGAAAAGAAATAAACACTATTTCCAATAAGCTAAAAGAATAGGACTAGCATATTAGAATAATCTAATACACTAGTCCTTAAACATTCGTAAAACATTCGTAAAACATTTAGCAATATAGCACATTTGAGTTTATCAAAAGTTTTTCTTAGAACCCAAGATAAGCTGTAACTTTTTGCATATAATCTTTCAAAAGGTATGGTTTTTCAGAAACCTCTTCTAACGTCAAACCCTTTAATAACCACATGAGAAGAAAGAACTCATTTGAATTGGAATCCAAATAATTGTGTTTCTTATCATAAATGAGATAGAGTATTTCTTTATTATTCAATTCATCCATGTCTTTATAGAATTTTTTTGTGTTTTCTGCTTTGGGTATTAAAAACAACCTTATATCATCTTCGCTAATTTCTTTTGCTTCCTCATTGCAGGCAATAATTGTTTGCAACAGAATATTGTAGAAATTTTCGCCGAAAAATTCTTTTAGATTTTTTTCGCTGGCATTAAAGTTATTAATTAGGTAGTCTTCTACACTATGTTCTTTCATAGCACCTCCAAGTGATTAGTTAAGCTACTGTATCTTATATTTTCCTATTGGATCTGCGGCTGACGAAGTCCATCCATAGTTCATCATATAAATGTTTACATATCCCCAGTCTACACGAACTTCTTTAATACTTGTAGCCAAATCAAAATTATCTATAAAAATATGCCCATTTATCAATGCAGGATAATTTTTTGTTATAGCATGATCCTCCTTATAAATTAGTGTTATAATTTTTACGTATTATAACATGGCGATACCAAATTTGTGCAAATATGGACTTTTCTAGCTTCATAGCCGATTTTACATACAGTTGATGACAAGCGACTGGATCAACCGGTGGGGATTTGTTCTCCTGAAGGAACGCTTCCTACTTCATTTTGTTTAAAATGCTCTGTATCTCGGTTTCGTCGATGGATATGCCGTACTGGCAAGGGTCCGTGAATAATTCATATGCATTGCCATCGCTGTCCAAGTAAGTCAGCTTTGGTGATAAATAATAACCAACGAAATTTTTCTTAGCATCAAACTTTACGGTGATGGTGATTTTTTCGCCAGGCTTGACGCTTCTGTTTTTTAAAAGGGGTGTGATTTTGTGTGAAAGCTCATTCAAACTACCACAATCAAAGGATGTAATACTTATTTCCTTTTCGCTTGTATTTTTTAGCGTAGTTTGGTATTCTCCAATTCCAAAACCGTGCCCAATGACAGTGGATTCTTTGACATCAACAAGATTTTTTTCTCTTTCAGCGAAAAATAGATTTAGATTTCCAATCTTATGGTTTACGCCATCAATGAATCCTATTGATTCCACTGTCACTTTTTCCGAACTGCTTTCTTCGTTAAGGACGGTCACAGTTAATGAATAGTATGCTTCGTTGCTATTCCCATAGGCTTTTTGGATATCACTATCCATAACCTTTATGCCGCTGATTGTGACAAGATTCACGTGATTGTTCAGCTCACGGCATTTATCATCAAATGCTTTCACGTTACCCTTTACGCCAAAGGGTAGATTCAGAGAAACTTCTTCTCCGCTATTAGCAACCATATCACCTTCAAGTTCTTGAAAATAGATTTCGAAATCTGGTTCTGAAGATGTCTTAGGGGCAATAAAAATTGCTATCCCTATTATGATAAAAATACCTATAATTGAACTGACTAAAATAACTCTTTTTGTTTTCATTTTTCCTCATCTTGCCTTTCTAAATCCTCGGCCTTTACCCAAGAACTATCATCGATTTTATCTCTATTATACTCCTCACCCTATAGTAATCAATAACAATCGAATAAATTGCCCTTTATATACTTAACGCAATAAATTCATTAAATTGGACAATCGCCGAAAGTTTTTTATGATATATGGAAACAGATTGAAAAAATGTAACTTATAGGATAACATTATAAATAACATCCAAATTGTGACAGTAATCGAAACTATGTGGATGATGGTTTAAACGATTTTCCGTGTGCTTTGTTTTGGGACTTAGAAGATCTGGATATGGTAAAGTAGAAAGGATACACAGATGAAACGCAGACATACTTTGGTTTATTTATTAATTTCGGTGGCGATCCTAGCAGTAAGCGCTTTGACTATGGAAGAAGTAATCGAAACAATAATAGATGACCTTATTGAAAAAAACACGTTGAGTTTGAAATACTTTGATGACGGTTCATGGGGTTATGATTATCGTCCAGCATATTATTTTTGGGCCGCCACGGGAATATTTATAGCAATCTATTATGGTGTACAGCTTATTGGGAAAAGATCATTAAGATTAATGACAATCCTAATAGCTTTATACATTTGTAGTGTTGTCGGCATTTCATTTATTTATTTTCCTGTGTCCTATATTGTGCTATTTCCAGGAGCAGTAATTGTGGCAATTGCAGTTCATACTAGGAGAAACTTTGTATAAAGAACCAATGATGAAAGAAGCAACAAACCGAGTGGATACAACCACTCGGTTTGTTGCTTCTTTCCAATGACCAATTGACAAAACGTACGATATAACGCACAATATAACTACGGAATAGCGTACAAAAATGAAAAGGAAAATAACAACAACATGATAAAATACGTAATATTAATCGGGGTACTTATCGTCATCCCTTTTGGAATATACTTTTACTTCTTACTGAAACGTTGGGTAGGATTCTGGAAAGTGGATACCACGAAAAAACCGGTCAAGGCAGCGCTCATTGTCGGCGCGATAGCCTTATGTGCCACACTATCGAACTTCTTTAGCATTTGGGCGGTGGTGCTTCTTCACGTGGTAATGATCACGCTGATTACTGATTTGATCAATAAATTGATAAAAGGGAAATGGTGGGAAACTGCATATCGAAGTGGGATCATCACCTTTCTTTGCACTGCGCTGATTATGGGATATGGTTACTGGAACATCAGCCATATTGTAGAAAAGGATTACCAAATCACCACCACCAAAAATTTGAAACAAGAAAGTTACCGCGTAGCGTTTATTGCCGATGTTCATGCAGGAGAAAACATGAGTGGAGAACGGCTAAAAGAAGCTTGCGAACGAATTCAAAAACAAAAACCGGATATGGTGATTTTAGGGGGAGACATCGTTGACGAGCAAACCACGAAAGCCCAAATGGAAGAAGCTTTTGCTGTGTTGGGGTCGTTAGACAGCACCTACGGAACGTATTATGTTTACGGAAACCATGACAGGCAATCCTATTCGGCGGACCCGCTATACACTGACAAAGACTTGCGACAAGCCATTACCGATAATGGAATCAAACCATTAGAAGATGAAACGTTCAACATTGACGATAGCTTCCTTTTGGTTGGTCGAATGGATAAGGGCCATGGAAACGATAGAGCAGAACTGACCGAATTAATTCCTGAAGGGACCGACGACTTTATCTTTGTCTTAGATCATCAGCCGACAGAACTAATGGAGAATGACCAAATCGGGTCGGATTTAATTGTATCTGGACACACCCATGCTGGACAAGTTTGGCCAATAGGATTGATCAGTGAACTAGTTGGCATCAATGAGAAAAATTATGGATACGAAAAAATGGACAATCTCAATGTCATTGTTACATCAGGACTAAATGGATGGGGTTATCCAGTAAGAACACAAGGTAAATCAGAATTTGTCATCATTGACATCAAAGGAGAATAAGAGGAACGCATAATGGAAGTGAAAAAATTAGGATTTGGTTGCATGAGGTTGCCGTTACTAGACGAAGCAGATCAAACATCTTTTGATGTAGCGCAGCTGGAAAAAATGGTGGATCAGTTCATTGAACAGGGATTTACTTATTTTGATACAGCCTACATGTATCATGAGTTCAAAAGCGAAAACATGATGAAGGAAGTATTGGTCAAACGCCATGATCGAAGCACCTATACCTTGGCCGACAAATTGCCGATTTCGGCGTTAAAAACAGAGGCGGATCAGGTGCGCATTTTTGATGAACAGCTAGAAAAGACGGGGGTAGATTACTTTGACTACTATCTGCTACACAGCTTGAATACAGCTCTGTATGCGGTGGCAGAAAAACTGGACTCCTTTGCGTTCATCAAAGAGAAGCAAGCTGAGGGAAAGGTGAAAAAAATCGGCTTTTCTTACCATGACGATGCAGCGCTGCTTGACCGAATTTTGACGGAGCATCCTGAAACGGAATTTGTGCAGCTACAAATCAACTATGTAGACTGGAATCACGAAAGCATTCAATCGAGAGCGTGCTATGAAGTAGCAAGAAAACATGGAAAAGAAGTTGTGGTGATGGAGCCGATAAAGGGCGGAGCGTTGGTGGATTTGCCAGAGCCGGCGAAAGAAATTCTTCTAGAGGCAAACGCGGAAATGTCGTTGGCGTCTTGGGCGGTGCGTTTTGCTGCCAGTCACGAAGGCATCTTAATGGTGCTCAGCGGGATGAGTAACTTGGAGCAGCTTAGTGACAACATGTCCTATATGAAGGACTTTAAACCTTTGGATGCGAAAGAGCTAACTGCCATAGAAAAGGTGACGGAAATCGTCAATAGCCAGAATACGATTTCGTGTACTTCTTGCCGGTATTGCAGCAAAGGCTGTCCGAAAAACATTGCCATTCCAGAGTATTTTGCGCTGTACAATGCGGAATGTAGAAGTGAGGCTAGCCTGTTCTCTATTCATGAGGACTATTACGATAGCTTGACACAGCGGCATGGAAAAGCCAGTGATTGCATTGGATGCAAAAAGTGTGAAGACATTTGCCCGCAACATCTTGATATCGTTAAGTTGCTAAAGGAAGTTGCAGGAACGTTTGAGGCGGCACTATAAATAACCAAGAGATTTTAATCCAAATAGCCATCCCGTCAAGGTGAAGGCGCTGAGCAAAGTGGTTAGTACTACAGTACTGCTGGTCAGCGTACCATCGTGACCCATATTTTTCGCCATAATGTAGCAGCTAACCGTAGTTGGCGAGCAACACATGATTAAGGCTGCCACCAGTTTTTCTTGGCGGAAGCCGAGGGCGATGGCTAAGGGAACGAAGATAAGACCTAGACCAATAAGCTTAATCAAAGTGGCAGTTCCGGCGGCACCAATACTGGTTGCCGCTTTTTTGTAGTTCAATGAAGCCCCCATGGCCATCAGACCTAAAGGGGAGGCTAAACGAGCAACGCTTTCGATGGATTTATCTAAAACTGGAGCCATAGGAATTTGCAGCATAGACCAAACTAAGCCAACCAATATGCCTAAAATAATTGGATTGGTTAGGATGTTTTTCCCTGTATTAACGAGAAGTGGTTTGCTTAACTTTTCCCGATTAGGTTTAAACCACGCTAAGACGATGACCGCCATAATATTGTATAAAGGCACAGAGCCGATGATCATCAACGGAGTCATGCCAGAATGACCATAAATATTTTGGACTAAGGTGATGCCTAAAATTGCAGCACTGCTGCGATAGGCGACTTGAATAAACTCACCTTGAAGGGATTTATCCTTTAACAAAAGAGAAATGGCCATGGTCAGAAGAATGCTTATGGCAGTTGCACCAAAACAAAAAAGAACGTATTTGGTGTCCCATACTTGATAGAAATCCTCTTTAGCCAAATCATAAAAGACCAAAACAGGCAGTGCGATTTTAAATACAAATTGATTCAGTTTTTTCACAAAGGTGTCATCAAAGATGCCAAAGTGCATAAATGCTGCGCCTAATAGCAACATGATAAACACTGGAATGGTGGCATTGAGACAAAAAATTAAATTGGTTAACATAATGAATTATTTTACATGAGATTTGCAAGAAATACTAGCAAATTATTTGCTAATCAGTGAGATTTATTGTATAATGAACTGATAATGCGACGAGGAGGAAGCACAAAGTGAACGTGATAGAAACAATTGAAGGATTTGTATTGAATTATCAATTCGAAATATGCGCAGCGTTAGGAATAATTGCCGCGTTGGCCATCATCATTATAGCCGTAAGATCGGGACAAGAAAACAGAAAGAATAAGCAACTCTTATCGCAAATAAACGATACTGTTGTAGAGATAAAGTCCACGGCAAATCGTTTGGAAAACAAACGATCCGAAGTGATTTATATTGACAATAGAACCTCAGTTGGTGAGGATTCTGAAGAAAAACCGTTACAAGAACATGAAGATCAGATAGAAACGGAAACGGCTTGCGAAGAAGAAATCCAAGTTGGAAAAGCTGCAGAAGAGCCAGCTTCTGCTGACGATAACGAAAAGGATGAGGAAACCGTTAAAGGACCGGTCAAGTACGTTGATCGAAATTGTTCCACCAACAAGCATGGAGAAGTATATACATTAGACGAATTAAATGCGCTAATTAAGGAATAGAGTTAAGGTAGGAGGCAGTTATGTTTTGCAAAAATTGTGGAAAATTGATAAACGATGGAGATAAATTCTGCAGCAACTGTGGAGAGAAGGTGGAAAGCACCGCTGGCTTTGCCTTTGTTCAGGAAACAAAGGAAGAAGCCGTAGAAGCGGAGAAGCCACGCAGAAAGATTCAACGAGAAGAATTCAATTGGAACTTAGATGGATATCCTACTGACCAGGCGAAGCCTACTGAAGACATCGACTTTAATTGGCAGTCTGTGGTAGAAGAGAAGCAGCGCAGGATTTATGCTGATCAACTAGACTCTAAGGCAGCGATAGATGCAGAGCCTGAAGAGGGAAAAACCTTGGAGGAAAAATCCTTAGAAGAAGAAATCTTCGAAGAGTTGACCCAACTAAATGCCGAAGAACCAACGAAAGTGATTGAAAAACCAGAAAAAGATAGTCGCGTAGATAAATTCTACACCTACAATGAAAAAAATGCTGCGTTTCAAGCTTTGTTGGATCAAGAATATGAGAAACTCCAGAATGAAGAGGTACAAGCTGAAGAAAAGGCCTTTGAACCTTTGTTTAAAACAGAGCTAGAGGAGCCCGAAGCAGCAGAAGTACCAGAAGCAGATGAAGCGTTGGAATACGTTGGCGTTGAACTTGCTCGTACACCAGAAAGCGTTGTGGAAACAGAGGCTGTGGCAACGGAAGACGAGGCTGTTTCAGAAGCGCCTGCGGAAGCAGAAGTTGTAGCAGCGCTGGAAGCTGAGGAAGTACTAGACGCCGAAGAGGCAATTGAAGTCGAAGAAGTCCTTGAAGCTGAAGAGGAAGCTGAAGCCGACGTGATGGAGCAAGAGGTTGAGCCTGAGGAAGAGGCCTGTCCCCCCAGTGAGAGCGAGGAAGAGAAACCAGCCGAAAAAGAACTCGGCGGTAAACTTACTTTTGATGACGTCTTTCGTGATAATGACGATGATGACGACGACGAGGAAGAAAAGCCGAAAAAGAAAGGCAAAGCGCTAAAAGTCATTGCAATCATCTTATGTGTGCTCATTGCCATAGAATTGGGAATTATCGGCATCATGTACTTTGGAAAGGGCACTGCTTTAGCCAATAAACTCAATGATGGATATCTATACATTGTGAACCTAGTTTCAGGGGAAAAAGAAGAAGAACCTGCCAAGGAACCGGTGGCCACTGAATCGGAAATCGAGAAAATCATTAAGGTTCAGTCAATGTACAATAAAAACATCGCGAGCATTGATGAGAATACCCAGCTGGCCTTTGATTTGAAAAAAGATTATGGCATTGACGAGATTGGCGATACCCTTGCATTTGCCAACAGGTCTTGGTACACAGACGATGACGGAGATCAAGTTAGCTACGGTGATGAGATTATCGGTACGCTGATTAAGTATTTTTCTTCATGGGTAGATCTGGCCAATGGTTCGAATCAAGTAGCGTTAGATTATGTTGACGATACGTCGGATTTATATGAAGAGCTTGAAGCCTATACGCCAAAAGATGGTGTAGAGTACGGCATCAATAAGCTGGAAATTGGCGAAATTAGAAATGATGACCGCGGGTTCTACATCATGACGAAAGTCACGAAGGTGGACAGCGATACCAAGAAGGATACAGTGGAGAATACGATTATCTACATGGAACCAGCAAATAAGGCCATGAAGATTTCAGCTATTTATATTTTTTAGGAGGGTGTTATTTTGAACAAAGAGGTTACAAAGGGCCAACGAAAAATAAGCATAATCATCATGTTTATCGTGATCATTATGGGTTTATTTTTCCTGTTGATTAATTTTATCACAGATTGGCTATGGTTTAAGGAAATGGGATACGTCTCCGTATTCTTTACCCAGCTGGTTACGCAGCTGAAGGTAGGAATACCGGTCTTTATCGTTTTGACGATTCTCACCAACTTTTACTTGAGACATTTGAAAAAAGGTTATTTCCAAAAGATTGCTTCTCGCGAAAATACAGACATGAAGAAACTGAATCGATTGACCTATTTAGTTTCGGCGCTATTCGGCGCAGTTGTTGCCGTATATGCTGTGAGCAATCTATGGTTTCAAATCTTGCAGTTTGCCAATAGTACTGGATTCAACATCGAGGATCCGCTATTCAAGCTAGATATTTCGTTTTACATTTTCAAATTGGAGTTCTTAAAGGAACTAAACGAATTGTTGATTGGTGTCATTCTTCTGTTTATTGTTGTGACAGCAATTTATTACATCATTTTGTTGACCATGCATAGTCCTGACGTATTTACGGAAGAGGAACCTGCAGCTGAATATGTCAATGATGAGGAACGTTACTCTGGAAGCAGCAATCCTTTTGGTGGGATGGGTGAGAATAATCCGTTTGGAAAAATTTTCGAAGCATTCGGGCCAAAAACGCAAAAACCGCCTAAACCAAAGAAACAGTTCAACGACAGCAACTTCAAACAGTTGATGAGCATCGCCTCTGGACAAATCACGTTCCTAGGCGTAGTATTCTTCCTTATGGTAGGTGTGAATTTCTTCTTGAAACAGTTTGATTTGCTTCACGCTCATACAGGAGCAGTATACGGCGCAGGATTTACCGACGTCAATGTTACGCTTTGGGTATACCGTGCATTATGCGTGTTATCGATCATCGGCGCCATTGCCGTTGCAGTCTTTATTCGTCAGAAAAAATTCGGAAGAATTTTCACGATTCCAGTAATCATGATTGCCGTAGGAGCAATTGGTATTGGTGGAAGCTATCTAGTGCAGAACTTTATCGTTTCTCCTGATGAAATCAATAAAGAAAGCAAATACCTGGAAAGAAATATTGAGTTCACCCAGTATGCATATGAACTGGATGACGTTGTTTCCCAGTCCTTTGCGGCAGACAATAAATTAGATGGAGAAACCATCGCCAATAACTCTGAAACCGTAAAGAACATTCGAATTAACGACTATAAACCAGTAAATACATTCTATAATCAGACCCAAAGTATCAGACAGTACTATACCTTCAACAATGTGGACATTGACCGTTATATGGTGAATGGAAAATACACACAAACGTATATGTCAGTCAGAGAAATTGACGAAACTAAAATTTCAGATACTTGGCTGAATAGACATTTGAAATACACCCATGGTTATGGTGTAGCGCTATCTAGAGTAGATGCAGTTACCTCTAGCGGACAGCCAGATGTTATGATCAAAAATATTCCACCGGAATCTTCAATAGAAGAAATTCAAATTGAACGTCCGGAAGTGTATTTTGGGGAATTATCCAATGATTATGCGTTAGTAAATACTAGCGAGGATGAGTTCGACTATCCTGATGGAAATTCCAACAAGTATACTAGATATGAAGGATCTGCAGGTATCGAGTTGAATTTCTTCAACCGAGTGATGTTTGCCATTAAAGAGCAAAGCATGAAAATCCTGGTTTCCTCTAACATTAAGAGCGATTCTAAGATCATCATCAATAGAAACCTAATGCAGAGAGTAAGCAAAATCATGCCTTACCTTGCTTATGAAAATGATCCATACTCAGTAGTCGTAGACGGCAAAATTTATTGGATGGTTGACGCATATACAACAAGCTCATACTATCCTTATGCTGAGCCATACAATAAAGAAGAACCGAGAGATACAACCAATTACATCAGAAACTCTGTAAAGGTTGTAGTCGATGCGTATAATGGTGATGTAAGTTACTATATCGTTGATGAAGCTGACCCGATCGCATCAACTTACCAGAAAATTTATCCAGATCTGTTTAAGCCAGTTTCTGAAATGCCAGAGTCCCTAAAATCCCATATCAGATATCCGAATACATTATTCGAGATTCAGGCAGGGGTTTATAGTCGTTACCATATGGAAGACGTAAAAGTATTCTATCAGAACGAAGACGTATGGGATATTGCTAACGAAATGTATGGCACTGAACAACAGCAGATGGATCCGAACTACTATATCGTTAAGCTACCAGGGGAAGAAAAAGCTGAATTTATCAACTCAATCCCTTACACGCCTAAATCAAAACAGAATATGACGGCGTTAATGGTTGCAAGAAACGATGGCGAAAATTACGGACAATTGATTTTGTATCAATTCCCTAAGAGCAAAACCGTGTATGGTCCAATGCAGATTGAAGCCCAGATTGACCAGCATCCTAAAATTTCTCAGGACTTCTCGTTGTGGAAATCTAGCGGATCCAATTACACCAGAGGAAACTTGTTCGTGGTTCCAATCGAATCGTCATTGCTTTATGTTGAACCAGTGTACCTAGAAGCATCCAACTCAGCCATTCCAGAAGTGAAACGAGTTATCGTTGCCTTCGCAGACAAAATTGCTTATGAAGCAACCTTAGGTGAAGCGCTGGAAAGCCTGTTTGGTGATAATGGTGGAAGTGGAGATACTGGCACTGGTGACAACATCGGAAACACCGATAATGACACCCAAGACGAGTTGATTTCTAAAGCATCTAAAGCCTATGAAAATGCGCAGAACGCATTGAAAAATGGGGACTGGAAGGCTTATGGAGATTACATGTCACAGCTAGAGCAATACTTGACAAAGCTAGCGAAATAATCGAATTAAATTAAGTATTATCATTGGGACATTCTTCTAGAATGTCCCATAACCAATATATTATGGAGGACACAAATGCTGGATTATGATTTAGACAAAATGTTGTTTAGAATACCCGCAGATAAACATAGTGCCGACGAAATTACAGCAATTTTAATGGCGCACCCAGAAGTCCAATTCGTTTCCCTGGTGGGCATCGATATGGGTGGACATGACACAGATGAAAAAATTCCGGTAAGCTTGTTTTTGAAGGATATCGAGAATGTATTAGCCAATGGAGTGCAAACTGACGGATCCAGCGTAGCCTTACCCAAAATTGCGGACTTAAATAATGCAAAGGTGGATATTATTCCAGACCTTGGCGTGCATTGGCATGTTGACTACAACTTTAAACACATCGGATACAAGACGGGGCTTCCGATTGGAACCCTTAGAATTCCATCCTTTTTAGTGCACAATGAGGATTTTGAGTGCGGGGCAAGAGTCGTTCTTCGTGACGCTTTAGACCATTTGAAAACGACATTGATGGAGCAGTTAAACGCCCATCCAGAAGTATTTGCCCACATTGAGGGCATTGATCGTGCCGACGAAATTGAAGACATCATTACCACCAGCGCAACAGAACTGGAATTTTGGGTAAAAACACCAGATGATAAAGGCGATAGAGAGCAGCTCTTTACCGCGCAGGTGTTGAAGGAACAATATTGGAAGCGAACCTACGGCGAAGTGAGAAGTGCACTTGAAGAAACCTTAATGTTCCTTGATCGCTATGGATTCCAAGTCGAAATGGGCCACAAAGAATTAGGTGGAGTCAAGGCGAAAATGGGAAACAGCGGTCATTATGACCACGTTATGGAACAACTGGAAATTGACTGGAAATATGCTGATGCCATGCAGGCGGCAGATAATGAAAACCACATCAAATATGTGGTAAGAGACATATTCACCAGATATGGGCTAGATGTAACCTTTATGGCAAAACCCTTTGAGGGCGTTGCAGGCAGTGGTGAGCACACCCACTTAGGATTAGCAGCAAAGTTGAAAAACGGTAAGACCGTCAGTCTATTTGCACCAGGAAATCCAAAGAAGGATTTCATGAATCCACTAGGTTACGGTGCGTTGATGGGATTATTGAAAAATTATGAAGTCATCAATCCGTTTGTTAGTTCCAGCAACGATGCGTTTAATCGATTGAAGCCAGGCTATGAAGCACCAGTGTGTATTGTTACTTCTCTTGGTAGGTCTGTAACGGAACCGTCAAGAAACAGAACGGTTTTGGTTGGTCTCATTAGAGACATTAATAACCCTCAAGCGACAAGGTTCGAACTAAGAGCGCCAAACCCTAAGAGCAATACTTACTTGGTAATCGCCACAGCCTATTTGGCCATTTTAGATGGAATCAAAGCCGTGCTTGCAGCAGGAAAAACACCAGCGGAGCTGGAAGCCTCAATTTCTAAAGGATTTGGAGAAGAGGATTTCTACTTGGAAACAGATAGAGAATATAGAAGCGAAGAGGATGTTTTCGAAGGATTCACCCAAGAAGAGAGAGACAAGCTATTTGGAAAGGCGCCAGCCACCGTATGGCAAAACCTGGAGGCCTTTGATCAATATCCAGAAAAGCTAGCCATCTTCAAGGATGGAAACGTTATGCCGGACATTGTATTGGCATCGTATAGAGAACAGACCTTGTCCCAGTGGAAGACTGAGCTACACGATCGAATTATTCCACAGACCATGGAATTTATCAGAAGCTGTATGAAATGCCATGATGATGCACATGCTGCGGATTACGATTTAGATAACTGGAAAGAAATTGATCAGCTTCGACATAAGCTGGGAAAAAATACGGTAAGCGAAAAGTGTTTGTTAACCTTAGCTAAGGAAGCATTGGATAACGGAGCCTATGAACAGGCATCGAATTTGCAGTTGGAAATTCAGAGAGAAGTCAACCGACTTGCAGAGCTGTACGCACGATACAAAAAGAATTTATTATAATCCATTAGGAGAGAGAACATGTTAGATATTAAGAAAATCAGAGAAGCCTTTGACGAAGTCAAAGCCAGAGTCGAGCATAGAGGAAAAGGAGATTTTGGCATTGAAGACGTTAAGAAACACGACGAAGCGCGTAGAACCCTTCTAGCTGATGTAGAAGCCATGAAAAATAGGCAGAACACAGTGTCTAAGGAAATCCCGAAGATGAAGAAAGCAGGAGAAGATACTTCCGCGATTATGGCAGAAATGAAAGAACTATCCAGTAAAATCAAAGAAATGGATGGGGAGCTTTCTCATATTGAGGAGAAGCTGAAGGATGCCTTGCTTAACATTCCAAATACGCCCCATCACGAAGTACCTTTCGGTGAAGATGATAGCGACAATGTTGAAGTAAGAAAGTTCAAGGAGCCTACAACCTTTACTTTCGAGCCAAAAGCACACTGGGATGTTGGAGAAAATCTAGACATTTTAGATTTTGAACGAGCAGCGAAGATTTCAGGTGCTAGATTCACTGTATATAAAGGACTTGGTGCGAGATTAGAACGAGCGGTCATTTCCTTCATGCTGGACCTTCATACGATGGAACAGGATTATGTGGAAATTCTTCCACCATTTATGGTGAACAGAGCCGCAATGACTGGAACAGGACAACTGCCTAAGTTTGAAGACGACATGTTCTATATTCCGCAGAAAGATTTCTTCTTGATTCCGACTGCAGAGGTGCCAGTAACCAACCTGCGCGCTCAGGAAATTATGGAAGAGAGTGAACTGCCAGTATACTACACTGCGTACACCCCTTGCTTTAGAGCTGAGGCCGGTTCAGCAGGAAGAGATACAAGAGGACTCATTAGACAGCATCAGTTTAACAAGGTTGAACTTGTAAAATTTGTTGCGCCAGAGACTTCCTATGATGAATTAGAAAAACTAACTGCTGATGCAGAGGAAGTGTTAAAGATATTAGACATTCCGTATCGCGTGGTGAAACTAAGCTCTGGAGATTTAGGTTTCTCCTCAGCCATGACCTATGATATAGAAGTATGGATGCCTAGTTACAACCGATATGTTGAGATTTCTTCTTGCAGCAATTTCGAAGATTTCCAGGCCAGAAGAGCCAACATCAGATTCAGACGCGATAAGGGAAAACCGGAATTTGTCCATACCCTTAATGGATCAGGATTAGCAGTAGGTAGAACCGTTGCAGCTATCCTAGAAAACTATCAACAGGAAGATGGCAGTGTCATTATTCCTGAAGCATTAAGAAAATACATGGGGGTTGACAAAATCGATGTTTAAATTACCAGCATATATACAACCTGACTTTACGCAGGAGAAATTTGTAAAGGCACCAGAAGCTACGTTAATCCCATCTGAGGTGGACAAGTCCGCGCCAGATAATTTTCATGCAACTTCTATTTTCCCAGAGTATTTTAAAATCGACGGAAAGTGGCATTTGGCAGAAGACAGTCGTATGGATTGCGTTCCTGTTTACGAAAATGGAAAGATTTACGTGAGAGAATTTAGGAACGTAAAAAAGGGCGATCTGATTGTAGTGGGGAGAACAGAAAACTGTGAAGAAGGCATTTACGTTCATGTGGATTGCTTCGAAGAAGAAGTGAAAGAATCCGCAGGCACATTTGCCTTTAGACAGAATAGAAGCAGAGAAACAGCGTTTTCTTATGACTATGAGCAGCTATATGCTTTGCTAGAGCACGAAAAACAAAACAACGGATACGTGGTTTGGGTATTGGGCCCAGCGTGTTCTTTTGATGCTGGCGCTAGAAAAGCGTTTGCGAAGCTCATTGAAAACGGCTATGTGCAAGCAGTCCTCGCAGGAAATGCCCTTGCAACTCATGACCTGGAAGCTGGCCTACTAGGCACAGCCCTTGGTCAAGACATCAAAACCCAAAGACCGCATATTAATGGACATTACAACCATTTAGATGCCATAAATTTGATCAATCGTTACGGATCGATTCCTAAGTTCATCGAGGAAGAGCATATTGATTCGGGCATCATGAACGCTTGTGTAAAGCATAATGTGCCTTTTGTACTAAACGGCTCGATTCGTGATGATGGCCCACTTCCTGAGGTGTACGAACACACCTATGAGGGACAGGATACCATTAGGTCTCACGTACGAAAAGCCACTACAGTGATTGGAATGGCTACAGTACTTCACACCATTGCCACAGGCAATATGACGCCGACTTATCGTGTGCTAGAGAATGGCCAGATAAGGCCAGTATACTTCTACATGGTAGATACCTCCGAGTTTGCTGCCAATAA
The DNA here is from genome assembly GCA_050435405.1 of Clostridiales Family XIII bacterium PM5-7. Lineage (GTDB taxonomy): Bacteria > Bacillota > Clostridia > Peptostreptococcales > Anaerovoracaceae > Senimuribacter. The sequence goes on from JBNDKG010000004.1 coordinate 50,028, forward strand.
GTTGGGAGACAGAGGAAGTCTAGCGGCAAAAGGGATTGTCACCAATGTACAGGACTTTACCACTAATGTAAGCAAAGGACTCGGATTATAATCCGAGTCTTTTTTCGAAAGGGAACTAAATTCATGAAAGAGATATTGGGGAAAATATTTAATCGTTTAACCATAACCTTACTATTAATTTTGGTGCAATTAGGGTGGTTTGCACTACTGTTGATTCGCTTGTCTGAATATGCCAGCTGGATTTCCATGGCTTTTACCATCGGAGGAATCATCATGGCGCTGTTCGTCATTTGGAGAGACGACAATCCTGCTTACAAAATCGGATGGATTTTACTGATCTGTATCTTTCCTGTTTTGGGTGCAAGCATGTATGTGTTCTTTGGAAATAAGCGGCCAGCAAAATTTTTGATGATGAAAATCGATCCTGTGGACAAAGCACATCGAGAAGAACAGAAAGCGGAAAGAGACGTTAGCGAATACATTGACAGTCGATTGATGGACACGGTATCGTATATTACCAAAAAAGGCCCTTTCCCACCATGGGTCAATACGAAAACCAAGTATTACCCCTTAGGAGAGGATGCCTTTGCCGATATGCTGGTAGATTTGCGGCAAAGCAAGCAGTTCATCTTCATGGAATACTTTATTCTAGCAGAAGGAGAAATGTGGGATAAGATCTTTGCGATTCTAGAGAAAAAAGCAGCACAAGGATTAGATGTCCGCGTGATGTATGATGATTTTGGTAGCATCAATAGGCTGCCGAAGCAGTTTAAGGCTAAGCTAAACGAGGCAGGAATTAAGGTAATGCCGTTTAATCCGGTGATGCCGATTGCATCGCTTGTTTACAATAATCGAGATCACCGAAAAATACTGGTCATTGATGGATACATCGGTTATTCAGGCGGATACAATATAGCTGACGAATACATCAACAAATTTGAACGCTTTGGCCATTGGAAAGACACGGGCATTCGACTGGAAGGCGAGGCAGTGTGGAACTTCACCTTGATGTTTTTGAATATGTGGAATGCATTCATGAAAACCGAAGAGGATTACAGCCCTTTCCGCCCTCACGTTTGGCATCCCGATGAATTCGAACACGATGGCATTGTTCAGCCATATGGTGACACACCTCTTGACGATGAGAACTTGGGAGAAAATGTTTATTTGGAAATTCTCGGGCAAGCCCGCGACTATGTTTACATCTTTACGCCTTATCTCATCATTGATAATGAAATGAAAACCGCATTGGAATTAGCGGCAAAGCGTGGGGTAGATGTGAGAATCGTTACGCCAGCAATTCCTGATAAAAAAATGGTATTCCGACTAACCAGATCTTATTATGCACCATTAATCAAAGCAGGCGTTCGCATTTATGAATACACACCAGGCTTCATGCACGCAAAGAGCTATCTCAGCGATGACAAAATCGGCGTGGTAGGAACCATCAATATGGATTACCGTAGTCTGTTTCTTCATTTTGAATGTGGAACATTGATGCTCGGGTGCAATGCCTTACACGATTTGAAGCTGGATTGCATGGCGACAATGGGTAAATCCAAGGAAATAAGATTGGAAGATTGCAGACAAGGCTTCTTTGGTGCATTGTTTGAAGCGGTATTGCGCGTGTTGAGTCCGCTGCTGTAAAGAAAGGCATAGAATGGATAAAGTAGATAAATTTTATGGAATCAAAAACTTAATGCAATGTCCTATTTGCGCTAAGAAAATTCGCTTTCATCAAGGCGGCTATGTGTGTAAACGAGAGCATCGTTTCGACATATCGTCTAAAGGCTATGTGAACTTTTTGCAAAGCAACAAACCACTAAAGGGTTATGACCGTGACTTTTTTCAGTCTCGACGAGATTTTTTCGCTGACGGGTTTTACGATCATCTTCTCCAAACGATGGTTCAGTATATAGAAAAAACCAGACCGAAAACCATTCTTGATGCAGGCTGTGGAGAAGGGTTTTATGCCCATGCCCTGTCCCATATCACAGATGGCGAAATCATCGCCTTTGACCTTGCCCTTGACGCCATCAAAATTGCGGCTCGCGGTGAGAACAATGTAAAATGGTTGGTTGCAGACATTACGAATATACCGATAAAGGATAAATCGATAGAATGCATTTTGGATGTGTTTACCACAGCCAATTATGGAGAGTTTAAGCGTATTCTTGCCGACGATGGCGTGTTGATGAAAATCATTCCAGGGCCACATCATTTGCATGAGCTAAGAGAGACTGCAAAAGCATGGATACACAATAAGCATTATTCCAATAAGGACGTCATCGATTACTTTTCAACCCAGTTTCACCTAACCGAACAAATGGTGGTGAGCAAAACCTTACCCATAAACGAAAAACAATCAGCGCTTTTAGCCAATATGACGCCACTTCTTTTCGATGTGGACAAAACCAAATTGGATTTAAGTGCCATGAAAGAGATTACCATTGAAGCGGAAGTCCTTTTCGGTAGGCTCAAGAAATAAGGAGAATATCATGGAAAGAATTACGGATTTTTTATTAGCCCACAGCAGAAAAAAAGCAGTATCGTTTCATATGCCGGGGCACAAAGGAACAGCCATTTATGAAGAAAACGGCTATGGTGAGTTTTTAGGACAGATCATGGATTGCGATATTACGGAAATTCCAGGGGCAGACAATTTGTTTCAAACGGAAGGCATCATCAAAGAAACCATGAATGCATATCAATCTCTATATCCCACGAAGGCATCCTACCTGCTGATCAATGGAAGCAGCACAGGGCTGATTGCAGCAATTTCCGCTGCAGTTCCGAAAAACGGAACGTTAATCATGGCGCGAAACAGCCACAAAGCCATCTTCAATGGCCTGATTATGGCGGAAGCAAAGCCAGTGTATGCTTATCCGACGCTAATAGAGGATTACGGCATTTCTGGAGAAATTACTCCCGAGGAAATTGCGCGCTGTTATGAAGAAAACCCTACAGCCTCAGCAGTGATTTTGCCAAGTCCTAACTACTATGGGATTTGTAGTGACATTGAAGGAATTGCGAAAGTGGTTCATGACCATGGTGGAATTTTGATCGTCGATCAGGCTCATGGAGCCCATCTAAACTTCTTCGATCAATATGTTTCAGGTGAAAAAAAATCGGCAGAATCCCTTGGCGCTGACATCGTCATCAATAGTACCCATAAGACATTGGCGTCATTTACCCAAAGTGCAATTGTCAACCTCTGTTCTGACAAGGTTGACCATTATTTCTTCGAAGATAAATTGCAAATGATTCAAAGTACAAGCCCTTCTTACTTGTTGATGGCATCTCTTGATATTAATGCTTCCCTTTTACAGACAAAAGGGAAAGCGCTCATTACTTCTTGGGAGGAAAATCTACAATACGTTTACGAAAAAGCCGAAAACATTAAAGGCCTTCGCATCATGACCCATCCAATGCTGGATCATACGAAAATCAACTTAGACATGAGCGAGCTTGGTATTGACGGATTAACGTTAGAAGCCCTGTTGATGGAAGAAAACATTTTCCCAGAGCTAGTCACCGGTGACCTGGTCATGTGCATGACAGGAATCGGCAATAAGCGATGCGACTTTGAGAAGCTACTAGAAGCGTTACAACAAATTTCTGCTGCACATCAAGAGAAGAAAATCCTGAAGCCAAAAGAGAAATCCAAGCAAAATTTGACCATGAAGCGATTGGAACAGCACGTGGTTCCGCAGACCAAGGTGCGTGTGCCGTTAGCGGATGCTGTTGGTAGAGTTTGTGCAAGCTCAGTAATCCCCTATCCGCCAGGAATTCCCATTATCTGTCCAGGAGAAGTCATGGATAAAGAAATATTAGAATACGTAAAAGAATTACGAGAAAAAGGCGAAAAAGTCATGGGCATAGACGATCAAGGTCGTGTAGTCTGCGGCGCAGAATAGAACAGTAAAACGGCATGGCCCACTGAGGGAACCATGCCGTTTGATGGCTCTATCATAAATGTTGGGATTGTAGCGCCTCTCCGTTTTTGGGTTTTTGAGTGACCGCAGCATTTCGAAAATAAAAGGCCTGATAAGGCGATTTTCGAAGAAATCCGTGAAAAAATCGCAGTATTCCTTCATATATATTGGCCATAAGGCGATTTGTTAGCAGAAACCTACTAACCACTTGCTCAGCCGTGGCTTGACCTGAAATATTCCTAGTGGCAGTAGGTAAAATTGCCATATCTTACCAAGAATCAAGTCTGATATTGGGTTTATCGGCTCTGAAAGAAGCTTGAAAGATGGGGAGCTTTACAAAACCGCCGTACGCCCCTTTTTATTTGGAAAATACTGCGATTTTCTAGGGCGATTTGACCAAAAACCGCAGTATGGCCTCAAAAAAGAGCCGAATACTGCGGTCTTGGAAATCCGCACATTTTCTACAGGCAACCTTAGCATTTTTCAAAGGCGCCTGTGCCTTCTCCGCAAAACAAAACCAGAGGCAAAATTGCCTCTGGAAAAACGTTCAATATTTTATTAAAGCTTGCTCTACCCCAACATTTGACATAGAGCCCGTTTTGATTTAGCTAAACGAAACGGTTATAGCTTCAACGCACGCATTGCATTGAGAATGGCAATGAAGGAGACGCCTACATCGGCGAATACCGCTTCCCACATGTTGGCCATGCCGAAAGCACCAAGTCCAAGAATGATGGCTTTGACGGTCAATGCAAAGACAACATTTTGTTTGCTGATGCGTAAGGTTTTGGTGGCAATTTTTTTCATGGTCACCAACTTGGAAATGTCGTCTGTCATAATGACAACATCAGCTGCTTCAATGGCTGCGTCCGAGCCAAAAGCGCCCATGGCTATGCCTACATCTGCACGAGCAAGTACTGGTGCGTCATTGATGCCGTCACCAACAAACGCAAGATGACCTTCAGTTTTTTCGTCCAATACACTTTCTAGTGCAGTCACCTTGTCTTCAGGTAAAAGCTCAGAAAGGACATCGGTGATGGCAAGTTCACTAGCCACTGACTGGGCAATTTCCTTGCGATCGCCAGTGAGCATAATGGTCTGAGAAACACCTAAGTCTTTAAGGGCATCGATGGTTGAAGCGCTATTATCTCTAAGGGTATCTGCGACGATGATGTATCCTAGATAATCTGTATCGGTGGCCAAGTGAACCACGGAACCAACTTCCGATGGATTGATCCAAGACAAGCCAAGATCCTTCATCAATTTATCGTTACCGCAGTATAGCTTCTTTCCTTTATATACACCAGTAATGCCTTTACCAGAAAGCTCTGCGTATTCGGTTACTTGGCCGCTGTCCACACTTCCATATCGCGATACGATAGATGTTGCAATAGGGTGATTGGACAAGCTTTCGCCGTAAGCTGCCAATTCCAAAAGCGCTTCTTCAGAAATCTGACCTACAGGATGAATGACAGTTACCTGAAATTTTCCGGTAGTCAAGGTGCCTGTTTTATCAAAGGCAAAGGTGTTTACGCGAGCGAGGGCTTCCAAATAGTTGCTGCCTTTGACGAGAATGCCTTGCTTGGATGCGGATCCAACTCCAGCGAAAAGACTAAGGGGAACCGAAATCACCAAGGCGCAAGGGCAAGAAATTACTAAGAAAATCATGGCACGGTAAAGCCAATCTTGGAAAGCTTGTCCAGGTATAGCCAAAGGCGGTACGATGGCCATAAGTACAGCAAAAGCCACCACAATTGGCGTATAGTAACGCGCAAATCGTGTAATGAACTTTTCTACAGACGCCTTGCGGCTTCCCGCATTCTCTACTAAATCCAAAACCTTAGCTACAGTAGAGTCCTCGAAAAGCTTAGTTACCTGTACGGTTAAAGCACCAGTTAAATTGATGGTGCCGCTGATGATTTCTTCGCCTGCTGTCACATCTCGAGGGACTGACTCTCCAGTTAAGGCTGAGGTATTTAGGGAGGAAGAACCATCAATGATGATACCGTCTACAGGAACCTTTTCCCCTGGTCGAATGAGGATCATGTCGTCTAAAGTCAAGTCTTCTGGATCAACAGTTACCTCCTTGCCGTCTACCAGCTTATTGGCAAATTCTGCTTTGATGTCCATTAAATCGGCAATCGATTTACGTGAATTGTTGACAGCATAATGCTCGAAGAATTCACCGACTTGATAGAATAGCATTACGGCTACCGCTTCAGGATATTCCTGACAGTAAACCGCCCCTAGAGAGGCGATGGTCATCAAAAAGTTTTCATCCAAAACATGACCGTGAATGATATTCAGTGCTGCCTCGAAAATCGTTTTGTATCCTGCGATGGCGTAGGCCGCGATATAGAACCAGATGATATTTGTGGCGATACCAGTGGCGAACAGTGCTGCAGAAATAATGATTTTCCCTAGGTCTATCTTTTGTGTCTTATTCATTTTACAATTTTACAACCTCTCTCCACTTTAGTAATGGCTTTTTGGGCTTCTGCTAGAACACTGTCCATCTTTTCATCTTCCGCCTCAATGGTCATTTTCTGTGACATAAAACTGATGGTGCAGTTGTCTACATCGTCAAGCTTGTTGATTGCCGCTTCCATTTTTGCTGCGCAATTGGCGCAATCTAAATTTTCCAGTTTGTAAGATTTTTTCATGATTAGTACCTCTCTTTACAGTTTAAGTTAAAAATAATATCTACGATGTGATGAATTTGCCTAGCCTCTTCTGTATCTGCTAAAGTGTAGTATACCTCTTTTCCATCCTTTCGATGGGTCAGAAGTCCTGCTTGTTTGAGCACACGCAGGTGGTGTGAAACAGCAGGAGAAGACATATCAACTGCTGCGGCAATATTGGCTACACAGTCCTCAGTATGGCATAAGAGCCAAAGAATCTTCACTCTGGTGGGATCACTGATCAATGCAAAGGTGTCAGCGATGGCATCAAAGGTTTTTAATGGCGGCATTTCTCGCAGGAGTGCCGGTGTGGCGTCGCCGTGATTGTGGGGCAGATGAATATGGGTCAACATAGTCACATCCTTTCGTTTGGTCTTAACGATTAAACGGTTGCTTAATCGTTATATTCAGTATATACCATTGTTTTGAAACGTTAAACACTTTTTTTAGAAAAATTTTTATTTGATGTTCATAAACATAAAATTTGTTAATTTTTTAATGATTTTTGGAGGGCGGTGTAGTATAATATATGGCGTATGATTATAAGACTACTAATATTTAGAAAGGAAGGTTTCGAATATGAGTTCAAATGTAAAGCATTTACATAGCATCGACGCCGGTCACTATAAAAATACTGCCGGATGTGAAACCGAGGTTATGCCAATTCCTGACGTTGTGAAAATTTCAATGTCTCAGCATATTGGTGCACCTTGTAAACCCTTAGTTGCCAAAGGCGACACGGTTAAGGTGGGACAGCTTATCGGCGACACGGATGCATTCGTAAGTGCCCCTATCCACTCAAGTGTTTCAGGCACAGTAACTGGGATAGAGACTCAGCGTTCAGCAGCCGGCGGACAAGATACGTTGGTTGTCATTGAAACTGACAAAAAACAGGAGATTGCGGAAGGTATTGAGGCTCCGCAAGTAAACGATTTAGCAGGGTTTGTTAAAGCGATAAGAGACAGTGGACTGGTTGGCCTTGGTGGCGCATCATTCCCTACCCATATCAAATATAACCCAAAGAATATTGATGAGGTGCATACACTGATTCTCAATGGTGCAGAATGTGAACCGTTTATCACCTCTGACCACAGGACCATGTTAGAGGACACTCAGGACATCATCGATGGAATGAAGCTCATCATGGACTACATCGGACTTGACGAAGGATACATTGGTATCGAAGAAAACAAGCCTGATGCGATTGAAAAGCTTGATAGAATGTTTGCAGAACAGGGATTAACCAATATGCATACCTTTAAACTGCAGGCTAGATATCCAAAAGGCGCAGAACGTGTCTTGGTTTACGAAATCACTGGAAAGAAAATGGATGCAGGAGTGCTTCCAGCTGACCTAGGTGTGATTTTATCCAATGTTACTTCTGTAGCATTTGTAGGACAGTACTTCAGAAACGGGATGCCTCTAATCAATAAGAGAATGACCGTTGATGGTGACGCAGTTGCGACACCTAAGAACATCATTGCACCGATTGGATCACAGATTTATGACGTCATTGATTTCTGTGGAGGCTACAAGAAAGACCCTAAGAAAATTTTGATGGGCGGACCGATGATGGGAAGAGCGATTTTCTCAGACGCAATGCCAATCGTAAAAAACAACAATGCAATCCTAGCATTCTCTCAGGAGAAGTCATGGATTCCAGAAGAAACAGCATGTATCAATTGCGGAAGATGCCATCACGCATGTCCGTTCAATTTATTGCCAACAGCATTAGCAGATGCTTACGATCGCAGAGATGCACAGGCCCTTTCAGATTTGAAGGTAATGCAGTGTATGGAATGCGGAAGCTGTGCTTTTGTATGTCCGGCTAGACGACCTTTAGGGTTTATTAATAAACTTGGAAAAGGCGTGGTAAAGGAGGCTGGAATTAAATAATGGATAAGACATATCATCATAATTTATCAGTATCCTCAGCACCCCATTTGGTTACCAATGTGGATACACAGAAAACCATGCTATTAGTACTCATCGCATTGGTTCCGTCTCTTGGCGTGAGCACATGGGTATTCGGCGTAAGAGTATTACTTCTTACCTTAGTATGTATCGTTGCTAGTGTAGGCTTTGAATGGATTTATAATAAGCTTATGCACAAAAGACAGACAGCTGGAGATTTAAGTGCGGCCTTAACCGGTACACTGATTGCATTTAATGTACCATCTGGACTGCCATATTGGATGGCAATTATCGGTTGCTTTATTGCAATCATCATTGTAAAACAGATTTACGGTGGATTAGGAAGAAACGTTGTTAATCCAGCGATTACAGCGAGAATCGTTCTGTTCATTTCCTTTGCTACGGAAATGACCACTTGGCCGCTTCCACGCATGAACGTTGTGGCAGATGCAACAACTGGAGCAACACCGCTCGGACTGCTAAAAGAAGGCGGTACTGAAGGTCTTGCGAATCTTCCTTCGAATACAGAAATGTTCTTCGGAACCATTGGAGGATCTTTCGGTGAAGTTAGTGCAATAGCACTACTGATTGGCGGATTATTCTTGATTTGGAAAAAAGTCATTTCTCCGATTATTCCAGCATGCTTTATTGGAACTGTATTTGTATTTGCATTCATCTATTACTCTTTCTCAAGCGGAGACGTGAATGCATTGAACATGGCAGTGTTCCATGTACTTGCAGGTGGTGTAATGTTAGGTGCTTTCTTTATGGCAACTGACTATGTTACTTCACCGATTATGCCATTAGGCAAAGTCATCATGGGCGTTGGATGTGGTATCCTTACCATGGTCATCAGAATTTGGGGAGCATATCCTGAAGGTGTATCCTTCTCCATCTTGTTGATGAACATTTTGACCCCACTCATTGACAGACTTTGTATCAAACTAACATATGGAGGTGCAAAGAAAAATGAAAAATAATACATTTAAAGAATACGTTGCACCGATTGTGGTTCTTGTGGTCATCTGTTTGGTTATTACTGCAGCACTTGCAGCAACCTACGATGTAGCAAAACCAATCATAGATGAAAACTCAACGAAAGCAGCCAACGAAGCAAGAGCAGAGCTTCTTCCAGCGGCAGATTCCTTTACCGTTTACGATGGTGAGCTAGTGGAATATGCTAGTGATAAAGTATTTGTAGAAGAATGCTATATTGCAGATAACGGCTCTGGCATGGTCATCACAGTTAGCACCAAATCCTTTGGAGGTGCATTAACTGAAATGATCGGTATCGATGCAGATGGTAACATTACTGGTGTTAAGGTTACTGCTCACGCAGACACACCAGGTCTGGGAACAAAAGCCCACGACACAGCTTACCTAGAGCAGTATAAGAAGTTGTCTGAGCTAACTGCAACTTCAGCAAAAGCGGATTCATCAGTAACCTACGTTACTGGTGCTACAATTTCATCAAACGCAGTTCATTACGGTGTGTATGCAGCGTTAGAACAGTATAAAGCAGTGGGAGGTGCGAAATAATGGATAACAAACCAAGCAAATTAAGCATCCTTACCAAAGGTATCATCAAAGAAAACCCAGTACTGGTATTGCTATTAGGTACTTGCCCTACATTGGCGACAACCTCTTCAGCAATCAACGGTATCGGAATGGGTGTCTCTGCCATGGCAGTACTCATCTGCTCCAATATTGTAATCTCTTTATTGAGAAAAATTATTCCTGACAAGGTGAGAATCCCATGCTACATCGTAGTTATCGCTGGATTCGTAACGGTTGTACAGTTGTTATTACAAGCATTTGTTCCTTCCCTATACGCTTCACTGGGATTATTCATTCCATTGATTGTTGTAAACTGTATCATTTTAGGAAGAGCAGAAATGTTTGCAAGCAAAAATGGTCCTTTTGATTCTGCATTAGACGGAATCGGTATGGGTCTTGGATTTACCCTTGCACTAGGTGCAATGGGTGCCATCAGAGAATTCTTTGGTGCAGGAACCATCCTTGGATTTGAAGTGCTTACTGGAGTTGTTCCAGGAATGGGAATTTTCAATCTAGCACCAGGCGGATTCTTCGTTTATGCGATCCTAATTGCTGGGGTAAACTACTTTACCAAGGGCAAAGGATTGAAGAAAAAGGAATTTGGTTGTGATGGTTGCGCAATGGCCGGCATGTGTGGCGGCGCAAGAAAAGAATGTGAGAAAGGAGCTGAAGAGGTATGTTAATTGTAACAACAATGATGGGTGTTATTCTTGTAAATAACTATGTATTATCTCAGTTCCTAGGAATTTGTCCATTCTTAGGCGTATCGAAAAAATTAGACTCTGCTGTCGGCATGGGCGTAGCGGTTATCTTCGTTATGGTACTTGCTACAGCAGCAACTTGGCCAATTATGCAGGTGTTGATTGCCAATGATATTGAGTACCTACAGACAGTAGTATTCATTTTGGTTATTGCAGCGTTGGTACAGCTAGTGGAAATGATGTTGAAGAAATTCATTCCTTCACTTCACAAAGCCCTAGGCGTATATCTTCCACTGATCACAACAAACTGTGCAGTACTAGGCGTTTGTATCTCCAATATCGATGCTGGTTATGGATATGGACTTTCATTGTTCAACTCCATGGGCGCAGGAATTGGTTTCTTACTAGCGATGGTATTGTTTGCTGGTATCAGAGGAAAACTGGAAAACGAAGAAGGTGTTCCAATGGCATTCAGAGGCGTTCCAATCACATTAATTACTGCAGCAATGTTATCCCTGGGCTTCATGGGCTTCAGCGGATTGTTCCAGTAGAAAGGGAGGCGATTTGATGTTTACACCAATTTTAATTGTAGTGGCAATCGGTACGGTTTGTGCAGCAATCCTGACCATCGCTTCAAAGGTATTCTTTGTACCTGTAGATGAAACATTCGCATTGCTTCGTGAAGAGCTTCCTGGAGCAAACTGCGGTGCATGTGGCTATGCTGGTTGTGATGACTATGCTAATGCCCTTGCAGAAGATCACGATTTAAGCTGTTCCTTGTGTCCAGTAGGCGGACCTGATGTTGCAGCAAAGCTAGCAGCAGTGCTAGGCGTTGCAGCTGGTGAAGCAGAAAGAGAAGTTGCAGTTGTTCGCTGTAATGGAACCAATGATGCAGCACAGAAGCTAATGGATTATAAAGGCGTTCAGACTTGTGAAGCGGCAAAGCAGTTCTTCGGTGGTATCATGGCTTGTCCATACGGATGTATGGGTCTTGGCGATTGTACTAGAGTCTGCGATTATGATGCCATTCAAATCTGTGATGGCGTAGCAGTAGTCAATAGAGAAAACTGCGTAGGCTGTGGACTTTGTGCGAAAGCTTGTCCGAATACGGTTATTCGTATTCAGCCTGAAAAGAACAAGGTAGTGGTTCAGTGTAAATCCGAAGCAAAAGGTGCGGCAGTAATGAAAGCCTGCAAGAACGGATGTATCGGATGCGGAAAATGTGCTAAGGTATGTAAATTCGAGGCAATCACCATCGAAAACAACTTAGCGGACATTGATCCAGAAAAATGTAAGAATTGTGGACTTTGTGCAAAAGAATGCCCAACAGGCGCAATCAACAATATGAGATTAAAAAAAGTAGCTGCACCGAAAGAGGAAGTAGCGAAAGAAGCATAATCAACACATAAATAAACGACCTAGCGTATGCTAGGTCGTTTTTATTCTTCATTATTGTTGTTTTTCTCTGACAAACTCAATGGCTTCTTTTCCACTTAAGTGGTCGATGGAGATTTCCACCATAGCCACGTGAGGCATTTCTTTATCGATTGTTTTCGCAATGCCGGCTTTTTCCTCAGGAGAATATTTTACCGCCAGCACCTCTAAGGCACTACGAATTTCCATTGGATCCTCTAATACTTTGGCTTTGCCAAAGGCAATAACGCTGCGGAAATAAGTGGTAAACTCTTCGGGAACGATTTGGTCTGTATCGATTACACAGAAAGATACTTTATTGTTTTCTGCAATGGCATCGATTTTATGTCCAACCTTTGCTGAATGGAAATAAATTTTGCCATCGTGGTAAACGTAACTTAGTGGGACAGCGTAAGGGTATCCATCATCACCATCAACTGCCAAAACACCTGCAGTATTACGTGCCAATACTTTTTCACTGTCTTCTTTGGACAAGATTTGCTTGCTTCTTCTCATTTCTCTAAACATTGTATTACCTCATTTCCTCTTCTATTGCTAATTTTGCTGCGGTTTCTCCATGAATTACGGTGGTATCGAATAAAGGGATTTTCGTGTGTTCTTGTTGCATCAGCATGCCGATTTCTGTGCATCCTAGGATTACTCCTTGGGCGCCTTTGTCCATGAGCTGCTGCGCAATGGCATAAAAAGCCTTTGATGATTCTTCTTTGACAATGCCTAAGCCAGTCTCTTGGTATAGCACATGGTCGATGAACAAGCGGTCTTCTTGGTCAGGGATAAAAACCTCCAGCCCCTTTGCCTGAAGCCTAGCCGTGTAAAAGTCTTCCTCCATGGTCAATCGCGTGCCCATAAGTCCAATCTTGCTTATTCCTTTTGCCAAAATTGCATCAGCTGTTGCATCAGCAATATGTAACAGGGGCATAGAAACATGCTGATTCAAGAAGTCTACATGCTTGTGCATGGTGTTAGAACAAATGATGTAGAAGTCACATCCTGCGGATTCCATTTGCTTTGCTGCCTCTAACAGAACCAGCTCTTGCTCTTCTTTTCTCGTGACAAACACTTCTTGTAGGTTCACATTGGCCAAAACCAGTTTAGCACAGTGATACTCCCCTAGAGCGTCAGCGATATATTGGTTAATGTACTCATACATCTGCAAGGACGAATGCCAGGATAGGCCGCCCATCACACCAATCGTCTTCATCATGATACCTCCTTAGTTACTTAAATTCATTATACCTTAGGATGATCATTTCATCAATCTGAATTCTTTGCGGATAAAGATGATGCAAACTAATGCGGCAACACCGTCGGCAATTGGTGCGGCAAACATCAGCCCGTCTATGCCAGCAAGCATAGGCAAGACCAAAATCAGCGGCAGCAGAAAGATAATCTGCCTAGTGAGAGAAAGAAATATTCCTTTCCCCGCTTTGCCGATAGAGGTAAATGTGTTAGCGCTAATCGGCTGAATTCCGTTGATGAAGGTGAAAAACAGAAAGATCCTAAAGAACTTTTCTGCAAAGGTAAAGTATTCCTCGCTGCCAGAACCAAAAATGCCGATGATCTGTCTTGGCATGGTTTGGAATAGAATAAATACAACAGCGGAGAGGATTAGGACAATACGAATGGATTTTTTGTAGGTTTCCTTTACGCGGTCATAGTTTTTTCGCCCGTAGTTGAAGCTAATGATCGGTTGTATCCCTTGTGAGATTCCAATGATGATGCCGAAAAAGAGCATGTTTACTTTGGTAATGATGCCAGCACAAGCTAGTGGTACATCTGCTCCATAGGAAGATAGGGCACCGTAGTAGGTCAGCGTATTGTTCATGGTGATTTGCACGACAAGCATTGCCATTTGATTCAAAAAAGGAGATCCCCCTAAGGAAATTATGGAGGTAATGTAAGTCAGCTTTGGAACAAATGCATTCCATGACAAGGGTACGGTTTTAAACATGGTGAGATAACCTAAAACCAAAAGACCTGAGACGACTTGCCCGATAACTGTTGCCCATGCAGCTCCTGCAAGACCTAAGTCGAAGCCGAAGATGAGAATGGGATCCAAAACCGTATTGATGATGGCACCAATTAAGGTACAGACCATGGAGTATTTCGGGCTACCGTCACCTCTGATTAAATTGGTTCCCCCAATGGAAATAATCAGAAAAGGGAAACCGTAGGAAGTGATTCCTGTGTAGGTTAGGGCGTAACTAAGTACCTGGTCAGTTGCACCAAAAGCCAACATCATTGGCTCGAGAAACAACCGAACCACTAGGCATAAAACGATGCCGAGGAACACCATCATGGTGACGGAGTTTCCTACATATTTAATGGCTTCATCTTGCTTCCTTCGTCCCATGGACAAGTTGAAATTTGCAGCTCCTCCAATTCCACAGAGCAACGCAAGGGCAGTACAAGTAATTGAAAGCGGGAACGCTACATTGGTAGCGGCGTTCCCTAACATGCCTACGCTTCTGCCGATAAAGAATTGATCGACAATATTATATAAAGAACCAACTAACATGGCGATGATGCTGGGTATGGCGAATTTCGCCAGCAAAGTTCCGATTTTCTCGGACTCTAATGGGTTCATTTGATGATATCCTTTCTAGGCTAATTTGTGGGTTCATTTGCAGTATAAATCTTAACCACTGACTTGTCAAATCAAGGTAATGGTTTTATTGGCAATGGCGTCGTTGAAGGCTTGATCGTGCTCAACGAACAAAATTGTAGGCGAAAACTCCAGTAGGAGATTTTCGATTTGCATTCTTGACGCTACATCGATAAAATTAAGCGGTTCGTCCCAGATATATAGATGAGCGGATTCGCATAAGCTTCTGGCGATGAGCACTTTCTTTTTTTGACCGCCGCTATAATCCTGCATGTTTTTTTCTAGCTGTACGCGAGAAAAATCTAGCTTTCTCAGAATGGTCATAAACAAAGTTTTATCAATGCCGTATTCTTTAGCATAAGCAGACAGCGATCCCGATAAATGGGCAGTATCTTGATTCACATAGGAAATGATCAATCCACTGGCTTGGCGAATTGTTCCAGAGGTAGGAGACAATTCGCTGCAAATGGCTTTGATGATGCTGGATTTCCCACTGCCATTGTGACCGCGAAGGGCGACGGCATCACCTTGCTCGATGGAAAAGGAGATTCCTTGACAAACCACAGTCTCGTCATAGGTTAAGGACAGATTGGACACCTCAACTAGCTGTTGGTTGTGATGGGAAAGTGGGTGTAGCTTCAAGGCATCTGCCCGTTCTATGTTTTTCAGCAGTCGAGATTTTTCGTCGATGGCTGCTTGCTGGCGCCCTTGAATGACGAGAGACCGTTTCATCATCTTAGCCGCTTGTGCACCGATGTGGCCTTTGTCCGGTTTGACCCCAGAAACCTTTTGCCCGTTTTTCGTCTTCTCAATTTTATCCGACCACTTGGCTGTGCGCCGAGCAGCAGCTTCCATTGACTTAATTTCTCGCTGAAGCCTTTGGTTTTCTGCTAGCTCGTAAGAATCCTGAAGCGATTTATTGTGGTACCAAGAAGAAAAATTCCCCTTTTGTACTTCAATATTGGTCTTGTTGATGGCCAAAATATGATCAATACAATGGTCTAAAAAGACGCGGTCGTGAGAAACCAAAATGAATCCCTTTTTCCGTCGAAGGTATTCAGCCACAACTTGACGAGCATCCATATCCAGATGGTTGGTTGGTTCATCAATGAGAAGAAAATGATTTTCCTTGAGAAAGAGTACTGCGAGAAGCACCTTTGTCTGTTCTCCTTTTGATAAGGTAGAAAAAGGCCGATAGAGCACTTCGTCGGAGACCTGCAACAGGTTTAATTCTCGTGATAATTTCCAGTACTCGTAATCAGGTAGAATCTGTTCCACCACTTCGATTCCCTGTAGAGATTCGTCGGCTACAGCAAAAGGGAAGTATTCGAATTCCATGTTGCTGGAAATATTCCCTTGGTAAGTATATTTTCCCAATAGTAGATTGAGAAAGGTGGTTTTCCCACGACCATTTCTGCCAGTAAAGCCCAGCTTCCAATCGCTATCAAGTTGAAAACTAACATCCTCGAAAATCGGATCATAGCTTCCATCGTAGGTAAAGGTTAAGTGATTGACGCTAATTAATGACATTTATATGCACCCCCCTTAAGGTTACAAACACAAAAAAAGACTGCAAGAAAAAGTTGTTTCTTACAGTCAACAATATGCAGCATATGGCTATATCAATAGGAAAAGACTAAAGTAACTTTCTTGCGTCTTGCATAACGAAACTGACGGTTACGGTAACCGCGGACTTAACATCGTTATGCACGTTAAATTATTTGCAAGAAATATTACGCATCTTTTCACCTCAAATCTGTTTAAATTTCTTCTTCATTCTAGCAGAGCCTTTTGGAAAAAGCAAGGCATTTATTTTTTCTCGCGTACCTCGTCAAGATAATTATATAAGGTAAACTTGGAAATGCCTAGTAGCTCACAAACCTTTTGCCCGGACTTTTGGATCAGGAAAATGCCTCGTTCATCGAGATAGGAGAGGAATTTAATTTTTCCTTCTTTGTTCATTTTATCTGGTGTTGTACCCATCATTGCCAAGCCCTCAGCGATGATGCCATCCAGCAGGCCGTAGATGGATGTTGGATATGCCTCGCTCTCAGATAAGAACGAGGATTCGAAGCATCGGGCATCAGACATGCCTTGCACTGCTTTTTCCAGTGCAATCAAATCACTGATGTCTTGGTTAATACAAAGCCCTGCAATAAGATTTCCATCACCGTCAAAGAAATTTGCAGTAGAGGAACGGATGGTTTTCCCATCAGAAGTATGAGAAATAAATCGGAGCTTAGTTTTCCCATGATCGGCTACATTGGCGTACTTTAAAAACATTGGTGTTGGACACCCGCCAACCTCTCGACCAGTAACATGGGCATTTCGAATGTAGACGATGGTGTGCTCCAAGTCGCCAGTAAAGTCATGAACCACCACTTCAGTATTATCGCCAAATTGCTCAGCAATGACGTCAGCAATTTGGATGAGTTCCTTTTTTTTCTCAATCATCAGTATCCTCCATTTCAACTGTTCATATTGTAACATTTTTTCGCTGTTTGCGCAATATTATCTAACAAAAAGTAATAACATCTAAAAAATAATTTGACTCATTGGTTAGATGATGCTATGCTAAGGTTAAAGAACATCCAGAAGTTTGAGGAGGGAAACCATGGTATTTAAAGATTTTGTTGAGCTAGAAGCTTCATTTCATGCAGCAGGAAAGAAAACGGTTGTTGTGGCAGCCGCCCAGGATAAATCTGCATTAACTGCAGTGAACCAATGCAGAAAGGAAGGATTAATTGATGCCGTGTTGGTCGGTGATGAATCATTAATTCGAGAAGAGATAAAGGCCTTTGATGGTGCAATGGACGACGTGGAAATTATCCACGCAGACACCTTAGAAGAAACCGCACAGAAAACCTGCCAGTGCATCAGAGATGGAAAAGGAGAATTCATCTTAAAAGGGAAAATTGATACAGGGATTTTACTCAAGGCTGTGGTATCGGAAGAATCAGGGCTGAGAACGGGAAATCTAATGTCCCATTTGGCTTTTTTCAGCATACCAAATTATCACAAAATCATTGTGGTGACCGATGGTGGCATGGTCGTATATCCAACCTTAGAGCAGAAAAAAGGCATTGTTGAAAATGCAGTATTAAGTCTTAGAAATATGGGCTACGAGCAACCAAAAGTCGGCATTCTTGCTGCAGTGGAAAAAATCAATCCAAAGCAAGCGGAAACCGTTGATGCTGGAGAGCTAACAGAAATGTGTAAGCGCGGGGAGATAGCCAATTGCATCGTGGAAGGACCGTTATCCTATGACCTTTTGATGAGCAAAGCATCGGCAAAAAAGAAAGGCTTTGATAGTCCCCTTGTCGGCGATGTTGACGTACTGGTGGTGCCTAATTTGGCTTGCGGAAATATTTTAGGGAAAGCCTTAGTGTTCTCTGCTGAAGCAGAAATGGCAGGATTGATTGTAGGCGCGAAAGCACCAATTGCACTAACCTCCAGAGGTGCGACGGAAAAAGAAAAACGCCAATCGCTCCTGCTAGCAGCAGCGTGTGCGAAAGGAGGAAAATAAAGTGGAAGAATTGATTTTAGTCATCAATCCAGGGTCTACGTCTACGAAGGTAGCCCTCTATGATGGAGAAACAGAACGACACAGCCAGTCCATTGATCATCCCGCAACAGAGTTGAAAAAGTTTAAAGAAATCAATGACCAATTGGATTTTCGTAAATCGGCAGTGTTAGACTACTTGGTAAGCCAAAAGGTTGCCGTGACTGATTTAGCGGCAATCGCAGCGAGAGGCGGCGTAGTTGGACAGCTGGAAAGTGGCGCGTATCTCATTGACGAAAAATTTGCAGACGCATCGAGAAATTCACCTATCCCCCATCCTGCAAACCTGTCCCCGATTATCGCCTATGAATTGGCTCAGGAAGCAAATACAGGCATTCACGGGTACGTTTATGATGCAGTTTGTGGATGCGGCGTGCCAGATCCGATATTCACGTACACGGGAGTGCCCGAAATTCAAAAACCATTTTTGACCCATGTCCTCAACAGTCGTGCGGTCAGCATTGAACAAGCCAAAAGAGATGGGGTTAACCTAGAGGATACAACCTACATCGTTTGCCACTTAGGTGGTGGCGTAACCAGCAATTTGATCAAAGGCGGAAAAGTTCTTGAGTTTGTTGGTGACGATGAAGGCGGATTCTCTCCTGAGCGTTCAGGCGGTGTACCTTGCAGAGAATTGGTGAAGTTTTGCTTCAGAAGCGGACTGACAGAAAAGGAAGTTCAGAAGAAGTTAAAGGGTCAAGGAGGACTTACGGCATACCTTGGGCTTAACGATTTGCGTGACGCTGAGAAACAAGCGGAAACCGATCCAGTGGCACGAACCGTAATTGATGCCATGATTATGCAGCTATCTAAAGATATTGGCTCTCTTGCACCAGTGGTTAACGGGAAAGTGGACAAAATCATTTTGACTGGGGGAATGGCATATTCGACTTATTTGACCAAGGAAATGACCAAACGCGTCGCCTATATTGCGCCAGTGGAAATCATTGCGGGGACTTTCGAAATGGAAGCGTTAGCAAAAGGCATCCATCGTGTGGTAACGGGGCAAGAAGATGCCCATAGATTTTTCTAAATTTTGCAAAAATGAGGTCTTTCACAAGTGGATTTTTCGTGATACAATGGTTCTATTATGTATCAGTAAAGGAGAATTCATATGGTCAAAGAAAAGAACAAGTATGCTAGCGGCATAGTGATTGCGTTGTTTAGCGAAGTGCTATTTGGGCTTAGCTTTATTTTCATCAAGCTTGTTGTGGATGACGTATCCGTCTTCACCTTGCTATCATGGCGTAGCATATTTGCGTTTTTCGTCATGACCATCTGTGTGTTACTCGGCATATTAAAGATTGACTTAAAAGGGAAGAACCTTAAACCGTTGTTGATGCTGAGCTTTTTCCAGCCTGTTGCCTACTTTATTATGGAAACCATGGGTATTCGGCTGACCACTGCATCAGAAAGCGGAACGATTTTGGCGTGCATTCCCATTATCACCATGTCCTTTAGTGCCATTTTCTTGAAAGATAAACCGTCAAAACGACAAGTGTTTTTTATGATATTGACCGTTACAGGTGCAGTAATTATCGGTACAGTTAACGGCTTCACCGCCTCCAGCAATCTGCTCGGATACTTTTTCCTACTGATTGCCATGTGCTGTGAGGGTGCTTATTCCGTTACATCCCAAAGCCTGAAAGACTTTAACAGTGCAGAAAAAACCTATGCCATGGTTGCCAGTGGTGCCGTTGTATTCACCTTAATTGCATTGGTGGAGAACGGCATAAACGGAACAATATCACAGTATTTGACCTTACCATTTACCGATATGAATTTCCTGATCTGTATTGCTTACTTAGGCATTGGATGTAGTGTTGTTGCGTTCTTCTGCGCAAACTATTCTATCTCCATTATTGGAGCCACTAGACGTGCTTCCTTTGCAGGCCTAGCAACAGTAACCGCAATTATTGGTGGTGTATTCTATCTACATGAAGCGTTTACCTTGATTCAAGGATTTGCCACCGTATTGATTTTGGTCGGTGCGTATGGTGTAAATAAACGATAAGAACGTATTGTAGTATTTGTTGCAAATGTTGACCGAAAAAACCTAACGGTCGGCCAAGGGAAGGTCAAGTCCCAAAAATGGCAGTAAATTCGTTTCAGTTAAATGAACAAGCTCGAGAGCCAAGCGCTCTTGAGCTTTAATGCTTTTTGCCGTCATTACATTTTCTCAAATGAAATTACACCGCATACTGATATGACCAAAGTTGGCGGCGTTAGAGATTGACAAGACAAACTTAAAATGCCATTTCACAAGATGAAAGGCGCTGTTTAGAGTGCAGACCTCATCACTAATGAATGGTTGTTTAGATAGGCTGTGTTTCTGCCATTAACCAGGTGTTGACCTCTTCAGTCAAATATGGGGAAAGGACTGCATACACTTGCTGATGATAAGTGTTCAAGTAGGCTTTCTCTTTGGCAGTCAAGTCTTCTAGTAGGATTGCCTGCGCATCAAAGGGACATAAGGTAATGGATTCAAAAGCGAAATCCCCAGCACCATGCTGCTCGCCCGCTTCTACACAGAGCAATTCGTTTTCCAACCGGATGCCATACTTGCCTTCTAGGTAAACACCAGGCTCGTTGGAGGTGATCATCCCAGGGACAATGGTGCAATTTCCACCACTAGGACTGATGGTATTAGGTCCTTCGTGGACGCTGAGCATGTGCCCTACGCCATGTCCTGTACCATGTTGATAATCTAGTCCAAGGTGCTGGAGCGGTTTTCTCGTTAGCTGGTCTAAGGTTAAGCCTGTAGTGCCTTTTGGAAAAACAGTCGAAGCTAGTGCAATGTGACAGCGAAGGACGGCAGTGTAATGTCGTTTCATGCCCTCGGTCAATGGGCCAAGAGCGATGGTTCTGGTAATGTCTGTCGTGCCGTCGTTGTATTGACCGCCGGAATCCACCAACAGGAAGCCAGACGGCTCCAAAGGCAGATTGGATTCGGCTGTGGCAAAATAATGGATAATTGCGCCATTGGGACCATAGCCAGAAATGGTTTCAAAACTCAAGTCATTGAAACCTCTTTGCTTGCGCCGGCAGGATTCTAAATAATCTGCTGCAGATATTTCCGTCAGCGGCAATACACCGATATTGTGCTTTAGCCAGTAAATAAAGTTCACCATGGCAACGCCATCCTTTATGTGGGCATTGCGGGTACTGGAAATTTCCATAGGATGCTTAATGGCTTTCATCAATAGGATTGGACTTGGTTTATTGATGATGCTCATGGATGCTGGTAAAGCATCAATTAAAGCTGCATTGACCAAATCCTCGTCCAGCCAAATAGAAGCGGATGGGTTTAAGTCCCTTAAGTCATCAAATATGTCATGATATGGTTTGATTTCCACGTTTGGAAAAAGCCATCGATTCTGTAGGGATAAATCCATAACGTAGAGGGATGCGCAATCCTGCGTAACCAAAGCATAAGAAAAAAACACTGGTGTATTTTCTACGTCATCGCCGCGCAAATTGAATAACCAAGCGATTTCTTCCATTTTGGTGATCAAATGGTAATGGGCTTTTGATGCGCGCATTTGTTGTTGAAGCCTAGCGAGTTTTGATGCGGAATCTTCGCCAGTCACCTCTAGGGGCAAAGGGTATATTGTTGAAGGGGTAATGGTTGGTCTATCTGTCCATATTTGGTCAACCAAATCTTCTGTCACCGAAAGATTAATTCCCTTCGGCAACAAGGTTTTTTCCAGCTGGCGAAAGAATGAGCCATTGATTACACGGCCATCAAAACCTAGGGTTTCTCCTGAAGAAAGATGTTGGTTTAAATAGTCGAGGATGGTGGGTACATCTGGTTGGTTCATTTTCATCAATTGGATTCCCGTACCCGCTAGCTGGGAGGCTGCTTGCAAAAAGTATCTCCCATCAGTCCAAAGAAACGCGTCGTTGGTGGTGACCAACAGTGTGCCAGCAGATCCTGTAAAACCAGAAATGAATTTTCGACATTTGAAATAATCGTTTACGTACTCTGAACCGTGAAAATCAGTAGTGGGAATAAGATACGCATCAATGTGATGCTCGGCCATGACTTTGCGCAAGTCAACTAATTGTTTTCTCAAGAAAATACCTCCTTATTGGAAAAGACTCTTTGGCACCTTTTGGTTGATGACATAAGCAACGATGCCGATAAGAATGCCGCTAACCATTCCAGAAATAAGCAGAATGGGGAAAAAGAGAAACATTCTTAGGTTAGATACGATATAGGAAGCAACGAGGAGTTGCCCGAAATTGTGTGCCACGCCGCCAGCCATGCTGACGCCAATCATACTGAAGAGGCCAGTTCGTTTGAGCGCCCACATGACCACAAGACTGACCATACCGCCAGCCAAAGAGTAGAGCGCACCAAAAAGACCGTTGAACAAAAGTCCGGCAACAAAAATGCGAACCATGTTGATGGTCATGGCATAGCGAAAATTCATTTGATACAATGCGATAATGATGACCAGATTGGCCAGACCTAGCTTAACGCCTGGGATGCCAATGGAAAAAGGAATAATCGCTTCCACATAGGAGAAAATTAAGGCCAATGCAGCAAACATAGACGAAAGAGCTAGCCATTTGGTGTGTAGAACACTTTTATTACTTTGCGATTGCATCGATTTCCTCCTCTCCTCCGACAACTTCCACCATGACTTTATTGGGAAGACAGACTAGGCTTTGATGGGTTAAATGGATGGCGCCGTCTTTTACACAAACTTGATTTTTGCAATCAGAAGAAGACATTTGCACAGTGCCATCTTTTATGGTAATCTTATTGAGATGATTCTTTTGCTTGATTTCTATGGTTTGATCTTGGGCTAGCGAATAAGTGCCATAGACTTGGCCATCAACAGTAACCAAAACCTTTTGACCAGCGGTACCACTGGTGGCAGAAAGGTAGGACAAACCAAGGCCAATCAAGGCCAAAAGAATAAATAAGACAATATCAGCTTTTTTAATTATGTTTTTCATGAAAAAGCTCCTTTTAGGCGAGGTATATATGAAAAGAACCATATTAACATTATTATTGCTTACCATGACTCTGGGATTAATTATAACACAGACCAGTTGTACAGAAAAGAGCGAGCCTGTTTCAAAGACCAGTTATTATTTGGACACCATTTGTAAGATTTCCATTTACGACATGGCCAACATGAGTGAAGAAAATGCAGAAAAGGTCATTGATAAGGCATTTGCTCTGTGTAGCGAATATGAACGCCTTCTCAGCAAAACCAAAGAAGGATCGGACATTTATAACATCAATCACGCTAACGGTGCGGCAGTAAAATGCGATGACAGAACCATCGATCTTATTAAAGAAGGCCTTGCGTTTGCTGAGCTTTCTGGCGGAAAATTTGATATCACCATTGGTAAGGTAACGGATCTTTGGGATTTTCATGGAGAAGACCCTAAGCTGCCGAAAGAGGAATTGCTCCAGGAGACCCTTTCACACGTGGGATATGAGCAAATCAAGATAGATGGAAATACAGTTCAATTATCCGATGCTGAAGGCGAAATCGATTTAGGTGGAATCGCCAAAGGCTACATTGCCGATAGATTGGAAGAATCCCTTCGAAAAAATGGGGTGAACAGTGCGGTCATTGACCTAGGCGGAAATATTGTCGTCATTGGCAATAAAGAAGGAGAGCCCTTTACGGTGGGAATTGAAAAGCCATATTCAGACCGAACAGGTTTAGTGGGCACCCTAAAGGTAATCAATTCAACCGTGGTGACGTCAGGAATCTACCAGCGATACATCGATGTGAATGGAGAAAAATACCACCATATTTTAGATGTGGAAACAGGGTATCCAGTAAAGTCGGATGTGGCCGGGGTGACCATTATCGCCACCATTGGTAAATCTGTTAATTGCGATGCACTATCCACAATCTGTTTAATTTTAGGAATTGAAAAGGGCGTAGCGCTGATTGAAAGTATGGATACCATTGATGCTGTCTTTATTGGCCACGATGGGAAGATTACCAAAACCAGCGGCGTCGAAGGATTTGAAGAAAATGCTTAACAAGGAGGGTAAGAATGAGTAAAAAAATTGTATTTTGTGGCGGAGGAAATATGGCAGAAGGTGTGATTAGGAGTCTGATTAGCACTGACACTGTAACATCTGAGGATATTGCTGTCAGCGAGATATTTCCCGAAAGATGTGAATATCTAAAAAAGACTTATGGTGTACAAGCTGCGACAGATGTTACAGAAGAAATAGGAGCCGCAGATGTGGTAGTGATTGCAGTTCTTCCCCACCATGTGGAAAGCGTAGCGCCAACTTTAAAAAACATTGTAAAAGAGGATGCCATGATTCTTTCTATTGCGGCGGGAGTTGAAATTGCTACCGTAGAAGCGCATGTCGGAAAAGATAAAAAAGTAGCACGCGTAATGCCGAACACATTAAACCAGTCACATAACGGGTATAGTGCGGTTTGCTTAAATGCTAATTTCACCGAGAAGGATAAAGAAGTAGTAACCAAGATACTCAATTCACTAGGACAGACAATGTATCTTGAAGAAAATATGTTTAACAATTTTACTGCATTTAGTTGTGCAGGCCCATTATGGGTATATCAGTTGGCCGAGGCACTCATTGATGCGGGGGTATATCTTGGATTCAACCGTCAAGCTGCAAAGGATATTGTTGTAAAGAATATCCTTGGTGTCGGACAGGTTTTGGATACCACTGGGGAAGCACCGAAAACAAAAATAAATGAGATGTGTTCACCGAGAGGAGTTACTATAGAAGGATTTAAATCTCTGCAAGAAGAAGGTTTTTCGGCAGATGTTTTCACTTCCGTATGTAAGACGGCAGATAGAGCAAACTCAATTTAAAATAGAAAGTGAAATGAGGGAATAAAAATGTTAGATATGAATACAGTGAAATTAGGGTTTATTGGATATGGAAATATGGCAGGAGCTACTTCCAGAGGGCTGATGCTTTCGGGAGCAATTCAACCTAACCAAGTTTATGCTTGCGCCAAAGATTATGAAAAACTTTGCAAAAAAGCAGAAACAGAAGGAATTAATCCGTGTCAAAGTGCAAAAGAAGTTGTTGATGCCTGTGATGTGATTTTTATCGGCGTAAAACCATATATGCTTGAAGAAGTTATGTCCCCGCTGAAGGATGCGGTAGCTGGAAAAGTAGTAATCTCTTTGGTGACGAATACTTGGCATAATGCATTAGAAGCATTAGTGCCGAAGGCACATTATCTGGGAACTGCGCCAAATACGCCGGTTTCTGTGTGTGAAGGAATTTTCGTTTGTGAAGAGGACAATGGATTAACCGCAGAAGAAAGAGTATTTGTGGAAGAATTATTAAAGAATCTTGGACTTGTTCTTTGGATGGACGAAGCGCATATGGGAATTTGTGCAATCGTTGCCGGTTGTGCACCTGCCTTTGTTTCTTTGTTCATGGAAGCGTTAGGAGATGCTGGGTGCAAATATGGATTAACACGACCAGTAGCATATAGCATTATTGCGCAAATGCTTGCAGGGACAGGGAAGATGGCACTTCAGTCTGGAGATCATCCAGGGCAGATGAAGGATGCCGTTTGTTCACCGTCAGGGACTACCATTGTTGGAGTATCTGCGTTAGAAAAGAATGGATTCAGATTTGCAGTCATTGATGCTGTTGATCAAATTGAGAAAAAGGTACAAGGGAAACTGTAGTCAAGAACATAAAAAAATCAAACCCGCCTGTTGGCGGGTTTTGTTGTTACTTGGACCATGCTTCGATTAAGGCCTTGATGGAGGCGTCCATTTCCATAAGTGGAATTTGGTTATAATAGAAAATCAGTGCAGCCGTATCCTGATTGGTTAGGCTGGCTGCTGGCAAGACCTGAAGGCCGATGTCTTTGGCCATAGAACAAAGGACCGCTGGGTCTTTTTTTGTGCGCACTTTTAGGATGATGTTGATGCCGGAATTGGTATTGGTAGGCAATACGAAGTTGTGGCCGTATTGGGCAAAGGCCGATAACGCCACTTGTAGTTTTTGGGCATATAGATTACGTAGCTTTTTGATGTTGGTGTAGTAGAGGCCATCTTCCATGAAGAGGGCCAAGGTCAGTTGCTCCATTTTGGAACAGGTTTGGGTATAGTCTCTTTTGATGGTGGCGAAAATATCTGCCATCTCTTGGGGCAAGACCATGTAGCTGATTTTGATGGCAGGGAACAGGGTGGAAGAAAAGGAACCTAAGTAAACCACCCGTGAGTTTTTGTCTAACCCTTGGAGGGCGGGCACTGGCTTTCCGAAATAGCGAAGCTCGCTGTCATAGTCGTCCTCTAAAATAATGCTGTGGTTATCTTTTGCCCATTGTAATAATTGATATCGCCGACCCACTGGCATCACACTGCCAGTTGGAAATTGGTTGGAGGGACTGACATAAACTGCCGACGAGATGTTTGTAGGTAGCTTGTCAATCATAATGCCGTCGTCGCCAACGCCGACTTTGGTAATGTTGAAACCGTGGTCTCGGAAGATGTTTTGTACTGGCAAATAGCCAGGGTCTTCCGTTGCCACGTGATGAATGTTCATCTTCTTCAGGACCCGACAAAGATGGCTGGTCAGCTGTTGTGTACCAGCACTGATGACCACCTGCTCTGGCCTGCAGACCACGCCACGAGAGGTATAGACATACTTTGATATTTCGTATCGAAGCGCCGCCTCGCCTTGGGGATCGCTTTCGAAAAGAAGCAAATGGGGGAACTCGTTGATGACCTTGGAGGTGCACTTTTTCCATTTGACGAAATCAAAGCAGGCCAAGTCATATTTGTATTGGGAAGCATCAAAGGTGAAATCTTCGAATTCGACAGCGCCCTGACTTAAGGACATTTCTTCAGATG
Source organism: Clostridiales Family XIII bacterium PM5-7 (assembly GCA_050435405.1). Taxonomy (GTDB): domain Bacteria; phylum Bacillota; class Clostridia; order Peptostreptococcales; family Anaerovoracaceae; genus Senimuribacter. Next base: position 77,261 of record JBNDKG010000004.1, read on the forward strand.
GATTGTCGGCAATTTCGGAAGCATAGTAGCCGGATTGGGGCTTGCTGGTCACATAGCCTTCCACCAAAAGCTGACTGTAGGCCAACTCGGTGGTGGTCACACTGATGCCTAAATCCTTGGATAACTTTCGCAAGGAAGGTAGCTTTTCCCCGGCGATGATATTGCCGCAGGTGATTTCCTTCTTTAGGTACTTATACAACTGTATATACAAAGCGTCTGAACTATTGTGGTCAAATTGTAACAAAATCGGCTTCATATGAAATAAACCTCCAAACTGTATCTATAAAAATAAATGAAATTGCATATTTTGGATAATACACTTTGATGTTATTATAATACTATCTTAAAAAAAGTCAACAGACGAGGTGGAAAGCATTATGAAGAGAGACGAAAAAATGAACAAAATTGTACTGACAGGGTTGATGATGTGTCTTGTCACCGTAGCGACCATGTTTATCAAAGTGCCTGTTCCTTTTACCCAAGGATATGTGCATTTAGGCGATTCTATGATTTTCTTGGCAGTCCTGATTTTAGGCAAACGGGATGGCGTCATTGCAGCTGGTGTAGGCTCTGCATTAGGGGACATCTTAGGCGGCTATGCATTTTGGGCACCGTGGACCTTAATCATCAAAGGCGTCATGGCACTGATTATGGCCATTTTCTTAGACGGAATGAGAAAGAAGGGCAAGCTGGGAGAAAAACACGCAGGGGTAAGCTTTATAGAAGTTGTCGGCATGACGTTGGCGGGGGCTTTCATGGTGGCTGGATATTATGTCACTGAGGTGATTATGTATGGAAACTGGATGGTTCCAATCCCATCAATTCCTTTTAATATTGGACAGTTCGTTGTCGGCATGGTTTTGGCCGTGCTCATGGAGACAGCGTTGTGCAAAACATCGGCAAAGAAGTATTTTGCAAGGAGCTAGCGATGGCTCCTTCTTTTTTTTTACATCAAAGACCTTTCTCGTTGCAAACCACTACATATAGTGATATAATTATTACTATTACAATATATCATGTGTGGAGGGTAACTATGTCAATAGAAGAAATTGGAAAGAATGCGATCACCGTTTTGGAAAAACGGTATTTAGCAAAGGATGAAGATGGCCAACTAATTGAGTCGGTCAGTGGGATGTTTCGTAGAGTATCAGACACCATTGCAAAGGTGGATGCCAAGTTTCAAAACAGTGTAGATACAGGAAAACTAAGTGATGATTTTTATGATTTAATGACAGACTTGAAGTTTTTGCCCAATTCACCCACTTTGATGAATGCGGGTAGAACCTTAGGACAGTTGTCAGCTTGTTTTGTTTTGCCAGTGGAAGATAGCATGGAAGGCATCTTTGATTCGGTAAAAAATGCTGCTTTGATTCATAAATCTGGAGGCGGAACTGGTTTTTCTTTTTCCCGTTTGCGTCAAAGCGGGGCGTCTGTAAAATCCACTGGTGGTGTGGCCAGCGGACCGGTAAGCTTTATGAAAGTTTTCAATGCTGCAACAGAAGCAGTAAAACAGGGAGGAACTCGAAGAGGCGCCAACATGGGCGTGCTGAGAATCGACCATCCAGACATATTAGAATTTATCAACTGCAAAGCGGAAAATAAAGAAATCACCAACTTTAATATTAGCGTTGGCATTACGGAAGCCTTTATGGAAGCAGTGGAAAGCCAGAGCGATTACGATTTGATCGATCCAAAAACAAAGCAGGTGGTTGGACATCTTAGCGCAGAAAAGGTTTTTGATCTAATCGTGGAACATGCATGGCAAAACGGAGAGCCAGGCATTATCTTTATGGACAGACTGAACCGTGACAATGTGACGCCAACCCAAGGAGAAATCGAAAGCACCAATCCATGCGGAGAACAACCGTTGCTGCCTTACGAAAGCTGCAACCTTGGCTCCATCAATTTGGTGAAAATGCTGCGGAAAACCTTGACTGGCTACGAAATTGATTTTGGTCTTCTTGGTGAAACCGTAGAGAAAGCAGTGCATTTCTTAGACAACGTTATTGAAGCCAATAATTACCCTTTGGAAAAAATAGATGAAGTAACCAAGGCCTCCAGAAAAATTGGTCTTGGCGTAATGGGATGGGCGGATGCACTGCTGCTGCTAGGGATTCCATATAACTCAGATGAAGCTGTGGAATTAGCAGAAAAGGTTATGCGCTACATCAATAACACTGGCCACGCAGCATCCAGCAAATTGGCAGCGACCCGTGGTACTTTCCCACTATTTAGTGTAAGCACTCTAAAAGCAGGTCCAGCCATGAGAAACGCTACGGTTACTACCATTGCACCGACAGGGACCCTGTCCATTATTGGCGGTTGCTCCTCCGGAGTAGAACCAGTATTTGCCTATGCATTTATTCGGAACATTATGGATGGAACGGAAATGATCGAAGTCAACCCAGTGCTGACTGCCAAGCTAAAAGAACTGGGTCTTTACGATGAAGGCCTTCTAAAGAAAATTGCAGCGGAAGGAACCATCGCCCATTGCGAAGAGATTCCTGAAGAGGTACGTCGCGTATTTGTTTGTTCTCACGACATCAAACCAGTAGACCACATCAAAATGCAGGCGGCATTCCAACGTCATACAGACAATGCAGTATCAAAGACGGTGAATTTCCCTAAGGAAGCCACGAAACACGAGGTGAGAGACGCGTATGTTCTTGCCTATAAAGAAGATTGTAAAGGGGTCACCATTTATCGTGATGGTAGCCGTGAAGAACAGGTATTGAACATTGGCGCAGTCAACAGGGAAGCTGGAAGCATTTCTGGTCCTGTGTGCGAAGATTGCTTAGGCCCAGACGGATTACCAATGGGATTCGGACATATTGAACCACGTCCTCGCCCAGACGTAACCAATGGATTTACAGAAAAGGTAAAAATCGGTTGTGGTTCCTTATACATTACCACCAACTACGACGAAAACGGAATTTGTGAAGTCTTCACCAGCACTGGAAAAGCAGGTGGCTGCCCTAGTCAGAGTGAGGCGACAGCAAGGCTAGTTTCGGTTGCTCTTCGCAGTGGAATTTCCATCAATGAAGTCTATGACCAATTGAAAGGCATTCGTTGTCCGTCTACGATTAGACAGCAAGGCATGAACTGCACATCTTGTCCAGATGCCATTGCAAAGGTAGTCATGAAGGTGTCTAAGATTATTGAAGAACAACAACCAAAAGAGAAAAAAGGCACCATGGGACAAACGGTAGCTACAGCAGATCTACCTACAGAAAAAACGCCGTCCGCAGGAGAAACTATTCCTGCGACAGCGGCAGAAATTCATGCATGCCCAGAATGTGGCAGCGTGGTCGAACACGAAGGCGGCTGTGTCATTTGTAGAAATTGTGGCTTCTCCAAGTGTGGATGATTCCATTGGGGCATTTAATGAGACGTTATAGCGTAGCAGCGATAGCTGCTACGCTATTTCGATTTTATATGAAATATTGAAGTGAATGTTCGAGAGGGGCTTTGAGTTAGAATTTAACCAATCGATGCTTCAGCAAGAAGAGAGCGGCATGAATTTCAGTTGCCATAACCTCCTTGGCATATTTAGAAAGGAAGATGCTATCCTTCCCTTTTTCTTGAATGTTTTCGGCGATAATCAGTGCCACAGTTTTCCGATTGGCAATCTTAAAGACCTCTTTGATTTTGGTCATGTTGGCCAAGGAACCAATGGATAGCTTGGACGGCTTTAGGTTAGCCCGAAGGGCGTTCAAGTCTTCCTGCAGTTCTACGGTAACATCTTTTACTGCATGCTCCACTTCCTGAGCGAGACAAGACAAGAACATTTCCTTTCGATATAGCACCAGGGGATCCAGCTTGAAAATCCTAGCAGCAGCATCAGCCTCCACCAGAGATTTTTGATCAAAAACACCATGGACAAAGGTGTAGTATTCACCGTCATAAACCTCGAACACCTTCATGGTGTCTAAATAGCCGAGGCGTAAGATTCTAGCGGTGTTTTCTGTATCAAAAACAAGGAAATCGCCTAAGTTCCATTTGCTCTTGATGTAGGTTAAGTTTGGCACTTCGTCCAATTCCTTAGGACGGAATTTCCCGATGGCATCTAGGTTTACGGCAATGGTGTGTGTCGCACCCTTTTGGTTGGCCATTGGTAAAGGCAGATTATCGTGATAACCGCCATCGATAAACTCCTTATCGTCAATTTTGTGGGCATGAACAGCAGGAAACGCAGAAGCACTTGCAGTAATATAGTCGGCAATTTGACCTTCTGGAATATCCTCTTTCCATAAATAATGAGGCGTCATCGATGGGAATTCCACCGTTAATAATCCGAAATCCATGGGAGATTCTCGCATGGTTTTTTCGTCGATGTATTGGTTGAGTAGCTGCTGTAAGCCTGTAGTGCCAGCACCCTGATGGACCAAAAACTCTTTGGCGTAGTCCTGCATTTTTGCGTCAGCCTCTACATCAAAAATCATATCGGTCTGCATATTGCGCCAAAGGTTGCAGGTTTTCACTACGTCACCAGTAGTCACCATGGCTGCATTAATTGCGCCTACAGATACGCCAGCTACAATATCGATTTTGATGCCCAGCTCAGTAATCGCTTGCCATACGCCGATTTCGTATGCGCCACGAGAACCGCCTCCACTGAGGATTAACGCGGTTTTTCTTTCTTCCATGTCTGTATTTCCCTTCAACTTTGTGATACAATATAATATGTATTATTCTAACAAAAATAGAAGAGAGAAGTCAATATGGATGAGAGATTAAAAAAAGTTATTGATGAAAGCGAGAATATTGTTTTCTTTGGCGGTGCTGGGGTATCTACAGAGAGTAACATCCCTGATTTTCGATCTGAGCAGGGGCTTTATCATGCGAAGCAAACGTATGGATATTCTCCAGAAGAGATGCTATCCCATTCCTTTTTTGTGAATCACAGCAAATTGTTCTTTCAATACTATAAAGAAAACATGATCTACGTTGACGCTATGCCAAACGACGCCCACTTGACCTTAGCAAAGCTAGAGGAAAGTGGAAAGCTAAAGGCAATCGTCACCCAAAATATAGATGGACTGCATCAAAAGGCCGGCAGCAAAAACGTGTATGAGCTTCATGGCAGTGTGCTGCGAAATTATTGCACCAAGTGCGGAGCGTTTTTTGATGTCCATGACATTATGGAAGAAAGCCGCTGCAAGGAGGGAATCCCTTACTGCTCCTGCGGTGGAATCATCAAACCAGATGTGGTATTGTATGAAGAAAGTCTAGATGATCAAGTCATTGGCGGGGCAGTGGATGCCATTTCCAAAGCAGACACCATGATTATCGGTGGAACCTCTTTGGTGGTTTACCCTGCTGCTGGACTAATCAACTATTTTGAAGGGAAACATTTAGTACTAATCAATAAGAGCCAGACTCCTTACGATGGACGGGCTGATCTGGTCGTTTATGACGCAATTGGAAAGGTAATGAAATTAACATGAATATATTAGTGACCAACGACGATGGAATTCAATCCCCAGGAATTAAGGCATTGGTGGCTGCCTTATCAAAAGTAGCCGATGTGTACGTTTGTGCACCAGATGGCCAGCGCAGCGCCAAAAGCCAATCCATTACCCTAGGGGAGATGGTGAACATACAGGCAGTAGAATTCCCTTTTGCTAAAGGGGCGTATCAAACGTCAGGAACTCCTGCAGACTGCACCAAAATCGGATTGCAGTTTTTTGCGGAAAAAGGTGTAACCATGGATATGGTCTACGCTGGAATAAATATGGGAAGCAATCTGGGGAAAGACACTCTGTACTCTGGAACAGTAGGGGCAGCCATGGAAGCTGCTGTTGATGGATACCATGCAGTTGCGGTTTCTGTGGACAGCCACGAGGCAACATATTTTGATGCTGCATGCCAGCTGGCAGTAGATGTCATTGACCTGATTTATGGCAAGCTGGATAAGCATACGGTCATCAACATCAACACGCCGAACCTTCCAAAGGAAGAGATCAAAGGCGTTCGCTATACAACCTTAGGCGACAGATATTATGACGACCAGTTTAAGCGGGTAGAAGAGAATCAGTACATGTTAACTGGGGAGCCGGGAGATTTCTCCTGTTACCCAGAACATTTTGATGTGTGTGCTGCCCACTATGGGTATGCGTCGATTACCCCATTACATTTTGACTATACCGATTATTCGAAATTAGATACAGTAAAGAAATGGAGTCTTAACCTATGAACATTTTCAAACACTGTTTTGAAGAACTAACTGAAGAGGATGTTGATCTGTTAAAAGCATATTTTGATGGATTTGACTACCGCGGAGCGGGATATACGTTTTTGGCCAACTATATTTGGAGAAATACCCACTGTCTTTGTTGGGAAGTCATTGGTGACTATTTGGTCATGGCAGGTGCAGACTGTATGACCCGTGACCCTAGTGCAATTATCTCCATGCCACTGACAAAAAACGGGAATTATGACCCAAAAGAGCTAAGAAAAACACTTTTAGAGGCAAAAAGACGATTTGATGAAAGAAAAATACCTTTTTCTATTGAACTTGTTGCCTCACATATGGTACACTTTTTACGTGAGGCTTTCCCTGAGGAACTAAAGGTTGTGCGCAACCGTGACTCAGATGAATATGTATATTTAAAAGAGAAGCTAATTAGTTTTAGTGGGAGGGCGTTACACAAGAAGAAAAATCATCTGAATTACTTTTTGAAAACTTACGAATATGAAGTAAAACCGATCACCCTTGACATGACCAGCGAGATTATGAGTTTTGTTGCAAAGTTGCGTGAAGGCAAATCCTATGAGATGGAGGAGCTGGAGAGTTTGCGCATGGAGGAGGAAGCAATAAAGGAAATTTTGCGTTTTGTTGAGGAACCGAGAGTATACTCGGCGGCGATTTTCATTGACGGTAAGCTTGAAGCATTTTCAATTGGCGAGCGTTTGAGCCAAGACACTGCCGTAGCCCATTTTGAAAAAGCCAATGATGGCTTTAGAGGGTTATACCAGGTAATTTGTCGCGAATTTTGCAGATTGCTACCTGAAGAAATCGTTTACGTCAATCGTGAGGAGGATATGGGTCTGGAGAATTTGCGTAAAGCAAAGGAAGCACTCAGACCACATCATATGGAAGAACGGTATTCGGTCGGTTTTTCGAGAGAGATATTTTAGAATAAGAATGGCAGCGTTTAACAATCGGTGTTAATTTGTCGTTCGCGAAACTAGCCTATAACTGGCTAAACTTAGGAGGTACAAATTTATGAAAGAGGTTGTAATTGTAAGTGCAGCAAGAACACCTATCGGCAGCTTTGGTGGATCACTAAAGGGCGTAGCCGCTAGAAAACTTGGAGCAATCGCAATCAAAGCAGCAGTAGAGAGAGCGGGAATCAAACCTGAACAGGTTGATGAAGTAATCATGGGAAATGTGTTACAGGGAGGTCTTGGACAGAACATTGCGAGACAAATGACCCTAGACGCTGGTCTTCCTTTGGAAGTTCCTGCTATGACCATTAACAAAGTATGCGGATCTGGATTAAGAGCCGTAGAGCTTGCAGCACAGATCATCAAAGCAGGAGATGCGGATATTGTTGTTGCAGGTGGTGCAGAAAACATGTCCGATTCTGGTTACCTTATGCCAAACGCAAGATGGGGTGCTAGAATGAACAACACAACTATGGTTGATATTTTGGTCAATGATGGACTGTGGGATGCCTTCAACGGATACCACATGGGCATCACAGCTGAAAATGTTGCAGAGCAGTGGGGATTGTCTAGAGAAGCTTTAGATGAATTCGCTGTTGAGTCACAGCATAAGGCAGAAGCTGCAGTAAAAGCAGGTAAATTTAAAGATGAAATCGTTCCAGTGGAAATTCCACAGAGAAAGGGCGATCCAATCGTATTTGATACAGACGAATATCCTAAATTCGGAGCGTCTCTAGAAAAAATGGGCAAGCTAAAACCAGCCTTCAAAAAAGATGGTGTGGTTACAGCAGCTAACGCTTCCGGAATCAACGATGCCGGTGCAGCTCTAGTGGTTATGTCAAAGGAAAAGGCTGACGAATTAGGTCTTAAGCCACTTTGCACAATCAAAGGATACGCATCAGCAGGTGTTGACCCTAAAATCATGGGTATCGGCCCAGTTCCTTCTTCACAGAAGGCAATGGAAAAAGCTGGCGTAAAAATGGAAGACTTAGACTTAATCGAAGCCAATGAAGCATTTGCAGCACAGTCTCTAGCAGTTGGCGAAGAACTAGGAATCAACAAAGACATTCTAAACGTTAACGGAGGAGCAATTGCTCTTGGTCACCCAATCGGTGCTTCCGGCGCTAGAATTCTGATTTCCTTAATCTTTGAAATGCAGAAAAGACCTGATGCACATCTTGGACTTGCTACCTTATGTATTGGTGGTGGAATGGGAACCGCATTAGTCGTGGAAAAATAAACAATAACATTAAAGACCCTTAGTGAACCAGTTGCCCTTGGTCGGCTCGTTCACTAAGGGTCTTTTTTAGTTGTTCATCTAGAAGCAGGCGAGAGAAAAGCGACAAATTTCGCGCTATCTAACAAAAAGTAATATTTTCTAAAAATAAATTTGACTTTCGTGGAGCTAATGGGTACAATGGGAAGTATAGACGAGGGGGAATGCTAATGGAAAAGATACTTGAGCGTTGGCTAGCGCAAGGAAAAAAGAATTTTGTGTTTCTTGGAGAAGCGGGCAGTGGCAAGAGCGAAATCGCGATGAACATTGCCATTGGATTGAAGCAGGCGACAGATAGACCAGTTCATTTTTTCGATTTGGATCAAACAAAGCCATTGTTCAGATCTAGAGATGCGAAGACGCATTTGGAAGAAGCAGGAGTGCAGTTCCATTATGAAGAACAGTTTTTTGATGCGCCTACGTCAGTAGGTGGCGTAAGAGAACAGCTTGCAGATGAGAACAGCATTGTGGTCATGGACGTAGGTGGAAATCATCAAGGTGCAAGACTGATTGGTGGGTATGCCCCGTTTCTAAATCAACATGGAACCGAAGCGTTTTTTGTCATCAACCCATACAGACCTTGGTCGAAGGATGTTGAATCCATTGATGGAACCTTATCGTCAATCCTGAAGGTTTCCCATATTCAACAGGTAAGCATAATCAGCAACCCTAATCTCGGGACATCAACAACAATCGAAGAGATCATAACGGGAAATCAAAAAGTGGAAGAGATGATTGGAGAGTATATTCATATAGGCTATATTAGTGCGATGGAGAATTTATGCGAGCAGCTGACAGTTCCCGTACCGATATTGCCAATCAAGCTTTATCTAACCAGTCCTTGGAATGGAAATGAATAAGGAGGTAATTCTAAATGGACAAAATTGAAATAAGAGCAGAAAGCTGCAAAAGCTGTCTTTACTGCGTGAAATTCTGCCCGAAAAACGTCCTAGAAGTAGGCGAAAACGTTAATGCAAAAGGCTACCAGTATATCGTTGTAGCGAAACCAGATGACTGCATCAGCTGCACCATGTGTGCAATCATGTGTCCTGAAGCGGCAATTGAGGTATATAAGTAGGAGGAAAATCAAAATGGCAAGAGTATTTATGAAAGGCTGTGAAGCGATTGCAGAAGCAGCAACAAGAGCAGGTTGCAGATTTTTTGCCGGCTATCCTATTACGCCGCAAAACGAAATTCCGGAATATTTCGCAAGAAGAATGCCGGAAGTTGGCGGGAATTTTGTTCAAGGAGAAAGCGAAGTGGCATCAGTAAACATGCTTTACGGTGCAGCACAGACAGGAACCAGATCCATGTCTTCTTCCTCCAGCACAGGAATCAGTTTATATAGCGAAGGCGTTTCCTTTATGGCAGCGGCACGTATTCCGGCAGTTTATGTCAACGTAGCAAGAGGCGGCCCTGGGATTGGCGCAATTCAACCATCACAGCAGGACTATTTTCAGGCAACAAAAGCCTCCGGCAACGGTGGGTTTAGAATGATGGTTTTAGCACCATCTACAGTACAAGAAGCAGTGGACATGACCTACAAGGCGTTCGACTTAGCAGAAAGAGACCTAAATCCAGTGCTGATTTTAACTGATGGTGTTTTAGGAACCATGATGGAGCCAGTTGAGCTACCAGAAATGAAATCCGACGAAGAAATAAAGAAATTAAAAGATGCATATCATTATAGAGCAGTGGTTGGTCATCCAGAAGAAGAAAAATGTCTGGCAACCCCAGGCGGTTGGACTGGCCAAGAAGGCAGAAATATTGAAGCAGCTGCAATGTATGAAACTTGGGAAAAAGATGCAGAGGTGGAAGAATACCTAACTGATGACGCAGAAATCATCATTACAGGATATGGAATCGCAGCGCGTGTTGCCAAATCGGTAGTTAACGATTTGAGAAAAGAAGGTCATAAGATCGGGTTAATTAGACCTAAGACCGTATCCCCATTCCCATATAAAGCCTATGAAAACCTAGACTTTAATCGCGTTAAAGGCATTTTGGATTGCGAAATGTCCATCCCTGCCCAGTTTGTTTGGGACGTGAAAATGGCAGTAAAAGAAAGATGTCCAATCGCTGAGTGCTTGCGCTCCGGTGGAGAACTCATGACCAAAGAGAACATTGTGGATGCAGTTAGAAAATTGATGAAGGAGGTGCTCTAAATGGAAAAAATATATAAGAGAACCGCTGGGATAAAAAAAGATATGGTTGTAGGATTCTGTCCAGGCTGTATGCACGGCACGGTTCATAAGCTAATCGGAGAAGTCTTAGAAGAAATGAACGTGCTGGATAAAACCGCTCACGTTCAGGGTGTAGGATGTTGCGGACTTTCCATGGAATACGTTACATACGATACAACCATTGCACCTCACGGAAGAGCTTGCGCAGTAGCGACAGGCATCAAAAGAGCAAATCCTGAGTCAGTGGTATTCACCTATCAAGGCGATGGAGACCTAGCGTCAATCGGTTTAGGTGAAACCATGTCAGCAGCCAATAGAGGAGAAAACATTACGGTCATCTTTGTGAACAATGGAATTTACGGAATGACTGGTGGCCAGATGGCGCCAACAACCCTTTTGGGTATGAAAGCAAGTACAGCACCAAAAGGAAGAAATGCGGAAGAACACGGCTATCCAATGCATATGTGTGAGATTTTGAATCAGCTGGTAGCACCGGTGTATCTAGAAAGAACATCATGCAATAACCCGCAGAACGTGAGAAAAACTAAAGCAGCAATCAAGAAAGCGTTCCAGAACCAACTAGATGGTAAAGGATTTTCTATGGTTGAAATCGTTACTTCCTGTCCAACCAACTGGGGACTCGATCCAATTCAATCCTTGGAATTCATTGAGGAAAAAATGCTAAAAGAGTACCCATTAGGCGTAGTTAGAGATAAATCGGAGGAATAAACATGGAAAGAAATTTACTTGTTGCAGGCTTCGGTGGACAAGGCGTAATGATGCTGGGAAGTCTACTCGCCCAATCAGCCACTGAATCTACAGATAAATATGTAACCTACTTCCCTTCATACGGCGCAGAAATGCGTGGAGGAACGGCAAACTGCTACGTAGTCATTTCCGATGAGGAAATCGGCGCTCCAGTGGCAGATAAAATGGAAGACGTCATCGTCATGAACGATCCATCGTTGCTTCGCTTTATTGGCCGCGTGAAAGCAGGGGGAACGTTGTTCATTAACAGCTCCATCGTTAAATCGAAAATCGATAGAACCGACATCAAAGTAGTTGAAGCACCAGTTACGGAGTTATCCATTGAATTGGGCAACCCAAAGGTAATCAACATCATCATGCTGGGCGTATACATTGGATATACCGGCGTCATTGATGAACAGATTATTCTGGAAAGCATCAAAGCAAAAATTGGAGCAAAAAAACCTGATTTAGTACCGCTAAACGAGAAAGCCTTCCAAAGAGGCTTGGAAATCGGAAAAGCCGCTAAATAAATCATATGTGACATGAAAAAGTTGTTGTGCTGTTGGTACAGCAACTTTTTCTTTTGGTTCTTCTGATAGACAATCGATGGAACCTTTGATAAGATAGAAAGAAAAAAGGCAGGCAAATCATGAACTTTGTTATTCCCCATCACGTGAAAGAAATCATCGAGAGACTCAATCAAACTGGCCACGAGGCTTATTTAGTCGGCGGCTGCGTTCGAGATTTTTTGATGGGTGTAAAGCCTAAGGATTGGGATCTTTGCACCTCGGCGCTTCCTGAGGAAATCAAAAGCTGCTTTGCAGACAGAGCCACCTTCGACATCGGTATTGACCACGGAACCGTAATGGTGACCACGGAAAAACGAGCGGTGGAAATCACCACGTATCGTATTGATGGAGAGTATGTTGATGGCAGACATCCCAAGCAGGTGTCCTTCACCAGAAGCCTTGAAGAGGATTTGGCTAGACGAGATTTCACCATCAATGCCATAGCTTACCATCCAGAGATAGGGCTTGTTGACCCTTTAGGCGGGCGAGCAGACATAAAAAAGCAAATCATTCGTTGCGTAGGGGATCCGCAGAAGCGTTTTGAAGAGGATGCACTGCGAATTTTGCGCGGATTGCGATTTGCAGCAACCCTTGGCTTTGACATCAAAGCGTCAACGGCTAAAGCGATGGAGCAATGTAAAGATGGACTGAATTATATTCCCATTGAGCGCATCAATGTGGAATTTCTTAAATTGGTGGAAGGCGAATTTGCTGCGGACGTTATCGGAAAATATAGCGAAATCATCCAAGTCTTTGCACCAGAGCTAAACGTCGAGAGCCTCAGCTTAATTCAAGGAAAGCCCAATGCTGAAGTGGTTCTTCTATGCATCTTATTTCAAGGCAATGTAGAAACGACTTTGAAACGATTGAAGTTTACGAAAAAGATGGTGGAGGATGCGAAAGCGGTCAGCTCAGGAGAAGGCATCACCATTTTGCCTGATGCGATCCAAATCAAAAGGCTGCTGAAAGAGCATGGGCTGTTGGTTTTGGAGATGATGATTGATGTGAAAGAAACCTATGGCGAAGACATGCTAGAGTGCAGACGGATACTTGAGGAAATTCAAGAGGAGGGGCAATGCTACTCCTTGAATCAGCTAGCCGTCAATGGACGAGATTTGATCCAGGCAGGTTTCCCTGCAGGGCCGAAAATTGGAACCATCTTAAATGCATTATTGGATTATGTCATTGTGCACCCTGAGGAAAATAAAAAGGAACTCTTATTAGACAGAGTGCTGTCTTTAGAGTCCCTTGAATAGATTTATTTACTTGTTGGAATGTAAGGTGCAATTACGCCAGCAACATTGTTGATTGGCATAGTCTGAAGCATGATTTTTCCTGGGCCTTTAACCACAGTGTTGAACATACCTTCACCACCGAAAACCATGTTTTTGATACCTGGAACGGTGACGATTTCAATAGAGCAGCTAGCATCCATTGCAGCTAGGTATCCAGTATCAATGACCATGGATTGACCAGCTTCTAGTTCGTACTCACAAGCATAGCCGTCGATTTCCACAAAAGCAGTTCCGTGACCGGACAGCTTCTGCATGATGAATCCTTCACCACCGAATAAACCAGAGCCGATTTTCTTTTGGAAGAAAATAGATAGTTCAACAGTTGGTTCGCTGGCAAGGAACGCGCTTTTCTGTACAACCATTTCTTTACCTGGCTCGATATCCAGTGCTCTGATGGAGCCTGGGAAACAAGAAGCCATGGCAATCTGTCCCTGACCACCCTGAGCAGTGTATTTGTTCTGGAACAGGGTATCGCCTGAGAACATTCTTCCTAGAGCTTTACCGATTCCGCCATTGCTGGTGGTTTCCATTTTGATGTTTGGAGTCATCCAACTCATAGCGCCACTTTCGGTAATTACAGATTCGCCACCTTCAAGGTCGCAAATTACTACTGGAAGAGGCTCTCCTACAATTTTATATTTCATTTATAGGTCCTTTCTCTTTTCATCACGTTAACGATGGTTTAATTTTACAGAGAAAATGGGAAACTGTAAAGGATTTTTTGTTTTGTTACCGGAAAGAATATGGTATACTAACTAAAAGATAACATAATGCGCCAATGGGCATGAAAGGAATTTTAAAACATGAGCGAACCAGTTTCAACAAACTTTATTCATAGTATCATCGAAAAGGATCTGGAAAACCAGAAATATGGAGATAAGGTAATTACTAGATTTCCACCAGAACCTAACGGGTATCTTCATATTGGGCATGCGAAATCCATCTGCCTGAACTTTTCGACTGCAGCAAAATATGGCGGAAAGTGCAATTTAAGATATGATGACACCAATCCAGTAAAAGAAGACGTAGAATACGTTGATTCCATTGAGGAAGATGTAAAATGGTTGGGTTTCCAGTGGGACAATCGTCTTTGGGCATCAGACTATTTCGACCAAATGTACGATGCGGCTGTAGAGCTAATCAAAAAAGGCAAAGCCTATGTTTGTGGTTTGTCGGCTGAGGAAATGAAGGCATACCGAGGCACATTGAAGGAGCCAGGAAAGGAAAGCCCTTGCCGCAACCAGAGCATTGAGGAAAATTTACGTTTGTTTGCAGAAATGCGCGAAGGGAAGTTTTCTGATGGGGAGAAAGTACTTCGTGCGAAAATCGACATGTCTTCGCCTAACATCAATTTAAGGGATCCGATCATTTACCGTATTGCCCATGCAGAGCATCACAATACCGGTGATAAATGGTGCATCTATCCGATGTACGATTTTGCGCATCCTATTGAAGACGCCATCGAAGGCATTACCCATTCTATCTGCACCTTAGAGTTTGAAGACCACAGACCATTGTACGACTGGGTGTTGAAGGAAATTGGCTGGTGGAATCCACCGCCACAGCAGATTGAATTTGCAAGACTAAACATCACCAACACCGTGATGAGCAAACGACACTTAAAGGCGTTAGTCGATGATCAGGTAGTGGAAGGCTGGGACGACCCAAGAATGCCAACCATTGCAGGGCTACGTCGTCGAGGTTACACGCCAGAAGCCATTAGAGATTTTTGCGAGAGAATTGGTGTAGCAAAGTCCAATAGCTTAGTTGAAGTGTCTCTATTGGAGCATTGCGTACGTGAGGACTTAAAGGCGAAGGTTCAGAGCAGAAACGTCATCGAGGATCCGATTAAAATTGTCATCACCAATTATCCAGAAGGCCAGAGCGAAATGGTGGAGCTGGAAAACAATAAGGAAGTGCCGGAAATGGGCACCCGTGAAATTCCGTTTTCTAGAGAGCTTTATGTTGATGGCGCTGATTTTATGGAAGAACCGGTAAAGAAATACTTCAGACTATTTCCAGGAAATGAAGTACGGTTTAAGGGCGCGTATTTTATCACTTGCAATGAAGTGGTAAAAAACGAAGATGGAACCATTAAGGAATTGCACTGCACTTATGATCCGGAGACCAGAAGCGGTTCTGGATTCGAAGGCAGAAAAGTCAAAGGCACCATTCACTTTGTTGATGCAGCCACAGCAGTAAAAGTCAAAATCAGAAACTACAATTACCTCATGGTTGAAGACGAAAACGGCGAGAATATACTGAACCCGAATTCCGTAGAGGAAAAATGGGGATATGCAGAACCGTCACTGGCGGAAGCGGCACCAGGAGAACGATTCCAGTTCTTTAGACACGGCTATTATATTGCCGACAGCAAGCTAACGACAGATACTGAAAAAGTATTTAACCGTATTGTAGACTTAAAGAGCTCATGGAAAGCCAAATAAATAGAAAATAGAATCAAAAAAGGACAGCAGCGTTGCTGTCCTTTTCAATTGCGTTAAAATTCCACAGTCTCCATAAAGGAGAGAAAAGACCTCATTCCTGAAGAGAGATAAGTGTGCTTCTGCCAGAACACGTGAACGTGAGCTGGGATTGGACGCTCTAAAGGAACGTAGTGAATATTAGGATCCTTAGCAAAAATATCTTGATAAATAATCGTTGCTAGGCCATTGTCTCTAATCATATTTTTTATGGTGGACAGTTGATTGGAGTGCATGGATAAATTCAAGTCGACATCAGCAAAGGTGTCCATTATCGCTTGATAGTGGAAAGAACCTTTGGAGATGATGATCATCGGTAGTCCTGAAAGCATCTCTGCTGAAATCACAGGCTCCTTAGCTAAAGGGTGCGCTGTTCCAACTGCAAGCTGCAGCTCAGTGGAGAATACTTTTTTTGAATCGCAATCTGAATAACTGGAATTGTTTTCGATGCCCATAAGTAGGTCTAGTTCTCCGTTGCCTAGCATGCCGATACCGTCAAGGGTAGCGATTTCGAAAACCTCTAACTCCACATTAGGATAGGCCAGCTGAAAATGCGGTATGATTTTCTTTAGGAAAAACGTACCCATTACTGCGGGAACGCCTAAACGAAGCAAAGACTTTCTCCCCTTTGCAATATCACATACCTTTTCATAATAGTCAGCAAATCCTTTTAGAAACTCACTGGTTTCCTTCCAAAAGGCTTCCCCTTCAACTGTAAGGTGAAGTCTATTGTTGATGCGATAAAACAGCTTGTATCCAAGCTCCTCCTCTAGACCGTTAATGGCAGCAGTAATCGAGGGCTGGGAAATATGACAGGATTCCGAAGCCTTAGTGATGCTCCCTTGCTTACAAACCTCATCAAAATAGCGCAAATGATTGATATTCATGGATGATCCTCCTATGGCTATAGTATAACAGATAACCATTTTAGAAACCATCAGAAAAACTGAGGATATCATCAAAATTATCAATTTTATTCTGAAAAACCACTGTGATAAAGTTAGAGTAGAGAAGAATTTGCGAAACCAAGTGGAGGTGGAAATCATGGGCGAGAAAACAGAAAGCCAGCAGTATATATCCCAGTATATAGAAAGGGCGAGAGCTGCGCAGGCAGCATTTGAATTAATGACCCAAGAACAGGTGGATTTGGCGGTGAAAACCGTAGGCAAAGTCGTATACGATCATGCTGAATTTTTGGCAGATATTGCCGTTACTGAAACAGGCATGGGGAATTATCCAGACAAAGTAGCCAAGAATAAACAGAAATCCAAGATTGTCTGGAACAACCTAAAAGGAAAAAGGTCTAGAGGTATTTTGGAAACGGACGAAGCTACAGGCATCACCAAAGTGGCCAAGCCAATGGGCGTTGTAGCGGCAATTACGCCTTGCACCAACCCAATTGTGACCCCGATGAGCAATGCGATGTTTGCCCTTAAGTGTGGGAATGCCATTATCATTACACCACATCATAGAGCACAAAAATGCAGTGGAAAGACAGTAGAACTGATCAATGAAGAATTAAGTAAATTAGGATATCCTGAGCATCTGATCCAAATTCTTGATCAGCATTCTAGAGAAAACACGAGAAATCTCATTGCATCAGCGGACGTCACCATTGCCACAGGTGGAGCAGGCATGGTTGAGGCAGCATACAGCTCAGGGCGACCAGCGTTAGGCGTTGGCGCTGGAAATGTACAGTGCATCATTGATGAGGGTTATGACTACGAAGTTGCAGTACCGAAAATCATTGCAGGCAGAACCTTTGATTACGGCATCATCTGTTCAGGAGAGCAGTCGGTCATTTGCCCGGAGGGAGATTTTGATCGGATTATGGATATTTTTGCCGCCAATGGCGCATATGTCGTGAAAGACCCTAAGGAGTTGGAAGCGTTGAGAACCGCCTTATTTGCAGATGGTAAACCCAATAAGTATTCGATTGGGCAGTCTCCGGAGAGAATTGCAGAACTGGCAGGAATTGATTTACCAAAAGGCACGAACATCATTGTGGCAGTAGCAGATGGCACTGCAAAGACCGATTTACTTGGCGGTGAAAAGATGGCACCAGTGATTGCGGCATACCAGTATAAGACGTTAGATGAGGCCATTGATATTGCCAGTGAAAACTTAGAAAAAGAAGGAAAAGGCCACAGCGTAGCCATCCATTCAGATGATGAAACCCACATCCAAAAAATCGGTGAGGCACTATGTGTTTCCAGATTCGTGGTCAATCAGGTTTGCGCCAGCAGCGCGGGAGGCAGCTTCTATAACGGGCTTGCACCAACCAATACGTTAGGTTGCGGAAGCTGGGGGCACAACAGCATTTCCGAAAACCTTGACTATAAGCATTTGATGAATGTGTCTAGAATTGCGCGTTACATGGCAGATAACCGTGTGCCAAGTGATGAAGAGCTTTGGGGATAATCAAAGGAGGAATAATCATGTTAATGACAGGAAATCAATATATTGAAAGCTTGAGAAAGCTAAATACAAGAGTATATATGTTTGGAGAAAAGGTGGAAAATTGGGTGGATCATCCGATGATTAGGCCATCGATTAACTGTGTGGCCATGACCTATGATTTGGCTCACGACCCTGCTCACGCAGATTTGATGACAGCAAAATCTAGCCTTACTGGGGAAACCATCAATCGTTTTTCCCATTTACATCAAAGTTCTGAGGATCTGAGGAAAAAGGTAAAAATGCAACGACTACTTGGGCAGAAAACAGCATCCTGCTTCCAGAGATGCGTCGGCATGGATGCCTTTAATGCGGTATTTTCTACTACGTTTGAAATCGATGAGCAGTATGGAACCAGTTATCATGAAAACTTTAAGAAGTACCTAAAGCATGTGCAGGAGCAGGATTTGGTCGTGGATGGGGCAATGACAGATCCTAAGGGAGATAGATCCCGTTCCCCAAGTCAGCAAAGAGACCCTGACCTATTCCTTCGTATTGTGGAAAAAAGAGAGGACGGTATCGTTGTTCGTGGAGCAAAGGTTCACCAAACAGGATCGATTAACTCTCACGATCACTTAGTCATGCCGACCCAAGCCATGAAAGAAGAAGATAAGGCTTATGCAGTGTCCTTTGCTTGTCCGTCAGATGCAGATGGAGTGTACATGATTTACGGTAGGCAATCCTGCGACACGAGAAAACTAGAGGAAGGCGCAGATATCGATCTTGGGAACAAAGAGTTTGGTGGTCAGGAGGCCTTGGTGGTCTTTGATAATGTGTTCATTCCAATGGATCACGTATTCTTATGCGAAGAATATGAGTTTGCTGGAATGATGGTAGAACGTTTTGCTGGGTATCACAGACAATCCTATGGGGGATGTAAAGTTGGCGTTGGAGATGTCATCATCGGAGCGGCTGCGTTAGCTGCACAGTACAATGGCGCAGACAAGGCATCACACATTAAGGATAAGCTCATCGAAATGACCCACTTAAACGAAACCCTCTACTGCTGCGGTATTGCTTGCTCTGCTGAGGGTCATCCAACAAAGGCAGGAAATTTCGAAATTGATTTACTTTTGGCCAACGTTTGCAAACAAAATGTGACCAGATTCCCATATGAAATCGTTAGATTAGCCGAAGATATTGCAGGAGGATTAATGGTGACGATGCCAGGAGAAAAAGACTTTAACTCTACCCTTGCCGTAGGCAAAAATGGGGAAACCATCGGAGAAATCTGCAACAAGTATTTTGCCGCTTCCCCAGAGGGAACTACAGAAGACAGAATGAGAATTTTAAGATTCTTAGAAAATATTTGTTTGGGGTCATCGGCAGTAGGTTACCGAACAGAGTCCATGCACGGTGCAGGCTCACCACAAGCGCAAAGAATCATGATTGCAAGACAAGGCAACATTGAGGGCAAGAAGGCATTGGCAAAAGCAGTTGCAGGAATAGAAGGTTAGCCATGAATTGGAAAGAAATTTATGAAGAAAAGCTTTGCTCGCCAGAGGAAGCGGTAAACGCCATTAAGTCTGGAGATAAGGTGTTTTTTGCCCATTGCGTAGCGGAGCCGCCAGCACTAGTTGAGGCGATGGTTGCCAACGCAGCCGCCTATGAACATGTAGAAATTCGTCACATGGTCAGTCTGGGCAAAGGCGATTATACTCAGGAACAGTACAAGGATAATTTCACCATGAACAGTCTTTTTGCTGGTGCCTCGACACGAAGATGCATCGCAGAAGGATACGGTGAGTTTACACCAGTGTTTTTCCATGAAGTGCCTGGATTTATTCGGCGCAGAATATGGGATATCGATGTGCTACTGGTTATGGTTTCCCCACCCGATGAACATGGCTATTGTAGTACAGGGGTTTCGTCAGATTACACTATGCAGGCAGCAAAGTCGGCAAAAATCGTGTTGGCTCAGGTCAACGACCAGATGCCGGTGGTGTATGGCGATACGTTTATCCACGTTAGCGAGTTATCCAGCATAGTTGAGGTATCGCAACCATTAGCGGAATTGAAACCGCCGACCATTGGCCCTGTTGAAGAGGCTATTGGAAAGCACTGCGCATCCCTAATTGAAGACGGATCAACATTACAGCTGGGGATCGGGGCAATTCCTGATGCCGTATTGGGACAGCTTGGCCATAAACAACATCTGCACATTCATTCAGAAATGATTTCCGACGGCGTCGTAGATTTGTACGAATCGGGAGCGATTGAAGGGAAAATGACCGTGACCTTTTTAATGGGAACAAAGAGGCTGTATGATTTTGTTCATCAAAATCCAGCAGTAGAAATGAAGCCTGTGGATTATGTCAATCATCCTGTAGTCGTAGCCCAGCAACCTAAGCTGGTCAGCATCAACTCCTGTTTGCAGGTAGATTTCATGGGGCAGGTTGTTTCTGACAGCATTGGAACCAAGCAATTTTCTGGAGTGGGCGGTCAGGTGGATTTTGTTCGTGGAGCAGCCATGTCCCTAGACGAAAAAGGAAAAGCCATTATCGCTATGCCGTCTGTTACGGTGAAAAAAGATGGAACCATGATATCCAAGATTGTACCCTTTATCGATCATGGTGCAGCAGTGACGACGTCGAGAAATGATGTGGATTACGTCATTACAGAATACGGCATTGCGCGGCTAAAGGGAAAATGTCTTAAGGATAGAGCGAGACAGTTGATTGAAATTGCTCATCCTGATGTTCAAGATGAACTAAAACGACAATTCGAAGAACGCTTTCGCGCAGCGTTTTGATTATTTGATAGAAAGAGAGGTAAATGTATGCAAGCACTAAAGGTAGCACCTGTCATTCATTGTTACGACAACTTTGGAGAATTCCATCAGGAATTTCAATTGGGTAAAAAAGATTTGTTGGTGACCAATCAATGGCTATACGATCCGTATGTAAAACCATTGCACATTGATATGCCCGTAATATTTCAAGAAACCTATGGAAAAGGAGAACCCTCTGATGAGATGATGGATGCCATGAAGCGGGACATGGATCAATATGAATATGATCGCATCATCGCATTTGGTGGCGGTACCATTGTAGATATATGCAAGGTATTATCCTTGGACATTCCCACCTGCGCTTTAGACCTTTATACGGGGAAAATCGAGCCGAAAAAAGTAAAAGAGTTGATTGTCGTTCCGACCACTTGTGGAACGGGATCAGAGGTAACTAACGTTGCCATCGCTGAACTGAAATCATTACAGACGAAAAAAGGAATCGCGTCGGAAGAGACCTATCCAGACGTGGCAGTACTCATCCCAGAACCACTAGAGGGGCTTCCAGACTATGTGTTTGCGACCAGCTCCATTGATGCATTGATTCATGCGTTGGAGTCCTACTTGTCTCCAAAGGCGTCGGCGTTTACAGAGATGTATTCTCTTCAAGCAGTGAACATTATCATGAAGGGGTATCAAGATATTTTGGCAGCAGGAGGCAATTCTGCGGCCAATCGCAAGGCCCATTTAAGGGAGTTTTTGCTAGCGTCTAATTATGCTGGTATTGCTTTTGGGAATGCAGGCTGTGCGGCAGTTCACGGATTATCCTATTCTATCGGAGCGGCGTTTCACGTTCCTCATGGCGAAGCCAATTATCAATTCTTCACCGAAGTGTTTAAGATGTACATGAAGAAAAATCCAGATGGAAAAATCAAGAAGGTCAACAGAATTTTTGCGGAGATTCTTGGTTGTGATGAGGCCGTCGTTTATGAAGAGCTGGAAAACGTATTAGGACAGTTGATTGCAAAAAAACCTTTGCGGGAATATGGAATGACGGAAGAACAGATAGATCAATTCACTAAGTCAACCATTGAAAATCAGCAGAGATTATTAGGAAACAATTATGTATATCTTTCCGATACGGAAATTCGTCAAATTTTCGCCAACCTATACTAACCTAAAAGTCAGCTCTTGCTCAGGCTGTTAAACTATAGTAATATATAGGCAACAGAAAGGATTAGAGATGACAGACACACTATTGACCATCATCAAATGTCTTTCCGCGATTTTCGTGGGGATTTTGCAGGGGAATGGGGCAGTTTACTTTTTTAACAAAATGCCACCGATGTGGTTGACCGACTATGGAGAAGAACCGCTGCCGGAGTTGTTAGATGTTTATACCCAAAGGGTGAAAAGCAATCCATGGAAGTACGTTTTTACCATGGCCTTTGTGGCCATCAACATCAAACTGGTCATGGAAAATTGGCGGTTTGCTATGGCGGCAACCTGCGCAATTTGGTTGCTACTAGAAATGGCCATCGCCGATAAACGATACCGCATTGTTCCAGACCAGCTCGTTGTACTACTGGCTGTCACCGCATTTGGATTGATTCCGTTCCATGGAGGCTGGACAAACATGGCCCTTGGTGGGGCGCTTGGATTCGGCATTATGGGATTTGTTGCCCTTCTAGGGAAGCTGGTTTATCGCAGGGACACCTTAGGCGGCGGCGATATTAAACTCTTTGCCGCATTAGGATTGGTCATGGGAACTGAGGGAATATTGGTTACCTTCATCTTGACCACGTTGTTTAGTGCGGGACATTTTGTTTTCTTGCTTGCCAGAAAAAAGATTAAGAGAACCGATGCCTTGCCAATGGTGCCTTATATCGCTGTGGCGGCAACCTTGTTTTTGGTGTTCCTATGGGGGAATAGTGTATTGCTCTATTTCTAAGTGAAGGAGACGGTATATGTTTATTGATATGAAAGCCCAATGCTTTATGGAAGCTGCGAAACAATTGAACTTTACAAGAGCTGCCGAGCAGCTGTATATTTCGCAGCCGGCACTATCTAAAAACATTGCTGCATTAGAGGAAGAGTGCGGCATGAAGCTGTTTTATCGTGATTCGAAAAAGAACAAGGTTAAGCTTACTCCGGCTGGCGCAGTGTTTCTGTGTGAATTCCAGAAAATGGAGAAGATTCTGGATGGGGTTATTGAAAAAGCCAAGAAAGCAGAATCTGGGCAGGAGGGAAGCTTAACCATTGGCTTACTCTTTGGGCAGATTCTCAGCGAAACCACCAAAAAGGTTTTGGCCAACATTGATGAAAACTTTCCGATGATTGAAATCGAAAAAATATCTGGCGGCTTCCGAGATTTGCGTACGTGGTTAGATGAAGGCCGTGCAGACATGGTGGTTACCTACGAAGAAGAAGCAGGCTTAATGAAAAATGTTTTGTTTGAGGAAGTAGGCGAAACCCAGCTAGGGTTCGTGGTGCCGGCAGGCCATGTGCTTTCCCAAAAGAGAGCATTGAAGGTCAAAGATTTAGAAGGGGAGCGGATCATCATTCCCGATGAAAAAGAAACCTTTACGATCTATGAAACCTTTCGGAACCTGTGCCATATGGAAGGGTTCACGCCAAGAGAAATTACGGCGCCAGATTTAAACCATATGAACATCATGGCGGAAATGGGTCGAGGGATTGCTATTTCCCGAGAAGACTCTTTATTGACCAAAAGTCCCAATTTAAAATTTTTCAAATCGGAAGAGTTGGGGTGCTTGAAACTGGTGGCCGTCTGGAAGAAGGACAATCTAAACCCGATCATTACCTTCTACCATCAGATGTTTGAGGATATTTACAGAGGGATAAAAACTGAATAGTCAGACGAAATAATGTGAGCTCATAACCCTAGGTTATGGGCTCATAAATTTTTTGAATTTTACGCCAAGTGTTTTCCGTGTTATTTTTAAGTTGACAGAAAATTAACGGACTTATTTAAATCTAAACCACTATTTATTTAACACGGAGGAATTATTATGAGTAATCAAGTAAAAGCAAGTAAGAGTAACTTCGGAGCGAAGGGCTGGTTTGTCATCATCTTTTCATTCCTATGTATCTTGCTACAGAGTTCATTGATCAATGACTCACTAAACGTTGTCATTGAAGTGTTTGCTGAATCAAGAGGATGGAGCATCAATTCACTATATGCTTATTCTTCAATCTGTTCAGCAATATCCGTATTAGGCGCAGCATTCTGGGGATTTGTTTCCAACAAAACCAACATCAGATTTGCTTGGGGAATTTCCCTTACCATTACAGCAGTAGCTTGTTTCTTCTGGGGGAGCGCACAGAGCAGCACGATTTACCTAGTCTGTCTAGCCGTTTCATCAGTATGCGGAATGGCATTTTGCTACATTGCAAACATGAACGTCATTTCCAACTGGTTCCCAAGAAAAAAAGGTATCGCTATGGGTTGGGTAACCATCGGGTTCCCTTTCTCTGCATCAATTACCACACCATTAGTAACTGGTTTATTAGAAGCAGGTGGACTGGAAAAGGTTTACACTACATACGCTATCGTTGCAGCAGTATTTGCAGTAATCGCATTTGCATTCGTTAGAGACTATCCTGAACAAGCAGGAGCATATCCAGACAATGATAAATCCTATTCCAAGGAAGATGCTGACAAAGCATTGGCAGCTGGACTTGAGTACATGAAGACATCACCATGGAAGCCAGCAAAGCTATTTAAAACTGCTACTGTTTGGAAAATGGCGTTCTCACTAGGTGTATTGGAATTGTTATCTCTTGGAATCATGACCAACTTTATGCCAAGATTTTTACAGGCAGGATACCAACCACCAGAAATCATTAAAATGTTGGCAATTGCAGGAATCCTTGCTTGCTTTGGAAGCTACGCATGTGGACTTCTAGACGCTAAGGTGGGTTCTAAAAAAGCCATTATGATTACACAGGTTGTGGCAATCGTTGCCATCGTATTAAACATTATCCCTACAAAAATTACCGTATATGCATCACTACCGTTCTTGGCTATGATGTTAGGTGGAGCATCTAACTATCTGGTATCTCTAGCCAACACCATTTGGGGCAGATATGACTTCCCAATGGCATACAAAGTGCTTAAACCAATGGTTGCATTAGTTGGTGCTTGCGGCGTAGCCATTACAGGAATCATCGGTCAGAGTGTATCTTATGTTGTCGCTTACGGTGTATTAGGCGGACTGGCAGCACTAGCGTTAATCGTGATGATTGCAACACCAGATACTTATGTAGGAAGAACTGAAGACGACGTAGAAAAGCTTTCATAAATAAAAAAGGAGAATATCATGAAAATTTTAGGAATTTCAGGCGGAACAAAAAACGGAAACAACGACGCAATGTGTAAAGAAGCATTGATGGGCGCAAAAGAAACAGGGGCGGACATTGAATTCATCAACCTTAACGATTTACATCTTGAACACTGCACTGGCTGTACAGCTTGTGTCATGAGCTTGATGAGCGGAAAAGGTGGCGCATGTGTCATCAAAGACGATTTCGAATGGTTAAGAGACAAGATGATGGATGCAGATGGAATCGTTTGGTCCATTCCAATTTTCGAAAAAGGCGCATCCGGTCTATTTAGAACCATTACTGACAGAATGGGACCAAGAAACGATAAGGCAATGATGATTGTTGGAACCAAAATTGCCGAAGCAACTGGTGGGAAAGCTCCAGATCAAAGAATGCTAAAAGACAAAGTGGTATCTTACATCGGCGTAGGCGGTTC
The DNA here is from genome assembly GCA_050435405.1 of Clostridiales Family XIII bacterium PM5-7. Taxonomy (GTDB): domain Bacteria; phylum Bacillota; class Clostridia; order Peptostreptococcales; family Anaerovoracaceae; genus Senimuribacter. The sequence goes on from JBNDKG010000004.1 coordinate 102,955, forward strand.
CGACTGGTCAACGAGAATTCAATGCGACTTCTTCAATCAGTCACTGACTCCGGCTTGGAAGGTTATCGACACCGAAGTATTCTCATGGTCTAAGTGCATCATTATGGAAGAAGAAAAAGTAGCAAGAAGCCATAAGATCGGTGCAGATTTAGCTGAAGCAGCAAAAGATTATGAAGCAGCGAAATGGATTGGTGATCCAGGCGTATGTCCACACTGTCACTGCAGAAACTTCCACCTAAACGACGATGCCAGAAAAGCGATTTGCTGTGCATGCGGTCTAGAAGGTGAAATCAAAATCGAAGATGGAAAGATTTCTTTCCACTTTGATCCAGAAACAGAAGGACATGCACACGACACGTTGTCAGGAAAATTCATTCACGTGGATGACATCAAGGAAAATGAAGGCAAGCTGATGGAATACCGTAAATCCGATGAGTTTAAGCAGAAAAAGCAAAAGTACATTGATTTCATTTCCGCAAGCAAACCAGAATAATCGCAGGAAAAGGAGAAGTGATTATGACTAAGAACATGCTTGGCTTCGAGCCAATGAGAAGCTTAATCTTCGTTGACGTAGCTAAGGAAGATTATCGAATCAAGCTAGAGAACTGGCTATATAGATATCACATTCCAGATAGTATCTCTCAGTTTGGACCATACGTATCAAAATACGCATTCTATAGCGCACTTCCAGTGCCTCCAGGTGGAGAACGTTACGGCACAGTGAAAATGCAAATGACGGAACACTATTGGTTGGCAAACCCAAACGATATTGTTAACTTCCAGCACAATAAGGCATTGACGGAATTTTTCCCGCCTGACGTGTTGAAATGGCAAGGAAATATTCCAGACGACGATATTGATCCTAATGTTGACAAAAGCAAAGCGTTAGAGGAAAATATAGAGGGAGATGCAGCAAGATCCACTAAAGGTGACGCATCTAAAGGAACCGTTCCATTCATCTTTGCCTTCATCCCAGTTTGGTGGGAAGAGGACTTCAAAGGTGCAGGAAGAACCGTGGAAGATGGGCCTAATTATAGATGGCAGTTTGTCATCAAATACCCTGAAGGCGTATCCATCGATGAAGGCGATAAGTGGCTTCGTGAAGAATTCATTCCTGCCTTTGCAGAAATTGACGAAACCAATAGAATTTTGTCGAGCAGAGTCATCAAAGAAGCCAATGGCTGTGAATTTGATCGCGTCGTAGAGATGTGGTTCCCATGCCAGACCGCTTGGACAGTCGCTGTAGACAAAGCAGCAAAAATGGTGAAAAAACCAGCTTGGGCAGAAACTGACGACTTCCCATATCTACAGAAATCCTTTGGAATATCTAGCATATTCCTTTCAGATATCGCAAGATCAGATAATATGACCCAGTACAACGGATACATCACCATGAGATAGGGTGTCTTGGAGCTATGCTTAGTGGCACGTTGTGACTTAACTTAAACCAAATTCGAGACTGGCTTTTATTAGCCAGTCTCAACGTATCATAAATACGACAATCCCTCAGGAAGCAAGCTGCTAGGGATGGAATCAAAAGGAGAGATATATGACAGAGAAATTTTATGCAAAGGGAACTGGTAATGAAGGGTACATCAAAAACCTTGAAGTTCAGTCCTTCTGTAATCTAGACGGGGAATGTGGAATGTTCCAGATGGCCTTATACAAAACCGAAGCAGGAAAGTATTACCTATACGGTGCTTGTTTTGGCGGAACAAAAAACGGCGTAATGATCAGTGACATCACTGACCCAAAAGCGCCGGAATTCATCAAGCATGTTCAGCTGGTTGATCCAGTAGAATATCCAACAACCACTACTCCGAAAATTCAAATTGCAGATGACTTGTTGATTTGTGCCATGAGCGCAGGTTCAGGACCTTCCGCCATTGTCGGCGAAGATGACAGAAAGAACATCAAATGTGAAGTGGGCATTAGAATTTATAGTCTGAAAAAGGACCCGCTAAATCCAGAATTTCTTGGTTACTGGGACTGTGGCGTGCCTCATTCTATGGGCGTACACCGCTTCATGTACAATGGAGGAAGATATGTACATCTTTCCGCTGAAGATGAACAGTTTGAAGGCATGATTTATAAAATTGTCGATATTAAGGACCCAACCAATCCAGTGGAAGTTGGAAAATGGTGGTCACCAGAGCAATTTGCTGACGGCTACCCTGGAAGGACTTTTGATCATAGCGCATCTCACAATCCTGAATTTATGGACAAAGCCGCAATGCACGGCCCTCCTTTTGTCAGAGATGGAAAAGCATACCTCGGCTACAGTGGCGCAGGGCTATATGTACTTGACGTAGAAGACTTTTCTCGCCCTAAATGCCTTGGCAACCTGAAATTTATGCCTGCATTTTGCAGCGAGTTTGCAGGGGCTAGAACCCATACTGCGTTGCCACTACCTGGAAGAGACTTGGTTGTTGTAACCAACGAAGGCGAGCGATTCCAATTCTTCCCAAAAGATATGGAAATGAAACCTCAGGCCATGAACAACATCCACATGGTAGACGTAAGCGATCCAACGAGACCAACCATGATAGCCCAGTTCCCATACCCTGAAGTTCCAGAAGATTTTCCGTACAAAAACTTCAATTTGATGCAACGCGTTAACGCAGGCCCATTTGGCCCGCACAACCTTCACGAACCAATGGACGGAAAACCTTGGCTAGAGCAAAGAGGCGACAGAGTATACTGCTGTTACTTCCATGCAGGCCTAAGAGTTTACGATGTATCAGATCCATACTACATCAAAGAATTGGCGTACTTCATTCCGCCAAATCCAAACAAAAAACCGGAAGACTCCTACTTCCCAGGCTTCCCTGGCCCACGTAACGCCACGACGGAAGACTGCATTGTCGATGATCGAGGAAACATCATCATCGATGCGTTGGATGACGGATTCTATATTTTGAAAATGAAAGAAGATTAATGGATAAGGCCTTACTAGCTGAACGTTGGTAGGGCTTTTTTAATTAGTTTGAAAAAATTTTACAAACTTTGTCCAATTTTTGCATTCATTTGCGTTTAATAAGTAGGAAGGTATATAATAAAGAGAAGAGGAGATGATATGAAAAGCAAGAACAAATATATGAAAAAATTCTGGATAGCAGAAGGATGCTTTATCATCTCGATACTGATTATCCTTTTTAGTTGCTATGCTGATTACACTTTTTTCATGAACGCATTAAGTATTTGTGTCAAGGCGCTGGCTGTAGGCACAGGGGTAAATCTTCTTCTCTGTTACATTTTCGCAAAACAACACAAATAACCAGACTTGAACTAGTGTATACCTAAAATCAAGTGAAATTAATGGATAAAGCCTTACTAACTGAACATTGGTAGGGCTTTTTCATATACTCTGGAGGGAGCCAAGTACATTAGATTAGAGGAAACACCAGATTCATATTTATGCATACAGTTTTCAGTGATTTTCTTCCATCCCCTTTACTTGTCAAAATAGTTTTGGTACAAATTGCGATTTTTTTTAAATTTAGGGTGAAAATCATCTGACCGAGCAAGCGATTCCTAGCCGAAACAAAAGTGGACTGCGGCGAGCTTTGTCGAACGATGACGAACAATGTCGCTCCCAGGAATCCAGCCGACGTTGTAGCTAAAGAGCACTGAATAATTATACAAAAACGCCCCGATTTTGCATAAAAAATGTATAACACTTTTCCGAGCCTGTGGCGGTCAAGAAAAATTGGTACTTTTTTTCAAAAAAAGCGGATTTTGTGACAAAATCAAAAAATGCATGGGCTCGGTTAACCGCATCAGAGCCAAATGAAACACTTCACTAACAGAAGGGATTGTGGTATAATGGTTCCAGCAATCTTACGCCGTTGGCGCAAGGTAGGAACCATTGAATCACGAACCGCGATTCTATATTCAAAGGAATGTTTGTGGTATAATGGTTCCAGCAATCTTACGCCGTTGGCGCAAGGTAGGAACCATTGAATCGCATGCTTCGATTATTTGGTCAGAGGAATGCATGCGGTATAATGATTCCAGCAATCTTACGCCCTTGGCGCAAGGTAGGAAGAAAGGATACATAGATGATATCAAGTAAACAGAGAAGTTACCTAAGGGGACTTGCACACAACATTGACCCGACGGTTTATATAGGGAAACAAGGACTGACGGAAAACGTCATCAAAGAAATGGATAGAGGCTTGGAACTTCGTGAGCTTGTGAAAGTTAAGCTTCAGGAGGGTGCTGATCTTTCCCCGAAAGAAGTAGCCAATGAAATAGCAGAAACTCTTCAGGCTGAATTCGTTCAGGCCATTGGAAGAAAGTTCACGCTGTACAGAGAATCCAAAGAAAATAAGCAGATTGAATTACCGAAGAAATAGGATATGGAAAGAAATCTATTGCTGACAATTGAATACGATGGAACGGACTTTTCTGGGTGGCAGCGTCAGCCGGAAGTGAGAACGGTCCAAGGAGAATTGGAAGCAGCCTTATCCAAAGTATGCGGGACGCCGATACAGATTAGTGGCACTAGCCGAACCGACGCAGGAGTTCATGCACTTGGGCAAAGAGCCTCCTTCAACGGGGATTTTGGGATACCGACAGAGAGAATAGCACGTGCAGTCAACAACATGCTTTCCGGTGGGATGCATTCTAAATCAAAGTGTGCCGACGTGCGCATTGTCGAAGTTGAGGAAATGCCAGAGGACTTTCATGCCCGTTTTGATGCTAAGGGGAAGACCTATCGATACATCATCAAAGACGATGGCAAGCAGGATATATTCAGGCGAAACTACTGCTATCAAGTCAGCGGCGCGCTGAATGTTGAGGCGATGAAGGCAGCGGCAAAGTATATCCAAGGCACCCACGATTTTGCTTGTTTTCAGGCTGCAGGTGGAACACCTAGAGAAACGACGGTACGAACCATTTATGGTTTAGAAATAGAAAGAACCCAAGAAAACGACGTAGTCATAGAGGTGACTGGAAACGGATTCCTTTATAACATGGTGAGAATTATCGCAGGGACGTTAGTAGAAATTGGCCAAGGAAAAATCAACTCAGAAGACATCCTAACCATAATCGAAAGCAAGGACCGGCAGAAAGCAGGGCATACTGCTCCGCCAGAAGGACTATATTTAGTAGAAGTGTATTATCAAGATGTTGAGGAAAGAGAGGCAATTGAACATGGAAATTAGAGTCGATGACAGACCAAGCTGGGATGAATATTTTATGGAAATGGCCGAACTTACGGCAAAGAGAGCCACGTGCATGCGTAGACAGGTAGGAGCGGTTATCGTTAAGGATAAACACATCATCGCTACTGGCTACAACGGAGCACCGAGAGGACTTGCCCATTGTGCAGAAAGAGGCGGCTGTCTCCGTCAGGAATTAAACGTTCCATCAGGACAACGACATGAACTGTGTCGTGCCCTTCACGCAGAACAAAACGCAATTATTCAAGCAGCAACCTTAGGACAGAGCATTGAGGACGCTGCAATATATGTTACCCATCAACCATGTGTCATCTGTGCTAAGATGATCATCAATGCAGGAATCAAAAGAATCATCGTCAAAGAAGGTTATCCAGATGATCTTGCTGAGGAAATACTAGCCGAAGCAGGGTTAAAAATCGTAATGCTAGAGCAATAGGGGAAACTATGGACGCAGATACTAAAATAAAGCTGATGTTGGCAGCTTCTTTTGCTACGGCACTGATATTGTCACTGATTGTGACACCGATCGCCATTAAGATTGCTCCAAAAATCGGGGCGATGGATGTGCCTAGCGATACTAGAAGAATGCACCAAAAGGCTATGCCTCGTTTTGGCGGGCTGGCAATTTTTGTTGGTGCCATGGCCTCATTAGCCTTATATTCAGGAACAAATGAAAAAATCCAAGCCGTCATGATTGGCGGAACATTGATTTATCTTCTTGGTATCATCGATGATTTGTGGAATCTTAATGCAAAAGTCAAATTTCTCGGCCAAGTCATGGTGGCGATTTTGATGTATTACCTGGGACTACGAATCGAATTAATCAGCAACTACTTCGGAGAAGGAACTCTACATTTTGGAACGGCTGTGACGTTTATTGTCACCATTGTTTGGATTGTAGGGATAACAAATACAATCAACCTGATTGACGGGCTTGACGGCCTAGCAGGAGGAACTGCGGCCATTGCCGCCTTGAGTATTGCCTATGTCGCGTACATTCATTGGGAGACCAATGGCATGATGGTGGTTTGTGCAGCAATGCTTGCAGTGGCTGGTGGCGCGCTAGGGTTTTTACCGTATAATTTTTATCCGGCAAAGATTTTTATGGGCGACGGCGGCTCACTATTCTTAGGCTTCATGATGGCCACGCTATCAGTAGTTGGACCGCTAAAACGGTCAACGATTATCGCAGTGGTAGTGCCGGTATTGGTTTTGGGGATTCCAATTTTCGATACCTTCTTTGCCATTATTCGAAGAATGGTCAACAAAAGACCGATTATGGAAGCGGACAAAGGGCATTTGCATCATAAGCTGATGGCCTCAGGATATGGACAACGACGTGCAGTGCTGATGCTTTACGGGATCAGTGCAATTATGGGCATGGCAGCAGTGTTAATTAGTAGAGAACTGTATTGGGACTCTTTGTTTTTGATTGGCATTGCAACCATTTACTTGTTTGTTTTCTTGACAGACCCTAACCACAAAATGCCGAAAATTAAGGCGATAAATATCGCAGCAGAGGAGAAACAGTGCCAAAAGGAGAAACGTTAATCAACAATAAAGAATTATATAAAAAGCTAGCTAGAATCGCTGTACCCATATCCATTCAAGGAGTTGTATCGGCGACTTTAGGCATGGTAGATAATTTGATGGTGGGTGCACTTGGAGAAGCGGAATTGGCGGCAGTGGGAATTGCCACCCAGCTTTTCTTTATTCACTATTTAATTTTGTATGGATTTGTCAGCGGATCGGCCACATTTATGGCGCAATTCTTTGGAACTCAGGATATGAAAAATATTCGAAAGGTTACAGGATTTGCCATGACGGTGGCCATGTGCGCAGGGGCAATCTTTTTTGTTGCAGGGTTTTTCTTTACCGAGATGGTACTAAGCATTTACTCTAATAATCCGGAAATCATTGAGATGGCCACGCCATACATCAAAATTGGCTCGATCACCTTTTTCTTCTTAGCGATTTCCGTACCGGTGGAAATGGCGTTTAAGGCAACACAACAGACGAGAATTCCCCTTGTGATTAGCGCGGTGGTATTTTCAACCAATACCTTTCTCAACTTTGTGTTTATTTTTGGACATTTTGGTGCACCGAAAATGGGCGTGGCGGGGGCAGCACTGGCAACCACCATTGCGAGAACATTGGAAGTGCTTATTGGACTATATTTTGTTCGTCGAAAGAAAAACTGCTTTAACGGACCGATTAAGGATTATTTTGGCTGGAACAAAAATATGGTGGAACGAGTGGTGAAAAATGCCATGCCAACCACCATCAACGAATTGCTTTGGAGCGTGGGACAGACCATGTTCGTTGCTGCTTTTTCCAGAATCGGAACGACAGCGTATGCGGCCTATCAAGCGGCGGCATCGATAAATAGTATTTTCTCCTTTGCGGCCTTCAGTGTAGGTGATGCGGCGTTGATTTTGGTCGGAGAAACCCTTGGAAAAGGGAAAAAAGAAGAGACCTACCAATTGGCGAAAAAGCTACTGCGCATAGGAACCTTGCTTGGCGTTGCAGTGGGAATTTTGCTGATTTTGTCGGCAAGACCTTTGGTCAATTTGTTCAATTTGACCGATTTAGGAAAAACCTATGCCTTTTACATTTTGATTATTTACGGCATCAAAATGGGGCTAAATTTATTCAATGGAATTAATATCACGGGAACACTCCGCGGTGGTGGAGATACGCTCTTTGCTATGATGGCTGAATGCAGCTGTGTTTGGTTTGTCGCTGTACCGATGGCGTTTTTCTCGACAATGGTGTTGGGATTGCCAATTCACTTTGCAGTGCTAGTCACGAAACTAGACGAAGTCGTAAAGTGCGTGATATTGACGAAACGATTCATTTCAAAGAAATGGATGAATAACGTTATTGGAGGACTATAAAGGGGAAAATGGATGAATAGGAAAATTGCAATTGGATTGATCATTACCTTGATGCTGACCATGATGCCAATGGTTTCTTACGGAAGCGAAGTAAAGGCACAAGGAAATCAGGTGGAATATGTGCTTAGTACCACGGGGAATTTATATGAACTGAGCTTACCGAGTTATGTGGTAGACATCACTTATGCTGACCACCAGTTGGCGCTGGTTTGTTTACCTAGCGAGGCGTATGTCAGCGATTTTGAACAAAAATTGACGAAGCAAATGCCTGAAATTTTGGTGGAGCCCAATTTTGTTTATGAAGAGACCGGCTACGCAGACCCATATTATGGAGAGCAATGGGGGTTAAAAAATACTTCTACAGGGATAGACGTTAACTTCGAGCCAGCAGAATCCCTAATCAAAGCCAACAAAAGCCAGCTAAAAGAGACGATTGTAGCGGTCATTGACAGCGGATTTGACCATAGCCACAGCGACCTTGCAGGAAATGTTTGGATAAACAAAAAAGAAATCAAAGGCAACAAAAAGGATGACGACAAAAACGGATACGTTGATGACGTTTACGGCTACAATTTTGCCAGCGATAAACCTTTGGTCGCGCGACCTCAATCTGCCGATTACAGCCATGGAACCCATTGCGCGGGAGTGATCGGAGCAGTCAGCGATAATGGTGTTGGGATTACAGGCATCGCGTCGGTTTCAGAAAAGGTGAAGCTGATGAACCTAAGGGTTTTGGCCAATGGGGAAGGCAGCACATTTGATGTCATCAGGGCAATCAAGTACGCAGAATCAAAAGGCGCATCGATTTGCAACTTAAGCTTAGGCTCCTACGATGAAGACAAGCTGCTATACACTGCCATGAAAAAATCGAAAATGCTCTTTGTTTGCGCTGCAGGCAATGGAAATAATATGGGTGGAAGTGGATACAATTTGAACTACAAGCCAGTTTATCCTGGAAGCTATAGTAGATATTTAACCAATGTGATTTGCGTTGGGAACATACAGAGCAATGGCTCCCTACACCTAACCTCGAATTACAGCGATCGCGCAGTAGATTTAGCTGCACCAGGAACGTACATCTACAGCACCATACCAGCGGAATCTTATGCAAAATATACAGGAACTTCTATGGCGACGCCTTTTGTTACTGGCGCTGCAGCATTGCTTCGTTCCTATTATTACGGCATTAGCCCTGCTGAAATCAAAAAGCTACTGAAGGATTCGGTAACGGTATATCCGACCTTGTCTGGAAAGACATCCACGTCGGGATACCTAAATATCTACAGAGCGTTAACGGCCATGCCAATGGACTATTATGCCCCAGATGAAACAGCGCCTGAATTGACGGCGGAGGTTTCGCCTATAGAGGATAACTACCGACAGGGCATTTCCATCAAAGCAACCGACGATAGCGGAACTGTGCAAACGGTGAAATACGCCAGAGGCATCAAAAGTGCCGCATATTTTAAGAAAAAGGGATACGGCTACTTGGTTAAGCTGGATGCCGATGGCAACGGATTTAAGACCTGCGGGGTACCAGGGCCGTACAGCGTATACGCTACGGACAGCTCTGGAAATTCCACTGTGGTTACCGTTGAGTGCACGTCAGATGCACCGTCGACCATCAAGCTGAATTACACCAAAAGAATCCTAGCAAAAGGGAAATCCTTCACCTTGAAGGCGACCCTATCAAAAACAGGGTCTTACGGTAGAAATCTTACTTACACCTCGTCCAACAAAAAAATTGCCACAGTAAACAGCAAAGGCAAAGTAGTGGCAAAGAAAAAAGGTGTAGCATACATTACCGTCAAAACGGGAAACCTGCTCACCATGAAATGCAAAGTGACCGTAAAATAGACAATACAAAACGCCAGTGGACATCCACTGGCGTTTTTCGTTTTTATAAATTGATTTCACCCTCGGCAACAACTACGGCGCTGCCTCCAACTTTGATCAAGCATTTTTCTTCGTCAGCTTCAATCTCTGTCAAAATCTCTGATGGACGATTCATTTTTTCGCCCTGTATGATTTTGCACGAATCCTTTGCTTTGATGATATCGTTGAGATATAAGTAGTAGGTTAATGCGCCGTTGGACGTGCCCGTAGCGGCTTCCTCGTCGATATCATATAAAGGCGCAAAATTTCGTGTATGAGCAGTGACACCTTCTGCAGCGTCTAGTGTAAACGCATGAACTCCCGTGATGTTGTAACGAGCAGATAAATCTGAGAGTGCCTTCATGTCTGGCTCCATGGCGTTTAGTTCTTCCTGGGTAGCCACAGGCATGATGATGTCAGGAAGACCAGTAGAAACCAATCTAGGCAGCAAACAAAGGCTGCATGGATTATACTTCGCTCCCATAATTTGATAAAGCTCATCAATGGCTGGTTTTTCGTCGATTGTGGCAATTTCCACAGGGGAAGCCATATCCATCATGACAAAACCATTTTTCACACTAATGTTCAAGTCCCCAGCAAGGGTGTGATTGATGCAATCACAATTTTGTGAAATGATCCCGAGATGGATTAGTGCACAAAATGATCCGATCGTTGCATGGCCACAAAGATCCACCTCTGCAGCAGGGGTAAAGTAACGGATAGCAAATTCGTTAGGCCCTAGCTGCTTGATAAATGCCGTTTCAGAGTAACGAAGCTCTGCAGCAGTAGTAACCATCGTTTCATCGGAAGGGAAATCAGTGCCTTCAGGTAAAATGACAACACCGGCAGGATTCCCGCCGAAAAGCGTATTCGTAAAAGCGTCAACAATTAAAAATTTCATATGAACATTCCTCCTACTTTTCTTACATTATAGTATGACATTCTGACCAACGAATGTCAATGAGTTGCGAGACAGAATTTATGCTATAGTTCCCCAGCCTCTGGCTGGAGTGGAACTAGTCGTATGACATTCTGACCAACGAATGTCAACGTGCAACTTTGTTGCACTCCTCCGCTCGCAGTCGCTCGCTTCGCTGTCCGTTTTGCCAATTCAGGCGAAGCCTGAGGCAAAAAGGCAACGTGCAACTTTGTTGCACTCCTCCGCTCACAGGCTCGCTTCGCTGTCCGTTTTGCCAATTCAGGCGAAGCCTGAGGCAAAAAGGCAATGTGCAACTTTGTTGCACTCCTCCGCTCGCAGTCGCTCGCTTCGCTGTCCGTTTTGCCAGTTCAGGCAAAGCCTGAGGCAAAAAGGCAACGTGTTGCGAGACGGAATTTATGCATGGGTATGCACAGCATTATTGCTGATGGCGACTAGGTTTCTGTTGCTAGAGGAATCACTTTGGTACAAAAAACGATTTTTTCATTTTTTAGTACCAAAATCTAAAGGTCTAGTGACGGACATGAGCGGATATGTTGAAGAAAAGGATTAATCTCGTTGGAAAGGCTGGGGAAAAGACATTCTAGCTGGCCGACGTAATGGATATTTATGCATCTGTGGGGCGCTTGGTGTATAAATAATGTATAATGCTAGCTTTGATTTTTTGGGCCGAGAAGTTATTGGTACTATTTTTTAAAAAAAGCCCGTTTTGTACCAAAAGCCTATTTTGGGCCGATGGTTTTCTAGTGGCGATAGCGCCGCGGGAATGATTTGATCAATAGAAAACCCTCGAGAATGGATTCGGCCAATTCTTAAGAAATCTTAAGAATTAAAGATGAAAATTGTACAAAACAGTTGCCAACATACAAATTATGAAAAGCGCGATTGTGAAATGAGAACAAAAAATACAAATTGAATGTGAAAAAACAGTGAAGAATGGGTTTTTAACGCGAAAAGGTCTTGCCCATTGTTTATAATGATATCGTTGTTTGGAACGACAGATACCAGCAACAAAATCTAAAACAGAAAAAGAGGAGAAGAAGAATGGCAAAGAAGCTTATCATCATGTTGCTATCCATTACCATGATCGCTTGCTCATCAATTTCTATTTATGCTACGAATATTATTGATACAGATAATATAGACACTACTACCACTACTACAGAAACTGACGAAGAGAAAGCCGCCGCAGAAAAAGAAGCTGAAGAAAAAGAAGCAGCTGAAAAGGAAGCGGCAGAAAAAGAGGCAGCCAAGAAGGCTGCAGCAAAGAAAAAAGCAGAGAAGTATAAAAAGGGATTGGCTGCTTACATCAGGAAGATAAATCCTAACGTAAGCAAGACAAAATCATTGAACATGGCAGGCGAATTTATTGCTAAAGGCAAGAAATTCAACTTAGACGCAAAAGTATTAATGGCTATCGCGCAAAACGAAAGCACATTCTACACCAATGCGACAAGTCCATATGGCTACAAAGGACTAATGCAGACCAGTGATGCACTGGCGAGAAAGTACGGTTATAAGCCGTCTAGCTTGTACAAGGCTAATGTAAGTATCTATGTTGGCGCGAGATATTTACGAACCATGAAAAACACCTTTAAGACGTACAAGAAAGCATTATCCGCTTACGCATACGGCTCTGGAGCAGTAAAATCTGGGAATTTCTCATACGGCATTGCAAACAAAATGCTAGATACGAGAGATGACATCACCAAGTTTCTAGAAAGAAACAATTATATTTAAGCTTATATTTTGGCAGAACAGCATATGAATAGAAAAGAGAAGGACACAGTTACGGCTGTGTCCTTTGGCGTTACCCTTGAAAACAACTGCCATTTGATGTATAATTAATCCGCTATGTTTGCAGAGCCAATGCATAAGGAGGAAGCCATGAACGTGCTGGATATTTCACCGATCAACTATACAGAAGACAAGCTATTTATTCTGGATCAGACTAAGTTGCCAGGAGAAGAAGTATATATAGAATTACAGACCAAAGAAGACGTGTGGGATGCCATCGTTCACCTAAAAGTCAGAGGAGCGCCAGCCATTGGAGTGGCAGCGGCGTACGGCCTTTATATTGCACTGCGCAGCATCAAGACAGAAGACGTTGAAGCCTTTGTGGAAGAACTGGAAACAACGAAGAAATATTTGATCGCAGCAAGACCGACAGCGGTGAATTTGCCGTGGGCGCTGAACCGAATGGAACAGAAAATTCGCGAAGCAAAACCGAAAACCGTTGCCCAGGCGAAAGCGCTACTTTTTGAGGAAGCAGAGAAAATCCGCATAGAAGATGAAGAGGCCTGCTTTGCTATGGGAGAGTATGGATTATCGTTACTTAAACCATCTATGGGGATTTTGACCCATTGTAATGCGGGAACCATTGCTACTGCCAAATATGGAACGTGTCTGGCACCGATTTATCTTGGTCAGCAGCGAGGATACGAATTCAAGGTTTTTGCTGATGAAACTAGACCACTGCTTCAGGGGGCGAGATTGACATCCTGGGAGCTAAACAAGGCAGGCGTGGACGTCACGTTGATTTGCGACAATATGGCAGCAACAGTGATGAAAAACCGGTGGATAGATGCAGTAGTCGTGGGATGCGACCGAATGGCAGCCAACGGAGACGGTGCAAACAAAATTGGCACTTCGGCCGTTGCGATTTTGGCGAAGGAATATGGAATTCCCTTCTATATGTATGTACCTACCTCCACCATCGACTTGGACACACCGACCGGTGAGGACATAGAAATTGAACTTCGAAACGGAGAAGAAATCTATAACATGTGGTACGAAAAAGACATGGCGCCAGCAGGCATCAAAACCTACAATCCGGCTTTTGATGTTACTGATGCCAAGTATATCACCGCAGTGATTACAGAGAAAGGCATAGTTAGACCACCTTACAAGGAAAATCTGGCTAAATTATTTAGATGAAGCAGCCATATTGCAGGAGTTTGCATCTGTCAATGGTCAGGAATAAAGAAAGAGGAGAAATAGATGGAACATCATCACAAAAGCTTTTTTGCGCGCTACGTTAAAGTCATTGTGCTATTTGCAGTAGTCGCAGGGGCATCATCTGGAATATTTGCCAGTTTAATTGAAGCACCGGCGTTGGTCACTGGATTTTGGCGATTGGCGATTGGCGTTCCCTTTTTCGGGATCCCTGTATTATTAAAGAAAAGAGATACCATAACCTCGATTAGCAAGAAGGACCTTTTTTGGACCTTTATGGCGGGGTTATTCTTGTTCGCCCATTTTATTTCTTGGTTCACCTGCGTCAAATACACCAACATCGCTAGCGCATCAGTTTTGGCGTCATTGCACCCGTTGGTGGTTTTGGTGGTGACCGTTTTCGTGTTGAAACGAAAAGTACCTGGGAGAGCAATTCTGGGCATTGTAGCCGCATTGCTTGGCGGAACTATGATTGTAGGATTCGACTACAGAGAGCTTTCTATGGGCAACGTCAAAGGTGATATTCTAGCGTTTTTTGCTGCCATGTTTATGGGATTGTATTTTGCGGTAGGAAATGAAGTGAGAAAAAACGTTGCAGGACCAGCCTATGTGTTCTTATGCTTCCTTGCTTGCTGGATTTGCTTTATTGTAGGCATTGTTGCGACGGGAACGCCAGTATTAGGATATTCCCTATCTGATTACATCTATATTTTGGCCTTAACCTTGATTTGCCAAATTGGAGCCCACGCCATATTCAACTTAAGCTTTGGTTATGTAGATTCTCTCTATGTATCCACCTTGGAATCGGGAGAAGCAGTAGCCGCCATCGGGCTTGGCGTAATTTTCTTGGGACAAATACCAAGCACCACAGCCTTGCTTGGATCGGCAGTTGTGGTCATTGGACTTTTATATTATAATTACACCACAGGTCTTGCAGAACGAGCTGCAGCCGGGAAAGAAGAAGAGAATGAGTTATAAGGTTAGACTGCAGACCTTTGAGGGTCCCTTCGACTTATTGGTTTATCTGATTGAAAATGCCCAGATGAGCATTTATGATATCCAAGTGTCGGAAATCACAAGTCAATATTTAGAATACATCGAAGACATGAAAACCATGGACTTCAATGTTGCCACGGAATTCATGGTTTTAGCGGCCACCTTGATTGACATTAAATCAAAGATGATTTTGCCGAGAAGTACCATAGAAGGCGAAATGCTCGTAGAAGAAGATCCGCGAAGCGAGTTGGTTGAACGCCTGCTGGAATACAAGCGATTCAAAAAAGGCGCAGAAGCATTGCAGGAACGAGAATCATACATGTCCCTGATCTTTGAAAAACCGCAGGAGGATATTTCGGAATATCTTAACCAACCGGACGAGTACCTGAATTTGGACTTGAAACACTTTGCCAATGCCTTTGATCTGTTTCTTCGCAAGAAAAAACGGGTTGAGGAGGTGCGCAAGCATTACACCAAAATCGAGAGAGAGAAGGCCACCATTGAAAGCAGAATGACCTTCATCAAAGATAGATTTATTAACGCCTTCAAACGGGGATTTTCCAAGCTAAGCCTTAAGGAACTGATTCCCGATAAAAAAGACAAATATGACATCGTGGTGACGTTTGTTTCTGTTTTGCAGATGATGAGAGATCGGGTCATCGATGCAGACCAAAAGACCACCTATGGAGAAATAACCGTTACGGCCAATGAAAGAGCAATAGAGGAGAATCGCGTACATGAACAGTAAGAAAACCATAAAATCCGCCTTTGAGTCTATGATGTTTATCTGGGGCCAGCCCCTCGAGGTAAAGGTTGCAGCGGATATTTTCAATATTAGCAAAGAAGATGCCTTATCCTATTTTTTGGAGTTGGCTGAAGAATACAAGCAAGAAGGACGAGGCATTGTCATTAGACAAGTGAACAAATCCTTCCAGTTTGCGACGAGGGCGGAAAACGCCGAGTTTGTTGAACGGCTATGTACTCCAGTAAAAATCAAAAAACTTTCCCAATCAGCATTGGAGGTTTTGGCCATCATCGCTTACAAGCAGCCAGTGACCAAAGGGGAAATCGACGCCATTCGAGGAGTCAAGTGCGATAGAGTCATCGAAGGTCTATTGAAAAAAGAACTGATTTACGATAAGGGTAGATCTGACGCCATTGGGAGACCGATTCTCTACGCAACAACAGATACCTTCCTGAAGAATTTTGGGTTCACCAGCCTGAAGGATTTGCCGGAAATCGAAGACATCGAAAGCGCAATTACCGTTGAAGAAGACGATGACGACCGCTTACAACAAATTTCCATTGAAGAGATGGAAGCAACCATACAAGGAGAAGAAAACCATGAATAATGAAAAACTAGTTTGCGAGAATTGCGGGAACGAAATGATCATCAACCTCAACGAGTTTGTTGATGTAACCACAGACCCGATTTATAAAGAACAAATCCTAAACGGCTCTTTTTTCATCGCATCCTGCGCTGAGTGTGGTGACGAAACCTTAGTGGAATATCCGCTGATGTATCTTGACCCATCAAAAAAATTGACCGTCTATATGGCACCAGAACACGAGGAGGATTTGCTCGTTCAACTAAACAGTCTGGAAATTCCTGAAGGGGACATTGACCAGGAGGCAATCTTCCGTGTGGTCAATAATAGCACAGAGCTGTTAGAGAAGATTTTGCTGGCCGATAATCATCGTGATGATAGAATCATGGAATTATACAAGGCCATTATTTGTGAGAACATTAAGGAAGAATTGCCAACGGTTCAGCCACACGATTTGCTTTATTATAAGGATGAAGAAGAAAATGAAGAGTATTTCATCATATGGGATTATGAACGTCCTGAAGGCGAGAAGCTGACCATCAACGTAGACGATGAATTGTACGAGGAACTGAAAGAGAAATATCTTCCCGCTTTGGAAACTGAGCCGAACAAGTACGCAGAAGTGAACGGCTTATGGCTGGCAGACAAAATTGAAGTGGAAGAATAGAAACACCATGAAGAAAAACATTATACTTATAGGAATGCCGTCCTGCGGCAAAAGCACCATCGGCGTAGTGCTTGCAAAGACCATGAACAAAGGCTTTGTGGATACGGATATTTTGATCCAGCAGACCGAGGGAAAAACATTACAAGAGATCATCAACCAAAAGGGGAACGCCTATTTTCACCAAACTGAGGAGCGGGTTCTTCTTGGTTTTGATGAGGAAAATTGCGTCGTTGCTACTGGCGGAAGCGCCGTTTATTTTGATGCGGCGATGGAAAAGTTTAAGGAAAAGGGCAAGGTTGTGTATTTGCAGGTTTCCTTGGAAACAGTCCTTGAACGATTGAACAATATCACCACCCGAGGCGTCACCTTGGAAAAGGGACAGACTCTCGGCGATTTATATCACCAAAGGGTGCCGCTTTACGAGCATCATGCTGACCTGACCATTCCTGGAGATGGGCTGACCGTTGAAGAGGTAGTGGAGAGAATCGTCGTGGCCTTAAGATTGACCTAAAAGAGCATATAGTGACAAAATTGGCTCGTTGTCACATCGAGTTTGATGGCATTCATCGCTACTTCCGTTTTATTTTATAGAATAACTTATCGAAGCAATGCCTGCATCTCCTCGCAGGTCATCCCTTTGATGTAATGACCCAAATCGATTTTTTCGTTCAATCGGTGGGCAAAATTTCCATCGATTTTTTCACCAATAATGGCTTGTTCAAGCTGAGAAATATCCCCGTTTCCAAAGAAGTCTCCGTAGAATTTGATATCGCTAATCACCCCATTTGAAGCAGATAAATATACGGTGACCAGACCAAAGTCGTACTTCCTTTCTCTTTGCATATCGTAGGACGGAGATTTTCCGTAATTCCATTCCCAAGTTGCATATTTTTCTTCAGCCAATTGGTTGATATTTTGGATATCTGATTGGCTTAGCACGTACTCTTCTATTGTATTCCCTTTGAATACCTGATCTTTTAAGGACTTCTTGAATTGCTCTACGGAAATATCGCCATGTTGGCGAATGGTTGTCACTCTAGAGGCAACAGATTTTGTACTTTTGGAGTCGAACTTTGCAGCCTTTGGCTTCAAGGCATTTGTTACGTTGTTGAGATTACTGTCCACCATGATACAGCCGTGGTGCATAACCCGGTTCCCCTTAGCATACTGTGAGCTGCCTGAAAACTTTTTCCCGTCGATAGTCACATCGTTACGTCCGGTAAACTCGGCAGTGATATTGAACTGGGCCAAAGCGGCGGTAACGGGCTGGATAAATACGTTGAAGTTAAAGTCCATGGTATCGGTTTGATCGGTAATGAACGTGTAATTCAAATTACCGCTATCATGGTAAACAGCACCTCCTCCAGAGAGTCTTCTTGCAATGTTGATGTTATGCTCATCTACATAATCTTGATTGATTTCTTCCATTGTGTTTTGGTATTTCCCAATGACAATGGTGTTGTAGTTTTGCCAAAGGATAAAATATTGCTGTGACTTGTCCAATTTTTCAAATACATACTCTTCTAGTGCAAGGTTAAAAAAAGGATTGGTACTTTTTGATTCTATAAATTTCATGTTATTTTCTCCTTAGGTTAAATTACAGTTTCTATATTTTGATGGGTTAATACCGAATTTATCCATTCTTCGATAAAGGGTTCGGCGATTCATGTCGAGAATTTTTGCAGTTTCAGTGATTCTGCCTTGGGTTTTCGTCAGGACAGAAATAATCAAAGCTTTTTCATTTGCAATGGCGCTTGGAAAATCTTCTTCTGTGCTCACAAGGGCTGGAGTATCAAAATTCATAGAGGCGTCGGGTTGTGCACCGATGATAGACGGCGAAGTTGCGGTACCACGTTGATAAAGGTAAGGCGGTAATTGCGCTTCCGTAATCAAATCATCATCTGCTAAACTTATGGCACGTTCAATGACGTTTTCCAGCTGTCTAACGTTTCCTGGCCAGTCATAGCCTTGCAAAATCGGATACACATCAGGCGTAACGGAGATGGAACGACCTTTGTTTTCGTTATAAATTTGAATAAAATGATCAGCAAGGAGCTTTATATCTGCACCACCCCTTTCTTTCAATGCTGGGGTGTAAATTGAAAACACGTTAAGGCGATAGAAAAGATCACTTCGAAACATTTTCTCATCTACTAAGGTTGATAGATTTTGGTTGGTGGCAGCGATGATTCGAATATTTACTGGTTTCGGATAAGTTCCACCGATTCGAATGACTTCTTTGGTTTGAATGACGCGAAGCAAAGTGGCCTGTACATCAAGGGGCATATCGCCAATTTCATCAAGAAAAATCGTACCGCCATCAGCAAGCTCGAATTTGCCTGGCCGTCCTTCTTTGGCTGCACCAGTAAATGAGCCTTTTTCGTAACCAAATAGCTCACTTTCTACTAAGTTATTAGGAAGCGCAGCACAGTTTATAGCAACAAAAGGTCCGTCGGACACTATACTGGCATTATGGATAGACTGGGCCACAAGCTCCTTACCAGTACCACTTGGCCCTAGAATTAGAACATTGGAGTCTATCTTAGCTGCTTTTTCGCAGTCTTGTTTCATTCTAAACATAATCCCTGAAGTCCCAATAATATCGCTGATGCGATACTTGGCGTGGTAACCTTCAATTCGTTTCACTAGTTTTTGAATCACCTCTGGTTTGTTAATGCGGATCAAAATCGCATCGATTTCACCAGGGGCATTTTTTACGTGGTTTATGGAAATATTAAACCGCTTTGTTTTCATTTTTTGCGAAAAAATGGTGAAGTGAACTTCGGAATTGTAGCATTCTTCACTGAGAAAATCGATGATTTTCCCGTGGTTATTGCAGCTGTCAATGGAAAGTATTTCGGCAAGATTGTGGCCTAGGACTTCCTCATAGTTCATGTCCAACATTTTCAGGGCGTTGGTGTTGGTTTGAGAAATTCTCCCATCAGGTGAAAGTAGCAGAGCACCGGCGGTCATATTTTCGATAATCATGTTCCGCTGCCTACTTAACATTTCCAAATTTTCAAGGGCGTTATTCAGTTTGATTTCTCGAGTGATACTGTCGGCAGCACTAATGGCCATGCCCAAGGTATGGGGATGTGCCGACTCTTTTAAGAGGGTAATATTGATTGCCCCTAGAAGGTTATTGTTTTCGTCGTAAAACGGTGCACAAGAGCAGGAAAATAATTTGTGACGTTCACAATAATGTTCTTCTCCCCAAAGTTGTATGGGTTTTTTCAGTGCCAATGCAGTACCGATGGCGTTAGTTCCAGCAGTAGCCTCACTTCGACATGCACCAGGAATTAGCTTAGAAATGCTACTTCCTTGGAAAACAATATCTTGATCGCCTATAACGTAAAGTAAGTAGCCATCACAGTCGGAGACAAGAATATATGCACCCGTACCCTCAACCACACTATACAATCTTTGCACATAAGGCTTAACGATATTTAGTAAAGTAACAGATTTGTTTAATCTAATGCTTAGTTCCTCGTGGGACAAAAACACCTGAACCACTTTTGTTGGATCCACATTGGCATTTCTTGAACGGGTCCAAGATTCAAATATTTCTGGCCTCACTGCAGAAAAGTCACCATCCTCGTGACGGATAAACTTTGTCCAAGCAGTCTGTACCTCTTTTTGATACGCCGGATCATTTAAATTAACATTGGGCATAATGTGTCCCTCCTTAAATTATCTTGTGACACAGTATAGCGCATGTCACAAATAAAATCAAGTTTTTGTGACAAAAAGTGAGACGAAAGGAAGAAAACGGATCATGTACAAAAAAACGGCCCGTGAAAACGTTGGGAAATAGCAATTTGTGAAAAATGAAACAGAGTGGCATGCCTCTTGCAATATTTACATAGTAAAAGAGAATGTGACACAGCATACTGGGTCCGTGAATAACAGGAAGCGCTTATTAGGAGGGTAAAAATGAAACTAACAAATTACACCAAAGAACAGTTGATGGATTTTTATGAAACCATGTATAAGACAAGAAGGTTTGAAGAAGAAACTTTTGAATTCTATAAAAAAGGTATGATGGCTGGATTGGCGCATCTGTATTTAGGTGAGGAAGCCATTGCTACAGGTGTTTGTGCGGCTTTAGATGAGAATGACTATATCGGAAGCACCCATAGAGGTCATGGACATCTCGTGGCACGTGGAGCTGACGTAGATAGGATGATGGCAGAAATTTTAGGGAAGAAAACAGGATACTCCAATGGTAAGGGTGGTTCCATGCATATTATGGCTATGGACAAGGGCATCCTTGGCGCCAACGGTATCGTTGGGGGAGAAATTCCAATCGCCACAGGAGCGGCATACACCTCCAAATACAAGAAGTCTGGTCAGGTGGCAGTTTCTTTCATGGGCGACTCTGCAACAAATGAAGGAACCTTTCATGAGAGTATTAATATGGCAGCAGCTTGGAAGTTGCCTTGTGTCTATGTAATTGAAAATAACCTTTACGGCATTTCTGTAGATATTCGTGATGTGACCAATACTCCAGATTTGGCAGTGAGAGCAAAAGCTTACAATATCCCAGGCGTTGTTGTAGATGGTATGGATGTGACGGCAGTTTATGAAGCGGCAGTAGAAGCTGTTGAACGCGCACGTAAGGGAGAAGGACCAACAATTATTGAGTGCAAAACTTATAGATGGCAAGGACATCACGTTGGAGATCCAGCGACTTACAGAAAAAGAAGAAGCGAAACAGAAAAAGAAGACTGGATGAAAAAGTGCCCAGTTAAGGCGCTAAGGGAATCAATGATTGCCGAGAAGAAAGCAACGAAAAAAGCAATCGAAGCCTTAGAAGCAAAAATTGAAGAAGAAATCCAAGAAGCTGTTAGATTTGCAACGGATAGTGAATATCCTGACGCAGCAGATGCATATACAGATGTATTTCAGCAGGGAACATTATAGGAATAGATTGTGAATCGGAGGAAAATGAAAATGAAAGAAATTACTTATGCACAAGCAGTGTGTGAAGCGTTAGATGAAGAAATGGAAAGAGACGAAAACGTGTTGATGCTAGGAGAAGATGTAGGATTTATTGGAGGAAACTTCAAGACTTCGGTTGGTCTTCTTGAGAAATATGGTGACCTAAGAATGAAAGACACCCCGATTTCAGAACAAGGATTTGTGGGAATGGGCGTTGGTATGGCGTTGACTGGACTTCGTCCGGTTGTGGAGCTAATGTTCTCAGATTTTCTGTTGGTTGCAGCTGACCAAGTCATCAACCAGATGGCAAAAATTCGTTATATGTCAGGTGGACAAGCCAATGTTCCAATGACCATTAGATGCCCAATTGGTGCTGGAAGATCTTCTGCAGCGCAGCATTCCCAATCTATGCAGGCGATGGTTGCACAATTCCCAGGAATTAAGATTGCAGTACCATCGACAGCACAGGAAGCGAAAGGCCTGTTGAAGGCAGCCATCAGAGATGATGACCCTTGTATCGTATTCGAACATAAAATGGAATACAACAAGAAATACATGATCGATGATGTTGTAGAGCCAATTGAATTCGGAAAAGCTAAGATTGTAAGAGAAGGTAAGGACATGACCATTGTTGCCACATCGTCTATGGTAATGAAGTCTGAAGCCGCAGCAGAAAGATTGGCGAAAGAAGGCATCGAATGTGAAGTCATTGACTTAAGAACCATTGTGCCTCTTGACACCGCAACTATTATTGAATCAGTAAAGAAGACAGGGAAATTAGTCGTGGCAGACGAAGCCCATGAAAGATGTGGAATTGGTGCAGAAATTGGTGCTGCCATTGCAGACGATATTTTCTACTACTTAGATGCACCTGTTGGCAGAGTTGCAAACCCAAATGTACCATTACCATTCAGCCCAGCGCTAGAGTTTCCTCTTATCCCTTCAGAAGAAAAGGTATACGAAAAAGTCTTAACATATTTCAAATAAACAAAGGAGGAAAACAACTATGGCTGAAATTATTATCATGCCAAAGCTAGGCTTCAATATGGATGAAGGCAAACTAGTAGAATGGTATAAAAAAGAAGGCGACGAAATTAAAAAAGGAGAGCCGTTTTTCTCCATTGAAACAGATAAAACCAATATGGATATTGAAGCGACGGAAGACGGCATTGTAAAAGTCCTTTTGATTGCAGAAGGAGATAAAATTCCGGTTACTCTTCCCATTGCCGTAATCGGCGGTCAAGACGAAGACACTAGCAGCCAGATTGCCAAAGCAAAGATGGATTTAGCTAATGGAACAGGTCAATTAGTACAGGAAGAGAAGCAGGAAGAAAAAGAAGCGACCGTAGCAGAAACAAAGGTGTCAGTGGCACCGAAAACTGCAGATGGAAAAGTGAAGATTTCCCCAAGAGCAAGACGTGTAGCAGCAGAAAACGATTTAGACCTAGATAGTGCAGACATTGAGGGAACTGGATGGAATGGCGGAATTTGTGAAAAAGACGTTTTGGCATATCTTGAGTCAAATAAGAACAGAATTTCACCAGTGGCAAAATCAATGGCGCAGGTTGAAGGTATTGACATCAGCACAATCAAAGGTACCGGAATCAACGGAAAGATTATGAAAGAAGACGTTGAAAACGCCCTTAAAACTAAAGGAACTTCAGCAGAAGCAGCCAAAGAAGGAGCTGCTGAAGTGAAATACAGTACAGATGGAAAACAAATCTTGGAGACCGTTCCTTATGCTGGTGTAAGAAAAGTCATTGGTGAGAGACTTGCCGAAAGTAAGTTTACTGCACCACACCTATACTTCACCCAGAAAGTGGATTTATCCAAGCTGTTAGACCTAAGAAAACAGGTCAACGAATCTCAGGAGAAAAAGACATCTGTCACAGATTTTATTGCAAAAGCAACCATTATTGCACTACAAAAGTATCCTGACATGAATGCATCCCTTTTAGGAGAGAACATTGTCAAATACAAGAGCGTGAACCTTGGCATTGCAGTGGCATCCCCTACAGGGCTTATTGTACCAAACATCAAAGATGCACAAGAATTAAGCGTAGTAGAATTATCAAAGGCGTCAACGCCATTATTTGAGAAAGCTAGATTAGGAAAGCTAGCCATGAACGAATACACTGGTGGAACCTTTACCATTTCTAATCTTGGAATGTTCGGAATCGAAAACTTTACGGCAATTATCAATCCTCCGGAAGTTGGGATTTTAGCGATAAGTTCAACAAAAGATGAACCATTGGTCATCGCAGATGCAGATGGAAACAAGGAAATTGCCATCAGACCGATGATGAACATTCAACTAACCGTAGACCATAGAGTGATTGATGGACTACTTGCAGCACAATTCGTAACAGAGATTAAGAAGCTACTCGAGTCTCCGATTAGTCTGTTGGTTTAATAAGCAAGGAGGAATAACATGTCAGAAACAATTATCATGCCAAAACTAGGCTTCAACATGAACGAAGGAAAACTAGTGGAATGGTATAAAGCTGTTGGCGATGAAGTAAAAAAAGGGGAACCGATTTTCTCCATCGAAACAGATAAAACCAATATGGATATTGAAGCAACAGGCGACGGATTTGTGAGAGCACTGTTGATTAAGGAAGGGGATTCCGTTCCGGTAACCTTACCTATTGCTATTATTGGTGATAAGGACGAAAATATCGATGCCGATTTAGCAGCCGCAAAAGCAGCGCTAAATCTAGATGAAGACGAAGACGCACCAGTGGTACCAGTTTCTCAAGATACCCCTGAAAAAAGCATATCTGCATACGAGTATGAAATTGCAATAATTGGTGGTGGGCCAGGCGGATATGTTGCAGCAATCAAAGCAGCCCAAGAAGGAAAGAAAACCGTCATTATTGAAAAAGAGAACCTCGGCGGGACTTGTCTAAATGTTGGATGTATTCCAACAAAAGCGTTGCTAAGAAGCGCTGGCGCCCTAAAAGAAGTAAAAGAAGCCGGAGAATTTGGTGTAATTAATGTGCAAGGTGATGCGACCTTGGATTTGAAAAAAGTACAGGAAAGAAAAAATAATGTTGTTAATCAGTTGGTTGGCGGCGTTACTGGATTGCTGAAAGGAAATGGCGCAACCATCATAAAAGCAGAAGGCGTTTTGGTTGATGACCATACCATTCAGGCGGGAAGCGTAACGGTTACCGCAGAGAACATCATCATAGCCACAGGCTCCCAGTCTAAATCCTTACCAATTACAATTGACCCAAAGGCAAAGGTACTTACCAGCAAAGAAATGCTGGATATTGCAGAAAAACCTAAATCAGTTGCAGTTATTGGCGGAGGTGTAATCGGAATTGAATTTGCATATTTCTTAGCCACAATCGGCGTAGAGGTAACGGTTATTGAGTTCCTAGATCGCATTCTTCCAATGGTAGATGAAGAAATCACAGAACAGGCTACAAAGCACTTACAAGATCTAGGCATCAACATCAATACGAGCGCAAAGGTAACAGAAATCACTGTAGATGGTGTTAAATTTGAAAAAGGCGGAAAAACTCAAGAGGTGAAGTGCCAGCAGGTTTTGATGGCAGTTGGCAGAGGCCCAGACTTAACGGGTATCAACACAGAAGCTTTAGGGATCAAAACAGAACGTGGCGCAATTGTGACTGACGCCAAGCTGAAGACCTCTGTTCCAAATGTTTATGCCATCGGCGATGTGAATGGAAAGGCAATGCTAGCCCATACAGCATCTATGGAGGCAATCATTGCTGTGGAAACCATATGTGGAAAAGACGTATCCATGGACTATGAAAAAATTCCAAGCGCAATATACATTGAGCCAGAAATTGCTAGCATAGGTCTAACAGAAAAACAGGCCAAAGAAAAATATAAAGATATCAAAGTGGGAAAATTCCCGTTGATAGCCAACGGAAAAGCAAAAGTTGCAGGTGAAGAGAGAGGTCTTGCCAAAGTCATTACAGAAGCGAAATATGGTGAAATCGTTGGCGTACATCTTTATTGCATCCATGCCACAGACATGATTTCAGAGGCGTCTGTTGCAATGCATCTTGAAGCTACAGCTAAAGAAGTTGCCATGGCAATTCATCCACATCCAACTGTTTCTGAGGTTATGCATGAAACCATGCATGCAGTTGGTGGAAGAGCCATTCACTTTTAACCATGAAGAGAATGAACATCGTATGTTTAGGAGATAGTTTTTCCAAAGGTTTTGGTGTTACCGAAGAGGAAAATTGGATCAGTTTACTTAACGAAGTGGCTGACATAAAGTTTATCAATAAAGGAATCAATGGAGATACTACGGGCGGAATGTTAAGTCGGTTTTATCGAGATGTGGTTTCCGAAAATCCAAAGTGTGTCATGATAGAAGGTGGTTTTAACGATTTCCTTGCTGAATGTAACAGAGGAGTTGTCCAAGCCAATATGATGGCTTTGGTTCATCAGGCATATCACCATAAAATCATGCCATTAATTATCATTAGCCCTCAAGGAAAAACCAATGAATTTGTCGGGAATTGGCCGGAATTTATTCCTATTGAACAAGTGCAAGAACAGTTCGCTGCCTATAGGGGGTGGATAAAACGCTTCTGCAAAGGATTCTCGATTCCGTATATTGACCTAAATGAACAAATCCATCCATTTACCTATATTGATGGAATTCACATAAATGCTGAGGGGCACAAATATGTTGCCCAACATGTAAAAGCGTTTATCGATGTAAATTTTGTTTTGTGAAATAATTTGCAGTTAAGAGAAAAGGAGAAAATTATGTTAATGACTGGTGAACAGTATATCGAAAGCTTAAGAAAACTAAATACTAGAGTATATATGTTTGGCGAAAAAATAGAAAACTGGGTAGATCATCCGCTGATCAGACCGTCAATCAACAGCGTTGCAATGACCTATGACTTGGCACATGATCCAATGTATGAAGATCTTTTGACGGTAAAGTCCAGTTTAACCGGAAAGACGATCAACCGTTTCGCCCATTTACATCAAAGCAGTGGAGACTTAGTAAAAAAAGTTAAGATGCAGAGACTGTGTGGACAGAAAACTGCCAGCTGCTTCCAAAGATGTGTTGGTATGGACGCGTTTAATGCGGTATATTCAACTACTTTTGAGCTTGATGAGAAATATGGAACATCATACCATTACAGATTCAAGCATTTCTTAGAGATGATTCAGGAAGAAGATTTTGTTGTAGATGGTGCTATGACAGACCCTAAAGGAGATAGATCCCTTGCGCCGCATGCACAGGCTGATGCCGACTTATTCCTTCACATTGTTGAATATCGAGAAGATGGTATTGTGGTTAGAGGGGCAAAGGCACATCAGACCGGTTCCATTAATTCCCATTGGCACATCATTATGCCAACCATTGCCATGAAAGAAGAAGATGCAGATTATGCAGTATCATTTGCTTGCCCAAGCGATGCAGAAGGCATCTACATGATTTACGGTAGACAGTCTTGCGATACAAGAAAACTTGAAGAAGGCGCTGACATTGATCTTGGAAACAAAGAATTTGGTGGGCAAGAAGCTTTAGTCGTTTTTGACAATGTGTTCATTCCAAATGAGTATGTGTTCATGGCTGGAGAGTATGACTTTGCAGGCATGATGGTGGAGCGTTTTGCTGGATATCATAGACAAAGCTATGGTGGATGCAAAGTTGGCGTTGGCGACGTGGTTATCGGTGCAGCAGCAGTTGCAGCTGAATACAATGGCGCAGAAAAAGCATCAGCAGTGAAAGATAAGCTGATTGAGATGACACATCTTAATGAAACCTTATATGCTTGCGGTATTGCATGTTCAGCTGAAGGACAGGAAACAAAGGCTGGGAATTACCAAATCGATATGCTTCTTGCCAATGTTTGTAAGCAAAATGTAACAAGATTCCCATATGAAATCGTAAGACTAGCAGAGGATATTGCAGGTGGATTGATGGTCACCATGCCGTCTGAGAAAGACTTCAAATCTGAAACTGTTGTAGGTAAAAACGGGGAAACCATTGGCGATATTTGTAACAAATATTTCGTTGGTAGAAAAGAAGTCAGCACAGAGAGCAGAATGAGAATCCTTAGATTCTTAGAAAATATATGTCTAGGAAGCAGTGCTGTAGGATACAGAACTGAATCCATGCATGGTGCTGGATCTCCACAAGCACAGAGAATCATGATAGGAAGACAGGGAAATATGGAATATAAGAAGGAGCTAGCAAAGAAAATTGCTGGGATTAAATAAAATGCAGTGGAAAAAATACTATGATGAACGGTTAACCACGGCAGAAGAAGCAGTTAAGCAAATCAAAAGTGGAGACAAAGTCGTGTTAGCCCATGACGTGGGAGAACCTACTGCACTAGTGGATGCCTTGGTTAAGCATGCTGAAGCATACAAGAATGTGGGCATTTCCCATATGGTTACATTAGGAACTGGAGCGTATACAAAACCGGAGTATCAAGACAACTTTGATGTAAACTTTTGGTTTCTCAGTGCTAGCACAAGAAAATGTGTCAATGCAGGATATGGCGACTTCACGCCAGCATTCTTCTACGAAATACCGCAGCTCATTAGAGAAGGCGTATTTCCTGTAGATGTAGCCATGATTATGGTCACGCCTCCAGATGAAAACGGAAAAGTATCTACAGGTACTTCGGGAGACTATACCATACAAGCAGTGAAATCAGCCAAGAAGGTGATTGCACAAGTAAATGATCAAGTGCCATATACTTATGGCGATGCAATCTTTGATGTAACGGAGATTGATACCTTTGTGGAATGCAATCAGACACTACCGGCGTTACCAGCTGCCAACATTGGTGAGGTGGAAAGCTTAATCGGGAAAAATTGCGCAAGCATTATTAAAGATGGCGATTGTTTGCAGCTAGGAATTGGTTCTATACCTGACGCGGTATGTAATGAACTCCTACACAAAAAACATCTTGGCGTTCATACAGAAATGCTTGGTGATGGCGTCGTTAGGCTTTATGAAGCTGGTGCAGTAGACAACACCATGAAACAAATCGACAAAGGAAAATTTGTGTTCAACTTTGTTATGGGTTCACAGAAATTGTATGATTTCTGTGACAGAAATAAAGATTGTCTATTGAAAGGCGCAGACTACGCAAATGACCCAAGAGTAATTTGTCAGAACGATAATGTAGTTAGTATTAATAGCGGTATTGGCATTGACTTTTATGGTCAAGTTGCGTCAGACACCATTGGCTACAACCAATTCTCTGGAGTAGGCGGACAGGTAGACTTTGTTCGCGGCGCAGCACTGAGTAATGGCGGCAGATCGATTATCGCTATGCCTTCTGTAATCAACAAGAAGGATGGCAGAAAAATTTCTAAAATCACGCCATTATTAAGCGAAGGCCAGGTGGTGACCACTTCAAGACACGATATAGATTATGTAGCCACAGAGTACGGAATTGTTCGTCTGAAGGGGAAAAGCGTTAAGGCCCGTGCAAAAGCTTTGATCAGCATTGCACATCCAGATTTTAGAGACGAGCTCAACACAGCTTTTGAAAAAATGTTTGGCGTAGAAGCCTAAGCATAGGAAAAGAAAGAGGTAAGAAATGCAAGCATTAAGAATCGTTCCAGAAATAGCCTATTTTGACACATTTGAAGCGTTTAATCAGGCTTACAACCTTGGAAAAGGTGATATTCTGGTAACCAATCAGTGGATGTATGATCCATATGTTAAACCCCTTGGCATTGACATGCCAGTGATTTACCAAGAAAAATACGGTAAAGGCGAACCATCAGATGAAATGATTGACGCAATGGCCGCGGATATGAAGCAATATAGTTACGACAGAATTATCGCTTTTGGTGGCGGAACCATCGTAGACATTTGCAAAATATTGTCATTGGAAGTTCCTGATCAATCTGTAAAACTCTTTACGGGAGAGGTTGAGCCGAAAAAGGTAAAGAAATTAGTCGTTGTACCAACAACTTGCGGTACAGGTTCAGAAGTAACCAATGTTGCCATCGCGGAGTTAAAGTCATTAGAAGTAAAAAAAGGCTTAGCAGTAGACGCAACTTATCCCGATAGCGCAGTACTTATCCCTGAGTCCTTAAATGGATTGCCTGATTATGTTTTTGCGACCAGTTCCATTGATGCGCTGATCCATGCTATTGAAAGCTATTTGTCTCCAAAGGCATCCCCTTACACAGAGATATTTTCCCTAAAGGCAATTGGGATGATTATCAATGGATTCAAAGCCATTATTGCTAAGGGTGGAAATACAGCAGAAAATAGAAAAGAAACCTTAAAAGATTTTTGTCTTGCTGCAAATTACGCAGGAATTGCATTTGGGAATGCAGGCTGTGCTGCAGTGCATGCGTTGTCCTATTCCATTGGAGGCGCATTCCACGTTCCTCACGGGGAAGCAAATTATCAATTCTTCACCGAAGTGTTTAAAATGTACATGAGAAAAAACCCTAAGGGAAAAATCATCCTAGTCAATCAGGTTCTCGCAGAGATTCTTGGTTGTAACGAAGATGACGTGTATGAGGAAATAGAAAAGGTTTTGGATAAACTGTTGACCAAAAAAACTTTGCGTGAATATGGAATGACGGAAGCCCAAATAGAAGAGTTTACAGATTCGACGTTGAAAAATCAACAGAGACTATTGGCAAACAATTACGTGCCATTATCCAGAGACGAAATCAAAGAGATCTTTGCTAATTTGTATTAATTGCCGAAAAAGAAACATTTCTTTTCATCTCATGACATTTTCGGTATAATATGTGTGGAATGTGTGTCAACTTTTCTTAAACCAAGGAAAAGTGCGGCAGTAAAACTGTGACACAATGGCCCACAATGTCACAGTTTTGTGAAAGAAATGACATACTAACACATAGGGTAGAAATAGACAAATCTTAAAAGATTGAAATTTCAACCAAAATTGCGTATCCAATAACGTTGGCATGATGCTTGCGCTGTTAATAATTAATACATGCACAGGGCATGTGAGAAAGATAATAATAAGGAGAAAGAAACATGAAGAAGAAATTATCAGTGTTACTAATCGTAGTAATGACATTAAGTGCAACTTTCCTTTTTGCTGGTTGCGGAGACAAAGGTAGCGATGGCGGAGCTGAAGGGGAAACCTATGATTTCAGTATTGCCCATCTTCAGGCAGAAGGAACTGCAGCGGCAGATTCATTTAACTTTTTAGCAAAAGAACTAGAAGAAAAATCTGAAGGCAGAATCAAAGTGACCATTCATGGTGGCGGAACTATGGCTGGATCCGACCCGGAATTAGCTGAATTGGCACGTGCAGGTACTGTTCAAATGGTTCCTGTTCCAACACATGCATTATCTGCACTGGTAAACATTCCAGAATATAAAATATTTGAAATGCCATACTTATTCTCAGATTGGGATGAAATTTACACAGTTCTTGACAGTGATTTAGCGCAGGAATGGACTAAACCGCTTCAGGAAAAAGCTGGTGTAAAAGTTTACGGTGGTCTTGTAAAAGGCTGGTTGTCCGTAGGATTAAAGAATGAGAACCCACTAGAAGCCCCATCTGACCTAAAGGGTAAGAAAATTAGAACCATGTCAACGGACATGCAGATGGGATTGATCAGTGCATTGGGTGGATCACCTACATCAGTTGCTTATGGCGAATTATACACAGCAATCCAGCAGGGAACGGTAGACGGTTCATTGACTGCAACAAACCTGTATGTAGCAGATAGATTCGGTGAAGTTATTGACTCGCTATCCATCCTAAGAGCTACAGCTCACTTCCATCTTCCAACGGTTAACCTAGAGTGGTACAACGCACTTCCAGAAGACCTACAGAAGGTATTTGATGAAGCGATGGACGCATACTTAGGATTTGCTCGTGAGGCCGAGAAAAAGGCTGACACAGAAGCAATTGAACAGCTACAGAAGGACATGAACGTTACTGTTCGTGAGTACTCTGACGAAGAACTTGCTCCATTTAGAAAAGCAGCACATACACTATTCACTAAGAACTATGATTCATGTGGTGAAGGCGTTATGGATAGCGTTCTTGAAGTATTAGGCAAGAAAGAAAGTGAAATTTTTAAATAGAAGATAAGATATAAATATCCGTGGGCTGCAATTACAGCAGCCCACACTTTCAAAAGTTAGTAGAAGGAGGTGCCAAAGTTGCAAAAGAAGAAAAACAGTTGGTACAACAATATCGAAGGGAACATTAGTGTAATCATTATTATTGCAATGTTGATTATTCTAACTGTTCAGGTTGTAGGTAGATATGTAACCGGAACTTCATGGGGTTGGATTGATGAAATTTCAAGATACGGACTTATTTGGCTAGCTTACTTGGCTGCCGTATATGCAATTTATAAAGAAGCACACATTAAAGTAGATATTTTATTGAAGGTTTGGCCAAAGAGAATACGAAAAGGAATTAAGCATCTAAGCACAATCATCTTCTTTGTGTATTGTCTTGTGGTAGCTTATTACAGTGCGATTTGGGTTAGTGATATTATTTCCACAGGAACAGTATCTGTAAGTATGCAGTTAAACATGTGGTACTTCCAGTGTATTGTGCCGTTGGCGCATATATTAATGGCAATCAGACTCCTTCAAGTTGAAATAAGACATATTAAACATCCTGAACTGCTAGACGACAGAGCAGATGAAGAATTTGAGAAAATTATGGAAGTAGCGAAGGAGGGTGAGGATAACTAATGTCAGGCTTATTATTAATATTAATTTTCGTGGTAATGCTATTTTTAAATGTGCCTATCATGATAGCACTGGGTGTATCCAGTGTAGGATATTGTATGTTCCTAAGTGGAGCGCCGATGTCCATGATTACCAATGTTTACTTCACCTCGCTGGATTCCTTTACGCTAATTGCAATCCCATTCTTTATGTTAGCAGGAGATTTGATGATGAAGGGTGGTATTTCCAAACGACTCATTAATCTATGTAGAGCATTAATTGGTGGATTGACGGGTTCTCTGGGAGCGGTTACCATTGTAGCCAGCATGATTTTTGCGGCAGTGGCAGGATCTGGTACAGCAACAGTAGCTTGTATCGGTGGCATCACTGTTCCAGAAATGATCAAAGAAAAATACGATAAAGGATATGCGTGTGCAATGGCGGCTACGGCGGGCGCACTTGGTCCAATCATTCCCCCAAGCGTAGCCATGATCCTTTATGGTGTTGCTTGTCAGGTATCCATTACTGGAATGTTCCTTGGCGGAATCATCCCAGGGTTTTTAATGGCGGTTGGGTTAATCGCGTTGAACACAGTTTTGGCGAAAAAACACAATTGGGGATTATCAAAAGACAGTAAAGAAATTGAAATTCCGCCTATTGGAGTGGCTTTTAAAGAAGGAATCTGGGCATTAATGGTTCCTGTAATCATCCTAGGCGGCATCTATGGCGGAATTGTGACACCTACAGAGGCCGCAGTTATTGCTTGTGACTATGCGTTGATTATTGGATTGTTTGTTTACAAAGAATATAAAATCAAAGATATCCCTGGTATCATTAAGGGTACTGTGGAAACAACTGGAACGGTAATGCTTTTGGTTGCTTGCGCATCAGCGCTTGGCAAACTCCTTACCATCGAGAGTATTCCAGTGCAGCTAGCAGAAGCATTAGTCAGCATTTCCTCTAACAAAATCATCATCCTTTTAATTATAAATGTATTCCTTTTATTCGTAGGCATGTTCATGGAAACCTACGCAGCAATTATATTGCTGGCACCAGTTTTATTGCCAACAGTTCAGGCTATCGGAGTAGATCCTTTACACTTCGGCCTGATTATGGTCGTAAACCTAACAATCGGTCTTTGCACACCGCCTGTTGGAGTTAACTTATTTGTTGCTTCAAGAATCGGTGGCGCGCCGATGGAAAAAATGTTTAAATGGCTGTTACCTTGTCTTGCGGTACTCCTCGTAGTCTTGCTCCTTGTGACATTTATTCCAGCAGTTTCAATGTTTTTACCAAACCTATTTTTGTAGGAAAATCGTCGAAAGACTTGCAGAGCAATCAACATTTACTACAAGTAAATTATTTCATGAATCTTATGAAGTTCTATTAAGGACCGTTTGTCTATGTGACAAATGGTCCTTTTTTTTTACTGTCAGTTAAATATTCGAAGAGGTTATTTTACTATGAGTAAATTCTATAGAATTGCCATCAACCGATTCCTTTGCTATACTTTAGAAAACAAAGAAAAGGACTACCCAAAAATAAATAAATGCGAAAGTAAAGCGGGGAACCTCTATGAGTCCTCGCTTTTTGCAGTTATTGAAAAAGATGTAAGAGAGTTATCCGATGCAATTGATTCCTTGAAGTTTCTTCGCTTTATCACAGCAGTGGCAGCAAGGTGTGGGCAGCTGCTTAATATTGCAGATATTGCTCGAGATGCAGACATCAATCAAAAACAAGCAAAGGATTGGTTGGGTATTTTAGAGACCTTAGGTATTCTATTCTATTTGCACCCCTATTCAAACAACTTATTAAAACGGCTCATAAAAACACCTAAATTGTATTTTTATGATACAGGGCTAGTTTGCTATTTGACCAAATGGAGCAGCGCGGAAACGTTGGAAAGCGGTGCGATGAATGGGGCAATTCTTGAAAATTATGTGGTTGCAGAAATCATGAAGACCTACTTAAACAGTGGGAAGGAATCATTTGTGTATTATTATCGCGACAAAGATACAAAGGAAATCGATGTGGTATTAGAACATGATGGCGTGCTGAATCCAATAGAAATCAAAAAGTCTTCTCACCCGAGTGCAGAATTAACAAAGGTTTTTTCTTTGTTGGATAGAGCTTCTACACCAAAATCAAAAGGGGCAGTTATCTGCATGAAGCCAGAGTTATCTGCCATTGATAAAGAAAACTATATAGTACCTATCTGGATGATATAATCTTTATGATAAAGGGCGGATACAATTACAGTTATCCGCCCTTTTGTGTTACATTATTTACTTTCTTTTAATACGGCCTTTAGCAAATCATAGGTTCTTTCTACGGAGGAAATGCTTAGGAACTCTTTTGGTGTATGTACTTCACCCATTGTAGGCCCTAAGGAAACGCCGTCGAAGTCTTTGATGTTGTCTGCAAATAGTCCGCATTCGATGCCTGCGTGAACAGCTTCTACTGCCATGTCTTTGCCAGTGATGGACTTGTAGGCTTTGCAGATGGTATCTCTTAAATCTGAATTTGGTCTAAATGCCCAACCTGGATAATCTCCGCCAGATTCACAGGTGCCACCAGCAAGGAACGCCAAAGCTTCTAATCGCTCTAGGATCATTTGTTTTTGGGTGGTCATAGCGCTTCGAATACAATTTAAAGTCTTTAACTTGTCATCCTCTAATGCTAATATGCCGAAGTTTAAGGATGTTTGTACCAAGCCTGGCATGTCAACGCTCATTTCCTGGACAGCGTCAGGGATGGATACAAGCAAGCTGACGATCTGCTTCGTGGAAGCCATTGTCAGTGGGTTGACGTCATGGGCACTTTCTTTTGATGCCGCTACACTCATATTTGGTTCTGTGGTAGCATATTCTGTCTTGAATATGGCGCCAAAGGCAGAGATATCTTCCAACATTTTATCTATTGCAGAATCGTCAACAGCGATGGTCGCTTTTGACTGTGCTGCAATGGCAGTGGCTTTGTTGCCTCCCTGTAAATTAACTAAGGAGAATTCGTATTTTTTCATTAAACCATATAGAAGTCGCGCAATCAACACATTGGCATTGGCTCTTCCTTTGTCAATTTCAACACCAGAATGTCCACTGGTCAAATTATTGATTTCAATGGTGATGGTTGACTTGCTTGCTGACCCGCGCTGAATTGGAACTTCGATATTTGCATCAATGCCGCCTGCGCAGCTACACATCAGCACGCCTTCGTATTCAGAATCTAGATTGATTAATTTGTGGCCAGTTAGTTTTGAGCAATCCAGACCAAAGGCACCATCCATTCCGGTTTCTTCGTCTACGGTAAATAGAGCCTCGATTTTTGGGTGGCTTAAGGAATCATCTGCCAAAAGTGCAAGGGACATCGCAACGGCAATGCCGTTGTCTGCACCAAGGGTTGTGCCGTTGGCTGTGATAATGTCGCCGTTTACAATGGGTTCGATTGGGTCTTTGGAAAAATCAAAGACTTTGTCTTTTTCTTTTTCGCCAACCATATCCAAGTGGCCCTGCAATATGAGGGTATCGGCGTTTTCGTAGCCTTTGGTTGCTTCTTTGGTAATGATAATATTATTCAAGTCATCTTGGTACCACTGTAGGTCATGCTCTTTGGCAAAGTCTACACAGTAGTCGCTAATTGCTTTGGTATTTCCGGATTCATGAGGAATCGAGCAAATTTTTTCAAAATATGCAAACACATCTTTCGGGTTATAGGTTGATAAAATCATAATAAATACTCCTTTTCTTCTTGAGATGAATCATATTTTCCAAGGTTGTAATTCCATTTAGTGCAGGTTCGATGACATGGATGACTCATTATGGGCCATAAATCACATCCCCTAAGTGGTTATATGTGTCCTAATATATATAATATCAAAAAAGAATGGGGATAGCATTATTCAAGTGCCAAAAGATAGTGAGAAAATTTTGTCTACGTGAACAAGAAAGGATATGGTGATATGGTATAGATTAGAGGAATTTACTTTTTCTAAACCAAACTTGACAGATTCCTATAAAAGTGTATAATAAGGCTAACAGAACCCACCACGCCTCTGAATTTCCATGCGCAACCCGGTGGGATTTTTTTATTTAAAAGGAGATTTTATGCATCAGTATCCAAAGCAAATATTAACAATATCACAACAAGTGCAATCTTATGTTGATGCAGAAATGGAAATTGCGTCACGAGAAGATGTTGAGAATGCACTAAAATCAATTGGCTTATATCAGATACTGCTGGCAATGAAATATTTGAAATCATCAGATGAAGAGTGGGGAACATTTATTGATAAGATGGACCAATTAATTCAGAACAGCAGCAGTGTTATTGACTATACCGCAATAAATTTTCCGACAGACTGGAAAACACATCTAAGGGCATAAAAATAGACCTAATCAAGCATATTATGCTCAAATATAAGCTTTTAATATTGGAAATTCAGTTTTGCTACTAAAGTAATAAATAACTTGTCCAAAAGCTTAACGTTCCATATGGACAACAAATCAAGGAGATATGAGATTATGACAAAAATACTTTTCGTCTGCCACGGCAACATTTGCCGTTCTACCATGGCAGAATTTGTAATGAAGGATATGGTCCGCAAGAGAAACCAGGAAGACCAGTTCCATATAGAATCGGCGGCAACCACCAGAGAAGAGATTGGCAATGACACACATCCGGGAACCAAACGGAAGCTGATAGAAGTTGGCGTGGCCTTTGATCGGAGACAGGCGCGACAGATGACCAAACAAGACTATGAGGACTTTGACTACATCATCGCCATGGATGAGGAGAATCTAGGCGGTATCCGTCGCATCATTGGTGAAGACACCGCACAGAAGGTCTATAAGTTACTGGAGTTTGCTGGACAAGATCGAGATATTGCCGATCCGTGGTATACA
Organism: Clostridiales Family XIII bacterium PM5-7; assembly: GCA_050435405.1. Lineage (GTDB taxonomy): Bacteria > Bacillota > Clostridia > Peptostreptococcales > Anaerovoracaceae > Senimuribacter. The sequence goes on from JBNDKG010000004.1 coordinate 140,304, forward strand.
GGAAACTTTGATGAAACCTATGACGACATCGTAGAAGGTTTAGAGGGGTTTTGTTATGCCCATTATTAGCGGCACGTAAGTCATATAATGGTGAAGGAGGGAAACATGAAAAAGAAATTATTAATTTGTTTGGCTGTACTGTCATTAACCTTGTCTAGTATGCTATTCTTTGTTGCATGCTCAAAGGCTGATGATATATATTATACGACACAGGATGGCATTGAGTTAACCAAAGAACAGTATGATAATTTAACAAAAGTCTATACTCAAGAAGAGCTAGACGTATTACCTCCACCGTTTATAGAACAGAACAAAAACGATCCTAATTTGAAATTGGCTGGTGGTGCATATTATACAACACGCAATGGCATTGAGCTAACTAGAGAACAATATAATAAGTTAAGAAAAGACTATACGTTAGAAGAAATCGAAGTACTGGACGAGTCTACTATTAATAAACACGCTCCAGGTGAGGATTTAGACGGAAATTGACAAAAATCAAAATCAATTGCCAATTCACTTGTATACCCTTTAAGGGGTAGGATGAATCGCGGCCCGAAGGGATAATCAGGGGTTGTACTTGACATTTTCATATAAAATCGTTAAGATAATGGGTAGAGTATTTTACAGAAAGCGAGACGAATCATGAAAAGAATCAAGACAATAGAAACGAGAAATCTAGAAAAGAGCATCAAAGACGGTGGATGTGGCGAATGCCAGACTTCTTGCCAGTCCGCATGCAAAACTTCTTGTGGCGTAGCAAACCAGGAATGCGAGAACAAGAATAAATAATGATACATCAATATAAACTAAACGGATACAATATCGTTTTAGATGTTTATAGTGGATCAATACACTGCGTGGATGATGTCGCATACGATATCATCCATCTTTATTGTTATGCCCTAACCCAATTTCTGCAGGAAATTGATGGTAGGGCAAACGCCAGAACGCTCTGCGATGCCGAGAATGGCGAAGGAGGAGCAGAAAGCGTTTACGGTGAAGCTATTGACGAAATTCGAGAACGAGTAACAAAAGAAATTCTGGACAAGTATGGAGATCGTGCTGATGTTACGGAAGCAGAAATCAAAGAGTGTATTGACGATGTCAAAACCTTGATTGCCCAAGGCAAGCTAATGACAGAGGACATCTATCAGCCGAAAGCCTATGACTTAAAGAACCGACATACAGAAGTGAAGGCACTATGTCTTCATGTGGCCCATACCTGCAACCTAAACTGCACCTACTGCTTTGCCAGTCAGGGAAATTTCAACGGAGAAAGAGGACTGATGAGCCTGGAAACAGGAAAAAGAGCCCTTGATTTTTTGGTGGAAAACTCTGGAGACCGAGTAAATTTAGAGGTAGACTTCTTTGGCGGTGAGCCTTTGATGAATTGGAATGTGGTAAAGGATATTGTTAGATACGGCAGAGAGCTGGAGCAGCATCATAAGAAAAATTTCCGATTCACTTTAACCACCAATGGGGTGGCTATAGATGATGATGTCATCGCATTTGCCAACAAGGAAATGCACAATGTGGTACTCAGCTTAGATGGCAGAAAAGAAATTCACGACAAGCTGCGTAGAACCATCAACGATCAAGGCAGCTATGACACCATTGTTCCTAAGTTTCAGAAATTGGTAGACGCTCGTGACGGCAAAGGCTACTACATGCGAGGCACCTTTACCCATAACAATGTGGACTTTACAGAAGACCTGTTCCACATGGCGGATATGGGATTTACAGAGCTTTCCATGGAACCAGTGGTCTGTGCCCCTGAAGATCCCTTTGCTTTGACAGAGGCGGATTTGCCAGTGCTCTTTGACCAATATGAACTGCTGGCCAAAGAAATGCTAAAGAGAGAAAAAGAAGGACGCGGATTTACTTTCTATCATTATATGATAGACTTAGGACATGGCCCTTGCATCTATAAACGTATCTCCGGTTGTGGCAGCGGAACAGAGTATTTTGCTGTGACACCGTGGGGCGATTTATACCCATGCCATCAGTTTGTCGGCGATGAAAGCTACAAGATGGGCGATATATGGAATGGGGTAACCAAAGAAGAAATCAGGCAGGACTTTAAGATGTGCAACGTTTATGCACGAGAAGAGTGTAAAGACTGTTGGGCAAGATTCTATTGTAGTGGCGGCTGCGCAGCCAACGCCTATCATGCCACAGGCTCCATCAAAGGGGTATACGATTACGGTTGTCAATTGTTTAAGAAACGGATGGAATGTGCCATTATGTTGGAAATTGCCAAGGAGAATACAGATGAGAATTAATAAATACATCGCCCAGTCGGGCATTGCCAGCAGAAGAAAGGCAGACGAGTTGATCACTGGCGGCAACGTGAAGATTAATGGGAAAACCCTGAAAGAACCAGGCTTTGATGTGGGGGATGACGACGTTGTGGAAGTCAACGGCCGAAGAATCTATGCTGACGAAAAAAAGGTATACATTTTGCTCAACAAACCCATTGGCTTTATTACAACCGTAAAAGACGAACAAAAAAGACCGACGGTAATGGAGTTGGTTCGAGATGTAGACGCCAGAATTTTTCCTGTGGGAAGATTAGATAACAATACCTCTGGCATGCTGCTAATGACCAACGATGGAGAGTTTTCCTATCGAGTTGCCCATCCGAAGCATAAAATGATGAAAACCTATCGCGCTCGTGTGGAAGGGATTTTGTCCAACGAAAAGTGCGCCAAGCTGGCCAACGGTGTGGACATTGGAGGCTTTGTTACATCAAAGGCTAAGGTCAACATCATCAAAGGCATGCCTCGCTCTACCATTGTGGAGATTTCCATTCACGAAGGGAAGAATAGACAGGTAAGAAAAATGTTTGCGGCAGTTGGCAACAAAGTCCAAGAACTGGAACGTGTGGCCATTGGCGAAATGCCATTGGGACGATTGGCAGAAGGTCACTATCGTAAGCTGACCAAAGGAGAAATAGACTATCTTATGGGAAATGGCCCATTGAAGAAATAAAGGGAAAAACAAAAGTAGAAAACATGATGTTTTCTACTTTTGTTTTTTCTTATATTCTTAATGTAGAACTTAGGAAAGCCTTCAATCTTTCGTTTTGTGGATTGCCGAAAATTTCTTCAGGCGTACCTTGTTCGGCAATGCTTCCCTCTGACATAAATGCGACCTTATTAGACACTTCACGAGCAAAGCCCATTTCGTGGGTAACGATCAGCATGGTTCTACCTTCGGCAGCCAGCTTACGAATTACGTTTAGCACTTCCCCCGTAATTTCAGGGTCTAGGGCAGAGGTCGGTTCGTCGAAACAAAGCACCTTCGGCGAAAGCATCAACGCCCTGGCAATGGCAACTCTTTGCTGCTGTCCACCAGACAACTGACAAGGATAGGAGTCTAATTTATCGGATAAGCCTACGCTATCGATAACCTTTATGGCTTCTTTTTTGATCTGCTCCATTCTGCGTTTCGCTTCAGCAGAATCCACCTTTTCTTTCTTGCATTCTTCCTTTACCAACAGTTCTTTTGCCAGCATAACATTGCGCAGTGCAGTGTACTGTGGGAAAAGATTAAAGGATTGGAATACTAATCCAGTAGAAAGCTGGTTTTTGCGTCTTTCTTCTAGAGATAGTTTTTCCTTTTGTTCACTATCAAAGGTGACGCGACCTGCAACAGTAATGGTGCCCACGTCGGCAGTTTCTAGTCCAGTAATACAGCGCAATAAGGTGGTCTTTCCACTTCCTGATGAGCCAATTACGGATACCACTTCGCCTTCGTGTTGGATAAAGTCGAAGCCCTTTAAGACTTCGTTTTTGCCAAAGCTTTTATGTATATTTTTAACTTCTAGTATAGCCATAATTCACCTCTAATTAAAATAATCTAACTTCTTTTCGAAATAACCGAACAGCAATGTAAGAATACCACAGAATGTCAAGTAGAATGCACCAGTGTAGAATAGTGGCCAAATGATTCCTGCAGATTTGATGAAGGCTTGTCCAGCCCAAATCACTTCGTACACGGCAATGATTCTTGCGAGAGAAGTGTCTTTCACTAAGGTGATGATTTCGTTACTCATTGGAGCGATGATTCTTTTTACGACTTGCAACAGAATCACGCGGAAAAAGGTCTGGGTTTTCGTCATGCCAAGAACGTGTCCTGCCTCATACTGCCCCTGTGAAATGCTTTCGATGCCTCCACGGTAGATGACCGCAAAGTAACAGGAATAGTTGATGACGAATCCGATCATCACTGCGACGAATCGATCAAAAACGCTCCAAGATGCAAGCCAATCGATAATAAAATTGGAAGTATCGAGTGCTTGCGCCCATGCGCCTAACAGACCTGGGCCGTAATAAATGATGATTAACTGGAGCATCAGTGGTGTACCACGGATAATCCAAATAAATACATTGATGATTAGCTTCAGCGGTTTAATCTTAGACATAGACCCGAAGCTCATAATTAGACCGATTGGAAGCGCAAACAATAGGGTTAATCCAAAGATTTGGATTGTTTTTAAAAACCCTTCCAAAAGGCTCATCGTTACAATACCGAACATACTATCTTTCCCTTCAACAAAAATAAACCGACAGATGGTTACTGCCACCTGCCGGCAAAATAAACAATAACTATATTTATAATATATAGTACTATTTAATTAGTGTCAATTCATACTTTTCTGCTAGAGCATCCAAAGTATCGTCTTCCATTAGTTCAGCCATGATTTTGTTGATTTCTGCAACAAGATCAGAGTCTTTTCTCATGGCGATACCGTATTCTTCAGTAGTCATTTCTACTTTGAAGCCTAGGTTAGCATAGCTAGTTCCTTCGCCAGTCATGGAGATTGCCATAGTGATGTCGATGACACATGCATCAGCAGAACCGCTCTTTACTTCTAGAAGGGCGTCAGTCTGGGTAGACACTGCAGTAACGTTTTCAAGACCAGCGTCCTTTACTGCGGCTTCTCCAGCAGAACCAGTTTCCACTGCAAACTTAAGATCCTTCATGGATTCAGCATCTGGATAGTCTTCTAACTTGTCCTTAGCCATTACGACAACCTGAGCGTTCTTAACGTATGGGTTGGAAATGCTTGCATTTAGCTTACCCTCCTCAGTAATGGTCATGCCGTTCCAAACGCAGTCGATGGATTTAGCATCCAACTCGTTGTACTTGTTATCCCAGTCGATTTCAGTGAAGTTTACTTCAACGCCTAGCTTTTCTCCTACAGCCTGAGCAAATTCAGTATCAAAACCTGTCCATTCGCCAGCATCATCAGGATAGTTCATTGGTGCATAGTTGGTGATACCAATTTCTAATACGCCTTTATCCTTGATGTAAGCTAGATCAGAATCAGCACTTGCGTCATCATCCTTTGAACCGCAGGCAACCATTGTGCCCAATACCATTGTCGCTACCATAAGTAGCACTAAAAACTTTTTCATTTCTTTTTTCCTCCTTAGTTGTTTACAACATACTTTCCTTATGTAAAAATATTTTTCAATTTTATCGCTTTCGGTTTCACGCTTTAGCGTACTAAAACGATAATGAATTTATATTAACGTAAAACAGTCCACTTGTCAACACCTAATTTGAAAAAAGTTGGCAAAGATAAAAAAGTAAATAAAAAACCGCTCTGCATCAACTCGAAAGGTGACGAAGCGGCTTTTTACGTTATGAGTATAATTTTGTTATTTTCTCTTTGATTCTTTTGGAGTTACGCAAGTTCCAGTAGCTCTTGCTACTACAATTGGTTCTTCCAAAACGTCTGCAGCTGAAGCGTTGATGTCTTTTCTTGAAACGATGACTTTTCTTGCTTCAAACATCATTTTTCTTGAAGTGTTTCCGACTTTAGTGATTTCGCCATAAGCTTCAATATAATCACCAGCATATGTAGGCGCTAAAAATTCCACGTTATCATAAGCAACGAATAGACCTTCGTCTCCATCGATCTGAATCAACAGTTCTGTTGCAACGTCTCCGAACAAGTGCACCATATGTGCACCGTCAACTAGCTCACCGCCGTAGTGCGCATCCTTAGCGGACATTCTCATTCTAAGTGTGGAAGTGTATTTCTGTTCCATGTTTATCAATCTCCTTTTCAAAATAATAATCACAAATAATAATTGCAAAATGCGTGCCAATGAGTTATCATTGGAAATAGTAGAAAAGTGAACCGATAAAGGTTCGGAGAGTTAAGGGAGTGAGCGAATGATGAACCAGGATTATGGAACCAACAGAGTTTTGGAGCCACAGTATGTATTACCGACTTCGGCGTGGCGACTGGACAATAGCAGACCAATTGCGCCCCAAGAGATACGTGTCAATATTCGACGCATACATATAGAAGGAACCAGCTTCAAGCAAATTTGTTTAGAAGCCAATGATAACGATCAAAGAATCAAACAAAAGGTGATGGATATCGTTATCAGAAGAGGAAAGCTGCACAACCCGGTAACCGACACTGGCGGACTGTTTTACGGAACGGTGTCAGAAGTAGGAGAAGAGTATGAAAATGCCAAGAACTTCGCGCCGGGAGAAGAAGTGGTATGCAATGCTTCGCTGGCGTCCGTGCCGATTTACATTGATAAAATCACGTCGATAGACCGTGCCTTTGGACAGATTGAGGTGGAAGGCTATGCCATCCTATATAATGAAGTGCCTTTGGTGCGAAAGCCAGAAGGGATTCCAATCAATCTGTTGCTCTTTGCGTTTAACGAATCGGGGACGTTGTACAGAATTAGTAATACGGCCGTAGGAAAGAAACGATTCCTTATTGTAGGAAACAACTTGCTATTAAACCTGCTCTTTGGTTATGCAGTGCGAAAGGTTGCCAGAGAAGACGCTGAGGTGGTCTGTCTATTAGATAAGAAGGCAGACATTGTACTAAAGGGAAAGTCCATCAATGACTTGATTTCCAAGGTTTTTACCGAGGTTCATTACGTAGACATCCTCAAACCGATGGAGTGCCTCGCTGGCCTAAACGTGGATCCCCTCTTTGATTTATCCGTAAACTGCGCTGACATACCTGGTGCGGAAACCATCAATATTCTCGCGACCAAAAGCGGCGGAACGGTGGTATTTGCTAACCTAATTAATAACTACAACATCGCCCTATATATTACAGAATCCATATCAAGACAACTGGATATACGCTGTGCCGATGGGTATTTGGAGGCTTATGACGAATTCGATATCGACATCATCAAAGATTTGATCCCGTATATCGAAAACGCGGTGGAAACCAGTCAAAGCGTCAATGACGACCCAGCATATCCGATTAATCGACAATCTCGATTGCTAGAAAGCTCTCGCCATCGAAACACCATGCTAGAAGACTTTGTTTGTGAAAGTCATGCCATGGCAACGGTATTGGATGAAATTTTAGCCGTAGCAAAATACGACTGTAACGTGTTGATTACAGGAGATACCGGCGTAGGAAAAGAAAAGGTTGCCAACATTATCTATAAGAATAGCAACCGAAAAATGCAACCGTTTATTAAGGTGAACTGTGCATCGATTTCGCCGACATTGATTGAATCCGAGTTCTTTGGCTATGAAAAAGGAGCCTTTACTGGAGCTAATGCGGCAGGAAAAAAAGGATACTTTGAGCTAGCTGACAACGGCGCCATTTTCCTTGATGAAATCGGAGAGCTTTCGCCAGATATGCAAGCAAAGCTGCTTCGCGTGATTCAGGACGGCGAGTTTTTCCGTGTAGGCGGAACCGTGCCGAACAAAACCAATGTGAGAATTTTATCGGCCACCAATCGCGACTTGGAGGATTTTATCGATGATGGACGATTCAGGAGAGACTTATACTACCGATTAAATGTAGTGAGAATCAAAGTGCCAAGCTTGCGGGAACGAACAGGAGACATACCGGCCTTGGTGAGTCACTTCCTGAAAAAGTATGGGGAAAAATTCGACATTCAAAGAGAAATTGATGAGGACGCAGTTGAATACTTGAAGCAATGCGAATGGTTAGGAAACATTAGAGAACTAGAAAACGTTGTGCAGCGGCTGATGATTGCGTCGAAAGGGGAGCAAATCACCTTGCTTGACGTGATGAAAGAGCTTCATGCAGAGGTTTTCGAAGGAACATCCTTGGAATTTACGGAGGAAACACAAGAAAACGGACAAGTGATGAGCTTGGAGAAAATGGTCGATAACTTTGAAAAAAACATTCTCAGACACGCCTGCGAGAAGTACGGATCGACAAGAAAAGTGGCGAAAGCAGTCGGCATCAGTCAAACCCAGCTAGTGCGAAAAAAGAAGAAATATGGTATATAACCAAATGAGTAGAAAACGGTTCGCATAAAAAGAGCGTGAACCGAAAAAGACTCTAAGCCGAAAAGGCAAAAACCGAAACCCACTGGAAACAGTGGGTTTTTACTTTTGGCATGGCCTTTGCGAATATAATAGCCGATTGAGATATATTTTAGAATGAAGGAGGAAAATACATGCAGAATGCAGAATTTAAAAAAGGCGATCCATTTGGCACCCACAGAGTCATCAGTCCAGAAGGCGTGTTGCCACAACCGGCTGACATCATCGACAACACTATGGAAATTTACAATAACGAAGTGCTCATCGATGTACACACTTTAAACGTTGACTCGGCTTCTTTTACGGAAATTGAGAAAAGAGCTGGTGGAGATGTGGAGAAAATTAAGGAAATCATGCTGGGGATCGTTGAGAAAACGGGAAAACATAAAAACCCGTGGACAGGATCTGGCGGCATGCTCATCGGAACGGTCAAAGAGGTAGGGCCGGACTACGATGGAGATTTGAAGGTGGGGGACAAAATTGCCACCTTGGTTTCTCTTTCCTTGACACCACTTGTAATCGACGAAATCGTTGAAATCCGACAAGATATCGACCAGGTGGATATCAAGGGGCAAGCGATTTTGTTCGAAAGTGGTATTTACTCTGTTCTGCCGGAGGACATTCCGCAGAACTTGGCGCTTTCAGTGCTGGACGTTGCAGGTGCGCCAGCCCAAGCGGCAAAAATTGTTGAACCGGGAAACACAGTGGTGGTTCTTGGCGGTGGCGGAAAGTCTGGAATGCTTTGCTGCTACCAAGCAAAAAAAGAAGCGGGAATCAATGGCAAGGTAATCTGTATCGACGGATTCGAATCTTCTGTTGAGCGAGCAAAAAGCGTTGACGTTGCCGATGAATATCTAGTGGCCAATGCCACAGATGCTGTAGGCGTATATAACGCTGTATCTGAATTAACAGATGGAAAGCTTGCCGATGTAGTCATCAACGTGGTGAATATTCCTAACACAGAGATGGCTTCAATCATGGCCTGCAAAGACAATGGCCTGGTTTACTTTTTCTCTATGGCATCAGATTTTACCAAAGCGGCTTTAGGTGCGGAAGGCGTAGGTAAAGATGTCAACATGCTCATTGGAAATGGATATACGAAAGGCCATGCCAATGTAGCATTGCAAGTGCTGAGAGAAAGTGAGAAAATCAAAGCGCTATTTGCGGAGCTATACGCTTGATGAATTGATAGTGGTTCGGGGATTATTAGAAATGAACCTATAACGGTTCGATTGTTATTTTTTTAATAATCCCCTAAAACTAATGCTCATCGCTATAGACACTGGAAAGTAAATGGAATATAATTGTGGTATATTATTTATGCGTAGCATAAGATGTAAATGTTAAATGAATATTCTAGGAGGATGATTATTATGAAAAAAGGATGCCCTTACGGAACCCACAGAGTTATTTCCCCAAAAGGTGTTTTACCTCAGCCAGCTGACGTAATCGACAACACTATGGAAATCTATGATAACGAAGTTCTAATCGACGTTAAGACATTGAATATCGACTCAGCTTCTTTCACAGAAATCGAAAGAAGAGCAGGCGGAGATATCGAAGAAATCAAAAAGACTATGCTTGGTATCGTAGCTAAAGCAGGTAAGCACAAGAACCCATGGACTGGATCCGGCGGAATGCTTATCGGTACAGTTAAAGAAGTTGGACCTGCATATGTTGGCGACCTAAAACCTGGAGACAAAATCGCTACATTGGTTTCACTTTCATTAACACCACTTGTAATTGATGAAATTTTAGCAGTAAGACCTGACATTGACCAGGTTGATATTAAGGGACAGGCAATCTTATTCCAGAGCGGAATCTATGCTAAACTTCCAGAAGATATGCCAGAAGGACTTGCTCTTTCCGCATTAGACGTAGCTGGTGCTCCTGCACAGACTGCTAAACTAGTTAAGCCTGGTGACACTGTATTGGTTATCGGTGGCGGCGGAAAATCCGGTCTTCTATGCCTATACGAAGCAAAGAAGAGAGCTGGCGTAACTGGTAAAGTTATCTGCGCTGCTGGTTCACAGAAATCAGAAGACAGAGCTAGAAAGCTAAACTTAGCTGACGAATACTTCCACATCGACGCTACTGATGCAGTTGGAATTTACAACAAAATCGTAGAATTGACTGATGGCGAGCTATGCGACATTGTTATCAATAACGTAAACATCGAAAACACAGAAATGGCTTCTATCCTTGCTTGTAAGGACGATGGTCTAGTTTACTTCTTCTCCATGGCAACAAGCTTTACTAAGGCTGCACTAGGAGCTGAAGGTGTTGGTAAAGACGTTACAATGATCGTTGGAAACGGATACACTAAGGGACATGCTGCGATTACATTACAGTGCTTAAGAGAGCATGAAGGTCTAAGAAACATGTTCGCTGAAATGTACGCGTAAGAAATAAGGAGAGTTTAATTATGGCAATTAGAAATTGGAAAGACATTCCTTTGTTCAAGGATGTAACAGACGAACAGTGGAATGACTGGCATTGGCAGGTATCTCACAGATTGTCTACAGTAGAAGATATCGCTGCAGTAATCAACCTAACGGATGAAGAAAGAGCGGAAATCGAAAAGGTTATTGGTGGATTCAGAGTAGGAATCACTCCTTACTATGCATCAATCATGGACCCAGATGATCCAAGAGATCCAGTAAGAATGCAGGCAGTACCTACATTAAAAGAAATGCATAGATCAGAAGCAGACGATGCAGACCCATTACATGAGGATGCAGACTCCCCAGCTCCTGGCTTGACACACAGATATCCAGACAGAGTATTATTCTTAATCACTGACCAGTGCTCAATGTACTGCCGTCACTGCACAAGAAGAAGACTTGCTGGTGAAACTGATGGTGCAAGATCAAGAGAAGATATCGATGCATGTATCGAATACATCAGAAAGACTCCAGTAGTTAGAGACGTTCTTCTATCTGGTGGAGACTGCCTATGTGTTGAAGATGATACTCTAGAGTACATCATCAGCGAATTAAGAAAAATCGACCACGTACAGATTGTAAGACTTGGTTCAAGAACTCCAGTAGTTATGCCAATGAGAATTACAGACAACTTGGTTAACATGTTGAAGAAGTATCACCCAATTTGGCTGAACACACACTTCAACCATCCAAACGAAATGACTCCAGATGCAGAAGAAGCATGTAGAAAGATGGCTGATGCAGGTATTCCTCTAGGAAACCAGTCAGTATTGCTAAGAGGTGTTAACGACTGTAAGCACATCATGAGAGACTTAGTTCACGTTCTAGTTAAGAACAGAGTAAGACCTTACTACATCTATATCTGTGACTTATCAGTTGGTATCGAACACTTCAGAACTTCAGTTGCTAAGGGAATTGAAATCATTGAAGGACTAAGAGGACACACTTCAGGATACGCAGTACCTACATTCGTAGTTGACGCTCCTGGTGGTGGTGGTAAAACTCCAGTAATGCCACAGTACATCATTTCTGAAACTCCAGACAAGGTAATCTTGAGAAACTATGAAGGTGTTATCACTACATATACTCAGCCTCGTCTACCTGATTTGAAATGTACATGTGATTACTGCACAGGCAAGAAAACTTACAAATATGAAGGCGTTTCTGCTCTAGGAGAAGGTTTACAGATTAAATCAATGGAACCTTCACATCTATTAAGACACGAAAGAAACAAACACTAATTCAGATAAGACTTTAGGTATAAAGGGGGGATCGCGTTTGGTCCCCCATTTTATCAAAATACGACCAAATTGGCCGTTGGCTAGTTTGTCTGACAGACTGCGGAAAGGGCCATTAGGGAGTTTAGGATTTTAACATGGGATTACTTTACGACTTATCAAAAAAATATAGAACGTTGTCCATTGTTGGGATGGCTAAAAATGCTGGAAAAACAACAGCGCTCAATTATCTGATTGAAGAGGCAGATGACGAAGGGATTAAGCTGGGAATCACCTCAACGGGTAGAGATGGTGAAACCCAAGACTTGGTTACAGGTACGGAAAAACCGAGAGTATTTTTGTACGAGGATACGATCGTTTCTGTTCCAACACAGTTGTATGACTTAGCAGAAGCAGGACTAGAAATCGTAAAGAAATCGGATTACAGAACCTCTATAGGAGATATTTTGCTCTGCAGAGTAGCAGATAGTGGGTACGTGCAAATTGCAGGGCCTGTTGCCACCGCTCACACGAAAAAAATGTGCCAGGAAATGTTCGATATGGGATGTGAACTCATTCTCATTGATGGTGCCATCGACAGAAAATCTATCGCTTCGCCGGAAACGTCTGATGCGATTATTTTGTCGACGGGTGCAGTGCTATCAAGAAACATGAAAAAGGTCATTGAAGACACGGCACACATTGTGGAGCTGTACAGCATCCCTCAACTTGAGGATGGACAGGTGCGCAACCAAATCACGGAAAATTTGGATAAAGATAAAATTTTGATCATCAAAAATGGGCAAGTAAAAGTCCTCGATCTTGTTACTGGTTTGGGTGCCAGTAGGTACATAGACGAGGCCATTGATGATGAAACGGACTATGTCTATATTCCAGGAGCGTTTACCAATAGCGTGATTGCTGACATTCACCCCTCTAAATTGAAGCAGGTGAATTTTGTCATTAAAGATCCCACGAAAGTGTTTATCAACCAAATGGATTGGGGAAAGCTGCGAAAAAGGAAATTCAAAGTCAATGTATTGCAAAACATTGAGGTTGCGGCAATAACCGTAAACCCGATTGCCCCAAGCGGATATTCATTTGATCATCAGGTACTGCGAGATGCCATGCAGGAAGCACTTCCAGACATTCCAGTAATCGATGTGAGAATATAATCGGAGGAGAGTTTATGAATTATGGAACGAACAGGCGACTAGCCAACGTTAAGACCAGAACCGAAACCGGCCTTGAGTACGTCATGTCGCAAATTGATCTGAACACTCCTTTTGGAAAGAGCACCTTAAAAGCAACCAAACCTTTTTTTCCAGGTGAGGAGGAAGGCCTAAGACGGGAACTGGATAAAGTGGACGATATGATTCGCTTTACGGAAAACAATCGGAGAGCTGTGGACTTGCTTTCTGAGGCCTTTATGGAAATAAAGGATATCACCTATACCATTGAGCGAAGTGGAAACAACGCACTCTCGGTGGTGGAGCTATACGACGTGAAGTCATTGCTTTTGATGATGCGAAAGATAGACCAAATTTGTAGCCAAACAGATACGCCTGTTCCTGAGGAATTCGTCTTAGAACCGACAGAAGAGCTCCTCGATGTGCTTGATCCCAATAAGGATCGCATCAACACCTTTTACTTGTACGATGAGTTTTCTGAAAAGCTCAGCGAGATGCGCAAGGAGAAGCACGGAATAGAGGTTGGCATACGAAAACAGCAAAAGGCGAGAAAAGAAGAAATTAGAAAAGAATACGGCATTATACTTACACCAAAATTTGATTGTGCAGTTTCAAAATCTGGTGGTGAGCTAGAAAAGTACAGAAGCGTTCCTGATCTGGAGCAAGTGGATGAGGATTACATGACCGTTACCTTTCAACTGAAGGCGGGAGATGAGGTTTATGCGTTAACCGCCCAAATGGAAGAATTGGTAACCCAGATTGAAGAAGAAGAAACTGTCGTAAGACAAGAGCTTTCTCTTCGTATAGCGGAATTTGCAGATGTACTGAAAGAAAACTGTCAAAGAATTGGATATTTAGATGTGGCTTTGGGGAAAGCGCTTTATGCCATAAAACACCAATGTGTTAAACCGGAAATCGTAGACGAGCATATCGTTGAGATTGTTGAAGGTAGACACCTAAAGGTTGAAGATGTGCTAAAGTCGAAGAGCAAAAGCTATTGCCCGGTGAGTATTTCATTGTCTGATGGTGTCAGTTGTATTACAGGTGCCAACATGGGAGGAAAAACCATCTCTCTAAAACTTGCCGGATTGATTCCGATTTTAACGCAATACGGATTCTTTGTTCCGTGTCAGAGCGCGAAGATCGGGTTATCAAACTACATGCAGATACTGATCGGCGATAGCCAATCCGTAGAACGAGGGCTTTCCAGTTTTGGAAGCGAAATGGAAGAACTGAAAGAAATCTTGGACCATAGCGGCGAACGCTCATTAATCTTAATTGATGAAATTGCCAGTGGAACCAATCCAGTAGAAGGACTTGCGTTGACGCGCAGCCTTGTGGAATATCTGAAGGAGCGACCATATATCACCCTCATTACGACACATTTTGAAACCGTTACTGAAGAAGAAGGCGTAAGAAATATGCAGGTTCGCGGACTTGCAGATGTAGATTTCCAGAAACTTGATCGGGAATTGAAATATGCCAACAGAAAAGAACGTATCAATATTATTTCCAAGTATATGGACTATCGATTATATACCGTGGAAAAACATGGTCAAGTACCAAAAGACGCAATAAACATCGCTAAGATGTTAGGAATCAATAAGGAAATTATTGATGGGGCTCAAAAATATATTAAGTAAGGAGAAAAAGGATGAAAAGCAAACTAAACTTAGACCCAAAAGTAGTGGATAGTGCGCGTTCCCATGCGGCGAACATTGCAAAAGATATGCAAGCATTCATTGACGGACACACTACAGTTAGTACCGAAAGAACCATTCTGAGACTTTTGGGGGTTGATGGCGTGGATGACGTGGACAACCCACTTCCAAACGTTGTTGTAGACCAAATCAAAGAAGCAGGTGGACTTTCACGAGGCGTTGCTTACTGGATTGGTAATGCAATGGTTCAGACTGGAAAAAAACCTCAGGAAATCGCAGAAGAAATGGCAGCTGGCAAGCTAGAAATCACTAAGATTGCTACTAGCGATGTGAAAGAAGCAGAAGCAGCAATTATGCCAATTGTTCATGAATCCCTGAAGAAAATCAGAGAACAGAGCAAAGCAAGAGAAGAATACCTAAGCAGATTGGGAGAAGGTTCAGAGCCTTATCTATATGTAATCGTTGCTACTGGTAATATTTTCGAAGACGTTGTGCAGGCTCAGGCAGCAGCAAGACAGGGTGCAGACATCATTGCTGTAATCAGAACTACTGCTCAATCTCTTCTTGACTATGTTCCTTATGGAGCAACTACAGAAGGCTTCGGTGGAACTTATGCAACACAGGAAAACTTCAAGATCATGAGAAAAGCTCTTGATGAAGTTGGTGAAGAAGTTGGAAGATACATCAGATTGTGTAACTACTCTTCAGGAATGTGTATGCCAGAAATCGCTGCAATGGGTGCGCTAGAAAGATTAGACGTACTGCTAAACGACGCGATCTACGGTATTTTGTTCAGAGACATCAATATGCAGAGAACTTTAGTTGACCAGTACATGAGCCGTGTAATCATCGGTTACTGCGGAATCATCTTCAACTCAGGTGAAGATAACTACTTAACTACAGACGATGCGTATGAAGCAGCACATACAGTAACTGCATCTCAGTTCATCAACGAACAGTTTGCAGTACTTGCTAACATCAAAGAAGAGCAGATGGGTCTTGGTCACGCGTTCGAAATGGATCCTAACACAGAAAACGGATTCCTATATGAATTATCTCAGGCAATTATGGCAAGAGAAATCTTCCCTAAGGCTAGATTGAAATATATGCCTCCAACTAAGTTTATGACTGGTAACATTTACAAAGGTCATATTCAGGATGCATTATTCAACTTGATTTCCATTTGGTCTGGACAATCATTACAGCTTCTTGGAATGATGACTGAAGCCATTCATACACCACATATGCATGATAGATATCTTTCTATTGAAAATGCACAGTACATCTTCAACAACTGTAAAGATCTAGGTTCCGAAATCGAATTCAAGAAAGACGGAATCATTCAGGAAAGAGCACAGACTGTTCTTAAGAAAGCAGATGCTGTTCTTGAAGAAGTTGAAAAAGAAGGATTGTTCTCAACAATCGAAAAAGGTATCTTTGGCGGAATCAAGAGACCTAAGGATGGCGGACATGGATTAGCAGGCGTTTGCGCTAAAGACGATATGTACTTCAATCCGTTTATCCCACTAATGCTTGGAGGTGAAGAATAATGACTACAGATTACAAAGCAAATAACAACGTAGATTTGACGCAAGTTAAACCATACGGTGATACATTAAACGACGGCATGACTGAGCTTTCCTTCACGCTTCCTGTTCCATATGGTGACGAGGCAGAAGAAGCAGCAAAACAGTTAGTAAAGAAAATAGGGTTCAATGAACCTAGCGTAACCTATTACAAAGAACTTTGCCCTGGATTTACCTTCTTCGTGGTATACGGAAAAATGCAGGCAACTGTTGACTTTACATCCATCAAGGTTCCTAAGGTTGAAGGAACAACTATGGACAGAGTTGAGTGCGGCGACTGGATCGGCGAACACATTGGCCGTGACATCACTGTAGTTGGCGCATCTATCGAATCTGATGCTCACACAGTAGGTATTGACGCAATCATCCAGATGAAGGGCTTCCATGGCCACTTCGGTTTGGAAAGATTCAAGAATGTGGTTCCTTACAACATGGGATCACAGGTACCATGCGAACAGTTAATCGCAAAAGCAAAAGAAGTCAATGCTGATGCAATTCTTGTATCTCAGACTGTAACTCAGAAAGACATTCACATCAAACAGCTAACCAAAATGGTTGAACTGATGGAAGCTGAAGGTCTTCGTGATAAAATCATCCTAACTTGTGGAGGACCTAGACTTTCTCACGAGCTTGCTCAGGAATTAGGTTATGACGCTGGTTTCGGCCCTGGAAAATATGCAGAACATGTTATGTCCTACATTATGCAGGAAGTAGAAAAAAGAGGCTGGCAGGATAAAGCAAATATTGCTGACCGTTAATCGACCGAGAAAATACGAATTTGATTGTTGGGCGTTGTCATTATTGCAGCGCCCACTACACTAACCAAAGAGTAACTCTTGCGAGAAAAGATGGTTTGGTGTATGATAACAACAAGGCAAAAACGAAAATAGGTTGAGAAATATTTATAGAAAGGTGATTATTTATCATGATTAACAAAATCAAAACTGCCGATGAAGCAGTTGCAGGCATCAAAGACGGCATGACCATCATGGTTGGTGGATTCTTGGGAACAGGAACACCAGAATGCTTGATTGATGCATTGGTAAGAAAAGGCGTTAAGCATTTGACCGTAATCGGAAACGATGGAGGCCTTCCTGTTGGAGCATATGGTGCTAAAACAGCTAGAGGCATTGGCAAATTATTAGAAGCAGGCATGGTAGATCATATCGTTGCTTCTCACGTGGGAATGAACCCACTAATCGGAGAAGGCATGGTTGCTGGAACGCTAAAATGCACATTGGTTCCACAGGGAACATTAGCAGAAAAAGTAAGAGCAGGAAACTATGGACTTGGTGGAGTTCTTACCCCAACAGGTGTTGGTACTCCTGTTGAAGAAGAACTTGATGAGTTAGGCAGAAAGAAACAGGTTTTAGAGCTTGACGGCAAAAAATACCTTCTTGAAATGCCACTAAGAGCAGATTACGCCCTTTGCAGAGCGTCCATCTGTGACAAGTTCGGTAACTTTACTTGCTACAAAGCAACCAAAACATTTAACTATGTTATGGCTGGAGCAGCAGACCACGTGATTCTTGCAAGCGAAAAGGTTGTAGAAATCGGCGAATGTGATCCAGATACATTTGTAACAGCTGGTGTAGTTGTAGATACGATTGTGGAAGGAGAAGCAAAATGGCAGATTTAAAACAGAGAATTGCGAAAAGATGCGCAAAAGAATTTAAAGACGGCGATTTCGTAAACCTGGGAATCGGTCTTCCAACAATGGTAGCAAACTATATTCCAGAAGACGTAGAGGTTACCCTACATTCAGAAAACGGCTTTGCTGGACTTTCTGGAGCTGCTGAAGAAGGAAAAGAAGATGTTGATATCATCAACTCAGGTGGAGCATATGTAACTGCAGTAGACAGAGCTAACTTCTTTGACGCAGCAACAAGCTTCGGTCTTGTTAGAGGCGGACACGTAGCAGCTACAGTTTTAGGTGCTATGGAAGTTGCTGAAAATGGCGACCTAGCTAACTGGATTGTTCCAGGCAAGAAAGTTGCTGGAATGGGCGGAGCAATGGACCTAGTAGTAGGTGCAAGAGAAGTCATCATCGTTATGCTTCATACACAGAAGGGTGCACACAAAATTCTAAAGAAGTGCTCACTTCCACTAACAGCGCCTAAATGTGTTAACTTGATTATCACAGAAATGGGCGTAATGAAGGTTACTCCAGAAGGACTTGTAGTAACTGAATTGCATTCTGATTTCACCAAAGAAGAAATGCAAGCAGCAACAGGTTGCGAGCTGACATTCAGCCCTGACCTAAAAGTAATGGAAGACTAAACATTTACATCATCAATATAGGACCTACTCCAATTTGGAGTAGGTCCCTTTTTTAGTTCTATATCAAATTGGAGTAGGAGCAGTTTATCTTAAGTGCTTTTCAATTAAGTCAATAAACGTATCTACATAGTCTGCTTTAGAAAAGATTGCTCGGGCAGAGTTTTTGTTCCCGCCACCTTTACCGCCATAAATGTCGGCATTTTCTTTGACCAGTTTTCCACAGTCGTGTTGATCAGAAAATAGTAGAACCGTATTGGTTGGTTCGTGGACGAGAAAGGCTACAGAAGGAATGAATCCTGACAGTTCTTTTCCAATATCTAAAATATCGTTAATAGACAATGTGTCGTACTTCTTCACATAAGCAGGAGTAATGGAATCGCGTATTTTGCTGATTTCATCTGCGATGACAGACTTTTTTAGTTGATACAATTGATTGCGTGATTCTTTGTTTTTCTCTTGCTGCGCGTCGTACTTTTCTAATAAATCATCAGGGCCAGAAGACAATTTTTTCTCTAAAGTGGTCAATACATCGAAGCGTTTTTGGTACTGCGTAAAGGCACGTGCACCCGCCTCAAAGTAGACACGGAACATGCCTTTGTTGGCTTCGACTTTATAAATTTTGATCATGCCCACTTGACCTGAAGTGGATGGGTGAGTCCCACAGCAAGCGACACAGTCTGCTGGGTTTTCAATTGCACCGACGCAAACGATGGTGATGTCCTCATCAAAAGCTAATGCTTTGCGCAGCGGCAGTCCTTCCGCATCTTCCCGGCAATCAAAATGACGAGTAATCACTGGCAAATTTCCCCATATCGCCTGATTGGCAGCAAGCTCTGCCTTTTCCGCCATATCCCAAGAAAGCTTGGTGAAATCTGGATTTTCTTCTAGGCTGATATCGATGGTCATGTAGTCTTCGCCCATGTGAAAACCACGGTTTACGCCGCCGTAAAGCTCGTAAAAAATCCCCGACAAAATATGCTCGCCGCAGTGCCTTTGCATATTGTCAAACCGATGCTCCCAATTAATTGAAATCGTTACCTCATCGCCTATTGACAATGCACATTCACCATCAATATAGTGATAAATATCATCAGCGGTTTCAACGACGTCAACCACATCGTAAGCGGCAATATGACCGATATCACAGCTTTGCCCACCACCAGTAGGAAAGAAAACCGTTTGGTCTAACACAACCAAAGATTTACCATCCTGCTGCTCTATTTTAACGACCTTTGCAGAGCAAGAAGTCAAATAAACATTATCCCTAAATAATCTTTTTGTATTCATATTCATCTCCTTTTACACCTAAGAGTATGACATTCCACCCAACGAAAGTCAACATGAAATGTTGGCATGAGTTGCAAGGTGGAATTTATGCTATAGTTCCCCAGCGTGAGCTGGCAAGGAACTAGTCGTATGACATTCCACCCAACGAAAGTCAACATGAAATGTTGGCATGAGTTGCAAGGTGGAATTTATGCTATAGTTCCCCAGCACGAGCTGGCAAGGAACTAGTCGTATGACATTCCACCCAGCGAAAGTCAACATGAAATGTTGTCATGAGTTGCAAGGTGGAATTTATGCTATAGTTCCCCAGCACGAGCTGGCAAGGAACTAGTCGTATGACATTCCACCCAACGAAAGTCAACATGAAATGTTGGAGAGAATTCGTCCCTGACAAAAATCTGTCACCACAAATCAAAAAGACTGATAGCTGCATAAATTTGATTTATATTATGAATTGTACATTTTATCTAGATGCTCATATAATATAGATGTAGTTTTAAACTTAGTCATGACAGAAGTGGTATCGTTTAAGTAGAAAGAGGATTTAAGATGAAGAACAACAAATTGTGGATTATCTTAACCGGCGGCATTATTGGTTTAATTGCCGTAATGTTAGTTAAGTTTGGAAACCCTGGCAATATGGGATTCTGTATTGCATGTTTTATTAGAGACACTGCTGGAGCCCTTAAGCTTCAAACGGCGCCAGTGGTACAGTATATTAGACCAGAAATCATTGGGTTGGTCTTAGGCGCTTGCATTATGGCGATTGGTCGTAAAGAATTTGCCGCAAGAACTGGCTCCAATCCAATCATCAGATTTGTATTTGGATTTTTTATCATGGTCGGTGCGTTAATGTTCCTAGGCTGTCCGTTGAGAATGATGTTACGAATTGGCGGCGGAGACCTGAATGCGATTATTGGCTTAGTTGGATTCGTCGTTGGAATCGGAGGCGGTGCGTTGGCGCTGAACAAAGGCTTCTCGCTAGCGAGAACCTATAAAGTCGCAAAAGCAGAAGGATATATTTTCCCAGTAATTCAGATTGCACTTTTGGTACTGCTCGTTGCAGTTCCATCAGTCATTGTGTTTAGTGCAGAAGGCCCTGGATCTATGCATGCTCCAGTGATGTTATCACTAGCAGCAGGTCTAGTTGTAGGAATCATAGCCCAAAGAACTAGGTTTTGTACAGTTGCAGGCATTAGAGATTCGATGATGTTTCAAGATTTCTCCATGCTCTATGGATTCATCACATTAATCATCGTAACCGTGATTTGCAACCTAGTGGTAGGCGCATTTCATCTTGGGTTTACGGAGCAGCCGATAGCACATAGCGATGGATTGTGGAACTTTTTAGGAATGGTGTTGGTAGGATTCACGTCTGTACTCCTTGGGGGATGCCCAATGAGACAACTGGTTTTATCAGGAGAAGGGAACTTGGATTCCGTGGTTTCGGTATTGGGAATGTTTGTAGGCGCAGCTTTTTGTCACAATTTCGGATTGGCATCATCAGGAGAAGGCCCTACACTCAATGGGAAAATCGCAGTGATTATTGGATTTATCGTAGTGGTGCTCATTGCAGCAATGAATATATATAGAAATAACAAGAAGGAGGCGATATCATGACCATCGTAGATGCTAGAGGGCTATCTTGCCCGCAGCCAGTTTTGATGGCGAAAAAAGCGTTAGAAAAAGAAAGCCAGCTGGATATTTTGGTGGATAATGATACTGCCAAGGAAAACGTATCTCGGTTCGTTCAGAGCAAAGGCTTTCCGTTCCAGGTGATTGCCAATGAAGCTGGAGAATACACAGTAAAGGTAAACGGATAATGAAAACGTATCTATTCACATTTCATACAAACTTTGATGCCCTTCAATTTTATCGGTTTGCCAAGCAAAATGGAGAGGCAAAGCAAAAACCGGTCCCGCGAAGCTTGAGTTCGTCATGTGGCACCTGTGTCATCTTTCGACCAAAGGTGGAAATAGAGTTTGGGGATTTGGAAAAAAAGCCCTTCGAATGTGCGTATGAAGCAAATGGTGATGAGTACATCATCATTTCAGAAAAAGAATAGTCATGTAGATAAGGTATAGATTCTTGAAAAAGAGGCTATACCTTGTTGTAATTTTAAATTATGTTCCAGGAGAAACACGTCATGAAGAAAGTATATTTGGATAATGGCAGCACCGCGTTTCCTAAGGCACCCGGTGTTGGAGAGGCCATGAGCGAATTCATCCTAAAGGTTGGATGCAACATTGGTCGAGGCGGGTATGATAGAGCCTATAGTCTAGCAGAAAAAATAGCGGAAACGAGAAGTCTTTTGTGTAAGCTATTCAATTTCCAGAAAGAAAGCCACGTGGTTTTTACACCAAGTGTAACCTATAGCTTGAATTTTGTGATCAAAGGATTGCTGAAAGCTGGAGACCATGTCATTATTTCTTCCATGGAGCATAATGCAGTTGCCCGTCCATGCGAATCCTTGAAAAAACAAGGCGTTGAGGTTTCTATAGCGAAATGTGATTTGGAAGGAAAGCTGGACTTTGATCATTTTGGCAAGCTATTTCAAGAGAACACCAAGCTGGTTGTCATGTCCCATGCATCCAACGTATGCGGAACCGTGCAAGATGCAGAAAAAATCGGAAAAGTATGCAAGGAAAAGCAGGTAAAATTCGTTTTAGATGCGGCCCAAAGTGCAGGGGTCGTGCCGATTGATTTTGAACAATTTAATTTAGCTGCCCTATGTGTGACAGGTCATAAGGGATTGCTTGGCCCACAAGGGGTTGGTGCCCTGTTGTTATCGGATGAAATGGCAGAAATGCTAGAGCCAGTCATCGATGGAGGTACGGGGAGCGCGTCGCACTTGTTGACCATGCCAAATTTCATGCCCGATAAATTCGAAGTCGGGACGTTGAATTTACCTGGAATCATCGGGCTTAATGCAGCTTTAACCTACTTGGATGAAACAGGGATTGCATCCATTTATGAGAGAGAACAAAAATTGGTAGAGCTATTTCTAGGCGAGCTGAAAGAGATGTCAGGAATAACCGTTGTAGGAAAATCTGACAGCCATCTTCGCACAGGAATTGTGTCTTTGGATTTTAAAAAAATGGATAATGCAGAGGTGGCATATTTGTTAGATGAGCAGTACGGAATCATGGTTAGATGCGGGCTTCACTGTGCACCGTTGGCGCACCAAACCTTAGGAACATACCCTCATGGAACTGTTCGTTTTGCCTTCGGACATGCCACTACAGAAGAGGAAGTCCGTTATGCAGTAAAGGCCATTAGAGAAATGAATGGGATTGACATCCCTTAAAAATTGAATTACTATAGTCTAAAATGTCGTGAAGAGGAGAAGAGTAGATGAAAGTTGTATTTAACCATCAATTTAACGATTATATTAAGGTGCAAGTATTTGTCAATGAAGAATACTATGGGCAGTGGCAGATTTATAAGAATTTCCCGTCATTCATCAATATTGAAGAAGACCATATCGACAAGGTGAGGTTTTCCTTTCAAGTGTATAGACGTGCGGCGGACTGCGCCAAAGCCAGCGGCGGAAAAACGACCGCTTCATGTGTCGGAACCGTTTTGCCTCATCAACTAAACAGAAATTATCATTATGCGAACAAAGGCACTAGGCCTAAATTTTCGGCAATTGAGTTGCAATGCCTTTATGATACAGAACTTGAACAAGAAGAAATTCCAGAAACCCTGTATCTGTTCCCATGTGAATCAACACAGATTAAAGGAATGCTATATTTCTCGGCAATGGACTATGACTCTTTCCAGCTGCTTAAGAGCAAGCATTATCGGAAATGTGATGCGGCCGGCTTAGATAAAATTTACAGCGATACGAAGACGATGTTCGTGTTGAAGAATGCAGCCTATGCAGTAGCGCTAATCGGTATTGCATTTTTGTTTGTACGTCAAATTATATCTGGAAATTTAGAAAATATGCTAAAGGTTATCGGCATGGGCTTGTTGGCGGTCATTTGTTTGCTGGGAAGCTATGCGCTCCCTATGGGAGAAGTGAAAAGTCGAAAAGGCACCAAAGTGGTATATGATATTGAAGTGCTAAACAATGGAGAGAGAGAATGGGGATTCGGTGCAGATGAACCCATTAGGATTAATGGGGACACCTGCTGTAATTAACTATTTGCGATGATAACAGGAACAAGTCCCGAAGTTATTGATGGGATGCAGCTTTTCTCCAGTAGTAATCACCACCTGAACCATATCATCTAGATTGACCAATGCGTCTAGGCCTGCAAGGGCACTGTTTGCACAGGTCATCGCAGTAGGAACTGCAGTCATGTTTCGAATGAAGCACGGAACCTGAACGTAACCTTCAATCGGATCGCAAAGCATCCCGAGAACGCTTTGAATCCCAAGAACCGCAGCTTTTTCGACGGTTTTTGGGTCGTCGGTCATCAAACTTGCCATGGCGCCTGCAGCCATAGATATGGCGACACCGATTTCCGCTTGGCAGCCTAGAGCGCCAGTGTAATGAGTTGGGTAATAGAACACCCCTAGCAGTCCAGCCACCAGCAATGCTTGAATTTTCGCATCGTGACTTAAATCCATAGATTGAGTCATGGCTTCAATGGAAGCAGGAATGATTCCGGAAGAACCGCCAGTAGGCATACAAACGATTTTCCCATGGGCATTACTGTATTCCATAATCGAAAGGGCGTAGGGGATTCCTACCGATGCGGCACCAAGAGGTATATAACGATTTTGATCAAAGGCACCCTTTATCGAGGGTGCTTTTGCTGTAGTTACGCCAGAGAAGTGATTGTCAGGAGAAAACCCTTTTTCAATACTTTCCATAGCCAGAGCATATGTCTTTTCTGCCAAATTCCAAACGTCTTCTTCCGTTAAATCGGATAAAGAGGCTTCGTAGGCTAGAGCCACCTGCCAAAGGGGCATGGCGTTTTCTATGGCAAAGTCAATCATTTGGTCACAACGGGTGAACAAAGGCTTGGCATCGGCATGGGGAATGACGTCATAGATTGGTTCACAGCTCATGGTGTGGCCGTCAAGCTCCACGGTAACTGCACTGCGCCCATCGATATAGACGGGAACATCGTTGATGGATGTGATGTTGATGTCACCTCCGCCAAGAGATGCAGTGAGCAAGGTCAAGGTTCGGGTCTTTCCAGACAATGTGACCAGCGCCGACTCTGTTGGAGTCTGCGGAATCTGTGGATTGTCGGTAAAGGTAAAAGATACAGCCAGTTCATTTGCCTTGGCATCATCGTAAGCCTGCTCGAGATCATAATGTAAGAAGTCTTTTTTTAGGACACCCGTGATGAAGCCTTTATCGCTTTGCATACCGTAGAATGAGTCAGCAAACCCTCCAGTTTGTGACATTTCCACTTCTAGGGAAATAGGGTCTTCCCCCAATAGCTGCACAGCCAAAAGACCAATGCGAAAAGGGCCGCAAGTATTGGAACTTGATGGCCCTAAAGTAATCGGTGCTAGTACGTCGTTAAAAATGCTTGGGGTAAATTGAAGTTGGTTGTTCATGATGGTTCTCCTACTTTGCTACAACATATTTATCTTGGTAATCCTCTACATAACCGATGATTTCTGCACAAGGAATTGAGTCGGATAATGCGTGCAGGCATTTCTCACTGTCTTTTTCGCTTACAGCAATGAGTAGCCCGCCAGATGTTTGAGGATCAAAGAGAATATCGGCCAAATCTAGTGGAACGTGTTCAGCAACATCAACGCTACAGGATAGCCACTTTCGATTTCCATATGCACCTTTAGGAATGACGCCCATTGATGCCATTTCTCTCGCTTCTGAAAGAGTAGGCACAGCGGCGCTGTTGATGAATATGGTTTTTTCGCTGCCCTTGGCCATTTCATAGGTGTGTCCCATGAGGCCGAATCCTGTAATATCCGTACAGCTTGAGACGGAAAAAGAATCGCAGATGGCTGCAGAAATATTGTTCAGCATAGACATACTTGCAATCATTTCTGTAATAGTCGATGGATTTAGCAGTTCAGCTTTTGCTGCTGTATTCAAAATGCCTGTTCCCAGTGGCTTGGTCAAAATCAGTACATCGCCGGTCTTTGCTGTGTTGTTGGCAAGAATCCGGCTTGGGTGAGCGAATCCGGTAACACTGAGGCCGTACTTTGGTTCATTATCCTTGACGGTGTGACCGCCGCAGACAATGGCATCAGCTTCTTTTACTTTATCATATCCACCTAGTAGAATTTCTTTGATGATTTCCTGCTCCATGGTTTCTGGAACGCACAATATGTTCATGGCCAATTTTGGCTTACCGCCCATAGCGTAAATATCACTTAGGGAATTGGCAGCCGCGATGGCTCCGTAATCGTAAGGGTTGTCTACAACAGGAGGGAACAAATCCACACTTTGAATCATGGCAGTTTGATCGTCGATTCGATATACTGCAGCATCGTCGCCGGTATCAAAACCAACGAGCAAATTAGGATCTTCGAATTTTGGTAAATGACACAAAACTTGTGTCAGAGCATCAGGCTCAAGCTTAGCCGCTCAACCAGCATTCTCTGTCAAATGAGTAAGTTTAATTTCTGACATCTCTATCACCTCCTGTCAATGATAAATTGATTATACATGGAAAATCGAAAAAAAACAATCAAATATATGGAAGCGACAGAAAATTGTCGTGCGTCAAAAATTTAGCATAATTTTGCCGTACATATTGACAAATTTACGTCAATGTTATAGGATAACCCTATGGAAACGATAATAATTACCAATAATGAAAAAGTCAATATAGATTATTCCGATAGGTATAAAGTGGAGTTTTATCCAGAAAAGAGCCAGCTGGAGATTCTTTTGGCTGCGAGGGATTATGTGCATTTAGGCGGAAAGCTGTTGATGCATCCCATGATGGGCAGAATCAAACCCCATGAAACCCCATATAAATCGGTCATTCTTGAAACAGGCAGTAGCCAGGTGTCAATGGAAAGCCTGCTGATGATTGAAGACAGTATTCAAACCACAAGAAAGTTTATGGAGGATACGGCGTATATTAAGTATTATGACGAGATACTATCAGACCTTCAGTTTATTGATAAAACTTTGCTAGACAGCGGAGTCGAAGAATTGGAAAGGTAAAGCCATGGAGATGAAAGATAACAAGTATATGAATAGTGTGGACTATGTTTTGGTCGTCAATAAGGATTTTGAAATCATTTATCATTCCAGATTTGACAACCGAATGAGCCAGCTAAATCCTTTGGATCGAAAAATGGGCAAGTATAAAAATCTATTTGAAATGTATCCAAAGCTAGGACGAAACAATAGCTCCATTGCGAAAACCATGTCTTCAGGGGAAGTGATTTATAACGATGCCCAGAAATTCGTGGACATCAATGGAAATATTTACGTTACACAGAATGTGACCTATCCGATCTTTAACGATGGTCAAATTATCGGTGTAGTAGAATTGACGAAAGACGTAACCAACGTTAAGCACCTTAAGGGCAAACGAGAATATTTAAGCAATATTGAAGATAAACGAAGTGCAAGCAACATCAACGAACCGGCGAAAAAGATCACCTTTGATGATATCTGGACTCTGGATGAGAATTTGTTACGTTCTATTGAACAGGCAAAGATGTATTCCACTTACATGAATCCGACGCTGATCTATGGCGAAACAGGAACAGGAAAAGAGCTTTTCGCTCAAGCGATGATCAATTATGGTGCAGCGCCTAAACAAAAAATCGTAGTGCAGAACTGTGCGGCAGTGCCTGACAATTTGATTGAATCCATTTTGTTCGGAACGACCAAAGGCTCATACACCGGCGCAGAAAATCGAAAAGGATTGTTTGAAGAGGCTGATGGCGGAATTTTCTTCATGGACGAGCTAAATGCCATGCCATATCAAGTGCAAGGAAAGCTACTGAGAGTGGTGCAAGAGGGAACCTTCTGGCCAATTGGCTCCAATACGGAAAAACACGTTGACGTTAAGATTATTGCGGCAATGAATGTGGATCCCATTAAAGCCATTGAAAACAATGCTTTGCGCCGCGACTTGTTCTATAGATTGTCTAGCAGCATGATTTATTTGCCGCCACTAAGAGAGCGTAAGCAAGATATCGAGTATTTGACCGATAGATATATTGATCTGTTCAACGAGACGTATGGAAAAGAAATCGAAGGTATTTCTGAAGAGCTACGAGATGTGTTCATGAACTATTCATGGGAAGGAAACGTCCGAGAGCTGAAGCATGTCATCGAGGCTATGGTCAGTCTTTCCAATGACAAGGTGCTAACCGTCGATCACATTCCAGTATACCTACACAACAAAATCAAGGAATCAAATGGAGAAGACGGCGCGTTTAGAGAAAGAACCACAGTCAAGGTGGAAGAAGAGGATGACGTATTTGTTCTTGGAGCAGATAATTGTGATCTAAAGGATGCATTAGCTGAGGTTGAAAAAAAGATGATCATCAGAACGTTACGTCAGGTTAATGGAAATAAAACCAAAGCAGGGAAAATTCTGGGGATTCCAAGACAGACTCTAAAATACAAAATGGATAAGCTGGGAATCGAAGATGCTGAACGGTAAATTGAGCCTATTTGTGTAATAAAAATTGGCGGATGCGACAAGATTTTGTCGAACGGTTAGGGGTATCCTGTGTTTTTTTTAAGAGTACAGCGAAAAACCATAGGAAAAATCAATATTTCTAACGAAGAACCTATAAAATAAAGATTGGCACAAAAATTGCTTTATATATTGCAGATAAAAGTTAATTAGCACCAATTAATGAATATTTAGGAAGGAAACGCAAATGAATTTGGAATTGAGAAAAATTGCAATCAAGGATGTTTGCTTTGACACTGAATGCAAAATTGTAGATGGATGTTTACATGTAGATCCTAAGAAACTAGAAGAGCTAGTTCTTGAGGATAGCAGAGTTAAGAGCGTATCCTTTGATCTAGCAAGACCGGGCGAATCAGTAAGAATTGTACCCGTTAAGGACGTTATAGAGCCAAGAGCCAAATTAGAAGGTGGAGAGTGCTTCCCAGGATTGTTCAGCGAAGACATGAAGGAAACTGGAAACGGTATTACCTACGCTTTATCCGGATGTGCGGTTACATCAACTGGTCCAATTGTTGGATTCCAGGAAGGCGTAATAGATATGATGGGTCCTGGTACTGAGTATACTGTTTACTCACAGCTAAATCATGTTGTCATGATTATTGAGAAACAAGATTACGTTGACCAGCACGACCACGAGGTTGTGGTTAGACTAGCAGGAATTAAGGTAGCAGAGTTCCTTGGAAGAGCAGGTTTCGATTATGCAGATTACGAAACTGAAACTTACGAGTGGAAATCCATAGGCGAGAAATATATGGAGTATCCAGATCTTCCAAAAATTGTGTATGTATATAATTGCATGGCACAGGGACTTCTTCACGATACATATTTCTACGGTAGAGATACAAAGGTTATGGTACCAACCATGATTACACCACTTGAAGTTATGGATGGTGCGATCATTTCTGGTAACTGTGTATCACCTGGATCTAAATCAACAACATACATGCATCAGAACAATGCAGTCATCGATGAATTGTTTGCAAAACACGGTAAAGAAATCAACTTTATGGGAATTGTCTTAAATCCGTTAATGACCACATTGAAAGAAAAGTTCAGAGACCGTATGCTTACTGTAAGAGAAGTGAAAATGCTCGGTGCTGACGGAGCAATCATTTCACAGGAAGGCTTCGGAAACCCAACAACGGACTTGATGATTGTTTGCCAGGAGTTAGAACAAAACGGAATCAAAACCGTTGTCATCACCAACGAAGACGCAGGAATGGACGGCATGAGTGAATCACTACCAGATAGTGTTCAGGAAGCAAATGCCATTGTGTCAACAGGAAACTCCAATGCGACAGTAATGCTGCCAGCAATGGAAAAGACAATCGGAAACCTAAAAGAGGTTGAACGAGTGTGTGGAGGAAACATCACCTCTATACAAGAAGATGGAAGACTACTGCTAGAGATACACGGTATCATGGGCAGTCATAATTTACAGGGTAACACCAAGCTTGGTGCGATCACACTATAAGGAAGGAGGAAAAGACATGAAAAAAATTCTATTTTATACAAATCAGTTCTTCGGACAGATTGGTGGAGAAGAGTTTGCATACCAAGAGCCATTCGTTGAAGACGGAATTCGCGGAAATGCTAATGCTTTTGCTCCGAAAATTGAAGGTGGAGAAATTGTAGCGACCATCGTATGCGGCGACAACTATTTCGTTGAAAACATGGACGTTTGCAAAGACTTCATCAAAAAACAGGTAGAAAAATATCAGCCAGACATCTTAATGGCAGGCCCAGCCTTTAACGCAGGCCGTTTCGGTATCGCATGCTGCGAGGTTTGTAAGCTTGTTCAGGGAACCTACAATATCCCTTCAATTACAGGATTATACTGGGAAAACCCAGGTGTAGAAATGTACAAGGCTGACTGTTACATCATGGAAGTTGGTAAATCAGCTGCTACAATTAGAAAAGCAGTTCCGCTAATCACAGGCTTTGTCAACAAAATCATTGCAGGTGAAAAGCTAGGAACACCAAAGCAGGAGCACTACTATCCAAAGGGACAGCGTGTGAATGTTTTCCATGAAAAGAATGGTGCTGAAAGAGCAGTAGACATGTTGATCAAAAAGGTCAATGGAGAAGAATATGATACAGAGCTTGAAATTTCTGTATACGAAAAGGTAGAACCATCTGCACCTCTTGCCGATTTGAAAAAGGCTAAGATTGCATTATGCACAACAGGTGGTATTGTTCCTATGGGAAATCCAGACCACATGTTTGCAGCTACAGCAAAATTCTGGAAGAAGTATGATTTGGCTGGAAAAACTGGATTAGAAAAGGGTGAATTCGAATCTGTACATGCAGGCTTTGACCCAGTATATGCCAATGACAATCCAAACAGAGTAGCACCATATAGCGTGCTAAAGAAGCTAGAAGCAGAAGGAGAAATCGGCGAGGTTTATCCTTATCTATTAACCACTACAGGAAACTCAACATCTGTTGCAGATGCTACTAGAATGGGCCAAGAAATGGCTGAAGACTTATTAGCGGCAGGTGTAGACGGAGTTATCCTGACCAGCACCTGAGGAACTTGTACACGTTGCGGTGCAACGATCGTGAAACAAATTGAAAAAGCAGGTATTCCTGCAGCTCACATTTGTACAGTTACTCCTATTTCCAAGACGGTTGGTGCTGCCAGAATTTCAGGCGCACAGGCAATTCCTTATCCAACAGGTAACCCACAGTTACCACCAGAGAAGGAAGAACGTCGTCAGAGAGAAATTGTAATGGATGCATTACAGTTATTATTGAAATAGAGTCGATGAAATGCGGAAGGCTACAGGTTGTAGTCTTCCGTTTTTGTTCTATACAGAGAGGATTGTAAAATGGAGAGCAAAAAGGAATTACTAGGATTGTGTGATGGGTTTATCGCCCAATCTGAAGCTGAGCATACCATTAAGCTTTGGGAAAAACCAGTAATTGCCATAGCTGATGGAACGGATGAAGCCTTTGCAGAATTAAAACATGCAGTACATCCAGAACATCTCATGCCAGAGGATTTTGTGGAAGACGCAAAATCGGTAATTGTTATTTTTGTGCCATTTACCAAAGAAGTTGTAGAGTCCAATACTGGAGGGGAGTACTCTTCTGCCCTTTGGGATGAGGCCTATGATGAAACCAACTTGATGCTAGACAAGCTAAATCAATATGTTTGTCAGGAGCTGCACAGTAGAGGGTTCTCGGCAAATGGAACTCCATCTAAAATCAATCCTGAACGAAAAGCCATCACCAGTTTTTGGTCTCACCGCCATGTTGGTGTTATCGCCGGCTTAGGTACATTGGGCATCAACAACATGATCATTACATCCAGTGGATGTGCAGGAAGAATGACTTCCGTTGTGACCGATGCGGTTTTTGCCTATGATGAAAAAATCAAAGAAGAGCGTTGTCTTGCCAAGAAAAACGGAAGCTGTATGCAGTGCATGGATAAATGTCCAGAGGCTGCGATTTCCTGTGTAGATGGGAAATATACAGTAGACAAACGCAAATGTGTTTATCAGATATATGAAAAAGGAAAAGAACATCACGTGAAAGAAGGTGGGGGTAATTGCGGGAAATGCTCCTGTGGTGTATACTGTTCCTAGACGAATAATATATGGGGGTAGATGGGTGCTGGTGTGCCCTCTGGTCTTCAAAACCAGTTCGAGGGGTTAGTAGCCTCTTGGGTGGGTTCGATTCCCACATACTCCCGCCATTTTAAATGCCA
Organism: Clostridiales Family XIII bacterium PM5-7; assembly: GCA_050435405.1. Lineage (GTDB taxonomy): Bacteria > Bacillota > Clostridia > Peptostreptococcales > Anaerovoracaceae > Senimuribacter. The sequence goes on from JBNDKG010000004.1 coordinate 172,594, forward strand.
GGAGGAATGAAATGAACAAAGAATTAATCAAGAAAGTGCCTAAGGTGGATGAGCTACTAAAGGACAGTAAGTTAATTGAATTGGAACAGACAATTCCTCATCATATGATATTGAGTGCGGCTAGAAATGAATTGGCGGAAATGAGAAACAAAATCCTGCAAGAGGCATCAACTTGCGATGAACGCATAGTAGACATGGCTCGTGTTGTGGATGCCATCATTTCGCGGACGCAAAAATCCTTTGCAGATAGCTTAATCAACGTAATCAATGCAACAGGTGTAACGTTGCACACGAATTTAGGGCGGGCGAATTTATCTGAGAGAGCATGTAACAGTGTAGCTCAGGTTTCTTGTCACTATTCAACTTTAGAATACAATGTTGAATTGGGAGAGAGAGGTTCTCGCCATAGCCATGTGGAAAATGTAATTAAAGACATAACAGGTGCTGAAGCGGCGATGGTTGTCAACAACAACGCTGCTGCTACCATGTTATGTCTTTCTGTTATGGGAGCGGGAAAAGAAATCATCGTTTCCAGAGGTGAGCTAGTGGAAATTGGTGGCTCCTTTAGGGTGCCAGACATTATGGCCCAAAGCGGAGCCCAGCTGGTAGAAATCGGAACCACCAATAAGACTAGAATTGATGATTATGAAGCACACATCACTGAGGAAACCTCAGCTTTGATGAAGGTTCACACCAGCAATTACAGAGTTGTTGGGTTCACAGAAGAGGCGTCACTAGAGGAGCTGGTCGCCTTAGGCGAACAGCATGGGCTTCCCGTAATCTACGATATGGGTTCTGGATTAATGGTCAACCTAGAAGCCTATGGAGTGTGCGAGCCGACAGTAATCGATAGCTTAAACACAGGAATTGATGTGATTTTGTTCAGTGGAGATAAGCTTCTTGGAGGTCCACAGGGTGGCATCATTGCAGGAAAAAAAGAATACATTGATCGGATGAAAAAACATCCCCTAGCTCGTGTGCTTAGAGTGGACAAGATGACTCTTGCCGCCATGGAAGCGACGTTTAGGGAATATTACGATATGGAAAAAGCGGTGAAGAACATTCCGGTGCTAAACTGTTTGATGCAGGACGCAGATGTCCTTCGTCAGCGAGCAGAAGCCCTTGCTGAAAGGATAAACGGAAAAACCCAAGGCTATCACGTAGCGGTAGAACCTTGCCAAGATCAAGTTGGTGGCGGCTCAGCGCCAACGGTTCTTTTGGATAGTTTTGCTGTGGCCATCACCAGCAGCAAATTAAAGCCTCAGGAAATTGAACGAAAACTAAGGGAAGGCCAAGTGCCGATTATTGCCAGAATCAACAAGGATAAGGTGTACTTTGGGGTGAGAACCATCAAAGAAGAAGAGCTAGAGACCATCTCTGACAGACTAGCGGAAATGATGTAGTAAGGATGATGAGACGATGAGGAATGTAGTTATAGGCACAGCCGGCCATGTCGACCACGGAAAAACTTGCCTGATTAAGGCATTGACTGGAATGGATACAGATAGGCTAGTCGAAGAAAAAAAACGAGGCATTACCATTGAAAATGGGTTTGCAGAGCTAATATATCGAGAGTACAACATCAGCATCATTGACGTTCCAGGTCATGAACGGTTCGTTAAGAATATGCTTGCGGGCATTGGCGGAATTGACATGGTTTTGCTGGTCATTGGACTGGACGAAGGGGTCAGACCACAGACGACGGAGCATTTGGAAATCCTAAAAATGTTGCACATCGACAAAGGCATCATCGTGTTTACGAAGAATGATTTGGTTGATGATGAAGAATGGAAAGCCCTAGTTGAAGAAGAAACCAAAGGACTGGTAAAGGGCTCGTTTCTAGAAGGGGCACCAACAATCAGGGTGTCAGCCCATACAGGTGAAAACATAGAAGCGTTGAAAGAGCTGATTATTGAGCAGCAAGATGAAGGGAAAGAAAAAATCATCGATCAAACCATGCTGCGACTTCCAGTGGACAGGGTGTTCACCATTGATGGATTTGGAACGGTGGTTACCGGGACGTTGCTAGAAGGCCAAGTCAGTCGCGGAGATGAAATTGTCGTCTATCCTGAACAGACCTTGATCAAAGTGAGAAACGTACAAGTGCACAACGAAGACGTTGAGGCTGCGTTTGCAGGGCAAAGAACGGCCATTAACTTGACCAATGTAAAAAAGGAAAGCATCAACAGAGGAGATGTTATCGCAGCAAAAGGGTCACTAAACAACACATTGATGGTGGATGTTAAGCTAGAGCTATTTGAAGATACCAAGCGAGCGGTACTGAACCATAGTAGAGTTCACTTGTACTGTGGTTCTGCTGAAACCTTATGCAAGGTTGTATTGATGGATCAGGAGGAGCTAGGCCCTGGAGAAACGGGATATGCCCAATTGCGGCTGGAGCGAGAAATCGCGGTGAGAAAAGGTGATCGATTCATTGTTCGCTTTTATTCTCCAGTTGAATCCATTGGCGGAGGCGTGATTCTCGATGCCAATCCAAAGAAGCACAAGCGAAATGTACCAGAGGTTATTCGCCAGATGGTCATAAAAGATCAGGGAACGTTGACGGAGAATATAGAACTGGCTATTCATGAGTTAAGCCAAGAAATGGTAGACTGCACGGCAATTGCCATGAAGCTTTGCTGTAGAATAGAAGAAACCAAGGCAGTTGTTCAAACCCTCCGAGAGCAGGAAAGGATTTTTGAACTACAGACAGGAGCACTGATCCATATGGCGTTTTTCGAAAACGTCAAGGCTGCGTCTCAGGACATTCTTGGCAAGTATCATGAGGTTAACAAAATGTCTAAGGGCATGGCGAGAGAGGAATTCAAAAGCCGTCTGCAAGGGAAATGCTACATTGATGACAGTAAACAAGTTGAGGCACTGATGCAATTGCTCAATCATGAAGGTGTCGCAGAAATTGGAAACAACGTGGTTAAGCTGGTCGGTTTTCAAGTGACTTACTCCGCAGAAATGGAAGACCTTCGCCGCCGCATGTTGAACAAATATGTAGCCCAAGGGTTCGAAATGCCTAAGGTAGACGAGCTGTTGGAGTTGGAGAAGGATAAGAAAAATGCTAAGCACATGATTGATATTTTAGCAGAAGATGGAGACATCGTTAAGCTAAGTTTCCAATACTATATTGATCGAAACTCCTATGACGAAGCGAAAAATATCATTCAGCGAAAAGTTGATGAACATGGACAGATTACCTTGGCGGAATTTCGAGATGCCCTCGGTACATCGCGAAAATATGCGGTAGAGCTGCTGGAGCATTTTGATCAGATTAAGTATACGAAAAAAGTAGATGATGCCAGAATTTTGGCGTAGAGGTGAAACTATGGATTTTAAGCAAATAGAAGCGTTTGTGAATGTAGTGAAATACAAGAGCTTTTCCAAGGCGGCAGATGCAACCTTTGTTACGCAACCGACCATAAGTGCCCACATTAGCTCGCTAGAAAAGGAGCTAGGCACATCGTTGATCGATCGTAAAGGGAAAGAATCAAGGCCGACGAAACAAGGCCGAATGTTTTATAAATATGCGTTGGACATGATGAACACAAGGTCCAAAGCCTTTATCGACTTGCAGCAATATAAAGAGGAATTAAGCGATGTATTGGAAATTCAAGCATCAAGCATACCAGGGCAATTCTTGGTTCCTGAATTGGTCAGTGAATTCCATCAACTCCACGAAAAAGTAAAATTCTATGTGGAACAGTCGGACAGCAAAGAAACCATCAATAATATCCTTGAGCAAAAGGGTGAAATTGGATTTATCGGATACGCTAAGACGGCAGGACTGGACTACGAGCTGCTGTATACGGATAAATGTAAAATCATTACGCCAAAGACAGAGCCGTATTTGGAGCGACATCAAAAGTCATCGGTGTTCAAAATTAGCGACATGAAAAACGAAGCCTTTATTTGGAGAGAAGAAGGCTCTGCAACGAGAACGTTATTCGAAGACATTTATGCGAAAACCGTGGGAAACAAAATCAACGTCATTGCCACAGTCAATAGCATTGATGCCATCAAACAGTGCGTTGGGTTTGGCCTAGGCATCTCCATTCTTTCGGAACTTGCCATATCAGAATCTGAGGCCTATCTGGTGTTCGATTTGGAGGATGACGCCTTCAGTCGTGAATTCTATATGATCAATAAGAAAAACGTAGCGTTATCACCAACGGCAATGGAATTTAAACACTTTGTGCTTGATTATTATAGAAAATAAGGAGGTGCTCATTCATGTTAAATGCAGGAAGCGTTGTAATGGATAGTCTTGACTATATTATGATTGTCGATAAAAATCTGAGAATTGTATATAACACCAGATATGACGAGCATTTTAATGACAAGTCAAAAGAATACTTGGCAGCAGATATAATGAATCAGCATTACTTTGATGTATACCCCACTTTAGATCGCGCTGGCAGCAGCATTATGAGATGTATTGAAACTGAAGAAGTCATTGTGATGAAAAATCAGCGATACAAGGATTACACAGGAAGAGAATTTGTGACCAACAATGTAACGGTGCCTTTGCTCCGAAAAGGGGAGCTAGTTGCAGTAGTTGAGCTGGTCATGGACGTGGAATTGTTTAATGAAGCGATTAAGGAAAGCAAAGAAAAGAAATTCGACATCTTTGTTCAAAAAGTAAAGAGCGAAGCCGGTTTAATTACCTTTAACACCATACTGACGGTAAACAGCGAAATGAGAGCAGCCATTGACATGGCCAAGGCACTGGCGGTGCTGCCGAATCCGACCTTGATTTATGGTGAAACGGGAACGGGTAAAGAGCTTTTTGCTCAGGCTATGATCAATTACAGTCAGGTGCCGAAATCAAAAGTGGTTGTGCAGAATTGCGCCGCAGTGCCAGAGACGCTGATAGAATCAACCCTATTTGGCACGGTGAGAGGGGCATATACTGGAGCAGAAAACAAAAAGGGGCTCTTTGAAAGCGCTGATGGAGGCATTATTTTTCTCGATGAACTGAATTCTATGCCTTTTCATGTACAGGCCAAGCTTCTTCGCGTGCTGCAGGACGGAACCTTCAAACCCCTTGGCAGCAACGTAGATAAACGGGTGAATGTGAAAGTCATCGCTGCGATGAACATTGATCCTGTTGTCGCTATTGAAGATAACATCATCCGAAAGGATTTGTTCTATCGATTTTCTAGCGGACTGATTACGCTACTTCCGGTGAGAGAAAGAAAAGATGATATAGCGGTGTATATTTCCCATTACATCAATGAATTTAATCAGGTGTATGGAAAGTCGGCACTTATGCTGGATCCTAAACTGATGGACACCTTTCTTGCGTATCCGTGGGAAGGCAATGTCAGGGAAATCAAAAACACCATTGAATCTATGATTGCAGCGATTCCGGCTGGCCAAGAGGTGGTGTTGACAGAAGAATACGTGCCAAATTACTTGCGAAACATCTTCCGTCAGGAGTCCGCTGAATGCTTGGAGCATAAGGAAATCCTGGAACAAATTAAGGCAATTACTGGCGCTTACGTAGATGAAAATGGAAATATCCCTTATATGGAGATCATGAATCGCGTTGAGGCAGAGTTAATTAAGGAAGCGTTATGCTTAAGCCATAATAATAAGAGCAAAGCCAGTGAAATTCTAGGAATGCCTAGACAGACACTGAAATACAAAATAGAAAAATTAAACCTGTGATAACAACGTCAAATGACAGAAAATTAGCACAGTGACAATTTTTTGTGGCGAAAAATCGCCGCTTTTCTCGCGTACTGAAAGACGAAAAAAACCGCTAACAGAGAAATCGTTGAAATTTTAACGATTTTAAAAGATGAAAAACATTGGCATACTTATTGCTAAATATAAATAGTAACCCGATGAACTATTAAAAAGAAAAATAGTTTAAGAACAATTCAATTTCTAAACTATGTATCGCTATGGCGATGGAAAGGAAGGATAATTAGTATGGACAATTTTGGAATCTTATCCCTTGCGCCGGCAGTTATTGCACTGGTTCTTGCATTTGCAACCAGAGACGCGCTATTCTCAATCCTAATCGGAATTATCGTCGGTGTTGTTATCACCGGACAGAACGTTGTAACAGGATTTACAGGAGTTGTACAAGATGCACTCGGAAACGCAGATTTCATTTGGGTAATTGCAATCGAAGTATTCATCGGTATTATGGTTGCTTACTTCCAGAAATCTGGAGCAATTTCAGCGTTTGCTGATTTAATCGGCAAGAGAAACTTGCAAAGAAGAGGAGCTTCAACACTAGCTTACTTGCTTGGAATCTTCATTTTCTTCTCTGACTACTTCTCACCTCTATATGTAGGTAACGTAATGAGACCTATTACAGACAAGGCAAAAGTAGCGAGAGAAAAGCTTGCGTACATCTGCGACTCTACTTCAGCACCAATCTGCTGCTTAATTCCATTCACTTCATGGGGAATTTACATGGCAGGACTGCTTGTAGGCGTTGGAACAATCGCAACAGCTGAACAAGCTCAGTCAGTTATCATCTCGTCAGTACCTTACAATTTCTACTGCATTTTCGCATTGGTTCTTTGCGGACTAATTGGTTGTAAAGTAATCCCTGATTACGGTCCAATGAGAAAAGCAGAAAAGAGAGCGTTCGAAGAAGGAAAATTATTTGCTGATGGCGCTACTCCACTACTAAGTCGTGAGTTAGACAACATTAAGCCAAAAGAAGGTATCAAACCTAACCTATTGATCAACTTCCTAGCACCTGCATTTATCATCATTGGTATCACAATTGGAACATACATCATTCTAGGTTCTGCTAAGACTCTAGAAGCGTTCGTAGTAGCAGTAGCTTACCAGTTTGTAACAATGTTAATTCAGAGAATGGCTACCTTAAAGGAAATGATTGAAACAGCTGTAGAAGGTATCAAGAGTGTAATGAGCGCTATGCTTATCCTAGCTCTTGCTTACTGTATCAACTCAATCAGTGGTACTTTAGGAACCGCTAACTATGTTATCAGCGTAACAGAAGCATGGATGACTCCTGCATTAGTAGTAGTATTAACATTCTTGATCTGTGCGTTCATCTCCTTCTTTACAGGAACATCATGGGGAACATATGCAATTATGACTCCTATCGCATTACCTCTAGCATTTGCAGCTACTGGTGGCACATTAGGACCTGTTGTATACGCTACAGTTGCAGCTATCATGGGCGGCGGATGCTTCGGCGACCACTGTTCACCATTATCAGACACAACAATCCTGTCTTCATTGGCATCTGGTTCTGACCACGTTGACCATGTTAAGACACAGCTTCCATATGCTTGCACAGCAGCAGCATTTGGGTGTGTTGGATTCATTCTTGTCGGCATGACTTTATAAGAAATACGACAAAAAATAGTCGATGGATAGCAAAAGATGGCGAATATTCGCCATCTTTTATTTTGTTCAAAAATCGAAGAAAGCCACCTTATGACAAGGTTGAAATTTCAACGTTTTCTGCCGAACTGAGAGAATTGAACGTTGGCATGGAAATTGCAATTATCATATAGTAATAAATATTGATACGTCAAAAAGGAGGACATGGAAAATGAAAATCGGTGTGGTAAAGGAAATAAAGGAAAGCGAGTACAGAGTTGGCGCGATTCCTTCAGCTGTTACTGAATTGGTGAGAAGAGGAAACGAAGTCATTGTTGAGCATGATGCTGGTATTGGCAGTGGATATTCTGACAAGGATTATGCGGATGCTGGGGCTAAGGTTGTCGATACAGCAGAAGAAGTATGGACAAATGTAGATATGATTTACAAGGTAAAAGAAATTTTCCCTGAAGAGTTTAAGTATTTGAGAGATGACATCATCATCTTTACCTATATTCACTCTAATGCACATAGAGATCAGACAGAAGCATTGATGGAAAGCAAATGCACAAGTATTGCTTATGAAGACATTTCCGATGACAGAGGACAGTGGCCATTGCTTAGCCCAATGAGCGAATTGGCAGGCAAAGGTGGATTCTTGGCAGCACTTCACTTGGCACAGACCGTCAATGGCGGCAACGGTAAACTGCTAGCCAACGTATGTGGCGTTGCATCTCCAACAGTTACCATTATCGGTTGTGGGCATTCTGGACTTGGCGCTTGCGAGCTTGCAGCAGCTTTCGGAAACAAAGTAAACGTACTGGACATCAATTACGAAGCAATGCTTGAGGCGAAGAAAAGATTCCCAGACAATGTGAACTTTATGTTCTCCAACAGAACCAATTTACTTGAGTGCCTAAAGACATCTGATGTAATCATCAACTGTATTTTGTGGCCTAAAACTAGAGTGGACCATTTGATTTATAAGGATGATTTGAAGCTGATGAAACCAGGTTCAATTATCGTTGACGTTGCTTGTGATGATGAAGGCGCTGTGGAAACCTGCAGAACCACTTGCCATAAAGATCCTATCTATGTAGAAGAAGGAATCACACATTACTGCGTAGACAACATTCCATCAGCATTTGCACAGACTGCATCAACAACCCTTTGTAACGCAACATTGCCATATGCCATTGCCATGGCATCTAAAGGTGTTGTTCAGGCACTGAAGGACGACAAGCATTTCAGAAGAGGTTTGACTACTTATAATGGGGTATTGACCATGGTAGAAACTGGTGAGAAATTAGGAATTCCGTTTACTGAACCAGATGAATTGGTTGCATCTCTATAACTTCAATCGGAGGAATTTGAAATGGAAAGAAAACCGAAAATTGCAATTTTGCGATGGGAAGAAGGCCACGTGCCAGAAGGATTGCTACAGCTAGAAACCATGCCAGGAAACAGCACCAATGAACAATCCTATCCTTTCCCCGTTAGATTGATCCATGTGGAGGGGGCATGTGTTGAGACCATCATCACCAACCCTAGTCCAGTGATTTTGCAGAGAATGATTGATTTAGCCAACAAAATGGTTGAAGAAGAAGGCATCAAAGCCATTTCGACCAGCTGTGGGTTCAATGCAATTTTCCAAAAGGAATTGGAAACAAAGGTGGCTGCACCAGTATTCACTTCGTCGTTGCTTCAGGCACCGTTCATTCAGAACATTATCGGTGCAGACAAAGCGGTAGGCGTCATTACAGCCAATAAAGCATCGCTAACTGAAGAACATTTTGCTGCATGCGGCATAGGTGAAGACGTAAATTTGGTGGTTATGGGCCTTGAAGAAGCGAAAGAATGGAGCAAAATTTTCGACGCTCCAGATGAGCAGTTTGATGTGGACAAGGTTACGGAAGAGATTTTAGCCGTTGCACGAAAAGGCGTAGAAGAACATCCGGAAATTGGTGCCATATTACTTGAATGCACTGATTTACCACCGTTTGCTGAGAAGATTCGTCAAGCAGTAGACTTGCCTGTATTTGACTTCATTTCCATGATGGGTCATGTTGCAATGTCATTAGGCGATTTGAAGATTTACTAGAAATAATAAAGATAATCACAAAGAAAAAACTGGAGCTTAGTCATTAGGCTCCAGTTTTTCTCATTGCTTTTGAAGGTAGCTGTGCGAACACGATGGCGGCGACAATGACCACTACACCGACTAGTTCGCGGGCGGTAAAGGTTTCGCCTAGAACAAGCACGCCGCCCAGACAACCGAATACGGACTCTGAGCTCATCAGCAGTGCGGCAATGGTTGGATCAGTATATTTCTGTGCAGTAAACTGCAGTGCGTAACAGACGCCGATGCCAAGAATTCCTGCAAATAGTATGCTGTACGAGCAGTCTAGTAGCTGCTGCCAAGACGGCGATTCGATGAAAAAAGCCATAATGGTGCAGTAAATGGAAGCGAAGAAAAATTCTAAACAGGCTAAGTGCATTCCTTTTAGCTCATGAACGAATTTAGAAACCAATTGAATGTGAAGAGCAAAGAACAGCGTGCTGACCAAAACCAGTACATCACCCATTGCAATGTAAAATCCACCAGTAACACAGAGCAAATACAGTCCGATGACGGATAGAATCACACCAACCCAAGTATTCAAGCTGGTTTTCTTATGAAAGAACATTAGCCCGAGGATGGGAACGAAGATGATGTAAATCGCATTGAGGAAGCTGGCTCTACTGGCATCAGTATAGATGAGTCCCCATTGGACCAAAACGGAGCCAGTAACATTGATGCATCCACAGAAAATCGCGATTTTCGTCAGGCGCTTCACATAGCGAGGGTCTTTAAGTGAGTACGGATCGTTAATCTGCGCTCTTTTAGGCTCTTTTTTCTCTTGAAAAAGCACAATAGGCAAAATCGTCAATGCACCCAGCAAAGATCTAGCGGCCATAAAGGTAAATGGGCCAATCTCCGTTGCGACGATTTTTTGAAAGACATAATTGCTGCCCCAAATGGCAGCGGCAATGATTAAAAAAATGTTAGAGATAACGATGGTTTTTCTTTCTTTTGTCATTTCAACTCCGTAAATTATTTAGCAATATTTTCCTTAAGATAAGACCATAATACATCGGCGAATTGTAAAAAGCAACACCTATTTTTCCATTGATTAAATCTATAGGATATGGTATACTTATAAAAATTAGTTATATGAATAACAACAGAGGAAGGAGGAACACAGATAATGGCAATTCTTAACGGAAAAAAAGCTGTAATCATTGGTGACAGAGACGGTATACCAGGTCAGGCAATTGCCGAGTGCGCACAGTCAGCAGGAGCAGAAGTAGTATTCTCATCTACTGAATGCTTTGTCTGAACTGCAGCTGGAGCAATGGATTTGGAGAATCAGAAGAGAGTTAAGGAATTCTGTGAGCAGTATGGTGCTGAAAATTTAGTAGTACTACTTGGCGCAGCAGAAGGAGAAGCAGCAGGACTAGCTGCAGAAACCGTAACACTTGGAGATCCGACATTTGCAGGACCTCTGGCAGGAGTTTCGTTGAAACTCGCAGTATATCACATCTGTGAACCTGAAGTAAAAGCAGAGATTGATGAAGCTGTATATGACGAACAGATCAGTATGATGGAAATGGTACTTGATGTTGACGACATTTGCAGTGAAATGAACGCAATCAGAGAACAGCTATAATGATACATCTTAGAGAACGCGTAAGTGTTCTCTTTTTTGTCGCCAAAAAAGAGACAGAAAGTTGGCGAAAATGCAGAAAACGACAAAAATTCACCGCTATAAATATAGCGAATAGATAGACGCCCAAAAGGGCATATTCAAATTTCAACACTTATCAGAACTACCCGATTGGCATAATATTTGCTATAATATATAGATGGTGTTAATAAACAGAAATGATTGAAGGAAGGAGGAGCACAGATAATGGCAATTCTTAACGGAAAGAAAGCTGTAATCATTGGTGACAGAGACGGTATACCAGGTCAGGCAATTGCCGAGTGTGCGGAATCAGCAGGAGCGGAAGTAGTATTTTCATCTACTGAATGCTTTGTCTGAACTGCAGCTGGAGCAATGGATTTGGAGAATCAGAAGAGAGTTAAGGAATTCTGTGAGCAGTATGGTGCTGAAAATTTAGTAGTACTACTTGGCGCAGCAGAAGGAGAAGCAGCAGGACTAGCTGCAGAAACCGTAACACTTGGAGATCCGACATTTGCAGGGCCTCTGGCAGGAGTTTCGTTGAAACTCGCAGTATATCACATCTGTGAACCTGAAGTAAAAGCAGAGATTGATGAAGCTGTATATGACGAGCAGATCAGTATGATGGAAATGGTACTTGATGTTGACGACATTTGCAGTGAAATGAACGCAATCAGAGAACAGCTATAAAAATCATTAGGCAGTGAGGCGGTAACACCTCTCTTATACACAGTTGCAGCCTCACAGGCCTAAATAATATCCATATGACTAAGATAAAAGGTTATAATGAAGGAGAACGTATACGATGAAAATTTATGATGTAATTATCATAGGCGCAGGACCAGCAGGATTGGCCGCTGGGTTATATGCAGGAAGAGCAAGATTAGACACATTAATTATCGAACAGCAAAAATATGGTGGACAGATTGTGACCACAGACGAAATCGAAAACTATCCAGGTGGCGTTGACGAAGAAACAGGCCCATCCTTGATTGATAGAATGGTTGAACAGACCAATAAATTTGGAGCCGAAAAGGTATTTGATACCATAACGGACGTTGAACTTGAAGGTGACGTGAAAGTTCTAAAAGGACTACACGACGAATATAGAGCAAAAACAGTGATTATTGCAGGAGGAGCAACTCCAGTTCCAATTGGATGCCCAGGAGAAAGGGAGCTGACCGGAAAAGGCGTTTCCTATTGTGCAACCTGCGACGCAGCGTTTTTTGAAGACTTTGAAGTATATGTAGTTGGTGGCGGAGATTCTGCTGTAGAAGAAGCGTTATACCTAACCAAGTTTGCGCGTAAAGTAACCATCATTCACAGAAGAGACGAGCTACGTGCAGCAAAATCAATTCAAGAGAAAGCCTTTGCCAACGAGAAAGTTGACTTTATGTGGGATTCCGTAGTCGAAGAAGTGAAGGGTGATGGACTGGTAGAGTCTATGGTCATCAAAAACACCAAGACTGGCGAATTGACAGAAGTAACTGCTGATGAAGAAGATGGAACCTTCGGTATCTTCGTCTTCATCGGATTCAAACCACATTCTGATTTATTTACAGGAAAGTTGGAAATGGAAAAGGGTTACATCGTAACTGACCCTGACATGAAAACCAGTGTTCCAGGCGTTTTCGCTGCGGGAGACATTAGAGTAAAAAGCTTACGCCAAGTGATTACAGCAGCGGCAGATGGTGCTATTGCAGCAGTACAGGCAGGAAAGTATATTGAAGAAGAGGAGAAATAAACATGTTAGAATTGGATAAGACAACATTTGAAGCGGAAGTGCTTCAGCAAGAAGGTTATGTATTGGTGGATTTTTATGGTGATGGATGCGCACCTTGTGCAGCATTGATGCCACACGTTCACGCCTTAGAAGAAACTTATGGTGACAAGATTAAGTTCACCGCACTAAACACATCAAAAGCGAGAAGAGTTGCCATTGGTCAGAAGGTAATGGGCCTTCCTACCGTGTTGATTTACAAGGATGGAGCAAAAATCGACGAGCTAGTAAAAGATGATGCAACCAAAGAAGCTGTTGAAGAAATGGTTAAGAAATACCACGGTTAATCATTGTAGAGTAAAGGAGCAAAAATGAGTAATTACGCAGTGTTAAAGGGTGCCAGCTTCATTTTGGCACATACTCCTGATATGGTGATTCACAATGGAACGACGCAAACTACTGAGCGTATTGTTAACCCTGAGTCAGAGTATTTAGTTGAATTGCCTAAACATTTGAGAAGTTTTGATGATGCGGTAACTTACATGCCGAATCAGGTATATATCGGAAACATGACCAGTGAAGAGCTTGGAAACACTGAGTTCCCTTGGTATGATAAAAAAGCGGAAAATGCTAGCAGAGAAGGAAAATATGGCGAGATTATGCCTCAGGATGAATTCCTTGGCCTAATGCAGATTTGCGATGTTTTTGATCTAGTAAAGCTAGAACCAGAATTCGCCAAATCGGTAAAAAGCAAGCTGGAAGCCCACGGTCTATTTACTGAAGAACAGACCGCCATTTTAGACAAAAACACAGATGGAATCGAAGAATTACAACGATTGGTCGATGAAGAGCATTCAGAAGGTCTATACGATCAGTTTAAGCTGGTTGGTGTAGTCAACAGAGCCCACGATGTAGATGTGAATTTAAGTGCTCACGTTATGCTAGAGAACATCGTATCTAAAGCATCAAGCGTGCTTTCTCTGCTTAACCTAATCAAGGTGACAGGCATTGACCCTAGTGAGGTAGATTATGTCATCGATTGTGGAGAAGAGGCTTGCGGAGACATGAACCAGAGAGGCGGCGGAAACTTTGCCAAAGCGACTGCAGAGGTTGCAGGGTTTGTTAATGCTACAGGCTCTGACGTTAGAAGCTTTTGTGCAGGTCCAACCCATGCCCTATTAGATGCAGCATCTCTTGTAAAGGCAGGAACCTTTAAGAACGTCATTGTTACAGCAGGTGGTTGCACAGCAAAGCTTGGCATGAACGGAAAAGATAGCGTAAAGAAGGATTTGCCGATTTTGGAAGATTGCCTTGGCGGTTTTTCTGTACTCATCAGCGAAAACGATGGTGTTAGCCCAGTAATCAGAAATGATATTGTTGGAAGACATACCGTAGGAACTGGATCGTCTCCACAGGCGGTTATCGGATCCCTCGTTACTGAGCCGTTAGATAAAGCAGGATTAAAGATTACAGATGTAGATAAATATTCTCCAGAAATGCAGAATCCGGATATCACAAAACCAGCAGGTGCTGGAGATGTTCCAGAAGCTAACTTCAAAATGATTGCCGCACTTGGGGTAAAGAGAGGCGATTTGGAGAAGAAGGATTTGATGAACTTCGTGAAAAAGCATGGCTTGACTGGATGGGCGCCAACCCAAGGACACATTCCATCAGGAGTGCCATATCTTGGATTTGCTAGAGATCAGATTATGTCTGGAGAAATTTCTAGAGCCATGATCATCGGAAAAGGGAGCTTGTTCCTAGGAAGAATGACTAATTTATTTGATGGGGTTTCATTTATCATTGAAGCAAATTCTGGAAAAACGGAAACCACTGGTGGCGTATCAGAGGAGAAAATCAAATCACTAATCGGAGAAGCAATGAGACAGTTTGCAGCATCTCTGACTGAAGAATAGACCAAGGAAGGGAGAATTACGATGTCAGAAAAGCAAATTAAGAACATGATTGCCGATGCCTTTAACGATATCGCCGATGCGCTAGAAACTGGAAGCTTTGGAAAAGAGCCAATCATTGGCGTTGCCGCTCCAGGCACTGAGCTGGGAATGGACAACATCCAAAGGGGAATTAACCTAGCAGCAAAAAAAGGCTATAAGGCTGTGATCATCGATGGCGAAAACGCTCATGAAAAAATGGACGCTATGCTTGCTGCAGGAGATATAGATGCTGCGGTAACCATGCATTATCCGTTCCCGATTGGTGTTTCAACAGTAGGCAGAGTCGTTACCCCTGCTGAAGGTAGAGAGATGTACCTTGCCACAACAACTGGGACGTCTTCGACAGATAGAATTGAAGGGATGATTAAGAATACCTTGTATGGAATCATCGCTGCCAAGGCTACTGGCGTAGAAAGACCAACCGTTGGGATTGCCAATATCGATGGGGCAAGACAAACGGAAAAAGCGTTACTGAAGTTAAACGAAAATGGTTATGAGATAAATTTTGCAACATCATCCAGAGCTGACGGCGGAATAGTCATGAGAGGAAATGACTTGCTTCAGGCCACAGCTGATGTCATGGTTACTGATCCATTGACCGGTAACCTGATGATGAAAATCTTTTCCGCCTACACTACAGGTGGTAGCTATGAATCCACAGGATTTGGCTATGGCCCGGGAATTGGCGAGAACTTCGATAAAATCATTTTGATTGTTTCTAGAGCATCAGGGGCGCCAGTAATTGCTGGAGCCATTGAGTACGCATCACAGCTGGTGAAGAACCAGGTGCTTGATGTTGCGCGCAAAGAATTTGAACAGGCCAACAAAGCTGGTCTTGGAAAGATTCTGCAGGAAATCAAAGGAAGCAAGAAAAATGAGCAAGCCCCTAAGACTGTATCTGCACCTCCAAAAGAAGTCGTGACTCACGAAATTCATGGAATTGAAGTCATCGACCTAGAGGACGCAGCATCGGCCCTATGGGAAAAGAATATTTATGCGGAAACGGGAATGGGATGTACCGGTCCAGTGATTCTTGTAAGCGAACCAAACAGTGAGGCAGCAAAAGCTGTTTTAACTGAACTTGACTACATAAAATAATTCCAGAAAAAACTTGGCGATGTGCCAAGTTTTTTCGTTTTTGATGTGTACAAATGTTCTTGCCCAAACACACAAAAAATGGGACAAGGAGAACAAGAAAATAACCGATTTTCAACAAAAAACATCTCAGGCAGGTCGAGTTTTTTCTCGAAGAGCTGACTATAGATTTACGAACAAACAGTTGCCAATAAATTCGTAAAAAAATTGTGGATAACTAGGTATTGACAAATGTTATCGAGTATGCTCAACGTTGAAAAACCAATGGAAACAGAAGAAAAAGTTATCCACATGGCCTTGTGAATAAAATTGTATACAATTTGACCTTTGCATATGGAAAACTTGTCTAAATGTTAAAATTGTGGGATTGTCCACTGTTGAAAACCGTTTGCATTTTGACGAACAAAGGTTAACATAAAACCGAAGAATAAAAAATTATTCTTCGGTCTTAATTGCTTCAATAAATAGTTCAAAATCGTCAAATCCACTTTGGATATATTCATACAAAATCGGCTCTCGAAATTCGTACCTTGCGACAGGAATTAATTTGCGTCCTAATGTGGAAGTGGAAAGATCCGTCTCCAATCGACGGGTATCATCTAGGGTATAGGCTGCAGTAATTAACTGTCCGAAATGGGAGACGTAATACATGCCGAGAATGTCCTCGTTGATTCGATACTCCTGCTTGTCCACGTGGCTATTGTTTTCGTGGAAAATCATAAATAAAGTGCCTTGGTCGTGGGCAGTTACCATGGAGGTGGAAGCCAGTCTGCTAGAGTCCTTGGTGAATTCATCTGGACCGCAAACCATTTCGTATGCGCAGACGAATTCGGAGCGAGACAGCATCAAAGCCGCTTCGCTAGGAGAAACCTTAAATGAGGAAATTCGTTCAAAGGTGCTAATCCGCATATGGTCAAGGGTTAAGCTTGTTACCGTCAAGTAATAGTTGTCCTCTGTTTCGATTAATGATTCACAGAGATATTCTCCTGGAGCTTTTCCTGCGTCAATAGAGTTTTTGCAGAAGGTGGCCGCTTGATAATCTGGAAACAATTCCAAGTTCACCTTATGTGAAGCGAGATATCCTGCGGCAGAAAAATCCTTGCCAAAGCATCGCATTAAAAAGTAGTTTAGCGCTTCGTAAGGCGAGTGTAAAGTTACGCATTGCTTTTCCATCAAAGCCTCCGTTTCCGCAGCAGTCAGCGTGATGCTGTTGCCCATCAAAAACGCATATTCATCGTATCCATCAGGAAACGGTATCCCTAATTTCAAATTGATACGGCTATATTCCTGAAAGAGAAATTGCGCCTCTCTCATGGTGATGGGAATTTGCTCACCACCCAATCCGCCGATGAGGGTATTTTCGATTTCCACAATGCGGTTCAAATCGTTGCCGAGAACACTATGGTAGGTTTCAAAACCGTATTCCTCCGCATCAAAATAGAAAAACTGATGATAGTCATGATGCTCATCGTCTTCTGGAAGCTCCCAATGAATATACATCCCCAGAACGCCCATCAGTCTCGTGTTGGTCACGTAAGAAGATACAAATCTTTTTTCCTTTATATTGGCGGAGTTCAGTAGACCGCCCTGTAACACTGTTAATCCGTTTTTGTTCAACTTTACACCTCTTGATTTTACTTCTATTAAGAGTATATCCTATTTTGATAAAATTACAATATGCCATTGACAAAGAAACAATATTGAGTATAATTTATATGATAGTCCTTATCAAGAGTGGCTGAGGGAATAGGCCCGAAGACGCCCAGCAACCTATGTGTCAGTTAACTGGCAAAAAAGGTGCTAAATCCTACAGAAATTTTTCTGGAAGATGAGGAATGATAACAGAAGTATCATGCCTTTTCTTTCGTTGAGAAAGAAGAGGCTTTTTTTATCATTTGTTAGGGATTAGAGAACAGGAGGAAAGAAAATGAAGAAGTTATTTACATCGGAATCGGTTACAGAAGGACATCCAGACAAACTGTGTGATCAGGTATCTGATGCCATCCTAGATGCCATTATGGAAAATGATCCGAACGGTAGAGTAGCCTGCGAAACCACTGCAACCACTGGATATGCCATGGTTATGGGTGAAATCAGCACCAAATGCTACATAGACATTCCTAAGATTGTAAGAGAAGTCATCACAGACATTGGGTACGATCGCGGCAAATACGGCTTTGATGGAAGCACTTGCGCAGTACTTACTGCCATCGACGAACAGTCAGGCGACATTGCTATGGGCGTGGACAAAGCGCTAGAGTATAAAGAAGGCACCTTAGACGACCAGATTGACACCATTGGCGCAGGAGATCAAGGCATCATGTTCGGGTATGCGTGTAACGAAACACCGGAGCTAATGCCAATGCCAATTGCCCTAGCCCACAAGCTGGCATTACAGCTAACAAAGGTGAGAAAAGACGGCGTGCTAGACTACCTAAGACCTGATGGAAAAACCCAAGTTACTGTGGAATATGATGGTGACAAGGTGAAGAGAATTGACACCGTGTTGATTTCTACGCAGCACGATCCAGAAGCAACTCAGGAACAGATCAGAGAAGATTTGATTAAACACGTGATTCAGCCGATCATTCCAACAGAATTATTGGATGAGGAAACCAAATACTATGTGAACCCAACGGGACGTTTTGTTATCGGTGGACCTCACGGTGACTCCGGCTTAACTGGCAGAAAAATCATCGTCGATACTTATGGCGGTTACGCTCGTCATGGCGGCGGCGCATTCTCTGGGAAAGACCCAACAAAAGTAGACCGTTCAGCATCTTATGCAGCTAGATATGCAGCGAAGAATGTCGTTGCTGCAGGCCTAGCAGACAAGTGTGAAATTCAGCTAGCTTATGCCATCGGTGTGGCCAAGCCAGTTTCCATTATGGTAGACACCTTTGGCACAGGAAAATTAGAAGACGGTGCCATTGCAGATATCGTCAATAGGCATTTTGACCTTAGACCTGCTGCCATCATCCGAGACTTAGACTTGCGCAGACCAATCTACAGACAGACTGCTGCTTATGGACACTTTGGCAGAACCGATTTAAAGTTGCCATGGGAAGCCTTAGATAAAGTGGAAGAATTGAAACAATACGTATAAGCGATATTGATATAGAACGAAAACGAGCCGGCTGCCTTTAAGGTGGTCGGCTTTTCAATTTACATCTAGTTAGGTCGTGTGCTATACTATGTTTAGTGAAAAACGTAAGAAATGGTGAGGAATATTGGAGGCAACATGAAGATTTTTATTTCAGCCGACTTAGAAGGTGTTAATGGCGTAGTTGCGCCAGAAGATGTAGTAGAAGCAGGTGCTGGATATCAGCAAGCGAGAACGTGGATGACAGAAGAAGTCAATGCCGTTGTTGAAGGCGCTTTTCTTGGCGGTGCAACGGAAATCGTTGTTTGTGATGCCCATAATGTAGCCGCAAATATCCGAATGGACTGCTTGGATCCGCGGGCTCAATTGATGCGAGGAAGTACGAGAAGAAATTCCATGGTTCACGGATTAGATGAAACCTTTGACGGTGTAATCTTCCTTGGATATCACGCAAAATTTGGGACGGTAAATGCCATAATGGATCATTCCTTTAGCCCAGAGCTGATTCACGATATTCGGATCAATGGATTAAGTGTAGGTGAATTAGGCGTTAACGGGTATTATGCAGCGTCAAAAAACGTTCCACTAATTATGGCAACAGGAGATCAAGGATTGGATACAGAAGCTAGAGCGTTTTATCCGGAAATTGAAACTGCTGTGGTAAAGCACGCAGAAGGACGGTTTTGCGCAAGATGCTTACCGAGAGCGCAGACGCAAACTATGCTTAGGGAAACAGCAGAACGTGCAGTAGCTTCAGCAAAAACAAAGAAGCCGGTTATTGTCCCAAAGGAACTGACCTTGGAAGTCACGTTCCGACAGGTCAACCTTGCTGATGGAGCAATGCGCGTTTCAGGGGCAAGAAGAATTGATGCACTAACTGTAGCCATTGATTCTCCTAACATGGAAGATCTTATGGGGACAAGACAAGTGTTGTTCGAGGCAGCACAGGAATTTTACCATCCGTTTTTTTAAAGGAGAACATGAATATGATGAATTTTCCCAAAAAACTAAGAAAAGGGGATACCGTCGGTATCATTTGTCCAAGCTCACCAATAGCAACAGAACGGATTGGCCAATGCGTTGACGCCATCAACCGGCTCGGCTACAACGTAAAGCTTGCAGATAATCTGGATGTGAATTACGGCGGGTATATGACCGGCAACGGAAAAGCTCGTGCCAAGTGGGTCAACGATATGTTTGCAGATCCAGAGGTTGATGCCATTATTTGTGCGAGAGGCGGAGAAGGTGGAAGCCGTGCCATGGAATATGTGGACTTCGAGCTGATTAAACAAAATCCGAAAATCTTCGTCGGGTACAGCGATGTAACCTGCCTACATCTTGGAATCACGCAGAATTGTGGATTCGTCACATTTCATGGCGCGATGGTTTCGGCCAATTTTGTAGATGATTTTGATGCGGAAACGGAGGCTTCGTTTTTTGGTGCGGTTAATGCAGATGCAGACTATGAGTACAAGAACCCGAAAGGATTTGAACTGGGTGTGTTAAAATCAGGGAAAGCAACAGGCCAACTGACTGGTGGAAATTTATCACTTCTTTCAGCCAGCATGGGCACGCCATACGAAGTAGATACCAAAGACAAAATCATCTTTCTTGAAGAGGTGTCAGAGCCAGTGTATAACATCGATAAGTGGATGCATCAGCTAAGGTTTGCTGGAAAGCTGCAAGAATGCAAAGGCATTCTATTGGGACAATTCACTGATGTGGTGAACAAAAGATGCCCGGAATATGACGTGAATCAATGTGTAATGGAAGCCCTAGACGGAATAGACATTCCTGTAATGTACAACATCCAGTCGGGCCATGAAAAACCAATGACGACGTTGCCGCTAGGGGCAATGTGCACTATGGATACGGAAGACAAGACCATAACTTTTCAAGTAACGAGGTAATCGTCCGAATAACTGGACTTCAATCCGATAAATAGGACAGATGTCGATTTTTGCTGTCGAAAATCCAAGGAAAATCGGAGATTTTGTTGATTCTTAGGCGATGAATCGTTGGCATAATAATTGCTTTATATATAAATAGGAATTCGCCAGCCGAATGCCTTAACTATATCAAAAGTAGGAGTAAAACAACATGAGAGAAATTAGAAATAATAGACTGTATTTTGATGGGTGCGATACTGTGGCCCTTGCCGAAAAATATGGCACACCCTTATATGTATTTTCTGAAACAGACATGATTAGTCGTTTTGACGAATTGAAGAAAACCTTTATCGAAAAATATCCCAATACGAGAGTGGCGTATGCGGCTAAAGCCTTCTTCCCGCTGGCAATGGCAAAGCTAGTTGAAGATGCAGGGATGTGTGTAGACGTGGTTTCAGGAGGAGAACTTTATACCGCCATTAAAGCAGGCTTTCCTGCAGAAAAAATCGAATTTAACGGCAACAATAAATTGCCTGCTGAATTAGAAATGGCCATTGAGTATGGCATTGGAAGAATTATCGTAGACAGCCTTCAGGAACTAAAACGAATTGAAGAAATCTGTGAAGCTAAAAACAAAAAAACCAAAATTTTGTTCAGAATCACACCAGGCGTTAAGAGTAGCTCTCATGATTATATCGTGACGGGAAAGAAAGACTCTAAGTTTGGTATCCCTCTTGATGACGAGGTGATTATGCCGCAAATCGAAGCAGCGATTGCCTCAGAATATGTTGAATTCTATGGCCTACATTTTCATGTTGGCTCACAGCTATTGGACAACGATTCACATTTGCAGGCACTGGATGTTATGCTAAAGTTAGTATCAAAAATCAAGGAAGAATGCAAAGTGGATGTAAAAGAGCTTAACGTTGGTGGTGGATTTGGTGTTCAGTATATCGACGAAGAAAGACCATTGTTTAGCTATTTCTTAGATCCAATGATGGAAAAAATAGATGGCTTTTTCAAAGAAAACGGAGGAGTAAGACCAAACGTTGTCATCGAGCCTGGCAGAAGCATTGTGGCTGAAGCAGGAATGACGTTATACACGATTGGTAGCATCAAAGACATCAAAGGCATTCGCAAGTACGTTTCTGTCGATGGCGGTATGACCGATAACCTAAGACCGGCATTATACCAAGCGGAATATACAGGAGTCATTGCCAATAAAGCGGATCAAACGAAAGATGAGCAAGTAACCATTTGCGGAAAATGCTGTGAATCGGGAGATATTTTGATCAAAGACTTAGACATTGCAAGTCCAGCGTGTGGAGACACTTTTGCGGTGTTTACCACTGGAGCTTATGGATATACCATGGCCAGCAATTACAATAAAAATCCAATTCCGGGAGTGGTTTTCGTGGCAGATGGACAAGACAAGCTGGTGGTAAAACCACAGACTTATGAAGACTTATTGAGAAACGAAATCCTATAGGAGCTTATCTCATGAATTTTACGAAAATGCAAGGTGCTGGTAATGATTTTATCATCATCGACAATCGAATAGAAAAATTGCCCCAAGAAGCGTTGAGCCCTTTGGCGGCTAGGCTTTGCACGCGTCGCATGTCAGTAGGTGCGGATGGACTAATGGCCATAGAATACCCTGAGGCTGGGGGTGATTTTCGCATGATGTTTTTTAACGCTGACGGAACCATGGGAGAAATGTGCGGAAACGGCGCTAGATGCATCGTTCGCTACGGATACGAAAACGGACTAGGTGGAGAAGAAATCAACGTGGAAACGACAGCTGGTATGATTCAGGGGTGGAGACTTTCGGAAAATCAGTATAAGATAAAGCTTAACGAAGTGACCCAATTGAATCTTGGTTTACCTTTGGAAATTCAAGGACAAATTTACCAATGTGGATATGTGGAGCTTGGATACCCTGGAGTTCCGCATTTAGTAGTGGAATACCCTAATTTGCAAGAAACGGATTTGAATTCGCTGCGAAAGCTGGGGAAAGCCCTTCGCTATCATCAGGCGCTACCAAAAGGTGCCAACGTGAATTTCTATGAAAGAGCAAAGGATGGCGTTATTTTTGAACGGACCTTTGAACGAGGCGTAGAGGACTTCACCTATGCTTGTGGGACGGGTACAGCGGCAGTGGCTGCAGTATTGACCACGGCAGGCATCATTGGGAATGATTACGTTGAAGTGAACATGACTGGCGGAACGCTGCGCATTGACGTGGAGAAAAACCCTGACGGCACCATCAAAACCCTGTATCTTACAGGGCCAACCGAGGTTGTTGCCAAAGGCATATTAAAAAAAGAATAAAAACTTATATTTTTTCATTTTGGTTTTATCTTTCTCCTTTATCATAAGGACATAATCAAAAAGGAGGAAATCACTACCCCAGAGCAGAAGAAAATCACCAAAGCCAAGGCAAGAAGTATTTTTTACAAGAGAGTACCTAAATCATCCATTAAGTACATCAAGCTAGTTAGAGACTTTGATGACGGCAGAGAAGAATGGGTTTACAAAGGAAAAGCAGTTAAAGGGAATTATGTCTATTCATTTGAAATCAATGCTTATTCATGAAAATTCGAGGATTACGATCGCGATTTAGAAAAATCAAGAACGACAGCAAAGCACATTGGTTGTCGCATTTCTAAAACAGACGTAAAGAACAAAGTAAAACGCAGAATCCCTAATGCAATCATTGTTTATGTGAAATTGACGAAAGATGATGGCAGATGGATTTACGAAGGTGAAGCTTATAGAAACGGTTATGAATACGACTTTGAAGTCAATGCATATACTGGTAGATTTATCGAATGGGAAAAAGATAGAGTTGATTAATTGATAAAGGATTTGGCCGTTTGGTCAAATCCTTTTTATATTTTTTGTGGATAAAGCACAAAAAATGTTGCATCCAAGCGGGCATTGTAATATAATAAAGTGTATTGTTTAATTAGGAGGATTACGCAAAATGGGAATCAAAGTCGCAAAATTCGGAGGTTCATCGGTAGCCGACGGAATTCAGCTCAGAAAAACGAAACAAATTATCGATGCTGACCCGGACAGAAAGTATATTGTTGTGTCTGCACCGGGGAAAAGATTCGATGGAGATAATAAGATTACGGACTTGCTCTATTTATGCAAAACCCATATGGAACACAATTTACCTTATGAACAGGTATTTCAGGTGATCAGTGACCGCTATATGGCAGTAAAAATGGATTTAGGCGTTGACGTGGACTTGCAGGAGCATTTTGATCAGATAAAAGAAAATTTGAAAAAGGGCTGTTCGGCCGACTATATTGCCAGCCGCGGAGAGTACTTAAATGCAGTGCTCATTGCCGCCTTTTTAGGATACGATTTTGTTGATACTGAAGGGCTAATTCGCTTTGATGCCAAAGGAAAATTGTTGATCGAAGACACGGATGCTTCCTTGCGTGCAGAGCTTGCTAGCCATGAGAGAGCAGTACTTCCTGGATTCTATGGAACCAATGAAGAAGATGGAAAAGTGAAAACCTTCTCACGAGGAGGTTCTGATATTACAGGTGCGTTGGTGGCGCGTGCAGTTGGCGCAGACATTTACGAAAACTGGACAGATGTTTCAGGCTTTCTGATGGCAGACCCAAGAATCGTCAAAAATGCCAAACCAATCCACAAGATTTCCTACAAAGAGCTTAGAGAATTATCGTATATGGGTGCATCGGTTTTACATGAAGACGCCATTTACCCAGCGAGAATTGCAGATATTCCAATCAATATTCGCAATACCAATTTGCCAGAGGACCCAGGAACCATCATTACAGCAGAGCATGATGAAACCAGCACCAATGTTGTAACGGGCATTGCTGGCAGCAAGGACTTTACGGTTATTGCCATTTATAAAAACATGATGAGCTCGGAAAGAGGATTTGTTCGTAGAATCTTAGCGATTCTTGAGGACTTTGAAATCAACTTCGAACACTTACCAAGTGGAATCGATACGGTTTCCGTTGTCATATCTGATGCCGACTTAAACGGAAGCAAAGAAGATTTGCTAGATGCATTTGAAAAGCAATTGGCACCAGACAGCATGGAAGTATTTGAGGACATCGCTTTAATAGCCACAGTAGGCTATGGCATGAGCAGTCGTTCTGGTGTATCGGCAACCTTATTTACGGCACTTGCAGACGCAGGCGTCAACATCAGAATGATAGAACAGGGTTCCAGCGAAATGAACATCATCGTTGGTGTTAAAAACAACCATTTCGAAACCGCCATCAAAGCCATATACGATGCATTTGCATAGAAAGTGGCGCTACGCCAAAAGTTGAGGCAGCGCAAACTTTAATCAAATATTGAACATTTTTCCAGAGGCAATTTTGCCTCTGGTTTTTTCGTCTTGAGGGCAAGGCACAAGGATTCATCAGAAGCCAGACAGCCCTCCCCAACATCAGCCCAACATTTCCCATTGACAACCGATCAAACTGGTGGTATCATAACAATGATAATAATTAACAATGTTAACTATTTCAAGTGATAAGGAAAAGAGAGGACGATTCCAATGCGTGAGGAACAAAGTAGATTTTTCAATTTGATGACAGAGTTTAAGAAAATGCATATTGCCAGTATGCTGCCGGACATCAACCATGGCGATTATATGATGCTAAAAACCATAGGCCGCCAATGTAAAGAAAACGGAGGAAAAGGCACAACAGTGTCAAGTATTGCCAGAGGAATGGCGGCGCCTATGCCAGCGGTTTCCCGCGGATTGAAAATGACAGAGCATCTAGGCTATGTAGAGCGCGTTGTAGATCGAGAAGATAGAAGAAATACGTATGTATTTTTGACAGACGAAGGGAGAAAAATACTAAAGAAAGCAGATAAAACCATGAATGATTTTGCCGATGCTGTTTTTGGAAAAATGGGCGAAGACAATTTGCGAAAACTCAACCAGTTTTTAGAAGTCTTTGTCAAGACCGCCCAAGAAGAAATCGCATCGAGAAAATATCAGAGCTGTAAGGGGCAGAAGGGAGAAAGGGTAGATGAAGCAAATCGTTAAAAACATCATTCCCTATTGGAAAACACTGATTGCAATATTGCTATTGCTAGGCGTACAAGCGTATTGCGATTTAGCATTACCACAGTACACATCAGATATCATCGATGTGGGAATTCAAAACAGCGGAGTAGAGCATATTACTCCGACCAAAATCACCGCTGACGAGTATGAGGAGGCGATGATATTCATGTCTCAAGATGAAAAAGACACTTGGGAACGAATATATACCAAAGATGGAGCGGTATATAACCTTAACGTTACAGAAAAAGAGGCGCTAGAGGAATTAGACGAAGAGCTGTTAACCTCCATTGTGTTGACCTACCAATTAGGCCACATGAGCGAGGCTGATTTCAGAGAAACCGTCAAAACCACCATGGAGCAAAACCCGCAAACAGCGCCAATGGCCGATGCAATTGACAATATGTCCATTGCAGAAATAGAGGAGCTACTGCACACGGAAATCGATAGCTTTGAAGCAAAAGATGAAAAAGGCAACATGGTCACCTATGTGGACATGAGATCGATTATGCAAGAAATGATCGAAAGTGGACAAATGGACGATTCCATGGTGAAAGAGTCTAGAACAACCATGAAAAAAATGACAGAAGCCATAGGCGATGAAACCTTACTGTCAATGGGCGTTGCCTATGCTAAATCCTGCAACGAAGCAGCAGGAATAGACATGGATTCCATACAGAAATCATATCTTTGGACAGAAGCAGCAAAAATGCTAGGGATGGCACTGCTCATGTTAGTCGCGTCTGTTTTGGTATCTTATGCCGCAGCAAAAGTCGGCGCAAGTGTGGGCAGAGATTTAAGAGGAAATGTATTCAAAAATGTAGTAGGATTTTCCAACACAGAAATGGATCAATTCTCCACAGCGTCGTTAATTACCAGAAACACCAACGACGTACAGCAAATTCAGATGGTTACGGCCATTATGCTGCGGATGCTGCTATATGCGCCAATCATCGGTATCGGCGGAATCGTCAAAGTAGCCCAAACTGGGGCCAATATGGGATGGATTATCGCATTGGCCGTATTGGTTATCTTTGGATTTGTCATGGTGCTCGTGGCTGTTGCTATGCCAAAGTTTAAGGCAATGCAAAAATTAGTAGATGCGCTTAACCTAGTATCCAGAGAAATCCTCACCGGCCTTTCCGTAATCAGAGCCTTCGGACGAGAGAAAACGGAAGAACAACGTTTTGATGTGGCCAACGAAAATTTGAAGAAAACTCAATTGTTTACCAACAGAGTCATGACCTTTATGATGCCGGGCATGATGCTGATTATGTATTGCTTGGTTATTGGAATCACATGGGTTTCTGCCCATCGTGTAGATACAGGAGATTTGCAAGTTGGTGCAATGACGGCATTCATCATGTACGCCATGCAAATCGTAATGGCATTCTTGATGCTGACCATGATGTCCATTATGTTGCCACGAGCTGGCGTTGCAGCGGAACGTATTGAAGAAATCATTCAAACCCAAACTTCCGTTGTTGAACCAACAGAGCCTAAGCACTTGCCAAATCGAAAGGGAACATTGACCTTTTCCCATGTTAGCTTTAGGTATCCGGGGGCAAATGAAGATGTTTTACATGATTTAAGCTTTACGGCAGAGCCAGGAAAAGTCACTGCAATCATTGGCAGTACAGGAGCGGGGAAGACCACCTTGGTCAATTTGATTCCGCGATTCTATGATGCCACAGAAGGAAGCATCACATTAGATGGAGTGGATGTAAAGGAATTGTCCATAAAGGAACTTCGCGATGCTATAGGGTTTGTTCCGCAGAAAGGTGTGTTGTTCTCAGGAACCATTGCATCAAATCTGCGTTTTGGAAAACCTGATGCCACAGAAGAAGAACTGAAGCTGGCGGCACAAATTGCACAGGCAGAAGAATTCATCATCGACAAAGACGAGCAGTACGAAAGCCATATTGCCCAAGGGGGAAGCAATGTATCGGGTGGACAAAAACAGAGATTGGCCATTGCCAGAGCCATTGCTAAGGATCCAGAGGTGTTCGTTTTTGACGATAGCTTTTCGGCACTGGACATGAAAACCGATGCCAAGCTAAGAAAAGAATTGGAAGAACAGATTTCTGATCGAACAGAGATCATTGTAGCACAGAGAATTAGTACCATCATCCATGCCGATCAAATATTGGTATTAGACGATGGAGAAATAGTGGGCAAGGGAACCCATCAGGAGCTGATGGATCATTGTGAGGTATACCAACAGATTGCCATGTCACAGCTCTCAGCAAAGGAATTAGGATTGGAGGTGAGCGTCAATGAGTGAGAAAAAACCATCTAGAAATCCCATGGGCGGAGGCCCAATGAGGGGCATGGTCGGTGGAGAAAAGGCAAAAGAATTTGGAACTTCGTTTAAGAAGCTTCTCACCTATATGGGAAGATACAAATTTGCCATTTTGATTGTGGTCATCTTTGCCATTGCTTCAACAGTGTTCACCGTGTTAGGCCCAAAGATAATGGGGAAAGCCACCACAGAACTGGCCAATGGACTGATGATGAAAATCAGCGGAACTGGAGGAATCGACTTTGATGCCATAGGCAGAATTTTGTTGATGACCTTAGGCCTTTATCTCGCCAGCTCAGCGTTCACCTTTGTACAAGGGTGGATCATGTCAGGGCTGACACAGAAAATCGTTTATCGCATGAGAAAAGAAATTTCGGAAAAAATCAGCCGCATGCCAATGCAGTATTTCGAAAGCAGAACCTATGGGGAAGTGCTGTCTAGAATCACCAATGACGTAGACACCTTGGGCACAGGACTCAATCAAAGCTTGACCCAGATGATCACTTCGGTGACCACCATCATTGGCGTCATTGTCATGATGCTATCGATTTCACCGTTGATGACATTAATTGCGTTAATCATCTTGCCGGTGTCGGCGATTTTGATGTCCATTGTCATTAAGTTTTCCCAGAAGCATTTCACCTCTCAGCAAAAATACTTGGGAGAAATCAACGGGCAGGTTGAAGAAGTGTTTGCAGGCCATTTGGTCATTCAAGCATTCAATAAAGAAAAAGAAACCATAGAAACCTTTGACGATACCAACAACGTGCTTTACGAATCAGCGTGGAAATCACAGTTTTTGTCAGGTATGATGCAACCGATTATGGCCTTTGTTGGAAATTTAGGCTATGCGGGAGTTGCAATCTCTGGCGGGCTGTTGGCCATCAAAGGCACCATCGGCATTGGAGACATTCAGGCCTTCATTCAATACGTGAAGAACTTTACCCAACCGATTCAGCAAATCGCCCAGGTCATCAATCAGGTGCAATCCATGACGGCCGCCTCAGAGCGAGTGTTCGAATTTCTTGCGGAAGAGGAAGAGGAGCAGTTTGCAGACAATGCAGTACTGCTGACCGATAGCCATGGGGACGTACAATTTGACCATGTACGATTTGGTTACGATCCAGAACAAATCGTCATCAAAGACTTTAGCGCCAAGATCAAAGCAGGGCAGAAAATTGCCATTGTTGGCCCTACAGGTGCAGGAAAAACCACCATCGTAAAATTGCTGATGCGCTTTTATGATGTGCAAAGCGGAAGCATTACTCTTGACGGACACGACTTGCGAGAGTTCAATCGTCACGACCTCCGCGACCATTTCGGCATGGTATTGCAGGATACGTGGTTGTTTAAGGGAAGCATCATGGAGAATATTCGTTACGGGCGTCTTGAGGCGACAGATGAAGAGGTCATTGAAGCAGCAAAGGCCGCATATGCGGACCACTTTATTCGTACCCTTCCTGGTGGATATCAGATGGAGCTCAATGAAGAGGCATCTAACGTTTCTCAGGGGCAGAAGCAGTTGATCACCATTGCTAGAGCCATTTTGGCAGACAATAGTGTACTCATCCTAGACGAAGCCACCTCTTCAGTAGACACGAGAACGGAAGGCAGAATTCAAAAGGCCATGGACAACCTAATGGAAGGCAGAACCAGTTTTGTTATCGCACATCGTTTATCAACGATTAGAGATGCAGATTTGATTTTGGTCATGAAAGAAGGAGACATCATCGAACAGGGGAACCACGAGGAATTGTTATCCCAAGGTGGTTTTTATGCAGAATTATACAATTCTCAGTTTGAAGATGCAAATTAACTTCACATCCTCAATCATTTGATATATAATATAGAAAAGATACAGGGGGTGTATTACATGAAAAAAGTCATTACCATTAGTAGGGAATTCGGAAGCGGTGGCAGAATCATTGGCCGTTTAGTCGCCGAAAAATTAGGAATCCCTTTTTACGATAAAAAAATTATCGATATGGCTGTAGAGCAAAGCGGACTTTCTAGAGAAATTGTGGAAACCGCTGAGTTATCTGCCAAGAATAGTTTTTCGTACAGCCTGTCCTCTGCCATTAGCTTTGGCGAAGGCAACATATCCGACGCAGTATCCGTCAATGAGAAGCTGTTTATTACCCAGTACGAAGTCATCAAACAGATTTGTGACACGGGCGAAGCAGTAATCGTTGGAAGATGCGCAGATTATGTGCTGAAAGACGTGCCTGGCGTAACCAACATCTTCATTTATGGAGAACTTGAGGACCGCATCCAGCGCAGTATAAGCACTTATGGCGTCGACCCAGAAAAGGCGAAAGAAACAGTAGCGGCCTACGATAAAGGTAGAGCCAACTACTATAAATATCACACATGCCAGAAATGGGGAGATTTTTCCAACTATAACCTAGCAATCAATAGCAGTTATATTACTGAT
This sequence comes from Clostridiales Family XIII bacterium PM5-7, assembly GCA_050435405.1. Classification (GTDB taxonomy): domain Bacteria; phylum Bacillota; class Clostridia; order Peptostreptococcales; family Anaerovoracaceae; genus Senimuribacter. The sequence continues at coordinate 203,217 of JBNDKG010000004.1, forward strand.
GATGAAGCTGCCAACTTGATTGTCAATTACATCAACACGAGAATTTACAAGTAAGTTGAACCAAAGGAGGAATAAGATATGAGCAAGAAACTGAAACAACATAAGGCAGAAAAAGGTAGAAAAGAAGGCACATCCACCGCAGCGAAAGCCGCCCTAGCAATTCTAGGCATCGGCTTCGTAGCAGGAACCACATTGGTCGTGGGTATGGACAGAGTGCTGAAGAAGATCTTTGTTAATGAAGATTGGCCTAATGAAGAGTGGTCAACAGACGACTGGGCTGAAGAAGATCTAGAAGGCTAATAAGGAATTGAAATGGGGACGTTATGTCCCCGTTTTTTTAATTCTATGACAAGTGTTGGGGCAGCGCAGACTCTCTGGCCGTGTGTTCGGCTGAAGACGCGCAGATTCTGACCGTGTGCTCGCTTGAAGACGCGCAGATTTCCAAGACCGTGTGCTTGGTTGAAGACGCGCAGACTCTCTGGCCGTGTGCTCGGCTGAAAATGCGCAGATTCTGACCATGTGCTCGGCTGAAAAGACGCAGATTTCCAGGACCGCAGTATTTGGCGTTTTTTTGAGGGCATACGGCGGTTTTTGGTCAAACTGCCCTGGAAAATCGCAGTATTTTCCAAATAAAAAGGGGCATACTGCGGTTTTGCAAAGCCCCCCGTCTTTCAAGCTTCTTTCAGAGCCGATAAACCCAATATCAGACTTGATTTTTGGTAAGATATGGCAATTTTACCTACTGCCCACTAGGAATATTTCAGGTTAGGTCACGGCTGAGCAAGTGGTTAGTAGGTTTCCGCTAACAAATCGCCTTATGGCCAATATATATGAAAGAATACTGCGATTTTTTTACGGATTTCTTGGAAAATCGCCTTATCAGGCCGTTTATTTTCGAAATACTGCGGTCACGCAAAAAACAAAAAGCGGCAAGGAGCTTCGCCCTACTTTTGATGGTCGTCATAGTCTCAACGTAAGAGTCAGCCGCTCTATGGGATAAGCTAAACTCATCCTGCCATCATTGGCACCTTTTATTGACGAAAGCACTGAAACTATGTTATTCTAAAAGGTAATAACCACCGTGCCCCATTCGGTACGGAAACGAAAGGAATGATTGATAACATGACAGAGAAAAAGGGAACATATTACATTACTACCCCGATTTATTATCCGAGCACCAATTTACATATTGGGCATACCTATTGTACGGTGATGACCGATGCAATGGCAAGATTCAAAAGACTATCGGGATACGATGTGCGGTTCTTAACGGGAACTGACGAGCATGGACAGAAAATCCAAACCATAGCCGAGGAAAAAGGTGTTAGCCCACAGGCTTACGTCGATGGTGTTGTAGATGGCATCAAAGAACTTTGGGAGACTATGGAAATATCCTATGATGATTTTATCCGAACCACAGAAGACAGACATGTGAAACGGGTTCAAGAAATATTTAACAAAATGTATGAAAAAGGTGACATCTACAAAGGTGAGTACCATGGAATGTATTGTACGCCATGTGAATCCTTTTGGACAGAAAGTCAGCTAGTAGAAGGATGTTGTCCTGACTGCGGAAGACCAGTACAGGAAGCAAAAGAAGAAGCTTACTTTTTCAAACTATCAAAATACCAAGATAAGCTCATCGACCTACTGGAGAACACCAACTTTTTGGAGCCAGAAACCAGAAGAAATGAAATGTTAGGATTCATCAAGCAAGGACTTGATGACCTTTGTATTTCCCGTTCCACCTTTGATTGGGGAATTCCAGTACCAATTGATGAAAAACACGTCATCTATGTATGGCTTGATGCATTGACCAACTACATCACTGCCCTAGGATACCCAGATGAACCTGAGCTATTTGAAAAATATTGGCCAGCCAATGTACACCTAGTAGGGAAAGAAATCGTTAGATTCCATTCCATCATTTGGCCTGCAATGCTCATGTCACTAGAAGTGCCGCTTCCAAAGCAAGTTCTAGGCCACGGTTGGCTTTTGCTAGAAGGCGGAAAAATGAGCAAATCCAAAGGAAACGTTGTAGATCCAGTGAAACTAATCGACCGCTACGGCGTTGATGCATTGAAGTACTTCTTGCTGAGAGAATATACCTTTGGGCAAGATGGAGTCTTCAGCAATGAGGTTATGCTAAAGAGAATGAATTACGATTTAGCCAATGACCTAGGAAACCTAGTATCAAGAACCACATCCATGATTGAAAAATACTGTGGAGGAATCGTTCCAGAGTCCCATGGAGAAGACGAATTCGACCAAGACCTTAAGGCAGTAGCCACCAGTGCCGCAGCAAAAGTAGAAGCCCAAATGGACAAATTCTCCTTTAACATGGCATTGGAAGAAATCTGGATTGTAGTCAGAAGAGCTAATAAATACATCGACGAAAAAGCACCATGGATTCTTGCCAAAGAAGAAGCAAACAAAGAAGCCTTGGATACCTGTATGCATAACCTAGCAGAATCCCTTAGAATCATCTCCATTTTGATTCACCCATTCATGCACACCACTTCTGAAAAAATCAGAAAGCAAATGGGGCTATGGTATGCAGACGTCGTTTGGGAAGATGCATTTACCTTCGATATGATGTATCAAGAACAAGTGAAAAAAGGCGAAGCCATTTTCCCAAGATTGGACATCGAACAAGAATTAGAAGAGCTGGAAGCCCTAAAAGGTGAGCCAGAAGCAGAAAACATTCCATTAGAATTAAAGCCAGCCATCGAATACGATGACTTTGACAAAATTGACTTTAGAGTTGGACTAATCGAACAAGCAGAAAAACATCCAAAAGCAGATAAGCTTTTAGTGTTCCAAATCAAAATGGGAACAGAAAGACGTCAAATCATCTCCGGTGTCGCCGAAGACTTCAAGCCTGAAGAGCTAGTCGGCAAAAAAGTCATCATCGTTGCCAACCTAAAGCCAAGAAAACTAAGAGGCCTAGAGTCCAACGGCATGATCATGTTCGCCGAGAATGGCCAACGCTGTGAGATTGTGACGACTGTAGCTGAGGATGGTGTCGTCGTCGACTAGCGCTTGTCAACTTCGCTCTCAGCGTTGTTGTTCGCCAGAGACTCAGTGCTCACGTACTAGTTGTACGTTCCGCGCTTCGTCCTGTCGTACGCCTAGCTGAGATCGAACTTTTCGACGCGCTAAGGTTTAGGCGTTGTCACTGCCAACCGGCTCGATTCTCGCGTACTAGTTGTACGCTCCGAGCCTCACCGCTTGACGTTCCTAGCACAGCGAAAAAATATCTGCGCATTGGGCTTGTCAACTTCGCTCTCAGCGTTGTTGTACGCCAGCGACTCAGTGCTCACGTACTAATTGTACGTTCCGCGCTTCGTCCTGTCGTACGCCTAGCTGAGACCGAACTTTTCGACGCGCTAAGGTTTAGGCGTTGTCACTGCCAACCGGCTCGATTCTCGCGTACTAGTTGTACGCTCCGAGCCTCACCGCTTGACG